>JANSYJ010000001.1 GCA_024742495.1 Bacteroidota bacterium
AGCGCGATTCCTTCCTGGATCGATCCGCCCGTCAAAGTCGTCCACCCTTAAGCAGCCTTCGGTCAAAATAAGTGTCAAGAATGTCAAGTTTCTAATTTGCAGATTCAGCGCAAAACAGTCAAGCCGATATGGGCTGCGAACCGGATTTATTATGACGCAATGTTGTCATTAAAACGGTCCGTTTTTTTATGTCCTGTTGGCCTTTCAAAAAAATCCAAAAGCGTCCTTTTTTCAAAGCCTGACTGGTCAAATCAAGATGTAACTATACGAAGTGCTTTTCCAGTTCAACTGCACGGTGTGGTGAACGATAAATGCTAACGTTTCAGCTATGCGCAGTGTCCCGAAGGGCATTGCGCATAGGTGCTGTTGTGCTCAGTTATTTTTTTCTTCAATTTTTCTTTTAATTCTTTCAAACCGTTTCCAACCAATTATATTTTCGATTTCCATTTGTTTTTGGTCAAGAAGATCCAAAGTCGTTTTATGCAGTTCAGGACTTCTTTTAAAAATTTCATCGCTGAAAAAGTCAATGCTTTCGAGAAATGAACTTCCGTCATAATCGTCTTCTTCCGAAATGTCATTGTCCATTCGTTTCAAAACCATTGGCATAAGGTATTCCGAACCTATGTCCTGAATCAGAAGGGTTATAATTTGGTGAATCTGAAGGTCTTTTAGTTTAATCTTTCTATATCTATGACATCCTTCCACCAATCCTGACGGATATTCATTTTGGTCTGGCCAAAAATCGTTTTCAAGTTCCTGTATTGACTTTTCTTTCGTATCCATTTTCTAATTGAGCACAACGTTAAGTGTAAACACTGAGCGGCTTACTCTTCATGTATTGTAAATATCCAAAATTTAATACGACTAAAAAACAGCATGGCGAAGCCGCAACCGTTACTTGCCGTTTTGTGTTTACACACTGTTATCGTGCGTGCATTATTTTTTTTCTAATCAGACCGAGAAATGATCCAGCTAAAGTTCCTGGTCTAGCCAATTATTTCCGAGCCGATTCTGGTCAGCCTGTTCTCAAAGCTTAATGTCAACATTGCGCGATGTGTGATTCGTCAAGATTATAGTCAAACGCCTTCTGCTTTTAGGCTGCAGGGTCAAGTCGAGCGGCCGCAAAACTGATGGTCAAAGCGAGTCCAACGGTAAACTGGTTTTCTCAAACTAAACCCAAAACGAATCAGGTCAAGGCCGCAATAATTGGCGAGCGGAGTTTAGAGGGCCCTTTTCAGAAAAAGCGTCTTGGGCCCGGTGCTGAGCATGCACGTTAACGGTTTGCATATGGCTTGTGGCGGTTTCGAAGCACTTTCCTGTCTACCGAAACCAAAGCTGGCTAAGGAGCGAAAACCTTGCTGACAGCCGTTCACCCGCCATAAGCTATATGCTGTGTTACCTGCTAGCTTTTTTTAATTTTTCGTTTTTTATCTGCTTAATAATTCCGGTTCCAATAACAGTCGCTCCTTCTCTAAATTCAAACTCCATATTCTCGTTCAATTTATTTGCGAAAAAGTCTGCTGAAAGAATTTTTATTTCTGCTTCGACCGTGTCGCCAGGAAAAACAAGTTCTCTGTCAATAAAGGTTTGTTGACCCAAAGTCTGCATTTCTTCAAAATCAAATTTCACCTGCGGTCTATAACCTGATTTAGCAGCTGTTTTTCGTCCACCTTGTTCCGCAGTCTTGTATGTCAGTGTTGCTATAAAATCAGCCTTTGAATTGTCAAACTCAAATTTGTTGTTGTGGAAATATTCCCAAGCATAACTTTCGATTTCACCACCTGTCAGTTCATTGCCGTTTTCATCTTCAATTTTATATGCTTCTTGTCGTTCTCCAATTTGAGCTTCACCGTCAAGTGCTAACAAGGTTGTATAAAATGCATCTCGTAGAACACCGTTCAATATTTGTCGAATTTTTTCAGTCTTCTGCTCGTCAAGTTTTAAGTCCTTAATCAGTTTAGAAACATCAATGTTGCTGTCTGAGTTTAGATATAAGTCCACAAGGGATTTTCGTTCTAAATAAAAATTCTTTGCAAATTCTTCAGGTGTCATTCTATCTGTTGTGTGGTCTTTTTAGCTTGCAGGTAACGTTAAGTGTAAACACTGAACGGCTTACTCTTCATGCCTTGTAAATATCCAAAATTTAAAAGCGACTAAAAAACGGCATGGCGAAGCCGCTAATGTTACTTGCCGTTTTGTGTTTACACACTGTTATCGTGCGTGCATTATTTCTTTTTTCTAATCAGACCAAGAAATGACCCAGCTAAAATTCTTGGTCTAGCCAATTATTTCCGAGCCGATTCTAGTCAGCCTTTTCGCAAAGCTTATTGTCAACATTGCGCGATGTGTGATTCGTCAAGATAATAGTCAAACACCTTTCGCTTTTAGGCTGCAAGGTCAAGTCGAGCGGCCACAAAACGGATGGTCAAAATGAGTCCTACGGAAGATTGATTTGCTCAATCCAAACCCAAAACGAGTCAGATCAAGGCCGCATAATTGGCGAGTGAATTCTGGAGGGCCCTTTTAAGAAGAAGCGTCTTGAGCCCGGTGCTGAGCATGCACGTTAACGTTAAGTGTAAACATTGAACGGCTTACACTTCATGTCTTGTAAATATCCAAAATTTAAAAACGATTAAAAAACGACATGGCGAAGCCGCGACCGTTACTTGCCGTTTTGTGTTTACACACTGTTATCGTGCGTGCATTATTTTTTTTCTAATCAGACCGAGAAATGACCCAGCTAAAATTCTTGGTCTAGCCAATTATTTCCGAGCCGATTCTGGTCAGCCTTATCGCAAAACTTAATGTCAATATTGCGCAATGTGTGACTCGTCAAGATTATAGTCAAACGCCTTCCGCTTTTAGGCTGCAAGGTCAAGTCGAGCGGCCGCAAGACGGATGGTCAAAACCAGTCTAACGGAAAACTGGTTTGCCCAATCCAAACCCAAAACGAGTCAGGTCAAGGCCGCAATAATTGGCGAGTGAATTTTAGCGGGCCCTTTTCAGAAGAAGTGTCTTGGGCCCGGTGCTGAGCATGCACGTTAACGTCTCTTGTATGGTGCGTTTGCATCCCGCAGGGTGCACATGCACCATACAAATTGTTATGTTCTTTTTTTAATTTTTTCGATTGCAAGTTCAAATTTTACCGAGTCAAACCCTTTTTGCAATTCAGTTAATATTAAGTAATCCTTATAGTTTTCATTCAGTCCGTTTAATGATTTATCATCATCAATTATCAAGAAATTGGAAACCTTAAACTCCTCAATAAATCTTGTGATTTCATCTTTTCTAGTCTTGCACTCTTGATACTCAGGTAAAAACCCTTTGATCTCTTTTTCAATACTTCGATTTTTAAAAATTCCGTTGAATTCTGCTAATGTCTTAACCGTTCTCCTTGTCGAACTCAACCAAATTTCGAAATCAGATTGTGATAAAAGTTTGTTTAGATTATCTACACAATTCACGTTGAATTTAGAATATCCGTCAGGATCTATTTCATCGGCTTTCCAAATAGGTGTTGTAATTAAAACTCCATCTAAATCCAATATTAAAATTGTTACCACTAATCATTTATTTTTATTAGAACGGTCAATTCCTCAATTCTATTAGAATCTAATTCATCCCAATGAGGACTCTTAAAGGATTGTGACCAAAACTTCTTTAATCCACGATACAATGGAAGTACGATTTCGTCAAAACCTCCAATAATTTCTTTAGTTATTTATGTTGGGCTATCAAACTCATCAGACTCCAATATGGTTACTTTGTATTGTCCATCGGTTATCATCAATTGTAAATAATAACAATAAGGCTCTAAATGCCATATAATTCGATTGGGTTCTTTAATTCCTTTACTAATTTGAATTAAAGCGTCACAAAGTTGAACCATTGGGTCAAGAGGAACATCAGAAATCTCAAGCTCTAATTGATAATCCCTATAATTGAGCTTTGCTGGCAACCAACCGTGCTCAGGGATTCCAAATTCTATTTTTATTCTTCCTTTTTCCGTCATCGATTAATTGAACATAACGTTAAGTGTAAACACTGAACGGCTTACACTTCATGTCTTGTAAATATCCAAAATTTAAAAACGACTAATAAACGGCATGGCGAAGCCGCGACCGTTACTCGCCGTTTTGTGTTTACACACTGTTATCGTGCGTGCATTATTTTTCTTCTAATCAGACCAAGAAATGAACCAGCTGAAATTCTTAGTCTAGCCAATTATTTCCGATCTGATCCTAGTCAGCCTTTTCGCAAAGCTTTATGTCAACAATGCGCGATGTGTGATTCGTCAAGATTATAGTCAAACACTTTCCTCTTTTAGGCTGCAAGGTCAAGTCGAGCGGCCCCAAAACTGATAGTCAAAACGAGTCCAACGGAAAACTGATTTGCGCAAACCAAACCCAAAACGAGTAAGGTCAAGGCCGCAATAATTGGCGAGTGAATTTTAGCGGGCCCTTTTCAGAAGAAGTGTCTTGGGCCCGGTGCTGAGCATGCACGTTAACGTTAAGTGTAAACACTGAACGGCTTACACTTCACGTCTTGTAAATATCCAAAATTTAAAAACGACTAAAAAACAGCATAGCGAAGCCGCGACCTTTACTCGCCGTTTTGTGTTTACATACTGTTATCGTGCGTGCATTATTTCTTTTTTCTAGTCAGACCGAGAAATGACCCCGCTAAAATTCTTGGTCTAGCCAATTATTTCCGAGCTGTTTCTGGTCAGCCTGTGCCCAAAGCTTAATGTCAACAATGCGCGTTGTGTGATTCGTCAAGATTATAGTCAAACACCTTCCGCTTTTAGGCAGCAATGTCAAGTCGAGCGGCCACAAAACGGATGGTCAAAATGAGTCCAACGGAAAACTGGTTTGCCCAATCCAAACCCAAAACGAGTCAGGTCAAGGCCGCATAATTGGCGAGTGAGTTTTAGAGGGCCCTTTTCAGAAGAAGCGTCTTGGGCCCGGTGCTGAGCATGCACGTTAACGGTTTGGCTATGAGCAGGAGCATCCCGCAGGGTGCTATTGCTTATAGGCTTTGTTAGCTGCTGGCTTTTTTTCTTTTTTCGTTTCTGGTTTTATCTCAAAGTTGCTGTTCAAATGGTATTTCCAGTCGTCAGTGAACTCTAAAAAGTATTTTCCGTCTTCTGTTGTCTAAATGATTCCTTCCCAACCACCTGCAATGTTGATCTCTTCCCAATTTTCTATGAAGTCATCTGTTTTAATCCGAATTATTGGGTCGTCCCATGATAACCAAGTCAACAAAGTGTCATAGCCAGAAATTGAACTTTTCATTAGCCATTCTTTGATTTCATTTTCATTTCCTTCATAGTCGAAAAAGAATTGGTGGTGATTATCAATGTCAGTCCAATCTATTTCGGAATGGTCTATATCCCAATTTTTTCCACTTGCTTTAATTCCAATACTTTTCAAATGGTCTGTAAATCTGCCATCTTTTCCTTGTAGTCCAATGGATTCAAGAAATGTCAGGTGGTCATACAGAAAATGCTTTTTGTTATCGTAGAATGTCATTTTTTTCCAGCTTGCAGCTAACGCTTCAGCTATACGCATTGTCCCGAAGGGCATTGCGTATAGGTGCTGTTGTGTGCAGTTTTTTTCTTTTTATTCATCGCTTAAAAGTCCGATTGTGTCTGCCTTGTAAAGGTCAAAATCAACTTCCGTATCGGTCTTACCCAGAAAGTCAATTGTCCTTTTGTTAAGTCCGAAATATGGTGTTGAAGCTTCAGGATTAATATCAATTTCAATTACAAATTGAAGTCGAGTTTCTAAATTCATTTCCAGTTTCAGTTGATTAATTACTTCAACCTTAGGTTCAAAAATGTCAATCAGTTTTTCAAGAGGAGTTTCCAAGTCGGTTTCATTTCCTACTTCTACTTGGTAATTCCAAGCTGTAGACTTAGGAACAGGGTCTTTTTTTATCATAAGCGATGTCGGCTCAATCCCTAACTCCTTAGTAAGGATTTCTGTATCAAAGAAGTCAGAGACGAATGAGAAGTAGAGATAGTTATTGCACTCTGTTCCACTATATGTCAGTTTTTCGAACATCTTAATTTTCAACGTTGACCTCTATGTCAATAAACTCTTCACGATTCCATTCGTCAAAGGAGTCCCGAAAATGCATGTGAATATTTTCTTGTTCATTTAATTCACTTCTGACTTTATCAAAAAAGTTGCACAGCTTTAGTAAATCTTTCTTTGATGAGTAAATTATCCCCCATTTTCCCTCTTCCGCCTTGGGTTCGTCTTCGTCACTATGTGTTTTTGATAAATATAGTTTCATAAGTTTTGTTCTATTGCACACAACGGCCAGTATAAGCACTGAACGGCTTACACTTCCTTTTGGTGAATATCCTAAATTTTAGCCGCAACCAAAAACAGCATTGCGAAGATGTAAGCGCCGCCAGCCGTTTTGTGCTTATACAATGTTAGCATTTGTTCATTTTATTTAAAACGTTTAGCGCTACTTTTTCCTTGATCGATCTGGCCGTCAGAATCGTCCACCCATAAGCAGCCTTCGGTCAAAATAGATATGGTCAGAGCCTAGCTTTCGATTTGCAGATTCAGCGCAAAACAGTCAAGTCGAGATGGGCTACGAACCGGATTTATTATGACGCAATGTTGTCATTAACACTGTCTGTTTTTTTATTTCCGGTTGGCCTTTCAAAAAATCCAAAACTGTCTTTTTTTCAAAGCCTGACTGGTCAAATCAAGATGTAATTATGCGAAGCGTTTTCCAGTTCAACTGCGCGCTGTGGTGAACGATAAATGCTAACGTCTCAAATAAACGCAGGGCGGCTACCTGCGTGGCGCTATAAAGAAACGGAATGTTTCTCTGTCCACCTTAAACGCCCTACCGGAGCGGGATTAGAACCGCCTTGCGTTTATTTGTTGTTGTAGCCAGTTTTTTTATTTTTCAAATTCAAAGATTTTGTACTTGTACTTTTTCAGTTTTACAAGTTGAACCTCGGTAATCTTATTTCTACGTTTTAGTTTCTTCATTTTAGAAAATCTCTCTGTACGTTCAAGTATTTGGTAATAGGTCAAATAAAAGCTTTCGAAATTGTTAAGGTCATCATCAGTAGCATATCGCAATGCCTTACGAAAGTCCTGATAAGCTTGTTCAGGTTTGTTCTCGGTATGAAAGAAGTATTGTCCTCTAATGTAATAAGGTTGAAAGCTTTTAGGTTGTAAGTCAACTATCCTATTCAGGTCTTGATGAATATTTTCTTTTTCAAAATGATGCTTAATGCGTACGCTGAGAATTAATGTTACAAGATTAGAAGAATCTTGCTTGGTAGCTATTTCTATTAAGTCAACCGCCTCTTCGGAAGAATTGAAAAAGGCCGAGCCAGCAAGATATCTATAAGCTATTGGATAGAAGCCACTATCAAGTTCCAACGTCTTGCTGAAGGAAAACTTAATACTATCACTAATATTGGTGCCAAAGTCAGCGCGGCTTCCCTTAAGAAAGGTCAGACCTTTAAAATAATAAGTCTTAGGGTTAGTGCTGTCAAGTGCGATGGATCGGTTGAAATGAGAAAGGGCAGTTATATACTTACCGTCTTGATAATCTTTAATTCCATAATCCAAAATTTTTTCTGCAAGGCCAGAGTCTTGGCCCAAACAGTAAATGGGAAAAATGGCTATTAAGATGAATCTCGTCATTTGGTCAAATTGGCTACAACGTCTTAAATAAACGCAGGGCGGCTTCGTCCGTGATTTTGTAAAGAAACGAAAGGTTTCCCTGTCTACCTTAAAGCCGCTACCGGAGCGGGATTAAAGCCGCCTTGAGTTTATTTTTTGTTGTGGGCAGTTTTTATTTTTTTGATACCGTCAATACAGGATTAATCCAATCAAGGTTGTTAGAGTCCAACAATATTGATTTATCTACGTCCAGTTCAATAAAGATATCTTTTGACTGTCCTTCTGATAGAAACAGATAGACAGATGTGGTGTCGTAATTATGATCATATGATCCAACGTTTTGTAGATTTACATTATAGACTTTTTTTAGCGAAAGTTCTGATGTGTCAGTCCTCACCTTGTAATTTGAAGTTATCAGTCTAAATTCAAATTTTACACTGTCTGTAGTGCAAGCTCTACAAAAGACTCCTCCTTGACCAGACCCAAGAAAGACGGTGTCAGAATTTCTTAGGTTTAATGATATGGTCTGGTTATTTTCTAAAATATGGCCCGGGTTTATATCGACAATGAGTTGTTGAACGAATATTTTGTCGAAATCAAAAATCAGTTCGTTGAAATTGGGTGTAGGCTTAGAGATGAGATGATATCTTATTGTGCTTGGATCAATGGTTTCGTCCTTTTTACAAGATAGTAGAAAGCATGTGATTGTAAGAACTGTGATTAATGACTTCATTAGGAGATTAAAAATTTTTTATCTAACGGGAGCCTGATTTTTAAATTGCCCACAACGTTAAGTGTAAACACTGAACGGCTTACACTTCATGTCTACTAAATATCCAAAATTTAGAAACGATTAAAAAACGGTATGGCGAAGCCGCTACTGTAACTCGCCGTTTTGTGTTTACATACTGTTATCGTGCGTGCATTATTTCTTTTTTCTAATCAGACCGAGAAATGACCCAGCTAAAATTCTTGGTCTAGCCAATTATTTCCGATCTGATCCTAGTCAGCCTTTTCCCAAAGCTTAATGTCAACATTGCGCAATGTGTGATTCGTCAAGATTATAGTCAACCACTTCCCACTTTTAGGCTGCAAGGTCAGGTCGAGCGGCCGCAAAACTGATGGTCAAAGTAAGTCCAACGGAAGATTGATTTGCCCAATCCAAATCTAAAACGAGTAAGGTCAAGGCCGCAATAATTGGCGAGTGAGATTCAGAGGGCCCTTTTCAGAAGAAGCGTCTTGGGCCCGGTGCTGAGCATGCACGTTAACGGTCTGTGTATGGTGTCGTAGCATCCCGCAGGGTGCTATGCACTATACACCTTGTTAGCGGTTCGGCTTTTTATTTTCATACTCGTTCAAACATATAAAGTGTGTCCGATATTGTTTTACTAAACTCTTCATCTTCGCTATCATATTTAAAAAATCCTTCTTCTAATTGCCCTGAATTAGATTCAATCCAATTAATCAGGGTTTCAATCTCGTCCTGACTAAATTCCTTGAAAGATTTATTCTTTCCCTTTAATTCAGGATAGTAACTTTCAACAAAGTCGACATAATTCTTGAAGCCCTGGGATTCGACCCTTACATTCCAATCATTCAACATGGTTGGTAAGTCTTGTATTCTCTTGTTGAGTTCAATTAAAATTTCTGAGTCGAAATAAGTCGCATTATTAATGTCATATTTCCACCATGCTTTAAGAAATTTCTGAATCGAGTTTTGTTCATCAGATTCCCACTCGTTCCAATTTCCATAATCAAGCTTACCCAAAATCACAAAAGTGTCGACAATCAGTTTTCTTGTTGCAGCGAGCTCAAAAATTCGTGGTAAATAGTGTTTGAAATCATTCACATCTCCCCAAGTGGTCATTGCTTTGAATGCATATCTTGAAACGTCATCGTCTTCTAATTCTCTTAATTGCTTGGAATGTAAAGTCGATTTGTCATTGTCAGAAACACAGCACGGACACCCTTCAATGGTTGATTTGAAAGGATATTTTTCGAACGTCTTGTATAGTTCTTCAATCGCTATTTTGAATTCTTCCGTCATTTCTTCAGCTGACCGCTAACGGCCAGTATAAGCACTGAACGGCTTACACTTCCTTTTGGTGAATATCTTAAATTTTAGCCGCAACTAAAACAACATTGCGAAGATCTAAACGCCGCCAGCCGTTTTGTGCTTATACAATGTTAGCATTTGTTAATTCTATTTAAAACGTTTAGCGCTATTCCTTCCCAGATCGATCTGGCTTTCAAAATCGCCCACCAATAAGCAGCCTTCAGTCAAAATAGATATGGTCAGCGCCTAGCTTTCGATTTGCAGATTCAGCGCAATACGGTCAAGCCGATATGGGCTGCGAACCGGATTTATTATGACGCAATGTTGTCATTAACACGGTCCGTTTTTTTATGTCCTGTTGGCCTTTCAAAAAATCCAAAAGCGTCCTTTATTCAAATCCTGACTGATCAAATCAAGATGTAACTATACGAAGTGCTTTTCCAGTTCAACTGCGCGCTGTGGTGACCAATAAATGCTAACGTTAAGTGTAAACACTGAACGGCTTACACTTCATGTCTTGTAAATATCCAAAATTTAAAAACGACTAAAAAACGGCATGGCGAAGCCGCTACTGTTACTTGCCGTTTTGTGTTTACACACTGTTATCGTGCGTGCATTATTTCTTTTTTTCTAGTCAGACCGAGAAATAACCCAGCTAACATTCTTGGTCTAGCCTATTATTTCCGAGCCGATTCTGGTCAGCCTTTTAACAAAGCCTAATGTCAACAATTCGCGATGTATGATTCGTCAAGATTTTAGTCAACCACTTTCCGCCTTTAGGCTGCAAGGTCAAGTCGAGCGGCCACAAAACAGATAGTCAAAACGAGTTCAACGGAAAACTGGTTTGCTCAAACCAAACCCAAAACGAGTGAGGTCAAGGCCGCGGTAATTGGCGAGTGAATTCCGGAGGGCCCTTTTCAGAAGAAGCGTCTTGGGCCCGGTGCTGAGCATGCACGTTAACGGCCAGTATAAGCACTGAACGGCTTACACTTCCTTTTGGTGAATATCCTAAATTTAGCCGCAACCAAAAACAGCGTTGCGAAGATCTAAATGCCGCCAGCCGTTTTGTGCTTATACAATGTTAGCGTTTGTTCATTTTATTTAAAACGTTTAACAACATTCCTTCCCCAATCGACCTGGCCTTCAAAATCGTCCGCCTTTTAAGCAGCCTTCAGTCAAAATAGATATGATCAGCGCCTAGCTTTCGATTTGCAGATTCAGCGCAATACGGTCAAGCCGATATGGGCTGCGAACCGGATTATTAATGACGCAATTCAGTCCGTTTTTTTATGTCCGGTTGACCTCTCAAAAAAATCCAAAACTGTCTTTTTTTCAAAGCCTGACTGGTCAAATCAAGAAGTAATTATGCGCAACGGTTTTCCAGTTCAACTGCGCGGTGTGGTGACCGATAAACGCTAACGGTCTTGTATATGAAAAGTAGCGGATTTTTTGCACTAATTTTTCGGATTATAACTGACCTTTAATTTATTCATTTTGTTTCGATTAAGCGATTAAACCGCTATTTTTTATATACGTTGTTGTGTTTTCGTACTTTTTTCGTTCAGTTTGTAGCGTTGGAAAAGGCATACTCTTTTGTGATTTTTGGTGTTGTGTTGGCTGGTGCGAATTGCAAATGTGTATGGCTTTTAGCGTTGGTAAATTCAATTCGTAAAATTTCATCTATTCCACTTATAAATTTCTCGTCTTTACTCTCTTTGTATTCAGTATAAAGGTCTAAAATTCGGTCAACTTGCGATTCTGATAAAGTGGATAAATCAAGCATTTTTGATTTGTTCAAGTCGTTTGGCTCAAATTTCTTTAAACCATTTCCATATTCACGTCTATTATCACTAAAAATTTCTTTGGCAACATCAGTTAATAAATAAGCAAAAAGTAAATCATTATTAATCTTTGAGAATAAATTTGAATTTGTTGGATAGACACAATGAAAAGTAGTCAGATTAGAAATTCCTGCTTCATTTCGTATAAATTTGACCCCATTTCTATTAAACACAGAAACCCAAATTGGTGCAGGTGGACGATTTTCTAAAGAATACCAAGGTTTTCTACTTTTTGTTAAATATTTCTCATTTACTTCTTCCTTAACTCCTTTTTCTATGTAATCTAAAACACCCTTATTACTAGAGTTTTTACCATCAAATAAATATACCAGTTCATTGTTTTTAACTAAATTTTTATAATTAGATTCTGTAAAGAAATTACCCTTCACATCTTTTGCTTTACAAATACAAGGCAACAAGTTTTCTTTTGGAATGGAAAACTCTTTAGCTTTTGATTCATTGAATGTAAAATAATCATTTGCACCAGTTGCAATACCTCTAACAACTTTAGCGTAATTAGAAAAAGGCACAAGATTTTTGTAATTAATTGAATTTTGTAATTGATAATATTTACGCCATTTAATATTTGGGTCTAAATCATTTAGTTTAAAAGTAAATTCGCCTCTTCCTTTTGGATATGATTTTATAAAAGTATCAATTAGTTGTAAATCAGATTTAGAATCTATTGTTGATATATTTATTTCTGAATTGTTTTTGTCATTGGCTAAAAGAAGTATTGATGCAGTAGTCATAGCATCATCAAACACATTTTCTTTAAAATCGATAACAAATAAGTGTCTTAAAGTTTTAGTTTTTAGAAGGTACTCTTTTACTAGTTTACCATAGTCGGAATTTAGAAATTCAGATGGTATAATATAAGCAGCTCTTCCATTTTTTTTTAGTTGAAAAATTGATTTTAAAAGAAAAAGAGTGTAAAGATTTGTAAATCCGTTGAATTTAAATTTTAAATTATTTTCAACTTCCTGTAAGATTTGTTTGTTGTCATAATCGTGAAATTTTAAATAAGGTGGATTGCAAATGATTCCATCATATTTGTTTTTCCAATCATTATACATATAATCTTCGAGGTTCAATGAAACATTATTTTGAGATTTGAAATGTGTTTTTGCTTCATTAAGAATTGTTTCATCAATATCAAAACCTTTAATTTTTAATTTATCTTGTTTAGTCAGTAAAGTCCTTGAAAATATTCCCAAACCAAAAGCTGGTTCTAAAACAGTTTTTAATGATTTGTTGCCTAGTAACCAATCAGACATAAGATTTGCAATTGGTTGCGGTGTAAAAAATTGGGCAAATTCTTTACGATGAGTTAAACTAGTCTTATTCGTATATATTTTTTCTAACTCCATCTTAAAAATCTGTTATGTTTAATAATTCTTTAAGGCTGTCAATATCTAAATAAGCAGTTCCCTTTTCAAAGCTAACGTAAAATAATAATCGTCCTCGACCCATTTCTCTCCTTACGCTTTTGTGTTCAGGTTCAAGTACTTTATATGCAACTTGATTTGTATTACGTGTATTGATTTTTACAGTCGTTTTATTTTGATTCTTTATGTCTTGACTAATTTCATAGTGTGTTCCTTCTTTGTCAGGTTCAGTAAGTAAAGTCAAGATGTTTTTAAATGATATTCCATAAGATTTGTCAAAGAAAACTTGAAAATAATAATGTGGAACATTGAATGTTTCAGCCCATTTATAAACGACCTTAACATCTTCTATTTTTGGCGTAATACTTAAATAATCTCTTTTTTGAACAATGTTTATATTATCTTTTAAGTCCTTAAAAAGTAACGAAAGCTGTTGAAGTCTATCGGTTGCTTTCCAACTTGGTCTTCTGAAGTTTATAGCGTTAACTGTTTCTTCATTGATGCTATTTAAGATATCTATAAAGTGTTTCTTCTTATCATCTTTTAAAATGTCCGAATATTCAGCTAATATTTTGTCTTTTACAGCGAGTGCTTCTTTAAGGTGATATGCTGTTCTGTCTTGCATTTCTTTTTCGTATTTATCAATAAGAAATGCACTCGAACGTATTTCTAAACCTGCAATTGATTTTTTTACATAGTCTGTAATCGAAGAATGTTCAAGGTTGCTAATATCAAATCCAAGTTTAGCATCAAAATCAGTTTTTTTAAATACTAGTAAATCTGGTCGTTTTCCAATAGTATCTAATTCATCTTGAAAGTCTGTATAGAATTCATCAAATCCACTATCTCCAGCAATTAGGTCATCTGATTTTCCATAACGCACAGCTACATAATTCTCTGAAGTTTCATTGATAGCTCTAAAAATCAAATCTTCTGCCCAATCTCCTTGTTCTTTATTAGTAATAAAGTTAGAAGATGCCTGTGTTGGTGGCGATGTTCTATCTCTTGGTATTGAGAAATCAATTATTGATGTAGGTATAGTTTTCGTAATTTCTCTTAATTCTTCAAAGTAGGTCATAGTGTTTTTCTGTATTTTATTTCTTGTTCAGCAACTTTTAAAACTTCAATTGCTTTTTTTTCATCTTTGATTAAGTCATAAACTTTATTAGCAAGCCACAAAGTTTCTAATTCAGAATATGAGTATTTGAATAACTTACTAATAGTTATCAGATGTTCTTTTTTAAGATTTTTTTGATTACTCTCTATTTTACTTAAATAGGCATCTCCAACTTTTAATTCGTAGGCAAGTTCTCTTTGTAACATTCCTTTTTTCTCTCTTAACTCCCGTATTTTCTGACCGATTGTCATTTTCCTTTATTTGACTTGACTTAATTTGGTCAAACATACTAAATGTTTTCCAAGTTTTTATTCAAGCGTTGGGAAATTTTAGCTCTTTTGGTTTTTAGAGCGTTGGAATTGAGCGTTGGCAAAAACCGAAAGTGCTAAAATATGCGGTGGGTCAGTATGAAACACAACGTAGGGATATGGTGGTAATTGATTTTATATCCCCTTTACAAATCTAAAGGATTTACGATGGATTTGAAGGAATCATTCGCAACGTGGGTGTAGATCTCCGTGGTTTTGCTGGATGAATGACCCAACAAAATTTGAATGCGACGAAGGTCAATGCCGCTCTCCAAAAGATGCGTGGCAAAACTGTGCCGCAGCATATGCGGCGTAATGTTCCGCTTTATACCGGCCTTCTCCTTGGCCGATTTCAAAATACAACGCACACTACTAGAACTGTACCGCTTTCTTAATGGACCTTCGAAAAGCCAGTCCTTTGGACGATAAATCTTATAGTACTCGCGTAAATCGGTCAAGGTCTGCTTGGCTAATAAGGTCAATCTATCTTTGCCGCCCTTGGCGTTTTTCACGCGAACCAACATGCGGAAACTATCTATATCCGTGATCTTTAAATTTATCAGCTCACTACGGCGTAAACCAGCCGAATACAGCAAGGAGATAATGCATTTATGCTTAATGTTCTCGGTGTTTTTCAATAATAAGTTCACCTCCTCCTTGGAGACTACTTCTGGTAAACTCTTCTTCTTAATCGGTCGCTCTATATGGTAAAAACGATTGGGCATGCCCAAAACCACTTCATAGTAGAACTTAATGGAATTAATGGCAATGTTAATCGCCGAATCGGACTTGTTCGCGTGAATCATTGTTTGAAGATAAGCGCGAATATCCCCCTCATTAATCTCCATCAAATCCCTTTCCTTGAAATGATTAATAAAAGTCTCAAAGGCACTGATATAGCTCTTTACCGTGTTATTGGCATAGCGGCGGAGCTCTAGTTTTAATAAGTATTCTTCCGGACAAGTTCGCCTACTTGGCGACGGACTCCGCTTGCGAAACCATTCTACATCCATGACTTCTCCCGAATGCTGTTTCGTAGGACGGTTCTGGAAAAAATAAGAGGTGTTAACCCAGGCGAATCCACGAAAAGTGCTGAAAATTAATTTGAGTTTTTCCTTGTTGTTCGGTACATAAACCATGTTGAACTCCTTGCTCCATTTGGCCTCACCCAAGCTGACGGCCAAACTTTTTAGAACCTTATCCTGCTGGAATTGAAGTCCAATAAACTTCTCATTGGCAATCACCAAATGCTTTAATGTAATGTGTCTCTTAGGCATATAATATCAGATTTAAATGCCTAAATAAACTGATAGGGGGACCCGGGATTGGGGTAAAAGGTAGATTTATGCGGATAATTAAACGTAAGTGTAAAATGAGAAGCTGTTTAGACTGTGGGAAAAAATTGGAGGGGCGTGTGGACAAGAAATTTTGTGACCCCTACTGCAAAAGCAACTACCACTACGAAAGAAATAAAGTTAAAGATCAAAGCCTCTTTAAAAAGGTGGATCAACAACTGAAGCTAAACCGACGCCTCCTCCGACAATTTAATAAAGCCGGAAAAGCAGTGGTGAGAGCCGAGCATATTATAGCACTCGGGTTTAACCCCAACTACTTCACCAATTACTGGAAGAATAAAAAAGGCGATGTCTACCTCTTTGTTTACGAATTCGGATTTCTAAAGCGAAAAGAAAATGGAAAGTGGAAATACATCCTCATCCAATGGCAAGATTATATGAAAGCCTAAAAGGCCTTTCCACCTTTAGCCCTGCCCTAAAACCTATCCAAAAATGCTTCCCACTGCCAAGCAAGCTCCTAGCAAGCCTTTCTACTTTAGGTCCCGCAAGCCTTCTTTAGCCTGTACAAAATGACGTTCATTATGATGGACCAAAAAGCGTAAGGTATCTCCCAACCTCAGCTTCACCAAAGAGCTTAGGGAAATGGCGGTCTTCACCCGGTTTAAACTTACCTGCTCCGATTCCTGTAAAAGGCGATCTAACCACTCCAACTGCCGAGATAGACGGTTTAATGTAGATTTCCCCAAAGCTGAACCACTAACATCCATTTCCGCTGTGGCCTTTAGCTTCTTCTTATTATCTGCGCGAATAATCTTAACGAAATAATCACCTAAAAGGCCCGACTTAAAATAGGTCCTTCCGGGGCTCTGGCTAGCGTCCATCTGCTTTTCAATTTCCGGCAAATAAAAAGCGCCATATCTGCAAAGGTGTTCCATGTTTTCTAAAACACTCCAACTTCCCACGTCGGTTTTGGCATTTAACAATTCCTCTGGCTCTTGCTTAAATAAGGCTAAATCTTCTTGGGCAGCTGCCGTCATTGCCCGCAATTCCTTGATCAAATCCCGCTGTTGAATTTTCATAGTCTACTTTTAAGCAAAGATCCATCCCTTCAATCCCCTGGTTCTTGATTTAAATCAAGCTTTTCGAATTCGACTCAAAGTCTCTGGACTCATCCTTAAATAAGAGGCAATATACTTCAGCGGAATATGCTGAAAAAGGTGAGGACTGCGCGCCAAAACCCTTTCTAGCCGCAGCGATGGCGAATCATGCAGCAAATCCAATTCGCGCTCTAGTTGCTGAATCAATAAGGACTCTAAAAACTGTGGATACTGAGTAGAATTAGCAATAAGCTCTAAAACTTTACCCTTTGTTAAATACTTCACCTTAGTCTCCCGAATGGCTTCAATATACAAGTCGGAAGGCGCCTGGGTGAAAAATGAAGAGAGGGAATTGAGGATAGATCCATCATAACCCAAACGGATTATCTTCTCACCCATCTCCGAAAGGAAATAAATTTTTACTGCCCCGGACTCAATAAAGAAAAGCCTGCGCTCCACCTCCCCTTCACGGGTGAGATATTGACCTTTTTTAAAGATTTCATTCTCCCCTTCCTCCTGAAAAGCTAAATGTACTCTTGCCGCGAATTCTGATCCATCCTTCTCCTCTGCCATGTTTTAAACTTCCGCTTAGCGCAGATTAAAGAGATTATTAATCCGCCGTTTTCACAATCGAAGGTATTAATTCTTGGTCGCCCTTTCCTTAATACTTTCCCTGCAGTACAAATAAAGCGGTAGACCTCCGGCGATTCCTAAGGCGAAGGTGTACAGCCAAATCAACCAAAGTTTCTTCAGCTTTATCCGCGGTGCTTCCCAAATGGTCCAGCCCAAAAAAAGAAAAACGATAAAGAGAAGGTCGGTAATAAAAGCGGACGAAATATTATTGGCAAACATCCCCGCAAAAGTGTCCATAGGACGAGCATACAACAAAATATTGCCACTCTCCAGCGACTCGCGGACCACGAAAATATTGGGTAAAATTGTGCCGATAATCGTCAAAACAAGGTAGTTCCGTTTCATGAATAATTTTTTCACAAATGAAACACAGCCCTGCCACAATATTGCTTGACAAAAATCAAGAACTGCTTTTGCCCGCCACTTTTCGTCTAATTCTACTTAGCGTTTCCGCCCTTACTCCAAGGTAAGTCGCCAATTGATGCAGTGGAATTCTTTGCAATAAAGCGCCTTGGGTTTCGAGGAGCTGCAAATAACGTTCTGTAGGACTGCGACTAACAAATGAGGAAATTATTTCTTGATAGATAATTAGCTCCGATTCCATCATGATGCGCGCCAGTAATTCAAACTTGGGAAATCGATCGAGCAGTTTTTGGGCCAAACTTTGACTAATTACCAATAGCTCACATTCCTCCATACACTGCAAATTATGCTTGGCAGCTAAACCTTTTGTAAAGCTTTCATAAGAGCTAACAAATGTTTCTTCGGTATAAAAAAATGCCGTTTTCTCCTCTATATCTTTCAAATAAAAAAGACGCACCGAACCCTTCACAATAAAGTAGAATTCCTCGGAAACCTCCCCCTCCCTTAGTAAAAAATCGTTTTTCTGGAGTTTTCGTACTTCAATATGCTCCTGCAAAAAAAACCGCTCTTCCTGGTTTAAGGCGCTGTACTTTTCAAAATAGTTAATGAGGCGATCGACCATAAAAAATCATAATCTAAAAATTAAGAAAAGCCTGCGCTACTGCTCCCCTTCAGCACTGATATTTCGACCATTAATAAATTCTCACCGGCCTATCTGCTGCTCAAATACTTCTAGCCTTAAATGAAAAATGACTCCTAATACATAAGCCACTTAAAGTCCAATTTCAGTCCCTTTTCGAAAAAAATTACAAAGCTTTTCCACCGCCATTTGATAAGCCTTTAATGAGTTGAAACCCACCGAATACAATGGCCCCCCAAAACACATAACCCAAATCGGCCAGCGTTGCAATTAAACCACCAGCACACCAAACGGCACCCCAAATCACGTCGTTCTTAGCTGAGCTTGTATCTCGCTCCTCTTCAATCGACTCGGCCACCGCCTGCCTTTCTTTTATAGTCTCATCTTTCTTGAAATCCTCACACTTATCTTCAAAGGCAGGCAAATCGGAGCTTAAGGAACATATCAGCCCTCGGCTTGGATCGAAACCACGGTTTGCGCAGCTACTACAAATATTAATGTACTCTTCTCTTGTCATTTTTGTTGGTTAGATTTTATCAGGTATTTAATCTCTATGCAAAGGCAAGGTCTATTAGGCCTCAGCATTTTTTCTCCCTTACAATATTAGAAATTGCGTTTATCATTCAAAATCGTGGCTAGCGATATTATTATTCTGGGCAGTTTCATAAAACGAGTGGAAACAGAATTCAGCTGGAAGTCAATTCACTAACAAATATCATATCCCCCCATTTTAGCTTTCGTATTTTTGCCAAAATTTCTTCAGTCATGGATCCGAATGCCGGAAAAAAGAATTTAATAAACCGCTACAGTCGCGAAGAGTTAGAAGCACGCCTTATGGCGGAAGACTTTAAACGGGTAACCCTATCCTTTTACCGCTATGTGATTATTGAAGATGCCCAAGCGATGCGCGACCAGCTTTTTGAGGAGTGGAGCCATCTCAACTGCCTCGGGCGAATATACCTGGCGCGAGAAGGCGTAAATGCTCAAATGAATGTTCCCGAGCATCATTGGGAGCAGTTCGTAACAGAGCTTCAAGCCAAGCCAGAGTTTAAAGACATTCCCCTAAAAATTGCGGTGGAAGACGATGGTAAGTCTTTCTTAAAATTGGTGATCAAAGTGCGAGAGCGAATTTTAGCGGATGGCCTGGAAGATGATTCTTATGATGTAACCGATGTAGGACGTCATTTAGATGCCAATGAATGGAATGAGGCCATGGAAGAAGGAGCGCTGGTAGTGGATATGCGTAACCATTACGAAAGTGAAATCGGCCACTTCGAAAATTCCATCCTGCCCCAAGCAGAAACCTTCCGAGAGGAATTACCCGAAGTTTTGGATAAATTAAAAGGAAAGGAAGACGAAAAAATCCTACTCTATTGCACCGGCGGCATTCGCTGCGAAAAAACCTCAGCTTTCCTTAAACATCATGGCTTTAAAGATGTAAATCAATTACATGGAGGCATCATCGATTATGCCCGCCAAATAAAAACTAAAGAATTACCCAATAAATTCCATGGTAAGAATTTCGTTTTTGATGAGCGCCTTGGCGAAAGCATTTCCTCGGAAGTAATATCCAAGTGTCATCAATGTGGCGAGCCTTCCGATAGCCATGTAAATTGCGCCAACGTAGCCTGCAACCTGCTCTTTATTCAATGCGAAAAATGTGCGGAAAAGCATGAGAAATGCTGTTCAGATGACTGCCAAGAAGTAGTGCACCTCAGCGCGGAAGAACAACGCGAATTGCGCAAGGGAAAACAAAACCCACAACGATACCACAGCCACATGCGCTGGGGCGATTTACATAGCAATCCTAAAAACTGATAAATGTTCTTTTTCGAACCATCCGGAAAATGAATATTTGATTCCCTAAAAATCTCAAAATATGCCATTCTATCAAAAATTAGGCAAAATCCCACATAAGCGCCATACTACCTTTAAGAAGGAAGACGGTGGCCTGCACTACGAGCAGCTCTTCGGAACCGAAGGCTTTAGCGGAATGTCTTCTTTATTATACCACATGCATCGTCCAACCATGGTGAAGGATGTAAAGCAAGTGGCCGATCTAAATCCAAAAGCAGCCCTAGATCACAATATTAAAAGTCGCATGCTGGAGGGTTTTAAAGTCCCCGCCCATGATGACTATTTGAAAAGTCGCGTTTCGGTGCTCTTTAATAATGATGTGCATATTTCCCTGGCTGCGCCCACTAAAAGTCAAACGGAATACTTTTATAAAAATGCCGATGCCGATGAGATGATTTTCGTTCATCGCGGCACGGGAACCCTAAAAACCCTCATGGGGAACTTGCGCTTCGGCTATGGCGATTACCTGGTGATCCCCAGAGGTATGATTTATCAAATTCATTTTGATGATGCCGACAACCGCCTCTTCATTCTCGATTCTTATCAACCCATCTACACCCCAAAGCGCTACCGGAACTATTTCGGTCAGCTTCTAGAGCACAGCCCTTTTTGTGAACGCGATATGCGCGCTCCAGAAAGTTTAGAGGTGCACGATGAAATGGGTGACTTTGTGGTGAAAACCAAAAAAGAAGGAATTTTACATGAAATCACCTATGCCTCTCATCCTTTTGATGTAGTAGGTTGGGATGGATTTAATTACCCCTACGCCTTTAATATCAAAGACTTTGAGCCGATAACCGGTCGCGTGCATCAACCACCACCCGTGCATCAAACTTTTGAGAGCGCCCGCTATGTGGTTTGCTCTTTTGTACCGCGTTTATACGATTACCATCCTGAAGCAATTCCCGCTCCCTACAACCACAGTAATATTGATAGCGATGAGGTGCTTTACTATGTAGATGGCGATTTTATGAGTCGTAACCATGTAGATAAAGGCTTTATCAGTCTGCATCCGGCCGGAATTCCACATGGCCCACACCCTGGTGCCTATGAAAGAAGCATTGGTCAGAAAGAAACCCTCGAATTGGCGGTAATGGTTGATACCTTTGCGCCCTTAAAGTTGACCCAAGACGCCATTGATATTGAGCTTGGAAACTATCACCAATCTTGGTTGGAAGATTAAAATTAAATTGCAAAAAAACGCAGCAAATGGAAACTGTTTACGATAACACCTCTCTTAAATTAAAAAAGGAATTCCCAGATGCGGAGGATTTCCTACCCCTTAATGGAACCGATTACGTAGAACTCTACGTTGGTAATGCCAAGCAAGCAGCTCACTTTTATAAAACGGCCTTTGGCTTTCAATCGGTGGCTTATGCCGGATTAGAAACTGGCGTGAAGGATCGCGTGTCTTACGTTTTAATGCAAGACAAAATCCGCTTGGTGCTTACCACTCCCTTGGGTGGCGGAGGCCCCATAAATGAGCATCTTAACAAACATGGTGATGGCGTTAAAAATGTAGCTCTTTGGGTAGATGACGCCGAGAAAAGCTATGCCGAAACCACAAAACGTGGCGCCGAATCTGCCTTTGAGCCTTACTCAATTGAGGATAAAAATGGCAAAGTAACCCTTAGCGGAATTAAAACTTATGGCGATACCGTGCATGTATTTGTTGATCGCTCAGAATACAACGGCCCCTTTCTACCAGGTTATACCGAGTGGAAAAGTCACTATAACCCAAAAGATAGCGGCTTAAAATACATAGACCACATGGTTGGTAATGTAGGCTGGGGTGAAATGAATAAGTGGGTCGACTTTTACGCCCGCGTAATGGGTTTTGCTCAACTGGTTTCTTTTGATGATAAGGATATTTCTACCGAGTACACCGCTCTTATGAGTAAGGTGATGACCAATGGAAATGGTAGAATTAAATTCCCTATTAACGAACCAGCGGAAGGCAAGAAAAAATCGCAGATCGAAGAGTACATCGACTTCTACAATGGCTCGGGGGTGCAGCATATCGCCGTGGCAACCGATAATATTATTGCTACCGTTGATCAAATGAAGGATAATGGGGTGGAGTTTCTTTATGTTCCCGATACCTATTATGATGATCTACTCGATCGCGTTGGTGATATAGAAGAGGAAGTAGCAGAATTGAGAAAACGGGGCATTTTAGTGGACCGCGATGATGAGGGTTACCTCCTACAGTTGTTCACCAAGCCTGTAGCCGATCGCCCAACCTTATTCTTTGAAATTATTCAACGTAAAGGTGCCAAGAGTTTTGGAAAAGGAAACTTTAAAGCCCTTTTTGAATCGATTGAACGCGAGCAAGAAAATCGGGGAACCCTTTAAAAATTCCCTTATAATTTTAAAACCTCGGCCTTGAGTCGGGGTTTTTTTATGTCCCTAACTTTTGATGCCGTCCAAGCAACGCTCCAAGTAAATTGAGTGTCCTATATTTAAAGCCCCTATGCAAAAACTATTTACCCTTCTCTGCGCTGCTCTTATCAGCATTAGCTCTTATGCCCAAAACAAAGCATCTGGCCGCGTGGTAGATGAAGAAGGCCAAGGGCTGCCCTTCGTGAATATCCGTATCAACTCCGGAAAATTTGGCGGCACCACCGACCTCGATGGCTATTTCGATTTAAATGCAAAAGAGCCCATTTCCAATCTCAACTTTAGTTATATCGGCTTTGAAAGCAAGAAATTGAGTGGATCGGAAATTCTCGAGGAAGGCATGAATGTGGTCCTAATTGAGAAAAGTACCACTTTAGGGGAAGTAACGGTTCTACCGGGTGAAAATCCGGCCCACCGGATAGTAAACCGAGCGGTGGCCAATAAAAAGCTCAATGACCCCCAGAGCTTAGAGGAGTTTAGCTATTTCTCCTACAGCAAGTTTTTTGTAACCCTCGTTCTAGATTCTGTAGACCCAAGCATCGATACCATTATGCTTTCGGATCGCATCGACAGCTTGAGCGCCGAAACCACGGATAGCATTGTTCGCATCGATAGCAGTGGCTATAACTTACATGACTTTTTCTCCAATCAGCATCTCTTTTTTATGGAGACACTCACCGAAAGGAAAGTGAAAAAACCCCGCGATAATGAAGAGGTATTAGCCAACCGAACTTCAGGTTTTAAAAACCCCATGTTTGCCATGTTGGTTACCCAGATGCAGTCCTTTTCCTTTTACCAAGATTACATTGGTATTTCAGGAGGAGAATACCTTAATCCCATCAGTAAAGGCAGCACCAAGCGCTACTATTTTATTATTGAGGATAGTCTATTTACCGAAAGTGGCGATACCATTTTCACCCTTAGCTTCCGGCCCCGACCAAATACCGGCTTTAAGGCTTTGGAAGGAGTTATAAATATTGATTCCCGCGATTGGGCCATTGTAAACCTGCGTGCTACCCCGGCTAGTGCCGATGCCTTACCCATTGAAATTCGTCAGGAATACAAACGCTTTGGGCCACATACCTGGTTCCCAACTAGCTTTGAAGCTGATATTAAATTGAAGATGGTGGAAATAAATGATGCCACTCCTATGGCTATCATGCGTCGCAAACTCATGCGAATAAACCTCAATCCTGGCCTCGATCGCAGCAGCATTTCCCGCAACGATCTTACCATTGAAGAAAAAGATCAGGAGGAAGTAGATTCCCTACTCAATGCCTTTAGAGGCTATGAATTAGATAGTGTTGAGCAAAATACCTACACCTTTATCGATAGCTTATCGGAAGCGGAAAACCTAGAGCAAAACCTAAATCTCCTACTTACTCTTCAAAGGGGCTATATCCCTCTATACTGGGTAAACCTCGACCTTGGAAGTATCGTAAACTATAATACCTATGAAGGCTTTCGTTTGGGCCTTGGTGTAGAAACCCGTCGCGATTTTATCGATTGGATGACCCTGGGTGGATATTATGCCTACGGTTTTGGCGATAAGGCCCATAAATACGGTGGGAATATTCGAATTGAGCTCATAAAAAATTTACGCTGGGAGCTTTTCGCTGATTATAAAAGCGATCTTTTTGAAACCTCGGGTTTTGATATCCCCAGCATGGAAAAACCCAGCCTATTTGAAAATAGCTATCGCCGCCTCTATATCGAACAGTGGGATTACAGTCAGCGCCTAAGAGGCGGAATGCGGATTGACCCCTTCCCTACCATTAATATTGAACTTGCGGCACAACACGAGCGTCGCAGTACCACCCGCGATTATTTATTTGTTACCGAAGACGAAATAGGGAGCACCTTTCGCTTTAGCGAGCTTACCGCCAGCATACGCTATGCTCCGGCAGAAGAATATGCCGAAACTCCTTTTGGCAAAATAAAATTGAAGCAACGCTACCCAGTTTTTAACTTGCATTATGCCCGCGGTAGCAGCGAGCTTTGGGATGCCGACTTCGACTACCATCGCCTAATGCTGCAAGCCGATTATAAGCACTTAACACGAGGTTTTGGCGAAACTAGTTTACGTTTAAGATCGGCAGTAGTAATTGGCGATGTGCCGGCCGCCAAACTCTTTAGTCCTGCTGCCAATTACCGCAATGAAGATGATATCTGGACCCCCAACATTCGCTCTTTCGCCGATCGAAATTCTTTTGAAACCATGCGTTTTAATGAGTTTTTAAATGATCGCTTTATCTCCCTCATGTGGCGCCAGGATTTTAGAAGCATCTTTTTCCGCAAAGGAGACTTCGCTCCCCATCTAGAGATGGTACACCGTTTGGCTTTTGGTAGCTTAGAAGACCCAAGTCCACATCTAAATTTAGTGGTTCAAGATCTTCGTAAAGGATTTTTTGAAAGTGGACTGGAGTTCAATCGCCTCTACACCTCTAACTTCTTTGCGGCGGGTATTGGACTCTATTATCGCTATGGCCCCTATCAGCTTCCTGAGGCCATCGATAACTTTGCTTTTAAACTCAGCTCTAAGTTCAGTTTTTAGCCAAGACTAGCTAAGCGGCTTTTTTATAGTTTTGCCCAAACTCCATTTGGCCGCTAAAAGGGATGTTCACATTCATTGCCCGAATCATATTACGGAATAGAATAACTATGCTCAGCATCTTGCTTTTGCTGAGCTTTTTTATGGCCTGGCAAGGGCAATATGTTCAGGTTAGTTTTAAGTTTTCTCGACTATTACCAAAAACAGATTCTACTCAAGTCGATTATGATCAATTCCGAGAACGCTTTAATCAGGTAGGGAATACGGTTATCCTGGCTATTGATAGCTTCGATATTTTCGACCCTGAGCATTATACGCAATGGCAGCTTTTACAGGATGAAATGAACAGCCTGCCGGGCATAGTAGGCGTCCTTTCGCCCATTAATATTGTAAACCTCCGTCGCAACGATAGCTTAGAGCAGCTTTACTACGAATCATTAAACCCTGGCTTTCGAAGCGGGAAACTAGATAGCCTGCGCAGTTTATACGCCGAGCTGCCTTTTTACAAGGGACTGCTTCTTAGCGAAGATGGAGAGGTGCCGCTTATGCTGGTGCAAATAGATCCCGAGAAACTGTATGTCCGCGATATAATTAGCATCGTAGAAGAATTAAAGGAAAGGGTGAAATATGCCGAAAAGGAAATTGGTCGCGATATAAAAATTAGTGGCCTACCACACCTTCGCATGGCCAATACCAAAAAAATTGGTTCGGAGGTTTTCCTTTTAGTTGGTTTAGCCATGCTGGTAACCGCCATTATCCTCTTCACCTTTTTACGCAGTATTAGAGCCATGCTTATCTCACTGGCAGTGGTTATTTTAGGAGTGTTCTGGTCCTTCGGCCTGATGTCGGTTCTGGGCTACCAAATCTCTATGCTGAGTTCCCTCATCCCTTCCTTGGTGATTGTTATCGGCGTACCCAATTGCATTTTCCTCATCAATAAATACCACTCCGAGTTTAAGGATCATGGAAATCGAATAAAGGCCCTGCAACGTGTTATCCGTAAAATTGGTGCGGCCACCATGATGACCAATGCCACTACCGCCATGGGATTTGCCTCCTTAATCCTTACCGATAGCACCATCCTAAAGGAATTCGGCACGGTTGCTTCACTTAACGTGATGATGGTTTTCGTGATCTCCATCATTCTAATTCCGGTGATCTATAGCTTTGCTAAACCTCCTAAAAAACGTCACTTTAATCACCTCGACAAAAAATGGATTAAGGCTTTTATCGATTGGTTAATCCGTATGTCCATGTACCATCGACCTTATGTGTACAGCGGCTTAGTCTTCCTTTTAATTATTGCCAGCTTTGGTATTTCCAAAATCTACACCACCGGAAATCTTAGTGAAGAGTTTAAAAAAAGTGATGCCGTTTTTCAAGATTTGCGTTTCCTCGAAGATCGCTTTGGCGGAGTGGTTCCCCTAGAGTTGGTTATTGATACTAAAAAATCCGGTGGCGCTTATAAAAGCAGTACCCTAAAACGCATGGATCGCCTGCAAAATGCCATGAACGCAGTGCCTGGCATTAGCAGAGCCCTCTCGGTGGTAGATGGTTTAAAGTTCGCCAAGCAGGCTTATTACCGTGGAAGCCCCGACTTTTATGAACTCCCCAATTCCCAAGACCGGAGTTTTATTATGTCCTACCTCCCCAAAGCAAATAATGAAGCGCGCCTCCTAGAGTCCCTTCTCGACAGCAGTGGAAGATATGCCCGCATAAGCATGCAAGTGGAAGATATGGGCAAGGAGGAATCGGCCTATTTACAAGCGGCCCTCGATAGTAATATCGCCGCCCATTTGCCCATGGAACGCTATGATGTTACCGTAACTGGTGCCTGGATGGTTTTTCAAAAAGGAACCACCTACCTCATTAAAAACCTGGTAGTAAGCCTCACCTTAGCGGTGGCGGTAATCGCCTTAATTATGGCCCTTATCTTTCGCTCCTTTGCCATGGTGCTGGTAAGCCTAATCCCTAATATTTTCCCGCTCATTATGACCGCCGGAATTATGGGCTATTTTGGTATTCCCCTAAAACCTTCTACCATCTTGGTCTTTAGTTTGGCCTTTGGCATTAGCATCGATGATACCATTCACTTTCTAGCCAAGTATCGGCAAGAGCTAAAAGCAACCAATTATAATATTGGCCAGTCGGTTTTACGCGCTATTCGCGAAACGGGCGTCAGTATGTTTTACACCTCCATTGTCTTGTTCTTCGGCTTTAGTGTTTTTGCCGCATCTAGCTTTGGTGGAATTGTAGCCCTCGGCATATTGGTAAGTATCACCCTGGTTATTGCCATGATTGGAAATTTGCTCCTTTTACCAACCTTATTACTTAGCTTTGAGAAAATGATCATCAACAAATCCTTCACTGAACCGTATATTACTATCTACGATGATGAGGAAGACCAAGATGACGATGAGTAGCTCTAAATCAACCAAAGACCCTGAATAATGAAAGGCATCATTCTCGCCGGTGGATCCGGTACCCGATTACACCCATTAACCCTAGCGGTTAGTAAGCAACTTATGCCGGTTTACGATAAACCGATGATTTACTATCCCCTAAGCACCTTATTACAAGCGGGTATTCGAGAGATACTTATCATCTCCACCCCTCATGATATGCCGCTTTTTAAAAAGCTTTTGGGCGATGGCAGTCGCATCGGTTGCGAATTCCACTATACCATTCAACATGACCCTAATGGTTTAGCACAAGCCTTTGTTTTAGGGGAAGAGTTTATTGGTAATGACAGTGTAGCCCTAGTTTTAGGGGACAATATATTTTACGGCTCTAAAATGGCCGACCTTCTCCAAAGCAGTAAAAATCCAGATGGTGGCGTTGTATTTGCCTATCAGGTTTCGGATCCGGAGCGCTATGGAGTAGTTGACTTTGACGCTAATTTAAAGGCCATTTCCATTGAGGAGAAGCCGGCTAAACCAAAATCGCGCTATGCGGTACCGGGACTCTATTTTTACGATAATGACGTAGTTGGAATTTCCAAGGATTTAAAACCTTCACCCCGCGGTGAGTATGAAATTACCGATGTAAACAAGCAATACTTAAGTGCAGGTAAACTCCAAGTAGGGATTCTCGATCGAGGAACGGCCTGGCTGGATACGGGCACCTTCCCAAGCCTAATGCAAGCCGGACAGTTTGTGCAGGTAATTGAGGAACGTCAAGGTCTCAAAGTTGGCTGTATTGAAGAAATCGCCTGGCGCAATGGTTTTATTAATGATAGCCAATTGGAAGAAATCGCTAGTCCCTTGGTAAAAAGTGGCTATGGCCGCTACCTTATCGACCTTCTGAAAAACGACTAAATGGAGCGAATTCCTGCTTATGTGCAAGAGGTTGAAAACAGCCTAAGTGCCCAAAAATTTGATGATCAACCCGCAGAGCTATATGAACCCATGGCCTATATTTTATCCTTGGGTGGTAAGCGCTTGCGGCCTGCTTTAAGCCTCGCCGCTTGCGAGCTCTTTGGAGGCGAAGCACAAAAGGCTCTTATGCCGGCCCTGGGAGTGGAGGTTTTTCACAACTTCTCTTTGGTGCATGATGATATTATGGATGAAGCGGATATCCGCAGGGGCCAAGCAACGGTGCATAAAAAATGGAATCGCGACATCGCCATTCTCTCTGGCGATGCCATGCTGGTAAAAGCCTATCAATACATCGCGCAAGTTGATGCGACGATTTTACCGGCTGTATTGGCCTGCTTTTCCCAAACCGCATTAGAAATTTGCGAAGGACAACAGCGCGACATGAACTTCGAGTCCCGCGAAGATGTAAGTCAAGCTGAATACATCGAAATGATACGCCAGAAAACGGCAGTGTTATTGGGAGCGGCCCTAAAAATTGGAGCCCTATGCGGAGGGGCAGATGAAAAATCGGCGGATTCTCTTTACCAATTTGGCATTGATGCCGGACTGTCTTTTCAAATTCAAGATGACCTTTTAGACGCTTATGGCGATCCTAAAAAAGTAGGTAAAAAACCGGGGGGCGATATCCTGCAGGATAAAAAAACCCTGCTCATGATTTATACCAAGGAACTGGACCCTTTGGGCTTTAAAAGCTTAAACCAATCGACATTTGTAAATGAAGAAAGCAAGGTTGAAGCCTGGTGTGACTTAATGATAAAGAGTGGCGCCAAAGCCAAAGCAGAGGCCGAGCGCGATCGCTTACTTCAAAGCGCCCTTTCGGCCTTGGAAGCGGCGCAGGGCGAAAATCAAGGTTTAAAAAAGGAACTCGCAGCTTTTGCTCAATGGCTCAGTCATCGAGATCGCTAAAGTACTGGCCGCAGTTTACTGCTATGCTGCCGCAGAAGGCTTTTCTGCTCCATGAATTACGAGGCCAATTAGCCAAGGATTTGCAGCTGGATATAATCGATATTCCCCAAGAGAATTTGCAATACTGGCTCGCGGAATGGCTGCATGAGAACCTAGCGAATTTAGATCTTTCCCAATTGCTCTATCGAGTAGATCTTGCCATCACCGCCAAGGAAAACCCCGAACAATTGGCCCAAGCCCTATTGGAACGCGAAGCCCAAAAAGTGCTTTTTAGAGCCCAATACAGTGGAAGGATTTAAAAGAAGAGTTGAAAGATAGGCGCCCACGATTGCGCATAAGGAGAACTTTCGTCGTGCAAAACATTTAAGCGTAAGCCAATCTGCATAAAGCCTCCATTCCCCAATTTCTGGTAAATACCGCCTTGTATAAATAAAACCGGGGTCCAGGCATTACTTATATCAAAAGCGCCACGGGAATTATTATAGGTGTACACATCATGATTTAGCACCTCCAGCTGAGTGCCTACAAAAGCGGAATTAAATAAATTGTAATTCGCAAATACATTGGGGCCATGAATTTGATTTTCAAAATCCACCTCCTGAAAGCCATTAGAAGTTAAAATGGTATTCCATTTTGCGTAGTTATACATATAGCCTAGGCCCGCAACCCAATTATCATTTATCTGATATCCCACCTGTGGGGCAAGAAAAATATTGGTATTGTCTCCAAAGCTTAAACCAGCACCACCGCCATATACCAATCGATCCATAAATCCCTTGGGCTCCGATTTCGCTGCTGCTGCCTTCTGACTGCTCGAATCCACTTCAGTTTTTGGACTTGGACTTGTTTTAGGCCTTTTGCGAAAGCGCTCACTTTGTGCTTCGGCGGCAAAGGAAAATAGAAAGCAAACAAATAGAGGTAGATAGAGCTTTTTCATGTAAACAAAAATAAGGTCAAGATGCTTAATATAGTAGCATTAAAATTTTTAAAAGCATCGTTCAAATAACGCGCTATATTTATTATAATTTTGTAGCCAATTTCGCCACGCGACCATCATGGACAGATTTTCCTTTCTTGGAGGAGTACACAGTACCTTTATAGATGAACTTTACGAGCTTTACCTAAAGAGCCCCGACAGCATTGAGCCTAGTTGGAGAGCTTTTTTTCAAGGTTACGACTTCGCTCTTGAAGAGTATGATGGTGAAGGTGGATCCGCCTTTGCCCTTAATCACTCGGAAATTGTAGAAGAGATTCGCAAAGAATTTCAGGTTTTAGCACTAATCGACGCTTACCGTCGCAGAGGTCACCTCTTTACCGCAACTAACCCGGTACGTACTCGCCGTAAATACGATCCAAGCCTTGCCATTGAAAACTTTGGTTTAGAGCAAAGCGATCTTAACTTACCTTTTCAAGCGGCCAAGGAAATTGGCTTTGATGAGAGTAAAACCTTAAAAGACATCATCCAACGCTTAGAGGAAGTTTATTGCCGAAGCATTGGTATTGAGTATATGCATCTGGACCATCCCGAGCGGATTAAATGGGTGCAGGCACAAATTAGGGTTAATAATAATTACCCGGACTATAGCGCCGAAGAGAAGAAGCTAATACTGCACAAGCTCAATGAAGCGGTAGCCTTTGAAAACTTCATCAACCGCAAGTTTGTTGGTCAAAAACGTTTCTCCATTGAAGGAGCGGAAAGTCTTATTCCTGCCTTGGAGTTTGGAATTCGCCGCGCCGCAAAATTGGGAGTAGCCGAATTTGTGATGGGTATGGCCCACCGAGGTCGCCTAAATGTGCTCACCAATATTTTTGGGAAAACCCAACGCGACATCTTCTCCGAATTTGAAGGAAAAGAGTTTACCGATGAAGAGTTTGATGGCGATGTAAAATACCATCTGGGTTATACCACCACCAAGGAATTGGATAATGGTGAAAAAATAAAATTAAACCTTTCCCCTAACCCTTCCCACTTGGAAGCGGTAGATGCCGTGGTTACGGGAATTGCACGCGCTAAAATTAATACCGATCACAACAAAGACAAGTCTAAAGTGATGCCCATTCTCATTCATGGAGATGCGGCTATTGCGGCTCAAGGCATTGTTTATGAAGTGCTACAAATGGAAACCCTTGACGGTTATCACACCGGGGGAACCATCCACATTGTAATTAATAACCAAGTTGGTTTTACCACCAATTACTTGGATGCGCGCTCGAGTATTTACTGTACCGATATTGCCAAAACAGTGCAGGCTCCCGTTTTGCACGTTAATGGCGACGATGTAGAAGCAGTAATCCACGCCACCTTATTTGCGATGGAATACCGCCAACGTTACAATCGCGATATTTTCATCGACCTCCTTTGTTACCGTAAATACGGGCATAATGAAGGTGATGAGCCACGTTTCACCCAGCCTTTACTTTATAAAAACATCAACAAGCATCCGAATCCAAAAGAGATTTACGCTGATAAGCTAAAGGAAGCTGGACTAATAGATAAAGCCTTTTTAAAGGAATTAGAAACGGAGTTTAAAGAAGTGCTGGAAATGCGCTTCGATGAATCGAAAAAAATTGAGAAAAACACCATCACCCAATTTATGGAGGATGAGTGGAACGGCTTCCGCACCGCCGAGCCGGAAGATTTCGAGAAGTCGATCGACACCTCTTTCGATATCGAGAAACTCAAAGAAATTGCCCGCACCATTACCACCCTTCCCGAAGGGAAAAAGTTCTTCGTGAAAATCAAGAAATTGATGGATGAGCGTTGGAAAATGGTGGACGAAAAAAACAGTCTGGATTGGGGTATGGCTGAGCTAATGGCCTATGGATCTTTAATTGTTGATGGCTATAATGTGCGCATCAGCGGGGAAGATTCGGAAAGGGGTACCTTCTCTCACCGTCATGCGGTGGTAAAAGTGGAGGACTCTGAAGAAGAGCATATGCTGCTCAACAATATTCCCGAAAGAGAAGGTCGTTTTGCCGTGTACAACTCCCTACTATCGGAATACGGCGTGCTTGGTTTCGATTATGGCTATGCCATGAGTTCGCCAGAAACGCTGGTAATTTGGGAAGCCCAGTTTGGTGATTTCTTCAATGGCGCTCAGATTATTGTAGACCAATTCCTGTCGGCCGCCGAAGATAAATGGAAGGTTCAAAATGGCTTGGTACTTTATTTACCCCATGGCTATGAAGGACAAGGAGCAGAGCACAGTAGCGCCCGCTTAGAGCGCTGGCTACAGCAATGTGCCCAGTATAATATGCAGGTAGTAAACGTAACTACCCCTGCTAACTTTTATCATTTACTGCGTCGCCAAATGAAGCGCGATTTTAGGAAGCCCCTCATTATAATGACCCCCAAAAGTTTGTTGCGTCACCCTAAGGTGCAATCGCCTTTAGAGGATTTAGCTAATGGTAGTTTCCAAGAGTTATTAGACGACCCACGTATTGAGGACCGCAAGAAAGTGAAGAAACTCTTTTTCATGAGCGGTAAACTCTATTATGATGTGGATAAGCAAAGGGATTCGGAAATGCCAGAGGATCGGGCAATGATTCGCTTGGAGCAGATGTATCCTTTGGTGGATGATCAGATTAACGATTTGATCGCCAGCTACCCCAATGCCGATGAAATATATTGGGCTCAAGAAGAGCCAATGAATATGGGAGCCTCTTGGTTCATCCAAATTCACTTCCCTGTAAAGGTTAATAAAGTGTTGGCCATTCCTGCCAGTGCCAGTACTGCCGCCGGCTCATCGAAATTGGCCGCCAGCAAACACAATACTTTGATCAAAGAAATATTCAACACCTAGATTTCAATAATTACCATGAGTGTAGAAGTAAAAGTTCCCTCACCCGGAGAATCGGTTTCCGAAGTAGAAATCGCGAGTTGGCTAGTTGCTGATGGCGACTACGTAGAAAAAGACCAAGAAATTGCCGAAATCGATTCCGATAAAGCGACCCTAGCCCTTCCCGCTGAGGAAAGTGGCCTCATAAAGCTTATTGCCGAAGAGGGAGAAGCCGTGGAAGTTGGTCAGGTGATCGCAACCATCGACACCGATGCCGAGGCACCGGAAGGTGGCAGTGCACCAAAGCAAGAAGATAGCGAGGAAAAAGCGACCGAAAGCGCCGCTCCTGCCCCGAAAAAAGAAGATAGCAAAGAAACCTATGCCAGCGGTTCTGCTTCACCAGCAGCCCGTAAAATTATTGACGAGAAAGGCATTGATGCCAGTCAGATTAGTGGCACCGGACGCGACGGACGCATTACCAAGGAAGACGCAATGAATGCGGAAGTGAGCATGGGTAGCCCTGGCAATTCGCCTCGCCCCAGCGAAACTTCCCGCATGAGCAGCTTGCGCCGAAAGCTTGCCAAGCGTTTGGTGAGCGTGAAGAATGAAACGGCCATGCTAACCACCTTCAATGAGGTGAACATGCAGCCCATTTTCGACCTTCGGAAAGAATATAAAGAAGACTTTAAAACCAAACACGGCGTAGGCCTTGGTTTCATGAGTTTCTTCACCTTAGCCGTGGCACGGGCTCTAAAAGAGTTTCCACAGGTAAATAGTATGATTGACGGCGATAATATGATCAGCTTCGATTATGCAGATATCAGCATCGCTGTGAGTGGCCCCAAAGGCTTAATGGTTCCCGTTCTTCGCAATGCCGAGACGATGAGTTTTGCTGGCGTTGAAAAGGATATTAAGCGATTGGCTACCAAGGTGCGCGATGGCAAAATTACCGTAGATGAAATGACCGGTGGAACCTTTACCATTACCAATGGTGGTGTATTTGGCTCCATGCTTTCTACGCCAATTATTAATCCACCCCAAAGTGCCATTTTAGGAATGCACAATATCGTGGAACGTCCAATGGCGGAGAATGGTCAGGTAGTTATTCGCCCTATCATGTACGTTGCCTTAAGTTATGATCACCGCATAATTGACGGTCGTGAATCGGTAGGCTTTTTAGTAGCGGTTAAAGAGGCCCTCGAGAACCCTAGCGAGCTACTAATGAACAATGAAGTAAAGAAAGCTCTAGAGCTCTAAATAGTATTAAATACTAGTAGAACTATAGTCATTTGCCATCCTAATTGCTTTAGGGTGGCATTTTTTTTATATCCTCTTTAACCAAGCTCAATAGCGCTCGTGGGAAATCCATATTATGGAAGAGAAGCCCAGCTAATTCCACCGATCAACTTGCAAAGTCTATTTTTTGGTTCAGTAATTCAAGCTTAAAGCTGACTTTGACATTCAAAGCTCTAAACACTTTCAAAATGGTTTCAAATCGAGCGTCGGTCAAATTATTCTCGATTTTAGAAATCTGAGCCTTCTGAACTCCGACCAAGGTGCCGAGTTGTGCCTGGCTTAGTTTCCTTTCAATACGGACTTGTTTAATTGCCTGTCCAATTAAGTCCAGTCTTAATTCATTCTCGAATTCCTCTCTTGCTGCCGTTCCACTTTCACCAATAAATTTGTCGGTAATTTCATCAAGACTTTTTGTTTTCAATTCTTTCGCCTTCATTATCCTATTCCTTATTATTAAAGTAATTTCTCCTAATTCTTTCCGTCTTTTTAATTTCCCTAATTGGAGTTTTAAGGCTTTTCTTTTCAATCCCATGGGTAGAAACAACTACAGTTCGAGTTTTGTCCATTTTATCCCAAAAAGCAAAAAGCCGGTAATAGCTACTATTGTAATGGGTTCTAAACTCCCAAACCGTGTGACTTAGTTTTTTGAAGAGTTCACTGTCATTTATAAATTGTGCTTTCTGAAGATTATAGATAATCTTCCTGCGCGCTTTATCATCTAATCCACTTAAAAAGTCTTCGACCTCTTCCATTAATTCAATTCTAACTTTTTGCTTCATTCAATGAAAGGGATTATCAAAGTTAATGTTTCTTTATTAGGAAACTATCTGGTGCCGAATTAAACCCCCTACTAATAAAATGAGATTAGACTAATCCATAATCAGACAATTCAAACTAAAGAAGAGGCATCATGAACTATAGACCCTAATAAAAAGCACTTTTAAACTCTTATCGTGGTAATTAGCTCCACTTATAAAATAGTCCACGAAAATCCCTTTCAATAGGCTTGGAGGCGCTATCAACTTCTTAAGCACTTTGCCATTGCTAAGCTGCATCTCCAGCATTAAATCGGCACTAGCCAGACTCGTAGATCTTACTATGCTGGCATGATCGGCACTAAACCATTCTGAAGCTTTTATTCCTTTGCTTAGTTGCTCTATATACTGCGTAAAAAGGGATCAGAAGTTGCTAATAGGAGAAAAGTTCTTACAATCGTGGATCAACATCTTCACTTTCTAATGCTAATACTCCAAAAACACTTTCATGAATTCTCCGTAAAGGTTCCTTTCTTATGAACCGCTCTAATCCTTCTACTCCCAAAGCAAATTCCCTTAGTGCCAAAGAGCGCTTTCTCGATAAACCCCTGTTTTTAAGCCTCTGCAAATTCTCTGGTAGGTCGTACTCAGGCCCGTAAATTATCCTCAGATACTCACTACCTCTGCATTTAACCGCCGGTTGTAAGAGCCCTTCTTTACCGAATGAAATGAAGTCAAAAGGCTTAACCACCATTCCTTCTCCACCTTTATTTGTCATTTCGGCCCACCAGTCAATGGCCTTTTGAACACTCTCTCTATCATTAGTTTCCACAATTTTGTAGGGCGTGACTGTAAGTATTTCTTTGTCTGCATAGCAAACTTCCTTTATATTCTCCATATGCCAGAGATGGTCTCTATCTACATGAACCGCGCCCTCAGTGGCAAGAATATGGAATGGTGCTAATCTATAATCATCAACTGAATTGACATCCCAACAGTAATTCCGGTAAGCATTTATAAACTTAGAAACAGCTTTCTTCTTATAGCTGAATTTTTCTAAAATCCCTTCAACCCCCGAGATACCCCTGTCTTTTGTTGATTGAAGTGTTTGTTCAACTGAACTCAAAGATCCTTTGGCAGCTGAACCTACTGAAGCATATTGGTCTTTTAATAAAGATTGAGCTTTTGCAGACCATGGCATTAATTCAGCATCCAGGCAAACCCAATCAGTTTTAAACTTATCCCAAAAGCCTGATACGCTTAAAGCCTTTTGAACTCTAGCTAGAAACTCCTTTTCTAAAGCAGCATCGTTAAAAAAGTTTCTCCCAGTTCGGGTGTAACAGATGCCAATTCCCTCATTTTCGATTCCAAAACGATTTAAAACTGTCTCTTCATTTTTACATACCACTAATATCACCCTTGAACCCATATGCTTTTCTTCGCATACGATTCTTTCGATTCCTCTTTTCTTATAATAATTGATGGCTTCTTTTGGGTGTTCCAAATAGTTTGGAAGTTCACTTGTGGCGCATGGTGACATTGTTGGCGGTAGATAAATGAGCCATTTAGGGTTTATTGCAAAACGGCTCATAACTTCCAATGCGGCAATAGAATTTTCTTCTCGAATCGTCAAATTGCTTCGCAGGCGGGTTTGCACAATTCGTTTTCCTATTACGTCATCGATATTCAACAAGTCATCATATTCCTGCTGATGACTTAGCTTTAAGTCAGGCTCTGATAATAAGGGTTTTACGGGCTCTGAATACACTTTTGCCGCTTTAACGGAGACTAATTCATCTTCAGGATAGCGCAGGGCGGTAAGTTTCCCTCCAAACACACAACCGGTATCAATATCAATAGTCTTATTAAGCCATTCCGCACTAGGTACCGGGGTGTGACCATAAATAACCTTTGCCTTTCCTCTATACTCGGAGGCCCAGTTGTATCTAACGGGTAATCCAAATTCGTCAATTTCTCCCGTAGTCTCCCCATACAAGCAAAATGACCTTACTGCACCTGAACCTCTACCCTGCATCTCTTCTTTTATTCCAGCATGGGCAACAGCCAATTTTCCTTCATCCAAAATGTAATGGCTTATCAGACTGTATAAAAACTCTTTAAGATCAGCGATAAACTCAGGTGTTTCATTATCCAATTGTTCCATTGTTTCGGCTAAACCGTGTTTCAACTGAACATTTCTCCCATTCAATTTCTTTTGAAGCTTCACATCATGGTTCCCAGGGACGCAAAGTGCTGAGCCACTGCGTACCATACTCATCACTAATTTTAAAACCGCTGGCGAATTTGGGCCCCTGTCTACTAAGTCACCTAAAAATATCACCTGCCTATTCTCAGGGTGCTTTATTTCCAGACCATAATTTCTTCCATCATTCTCAACTGAAGAAATGATATAGCCTAGTTTCTTTAAAAGGGCAATTGTTTCTTCATAACAACCATGAATATCTCCAATTATGTCAAAAGGCCCTTGAAGCTCTCTTTTATCATTATAGAGCTTTTCTCTAATGATGCTAGACACGGAATTTACTTCCTCCTCACTTTTTAAAACGTAAATTTTTCTAAAGCCCTCCCGTTTAAGTCCTTTTATTGACCTTTTAAGTTGTTGTTTTTGTTGTCTAATTACATGATCCCCAAAGTTTCTATCCTGCCTGTTTGCGTTTCTATCTTCGCAAACCCTTTGAGGCAAGTCTAAAACGATCGCCACAGGTAAGGCATGATATTGTCTTGCTAGTTCAATCAGCCCTTTTCGAGATTCGGCTTGGACATTCGTTGCATCCACCACGGTTAGATGTCCATTCTTGAGTCTTTTTCCAATTATGAAATTCAATAAATCAAAGGCATCATTTGTTGCAAACTGATTGTTCTCATCATTTGATATAATTCCTCTGCACACATCAGAAGAAACAACCTCGTAATTACCAAAATGTGTTTTGGCAAAAGTGCTTTTTCCTGAGCCTGATGCACCAATAAGCAAGACTAAAGATAATTCCGGTACTTTAATTTCCATATTCAAAAACTGCCATTTGTGAAGGTGCTCCTACTTTATCATCTTCTTCTCCAATAGGAAAGAATTGCACTTTATAGTTATTGTTTTTTGCGATTCGCTTTCCCCAAGTTTCAAATTCAGTTCGCGACCATTCAAATCTGTGATCAGTATGACGCATTGTACCGGCTTCCATGCTTTCAAAAAGTACATTGTACTCCCCGTTTGGCGTAGTAAGGACAACAGTTTTAGGTTTAGCAGATTCAAAAACAACTCTTTCAAAAGATTTCAATCTGTTCTCATCGAGGTGCTCGATAACCTCTACGATTGCCGCCGCGTCAAATCCCTCCAATCGCCTGTCCTTATAGGTCAATGCACCTTGAAATAAATTAATTCTTTCTCTTTGCCGCGGCGCCATATCATCCCAGTGTAATCTGTCTTTGCATCTCATTAATGCCTGGTAAGAGACATCCATTCCACTTATCTCACTAAACTGTTTTTCCTTTAATAACATTCGAATTAACTTACCTTCACCACAGCCCAAATCAAGTACCTTTTTTGCCCCTGATTCTTTGAGTTTACCGAGAACGATGGATAGTCTTTGCTGATGCAGAGTCTCCTTTTTCTCTAATTCCTTGGTATTCGCGTTGTCCATAAATTCCTTTGATCCTTCATGATCATTCAATCGGTCCAATGCCTGCCGCGAAAGAGAATTAAGATTAAATAGGTAGCGCCTTGTTATTTGTTCTTTTTCCGGATGATTCGATAGCCAGCCTTTTCCTTTCTCTAGCAGTTTTTCAATCTCATTCTGACTAACATAGTAATGCTTGTCATTATCCAATGCAGGAATCATTACGTAAAGATGTGAAAGCAAGGATTGAAGCGTAACTGTATGACTCAATTTTAAAGTAAAATACTTGCTGTCTCCCCAATGCATAAATTCCTCATCTAAAACATGAGGCTCCAATTCCACCTTATAGCCGAGGGGTTCAAACATTTTTCGAATCAGAGTTTCTCCTCCTCTTGGTGCCGGTAAAACCGAAATAGTTACTTGAAATGGCATTTTCACATTTACCAATTCGGGCCTGTTACTGCATTTACCATTCATTGCGGTCGAAAAGGCCTTTGCAATTGCAACACTCATAAATGAAGATGCTACATAAGGTCGATCGTTGACATATTGACCTAGAGAGAAACCCTTTCCAGATAAGTTTCTTCCACCTTTTACCATATCTATTGGGTCAATATCCAATAGCAAAGAAGCGGTAGTTCGCTCTTCAGAATTCTCTGGATAAAAAATATGAGCCTTTCCAATCGATAAATCAATGGATTGGAACTTGTCGGGATGCTTGTGCAGTAAAAACCCTAAATCCGTTGCTGGTTTATGTTCTGTCGTTATGTTAAGTAACATTGATTAATATTATCATTTAGCCCTAGTAAAATGAGCAGCAGGTCTGTTGCTTACCATTGAAATTGTGGCTTTGTGACCCTGCTATTCATGAGATTAAAAGATATGGCTTGTTGGCGTCCACCCCATCTCGCAAAAGAAAGAGCATTACAAATTAGTTGCCCTAATATAAAGCACTTTTAAACTCTTATCGTGGTAATTAGCTCCACTTATAAAATAGTCCACGAAAACCCCTTTCAATAGGCTTGGAGGCGCTATCAACTTCTTAAGCACTTTGCCATTGCTAAGCTGCATCTCCAGCATTAAATCGGCACTAGCCAGATTCGTAGATCTTACTATGCTGGCATGATCGGCACTAAACCATTCTGAAGCTTTTATTCCTTTGCTTAGTTGCTCTAATGAGAAATCCTTAAACACTAGCTCCTCTCGATCCGCTGGTTTTTTCTTTAGGTATTCTGCATAGCTTCCTTTTAAGCTTTGCAAGTCATAAGCCCCATAAATATGCGCTACGGTGTAAGCATTTGTAAATGCTAAGTAATTGCCATTAATGTCATTTCTATCCGACCAAATAGCATTAGGGTTTGGACTATGCACCAATAAGCGCTGATGAAGGTCTATAAAATTCAGTGAATCTAAGCGCGAGGAAAGAGCCGCATAACTGATATAAGAGGGCCTTAATTGAGGCCAAAGCCCTTTTTGTTCTTTCCCAATATTTAATGAATAAGGGAAAACCGAATAGTCTCCCATAAAGGATTCCGTCTTTTCACTTTTTAATCTTGATAATTCCTTCCCAAGGTTCTGCCAGGCATATAAGGGGTCGAGTTTGGTGAACTTAAAACTCCCAGGCACTAAGTGGTAGTTTAAGCCCCAGAGGACAGCCAGTAATAATGCCAAACAACTCAGCTTCAGTAGGCTAAATGTTCCTTCATGCGCGTACAAAAGCATCACTAAGAGCCATTGCAAAAGCAAGGCAACATACAAGGTCCCTGGGTCTGGACGAGAATACACATAAAGTGTTGAAATCAAAAAGACCAAAAGCAAGGGCATCCTTTTCTTTAAACTGATGCCTATATAAGTTGATAGGGCAAAAGCCACTGTAAAAAACAAGAGAGCGGCCAATATAATTCTTGGCTGCCAAGGCACATTCACTTCATAAGGCGCATTTGATAAAACGGCCCTATAATGCTCCCAAAGGATTAGGGGTTTTAAACCAAATGGAAGGAGGACAAAAAAAAGAAAAAGGCAAATGCCCAATGCTAAAGGGATTCTATTCTGTTCAAGCTTTTTTCCCCATTCTTGATGAGATAAAAGAAGAAATAGACAAATCCCGCAAAGCATCAGGGCGACTGACAAACGAATATTCATCAGCAAAGCCAAAAGAAGAGCAATTAACACTATGTCCCATTTATTGCGAGGCTTAAGAACTATAAGAAAAAGCAAAGCGATTGGCATAAAGCGCATGCCTATCGTGAAATACATCAAAATGAAAAGCCCAACCTTCCCCCAAGGGGAGGAAAATGGCAAGCGCCAGACTATGGCGAGGTTTATAACCGAATAAAAAGCAAAGGCTAAAACATAATTCCATCCAATATCCAGCGGATACTGAAGAAAAGCCAAAAGTCCATGCGGCACATGGCTATGTATTAACTCCCCCTTTAAAATAAGATCGAAAATTAAATTTTGCCCAGATCTGATTGAGGCATCTGAATGGTCGCCTAAGAAAAGATAGGCCTTAGGGGCAAAAATGAGCAATACCCCGACATAGAGTAAAATATTGGGCCAATTGACTTGCCTTGCCTTTGCCATTAGCGGATTTTATTAGCTTTCCTCGGCCAATTTAAGTATTACATTAACCAAATCCTTTTTACGCAAAGGTTTTGCCAGGTAATCGTCGAAACCCAAATCCAAATATTTTTGATGATCAGAGCTCATGGCATTGGCGGTTGTTGCGACAATTTTCGCTTTTGCATGAGACTCTTTAATTTGTGTCATGGCCTCTACACCATCCATCAAAGGCATTTGAATATCCATAAGTACCACGTCAATTTTTGGGCGTTCCTTATAAAGTTTAACTGCTTCTAGGCCATTTTCAGCAATATTTAATTCTAAGTCATAATTACGAAACAAAGCCTTGAGATATTGGACGCTCGCCTCGCTATCTTCAGCAATCAATATCCTTAAGCCGTTAAGGTCCTCTGCATTTCGCTCCTGCTCCTCTTTTTTTTCTAATTCCTCCTTATGGCCCATTTCTAGTGGCAAGGTGAACTTAAAGGTGGAACCCCTTCCCACTTCGGACTCAACGGTCATTTGGCCTCCAAGCAGGTTTAATATACCGCGGCAAATAGACAGGCCTAGTCCAGTGCCATCATACCTCTTTTCTAAAGTATCCAGATGCTCAAAGCGATCGAAAACACGTTCTAACTTCTCCGGCGGAATACCAATGCCTTGATCTTTCACATAAAATTCTACCAAATCCACTCGGCAGTGATAACCAAATTCGATTTTTCCTTTCTCCGAAAATTTTATCGCATTCCCCAATAGATTGGTTAGAATCTGCTGAAAGCGCATGGCGTCTGTTTCCAAGATGAGGTTGTCTTCTTTTTCGGGAATCTGGGCCAGCAATTTAAGTGGGGCATTGCGCTCCTTGATCGTTTCCTTAAAGCTCCTCTCTAAACTCCTAACTATGTCGCTTACATTAACATTCTTGCAACTAATCTTTAATTCGCCCGCTTCAATTTTCGCGACATCCAAAATATCATTAATCAGTCGCAGCAGCTGAGCTGAAGCATTGTTAATATGATCTAAGTATTCGTTGCGTTCCTGCTTATCAAGATCTTCGTTACGTAATAGATCGGCAAAGCCAACCATCCAGTTGAGTGGCGTGCGGATTTCATGACTCATATTGGCCAGAAATTGGGTTTTGAGAACATTGGCCGAATCTGCTTCTTTTACCGCCTGTTTAAGCTCCTCCTGATAATTTTTTTGTTTAGTAATATCTATAAAAGCCCCAATCATCTGCTTTACGCCTCCTTCCTCATTCAGCTCAAATGGAGCATCAATCGAATAACACCAAACCCAGTGCCCATCCTTGTGTTTAAAGCGATACTCAAGTCGATCGGCTGTTCTATCCGATAAAACAATTCCCATGTGCTTTCCCACCGCCTCCTGGTCATCAGGATGAAACAGACTAAAAAAAGCTTCGGGGCTCATAGCGTTAATCTCATCCTTGGAGTAACCCAATAAGCCCTGATATTGCGGATTAATAAAAGTGTTTTTTTGTTCCTCAAAATCGTAGATATATATAGCGGCTGGAGAAATATTACTTATTCGACTGGAGAATTGCCTTTCGGCTTCAAGTCTTAACATAAGTTCTTTCCTTTCAGTAATATCCTGAGCAATACCTCTAGCATATATTACCTGCCCGTCTCGATCAAACTCCGCTTCACCCTTAACAAAGAGCCAGCCTTTTTCACCATCCACACGAACAAAATTGAGCTCCATCTCATAAGCCGTACCCTTGAGCACCAATTGCTCCACAGCCGCGCTCAAACGCTCCCAAGATTCAGGACTAAATAGCTTTGCATGGTCATCGTATCCAGGAGGAGCTAGGCCTGGATCAAGTCCATACATTTTGTACAGCTCATCAGTCCAATCCACATCATTGGTTTGAACATTCAAAATCCAGCTGCCAATTTTCGCCAGCTTTTGAGATTGGAGTAATTCGGCTTGCTTTAACCTTAAGGATTCTTCCTTTAGCTTTAGCTGATCTACATCTATGAAGTTTATAACCAGTCCCTCAACAATATTATCATTGGTAATAAAGGGAACTATCCTTTTTAGAAAAGTCTTCCCATTTTCATCAACAATCTCCCTTTCGGTTTCTTTTAAATCCTTGAGGACCAATTTAGAGTCATTAATTATTGATAAACGATCATCTTCACTAAAGCTAGAAGCAAAGCTGCTTATCGGTCTACCGATGTCGGTGTCTCCAAGTTTAAAATGGCGCTTTAATTCAGGCGTGAAATTGCGGATATTTAGCTCGGAGTCTAGGAAAAGTGTGGCAATATTGGTACTGTTAAGGAGGTTCGCTAAATCATCATTAATCAATTTGAGACGATGGTTTGAATCCTGTAGCTCCGCATTTACCGTGTAAATTTCTTCATTTACCGATTGAAGTTCCTCATTGGTACTTTGCAACTCCTCGTTAGATGCCATAAGTTCCTCATTGGAAGATTGTAACTCTTCATTGGTGGTTTCTAACTCCTCAATCGTTCTTTGTAATTCCTCCTCCGCAATTCGCAAACGATCTTGCAAATAATTAATACGCTCTTCTTGAGAATCGGAGGACTGCACCGGCTCCAGAACTTTCACCTTATTGCTAAAAGGCCTATTCTCACTGAAGTGAATAAGATAGGCTCCCTTTAATTGATTCTCGATTGGCCTGTGAAAAACCAAGTCAAACTCCGCGCTTTCCTCTTCCGGATCCAAAACATCATTAATCCTAATTTCCTGGGTCTTCGGTTCGCCTTTTAGGACCTCAACCCCCTTTCGCACCTGTGCTGCAAGCCTTGGGCTAAGCATTTTTAAAAGATTGTCTTGAAAGACACCCTCCTGATGCTTTAAACGTGCCCCCACATTGCCAACCAGAAACAAAATGTTGAAGTTTTCATCGACAAATAAGGAGGCAGGACTAAAGCGTTTCCCAAGGTAGCGGTAAAACAAATCCGCTGCGCCGGTAGTTGGCTTGCGCATTCCAGGTTCCCTTAAGGCTATTGCCGGTTCAACGCTCCTTTTTCGATTTGAAAACTCATACTCGCTGCGTTCTAAGTTTGGATTAGGCTCACCCACTTTTTGAAAAAGGCGCCATTTCTCATCAATAACCTTGAATCCTCCTTGTACGGGTCCAAGCGATTCACTACTCCCTAAAAAGAGAATGCCTTTTGGGTTTAATGAGAATTGAAAGTTCCGAAGAACTTTACTTTGAGCTTGCGTATCAAAGTAGATTAATAGATTACGGCATGAGATTAAGTCCAATCGAATAAAAGGGGGATCATTAATAATATCATGTTTTGAAAACACGATTCGATCTCTAATGCGCTTTACAACCCTATAATCGGCACCTTCTCCTACAAAGTACCTATCTAGATAGGTCTCTTCTACTTCATTAATAATATTTGCGTGATACACGCCCTTACTAGCGGTTGTAATCGCTTCGCCGTCTACATCCGTCGCGAATATTTTATAATTAACACGTGTATTGGTTTGGTGAATGTATTCATCAAAAAGAATTGCCATGGTATAAACTTCCTGACCAGTAGAGCATCCAGGTATCCAAATACGTACTTCTTCATCCTCCTGCTTCCTTTGTACAATTTCCGGTAGAATCCAGTCATTAAATAATTGGAAGGCTGGTGTATCCCTAAAAAAACTGGTAACGCCAATCAAAAAATCCTGGCCCAAGGCAATACGCTCACTATGATTGGCATCGAGGTATTCTTTATAAGCCTGTAATGAGCTTACTCCGATTAAACCCATTCGTTTTTCAAGGCGCCTTAAAAGGGTGTTGGGTTTGTACAATTTAAAATTGATGCCAGACTCGCCTTGAACTAGACTTAAGATTTTTTGAAATATCGCCTCCTCGTTTAAGTTCTTATCATCCGTTAAACTAGAGATACGGGTACGGTTTGGGAACTTGCTGATGAGCTCAGCAATTTTTATTATTGGCAGTACAAAATCAGTAATACTTGTCGCAATAGCTGAACCCGGCATCCCATTAAATTGAGCCTCTCCTGGATCTTGTACTAAGACTAAACCTCCTTTTTCCTTTATGGTTTTTATACCCCTCGACCCGTCCGAGCCGGTACCTGAAAGAATAATCCCTACCGACCGTTCGCCATGTTCTTCGCCTAAAGTTTGAAAGAATATATCGATGGGCAAGTTTAAATAGCCTTTTGGTCCTTTCGCCATCGAGAATAAGCGATCCCCCTTTATGTGTAAATTCTTTTTACCATCATTTAAATAAATGGTATTTGGCTTAATAAGTTGCTTATCACCCGCCTTTACAATTGGGATCTTAGTATGCCTTGCCAATAAATCAGGCATTAAGCTTTCGAAATCTGGCGCTAGATGTTGGATAATCACAAAGCTTAAACCAGTATCAATCGGCATACGAGCAAAAAGCTTTTGAATAGCATCTAGACCACCGGCAGATGCTCCGATTCCAACCACATAGGGATCGATCGGTTTTGGCTTAGGGGTTTTAGCCATAAGGGGAGAATTTTAGTGCGTTTCTGACTCTCCCTAAGTTAGAAAAAAAATCACATGATAATCCTGAGAAAAGGCTAAGACCCAGAATTTCAACAAGCTCGGTGATTCTTTAGCGGTTTTAATATTGAAATAACCTTAAAGCTTCTGTTATTCAGTTGTTCAAATTATAACTTTTTGCAAGTCTAAAAATCCAATATTTGGAATTCGATAGGTTTTAGTTCTCCTGATGCGTCATACATTTCTCACAAAGACAAAGGTTCCGCTTCCGAAATAAGCAGTGGATAGCACTTTTTTACTTGGTTAAATTGCAAATCCGAGACTTGATCCAAGCTCAAACCATAGCGTTGCATTGCTAATTCATTCCGAAGCTCGGTATAGGCGGCTGCCAATTCGTTTTGCACGGCAACATAGCTTTCATAAGCCGTCAACCGATCGTTTTGTAAGGAGATAATGGCCTTTTCAGGATGATCGGAGGAAGTGCTTAGCTCCTGCCCTGTTGTACAATATGCACAAGAACCATTGCCATTATTGTTTATGAAAGCCTTGGCTTTGGCGCGTAAATCTGCTAAGCCAATTTGCTCACCTTCAACCATTAATTGATTATTTGAATTTAGCAAGACCGTGAAAATATTCCTTTGGTTAATGGGGCTGCTTTTTGGCTTGAGGCCATCATCCCAGGGAGAAAGCTTTCTGGTGATGCCTTGGTCCACATCCATGGTGGTGCTTACTAAAAAGAAGATGAGCAGGAGGAAGGCTATATCGGCCATGGAGCCTGCATTGATTTCTGAGGAATTGCGCTTCATATTAATCGTTTTTCAATTAACGCAGTTCCCAAGCAGCTCGGTATGTTATTAAATTGTAAAGCTCCTTGCTAAGGCCGGGCAAAAGCCGTTATGGAGTAGTGGGCAAAAAAAAAACATCCGCCGAGGCGGATGTTTCAACAAAACTGTATTCGATATTAGCGTTCCTCGCCAAAAACCTCACCCTTACGAGTAGAGTAATTAATTTTAAGAGAGTTTGCTTTTCGTAATTCTTGCTTGATGTCGGTAATCAATCCCATTTTCACGTTTTCATCCGCTTTAATGGATACCGTCATCAAGGGACGTTCCGCTTCGTTAATCTCTTCTCTTGCAGAGATCACAAAGTTTCCGATCTCGTTTACGCGGGCAATAGCATCGTCTAATTGCAACACGGGCTCCGAACCCAATTGGCTAGCGTACATATCCTTTGGCTTTCCTACATAAACATAGGTTACTAAGGATTTACGTTCAAGCTTCTTGATTTCAGTTGCCTTCGGTTTGGTGTTCTCTACTTTAAGGGTTACTTCACGCATTACGGTGGTTACCATAAAGAAGAACAAGAGCATAAATACAATGTCTGGGAGCGAGGCAGTTGAAATTGCCGGTGTTCCTCCACCTTGTTTCTTTTTAAACTTTGACATATTAACCTAAACTTACCGGTTCTGCTTCAGAGATTTTCTGGGGATACGCGTTTTGTACTTCCTCTCTAGCCTCTTCTTCGAGGTCTTCATAAGATTTTCCATACAAGCGTTGCGCCAGCTCCTCTCGAAGATCATTATATGCAGCCGCCAGTTCATTTTGAACTGAGATGTACGTTTTATAATTCGTACCACGGTCATTTTGCAAGGAGATAATTGCCTTTCCCGGGTTATCCGAGGAAGTAGGACTTCTTAATGCTCCCGAGCAATAATCACAAGATCCATCGCCATTATTATTAAGGAAGCGTTTTGCTGCCTCACGAAGGTCTTCAAGTTCCATGTACTCATCTTCCACCAATAATTGGTTTCTAGAATTCACGAGAACGGTAAAGATATTCTTCTTTTTAATGGGGGGTGGATCGTCTAATTGTTCTTCATCCCATGGCGGTAGCTTACGGTTGATCCCTGAATCAACGTCCATCGTGGTCGTCACAAGGAAGAAGATCAACAGCAAGAAGGCAATATCTGCCATCGAGCCGGCATTAATTTCTGGTAATGCGCGCTTTGCCATAGTCTGATTATTTACTGAATAAACGAGATACTTCTACGTATAAGATAGACAAAATCGCTACCGCTGTAAGAACGTAAAAGGTTCCTAATCCCATGCCCACTCTTTTAGAAGTGGTTTCGGTGATGCCATCATCGGCAAAAATCGTTGTCGCGTCTGAGCCATCGCTCATCACATAAGTCAAAACAAAAACAACGATAAGACCCACGATACCGAAGAGTGCACTTTTCGCGCCTCCTGGGTTCTTTGCAATATTGACAATGGAAAAGCCCAAGATGCCAATGATACAAATCCCAATGAGGGCGTATGTTAAATATATTCCTGTATCTATCATCAGAGTCGAATTATTTCTTTTCGTAACGAATCAACAAATCCACTAAGGTGATGGAAGCATCTTCCATAGAGTTAACGATAGAGTCCACCTTGGCGATGATATAGTTGTAAAAAATCTGAAGGATCATGGCTACAATAAGACCAAATACCGTGGTTAAAAGTGCAACTTTAATACCACCCGCTACAAGAGAAGGAGAGATATCACCTGCTGCTTCAATCGCGTCAAAGGCTCCAATCATACCAATTACCGTTCCCATGAAACCAAGCATTGGTGCTAGGGCGATAAAGAGAGAGATCCAAGATACGTTGCGCTCTAATAGACCCATTTGTACGGAACCGTAGGATACGATAGACTTCTCTACCATTTCAATTCCTTCTTCGCTGCGCTCTAGTCCTTGGTAGAAGATACTGGCCACAGGACCGCGCGTATTGCGACAAACTTCTTTAGCTGCTTCAACACCACCGCTTTGTAGGGCGCTTTCGATTTCAGCTAATAATTTCTTTGAATTTGGTGTAGCCAAGTTGAGGTAAAGAATACGCTCAATACAAATAGCTAGACCTAGGATAAGGGCAATAAGTACAATACCCATAAATCCTGCACCACCTTCGATGAATTTTTCTTTCAATACTTGGTGGAAGGTTTGTTCTTCTGCCGCTACTTCTTCAGTTTCGGTAGCTTCTTCCTCGGCAGGGGCCTCTTCAGCTTCGGCGGTAACCGAATCAGTTGCTGTAGAATCTGTCCCCATTGCGGTACTATCCGCAGCTGTTTCTTCTGTATTGGTAGAATCTCCGGATCCTTCCTCTTGCGCTATCAAATCAGTAGTTCCAAACATGATAGCTAATACAGCCAAAATAGAGAGTGCTCTTTTCATTACAGTGTTCGTTGATTAAATTTTGGTGAAAATAAAAAAATGGCTCGAAAGCGAAACGTCCGCGGCACTTTAATTATTGGACAATGCTTTCAAAACCCAAATCTAAAGCACATTTCTGGCTTAATATTAATTCTACCTTAAATAATTGACTAGTTTTTCTACTTTTGCGGCCCAATTGCCCATTGGACAATATTTTGCATCATTGGAGAGGTGCATGAGTGGCTGAAATGGCACGCCTGGAAAGCGTGTGTACCGCAAGGTACCGAGGGTTCGAATCCCTCTCTCTCCGCAAATCAAAAAGCCCTTGCGCGAAAGCGTGAGGGCTTTTTTCATTCTCAAGGCCAAGCTTGCTTGAAGCCGCAGGGAATGGAAAAAGCACTCAAAGGCCGCAGGCCGCAAGGGCTTTTTGATTTGATTACTTAAAAAAGGAGCTATAAGGGAAAGGCGACCGCTGGGAGTCAATCCCTCTCTCTCCGCAAATCAAAAAGCCCTTGCGCGAAAGCGTGAGGGCTTTTTTCATTCTCAAGGCCAAGCTTGCTTGAAGCCGAAGGGAATGAAAAAAGGCCTCAGAGGGCGCAGCCCCAAGGGCTTATTGATTTGATAACGGTTTCCGGTTTGGGAAAGGCGACCATAGGGAGCCAACCCCGAGGCCAAGCTTGACTAAAGCCGCAGGGAATGGAAAAAGCACTCAAAGGCCGAAGGCCGCAAGGCTTTTTGATTTGGTAACTCTAATAAGGAGCAATCAGGGAAAGGCGACCATAGGGAGCCAATCCCTCTCTCTCCGCAAATCAAAAAGCCCTTGCGCGTAAGCGTGAGGGCTTTTTTCATTCTCAAGGCCAAGCTTGCTTGAAGCCGCAGGGAATGAAAAAGGCCTCAGAGGCCGAAGGCCGTAAGGGCATTTTGATTTGATTACTTAAAAAAGGAGCTATAAGGGAAAGGCGACCATAGGGAGCCAACCCCAATGGCCAAGCTTGCTTGAAGCCGAAGGGAATGGAAAAAGCACTCAAAGGCCGCAGGCCGCAAGGCTTTTTGATTTGGTAACTCTAGGAGCTATAAGGGAAAGGCGACCATAGGGAGTCAATCCCTCTCTCTCCGCAAATCAAAAAGCCCTTGCGCGAAAGCGTGAGGGCTTTTTTCATTCTCAAGGCCAAGCTCGCTTGAAGCCGCAGGGAATGGAAAAAGCCCTCAAAGGCCTCAGAGGCCGAAGGCCGCAAGGGCATTTCGATTTGATTACTTAAAAAAGGAGCTATAAGGGAAAGGCGACCATAGGGAGCCAACCCCGAGGCCAAGCTTGCTTGAAACCGCAAGGATTGTTAAAAGCCTCTTCAGTCCTAATCCATCATTAAAACTTCAAATGCCTTATGGTATGACCATTATCAATCAACTGTCGTAAAGAGTCGATTCCTATCTGAACATGCTTATGATCATGAGCTCTGGAATTTTCCTTGTCCTTCTCCATGGTTTTCACTCCTTCCGGTACCATGGGTTGATCGGTTACTAAAAGCAAGGCCCCAGTGGGAATCTTATTAAAAAAGCCCACCGAAAATAAAGTGGCAGTCTCCATGTCAATGGCATAAGCCCGAACTCTACGCAAGTACTTTTTAAACTCTTTATCGAACTCCCAAACCCGGCGGTTGGTGGTATACACGGTCCCCGTCCAATAGTGGGTATCGCTATCTCTAATAGTGGTACTAATCGCTTTCTGCAAAGCAAAGGAGGGCATGGCCGGCACTTCTGGCGGGAAATAATCGTTGGAGGTTCCCTCCCCTCTTATGGCGCCAATGGGTAATACCATGTCTCCAATCTTATTGCGCTTCTTTAAGCCGCCACACTTCCCCAAAAACAGCACCGCCTTGGGTTTTATGGAAGAGAGTAAATCCATTATGGTTGCCGCATTCGGCGAACCCATGCCGAAGTTAATCATGGTAATATCTCCACTGGTAGCCGAGGGCATACTCTTATCCGTCCCCCGCACTTCTACTCCGGTCATTTCCGCAAAGAGATTTACATAATGTTGAAAATTTGTGAGGAGAATATAAGATCCAAACTCCTCTAGAGCCACCCCCGTATAACGCGGTAACCAATTATTTACAATGTCATTCTTCGTCTTCATCAGGTCGTATTTTTTCAGAGGCTCAATATACATTCTCCTAATCAAGAAAAATAAAAAGTAAACTAAACTTGACATTTGTAAATAATACTTTACATTTGTCAAGCAAACTTTACACAGCAACAATGAAGGACCTCAACACAAAAAGACAATCGGAACGCCAATTGGCATTGAAGAAATTAAGTATTTGGACAATCAGCTGGGTGGCTAGTCAGGCCCTAGTTATTTTTGGCAGCCTCCTGCTTTGGCCAGAATCGCCCTTATTAAAAATCGCAAGCCTTAGCATTAATGTCCTTTTAGGTATTCAAATGATATTGGCCAACCGACACCTCTTTAAAAAACTAGATGAGCTAGAGCGCCTCTTGCAATTGGAAGCCCTAGCCTGGACCTTAGGCCTTACCTTAGTCATCGGTTTGGCTTACTCCTCCCTGGATATCATCAATCTTATTCCTTTCGATGCCGAAATATCCTACCTGGTAATGTTTATGGGCATCACCTATTTCATTAGCCTCACCATTAATAAAAAGCGCTACGAATGAAAAATAAAATTCGTGACTTAAGAGCGGAAAAATCCTGGACTCAGGAGGATTTAGCAAAGGCGGTAGGTGTCAGTCGCCAAACGATTAATGCCATTGAAAAGGGAAAATTCGATCCAAGTTTACCCACAGCCTTCCGGCTATCGAAACTCTTTCAAAAACCGATTGAAGATCTTTTTGATTTTAATGAAGAGTCTTAGTCGGAAAGCTCCCCTTTAAGATTGGCTCGGAAGGCATCTACAAAGGCCTCTCCCTCCAAGCCCTGCCCTAAAAGATGCATGGTTTTGGTTAAAGCGGCCTCTAACAACATATCCGAAGCGCCAATCACGCCAATGTCTTGAAACACCTTGCCCGCATCATACTTGGCCATGGCTACTTCTCCTGCCGAGCACTGACTAACATTAATTACCGGCACCCCTCTTTCTATCAAACGAGCTAATGCCTCTAATAACCACCGATGGTTAGGGGCATTGCCACTGCCAAAGCTTAGGAGGATAAGGGCTTTGTTTTGGGGATTCTCTATTTGCGGCACACATAGTTCGGCCGACATTCCCGGAAAACAAGTTAAGAGGCCCACCTTGCATTCTAGTTCTGGTAAAACCTGAAAACGCCCAATGCTGGCGGATCGGATATAGCGGCGATGGTACTTTATTTGTACGCCAGCCTCGGCCAAAAAGGGGTAATTTGGCGATTGAAAAGCCTCAAAATCTTGAGAGCTCACTTTTTGCAGGCGATTACCACGGTAAAGGTTGTACTCAAAATACACCGCAACTTCGGGCACCAAAGGACCGCCCTCTTCATTTACCGCTGCGGCAATTTCTAAGCTGGTCAAAATATTTTCTCTGGCATCCGAGCGCGGAATACCAATGGGCAGTTGGCTTCCAGTAAGAATCACAGGTTTGGCCAAATTATGCAGCATAAAGCTTAAAGCTGATGACGTATAGGCCATAGTATCGGAACCGTGGAGAATTACAAAAGCATCATAATTAGTATAGTCACTTTCAATCCTATGCGCAATGCGTTGCCAATGGCCTGGGGTCATGTTCGACGAATCCAATGGTTCATCAAAACTATCGGCTTCCAGCTCAACACCTAATGACTTCAACTCTGGAATATAGGAGATCAAGTTCTCGAAACTAAAAGGGTGGTAAGCCTCATCGTCCTTGCGGATCATACCGATAGTTCCTCCAGTGTATAAAATTAAGATGCGTGCCGTGGTCCCCATCATATCCCAAAAATCTTGCGCGCCGTAGCACTGGTTATGGTATCCACTTCTTCGATGGAGACCTGATGCAAATCGGCTATCTTTTGGGCTACATACTTCACATAAGAGGGTTCATTGCGCTTGCCGCGGAAAGGTTTGGGGGCTAGATAAGGCGCATCGGTTTCTAAAACCAAATCCTTTAAATCTAAATCCACTACCACCTTATCGAGTCCGCCGTTTTTAAAGGTCACCACGCCACCAATACCTAGTTTTAGGTTTAGGCTCAAGGCCTGATGGGCTTGCTGCAAATTACCAGTGAAGCAATGGAAAATTCCCGATAGTCCTTCTCCTCTATTCGATTCTAAAACTTCAAAGGTTTCATCAAAAGCATCACGACAGTGTATTACTATGGGTAGGCCCATAGCTTTAGCCTTTTTAATCTGCCGATCGAAGGCATCCTGCTGCTCCTTGATAAAGGTTTTATCCCAATACAAATCAATGCCAATTTCCCCTACTGCATAATATTGGTAATTGGAATCGAGCTCCTGCCAAACAACTGCTAGCTCCTCTTCATAGTCAGTTTTAACATGACTAGGATGCAAACCCATCATGGGGTAAATATGCTCGTGAGCATCCGCCAATGCTTTAAGCGAAGCAACCGACTCCTTATCAATATTGGGTAAAAACATTTGCTGAACGCCTGCCTCCTCTGCACGCTGGAGCATTTCGGAGCGATCATCCGTAAAATGATTAAGATATATGTGGGTATGGGTGTCTATCATCTTTGGGCGAAAATATGAAAACACAAAGGATGAAACAGCAAAAAGGCGGCCTCAATATAGACCGCCTTTTCTTTTCTGGATAAGCCCGAAAACTTAATGGCTTAGAAGCTAATGGTTGCTTCAATTACAGCGCCGTTAAAGTTTCCATCATAAAATATGCTATTACTTCCCGTTTCAGAAAAGTCATTATAATCTTGATTTACGTACTCCGCTTTTAGCATCACATTCGGAGTCATATACCAACCGGCCGCAATGGCAAAGCGACTGATGCTAATTTCTTGAGCATCGGTATTGGGAACAAAATTGGTAAGTTCACCATTCACGCTGTTGTAACGACCACCAATGTAATACTGGTCTCTAGAGCCTAAACGATACACCAATTCGCCATAGATTTGAGTATAGCTGCGGGTATTGGCTTCGCCGGTAATTTTACCACTAGCCGTTTCATAAGCCCCGAAGAACTCAATACCTTTATACTTCACAAATGGGTTTACCATAATAGCCGTAACCTGATTAATGAAAGATGGGCTCCAACGACCAGAACGGTAACTAGATGTAGGAGATGCACCTTGAGGCTCCATTACTAGGTAATAACGGCTACCACCTCTATCTCCAAAGTAGAGGTAATTGGTTTTACCCTCGGCGGAAGTATAGAGAGAACTAGTTAGTCGCAATCTTAAATCTTCATTCATCTGTTTATCCCAACCAAGCTTAGCTAAAAACGCTGGCGTGTATTCTGTAACCGTGTCGGTGGCAACACTTTGATTTAATTTACCATTGGTAAGCCCAGCCATAATTAGGAAGTCGCCCGGGGTAAAATAAATCTCGGCTCCAGCTTCGGTATTAAAAGCATCCATAATGAGGTTGCCAACAAATGGGTTGTAAATGGCTCGGGCATTATCAGAACGACGGAAGTGGTAATCACCATAATTAATTTCCATCAAACCCATTTTAATGGTTGCCATATCCATGATGTTCTCAAATAAACCATCTTGAATCCAATTCAAATTATCAATTTGAATATAGCCCCCTTTCACCCAGCTTTCGGGGTGATGACGTGAAGATAAATAGGTTCGCATGTGCATGCGCATACCGTCCGCTAAAGCTACATCGATATCTAAATTTGCCGTCGGTAAATTGAAGTTTTCCCCGATAAGGGCTAAGGTATCTGCAGATCCATTGGAGTGAGATAACCCTTGCATTTGCACGGCAAAGGAACCACCTAAACGCACCTTAAATCCGTCATAAATGATATCGCTTTGTAAGGCTTCAAATTGGTTAATTCCCCTAAAGTCACGATAGCGATATTGAGGAATATCCCTGTTGTCGAACTGGGCTGATACGCTTAGGCTCATTAAGATAAAACCTAAGAATAAAGCTAGTTTGGCTAATGATTTCATAGCTGTTGATTTAGTTATAGTTTATGGAAAATTTGATCGTAATTTCATCTCCAGTGCTTACCGCTCCCATCATAAAGCTGGGTGGCTCAACCTTGAAGTCACTCATTTTAAATGTTGTTGTCCCGCTGATCTCCACCCCATTGTTTGAACTTTTGAGTGTAATTGGAATTCTCAGTATTCTGCTTACTCCGGCCACGCTTAGTTTACCGCGGCTAAGCATTTTATAATTCCCATTACTAAGCTTCTGCTGTTCACTAACAGACACAAGCTCATACTTAATACTGTGGTGTTGTTCGGCTTTTAGAGCCTTATAAGCATTGTTATCCATCGCCGACTTGCCACTTTTCAAGGCCTTTACAGGAACCGTAAGCTTTAAGCTTTTCAGCTCTACAGTGCTCTTGTTTATTTCCAAATCCATGGAACCATTTAAATTCGAGGCCTCCATTTCCCAATCATGCAGGGTAGAAGTTCCCGCAATGGTCATTGACGATTGGGCATTATTGGTTTGGAAAATTTTTGGCAAACCGCTTTCATTGCGAAAGGGTAGAAGAATTAAAATCAGACTGATGAGAAGGGTTTTCATATTCTTGATTTTACCCTTCAAAGGTGATGCATGTCACCAAGCTAAAAAATGACATTTACTAGCCAAAAAGCTGAGTTTTATCAGCTTTGATAAAAAGCGATATAAGCGGGGCCAACTTGATGCCTTAAATCCGCAATTCGTAGCAAGCCATTGGCCCTAAAATGCTCTTTGCCCTCTACAAAGAATAAGATCCCAGGAACACTCAACATACGATGTTGGCCAGCTAAGGCCAAGTGATCTTGGGCCTTGCATTTCTTTAAGGCTACTCTAGGAAACTCACCCTCCATCAAGGCTTTCACTTTTGGCCATAAAGCTTCGCAGATAGCACAGTCATCGGAATAGAAATACCAAAGTTCCAGTTTTTCCATATTATCAAAATTACGACCTTTCCCCTGTGATTTCAGCAAGGGAAGAATTGATTGAAAAACTGGCTTGGCGCAAGCCTAAAGAGCACTTCGTAGAAATGTGCTCAAGGTCCGAATTCCTGCCATTTCTCGCAGAAATATGCCTGAGTGATGATCCTAAATTAAACTGGCGAGCGGCCTGGGTTTTAAGCAGTATTGATGTTTCACAGCTCAAAAAAGTATTCCCGAAAGCTCAGCCACTCATCAACACTTTGCAGCGCAAGGAGAAGGATGGCTATAAAAGGGAAATCATAAAGCTGATTATGCTCTTAGACTTAGATGAAGATGAGGAAGGGGCTTTTTACGATGCGGCTTTAAATATTTGGGAAGACCTAGCCCTAGCCAGTGCTGCCCGACTTTATGCCCTGCGCGGGATGCTGCATATTGCAAAACTTTACCCCGAATTAAATCATGAAATCGCGGCCTATAACGATGACCACTATTTACAAGGGGTAAGCCCAGGTATTCAAAGTCAGATGCGCAAAATTTTTAAGGATTTAAGCTAGGGCCTTTTTAGCTCGGTAAGCGGTGTATAAGGAACTGTACAAGACTACCGTAACGGAGGAAATTGGCATGAGCAAAGCCGCAAATACCGGACTTAAATATCCGGCAGCAGCCACCGTAATGCCAAGTACATTATAAGCTAATGATAAGCCAAAAGCGCGATAAACGATGGGCTTGTAAATGCGTGATAATTGCAAAAAATGATGAAGCTTCGGAAAAGCATCGGCCATAAGCAAGGCATCACTCGCGGGAAAGAAGCTGATATCCTTTTCGCAAAGACTAATACCCACCTCACTTTGCTGCAAAGCCCCAGCATCGTTTAGCCCATCACCCAACATCAGCACCTTATCACCTTGCTCCTGTAGGGACTTCAAATAGCTTAGTTTATCATGAGGGCTGCAATTAAACTGCAGCTTAACGCGATCGCCAAAAATTGCGGCAAAACGGCGTTTCTCCGCAGCATTATCGCCACTTAACAAGCTTAAATTATAATTGAGTCCCAAATCCGCTACTATCGGCTCCAATGCCTCCCGCGTTTCTTGGTAAAAACTAAAATAGCCCAAAACCCGCGCATCTTTTTCCAAGTAAACTGCCGTGGTTGCGGCTTCATCGCTCAGGTTTAAAAAGGAGGCTTTTCCCAAGCGATAGTATGAAGCGCGAACCCGAGCACCAACTCCTTCTCCACTGGCTTCCTCAAATTTTAAAACCTGGCTAGCATCAGCCTCAGCTATATTAAGATGAGCCAATAATACCTTAGCCAGTGGGTGTTGAGCATTTAAAGCGATCGTGGCGATAGCCCATTGATCTTCAAAAGATAAATCATCGCCATGCCATTCTACTTTAATCTTATCGGTACGGGTTAAAGTTCCCGTCTTATCAAAAACCAAATGATCTAATTCCGGAAGCCGTTGCAGCACCGAGGTGTTTTTCAAAAAGAATCCGAAACGACCAAACCAACGCAGCATGCTGCCCGCCGCAAAAGGTTCCGCCAAAGCAAGGGCGCAGGGGCAGGCCACTATTAATACCGCCGTAAAAACAAGCATGGCTTTTCCGGGATCTTCAGACCACCAAAAGCCGGCGGAGATAAATGCAATCGCTAAAACTGTTGGGGTAAAATACTGACTGATGCGATCGCTGAGAGTTATGGACTTCTTCTGGGCGCCATCACTCCTAAAGGCTTCTTGCGACCAAAGGGAACTTAAATAGGAATGATCAACGCTTTTCTCCACTTCCAAGCTAACCGCTTTGCCCACTAATTTGGCACCTGCGTATATTTTCTCACCGGCCACCTTTTGCACCGGTAGGCTTTCTCCACTTAAGTAACTGTAATCGAGTTTAGCGCTTTCAGAAATTAAAATACTATCCGCTGGTAAAACCTCCCCCTGACGAATTCTAATTTGGTCTCCAGCCTGCAATTGATCGATGGCAACCGCCTTCTCCGAGCCATCGGCCATGAGTTTCTGTGCGGCCAATGGTAAAAAAGAGCGCAAGTCTCTATCGAAGCTGAAATTCCGATAGGTTTTCGCCTGATACCACTTGCCTACCAAGAGGAAAAAAACCAAAGCACACAAGGAATCGAAATAACCCGAACCCACTTGAGCGATAACCTCATAAGCGCTGCGAATAAATAGGGTTGAAACGCCAAGGGCAATAGGCAAGTCGATACTTAAAGCCCCAGCTCTTAGCGATTTCCAGGCGGTACTAAAATAATCGCGCGCCGAATAAAGGACTACGGGCAAGCTAAAGCCCATCATTAAATAACGGAAGAAAATCTGCAGATCTTCACTATACTGCAAGCTGGAATCTAAATACTCTGGCAGGGCCAATAACATGGTGTTCCCAAAAAAGAAGCCGGCCACGCCAAGTTGCATCAAGAGTTTGTTTTTGCCTTTCTGCTGCTTCCCTAAATGCGTTTTAAAATCGGGCGCATAGCCAATATGCTTTAAAATTGCCGCTATATCGGATAAGTTAATCTGTTTTTTATCAAACCTAATGTCAGCCTCCTTCTTAGAGAAATGCACCTGCACACTTAAAATGCCCGCTTCAATTTGGGCCAAATTTTCAAGGAGGTAAATGCAAGAGGAGCAATGGATAGCGGGCAGGTGAATGGCAATCCGAGCTTGTTCCTCATCTTCAAACTGACAGAGTTTTTCACGAATTGAAGCTTCATCCAAATAAAGAAAAGCATCGGTATCTAGGGCCTGATGATTTATTAAAGAAGCATCAGTATCCATCAGCTCATCCACCACCTTGCAACCAAAGCAGCAATACACTTTGTTGGCGTCTTTTCCAGACACCCGCTCTATTAATGGCTGGTGACAATGACTACATTCGGTAAGTGTGGGCGGCTGTTCTCGCATTTCACAAAAGTGTAATTGTAGTTTACCAATCAAAATGACTTTTGTCATATATTTGATAAGCCAAATCAAAACACCGATTACTTTGGATACGCCCCATAACTGCCAGCTTTGTCAGAAACAACCAACTAGTGCTTTTCATGATTTATCGGCCGATGGACTTAATGAAATCAGTCAATTAAAGACCTGTGTTAGTTTCAAAAAAGGCCAGGTTATCATTCATGAAGGAGCGCGACCACAAGGTGTATATTGCATTCACCGTGGTAAGGTAAAACTCTACACCCTTGGAACGGAAGGCAAAGAGCAAATTATTCGTTTTATTACTTCAGGCGATTTACTTGGCTACCGCAGCATATTAAGTGATGAGCCGATTAGCGCCTCTGCAACAGCTTTGGAGGACACCCATGCTTGTTATATTCCAAAATCATCCTTTTTTAAGGTAATTCAAGACAATCCCAAGTTTTCTTTAAACATGCTAAAGCTTTCCTGCCATGAACTTGGCGAAGCCGGAAAAATGATTACCAGCTTAGCGCAGAAGAATGTAAAGGAACGCCTAGCCGAAATTCTGCTAATTTTAAACAGCACTTTTGGCGAAGATGAAGAAGGCTATATCGACATTAACCTTACCCGCGAAGAAATTGCCAATATGGTCGGCACCGCTACCGAATCGGTGATTCGCCTAATTTCCGAACTCCGAAAAGAGGGACTCATTCGCTCTAAAGGCAAACGCATTGCCCTTGAAAATCGCAGTAGTTTAAGGCAAATTGCGGCAGTTTACGAATAACTGATAAATATCATAGGCTTGACTTTTCAAGGCCGATAAATTCGTAGCCTACATTTATAGTAATGACCTAATGCTAGGCTTTTTTAATATTCACGAAAGAATAAAAGAGGTTACCCCTTTTGAAGTATCCAATTTTGTAATTGAGGAGATCGCGCTTCAAAGCAGCTATATTCCCTTTCACGGCCAAGGCGAAGTCTTGTTTAAAAAAGGCGACCCCGCCTTAGGATTTTACTGGATTTTACGTGGTGAAGCAGAAGTGCTTATCCCCGATAGAAGCAATATTACCTTGGGGCCCGGAAGCATGGCAGGTTTAGATTCTTTTATTGAAGATGAAAATTTACCCTTCGATATTTTAAACAAGAGCAAACATCTAGATTGCCTTTTTATTGATCGGCGTTGTTACAAGAGCATGCAAGAACATCAAGAGTTTAATCGCCACATGAATTATATGGTGCTCAACTGCTTAAAGAATTACAGAAATCTGCTTATTTCTAACGAAAGAATGTACCTGTAATAGTATCTTTCCCGCCTATTTTGGATAGATGCTTAAAGTAGATGTTTGCATTGTAGGGGCTGGTCCAGCCGGAAGTACCCTTTCTCATTTTTTACACAAACTCAATATCGATCACTTGCTAATCGATAAGAGTGATTTTCCACGAGACAAAATTTGTGGCGATGGCATTACAGTGGATGTGCTGAATGTTTTAAAACGCATTGACCCGGAATTACTCGAAAAATTTTGCGCTGAGTCGGAAATGCTTCCTTCTTGGGGCTTTTGCTTTAATGGACCCAAAGGTCAGGAAATACGCTACGACTTTAGAGATGCTCAAATTCCGGTGGCTCCTTTTTATACCGCTCGTCGTCTTGATTTAGATGACTTTTTAATCCGCGAGCTGCCCGAAAATGGCAGTGGGCAGTTTTGGCCCCAAACCGAATTGGTAGGCTTAAGTCGAAGCGAAGGAGGGTTTATAGCGGAACTGAAAAAAGAGGGAGGAAAAGAAAGCATCCATTGCAAAACCATTATTGGCGCTGAAGGGGAAAAGCCAGTGGTAACACGCTATTTAGGACTGGAGCACTTCAGGGAGAAAGAGCATCTACTAGCGGCCATACGCATCTATTATAAAAATGTACAGGGTTTTAATGATGGTGATCACCTGGAGTTTTTCTTTGATAAAGATCTCTTGCCCGGCTATTTCTGGGCATTTCCGCTAACTAATAATGAGGCTAATGTTGGCCTCGGTATGCTTAGCACCGCTATCTCGGCTAAGAAGATCAACCTGAAAAAAATGTTTGATCAAGTCATTGAAAAAAACCCCTATATCCAACCCATGTTTGAGGGCGCAGAAGCTTTAGAGAAAACCAAAGGCTGGGGTTTGCCCATTATGACTCCCAAACGAAGAATAGCCGGAGACGCTTATGCCTTAATTGGCGATGCCGGTGGGATGATTGAGGCCTTTACCGGAAAAGGCATTGGCCCCGGTATGATGAGTGCCCGCATTTTATCCGAACATCTGGAAAGAGCCTTTCAATCCAATAATTTCGACCTTAGTCCCTATCACGATCATATGTATCGTTATTACCGTAGCGAGATTAGCAATACTTACCGTTTACAAAAATCCTTAAAACACACCTGGATTCTTAACCCCGTTATGAGTTTAGCGTCTTGGTCGGCCGTAACTAAATACGCCGAGGATAAAATGATTCGGAATTTCTTAAAGTGGGTTTAAACAAAAATCGTCAGCTTAACTTATCTTTTTCGACCATAAAACAAAAACTATGCGACCCGAAAAAGTTAGATTTGAAACCACCGACGGACAAGAATTAGCGGGGGTACTGGAGCGCTCACCGGCCATAGAACATGGTCCTACGGCCCTCTTTGCCCATTGCTTTACCTGCGGAAAAGATCTAAAAGCGGCGCGCAACCTCTCCTTAGCGCTTACTCAAAAAGGGATTAATGTATTGCGTTTCGACTTTAGTGGATTAGGTCAATCGGAAGGCGACTTTGCGGATACTACCTTTAGCTCCAATTTAGAAGACCTGCTAGCTGCAGCCTCTTATTTAAAATCGCGCGACTGCCCTCCCGAAATACTAATTGGCCATTCATTAGGAGGAGCTGCCGTTTTGATGGCGGCGGAGCAAATACCTTCTATTAAAGCGGTTGTTACGATTGGAGCACCCTCCGAAGCGCATCATGTAAAACACCTTTTCGACGAAAAAATAGAGGAAATTAAAGGCGAAGGAGATGCCAAGGTTAATATCGGTGGCCGCCCCTTTACCATTAAGCGGAAATTCATCCAGGACCTTAATCAACATAATGTAAGCAAGCACATTAGCGAATGGCGGAATAGAGCCCTACTGGTGCTGCACTCTCCCCAAGATAAAATTGTAGGCATTGAGAATGCTCGAGAAATTTATGAGTCCGCACATCACCCCAAAAGCTTTGTATCCTTAGATGGTTCCGACCACCTACTCAGTGCCGAAAAAGACTCCCGCTATGTTGGGGAGCTCGTTGCTTCTTGGTCGGCTCGTTATCTAGAAAACAGCCAAAGCACCGTGCTTAAAACCGACAGCATGGTTTTAGCTCAAACCGATGAAGAGCCCTATCTCACTCAAATACAAGCAGGCGACTTTCAGCTTTTGGCTGATGAACCCAAGGACATGGGCGGTCAAAATTTGGGACCTAATCCCTACGAATTGCTCGCCAGTTCTCTAGCAGCTTGCACCAATATGACCCTGCGCATGTACGCGGATCGCAAGCAATGGCCACTTGAAAGTATTCGTGTTCACGTAGATTACGACTCCAACTATACCGAAGATGTGCAACACTGCGAAGAGGAAAAACGCCGCATGGGTAAGTTTACTAGGCGCATTGAGCTAATTGGACCCTTAGATGAAAAGCAAAAAAATCGCCTGATGCAAATGGCCGATCGCTGTCCTGTGCACCGCACCTTAGAAGGTGGAGTGGCCATTTCTACAGAAAAATTTGAATCCAATTAACATTGTCTTAATATGCACTTAAGAATTTTCTAATTTTGTGCTCCACTGCGAAATGGAGCATGAAACGATTGAGCATCTTTAGCCTGGAAGCTGTTATCCGATATTCGGATGAGCAACTACGCAGTTTATTTTTCCCCCTTTTTAAAGAAATAAGTTCCATCGAGCTTAAGGAAGATCCTGCTCCAGAACTTAGAAACATCCACCATCTTCTTCACTTTATTTTTGAAAAGGAATTAAAGCGTGCACCTAGCCCCGCTGAGATAAGCACTTACCAGAAGGCCTTTAAAAAAGCGGTGAAAAAGCTTTATCTAAGTGATGAAGAAGCCTTTGAAATTCGCCCCGGCGTGCAAAGCTTATTGGGGCAACTTGAAAAAGAAAGCAAGTGGAAATATGGCCTTGTAAGTGACTATTGGGAAGAAAGCACCGAATTTATATTACAGTCCTGCGGGGTTTTCAGCAAAGGGAAGCTTACCATTAACGCCGAAAACGCCAAGAATAGAGCCGAGCAATGCGAGCTTTTAAAGCAACGAGCTCAAAAGGATAAGACTAATATTAGCGTACAATTCATCAGCTTAGATAAAAACCCGGGCTTTTTAAGCGGAGAGATGCAAATATTAAGACCTAAAGTGGCCAACAAAGAAGCCAATTACTACATCTTTCCAAAGTTTAGCGAGCTTTTTGGGGTTAAGAAAACCAAGAGCCGGAAATCCGTTTAGCGCGAACAAAATGGGGCGCAAAGCATTTGGTACTTTTATGCCTATCAAAAAAGCGCAATGTCCCAGAATCAACTTCTTCGAGCAGATTTAGAAAGCACGGAAATAGAGCGGCTTTTTCAAAGCCAGCAAAAATTCTTTCGTGGCGGCCAAAGCTTCGACCTTGGCTTTCGAATCTCAACATTAAAGAAACTACGCCAGCTCATTCAAGAAAATGAGGCCTCGCTGCTAGAGGTTATGGCTAAAGATTTTGGCAAACCAGCTTTTGAAGCCTATGCCTCGGAAATTGGTTTTGTTTACGCGGAAATCGATCATAGCTTAAAAAACCTAAAGGAATGGGCGCGACCTAAACGAGTGCACAGTCCCATAGCAACTTGGCCATCACGCTCCTACGTAGTTCCACAACCCAAAGGTGTTTGCCTCATCATAGCCCCATGGAACTATCCCTTCATGCTGGTCTTTTCGCCTTTGATAGCAGCTCTGGCGGCTGGAAATACTGCTTTTATAAAGCCAGCGGAACAGTGTGTGGCGACTTCCAACTTAATTTGCCAAATGCTCTCTGAAAATTTTGATCAAGATTTGATCACGGTTATTCAAGGCCCCGGTGATGAAGTTATTCCGCCGCTATTAAGAAAATACCGGTTCGACCATATCTTTTTCACCGGAAGCACTGCGGTAGGTATCTCCATCGCCAAGCTCGCGGCGGAGAACTTAAGCCCATGCACCCTAGAACTGGGCGGAAAAAGCCCGGCCATTGTAGAGCAAACTGCGAATTTAAAAGTAGCCGCCAAACGGATTGCATTTGGGAAATGGCTTAATGCCGGACAAACTTGCGTAGCGCCAGATTACCTCTTGGTGCAGCGATCAATATTGGATGACTTTATCAAGGAACTAAAAGCTGCTATTCAAAGCTTTTACCCCAATGGTGCTTTGGCCAGTCCGCATTATTCATCCATTGTTAATGAACACCATTTTAAGCGACTGCAAGGACTATTAAAAGATGGGGAGTTAATTTTTGGCGGGGAAATGGATGCCGAAAATCGACGCATGGCACCGAGTCTTCTTTTAAATCCAAATCTGCAAACTGCGCTCATGCAAGAAGAGATTTTTGGTCCAATCCTACCCATCATTCCTTTCGATGAATTAGAAGAAACCAAAGCGATTATTGATCAGAACCCTAATCCATTGGCTTTTTATCTCTTCACGGAAAATAAGCAAGCGGAAGACTTTTGGAAAACCATTCCCTTTGGTGGAGGGGCCATTAATAATGCTATAATTCACCTTGCAAATCCCGACCTCCCTTTTGGTGGTATTGGAGCAAGTGGTCAGGGGCAGTATCATGGTAAATTTGGTTTTGAGACTTTCTCACACCAAAAGGCCATTATGAAATCTAGCACCTGGATCGACCTCAAACAAAAGTATCCACCTTATGGTGATTTGGCTTATCGTATGGTGAAATGGCTGATGTCTTAATATGAGCTTCCTACAAAAGCGGGCCCGCCCTATTCTGCTGCTCACCTTGGTGCTTGGTGCAATTCTATTTCCAGGATTAAAGCAAGCACTTCGTATCGATAACAGCTTAACTTCTTGGTTTATAGAAGGTGATCCGGCATTACAACCCTATTACACTTTACAGGAAAACTTTGGCAATGATGAGATGATTGTTTTAGCCCTGGAAGACCCCGAGGGCAATACCATGCTCAGTCCGGCGAATCAAGCCAAACTTATTCGTTTAGCCAAGGCCTTTTTAGCCGATAGCAACCTTAAAGAGGTTTATCATCCTTCACTATGGCAGCGACCTAGCCTGATGGATTTTGGACCATCGAGTCCTTTAATTCCTAAAAATGAAGCGAAAGCAAAGGAAGTTCTTAATCAAAATGAATTCCTCAAAGCGCAATTCTACAGCGATGATTTTTTAGCCAGCCGCCTTTACCTCAAACCTAGTCAAAGCGCCAATTTCGAGATTCGCAGAGCGGAAATCATTCAGAACATTTATAAAATTTGCGACGCGCATTGGGAAGCCGAAGCCAGTTCCTTTGGAGGCTTAGGAGTTATTTATGAAGCACTTAATGAGCTTTCGGCCCGCGATTTTGGCAGCTTCCTCGGACTGGGTTACCTTCTAATGTTTGGACTAATCGCCTTGCTATATCGGCATTGGGCTTTTACCCTTTATGCCTTATCGGTGGTAGCGCTTTCCTCCTATTTCACCTTGGCTATTTATGGCAGTTTTGGCTTGCGCCTGAATCTGCTAAGCACGCTTATTCCCACTATTATCATTTTATTGGGAGTAATGGATGTTATGCACATCCTCAATGAATTTAGAAAGGCCAATGGAAGTTTAAGCGCCAAGGAACGTACCTATAGCGCTTTAAAAAGCATTTGGAAACCTTGCCTCTTTACCAGCTTAAGCACCATGGCCGGCTTCCTTTCTTTGGCAATAAGCCCGGTTGCGGTCTTAGCAGAGTTTGGAATTTTCTCTGCTCTAGGCATTGCTTTAGCCCTCTTCTTTTCCTTTTTGCTGGGTTTTATCCTCATTCCGCTTGCGCCTCTTCCGGCTGCGCAAGACCGCACTTCGGCGAGCTTGGCAAAATTGCAAGATTGGGTAAGTGAAAACCCCAAGCCAATATGGGCTATTACTGCTTTATTAGTTCTGGCCGCCGCATGGAGCATCCCTAAATTAAAGGTCGACACCGATAGCATCGCCTACCTACCAAAGGATCATACCGTACGCAAGCAGAGTGAGCGTATTGAAGCGCTTTTTGGACCTTATATGCCACTCGATTACCTCGTGGAGCTCAAGGAAGGGAATCTCAACGATTTGGAGGTACAACAAAGGCTCTATGAATTCGACCGATCGCTGGCGCAGCTGCCGCACATTGGCGCTATGAATGGCTATCACGATTTACTCGCCGCAATTATTCAGCAGGAGGATTCCGTAAAAAACTGGGAATTAGGTAGCGCCCAAAAATTCTATCTGCAATCCTTTAATAGCAAAAACCCCGAGCTTAAGCGCTCTTTTATTAATGATGAGGGAACTATGGGTCGCTTTTACCTCAGCGGAGAACTCATCAGTGCTCGGGCTTTAAAAGAAACTCTGGCGCAAGTAGATTCACTAGCACTCGAAAAACTAGGTCCCAATATTCGTATTACCGCTGCCGGCTATCAAAGCCTATATGCCAATATTGTTAATTATGTCACCGAAAGTCAAATTCGCAGTATATCCTTTGCGGCCGTCCTCATCTTTTTGCTGCTTTGGCTTTTCCTTGGAAATTTAAGATTGAGCTTAATCAGCCTTATTCCCAATTTCTTTCCGGTTATGATGCTATTAAGTGTGATGGTATGGTTCGACATTGCCTTAGATACCGCCACCGCTTCTATTGCCAGTATCGTGCTTAGCTTTTCTATAGATGATACCATGCATTTTATTTGGCATTACCGCAAGGGAAGGCTTGCTGGTGAAAGCCCCAGCCTAGCCCGTAAAAAAACGATGGCCCACGTAGGGCGGGCCATCGTATTCACCTCATTGGTGTTATTTGTGGGCTACTCCTTAATGTGGTTTGGAAGTTTAAGAACCGTGGTTTATTTCGGCACCTTAACCGCCAGCTCCATAGTAGCCGCACTAGTTAGTCAACTTTTCCTATTCCCTCTTCTTTTAAAAAAATGGGATAAGGAATAAGCCTTGGAAATATGTATTGAACAAACTCTAATTCCTAGGATTACAGACCAACCATAGTGTAAACTTTAAAGGTCTTTAGCCATAGCTGCTGCTTAACAGACTTATCCGCTATACCCCTAAAGTTAAGTTTTTGATTATTTCTCGATAAAGCTCCGCCACATCCAGGCTGCTTTTTCATGATAGCTTAAACGCGCGGTCATTAAATCGACACTTACCTCATCATCGTAATTTGAGGCTACACTTAAGGTTTCGCGCATATTACGAATCATTGTTTCATGCGATTCAAGCAAATCTGCCGCCATCTCCAGGGCTGAAATCCCCGTTCTCGCTTCTTTAATTTTCGATATTTTACTGTACACAGCAAAACTTCCTGGGGCATCAAAACCCAATGCTCGGATGCGTTCTGCGATATCGTCAATGGCCTTAAAGAGGTTGTCATACTGATCTTCGGTGAGGTCGTGCATGCTCTTAAACAAAGAGCCCTTTACATTCCAGTGGTAATTATGGGTTTTGAGCATAAGGAGATAATGATCCGCCAGAATTTCATTAAGGTGTTCACTTATGGTCGCGCGGCCATCCTCGGATAAACCTGTTGCTAATTGAACATTTCTTTTTTCTTCTTTTAGATTTAGCTCTTGTAAGCTCATATAGTAGTATTAAATTTTGATTTATATAGACTTAACGACAAGGAGGGGGATTTGTTCACGTATTTTTCAGATTTTTAATTAATTAGTATCACTTTATTAAATATATAGTTTAAATGAACGCTAAGAAATTCATTGTCAGTGGTAAGGTGCAAGGAGTATATTTCTGAAAGTTCAGCCAAGCAGAAGCTCTGGCCCTTGGACTTGAAGGATGGGTAAGAAACCGCCGGGAGGGAACTGTTGAAGTATTCGCTCAAGGAACAGAGGAGAATTTAAAATCCTTTGAAAAACGCTTAAAGCTTGGTTCACCCTTCTCCGAAGTCCATTCGCTTATTGCTAAAGAAGTTCCCGCGGAGAAGATTCATCATTTTACAATTTTGGATACTGTATAGAATCGTAATTTTGCCGCATGGATGCAAGCAGACTGGATAAATTAGAGCGTCAGGTACAAAAGGACTTGGCAGAAATTTTTAGAGAATTAGCACAAGAGAAATTTCGCGGCATAGTACTTACGGTTAGTCGAGTGCGCATCAGCCCCGATTTATCGGTAGGCCGCGTAAACATAAGTATGTTCCCGGTAAAGGATAAAAGCCTCGTGCTGGATTGGATTCGTGAGCATGGCAGTGTAATAAAGGATCGCTTGGTGCGCAAAATGAAAGGCGGCCTCAGGAAGATGCCGGAATTGCATTACTATTTAGATGAATCTGTGGATGCAGAAGCCGAGATCGATCGCATTTTAAAGGAAGGCGGCGAAAGTCCCATAAAGTAATTGTCTTTTAGTCGCTACATAGCCCAACGCTATTTTTTCGCAAAAAGCAGCAGCAATGCAGTTAATATTATAACTGCCATTTCACTAATTGGAATTCTAGTTGGTAGTGCAGCTTTGGTTATTGTACTCTCTGCCTTTAATGGTTTAGAACAACTAGTCCGCGGCTTTTATGCCGATTTCGATCCCGATTTAAAGGTACTGCCGATAGAAGGCAAGTTCTTTGAAAAAGAAAAGGCTTTTGCTGCTTTTGAAGACTTAGATCTTTTTAGCGCTAGCTCGGCTGTTTTAGAAGAAAAGGCCTTGTTTAACTTTAGGGACAAGGACTATATCGCCACTCTAAAAGGGGTGGATAGCAATTACCTCAAGGTGAATAATCTTGCCGAGCACATTCCTTTTGGCGATTATCGTTTGCAGGAGAACCTAGCCGTGCCACCGGCCTTAATGGGAGCGGGAATAGCCTATTATCTCGGCTTTAGCCGCAGCGACTTCCAGGAACCGCTTAATATTTTTATTCCCAAGGAAAGTGGACGAATGAGCGTGGAGAGCTTTCGCAGTGATCGGATTTATCCTTTGGGCATTTTTTCCATTCAACCGGAGTTTGATGAAGAATACCTTCTTTGTCCGCTAGGCTTTTGCGAAGAACTACTAAATAGACCCGGCATGTTAAGCGCTATTGAGCTGCGACTTAAGCCCGAAGTTGATTTAGATGAAGCGCAGATTCGATTGCAAAAAGCTCTTGGTGCTGCTTATGTGGTTAAAAATAGAGATCAGCTTCAAGCAGGATTTTTAAAGGTTATGCGCACCGAAGGTCTTTTCACCTTTTTAATATTCGCTCTAATTCTTAGCATCGCCACCTTCACTATAGCCGGAAGCCTGACCATGATTATGTTTGAAAAACGTAAAAACCTCTTCACCCTTTGGGCCATGGGGACATCCATTGGTCACCTTCGCCAAATAATATTACAACTGGGTTTAATCATCAGCTTAAGCGGCGGACTGAGCGGTATATTTCTGGGTAGCTTAATTGTATTTGGTCAAGAGCACTTTCAATGGATAACCGTTGGTGAGGGCTATATTGTAGATGCTTATCCCGTAGCTTTAGAGCTAAGCGACGTTATTTTAGTAAGCAGCACTGTTTTAGGTTTAGGACTATTAAGCTCCTGGTTGAGTGCGCGTCGCTTAAACCTTAAATTAATAAGTGCCTAATACTAATAAGGAAAGGCCATTTCCATTCCCTCAAATTTAAGGGCGACCTCATCTAGGGTATCAAAAATTTCTTGCGGATGATCGCTGGTCACTAATTTTTGACGGTATTCTTTAAAGTGGGAAATCCCTTTGAAGTAATTGGTGTAATGGCGTCGGGTTTCATTAATTCCCAAGCGCTCACCTTTCCAATCTAGGGCCATTTTAAAATGCCTACGACAAGCATTTACGCGTTCTTCCAAGCTTGGCGGGTCTAATTGCTGCCCCGTTTCTAAAAAGTGTTTTACCTCTCTAAAAATCCAGGGATAACCGATGGCTGCCCGGCCAATCATAATGCCATCTACGCCATAGGTGTTTTTCATGTGCAAGGCCTTTTGCGGGCTATCTACATCGCCATTCCCAAATACTGGAATTTCCATTCTTGGATTCTCCTTAACCGCCCGAATTAAATCCCAATCTGCCTCGCCTTTATACATCTGCTTGCGGGTACGTCCATGGATCGATATCGCTTTGATTCCCACATCTTGTAAGCGCTCGGCAACCTCCACGATGTATTTGGTATTATCATCCCAGCCTAAGCGGGTTTTAACGGTTACTGGTTTATCTACCGCCTTTACAATCTCGGCGGTCATGGCCACCATTTTTGGAATGTCTTGCAATATTCCAGCACCTGCGCCTTTGCAGGCTACCTTTTTAACCGGACATCCGTAATTAATATCAACGATATCGGGATTAGCCTCTTCGGTAATGGCCGCGGCTTCGCGCATCGACTCAATCTCATTCCCAAATATTTGTATCCCTAAGGGTCTTTCATACTCGAAGAAGTCCAACTTCTGCACACTTTTCGCGGCATCTCGAATTAGTCCTTCCGAAGAAATAAACTCCGTATATAAGACATCTGCACCTTCCTCTTTGCATAAAGCACGGAATGGAGGATCGCTTACATCTTCCATCGGCGCCAGCAATAGCGGGAATTCTCCTACTTCTACATCTCCAATTTTAACCACAACAAGGATTTTATCAACTTTGCAAAATTATAAAAACCATAGGCACCAATGCTCAAAGGTCAATTTGCCCATAGAGGCTTGTTTGGACAAATCCTACTTCTGCTCTTTTTAATCTTTAGTGGAATGCTTCTTTTCACTGGTATTGGCATCGGTTTGGCCGCCTATATCCATGAAATAAACCCACAAGAAGTACTGGCTACTTTTGAGCACTTACATGAAGGAGGGGGACGTGAAATTTTTAAACTCGTTCAAGGCTTTAACACCTTAGGCATGTACCTCATCCCTGCCCTAGTGGCGGCGTATTTGGTAAGCGAAAGGCCAGAGCGAATGATTGGCACCGACTATTTCCCCAAGCCAGGCTGGTTAATCTTAATTGCCCTGCTCTTAGCAGCTTATAGCATGGGCGCTTTAAGTGATCTGCTTTACCGCTTGAGTGCGGCTTTGCCTTGGCCGGCTTCCATGACCGAGAACTTGGCCTCCATGCAAGAAATTATGCTGGGAACCTACGCTAATATTTTAAACATCCAAGGACCTCTAGATTTCGTGCAGGTACTGCTGGTTATGGCGGTTTTGCCAGCTATTGCTGAGGAAACACTTTTTAGGGGGTTTATTCAGCCTTTATTGCGACGTCATCTGAACCCGCATTTAGCTATTCTTATCACCAGTGCTGTTTTTGCGCTTTTACATCAACAATACCTCGCTTTTCTTTCCATTTTCGTTTTAGGCTGCTTACTCGGTTATCTCCGAGAATGGTCGGATAGTATCTGGCCTTCCACAATTTTGCACTTTTTAAATAATGCCAGCATTGTGGTTTTGGTTTACTTTTTCGATTACGATTATCAAAATGCGTTTAATGACGAGCAAGGTATAAACTGGGCCGAAAGCCTGGTTTTATTAGCCATCCTGCTCTTTAGCATCTTGCTATTGTCGCGTTTATTCCGAAAAAATCCCCGCTTGGATTAATTCTAAATACCCGGCCATTTGCCTGCATTTCTGGCCATTTAGCTAAAGCTGACAAAAGTCATTTTATCCACTTCGAGGCCCTAATACATTTGGGAACCTAAAATGAAGGGACATATATGTCGGCGATTTACATTCTAATATCAGTTAGTTTCATTGTAGCCATTGGCTTTCTAGCGGCTTTCATTTGGAGTATCCGCAATGGTCAATACGACGATGATTACTCTCCGAGTGTGCGAATGTTGAAAGACGACAGCAAACCGAACCACAGACCTAAATAGCAAACTATGCAGAACGAGACCTTTTATTACGATAATAAGATCGTAAGAAACTTTACCGTCGCCACCATAATATGGGGGGTGATCGGTTTATTAGTAGGCATATGGATAGCCTTCTCGCTGGTTTATCCAGATATGAACTTAACCCCTTGGTTAACCTTTGGACGTTTAAGAGCTTTACATACCAATGGGGCCATTTTTGCCTTTGTGGGTAATGCCATTTTTGCGGGGATATATTACTCCTTGCAACGCTTACTTAAAGCGCGAATGGCTTCGGATCTATTAAGCAAAATTCATTTCTGGGGCTGGCAGCTCATTATTGTTTCGGCAGTAGCCACCTTACCCTTTGGCATTAGCTCCTCTAAGGAGTATGCCGAATTAGAATGGCCTATCGATATTGGCATCGCTCTTATTTGGGTAGCCTTTGGCGTAAATATGTTTTGGACCATTCTTAAGAGACGCGAACGTCACTTATACGTTGCGGTTTGGTTTTACATTGCCACTTTCGTAACCGTAGCGGTTCTCCATATTGTAAACAACTTAGAGCTTCCAATCTCTGCCTTTAAATCTTATTCCATTTTTGCTGGAGTGCAGGATGCCTTAGTGCAATGGTGGTATGGCCACAATGCGGTAGCCTTCTTCCTTACTACTCCTGTTTTAGGTTTGATGTATTACTTCGTTCCAAAAGCGGCCAACCGTCCAGTTTACTCTTACCGATTATCGATCATTCACTTTTGGGCCCTTATCTTCCTTTACATCTGGGCTGGTCCTCACCACTTATTATACACCGCTTTACCCGATTGGGCACAAAGCTTGGGTACCGTATTCTCTATTATGCTCATTTTCCCATCCTGGGGTGGTATGATAAACGGTTTGCTTACGCTGAGAGGCGCCTGGGATAAGGTGCGTGATTCTGCCGTACTGAAGTTTTTCGTAGTGGCCATTACCGCCTATGGTATGAGTACCCTGGAAGGACCACTTTTAAGTTTAAAAGGACTCAATGCCATCGCGCATTACACCGACTGGATTCCAGCTCACGTTCACATCGGAACCTTAGGATGGAATGGCTTTATGATTTTCGGTATGATTTACTGGCTGATGCCAAAAATGTATCGCACCAGTTTATTCTCTGAAAAATTAGCGAACACCCACTTTTGGATTGGCACCACCGGTATCCTTTTCTGGGCCCTACCCATGTACGTTGCTGGATTTACCCAGAGCTTAATGTGGAAGGAATTTAATCCTGATGGAACCCTAGTTTACGGTAACTTCCTAGAAACCGTAACCCAATTAATCCCGCTTTACTACACCCGTGCAATTGGTGGTAGCCTTTATGTAGTGGGAATGTTGATTATGGTTTACAATGTGATAAAAACCGTAAAATCTGGAAGCTTCTTATCTCAAGAAGAAGCCAGCGCACCAGCACTAGCCAAAGAGTTTAATGCTCCTAAGGGAGATCACTGGCACCGTTGGATTGAGCGCAAGCCGGTTCAGTTAATGGTTTGGGCTACAGTAGCCATTCTCATTGGTGGTATTATTGAAATTGTACCTACCATCATGATAAAGAGCAATGTGCCCACTATTGAAGATGTGAGACCCTATACCGCTCTTGAAGTGGAAGGCCGCGATCTTTATATCCGCGAAGGCTGTAATGCTTGTCACTCTCAAATGGTACGACCATTCCGCTCTGAGGTAGCGCGCTACGGCGAGTACTCTAAAGCAGGAGAGTTTGTTTATGATCATCCCTTCTTATGGGGCTCTAAACGCACTGGTCCCGATCTTCATCGTGTAGGTGGTAAATACCCACATAGTTGGCATTACAAGCACATGGTTGAACCTACCTCTATGAGTCCTGGCTCTATTATGCCTACCTACGAATGGTTATCCACAAATGAGCTCAACACCAGTTTAACCGTGGCTAAACTAGAAGCCATGCAAACCCTCGGTGTTCCGTATAGCGATTCTTATATCGCTAATGGTGAAGCCCATTTGATGTCTCAAGCCGAAGAGATTGCCGGAGACCTTAGCAGCCAGCTTGGTCAGGATGTAAGTCCTAAAGAGGAAATGGTTGCTTTAATCGCCTATCTGCAGCGCTTGGGTATTGACATCAAAGGGCAGCATAGCAAACATGTTGAAGCTACTACTGAAGGCAATTTAACTGCGGAAAAATAACGAGATGCTGAAGTTCATTAAACACAATATGGAGACTATAGATGGGATATCGATTTATCCCATCCTCTCCTTCTTAATTTTCTTTACCATTTTCCTTTTAGCTATCATTTATGTGATTCGCAAGGATCGGAAAAGTATTGAAGAGATCAGCCACTTACCATTAATTGATAACGCCAATCCTCATGAAAAAAATAAATAGAATATTAATCCTTTTCGTGGTCTTACTCATGGTAGGAGCCGGCTCCCTCACCACTTTAAGCCCCGAATCGTCTCAGGACATTTTAGCCAATCCAGTAAACTGGTTAATGGTTGTAACTGCCTTCTTTCTCATCGTTGCTTTTGTAGCAACCTTCGAAGCCCTAGATGCTATGAAGAAGATGATTAAAGGGAATCAAGCTGGAGCAGAAGCGGAAACGGAAGAGGCTCCTGTTGAAGAAGAAGAAGACTGGGCTTCCGGTTTACTTAAAACCCTTACTGATGCCGCCCCTCTAGATAAAGAGGAAGAAGTGGCCACCGACCATGAATATGATGGTATTCGGGAGCTCGACAATAACCTCCCCCCTTGGTGGCTATTTGGCTTTTATATCTCTATCGCCTTTGCGGTAATCTACCTCCTGCGTTATCACGTTTTCCAAAGTGCTCCATTGAGTGCCGAAGAATTGAAAATTGAATTAGCCGAAGCCAAAGCGGCCGAGGAAGAGTATTTGAAAACCGCAGCTAATCTAGTTGACGAGAGCAATGTAGTGGCCCTAAGTGAAGAGTCACGATTATTAGCCGGTGGTGAGATTTTCATGAAAAACTGTGCCGTTTGCCATGCCAATGATGGCGGTGGTGGTGTTGGTCCAAACTTAACCGACGACTATTGGATTCACGGGAATGACATTAGCGACGTATTTAAAACTGTGAAATACGGTGTTCCTGCAAAAGGGATGATTCCTTGGAAGGATCAGTTAAGTGCGGGCGAAATGCAAGAGGTATCATCTTACATTTTAACCTTAGTTGGAACTACTCCCGCTAATCCAAAAGAGGCCCAAGGTGATCTTATGACTGCCGCTCCCGCTGAGGAGATGGCCAGCAGCATGGATAACACGGCAGCAGTTAGCGATAGCACTATAGCTGAATAAAGGGGGAAAGCCCCTCAATTAATAAACGATTAAGCTTTTATCATGAGCTCAAAAGACACGGAGGAAGTACTGAAGGAAACCTTGGAGATGGATCAATCCTTCCGTGATTCAGTTGGAACTATAAATGCGGAAGGGGAACGTAACTTTCTCTTCCCTAAAAAACCAAAGGGTCGCTATACCGACAGACGGCAAATGATGAGCTATGTGCTCTTGGCGATTTTCTTTGCTATTCCATTTATTACAATCGGAGGGCAACCCTTTTTGATGCTCAATGTATTGGAGCGAAAATTTGTAATCTTCGGGCAGATATTCTGGCCCGAAGATTTCTTCATTTTCGTAATAGCCATGATTATCGGAATTCTTTTCGTGGCGGTGTTTACGGTTGCTTTTGGACGACTCTTCTGCGGATGGGTATGTCCGCAAACCATATTCATGGAGCACGTTTTTCGTCGGATTGAATACTGGATAGATGGTGATCGAAATCAACAACTGCGCTTAAAGCGAATGCCCTGGAAAGGGGAGAAAATTCGAAAGCGGGTTTTAAAGAATGGCATCTTCTACCTTATATCCTTTAGCATCGCCAATTTTTTCTTGATGTATATTATTGGCAAAGAGGCTTGGTGGGAAATTGTAAGTGACAATCCCGCCGATCACTTAGGTGGACTGAGTGGCATGTTTATATTTTCTGCGGTATTTTTCTTTGTATTTGCTTGGTTTAGAGAACAAGCCTGTATTATCGTTTGCCCTTATGGCCGATTACAAGGCGCCCTGCTCGATCGTAACTCTATTGTAATTGCTTACGATTACCTACGCGGTGAAAAAAGAGCTAAGTTTAGAAAAAGTGAAGATCGCGAAGCCGCCGGTAAAGGCGATTGTATTGATTGCAACCAATGTGTTGATGTTTGTCCAACGGGAATTGATATTCGCAATGGCACCCAATTAGAGTGTACCAATTGCACGGCCTGCATTGATGCTTGCGATAATATTATGGATAAAACGAATAAACCGCGTGGTCTTATTCGCTACGATTCTGAAAATAATATTGCCTCTGGTAATTCTGGTAAAGTACTTACTGGCAGGGTGAAAGCCTACATTGCTATCCTAACAGTTTTACTAAGCTTGTTCGCCTATCTTTTGGTTAGTCGAGCCAATGTGGAGGCCATATTCCTGCGTCTTCCTGGTCAACCCTTGGTAAAGGTTGATGAAAACACTTACAGTAATGCCTATAACTTTAAACTGCTGAATAAAACAGCGGAAGACAAGGTTTATAGTTTTAGGGTAATTTCACCTGAAGAAGGCATTGTACTAAAAACGGCTGGGGAAAAAGAAACCATTAATGTTTCCGCCTCAGACTTAGCCCAAGGAGCGGTAATCTTATACTTGGATACCGATCAAATGACCGGCATGACTACCGATATAGAAATTGGAATTTACGAAGGTGAGCTTCTAGTTGAGGAAATTAGCACCTCCTTTACAGGGCCATTTATCAAACCTAAAAAATAATCGCATTATGAAAATTAATTGGGGCACTGGGCTCGCTATAACCTTAGGAATATTCGCATTTGGCATGGGCTTTACGGTTTATCAAGCCACCCAGTCGGAACACGATCTGGTTACCCGCGACTACTATCAGCAAGAGCTGGCCTACCAATCTACTATTGATGGAAAGAAAAACGCCGCTACACTCAAGGAAGCTTGTCAACTGCGCGTGGAAGATCAAAAACTGCTACTTGAATTCCCCGCAAGCCTAGAAGGAGAGAAAGGGGATTTGGAGATGATTATGTACTATCCCACGGCGGCTGATCAAGATTTTAATATCGAGGAGAAAAACTGGACCATTGGTAGATTGGAAATACCGGGCGACAAGTTAAGTGGCGGCAAATGGATTGCGAAAGTGAAATTAAGCGTAGGCGACAAGTCCTATTATTTCGAGCCTGAAATCCTAATTTAATGCTAGCCATTGCCTTTACATTTGGGCTTTTATCTTCCCTGCATTGCCTAGCGATGTGCGGTCCTTTGCAGGCCGTGGTTATGGGGCAATGGTTTCAGAATAAGAAACAGATAAATTGGATTTTTTACCACCTGGGGCGAATCGGGGTTTATATGATTTTGGCCCTCATTGCCACTTTTATCGGGACCAGTCTCGGCATTCCCAATTGGCAAGGCAGTTTTACAATTATCGCTGGGCTGATTTTGCTTTTTGGCTATTTCGGTTTTAAGGCTTTAAAGTGGGATCGTAAAGTATTGGAAATACTAAGTCCCATGCTTTCCAAAGGACAGCAATTAGCGCGATCGCGAAAAAACCCTGCCACCTATGTCCTTAGTGGAGCGCTAAACGGATTATTGCCCTGCGGCATGGTTTACGCCGCCTTGGTCCCCGCTTTGGGATTCGATAGTTGGAGTGAAGCCAGTCTTTATATGGCGGCCTACGGCTTAGGAACCTTGCCCTTATTATTGGGCTTAAATCTATTTGCTAATTCGCTATTTATAAAGTTCAGCCCCTATCTAAATCGCTTGGTGCCAATTTCTATTGTGCTTATTGCGCTGTTGCTGATTTTACGGGGGATGGAGTTAGACATTCCCTTCTTGAGTCCGGAAATGCCGAAGCCCGGCGCTTCTGACGAGCTCTGCAATTAATTGAACTAAGTTTTCAGCTGGGTGTTAAAACGAAAAACACCTTTTATGAAAACTGCAATTTATCTTTCCTTCCTATTTCTGGCGGCCTATTTGCTCAGCATTTATATGGACTGGACCCAAGTGGCTTTGCTTTTCTTCGGACTTAGTCCGGCAGTGGTTCTTTACTTGGTTTATAAAGTTTTAAAAGACCCCAAGGCGGTTTCCGTCACTTTTGAGGATCAATTTTACCAAGATGGGAGTCATCCTCGAATTAAAGAAAACTAGACCGCTTTACTAAAGGTAGGCTTGCACAATTGCTGTACACTTAAGCGACGATCGAGCACCGCACATACATTGCGAATAAAGGCTTGTCCCCTACGAGTAACTTTCACTTGATAGGGAAAAAGCTTCACTAAACCATCCTCTTCCAAAAGTCGGAAACGAGGTTTTAAAAAGGCGTCAAAATAGGGGCGGTCATTCAGCCACTCACCCTCAAAATGACAAATCAATTTTAGGAGCTTAGCACGAATGGCTAAATCCTCTTCACTGTGGTAATGACTTTTAATAATAGGAGGTAAATCTGAATTATTAACGCGCTGGAGATAGTCTTTGATCTTTTTCTCATTCTGCACAAAAGCCGACCAAGCATCGCTAATGGAGCTGGCACCAAGGGCAATGGCTAATTTGGTATGATGAGGGGTATATCCCATGAAATTTCGATGCAAACGATGTTCTTTAGCAGAAAGGGCCAAGTCATCTTGTGGCAGGGCAAAATGGTCCATGCCAATTTCCTGATATCCCATTTTTAAAAAACCCTCGGATCCAAGCTTATACAGATTCCACTTGGCCTCGCCTTTTGGTAAATCATTTTCATCATAAGCTCTCTGGCTTGGGGCAACTCCCGGAACATGGGCATAAGAGTAAAAGGCGATACGATCCGGTTTTAGTTTCTGCACCCATTCCAAGTTGCGATGGATATGCCCTTCATTCTGCTGCGGTAAACCATAAATTAAGTCGAAGTTTATGGATTCATAGCCAATGCTCCGCGCCTGATCTACGATGCTGCTAACTTGCTCTTCCGTTTGGAAACGGTTTATTAAAGACAAAATCTTGGGATCAAAATCTTGAATACCCAAGCTAAGTCGATTAAAACCCAATTGATGTAAAACTTCTAAATGTGCTTTGGTGGTGCTAAACGGATGCGCTTCAAAGCTGAAGGAATGATAGGAAGAAACCTCGGCATCCTTTAAAATTCCCTCAATCAGCAATTTTAAATTCTCTGGACTAAAAAAGGTTGGTGTTCCGCCGCCTAAATGCAGCTCCTTTAAAATTGGCTTTTTGGAAAAACGTGTGGTGTACATCGACCATTCCTTAAGCACTGCTTTGATATAGGGGATTTCCACCAGGTGATTTTTGGTGATGTGTTTATTACAGCCACAATAAGTACAAAGGCTTTCGCAATATGGAAGATGGATATACAGGCTAATTTCCGAATGCTCCTCAAAAGAATTTACCACCGTATCCATCCATCGCTGGGGACTCAAATCTTTATTCTCCCACAGAGGTACCGCTGGGTACGAAGTGTAGCGCGGCACCGCGACATTATACTTATCTACAAGTTGGTAATCCATATCCTAAATCTTAAGGCAAAACTATTAGCTAAGCAAAGCTGTGGAAATGACAATTATCAGGGCTCTTGCTCTATTTTTGTTTTATGAATTGGTACTACTTCTTTAAAGCCTTGCACATTATAGGATTTGTAAGTTGGTTCGCAGGGATATTTTACATCGTTCGGCTATTTGTTTATCATCGTGAAGCATGGGATCGAGGCCTCGATGACAGCGAAGGGGAAATTCTTAGAAGGCAATACCATATTATGCAGAGCCGCCTTTATGCCATAATCCAAAACCCGGCGATGTACCTCACCTTAATTGGCGGCATTGGCATGCTTAGTATAAATTCAACTTGGCTTCAAAGCCCCTGGATGCACCTCAAGCTAGGCTTGGTCCTTGGCCTCATGATTTATCATTGGTCTTGCAAACGACAAATTAAAGCGCTCGAAAAGTCACCCACTGGAATTAACAGTTTTGGCTATCGGCTGTATAATGAGGTTCCTACCCTTGTGCTTATCGCGATAGTTATGTTAGTGGTATGGAAAAACCTTGATGGTTTATGGATTGGGCTTATCAGCTTAGTAATACTAGGCAGTGTTTTCTTTGCGGCGGCCCGTTTATACCGTCGTAAAAGAGAAAAAAATTAAAATTTTTCCAAGTGATAGTCAGTATGTTAAGCAAAGATTAAGTGAATTTGTATGATTTATTGCAACAAAGGCTTGCAATTATTCATTCAAGTATTCTATATTTGACCCAGCGAAGCAGATTAATCAGGTTAAGGTTTTACCCCGGCATCCATCAGGATTGTCGGGGTTTTCCATTTTTAGACCATAAGTGTAATGCTCTTGCGCCCTAATAATCAAGCCTTAGGGAAATGACTTTTTGAACTTGTAGTACAGCTCACTATATTTCCTTTAGGTTATGGTATTGTTAACAAAAAGAAATTAGTATATTTGAGCCTGCGAAGCAGATTAATCAGGTTAAGGTTTTACCCCGACATCCATCAGGATTGTCGGGGTTTTTCATTTCTAAGAGCTCTTTATTACTAAAACCGCTTGCCTCCATTTGCAAAAAATAATAATTTATAAAGTTTTTGTATTAAAATTTGCAATACCCCTTGGCACTTTAAAATGTTTTCTTACTTTAGCGTCAGCGAAGCAGATTAATCAGGTTAAGGTTTTACCCCGGCATCCATCAGGATTGTCGGGGTTTTCCATTTTTAGAGGCTTTTACACTTGAAGAGCAGGGGCCTAGAAGGCACGGCATCATTATGTATTGGAGCCGTTTGAAGGTTAATAAAGTAAAAGCCTTCCTCCAAACTGCTGGGGAAATTGGTGAACTCCGTAATAGTTGATTCCCTGCGGGTATTATGCGGATACTGCCAAAAAGCACGATGTGCCGCTAAAGCACCTCCATCTTCTTCCTGATCTACCGAAGGCAAATTGGTTAAAAGATGCTTTACTCCTAATTCGGCCAATCGCTCACAAAGTGCTGCCTCGATAAAAGGAGGGTTAGTATTGCTAAAATGTCCCGGAAAGGGAAGCCCAGCCGCTTCAATGCCGACAAATTCGGGAAAACCTTCGGCCGGCACTACCAGATCCTCTAATTTCAAAAGGCGATCTCCATTTTCACTACGAATAGCTAAGCGCTGGAAATGAATCCAACCGTGACTCTCCTTTAAGTGATCATTTAGTTTTTGATGCCCTTTATCAATATGACCATAGCACTCGGTATGGGTACCATTACCATGAGGGTTGAGTTGCACTTCATAAAAATTTACACTGGAACCTGCTTCTACCGAACCCAACCAGTCGTCTATTCTTACCGGACTAATCGACACGGGTTGCACATACCAGGCTGAAGGCTCTCGGGCGGTATCACCGAAAGTGCTGCTACAGTCGATTGCATGAGACAGATCAATGCGATAAGGCTGCCCATTTCGCTCTACAGTAATTTCCATAATTAATCATTTATATGAAACAATTCGGCCGCTATGCCATCGCTAAAAAAGCGTTTGGAAGCGGGAATATAAACGCGATTCCCCTCCTGAACCAAGTTGCCAATTTTTCTTTGCCTTTCAAAAGATGTCCAAAAGCTATTTTGAATATCCTTTGAAAAAAGATTTAACCTGCTAATGTCTAGGCCTTGCTCAAGCCGCAATGAAACCATCAACCACTCATTATAGCGTGCTTCCTCGGTGAGAAGCTCCTCCTCCAGCGCTAAGTCGCCAGCCTCAATCTTTTGCATATACAAATGATTATTTGAGATATTCCAGTGACGTGCATGGCCATTATAGGAATGCGCGGAAGGACCTAAACCCAAATAAGAACTGCCTTCCCAATAAGCATGATTGTGCTTGGATCGATGTCCAGCAAGGGCAAAATTAGACAACTCATAATGCTCATATCCCTCTTCCTTCGCAAATTCCTGTAAGAGCTCAAAATGCCTTGCGGCCACCTCATCCTCAATTTTCAACTTGCCTTGCTTCACCCAATGTGCCAATACCGTTTTAGGCTCTACCGTTAAGGCATAGGCCGAAAAATGGGGTAGCTCATATCGAAGCAGTTCCGCCATTTGCATTTGCCAATCCTTTTCGCTTTGATTAGGCAGCGCATATATCAAATCAATGGTGCTATTCGCAAAACCATATTTGTGCGCAAGCTCCAAACAAAGTCTAGACTCGCGAGCATTATGCGCTCTGTTCATGAGCGCCAAGTCCGCATCATTAAAACTCTGAATCCCAATAGACAATCGGTTAATCTCCGTATCGCGTAAAGCCTTAAAAAAGTCCTCATTTAAATCATCGGGATTGGCCTCGATGGTTATTTCAGCCGAAGCGTCCCATTGAAAATGAGCTTTAAGTCCATCCAAAATTTCTTGCAAGATTTTAGGACCTAAAACGCTCGGCGTTCCTCCGCCAAAATAAATCGTGTCTAGCTGTTTTCTTTGCAGATAATCCCTTCTTAAACTCGCCTCTTTCAGCAAGATTGAAGGCATTTTGACGCGGTCGCGTGCTAAGGTGCTAAAATGAAAATCGCAGTAAACGCAAGCTTTCTTGCAAAAGGGGATATGCAGGTATATGCCCGCCATTAGTTCGCTAAACGCGGTAAGGTAATTCGGAAGGTAGTTCCCTCACCTACTATGGATTCCGCAACGAATATTTTTCCATTGTGATAATCCTCGATTATCCGTCGGGCCAAACTTAAACCAAGGCCCCATCCTCTTTTTTTGGTTGAAAAACCGGGTCGAAAAACCGAGTTCACCTTTTGGGAAGGAATGCCTTTACCGGTGTCCTGAACATCAATTTGTATGAGTTTATCGGTGGAACTTAATCGCACATCAATTCGTCCTTCGGAACCAATGGCGTCAATGGCATTTCGGACTAAATTCTCAATTACCCACTCGAATAGGTATAAGTTAGTTTCGGCATAAACAGGTTCGAAGGGCAGATGGCATTCCACAATAATTTTTCGCGGACTGCGGGTGCGTAAATATTCTACCGCCTGCTTAGTTCCCAACAACATATCGGTGCGTTTTAAGGAAGGCTGAGATCCGATTTTCGAAAAGCGATTGGTAATAGTCTCCAAACGCTTCACATCCTTCTCCATTTCCTTAATCATGTTGGGGTCCATGTCCCGCATCTTCATCAGCTCCAGCCAGCCAACCAGCGAACTTAAAGGCGTACCAATTTGATGGGCGGTTTCCTTGGCGAGGCCATTCCAAACTTGATTTTGCTCGGCCTTGCGAGCGCCACTAAAAGCGAAATAGGCTATAAACACAAAGAGACTTATTACAACCAGAAGCACTATCGGATAAAACCTCAGCTTGGTTAGCAAGTTAGAATTCTCATAGTAAACGTAGTTCACTTGATTGCCGGCAAAACCTAATTCCATAAAGGTTCCAGCCTCCTTCAATTGAGCCACACGCTTTTTTAAGAAATCAGGATCACCTTTTGGTGGCTTTATCAGGTTTTTAGTAGCAATTACCGAATCTTCGGCATTGGTTAAGATAACTGGAATGGTAGTGTTAAACTGAATAATTTGGGTAGCGAGGGTTAGGTCCGTCTGATCATCCGCTCGCTGAATGGAGGTCATGGCATTTGCCCATTGATTAACCTTCTTCACCTCTTCGTTCCTCAAATCCTTCAGGAAGCTCTCGGTATAAAAAAGGGTGACCAAGCCAATAATAATGGCCACCACAAAAAGTATAAATTTCCAAAGGTTCTTGCGTCCGTAAAAGTCCATAGGCTCACAACTAAGTTAATACTAAAATATTGTGGCCCTCAAGGCACTACTTTAAATCCAATAGGTTGTTTAACTCACCTAAATCGGGGGTGATAATAATTTCAGTCCGGCGATTCTTGGCCTTTCCTTCTGGCGTATCATTATCGGCTACAGGCACATATTCACTGCGGCCAGCGGCAATCACATTGGCTTTATTTACGCCTTCATTGGCAACAATTACCTTAACAATACTTGTGGCTCGCATAACGCTAAGGTCCCAGTTATCCTTCACCGCCGTTCTTCCCTTAAAGGCATCACCATCGGTATGTCCTTCCACCATTACTTGTAGATCGGAGTTTTCGGCCAGAACCACCGCTAATTCCTCTAAGGCCTTCTTACCTTCGGGCTCCACAGTCCAACTGGCAGATGGAAAGAGCAAACGATTTTCTAAGGAAACATAGACCTTTCCATCGCGCTCTTCTACCGTTAAACCTTTACCGTCAAAATTCCGAAGGGCATCGCGCAAGCGTTGTCGCACCATTTCCACGGTACTGTCTTTGCGAGCCATGGCCGATTCTAATTCTGCAATACGACGCTCTTTATCTTGAATACCATCGCTGAGCACCTTTAAGTTTTTATCTAATTTGGAAAGGCGATCACTCTCGAGACGCAGCGAATCTTCCTTAGCCGCTAAATCCTTTTGTAAGCGATTTAAACGTTCTACCAGTTTCTTGTTTTCGCGCTGATTAGAAGCGAGCAATTCATTATTGTTCTCGAGTAAATACTCGTAGGATTTATTTAAATCGCGGTAGCGCTTTTGAAAGCTTTCCAATTCTTGTAATTGCTCCGCGTGTTCGGTACGCAAGCTTTGTAATTGCGCTTCCAGGCTTTCTACTTTATTTTGAGCCAACTCGGTGCTAGCTTGAGCTTCATCACGTCCTTTGCGAAGGGAGGTGTTCTCTGCTTCAAGATCGGCGAATTTACCTTGTAAGTCCTTGTAAACCTTGCTGCTTACACAAGAGGTGGCGAATAGGGCCAATAGGCTAAATAGGGCCAGTTTCTTCATGGTCTTCATTTAGCACAAAAATATTAGCATTTAAGGTTTTACCGGCGCTATTGAATCAGATTTTAGCAACGGTGCTTTGTTGATAGCGGCCTTAGTTTGATAGCGCCATTCCAATTCCAGCTCCCAGTTTTCACGAACTTCAATTTCCTCAGGGTATTTAACTCGCAACTCTGGCTGCCGAATTAATTCGAAATCACCGGTGGTGTATTCGCCATTAGCGTCGGCATCATCAATTAAGAAAGCCTGCAACTTACGGGCAATGAAGTTCTTAAAGTTCACTTGGGTGGAATCTGTAAATGCCTCTTTATGCAAAAGCTTACCATCCTCTTCCAAAATCTGCAAAATCATCGCTTTACCAGAATCGGCCACCACCTTAAAGCTCAAGGTCCCTAGGGCCTCGCCTTTGAGAATAGCAAACTTTATATCCAAGGAATCTTCCAATCTTCGACTGCCACTTTCTATGGCTCCAGGCTTAAAACGCAATCGAAAACTTCGCTTGTGAGGGGGTGGAATAAACCATTGAAAAGGATCGGTACTATCGGCTACAAGATTTAGGTTAAGGGTATCCAAATCCGAAAAACTGAAAATGGAATCCTTATACCATTTGCTAATTATCACCGGACTCCGCAATACTATGGTATCCCAGGGGCGTAATTTAGTTGCGGTGGGGATTAACTTTAAAGCTTGCGGATCCATATCCCTTAGCCTAACTGTAATTAAGGAGTCTTGAAAAAGGCTATCATAATTAAGCTCAAATACGATGCTATCCGGACGGTAATCGTAGTAAAAGTTTAGGGTATCGTGCTCCTCATTCCAACGGAAAAAGCAGGAGTCTTCCTTAAGGCTTATTCCCTTCACGCTAAAGCTATCAGCAGGAAGGCTAAAAGCAAACTGAACTAAACCCTGTGCTTTTTGTCGTGCACCGTAAAAACGAAAACTTGGCTTGGGTTCAAAAACGGTGAAATCGTAACGATAGAGGCTATCTGGCATTAAGAAAATTGTATCCGAAACGAAGCCCAATGCTGCATTCTTAGATGGCAACTTAAAAGTACCTCCTTTATCTTCAAAGGCGGCCATCAGATAGGACCCTACACCTAAATAGGCCATACCGAAGGATCCACTTTCATCTGTAAAAGCATAATAGTCTGGGCGCTCTTTAAGCAAGAAGGAGTCGCGTTCCTTAAGCTTTTTCACATCGTATAATGCCACCAGGTAATTGGGCATGGGCTCATTGGAGTAAGCCTTTTTTAAAGTTCCGGATAACCTTAGGCTATCGAGGTAATCTCCCGTGGAAAAAACATATTTAAAGTTTTTATTCTCATTGTTCTCATTCAAATCAGCGAGGCTATTTCCAAAGGAAATAATGTAAGTGGTATTGGGCCTTAAACTATCTTTAAGCAGGATTTCAATGCTCTTCCCCTTAGCCACAATTTCCAAGTCTTCACCTAAAAGGGGATTAATATTAATCTGCTGTCGCGGATTTTTCAGTTTGAGATACTCATCAAATTCTAAGACAATCCGATCGGCTTTAAAATGTACACTTTTATTGGGAGGGTAAGCCGTATCTAGCTTGGGCGCAATGGTGTCTCTGGGCCCTCCGGTTGGACTAGACTTACTAGCGCAGGAGCTCACGAACATTTCGAAGCCTACTAATAAGGCAAGAATCATTAAAATTGAAAAAAAGGGGTTTTGCCTTATTGATCTAGCGCGCATACTTATTGATCCTACTTTATGCTGTTTGTGAATTGGGGAATTCTTACCTTTATGGATTACTAATTCCAATACCCTATCCTTATGTCTCTGCAAAGATTACTTTTTTTGGGCTTTGTTTCTGTGTTTAGTTTCAGCCTTCACGCGCAATGCCCTAGCCAAAGCTTACCTTATTCCGAAAACTTCAATTCCAATTTAGGATGCTTCACCGTTACCGATGGTGGCACCAGCACTGATACCTGGGTTCAAGCAGGACCCGGCGGTGGAAGTACGGGTGGTGACTTAGACGGAACAGGACTCGTAATAGTTGACAGTGACGAAGCCGGTTCGGGCGAAACTCTGGAAGAGTGGCTTATTTCTCCTTATATCGATGCCTCCTCAATAAGCGGCACTTTATACCTTTCATTTGATCAATATTTTCGTTCTATAGGCATTAACGACAGTGCCTATATTGAAGTATGGGACAGCAGCCAATGGGTAACCATTTATACGAATAGCGGAACTGTTGGGGCTTTTTCCAGTCCGGATCAACAGCAAATCGACATCACTAATTATGCTAATGATAGCCTTCAAGTTCGCTTCCTTTACAAAGACAATGGCTCTTGGGCCTGGTGGTGGGTAATTGATAATTTTAAAGTTGAAGAAGTATTATGTCCAAGCCCAAGCATTCAAAGTGTTATAGCGGCAACCGACAGTTCTTTTACGGTTTCCTTCACCGGCAGTATCGACACCCTTTCCTTTGAATGGGGCCCAGTTGGCTTTAGTCAGGGTACGGGTTGTATTGGCTCCATTGCCCCAAATGGCAATAGTTCAGTAACGCTATCCAATTCTAATGCTGGAAGCTGCGGCTCCTTGCTAGCTGCTGGTCAATGTTATGATGTTTACCTTACTAAGTCTTGTCCAAATGGCGGCAACTCCGCTTATGTTGGTCCTTTTACTTTTTGCACGCCTTGCACCACGGTGAACCTTCCTTATACCGAGAACTTTGACTTAGGTGCAGGATGTTTCACCATTGTTGATGGCGGAACCAGCACCGACACCTGGAGGCCAGCTCCTAGCGGTGGCGGAACCAGCGGTGGCGATTTAGATGGAACTCCACATATGGAAGTGGATAGTGATGATGCCGGTTCGGGAGAAACATTAGATGAAATGTTAGTCAGTCCCTTGATCAATGCCAGCGGTTTAAGTGGCTCCTTAGTTTTAGAGTTCGATCAGTATTACAATAATATTGGTTCCGATTCCATTGCCGTTCAGGTACATGATGGTAGCAATTGGAACACCGTTTATAGCGCTAGCAGCGATGTGGGGGCATTTAACAATCCCGATCATCAATACATCGACATTACTACTTATGCCAATGCTTCCTTGCAAGTGCGTATGGTTTACCGCGATAATGGCTCCTGGGCCTGGTGGTGGATTGTCGACAACTTTAGCGTAACAGAAGTACTCTGTAGCCCTTCGAGTAATTTTTCATCCTCCTTTGCTGGTCCCGATAGTGTTCACCTCAACTGGACTGGCGGTACTGCCGCAGGATTTGTGATTGAATATGGCGCCACTGGCTTTAGCCCTGGTAGTGGCACCAAAACAAATAGCACCAGCGCAAATAGCATGGGCATAAATGGACTTTCCACCAATACCACTTATGACTTCTACCTACTTGACAGCTGCTCTGGTACCTTTAGTGATACCGTCGGACCATTAACCGTCTCTACGGCTTGCTTAAGTCAGAGCATTCCCTATTTCCAAAATTTCGATAATGGACTAGCTTGCTTTACGGTTATTGATGGTGGAACTACCAGTGACACTTGGGTACATGCTCCTGCAGGTGGTTTAACCAGCGGTGGCGATTTAGATGGCACCCCGCTAATGGAAGCCGATAGTGATAATGCTGGTAGTGGCAGCGTGGTGATGTTTGAAACCTTAAACTCGCCCATTTTAGATGCGAGTTCCTATATGACGGCTGGAGCCTTAACCCTAAGTTTCGACCAATATTATCGACATCTCGGTTCTGGATCTGCAAGCGTAGAAGTGTTTGATGGCCTTACTTGGAATCAAGTGGCAAACTTCACCGCTACTCGTGGCGCATTTAGTGCCCCAGATTCACAGAGTATCGACATTACGCCTTATGCCAACGCTAATTTGCAGGTGCGTTTTATTTATGACGACGGCGGTTCATGGGCTTGGTATTGGCTAATTGATAATTTCCGTGTAGATGGGCAACCTTGCGGCGCCATCGCTTCTGCGGATACCATTAGCGTGGGTACTAACAATATTAACTTCAACTGGAACTCAGCCAACGGTAGTCTTTGGAATATCAACTGGGGACCTCAAGGCTTTAGGCAAGGAACTCAAACAACCGGCGGCACAAATATTGTTGGCCACAGCTCATCCAGCTATAACTTAAGCGGATTACAAGCCAACACTTGTTACGATATTTATATTCAGGATACATGTGCAGGAGTTGGCGCTGGACAATGGTTCGGACCATTAACAGTATGTACCGATACCAGCTGTTATGCCCCTAGCAACATTTCGGTAAGCGGAGTAGGAACTAATAGTGCTTCACTTTCTTACATTGCTTTTGGCACAAGCCATCAATACTCCTTGGTGAATAGTTCTACCGCCGGCCCATCCTCAGGGACAATCACAACAACCAATAGCCTTAATGCAAGCATTAGCGGCTTAAACGCAGCCTCTTTGTACTGCGTGTACGTAAGAACCATTTGTGCTCCTGGCGACACCAGTGCTTGGGCAGGTCCGGTTTGCTTTAATACCGCTTGTCAGACATTTACCGCGCCTTACCTAGAAGACTTTGAAACCGCTACTAGTGCTTGTTGGCAGAATGACTATGTAAGTGGACAAAATGATTGGACCATTGGTGTTGGATCCACTGGCGGAGGTATTACCTCAGCTTATGGCGGCCTTAGTAATGCCGTGTTTACCAGTAGCAGTGGTGGTCCTTATACCACCCGCTTTGTTTCCCCAATTATTGATGCCAGCAGCTTAAGCGCAACCGAACTCAGTTTCTGGTACGGCCAAGAATCTTGGGCCGGTGATCAAAATACATTAACCGTGTACTATCGCAGTAGCCCTAGTGGCACCTGGACCCAAGTTTGGCAAGATATAAATAGCGTTTCTACCTGGACCCAGGCCATAGTTGCCATACCTTCTAATTCTGCTACTTTACAAATTGCCTTTGAAGGGGTAGATGATTGGGGCCGTGCCAATGTGTTGGATGACGTGCGCATTGATGTTCCCGGAGGGTCTGTTATTTGCCCACAGGTAACCAATGTTAGCGCTTCGAATGAAGATTGCAACAGTGTGCGATTAAACTGGCTTTCTGGCTCGGGAGGCTCTATTATTGAATATGGACCAGTTGGATTTACCCCCGGAACAGGAAGCTTTACCGCGGTGGTTAGCTCCCCTTTTACCCTATCCAATTTAATGGCCAATAGCAGTTATGATGTTTACATCGCTGATACTTGTGGCATTCAAGATACTGGTGCTTTTAATGGGCCAAACTTAGTGGCAACCAATTCCAATGGCCTGGCCTCGGCCGCATTCACCTATAGCTCTAATCCAAACAGCATTTTCGATTATAGCTTTGATGCTTCGGGATCCACCGGATCTATTCAAAATTACGTTTGGGATTTCGGTGATGGAACAGTTGGCAACGGCGTGAATGTAAATCACACTTACAATACCGCTGGAGCCTATACCGTAGAATTAATATTAGTGAGTGATTGTGGTAATGATACCCTCACACAGATTATTGCTGATGTGAGTTCGATTGAATGGAAAACCGCCCAGTTAAAACTATACCCTAATCCTGCAGATTACAGCTTTAGCTTGGAGGTTCCGGTTAATGAAGGCATCAATATTCACTTGCGTGATGCCAGTGGCCGACTAATACAGCAATGGCAAAGAAATAGCACCGCCAATGAAGCTATGAATTTCGATATAGGCGATTTAGCCGAAGGCGTTTACCTAATAGAAATTAGTGGCCTCGATTGGAGCTATCAAGAGCGACTCTTAGTACGCTAATAATTACAAAAGTAAAAAGCCGCTTCTTCAAAGGAGGCGGCTTTTTTTATATCTAATTGTTTCGAAGAGAAACATTGTTATTGAGCTAGGCTAATCCAAATAATGTCACCGCTATTAACCGAATTCTATAGGAGTTTATTAATGCTTGGGAAAGATGGTTTATTTAAAAGCTGGTGGATGTTGGTCGGATAAATTCATCTTATACCCTTTTGTCCTTAGCACTATTCCTTTTTCAATCAATAATCCTGAATTAAAACATCGGTTGGAATGCGTAATTGTGTATTTAACTTTCTAATCATGTCCAAAGTCAGTTTGCGCTTTCTGTTCATTATTTCGCTCACACGGCTTTTAAACCCAATCATCTCCACCAAGTCCTTTTGCTTCAATCCCATTTGTTCCATTCGAAAGTTAATGGCAGAAATTGGATCGGGCAATCCGATAGGGAAACTCGCACTTTCGTAGTTGTCGATTAAAATTGCCAAAATTTCCAGTTCGTCACCTTCTTTTGTTCCTCGCTTAGCATCAAAAATCACATCGAGTCTCTCAAGTGCTTTTTGGTAATCATTTTCGTTTCTAATTGGTGAGATATTCATATCAAATTTCGTTTGCCCTATTCCTATCATATTCAGCATGGGTTCCGATGAAACGTATCCATGCCAATTTGTACTCAAAGTTGAATTTTACAATCAGTCGATAAACATTCCCTTTGATGTTAAACACAATACGGTTGTCCTTTAAAATACTAGCGCTGGGATAGTCCCTTCTGAGTTCGTTTATCGAATCCCAATTGGATTTTTCTGTTTCACGATACCACGCTTTCAATTGAAGTTCGCAGTCCTCGTGTTTTTCCCAAAAGTCTCTTAGGGTTCCGCGCGAAAATATTTTCACATCACTTTCTTTAAGGTAAAGGTATACTAAAAGTTACCGTTTCGGGAACCACCCGGGAAATTTTTTCATTTAGCGCCACGGTTTGGTTTCGTCCAATGATATGTCTAAACACCGAGAAGTCGGAATCAAAGCTTAGGATTAGAGAATCACTGTCTCTGGCATATTCCCAAATTTCTTTGTCCGAAGATCTCAAATCCTTCAAGTCGAACTTGCGTAGATTCAGGGAAATGGGCTTCAATGGTCTGAAGTTCTCGAAACGGAATATTTTGATCAAAAAGTAAATCATAAAGCAAAGCCAGGGTGATCCTGTCTTGAGGCGGCATAAAACAAGGCGGCATTAATCACCGGCTCAGTTAATGCGGGAAGGTCATTAAGGATCGATTCCTTCGTCATCCCAATACCCAAGCAGTTAAGAATGTCAGAAACAGAAATTCCAGTCCCGATCAAAATGGGGCGTCCGAATCGCTTATTGGGGTCGATGGTGATGTATTCTTTCAAATTCAAAAATTGGTCTTTTCTCAATCTACCTCCAATCTTGACCTTGGAAGCGAGTCCTCTCGCTCGTTGTAAACGTATTATTAAACCCTTAAGCATATGCCAAAGTAATCACCGAGAATCGCGCTCCGGGAATGTCCTTCATGGCAGATAAGCAAGCCTCCAGCGTGGCGCCAGTAGTTACTACATCATCCACCAATAGTATATGCTTTCCGTGCAGTGCATCCCCATGCTTTAAACTAAAAACAGACTTTACTTGCTGCCAGCGATTAAAGCGATGGGCCTTGGTTTGGGAGCTCTTGTAAACTTGCCTGATTAGCTGATCTGCCATTACCGGTTTATCAATCGCTTTTGCCAAGCCTTCCGCTATTTTCTCCGCTTGGTTATAAGCGCGTTTTCTTCGCTTTCGCGGATGTAGTGGTACGGGAATAATAATATCTGCTTCCCTGCAAATGGGAGCTTCTCGCCATTCTTCTCCAAGCGTTTTACCCAATAAAAAAGCCAGTTGCGGTTGATCCTTGTACTTAAACTGATGCATTAAAACTTGGGCCATTCCACCTTTTTCGAAATGCAACCAAGCAGCGGCATGCTGCAAGGGAAAACGACCCTTAAAAATTTGAAAAACCGGATTTTCAATATACCGCTCAAAGTCCGTGCGTGGCAAATCGTGTAAACAAGCAAAACACAAATCCTCCTCTGGAAAGTACAGGCGCTGCTCACAAGCCAAGCACAGAGGAGGATAAATAAAATCGAGTAAATCGCTACCGTATCGCTTCAGCTTCATTTCATTTTTACGCGGCAAGAAACTAAAGCGGTCTCATGAGACTTGAACATCAATAAATAGCAAACGCTTAAAGAAATGCCTTAACCTGAAAATTCCCGGTATGGATGGCGAAAGACTCTCGACTAAATCGTCCGGCGTAGTTAAGGCTAATCACAATATTCTTTAAAAATGTCCTTTGCAAGGTGACGGTTAATGATAGGTTATCTCCCGGCTTAAAAGCTTGCAGCATCTCAAAAGCTGATGGGCTATTTACATCTCCCTCAAAATTATTGCGGATGTAGGCCAGTTCACTTTGCAGGGCGATACTTTTAGCGAGATTATAATTCACTTCCATTCTATACTCCTGGGCCTGAAGGGCATTTTCATTAGCGCCTTGGCTTTGTTCATCCCGATATTGAAAGGCTCCGGTAAGGCTAAGCTTTTCGGCCTGCTGAAAGGTTAAACTAAAATCCTGTGTCCAACGTCCGAGGTCAAAATTTCGACTTTGAAAGTTCCCCGAGCGATTGCGTTTATCTTCACGCATGGCCTGTAAACGCAGAATGAAGTTCTCATCAAAACCATAACGCAATCCCAGTCGATGCGCGTCTAAGGCCCTTTCTTCTATTCCAAAGCTTAGGAGATTTCGGCCGGCACTGCGATTAAAACTATACTCGCCACCAAAGCCCAATAAACTGCGGTTAAAGAACAGGGTTTGCCTGAAGGCATTTGACTCCGCCACCAAAAGGGTATCACTCTCTAATTCCCGAAAAGGATTAAGCTCGTTTAAACCACCCTCTAATAGGGTGCGTTGTTCCAACTGATAGGAACTTACCATAGAGAACTTTTGCAGCCATACCTTATAACCCTCCTTTACACTTAACCAACTGTTGGGAGCCTGAATGTTTAAAGTTTGACCAAGCTTTACGCTGCTGGTTCTCAAAAATTCTAAGTTCGGACTAAACACCCGCACAAAAGTGGCTAGATCTGGCGTGGGGGCGATTTCAAATTCATCTAGTTCTCTAATGCCATTACCATTATAATCAATGTGGGTATGGGTTCCGGTTCCGGCTGGCACTTCTATAAAGGTAAAGCTGCGCCGAGGTTCTGTTCCTGCTCCACTTTCATAAAAGCTCTGCCAGCGAAGGGCACGATCAAAAAATGGCTGCTGAAAATTAATGCGGGTGGTTAAACTTCTTTGCAGGGATAATTCTTCGGGTTGTAAAACTTGAAGGTTTCTGTAATAGGTCGCCACTTGTAGGCGTCCATTTTGCTTAGTGCGCCAGCTACTGCGACCAAAAAAGGTGTAAGCATAAGTAAAGGGTTGCAAATCACTTACTCTCACCGAATCATCATAGCGCTGTAAAAAACCTAATTCCAAAAAGGTGCTATTGGTGTCGCCAAAACCTTGAAACACCTGATACTCCAAAAATGAATAGGAATTGGCGGCTAAACTATCGCGGCTTATTTCCTTGCGATTCCATTCCCCTATAGACTTCAGGCCGAGCCAAATGTTTGGTTTTAAATAATAGCGTGTCTCCAATTGCTCGCGCCAAAATCGCTCTCGAAGGAGCAGTCCCTCGGTTTCTGTAATACTGGTTTTTACGGAGCCAATCCATAGGGAGTCTTGCCATGCTAAAGCTAAAGTTTGTCGCCAGCCTTCTTTTAAGGGACTATTTAATATTTGAGTTTGACTGCGCAGCAAAACCGAATCGAGCTTTAGCTTTAAATCCAGAACCGCATTTTGCAAGGGCCCTTGATAGTTTAGGGGCAAGTTCCAATCTCGTGCAAACTCCACTGCGAAAACGCGCTCTACGGCTGAAAAGCCGGGATTATTAAACTGATAGGCCGCCGCTAATTCAAATTTTGCCCTCTTTAATTTTGGTTTCCACTTATAGCCCAATTTCCCCGCTGCTCCATCATCATTACTTAAGTCGCGCGTAGAAAAGAGATTGACTTGATTATTGCTTGCCGCTATTTCTAAATCGAGACTTTGGTTCTTGCCCTTCCCAAACTTTCCGGCGCTACTAAAGTTTAAGACCTGCAGTCGGTTAGGCGCTACTAAGGTTTTTAGAGGAGCATAGGAACCACGTGAAAGACCATTCTCAGGCGCCAGCCACTCAAAAACACGACCATTGGCATTGCTGCTTATCAAGCGATAATCACCAGCACCTTGTCCCACAAAGGCGAAACTGGCATTATACATCTGCTCACTGCTATCGGTGCTAAACACCAAAACCGAATCAAAACCTAAACTATCCACTAAGCGGTATTGCACCAAAGCCGGATTAAAATCACTGCGCATTATCGTGGAAGCAAAGGCTTGATCAATCTGATCCCCTACCTCGGAGAGTATGGCCTTTTCAGAATCGCTTAAATCGGCCCCCAAAGGCTGACCTTTTGAATCTTGCTCGCTGTAATATTGAACGCGGCTTTGCCAATTCTCACTATTAAACTGCCCTTCTCCATAGGCCACCGACCGCAAGTAATTTTGCTCGGTATATTGAAACTCAACCACGATACGCTTATCACGAGTAATGGGTTGCAGCGCCGTAAAGCTTAGTTCACCGGCATTATAGTCTATTACATAATCGTATTGCTGACCGCGAGTTAAAAGTATCCCATCGATATAAACCCTTTCCGAACCAGAGATGATAATTATAAACTGCTCGCCATTGGCCCCTCTCAACTTATAGGGACCTTGATTTCCCTCTTCCCCTTGAAATCGGTTTCGAGCAAATCGCCCTCTCGCCAATCCGCCTTCAAGCTGCACCGAGGCCCCCGATGCTGGGCTTGAAGTTTTAAAATTCGTTTGCAGACCACCCCCCGAAATTCGCTTTTCAAAGTTTAGGAAAGTGCTTTGACGAGGGCTTATATTATAGTCACCACCGCGAATTAAACCAAAATCCGGATTCTCAATTTCCAAGTACACTCGATCAAAGTCCCGCAATTGCTGAGTATAACCTTCGGCTTGAACGGGAACCGTATTATCACTTATACTAGCTCGAATCCGAGTCTTCGGACCCAAATTTCCACTGAGCTGTAGGTTTAATGCAGAGTTTAATACCGCATCTTGATTATTGCCAACCGCGATACTTCTGGAAAGGCTACCCTGAGAATTGAGGGCCTGGAAAGGTTGAAATTTTCGCTTCCCCTGTAGGCTATAGAGCTTGTCTTTTTCCAAATCTGAAAACCGTGAATCTAAGGGGAGAATCATCCCCGTGTCCTTTAAGCTGTAGGTTTTAGGGATTTGTAGACTAATACTCTGAAAGCTTAATTTTAAAGTGTCCTTGAGGGGAGGATTAAAAAGAAGATAGCTGCGCTCCCCTCCCACCAAAGAGTAAGTAGGCTTTTGAGGGTTTCCGTCTAAACTGCTAAATTCCAAACTCTCCGCCACAATAAGGAAGGAACCCAATAGCACAGAATCGCCTGGCGGTATGAGCCGCTCATGCCTATTCTGGGCCGATAGATTTAGTTGCAGTAAGAGGCCAAAAAGCACTGCTAGAATTTTTACCGTAGCGCGGATAAAGGTGTAATTTGCAGGAATAACGACAAATTTGCACAAATAAGGTTTCATGAAGATTTATTCCTACAATGTAAATGGTATTCGCGCGGCCATGCGCAAAGGTTTAAGCGATTGGCTCCAGGCCTCTAATGCCGATGTTCTGCTTATTCAAGAGACCAAAGCTCAGGCTGATCAGATTGAGGAGCAAGTGTTTAGCGATATGGGCTACCACACTTATTGGCATAGTGCCGAAAAGAAAGGCTACAGTGGGGTTGGCATTTTATGCAAACAGGAACCCGATCATGTAGAAATAGGCTGTGGCATTGACTATATTGATTTTGAAGGCCGCATCATCCGAGCCGATTTCGGCGACTTAAGCATTATGAGCGTCTACATTCCTAGCGGCAGCAGTGGCGATGCCCGTCAGGATGTGAAGATGACATTTCTCAATGATTTCCAAAACTATATTCAGGAACTTTTAAAAGAGCGACCTAAGTTGATTATTGGCGGTGATTTTAATATCTGTCATACTGAAATTGATATCCATAATCCAAAATCGAATAAAAATACTTCGGGCTTCCTACCAGAGGAAAGGGAATGGCTCAGCGGCTTTTTAAAGCTTGGCTTTACAGATAGCTTTCGCCTTTACCATGAGGGAGAAGCCGACCATTATTCTTGGTGGAGCTATCGCGCGAATGCTCGAAATAACAATAAGGGCTGGCGGATTGATTATAATATGGCCAGCGAGGCCCTTAGGGAGCAATTGGAAGACGCCAAAATTTGGCCAGATGCCAAGCACAGTGATCATTGCCCCATCAGCCTAGACATTTCCTAAAAGTATCGCCCAATTAAAGCTTCAAGCTGAACTCATCGCGATCGTTAAGAAAACTGAAACGCTCCCGAACTTTATTTAAATGTGACTTTTCCAGTTGGATGATTTCCAAGGCCTCCTCGTGAGGTGGCGTTTTGGAAATTTTAGTCCCCAAAGCATCATGCACGGCCGAATCGCCAGAGTGATAAACTCCCTGGCCATCTTCCCCAATACGATTAAGGCCCACCACATAGGATTGATTTTCAATGGCCCGTGCTTTTAGTAAAGTGGACCAAGCCTCTGCCCGTCTTTCCGGCCAATTGGCAACGAAAAACTGCAAGTCGAAAGCTTCCGTATTGCGGCACCAAACGGGGAAGCGCAAATCATAACAGATCTGTGGATTAATCCGCCACCCTTTATAGTCTACAACCAATTTCGAGTCGCCCGCTTTATAAACCTTTTCCTCCCCAGCGAGGCTAAATAGGTGTCGCTTATTGTAATAGGAAAATGTGCCGTCTGGCTTAATAAAAAACAAACGGTTAAAATACGCGCCTCCTTCCTTTATAATTATCGAGCCGCTTAGCGCTGATGAAAATTTGAGGGCCTGATCCAGCATCCATTTGAAGGTGGGGCCATCAGGGCTTTCTGCCAATTCTTGCGGATTCATACTAAATCCAGTACTAAACATTTCCGGTAGAATTATTAAATCCACCGCCTCGGAGAGACCATCCAATACATTTGAGAAATGCTTCCTGTTGGCTTCAGGATTCTCCCAGTGGAGCTTTGTTTGAACAATGGCAAGCTTTAAAATTGGCGTTTGAAGCACGAAAGAATATTTAGATTTTCACAAATCTACAGAAATCGTTCACTCGCATCCTGATTCGTTAATTGGTTTGGATAGGCCAAATTTTTACGTACTTTTGACTGGAAGAGCACACGAAGTTTTTTCATTTTTATGTTTTAGTTTTCGTTGAAAGCCGCTTACCAATGGTAGGCGGCTTTTTATTTTTAGGCGAAGGCCCTAAATGTTAAAAAAGATTTGTAAGTTAGTCTCAACTTAACAGGGTTCTTCATTTTATAGGGAAATAGGGTTAGTAATCTACAGATTCCAAACACTGTTAAGGTATTTAAGCGGGAGTTGCAGAGTCTCCCGCTTTTTTTTTGCCCCAACATTTCCCCTTCTATCGCTTTTTACAATTGTCTTTTACGAATATCTTCTAAGTTTCGGTGCAATTCCTTTACTATTCCTTTCTGATCGGGATTATAGGACCAAACATTATCAAAAGCTTCAATAACTTCCTCATTAGCCTGGTCGGTAATTATAAGACTATGAAACTGTGTGCCATAGTTATGCTGCTGCTTTTCCATGGCCTGACTTAAATCGTCGCTAATGCGATACATGATAAAATCCGAAATAACCAATACATCAGCATCGCGGTAATTATGGGTATCGAGCTGTTTTAAAGCTTCGCTCAGGGCTAAGGAAATATCGGTTCCACCGTGAAAGGATTTCTGCAAAAAGGCCGCTACATCATCAATACTATCTACTAAATTTAAGAGATCAATAGTTTGAATACCCGAACTGAAGTTGATGAGGAAAGCTCGGCGCTGATCGGCCGCCGCCATCTTTAAAATCCCAAAGCACAATACCTTAGCGATCCTTTCTGGCTCACCTTCCATACTGCCACTGGTGTCCACACAAATTATAAAAGGACCTTTTTCCTTTTTCTTTACCCTCTGATAAGTTTCGCTGTAAACCTTATTACTGTTTACAAGCTGTCGATCTTCAAATTTATTGATCTGAAGGTTTTCATCAGCGAAGCGTTTTAAAAATTGCCATTCGGTTTTATCGCCAAACAGAGCCACTTCTGAGGGTAAAATATAGTTCAGGTCATTCCCACTTTGAACCCCAACTATCTCTGTCTTTAACAATGGATCTTTTACCCACTCCTTGTAATTAACCGTTTTCTCGTAAGTGGCTTCTTCGGTTTCAATCTCCGCCTTTCGCAGTTGCCCTAGCAAATCAGCGAGCCTCTTTAATTCGTCCTCCTCCTTCAATAAGGCATCATAACGTTCCACCAAGTTTAGGGTTGCATCCTGCCAAAGCGCCCTCGACATGTCCCAATATTTTGAAATATGTTCAGTGAAGGGTTTTACGAGGCTGCTCAGTTTTTGAAATTCTTGCACCTTGGCCTCAAGCTTCTCCTTATAAGATTCCTTCTCATCTTTCAACTTAGTCATTTGAAAGCTTAGAATCTTAGACTGTAAGCGAGCATCCCACTGCGCCAGCAAATCCTTATAAACACGCTCAATAGCCAGCCGGTCCTTTTCACTTAGTTGCTGATAGTCTTTTTGCGCAATTAAGGTTTTAAACTTCCCTTCATGAAAAGAGGGGTCAATTTCTTCTTTACTGTAAAAGTCTTGCACCTTGCGAATGAGGAATGTCCAGGAACGGCTAAACTGTCGTAGATGTCTCACCCCCCATGATTCTAGCTCGCGCTGCTCCTCCTCGTAGGGATGTTTTTGTGCTAATTTCCCATAGGTTTTACGAAACCAATGCAGGGTATCCACTAAAACCTGACTCCCTAAAAGAGCATGTTCCTGAGAGATGCGTTTTAGGTCTTCATCATCAAATAAATCCGCTAAAGCATCTTTAAAGTAATTGAAATAATCGCTTTGCAATTCCTGCTCCAGTTCCTTCCCTTGGAGTAAATGCTGGAGGTAGGCCACAAAATAGCGTCGGGTTGACCGATCTAATACCGGCGCAAATTCAATAAATCGCTCATACTCCTGTTCCAGCTTATCAATGGCGTTCTCCATAATTTTCTAAACAAGCCTTAGCCCATTAGGTTTGAGAGCCCTTACTAATTAAAGAGGCCGTACAAACTCAAATTACTGTATTTCAATTATATGTACTCTATCATATTTTTAGTAATTCAACAAAATAGCTTACATTCACGCTCTTTAAAATATACCCCCAACAACGTGCGATCTATTACCCCACTTTTTGCATTAACCCTCTCTATTCTTGTTGTTTCCTCCTGTAATAAGGATGATGAACAGCGCATTCCGGTGGACTCCAATAATCGAGTTCATGCTAGAAATAGTGAAGAACTTCAGAATGGTATTAGCAATATCAGTGAAATTCACACCATGGCTTATAAGAATAGTAGCTCAGTAATGACCTACGAATATCAAGCCTCGGCCACTCCTCCAGCCTTGGATTACAGCCAAACCTCTGCTACTTCAATTTTAAGAAATGGCAATTTGGTTTATATCGGTTGGCATACGCATGACCCCGCCAATTACAATGGTTTTGCCAAGTACTCTGGAGCCGTAACATGTTATGAGGTGACTGCTGGAACTTGGACGCAGGTGGCACAATTGGAATTCGATGAAATGGACATTCACGAGATTGCCCTTGGCGCTGCTAATGAATTATACATCGTGGGTCAATCAAACCCCGACGCGAGCACCTATCCAACAAATTGGGGCCATCGCGGTGCCATTATCGGAAAGGTACAGCTGGATGGCAGCGGCCACCCGATTTCGGCAGGCTACATCGAAAAGCCACTAACTTCCTTTGGGGCCAATAGCCTAACTTATATTAGTGCTAGTGAAATTTACGTGGGTACTGGCGCTTATGGCGGTCATCTTTATAAGCTCGACAATAATTTAAGTCTCATCGACTCTACCTTCCTCAATAATGTTAAATCGGTGAATCGCAATGATTTAAGCGGAGATATTGGAATTTTAAGGGGTAACCGTGGTCGTCAGAGCATTATGGCTAAATTTTATGAATTTAGTCCAGGCGGCGCCCTTCCGGCCGAAGGTGCAGGTATAGACTTAACCGGCATCACCACCTTTATTCACGAGAGAAATGAAGGCGATTACTACAACAATATTTATTTAAGCAGCTCCAATCAAGGTTTGCTAGCGATAGACCCTAGTGGACCAAGCGTTAATACTGTTTACACGGATGGCCTTACCATTGGCGTGGCCGCAGATGAAGTAAATGAAGTAATTTATGTAGCTGCTCAAAACGACGGTTTAAAAGTGATACACGGAACAGGTACTCCTAATGAGTATGATGTGATTGGCACCTTCGCGCCGCCAAGCTTAAACAGCAATAATTGGTATGTGGGCGATGTGGTTTACGATCAAAATAATGTGTTCATGACTTCAGGAGCACGAAACGTAATTTTCACCGAAATATATCCCGACACTTATTACTTAAACCTAAGCATGAGTAATGATCGCATGCCTGCTGACCCTAGTACTACTGGGAAGGAAATTTGGTTAACCGGCGGTTTGCAGTACTCTGCCGAACTTTTAAGTAGCAGCGTGCAGTTTGGAGCTGGATTTACCGCTTGGGAAGGCGTGCATCTTGAAACCTTGGAGTTAGATGCTGTGAACGACCCCAGTGATAATTATATGACCTCTTTAAATGGTAATGGTGATTTAATAAACATTGACCTCAGCCATCAGGTAGGACCTCTGCGCGGCTATGCCTTCTTTACCCCAGGAACACCTGAGGGCGATGATGCAGGCTCGGCAACCATTCGCGTTAAAGATATTGCTGAAGATACTTCTAGAGTTTATACCGTTGATATGACCACCCATCGCCTAAGCGGTGACCTTAGTGCTATTGGCGAAACAGTTGATCTTCCTCCAGGCAGATATGAGTTTAGAATTACCAGTAGCAGCGTTCGTTTTGGTGCTGGCCAGGGCACCTGGACTGGGGCTTTCCTTTACACCCTAGAAACAGCCACTGGCGCAGGTAATGACCCTACTGATTATTACCAAATGACCTTAAACGGAACTGGGGAGCACATTATAGATCTCAGCAATAAAGTTGGAAACACCACCGTAGCCGGTTACCTCGTAGCCGATGATGCCTTAGGCGATGAGTCGGGCACCGTAGTAGTGGAAATCCGAGAACTTCATAATTAATTCAACCGACCCCTAAATTTAAAAGAAGCCCGTTTTTTAGCGGGCTTTTTTTTATCCGCAGAGGCATTTGTTCTACCTTAGATAAATGCACATGTCTCAAAAAAAACCGCACTTCCCTATTCATCAGGAACTGCGCGAATACCTTAAAAAACATCGTCGTGAAGCCAAACTAGCCGCAACCTACGACGCCCTCTTACAGTTTAGCAATGGCGTGCCGGTTTTAGATCATAATGGCAAGGATACCCTTTGGCAAAGTGTGATTTATGATAATTTCCTTCAGGATGAAGTGCAAAAAGCCCTGGTAGAAATTTATGCCGCTTTAAAAACCGATGGCGATCAATCCTTTACCGGACAGCTCCGAACTGATCGGATCGATCATTGTCTTTTTGGTAATTCCAATCCCTTTCGCATACGCATCGTGAATACCATGAATGATAATCACGACTATTATTATATTAAAAAAGCGGATGCTTCACGCATCTATGGTTTGGAGTTGGAGCATCATCTTAGTCCCAACAGAATAAGTTATTTGGTAGAAGGTGACACGTTGGTAGAAGAGCATATTGCCGGCATTCCTGGCGATGTGTTTTTAGGGAATTATATGGATCGACCATCTTTTGCGAAAACCAGAATGGCTAAGGAATTCGTGAAGTTTAATGAACGCTGTTTTACGATGTTACTTGGCGACATGCGCTCTTATAACTATGTGATTGATGTAACGCCCGATTTTGACATGGAGCAATATCGGGTAAGGTCCATCGACTTTGACCAATTCGCTTATGAAGGTCGTAAAAACCACTACCTGCCGCAGTTTTACAAAGAAAATTTTGAGGTGATTCAGTTCTGCATGGAAATCCTTTCTCCCGAAACGGTAGAGCAGTATCAAACTGAAGAGCGAACGCTAATTCGCAAGCGCTATTATCATTCGCGTCAAGAACTGGAGGAGCTGTTAGAATCAATGACGCATGTACCCTTAAGTAGCCCTGATAAAATAAAATCCCTCAGTAAAGACTTAAATGAATTCCATCGATGCGAAGAGTTTAAGGGTTTTACAAGTATGGGCCAAATCCTTCAACTCCATCTCAGTAAAATGATTGAGCGCACTAAAAACCGAACCTATTTAGGAAGAACCTCTTTTAAGGCTTAAGCTCAAGTAATCTTCTAGCTAAATTTCTGCTCTGCTTTTCGGTATCGCTTACTCCAAATTACCATCCCCGGAACATAAAGGTTGTAGGTCATGCCGCCTAAAATCGCCGCCCAGGCAATGGACTGCCCTTTAAAACTGAGCACCACAATAACCGAAGCCAAAGGCACAGCGAACATTATCGACAAGCGCGTCAATTGCCTTTTGGTGAACCACTGCTCAAAATCGTTAAGGCCTAATTTCTCCCTTATACGCCAAGCTCTCAAATGAAACATGAAAAGGAGCAGGTACAAGGCCGTTGCTATGGAGCCATAATAAATCATTAAATCTGGGATTTCGGCTGCGCTTAAACCCAAATCAACATGACTGCCAAAAAAGAAGTTGGTGAGGAAAATGGTTAGAAACCGCAAGGGGTAAACATAAAAAATGACCAGTCCAATAAAGAAGGTATTTATGACTAATAGCCAAGCATCGTTAAAAGCGTAAATCCTTGAAAAGTTAAGATGCTCCTTCCAAATTAACACGATAAAGGCGATGCTAATTAAAAAAGCGGGTAGGGTTTGGGTAAACTGTAATAAGGTTTCAAAGGAATTGGGATTCTCCAAATTGAAGATCAATAATGTAATAGCAATGCCAAAAACCGCATCGGTAAGATTATCAATCCTTGAGGCCTCGCTACCGCGATAATTTATCATCGGATGGCGCGCCTTAGTATCTTGAAACTTACTGCGCATCCTTTTCCTTTTTAATTAATGTCTGTGGCCTTAAGCCGCCCAAGAGGGTGATCTCTTTTTTAGATCGATCTATGATTAAGCTTAAATCGCCCCTAGGCAAAAAGAGGGTGCTATCATTTTGCGGATAAACCCTAAACTGCTGCTGACCTACTTGTCCCATTTTTAAACCTTCTTCGTCTAAATCCAGCTTAAAATCTACAATGGAAGCCAGGCTGTACAAGCCAGTATCCCCAGCCCATAAGGCATCATTCCTTGCGCTCAAATAACCTTCAAATTCTGCATAGGGATCTACTTCCGGTGATAGCTTTTTGCTCAAAGCCACAATGGCCAAAGTGGTTTGCAATTTTGCTTCCCGCAAGGAGCTAAGCATATTAAGCGAAGCGTAAGTGCGATATAGATCCACTGTATTTAAATAGTAAGGGTCTTCTAAAAAATAATCCAAGGCCTCTTCGGTGAGTTCCCCCCGGGAGATTTTATACATCCAAGGTTTGTCCAAAGACCAGCGCTCCAAATTGTTGATCACAAAATCACCTAAACGCTCCTGCATGGTTTCCACCAAGCGATAGTTGCCTTGATACAGTTTTTCTAGATTGGTAAAGAGGGTATCAAAGTCGCGACTAAAAATCTCACTTTGGCGGGTCATGCTATTAAAACCATTATCCTGAAAATTCATGGTAAGGTAGGTCATGGTGACGCCTGCATAGGCAAAATTGCTGCGGTAATCGTCTCGACTAACGGAATCCTGCATCACTCTCGTAATCAAGGAATCCTTGAACTCCAGGTTGGCATTCATCTTTTCGATATCCTCCAAATTATGCCGAAGATCGCGCCTTAATTCGTGTAAAATAGCCACCGCTTTATCCTCATTTTTACGACTTTCATTTCCATTATTAATTTCTAATGCGATGAGGATTCCCGCCACAACCAGCAGCATCTCCAATACGATGTAAAGCACATACTGCCCCCAACCTTTACCCTGAAAAAATTGGAAGCGCCCCTTCCGAAATAGTTTAGCCATGGGTTGAAGATAGGGAAATCCGACTTTTTAAAAAAGGCCAACTTAAGCGCCAAAATACCATGAGGGCCTCTTGAAAATTTAGGTTTGCTTTCTAAGGGTTCAAAGTCTATTTTCGAAAAAAATCAAAACATGGAAACGCCTGACCACCATTCTGCTTCAGATCAAGATCAACAAACTGCCGTCGAATACTGCGATAATTGCCAACATGATATTAGCGGCTCCGAGGCCAAATTTTGTCCTAAATGCGGCTACCCAGCCCGCGGGACTAGCGCCGAACAAGACAACTTTCGCAGAGCCTTAAAGCTTAAGAAAGATGTAGTTGCTGACGCCAAAAAGAAAATTAAGCGTGTAAAAGTGATGCTCTATATCTTGGGCGCAATAAATGTTTTAGTGGGCTTAGTTATTGCTTTGGCAGATGCAATTCCAGATGCCATGATTGTGGGCATTGGCGCCATAATTGTTGGCGGAGTAATGTTTGCCTGTAGCACTTGGGTAGAAAAAAATCCCGTTAGCGGAATATTGGTTGCCTTTAGCGTGTATATGCTACTCATTATTGCCAATGCTATTCTCGAACCGGCTTCCATTTACCGAGGCATCATTTTTAAGATTATCATTATTGGTGTTTTCATTAAAGGAATTAAATCGGCTTATGATTACCGGGAGTACAGCAAGAAATTAGAGGAGCATGCCGCCTAATAAGGATTTTGGACCGCAAGAGGCTGCCATTATAGTTAGCAAGGGCCAAGCAAATACCATTATCCCTTACCGCTATTCCGATAAGGATTGGGAGCAATGCGAACATTGTTCTTATGAGCAAGAAGCTGGTTTTACCTTTTGTGTTTCCTGTGGGCAGCGTCACGCGCAAATTACTAAGAAGGAGGTCGAAAGCCGAAACAGCTATCAGCATAGCCTTCGTTTTCTGGCTTATTATGGGATCTATTTTGCTATTCTAATCGGTGTTAATGCCTACCTGGATGCAACATACGAGAATGAGCTAATCATTAGTCTTGTTGATGCGCTAATTTCCTTGGTCTTTTTCTTGAGTGTTAAGGATTTATGGCGAATCATTTTACCGAAAAGCATAAATAGGAATTCCTTGTTTTTGGTGCTGATAATTGGCATCGCCAGTCCATTTATCATAAGCGGCTCGGTGAAATATATAAACCAATTGTTTGATGTTTACGATTATGGTTTAATCTCCTACGACGCGCCCAACCCCTTGCTCTTCTCCCTAATTTCTGTCGCGGTATTTCCCGCCCTATTTGAGGAGCTCACTTTCAGGGGATTTATTTACCATCATTTCGAGAAAATCGGTAATCCCAAAATGGCGCTTTGGGCTAGTTCGGTTTTATTCGCGATGGCGCATATATCTGTGATCTCCTTATTTTGGCTGCTGCCTTTTGGTTTAATTCTTGCTTATTTGCGGCAAAAGCAAAACACCTTAATTTATGGGATGATTCTTCATTTCATGCACAATGCCGGCGTTTTACTTATTGAGTGGAATGGTTAGGGCTTAAATAAGCCTTCCTCAAACAACGATTCCTACATCACGCGTCTAATAAATAAAGAGTATGCGCCTATTAATTCTATTCTTATTTAGCATCAGCCTTGCTGCCCAGCCCGTAAATCCCATTATTGGCGATAGCTCTTGGTTTTATTTTAAAAAGGACTGGCCCAAACTTGGCGATTCGGAACAGGAGCGCATAAAAACGCATTTGACTTTTGTACATCAGCAATTAAGCAGCAGTGGCCCGAAAAGCGAGCAAGGCGAGCATTTATTAAATGCCCTTTGGGATTATATTGAAGCGGGGGACTTTCCAAAATATTTCAAGCATGAAGACGCGCGAAGGCCCTGCTTTATTGACGATGCCGGCACCCTTTGCGCTGTGGGCCATCTTATTGCAGTAAGCGAGGGCCGTAAGGAGGCGGAGCGGATTAATCGCCTTTTTCGTTTTGAATATCTATTGAAGATGGCGGATGAAAAGCTTAAAGCCTGGCAGCAGAATTCTGGCTTTAGCATGAAGGAATTAGCCATGATTCAACCCGCCTATCGGCCAGTTCAAAGGATTCAAATGTTGCGCTCGCATAGGGTTTTTACCGATCCTGAAACCAATTTAAAAGGCCTGTTCTCCCAGAAAGATAGCAGCGTAGTTCTTAAAGCGACCTTCAATAGTTTAAGCTATCAGAACAACAGCCCTTATTTAGTCGGCTTTAAGGATGGCGGCTTTTATGTTTTTAATGCGGTAGGGAAAAAGCTAAGTCGCAAGAAGTTCAAAAGAGCTTTTGTTTTTGGCGATCAAGACAGTAACTGTTTGGTGGCAATCGACCATAAAAACCAATTACATCTTTTCCCGGAAGACAACAAAAAGTCCCATCGAAGCCTAAAATCTACCTCCTTCTTTTACAGTAGCGAGAATCGATTATTATTTAAGCAGAATGGCTTATATGGCGCGATTAATACAGCGGGGAAAATTGAAATTCCAGCCATTTACGATAGCATTTGTGTACATCCAAATATTATCAATGCAAAGCTGATTTACCGAGTTAAAGATTCCCTTTGGGGTCTTAGGAATAGCAAAGGTGACATCATTAGTCCCCTGCAATCTCAATCAATTGTTATCTACAAAAACCTCTTTAAGTGTTCCGAGCCGGGGAAAGCGGACTATCTAATCGGGCCACAGGGAAAAAAGTATCAAATTCCCACAAAGCTCAACTACAGTCGAACCGCCGACTACAATAGTCTAATTTTGGAGAAAGAAGGAAAAGTTGGGGTTTTCAGCACCGTGAATTACAACTGGCAGCTAGCGCCCAAATACGATCATATTATTTACAATAGTCAAATTGGCCTTTACCAAGCGGAAAGAGAAGGAAAAACTGGATTTGTACACCCATACGGCAGTGAAACCATTCCAGTAGAATTTGACTATGTGCGCGCCCATTCCTCTTTTATCATTTTAAAGAAAGATGGAAAAATGGGCCTCTTTAATTTACAAGGTGCTCCATTATTTCCGGTGGAGTACGACACCCTCAGCATTGCCCTTTGGTCCCAAAATCCAGGTCAAGTTCCCTTGATCCGCACCTTGAATAACGGAGTTTTTAAGCTTCGATATGCCAATGGAATTTCAATTCCAATTGATGAGAATACCCAGGATTTAGAATCTATTGGCGCCAGCCATATCGCGGTGCAACGCAGCCCAAAGGGCGTGCGACCTGTTGTTTTTAAGGCTGGCCGATTAGTCGCCCTCCACCCTCAATGGGTAGATTCGGTAGTGGCCGTTAGCCATGCGTCCTTAATTTACCGCAAAGGGAAGCACTATGGCTTCTACCGACTAAATAAAGATGCGCTAAACGCTAAAGCCGAGTTGCTGCCGGCTCGCTTTGATACCATCATCTATAATTTCAGGAATAATCACGACCGCTTCCTCATTAAAGAAAAAGGCCTGTGGGGCATGTACAGTTTAAGTGAAGATAGCTTTATTGCCCAGCCCGAATATGAGCGTTTTTATCCCTTAGATTTATATGATATCGACAACTGGATTTATTTTTCGAAAGGAGGACTTTGGCGCAGCTTAAATGTTGATAAACTAAATGTCCCCATGGATCAAAAGTTTAGTGATAAGCTCACCGAAAAGTTCTTAAACCAGCGGGAATATCTAAAGATAAAATGGATTGATTGATGGCGGTCAAGTATAAACTCTTAGGCTTAATACTACTTATTTGCGGTGGCATTGCGGCACAGCAATCAAGTGTTAATGCTGTTATTAGAGATAGCTCGTGGTATTTCGCAAATGGCGATTGGCCTAATGAGACCGACTCGGAGCAAGAACGAATAAGCACCCACTTAAGCCATGTCCATGCGATTTTAAGCAATCGACCTGGGGAGCCCTATTCCCAGCGCTCATTTTTATTGAAGGCACTTGGGGATTATATTCAAGCAGGGGAATTCCCTCGCTATTTTAATCACCCTTCCGAACGGAGACCATGCTTTATCGATGATGCCGGAACCCTATGCGCAGTTGGACATCTGATTGCGGTATCTGCTGGCCGAGCGGAAGCAGAGCGTATCAATAAAATCTTACGTTTCGAGTATTTAGAAAACATGAAGGATAGTGCTCTAATTGAATGGCAAAAGCAATCTGGCTTTAGCCTGAAGGAGCTCGCGATGATTCAACCGGCTTACGACTTTGATGAACGAATGCGCGTGCCGTATTTTCTTTTTCAAGATCATGAAACCCTTTTGTATGGATTAAAACGACGTAAGGATGATCGCATAATTATCCCAGCGGATTTTGAGATTTTAAGATACGACCCCACGCTGCCCTTTGTTTTTGGAAAAAGGAATACAGGTTGGGATGTCTTTTTACCCGATGGACGAATTTTAGGAATTGGCTATCAAAAAACCGGCTTCATCCGCAATAAGCAGCACTACCGGATGATTTGCAGTCAATCCGAGCTTACCGAAGCTTTTAATGCCAGGGGTGAAGTCGTTTGGCAGGTAAAAGACTGTCAATTCCTTTGGTCATGGGAGCATCAGATAGTAGTTCAGGATTTGAATCAGCAAAAGAGAAAGGTCCTCAATTGGAATGGCCAGCAAATTACACCTTGGGCCGATTCCTTAAGTCCTTTGCCTGGAAATTACAATCAGTTTGTGGCTTGGAAATGTGAAACTAAAAATGCCGCTCGACCTTATACAGTTTGGGATACAATAGGTAATAAGCTATTACCTGAATCTTATGCAAAGATTGAGGCTATCTCCTCCTGCTTTATTGCTCAAAAAGAGGAAGATTCCGCCTTGAAAGTTTTTCTAAGTAATGGAAAAGAACTTGAATTAGCGGGGCTTCGCCGCTACGAAAAAGGGCATCATAGCTATGGACTCATTCTTCATTTCGATTCTTTAAGCGGGGTTTTAAACGGCCATACTGGAGAATGGCTATTGGAACCAAAGTACAGCAAGGTATTTGCTTCCAGTAGGCGCTATCACTTCTCTTCCGAAAATGGTCAGGGCCAGGCCGACCCTGCTGGAAATATTATTATCCCACCAGAATATGAATCCATCTTGAGCCTAAGCCACCATTATATTCTTCGCAAGAATGGCAAAATGGAATTAAGGGATTACAATGGCCAGGTAATTTTGCCCTTGGCTTATGACAGCCTAGGCATTTTAATGGAAGACCCTCGCTATAATAATCTCCGCCAGCTCTACTTTAGTCAAGATGGCGCCCGTTTTCAAATTCACAATCAAGAAGGTGACATTATACCCGAACATCACTACCAGGGCTTTGATCGACTCAATCGCAATAGTGTTTTACTGCATAAGGATGGCAAGAAAATACTCGCTCAATATTACAGCAGTGAACTAGTACTTTACCCGAATTTACCGATCGACTATGCCCGGCCTTTAAATACTTGGTATTTCGCTTATGGCCTAAATGGAAAGGAAGGTGTAATGGTTTGCCCACCCGCCGTTCAACATCTAAAAGAACATTTTGGAAAGGCCATTTTTGATACCGTTCTCGAAGCGCATTACCGCGATGCAGGGCGCTTTTTGGTGCGCAAGGATGCTTCTTGGGGCCTTTATGACAAAGCTGGAGATAGTCTTCTCTTTCCCTGTGTCTTCGATGATTTCTATCCCAAGGACAGAACGATGCACTCAGGATGGATATACTTTAAAAAAGGAAGTATCTGGCAGGGGTATTTTTACAGCTCACCGAAACTGCAGAGCTTAATGCCTGAAGGGCAAGCAAAGATTGAGGCCCTTTGGCGAGAAGAAAATGAAGAAATAAAAAAGGGGCGCTAAATATTAGCACCCCTTTAAGTAGTATTAGCCCTCGGCTATATCTTTTAGGCTGTTTAAGCCCTCCTGGAAAGAAGCGCCCATGGCGTCTTCCGCACTCATAAAGAGATTCATGATATTCATGGGGTAAGCCATTTCACTTTTCATGCCCCAAGTAACCTTGGTCCCACCATCAACTTCTTCTAGTTTCAAGTAAGTATCTCCTTCCGACTCATAAGGACGGGTAAAGTCTAGATGCGACTCTAATAAATAAGGAGCCTCCACTTTGGTGATAGTTTGGCAGCCTGCGCCAACTTCTTCATGCTGACTGTCCCAGCAATTTTTTGCACCCACGCTACCTGCTTGTCCGTCAAAGGTTTGCTTAATTTCAGGATCCTTTTTTGTCCAAGGACTCCAGGCATCCATTTTCTTTAGGGTATTGGTGCTGTTCCAAACCTCCATTACTGGAGCGTTTACGGTTACACTTTCCTCATGGGAAAAGTCATTGTCTACAAAGAGAGCGGTAAGTAATACTCCCCCGACAAGTACCACCACCAGGATGATAATAATTTTTAAGGCCTTCATGTTTGTTGTTTTTGATGAGGGGCTGAAGATAGGGAATCTTGTTTTTTTGTATTGTAGAAAAAAACAAAAAGAACTTATCTTCAAGACTTAAGGCCCTCCGAAGCCATAGCTCAGCTCCAAACCTAAAGACCAAGAGTACACCTTAAAGCTGGCAAAAGCATCATAGGGAATTACCGCCGTTTGAAGCGACAAACCGAGCTCCAAGATTTGTTTTAGCTCATGCCCCCAAAGCCAACGATAGCCAAATGAGCTTTGTGCAAATAACTGAAAGATTGGATCTGGCGGCTTATTCCAGCTAGATTCTGCAGGAAACCATGCTCCTTCCGAATATAAATGATTGGAACGGCTGATTAATAAAGCAGGCTTAAGTCCAGCGGCCGCATACCAATCCGATGATCTTGCATCAAAAACATATTGCGCACGAACAGGGATTTCGAGGTAGTGATCCCTTTGCTCAGATTTCCTAGCTCTAATTATACTAGGGTCGGAAGACTGCCCTGAAACAAAGCCATAATAGGGATCAATTTGTTGTGGGAATATATAATTCTCCAGATTGCCAAACTCACTTCTATTTTGATACCTTAATCCAATTCCCAATAACCATTGAGGCTTTACTGCATATTGAGCCTCAAGTCCAGCGCCCCAAGCAAAACCGCCATCGTAGTATTCGGAAAAACTCTCCGCAAACTCTGGAAACTCGCTGCTCCGATAAATATTAGCCCCGTAATTTAATTCAGTGCGAACCAGGAAAGACCAGGAGCTTTTGGCGTATTGGCCGCTAATTGAAAATGAGCAAAGCACCAGGATTAGGGTTCCCAGCGAAAGATTGCTTTTATATCCATTTTTACAGCGCCGAGTTTTTCCTACCTGCATTAAGAATCAACTTTTAGAACAATCAGAGTTTGAAATAAACTAATCTACGGTAAAGCTAAATATAATTAGCAAGGGTAATAATCAATCCTCCTTTAGGGATCCCTCTCGAAAGGCAAATACCTTGTTTTAAGCAAAGTCAGAAATATTTGGCTATTCCTTAGAGAAAATCGAATTTTATTGGATTATGTAAGTGGCATCGTTCTAATTATTATGAAAAAATCGATTTTTTCCCTCTTAATTCTACCACTTTGTCTGTTTGCCCAAACCGACATAGAGTATCGAAACATCCAGCTTCAGCTAATCAAACAAAGCCTTCACTTAGAGGAAATCTCACAAAAGAAAGATCCCGCCATAAGCATTGATTACCGGGTGATATCTCCGGACACCGTGGACTTCAGGGATATTTTTCTTTATGAAGGGGTATTGAGTCCTGTTTACCAAAAAGTAGGTTCGGAAGCTACTAACAGACCAAGCGCAATTTTAACCGATAAACTAGAAGCGGAAGCCGATTTATCCAGTGCATTAGGATCACTACTAAAGCAAGGGCTTATTGATAGCAGTGAGCTTGATGGGCTACTTAAAGCCTATCAAAGAACTAATCTCCCAACGATGGAAAGCCTTTACCAGATTGGTCAGGAGCGCCCCACTGTCCTTAATCCGTTCTTCATCAATGATAAATATCTGCTATGTTTCGAGATTAGCGTTCACAATAAAACGAATGAGCTTCAAAAGTTAGAAAACATTTTTACCCTTAGCGATGGCAATTGGAATCTGAACCAGGCTCTGCAGAGCCATGAAATTATTCAATACCACCGTGATTTCCCTAAGTTATCCTTTCTCAAGGATGACCTTATAGCCTATCAGCAAATTCTAGATAACTTCTATTTTCCAAATGAACTTTACCTGGCGCCGGGCCAGAAAGCGCGAAGACTAGTAGCTTTTCACCCCGCCGCTCTAAAGAACAATCAATTGGAAATAGCAAATCCCGCTTCAAGTTCTAAAATCCTCTATCAGGTAAATTATAAAGCAGAGTTGGTCCATAGAAATTTTGAATTCATTGCTTTTAATTACCTCTTCAGAAACATGAGCTATTATTTCGATGAAAAGGAGCTGACCATTTACTCCCCAAATCTAAGCATCTACTTCGATGAAAATCAACTTCTTGTTCCAGGCTCTATGATTAATGAAGAAACCGATCTTTTAATTATAGGCGAATCTTATGGAGATTACTACTTTCTTAAAATCAGTGATTTTCGATTTAGCAGCCTCATCAACGAAGAAAACAAAACGGTAAAACAACTACGAAAAAACTTGAAGGAGGTTAAACCATAGTTGTCCTCAATAGACTGCATAAACTCTCTTTTAAATTTAAAAGAGCTTTAGTCAACTCTCTGATAATGTGCCGGCAAATTCCCAAGACCCCATGGTCCGGCATAGTCCTCTCCTGCTAACCCTTCTACTGTACGATTAGTATTGTAGAGCGTGGGGAAATATTTATCCAAACTAAAGCTCACGCCCACTTGAATGGAATAGACGATGTTATCGTAACGAATGTTTAAATAGTCTCGACCATAGTATATCATTGCCATATAGCCAATATTGCGATGATTCAAAGGACTTAATTCATAAAAGGCCTTAAGCCCTGTACGATATTTACTATCGCCAGTTTCCCAATTCTTTAGGTTTGGTCTAAAGTCACTAAGGTCATCGGCTATATAAGTAAGCTCCAAACGCCAATGATTTTGAAAAGCTTTTCGGAGCAAATAACGCTTACCATCCTGCAAATAAGAAACACGCTTCCCTGCATAAAAAACCCGCCCACGATAGTCAAAAACCATTTCAATTCTTGTACGCCCATAGGCGCGGTTTTGCTCTGGGCTAAAAAACAAACCAGAATTTGTTCCCCAATCCTGACGGAGGTATAGGCTACTTTGAATTAGTTTACCGCTATTCAAAACATTTAAACTGTGGGTAAGGCCAAATCGGAAATAGTTGCTTGAGAAATCACCAGATTGGTAGTCATTTCTTTGATCACCAGTAGAATCTGTAAAGAAAAAACCCGGGGATTGCCCATTACTATAGTGGTGTACCCGAAAACTAAAGTTTAGCGATTGTAAATACTTTCGATTAATAGGAACCAAATTGGTAGCGTAAGTCTGACTTGAGTCAGCTTTATCTTCCAGGTTCCGATTATTGTTCCAAAATGCGTAATCCCAAGTTAGGCCGACACGTTGATCAGAAGGACTTAAAGGCTTGCTTTCATCTAGGTGCATCCTAAAGTTTGGCATGTAATCCAAGGTAATCCGCATTGATCTATATATGGCATTTGAGCTAGGTCTTCCCTGAGCAACCACAAATCGCACCGGTACTTTTGCTTCAAATAAAGACAAGGGTCCCGCCTCTCCTTCATTCGCCCGTAAGGGTATTCTATAAGCTCCAATGCTTTGAACTAGAGGGGCAAAAGTCATATAGGCAATCTCCTGATTAGCAACCCAATTACGTTGTAATGTGTAGTACAGGTCATGTTTTAAACTATCACCAGCCTTTAGATCATGGTTCATTCCATGATAATAGAAATCCAAATCATAACGATCCATAGGCGGAATTTTGTCCCTAGGGATATCGGGGCCATGCAGCTCAATACAGGAATTTTGAGCAAATATCTCAACCATCGGAAGTGAGATTAAAACAATTAGAGCGAACAGTCTTTTCATTTTAGAAAGGTTTTGATAAAATTCACCAACCAAATTAAGGAGCATGACCCTCAAATTAAAATTAGAATCTCAAAACCAGTTAAATACAGGGAAAATCCTATAATTAGAAAAGGGAAATTCCCTTCGCAAATAAAACATGAAAGCTAAATACCCTTCTTCCTTTTAAAGAGCTATAATCTCCGTTTCAATGCTAATAGAAAATGTGGACTTCGGCTCCAATTTATTGTAGGTGCTTTTCTCCATAATCGCCATCGATTCTTCATCCCGATCAGGAAGCCCCAACCAAGGCTCAATGCATACATAATCGGCACCGGGCTTGGCCCATAAGGCTAAATGCGGAAAACCTTTAAAATATACGCGGAGTCGCTCACCTCCATCCTTGGTTCTTAAACTCAGTTCATCAAAATCTACATCTTTAAATATCAAGGCATCTTCCTTAAAAATAGATTCCGATAAGGCTAAGGCGCCATCTTGCAAAGGAAAGTTCCGCATGCGCTTCCCCAATAAACCTGTTTCAGAAAGAGTAGCCGCTTCGATAAACCGTTTGTTGCCGGGGATTTCAATCTGATAATCGCTTAATGCTAAACCTGCCCCTAAGGGTAAATAATAGGCGGTATGTCCACCCACTAAAAAGGGCATTGGCTCATCACCCTTATTCAGCACTTCAAAAGTCATCCTTAAACGCAATACATCTAAACTATAAGAGACCTTAAACTCAAATTCAAAAGGATAGAGTTTCCGAGTTTTCTCATTCGATTGAAGCGAAAAGGAGCACTGATTGGTCCCTTCAGCACTAAAGCTCAGCTCCGCATTATTGCGAATTATTCCATGTTTGCTCAAAGGGAAGCTTTCGCCTTTAAAGCTTATCTCCCCGCCTTTAATACTGCCTATTGCCGGGAATAAAACCGGTGAGCTACTGCCCCAAACCTTAGGGTTCATGGGCCAAATGTATTCTTGTCCGCTAGCCTTGTGTTTTAAGGAACGAATTTCGGCCCCTAGCGAATCTATCGTGCAAGCCAGCAGTTCATTCTCAATGTGGTGTAACATAGTGGACTTATAATAAATAGCTATAACCCAATCCCAAAAACCAACTGCCTTTTAATAAGGTGGTATAAGGTTCGGGCTTAATATCGTATTCTTCAAAGTGGATATTATACACTTTAATATTGTTCGATTTCGCTTGAATATAACCAAGCATCAAACCGGCATCGAAAGTTACATTATGCTTTTGCCCATAACTGAGGCCAAGGCCCAGCATATAGCGAGGTCTCAAATTTTCAGTTCCCAAGCTTAAGCCCAAACCTAAATTCCCATGCGCTCCCCATTTGGTATCAGGACCAAATTTTGAACCGTAGCGCAGCATGGTGCTAATTCCCGTTTCCTGGGCCTCCCGCAATTCATCATACACCCGAAACACATTGCTAGTATCAGTGGCGCTATAGCGCAATCGCTCTTCAATAAATACTCTTTCGTCCTTCATAGGGGTATAGTACATGGAGCTACCTACCGACCAATACCAAGAGTTTTGCTCCGGAAGGCGAAGCTTAAACTGATAAGTCTGTAAACCAGAGTTTTTATCCCGTGGGACAATATGAATTTTCATTTCGCTATAATCTCCTTGATGTTGTAATGGCATAGAAGTATAGCTGCGATCTTCACTTAAATAGAGAACGGATTTAAAAAGGGCATCCACTTTTTCTTGGGCCAAAGAGCTTAGTAAATCCTGATGGGCCGCACTTATAACTCTCAAGGCTCTGCTTAAGTTATTCCACTTCATTCGCAATTGAGAATTGGCTTTAAATCGGGCAATCACCTTGGGCTGAGCCGCTAAAGTTTCCATTTCCGCCATAAGGGTTTTAGCTAGTTCTAAGCGGTGTTTCGTCTTAGTCCGGCTTTGGAGATAAGTCTTTTGGATCGCTAATAATTTGGGCTTATTTGAATCCTCTAAAAGGCCGGAGCCATGCGGACTTAATAGACTTAAACGATAAGCCATAATAGCATAGTTGGCCTCTTCTACTGCGCTAAGATCCTTTTCCAGATCGCGCATTAAGCGGCCCAACTGTCTTTCAGCGGAAGTTAAAATTAATTGCAAAGCTTGGTCTTCTGCCTGCCCTTTTTGGCCTGCCTGCTCAAGCTCATTAAGGAAAGCCTCCTTAGCCTTTATAAAGTCATAAGTGTTAGCTCCGCCACTATCGGCCTTCTCGCTTGCTGGCATTGGCATTGCTTTCAGGCTAGGCAAGGAAATGACGGGAAAGGAAGGGAATTTTAAAGGTTCACTTATTTCTACGGCTTCATTATTTACGCTTACCTGATAATTGTTGAGGTTAATATTCTCAATCTTCAGATAAAAAACCTCCCCAGGTTTAAGATCTTCTGGCAAGCTTAATCCCTTAGTAGGATCAGAAAAATTTAAGCGTACAACTTGGGCTGCTTCACAAGCTTCACTTTCACAACAGGAGCTTTCCGATTGCTGAGCTTGTAAAGGGCTTCCCCAAAAGAAGACTATGCCCAACAAGGGGGCTAAATTTCTAGAATGTAATAGCATAGCAAGAATTAAGATTTAATCAGAATTCTAAATTAGCATTAAATCTAGTCCGCAAGAATTATGCTTGGCAGAAATTTGATTTCTACCCTATGGCCTTAATCGATCAAGTCAAGCTTGTCGATTAGCAAGTCAAATTCCTCCGCCTTATAATTAGCGATAAGTATGGATATCTCTTCGATTTGATCTTGGTCAAAATTGGGTAGATCCAATTTCCTTCCTCTAAAGGAAGGGTAAAAATCATTTAACTCCAGTTCGATGTTTTCCCATTCGCCACTGGTTTCAAAATAAGCGATATAAGAGTAATAGTCTCTCCGTTTGGATTTAATGCGAAACTGATATCGCTTGCCATCTCCCTTAACTTTTAACAGCACTTTCTTAGCATTGTCAATCGGCCTCGGGCTATCCAAAGTATAGCGAATAGAGGAAAAGCCACCATTATTCTCTAAGGACACGGCGCCATAAAAATGCCCATGGCCCTCCTCATTAATCTCAAAATTTCCTGCCGATCTACCACCCATCACCACATCATCTACCACCCGCCACTGGGCATCTGAATTCTTGGCATTAAAATCATAAAGTGGATTAGACATCATTATACTCATTACTACAATTCCCAACAACTGCTTCATCTTGCATCATTTAATTTCAAATCAACTTAAAACTTCAATACTTGTTCAGCAGGCCCATCTCATTTTTACCATCCTATTCGGCAAAACAAGCCTTCAAAAGAAATAATCAAAAGCTCTCTTAGCTTCACTAAAAATGAGGTTTAAGCATTGCTAACCCAGGGATCTATTGCTGCGGTCAAGTCCTTTCTTTGAAATCTGTCAAATGTCATTTTCTAAGGCTTTCACTTCCCTTAGCTTGGCTCTCAAGCTTTAAAAGAAGATCATGAACCTAAACGCCCGAATTCCAGAAGGACCGCTTCGCGAAAAATGGAACCGCTATAAGGCAGAGGCCAAACTTATAAACCCCTCCAATCGAGCTAAGCATAAAATTATTGTTGTGGGCACTGGTTTAGCGGGCAGTTCAGCCGCGGCGAGCTTAGCCGAATTAGGCTTTGAGCTCGAGGTTTTCACCTTCCACGATTCCCCCCGTAGAGCGCATTCGGTGGCGGCTCAAGGTGGTGTGAATGCGGCAAAAGACTATAAAAATGACGGCGATAGTGTTTGGCGGATGTTTCACGACACCTTAAAAGGCGGCGACTTTAGAGCCCGCGAAGCAAACGTTTATCGCCTCGCCGAATGCTCTGCCTCCCTTATCGATCAAGCTGTTGCGCAAGGCGTTCCCTTTGCCCGAGAATATGGCGGACATTTGAGCAACCGTTCCTTTGGGGGCGTTCAAGTAAGTCGGACCTTCTATGCTCGTGGTCAAACCGGACAGCAATTACTCTTAGGCGCCTACCAAGCTTTAATGCGGCAAAAGGGATTAAAAAACCTAAAACTTCATAGCCGTCACGAAATGCAGGAACTTCTGCTTAGCGAGGGTCGTGCTACAGGCATCATTGCGCGAAATTTAGACACGGGCGAACTAAGTGCTCACCATGCTGATGCGGTTATTCTAGCAACAGGCGGATATGGTAAAATCTATTACCTCAGCACCTTAGCCATGAACTGCAATGCATCGGCAATATTTAGAGCCTATAAACAAGGGGCGGGATTTGCCGCACCCAGTTGGACCCAGTTTCACCCTACCTCCCTTCCTCAAATGGGCAGTCATCAAAGCAAGCTTACGCTGATGAGTGAATCGCTTCGAAACGACGGTCGGATTTGGGTTCCCAAACAAAAGGATGATCAGCGCAAAGCGGCCGATATACCAGAATCCGAAAGAGATTACTATCTCGAAAGACGCTATCCCTCTTATGGCAATTTGGCCCCAAGGGATATTGCCTCTCGAGCGGCTTTAGAGCGTATAGAAGCGGGATATGGCGTAGGACCTCTAAAAAATGCAGTGTACCTCGATTTCAGTGCCGCACTTGAAAAGCAGGGCGCAGAACTTATTGCCCAGCGCTACGGAAACCTATTTGAGATGTATCAAAAAATTACCGGTATAAATGCCTACCAAGAAGCCATGCTCATCGCTCCGGCCGCGCATTTCTCCATGGGAGGATTGTGGGTTGATTATGGGCTTATGAGTAATCTCGAAGGTCTATTTGTTCTTGGCGAAGCAAATTTTTCCGATCATGGTGCCAATCGCTTAGGGGCTAATTCGCTCTTGCAAGCTTGTGTGGACGGTTACTTTATTGCTCCGCATTCGGTAATGGATTTCCTAGCTAGGGCTGGTCGGGTTCCCATAACTGAAGAGCGACAAGCAAAAGCCGAAGTACAAATAGCCAAAAACGCCGCTCAAATGGAAAAGCTATTGGCCATTAAAGGCCAAACTACTGCCGATGAATTTCATCAGGAGCTCGGCCACATCCTCTATCGAAAATGCGGACTAAAGCGTGAAAAGTCCTTATTGCTGGAAGCCATTGAAGATCTTCAGAAATTAAAGGAACGCTTCTATAATGACCTTTTAGTTCCGGGGGATCAGAAGGGTATAAACTTCGAATTGGAAAAGGCGGGAAGAGTTGCCGACTACCTTGATTTGGGGATACTCATTGCCAAAGATGCCCTGCAACGCGAAGAATCTTGCGGCGCTCACTTTCGGGTTGAGCATCAAAGTGGTGAGGGCGAAGCAAAGCGAAATGATGCCGAATTTCAATTTGTTTCCGTTTGGGCTCATCAAGCAGATGGTGGAGCTAAGTTGCATAAGGAGGCCCTCCATTTTGAAGAAATAAAAACCAGTGAAAGAAGCTATAAATAATATGAAACTCACCCTAAACATCTGGCGTCAAGCCGGCCCGCAAGCTAAAGGTAAATTTGAGCGATTTTCCATGGATGACTTTCACCCCGATATGTCGGTACCAGAAATGCTAGATCATTTAAACCGCAACATCATGAAAAAAGGTGGAGATCCCATTGCTTTTGAAAGTGACTGCCGCGAAGGAATTTGCGGTCAGTGTGGCTTTGTGCTTAATGGAGAAGCGCATGGTCCTGGAAAAAGAGTGAGCACTTGCCAAACGCATTTGCGCAGTTTTAAAGATGGCGAGGAACTTTATTTAGAACCCTTTAGAGCCGGGGCATTCCCCATAAAAAAGGATTTAATGATCGACCGCAGTGCTTTAGATCGCATCATTAGTGAAGGCGGCTTTGTTAGCGTTAATACCGGTCCAGCCGCCGAGGCAAACAGTATATTAGTCGGACATCAAGATGCCGAGGATGCCTTTGATGCAGCGGCCTGCATTGGCTGCGGTGCTTGTATTGCGGCTTGTCCAAATGCCAGTGCATCTCTGTTTACTGCCGCAAAAATTTCACATTTGGCCCTAGTTCCTCAGGGTCAAGTAGAACGTCATCAGCGGGTATTAAGCATGACGCAACAAATGGATTTAGAAGGATTTGGTGCCTGTAGCCTAATTGGTGCCTGTGAAGCCGCTTGTCCACAAGGAATCGCCTTAGAGCATATCGCCAGTATGAACCGCGAGTACCGAAAAGCCTGGTGGCAGAAAGGCTAATTGAAGCCCAGTATGGCCCGCCTATATCCAATCAAAAACCCTTAAATTTAAGGCCGATTTAAGCCTATTTCCATGCGCAAGATTATCTTAGTTCTAGCCCTATTCCTTACGGCCTCACAACAAATTCCCGAAAAGCTAAATCCTAGGGAGGCCTACGCGGCTCGCCTGGAGAACCACCCCTTTAACACACGTGAACGCTTAAGCCCTGAAGAATGGAAGGCCATCCCGAAAAGGGATAGGCCCGATTTGGCTTGGGAACAAGATTACCTGGCCACCATGGATCCGCTTACTGGAAAACCTGAGCCCAGCCGTTTGGCATCCGCCTATGCTACGGTAGATCTTATACAATCGCAACTCATTTCCACGCCCGGAGCCAGCGGCAGTCCTTGGGTAGAACGGGGACCGGATAATGTGGGAGGTAGAACTCGAGCCATAATGTGGGACCCCAATGCTGCTAGTGGAAATAAAGTTTGGGCTGGTGGCGTAACGGGCGGACTTTGGTACAATAACAATATTACATCTTCCAGCTCGGGCTGGACATCGGTTAGCAATACCTGGGATAACCTTGCAATTACTGCCATTGCCTACGACCCTAATAATACCCAAACCTTTTATGTAGGTACCGGCGAAGGCTGGGGAGCAGGCGCTTCTCGAGGGGCAGGAATTTGGAAAAGCACCGATGCGGGAAGTACTTGGACTCAATTAAGCAGCACCTCCGCTTTTTACTATGTAAATGATTTAGTGGTGCGTGATGAAAGTGGTTCGAGTGTAGTTTATGCCGCTGTGCGCGGAAATTCTTATCGAGGACAATGGCATGGCATCAGCAATACTGGACTACAAAGAAGTATAAATGGTGGCACATCATGGACTCAGGTTCTACCCAATGCACCGGGGGGTTCATCGCCCTATGCACCTGCAGATATAGAGATTGCTGCCGATGACCGCCTTTGGGTGGGCACCCAGGAAAACCCTTTTGGTGATGGCGGTGGAAGAATCATGTATTCGGATAATGGAACCTCATGGACGGTATCGCGCAGCGTTAGCGGAGGGGAAAGGGTAGAGCTAGCTTGTGCGCCCAGCAATTCGAATTATGTTTATGCCTTAACGGAAAGCCAAGGTCAGGCGCATGAAATTGCCCGTACCACGAATAAAGGAGCCACTTGGTTTGTGCGCAACGAACCCAATGATGCCGATAATGGGATTCCCAGCACCGACTTTACACGTGGCCAAGCTTGGTACGATTTAATTTTAGCGGTAGATCCTAACAATCAAAATACGGTTATCGCCGGTGGAATCGACCTGTTTCGCTCCACCAACGGGGCAAGCTCCTGGACTCAAATTTCCAAATGGAGCAACAATAATAATTTGGCCAACCTTAGTTGCTCATTGGTACATGCCGATCAGCATCAAGTAGTTTTCAAACCGGGCTCCTCTTCCACCGTTCTGTTTGGCACCGATGGCGGGGTTTATTACACGAATTCCGTAGCTACTGCAGGAAGCTCCAATGTTATTAGCGGGCGCAATCTTGACTATAATGTCACCCAGTTTTATGCCGCCGCCCTTCACCCCACTGCCGGCAGCAATTATGCCTTGGCGGGATCACAGGATAATGGAACTCAAAAATTCACCAACCCCGGTTATGGCAGTACCACAGAGGCTACCGGAGGTGATGGTGCTTATTGTTTCATTGATCAAACTAATGCCAATTATCAGATTACCTCCTATGTGTACAATAACTACTGGAGGAGCACCAATGGCGGAAGCAGTTGGGGCTTTCGCTTTCAAAACGACAACAGTACCGGTCGATTTATAAATCCAGCCGATTACGATGACAATCAAGATATTCTTTATTCCGCTCGGACGAGTACAACCGTAAATCGGGTAACAGGAATTAGCAGTAGCGTTTCCATTGGAAGTATCAGTATCAGCGGCATGAGTTCCATGGCCTCTCACTTGCGAGTATCTCCCTACACCACTAACAGCACCACGCTGTTTGTTGGCACCGAAAACGGAAATCTCTTTAAAGTAAGCAATGCCAATAGCAGTCCTTCTTCTAGCAATATTAGTAGTTCCTCCTTCCCTACCGGTCGTGTTTCTTGCGTAGAATTGGGTGCTAATGAAAATGAAATTTTAGTCACTTTTTCCAATTATGGGGTTACATCGGTTTGGTATAGCTCCAATGGCGGCACAAGCTGGACAAATAAGGAAGGTAATCTTCCTGACATGCCGGTTCGTTGGGCTTTATTCAACCCTAATGATAGAACAGAAGTGATTCTTGCCACCGAAGTAGGCGTTTGGAAAACCAATAACTTTAATAGCTCCAGTCCTTCCTGGTCTGCAAGTAATAGCGGACTGAGTAGAGTCCGCGTAGATATGCTTCAAATCCGCGACAGCGATGATGAAGTGATTGCGGCTACCCATGGTCGAGGTTTATTTACCAGCAACGGCTTTTCAATACCCCCGAGTATTACCGCCGATTTTGCTGCCAATCCCGATTTGGTTTGTCTTAATCAGACCATCACCCTTAGTGATTCCACTATTGGAGGTCCTACATCTTGGAATTGGAGCATTAGTCCTTCCACCTTTACTTTTATGAATGGTACTAGCGCTACTAGTCAGAATCCCGAAATACAATTTACCAGCGCCGGGCAATACGATGTTACCCTTATCGCTTCAAACGCATCATTTAGTGATACCATCACCAAAATGGCGGTAGCCAGAGCGGGTGGCTTACCCCTGCCATTTACGGAGGATTTTGAGGGCAGTACCCGTTTTACAGTCGATAATCCCGATGCGGGCATAACCTGGTCTCTATACAGTATTGGCGGCACCAGCCCAGGCGGTATAGCGGCGGGAATTGACTTTTTCAGCTATACTTCCGCTGGTCAGCGTGATGGCCTTATTTCTCCTCCCCTAGACTTTAGCGGCTATAGTTCGGTGGATTTAGACTTTGATTATGCCTATGCACGTTACGACTATAATTTTAGAGATAGCATGGCTATTTTTGTGAGTACCGATTGCGGTGCTACTTATAGCCGAGTGGCGAGCTATACCTCAGATACTAGCAACAGTATGGCTACCGTAGGCAATCAAAATACAAGCTTTAGTCCTTCTGCAAGTAGCGATTGGTGTGGAAACACACTTATTCCAAATTGCCCCAGCATTGACTTATCGGCCTACGCCGGGCAAACAGAAGTGCGCATAAAATTTGAGGCAATCAATGGCTATGGCAATAACCTTTACATTGATAATATTAATGTTAGTGGCGTGCAGAACCTTAATATACCCAGCGCCGATTTTACCGCCAGTAGCGCCAGTATTTGCAGCGGTGGCAATATTACTTTTACCGATGTAAGCACCAATAATCCAAGCAGCTGGAGCTGGACCATAAGCCCTTCCACCTACACTTTTATTGGCGGAACCAATGCCAATTCTCAAAACCCACAAATTCAGTTTAATGCCGCTGGTAACTACCAAATAGCCTTAACCGCCACCAACAGCTTTGGTAGCGATACCGAAACGAAGGGCAACTTTATTCAGGTTAATGCCAGTCTTAATCCTAGTGTAAGTATTAGTGGTAATGCCAATTCTTGGTGCATCGGTCAAACTGCAACTTTTACCGCTAGCCCCACCAATGGTGGCAGCAATCCTAGCTATCAATGGAAATTAAATGGTGCCAATGTGGGAACTAATAGCGCCACTTATAGCAATTCTAGTCTTAGTAATGGAGATATCATCAGCCTTGAGCTAAGCAGTAATGCCACTTGTTTATTAAGCACCACCGCGAGCAGCAATAGCATTACGGCTAGCATTACCCCACTTATAAGTCCAAATGTTACAATTTCATCTAGCGCAAGCACCGTATGCGCAGGTAGCAATGTAAACTTTAGCGCAAGTGCCAGCAATGCCGGTAGCAGTCCTACTTACCAATGGAAGCTAAATGGTGCCAATGTGGGTACCAACAGCCCCAGTTACAGCAGCAGTAGCCTTAATAATGGCGATCAAGTTCTGGTGGAAGTAACGGGTTCTGGTGCTTGTGCAAGTAGCAGCCCCGGAATTTCAAGCGCCATTAGTATGAATGTACGACCCTTACCGGTGATAACAGTAATGAGTCCGCCCTTTGCACCCTTATGCCCGGGTGATAGTTTAGCCTTAAGCGCCACTGTAAACAATCATAATATTCCGGGGATACTAACCAATTGGACTGGACCAGGGGTTCAGAATGGCGTTTTTTACGCCAGTCTAGCTGGACCGGGAAATCATACTTTAAGCATTGGTTACCTATATGCTTCTCAGCCCGACTGCCCAGTAAATGCCACCCTGCAAATTTCTGTGGCCAATTTCCCAACGCCTACTATTAGTAGAAACGGCGGGAGCTTAAGCTGTAATCAAGCTGGATTTAATTATTTATGGCTTTTAAACGGCAGTCCTGCTCCTGGTACAAATAACCTGCAGAATTACAACCTCACTGTAAATGGCAGTTATTCGGTGGAGCTAAGCGATGCTACGTGTAGCTTGGAATCGGATGAGATCGATGTAATTGACATGAGCTTAAGTAGCTTAAAATCGCAATGGACCTGGCAAGTATACCCCAACCCTGCAAAGTCGCAACTTAATTTTGCATTAAATAACCCGGGAGTGAGCAAAGTAGAGATTCGTCTTTATGATGCGCGAGGGGCTCTAATGCTTTTTGAAGAAAGGATAGTTAATGGCGCGCGCATTGAGGAATCCCTAAGTATTGGCGCTTTCGCTGATGGCGTTTATCATTTGAATTTACGTGCTGGAGATTTGGAATTTCACGAGCGAATTAGGAAATATTAGACCCAAAAGCCGGCTGTGAATTTATAATAGCAACGCACCAGTCCATTCATTTGATCTAAGTAGTCCTAGAATATTGTCAAGCTCCATGAAAAACCGAATAATGTATATCGAGCATAAATCTGGACAAAGCGACAATGGTGCGGCTTGGATTGGAAAAGTTGAGTTTTCGAAGTCTGGGAAGTCGATTTACTTTAATGGCCAGGCCTTTAAGAAAATGACCGGAACCGCTTTCGCCTATTCGGAGTATTCCAATTATTTTGACTTTGAAACTGGCGAAACCTATTGGATTTCCGGGATTAAAAAGAATGGACAAAACCGCCATTGCGCTGGCGCTGGAAAGCTTAGGCTAGACAAGACCATCGTGCAAGAATATCTAAGTCTGGTCGATTTTGACACTTTAGATCCGCAAAACTATGAGCTGGTTGACATCAAGCCAACAGACAAGGCTAAGTTCACTGAAATGGAAAATGAAAGTATACGGTAAGATTCACGGGGTGCATTCTAAAAACCTCTGCTGATTTTCGAACAAATCGTTTTCATTTAAGCAGTGAAATATTTCTCAAAATTTTGCCCTAATATTTAGAACCAAATAACATGAAGGATTCTCTTTTTGACTTATTCAAATCAAAGGGGTTTTGGATAGTAATTGTAATCGGATCCATACTCGGTGCCCTAACCTCCCTTTCCATTGGGATTTTTGTCAAAAAACCTCCCATTTTAGGTTATGGATATATATGCCCAAAAAACACGGACTTTAAGCATTCCCTGCCCATAATTGTTAATCCCGAGGATAGCGTTGGTTTTTACGATTATTCAAATTTGATGTCCGGTAATTCCAACAGGGCTAGATTCAAAGGCGTAATCCTTCCGATTGGGGGTCAAGTTGCAATAACGGCTGTCGACAGTATGAAAAGAATGACCAAAGTTTTAAGCTTAGATGGAGATCAGTCGGGATGGGTTTTTAGCGAGGACCTTCAAAACGAGGCTTGCAAATGATGCCTTCCAACTAATTTTTTCCACCGCATTTAAAAGAAAAGATTCGGCATATCATGGGTCATATCAAAACCCTTAACTGCGCATAGCTTGCGGTAACCGGGGCATAAATTTCGACCGGGAAAGCGCCAGGACACTCCAATTTCTGCGGAGCCAAAAGTGTTTTCTTCCCCTAAAGGAGAAAGGGTCCAATCGTAAGATACACCTACACTTAGATTATTCATTTTTATAACAAAGTGCGGGATGACGGCATCCGCCCGTCGATCTAAAAACAAAAAGTCTTCCCTGCGCACGCTAAGGCCCACGGTCATGTATTCATTTAAGTCCTTAAACACGCTAAGGGTATGGGTTTGCAATCCCTGTTGATAATCGGCTAAGGCGCCAAAAGAAAGGTAGCGCAGGTCTTTGGTCCGCCCTTTTTTGGGATTACCCATATAGTAGAACACATAAAAGGTATAGCGCGGTTCCAGCTTAAGGTTGGATTCTAAAAAGCTCTGCGCTGGTCGATTTAAGTGAAATGCCGCCGCTCCCAAACTGATGAATTTTGGTTTTCGGCCCGAGCCAAATTCATAGGTAGATCTTAGGCCCGCTCCTAAATCTAAAAACACATTGGAACTGCTTTGTTGCACCGCAATGCTGGTTGGGTTCTGAACTCCCCGCAAGTAGGGCGTATATTGATCGCTGAAACTTAAATTTCGCCAAGACAAATACTTCTGTCCGGCCCCAAATTGTAAGCCTGCCGAAAACAAACCTTTATTAGTCCGCTGCCGCCTGCGAATGGTAAAAGGAAAGTTTGCCGAAAGCTGACCCGACAGGGTGGTGGTTTGTAATATGCCTTGACCCTCCACATTGTGATAAGCCAGCAAACCGATTCCTAAACGCGTTTCTTCTTCGCAGCTGATATTGGCGCTGGCGGTATTACTAGCCATCACTCCCGGCACGCCAAAATACTGCACCCGCGAATTAAAGTTGGTGGTAAGGTCGTTGGTGTATCCCGCGAAAGCAGGATTGAGGTAATTGAGGTTTAAGAAGTACTGGGAAAACACAGGATCTTGGGCTTTTAAACCAAAGGCAAAGCATAAAAACAAGGCTGTCCATAAACTCTTATCGTACAATCGTAACACTACCTACTGTTTTACGTTTGCCACTGCGGGTTTCCTGTCCCAACCAAACCGTGCCATCATTAAAGACCGCATCAATACGCCAGGTATAAGCGCCCATGGGAAGGGGATTCCCTTTTTGATAATGCCTGCCATCCCAAGCCTCACTTGGCTTTCCTTCTTCATCCAGGGCCATAGACTCGAAGACAACATTTCCCCAACGATCAAAAATTTGAAGATGATATTCCACCAAAGAATGTCCTTTGGGTAAAAATACATTCACATCGGTTCCGGTTATCGCTTCTGGTGCCAAAGCACTAGGTACATTAAGTTGAAGGGATTGAAGTAGTAATTCCTGACAAAGCGTATCGCGGCAACCAAAGCTATTGTACAAGATTAAACATACCTCTATGTTTTGCTCCCCTTGGGTTAAATCGAAATTATAGAGATGCTCCGGCTCTAATTCTGAAGATGAATTGCCATCCCCAAAATTCCAGTTCACGACCGTAGTGGAATCCAGATTGGTGGAGTTATTCAGGAAACGCACCTTCCGTACGCTTAACTGCTCCATATCAAAAGCCGCTCCCGGTCTTGGATGCACCACAATGGGATTCCCGAAAATAGTATCCGAACAGCCGCCATCGCTTACCACAATTAAGCTGGGGATAAAAGTGCCTTGATCTAAATAAGTATGCAATGGGTTTTGTGCCGTGGAAGTACCGCCATCACCAAAATCCCAAAACCAAGAAACGATGCCACCGGGGCCATTAAAGCGATAGGCACTAGTGTCTTCAAATTGCACACTTAAAGGCTGACAGCCGATGGTGCTATCTACAATAAATCCCGCATTTGGAACTGGGCGAATGGGAATGGTGCGAATTAAAGTATCGGAGCAGCCGAATTGATTGGTGGTAATGAGGGCTACATCATAAATACCATATTGACTAAAGTTAAAGACCGGATTGGCGATGGAGCTGGTGTTTAGCCCAGGATTATTAATGAAATCAAAATCCCAAAAATAGCCTTGGGCATCGGTGCTTAAATCGTTAAACTGTATAAGCTGTGGAACCGAACATGAATCGGCGCTAAGCCTCTGGAAACTAAAGTTTGATGTTGGCTCGGGGAAGACATTCACATTATACTGAACCGAATCAATACAGCCATTGGAACTCGTTTTTATCAACTTAACTAAATACAAACCTGGACTCTGATAGCTATGGCTAGGGTTAATGCTGGTAGATGTATTACCATCACCAAAATCCCAAAGGGTGGCAATAATTGTCCCTGCCAGTACTGAAGTCGAATCGCTAAATAAAATAGGCTGTTGGTTGATACAGGCATTCTCAAAGCCAAAATCAACCTCGGGACTATCGTAGATGGTTACATTTTGAATTACCGTATCAGGACAGCCATTCGCGGAACCTACGATTAGAATTACTTCCATGGTTCCACTGGTATCGTAAATATGAACCGGGTTGGTTAAATTGGAGCTATCGCCATCGCCAAAAAACCAGCGGTAAGAATTTAAGAAGGCGCCATTGGCCGCACTCTGGTCGGTGAAAAATACCGAGTCACCTTCGCAAACAAAACTGGTGGAACTAAAAGCCGCTATTGGCGATGGGAAGACGGTAATTACCTGATATGCGGTATCGAAACTACAGCCATCATTTACAAATTGGGCCACAACATAAGTCCCTGCAGTGGTATATGTCGTGCTAATTTGGCTACCTGCTGCTACTGGTTGGTTGCAGCTTCCGCTGATGGTATCATAGTCTAAACACCACGATACGGAAGTCCCTCCAAAAGAGAAATCGGTGAAGGTGACATTTAAAGGCTCACAGCCGGAAACTTGACTCGCTTGCAAGAAGGCTTGCACGGTTGGTGGATGAACAATGATGGAATCGGTGACGGTGCTATCACCGCAATCATTCACCGCCTTTAAACTAGGGTAGTAAATGGTATCGCCCGTGCCTGGGTTTAAGTAGCTATGAGTGGGCTGTCCAAAAATACGCAGGCTATCGCCATTGGTGTTTATCACCCAGTTGGGGAAAAGGGTGTCAATGACGCCATCGCCATAATCTAAAACCACAAAATCTGGCGCCCCAGTGGTAAGACCATCAATTTGGAAAGTAACCGGAAAAGGCGAGCAGCCATCCCTGCTAGAAGGCAGGAAATTAGCCACCGGATAAGGCTTCATTCTTACGGTTCGGATTAAGGTATCGGAGCCACAGCAATTGGTGCTAATCAACTCGAAATAATATACCGTATCCGCCAAATAACCCGATTGCAAAGTAAAGCTCTGATTAGGGCTAAAAGCCGTATCGCTAAACATCATTTGCCTATTACCTGCCGTATCTAAGGTGAAAACATTCCAGCGACTGCTATCAATTCGACCGGTGCTGCTATTGATCACATTCAAGGTATGAGGGCCACAACTTTGAATACTATCGAAGGCGAAACTACTCAGCGGCAGCTCCACAATATTAAAAGTTGCAAATGCGGTGTCGCGACAGCCAAAGGCCGTTTCTACAATTAAGCGCACTTGCTTTGTGCCGATAGTCGTAAAAACATGCACTGGATTTTGGGTACTATAATCATCCACTCCATCGCCATCCACATCCCAAAACCATTGGTTAATTGGCATCCCAAAGGAATCCACTGTAGAAGAATCGAGAAGGGTAACCGCCTGATCTTTACACCAATTTTGGGCCTCGCAATTGCCCATCTTCGCGATAGCCGCAACTGGATAAGGATAAAGACCGATGGTATCAATAAAAGTGTCGCTACAACCACGATCATCCGTAACCGTGAGACTTATTATTTTCGGTCCAGTAGTATTGTAAAAATGCTTTGGGTTCTGCAAGGTATCGCTAGTTCCATCGCCAAAATCCCAAAACCAATTTGCGATGCTGGATTGACTGGAGGAATTATCAAAGAAATCAATGGTATCGCCCTCACAAACTAAATTAACAGAGAAATCGGCAATTGGAGCGCCGTAAACGTGAACTACGCGAACCGCAGTATCGGTGCAACCGGTAGAAGCTAAAGCCACCAATTTAATTTCAATTATACTGTCGCTTAAAGCATTTGGATTGCTAAGGATAAGATTCGGGTTCAGTGCACTGGATACAAAGCTGTCGTTCACAAACCACTGCCGGCTTAAGGTAGCGGTGGAGGAATCACTAAGACTAAGATTAAAGGGACTACATCCCGCGCTATCCGACAGTCCAAAACTGGCCTCTGGGCTTTGCACGGTATAAAAAAGCGTTTCCAAGGTATCTGGCTTGCAGCCATAAATACGACTAACGATTAATTGAATGCTAATGGAATCTTCCGCCTGGGCGATGGTATAATTAAAAGCCTTGGGGCCACTAAAGTTAGTGCCTGCGATGGGGTTTCCTTGTTGGTCGAAGGCCTGCCAGTTATAGCTGGAATTTGGCGCCCATTGAATAGCCTGCACCACCGAAGAATCAATCACAAAAGGAGCACAGGCGGTGAAGCTACTAACAATTAAAGAGGCATTGGGATCGGCCCTTACGGTTACACTATCAACTATGGTATCGCTACAGCCAAAGGCATTCGTGGCTATCAACTGCAGTACATAAGTAGTATCGGTATTCCCGGTATTTATAAAGCTTTGCGCTGGCGGCAAGGCGGAATTACTACTTTGACCATTTCCAAAATCCCAAGCGAAGCTCATGGTGGAGGTGTCCATGCCGCTTTGGCCCGAAGTCGATAAATTGCTAATGGATACCAATAGGGGCCCACAACTATCTTGATTGGATAGACTGAAACCTGCCGTGGGCAATGGATATAAGGTGAAATTTTGACTTAGAGAATCGGCGCAGCCTCGGCCATCACTAATAAACAAGTTTAGGCTATACTGCACGGAATCGCTGCTTGAGGCGGCTAAATTAAAAATGGGATTTGCGCTATTAAGTCCAGTACCTGGCTGAGGCGGACTGATGCTCCAACTGTAATTAAGGTTGTTACCTACAGAATTGTTGCTGGGACTTAAAGTAAAGGGACCACAGGCATTGGCAGGAATAGTAAATGCTGCTACTGGTCTGGGATTTATGATGATATTCTGACTGATACTATCAACACATCCATCGGTACTGCGCAGGAATAAACTCACCTGATACGAATTTGTCGCTCCACTTTGATTGTCGGGAAAAGCGATTTCCGTATTTGGCGAATTGGGATCCAGGATAGTAACTGTGGAAGAACTGCTAGACCATATGAGGGTATCTAAATTAGCTCCCTTAAATAGAGAGGCACTCACTAAGAATAAGGTATCTCCGGCGCAAGCCGAGTCGGGCAAACTAATCGCCGCCAAGGGTTTAGGGAATATTACAATGTTCCGGCTCAGGGTATCGGTACAATTAAGGCCTGCCCGGGCTACAACCAGTTTTAGGGTGTAATTCGCATCGCTGGTGTTTGATGTATTCCCCAAACTAAAATTCACCGATAAGCCGGTTCCAATAAGAGAATCATTGAGCAACCACTCATGCCCTAAAGTGGGATCGGAAGTAGAACTGGCGCTTAGGTTTAGCCCCGGACAGCCGCTGGAATCGCTGAGGGTATAAAGCGCAATCGGGGCCGGACTTAAACTTAGATTCACACTGTCTTCTCCGCTACATCCATTTGCATCAGTGTATTGATAATAAACAGTGTGCACACCAGGGCCGGAGGCCAGTGGATCAAAGAAACCCGTGCTGCTTACGAAGGATCCCGACCAAGTACCACCAAGTGGAGATGCGGCGTAGTTAAGATCGATTAAGGAGTTGGCATCACAGGCAATGGTGTCGGGACCAGCCTCCACGGTAGTAAAAGGATGCTCATCAATAAAAATGCTGTCGCGCTTTAAACAGGAAAGCGAATCACTGACTTCCAAAATATAAAGGCCGGGAATTCCCATGGAATCTACCACCGGGTTTAAAACATTGGGATCCGATAAAAAGGCAACATTCGGTCCAAGCCATTGAAAACTTAAATTGCCATTTCCCCCGCTTATAGCCGCATTAATCTGGCTGCTATCGCTATAACAAACCGGGCTTTGAGCACTGAGTTGAATGTCAATTTGGGGCACCCGAATCCAAAAACTTCCCGAATCGCTACAGCCCTTAATGTCGTCCACAAATACATGGACTAAGGTATCGGTCCAGAGATTATTAACTTGAATTTGCCCGGTATTATTCAGTACCGAGGCACCATCAATTTGCCAACTGTAGTTGAAGGGGCTACTGCCCTGATTGGCATTTAAGTTCCATAGGTAATTGGCTCCTTCACATAAAATGGTATCGTTGGGGATTTCCAGCACCGGGAAGGGATTCACCTCAACCGTAAGGCTATCGTAAACTGTAAAACAGCCATTATCCAAGGCTAAGATTAGTTGATAGCTACCAAAGGATTGAAAATCGATAATTGGCTGAAAAGAGTTCGCATTGGTCCCACCAAGGTAAGACCAACCGCTATTGGGAATTATTTGCCAGCTATAGTTTCGGCTGCCCAAACTGTCTTCCACAAAAATTTGGCGTTGGGGGTTTGCCATATTAAGCGTTGCTAAGCCACAAAAACTGGTGTCGCTAGGCAGTATTAATCGCGGTTGCCCGGCTACCACAATAGCCAAAGTATCATAAGTGGAGCCGCAGTTATTATTGGCTTCAAAAATGAGTTGGTAGTTGCCCGCATTATTAAAACGAATTCCCAAACTACTGTCACTTAAGCTGCCATTATCCAAGGTCCAGCCTACCGGCGGAAGCACCTGCCAATTGAGGATGGTCGTATCACAACTGGTGAAAATGGGCTCGAGGTAAGCCAAATCCAAAACATCACCCGTACAAAGAATAGAATCGTTTACCTGATAGTTTCCGCTAGAAACCTCATCAATACAAATGGTTTTAGTGATGCTATCGATATCACAGAGGGCCGATCCGGAAATAATCATTTTTACCGTGTAAATGCCCGGCTGATTAAAGCGAACCCGAATACTATCGGTACCAAGAATCCAGGAGTTTGGATCATTAAGTACGCTTCTAAAGCCCGCGGCCCCTTGGCTAATGGTAAAAGTGGCCGGACTAATCTCCCAAACGCTATTGGTGCTGGAGTCACATACATAGTCGCCATTACTCCCGGAAAGATTAATCACATTGGGATCATAACTAATATTCGCACCCGGATCAGAGTTATTAAAGATGGGCACTGATACCCCGCGGCAGCTATCGAAAGGCATTATAAAATCGGCGGTTGGCGGGGAGGATAAGGTTATAGGATCTACTATAGGTGCACTTTGTCCACAAGGGTTTTCCGCTGTAAAGCGAACAAAAAAGGAGTTGCGATAATTGGGACTTAAATTCCCACAAGAAGCGCGATTAAAGGTGTGATTAAAACTAGCGGGTGGTGGATGGCTAAAAGTTTGGGTGGTGCTATCATCACTAAAGTAAAGCTTGTAAATGGTACCACTCGGATTATTGGAAAAGGCACTAAGGTCGAAGGTCATAGTGGCGCCCGCAGAACCCAAAGCTAAGCATTGCCCGGTTAAGGCACTGCTACTGCTAATTTGAGCGCTCGGCGTATTTCCATAAAAGACTTTGATGGTTTTTGAAACCGTGGCGCAACCGCCATTAAAGAGGTTTAAAGTAACATTATAAAGTCCCGCCGCCGTGTACTGATGACTGGTAGTATCCCAGCTTTGGCCGGTTTGAGTAGCACTTCCATCACCAAAATCCAAGCTGTAGGAATCATAGCCGCTGGAAAGGTTTTGAAAGAAAAAGGTGTAATTGGAAGCATTAGTGCAAATCGTAAAAACGGTATCGTTATTAAAAGTGATTGGGTTTCCACTGCTGGCAAAATTCACTTGGGGAATACTATCGCCCGCATTTACCGTAAAGCTATTGCTACTTACTATCGCTCCGGCGGAATATACCTGCACCAAAGAAGCGAAAGTTCCTCCCTGGCTGTAGGTTGCCGAAAAAGGTCCTAGTCCGTTAAATTTATTTGGAATAGCACCTGGTAAAGTCCAAATAATGGAATCGAAGGAAGCTCCGGAGTAGGAAGCTTGGTAAGAAACGCTTGAACTTTGAGGGAGGCATAAATCAATCTGACCGCCACTGATTGCTGGAGTACTGCTCACCGAAAGCTGGCCCATCACTAGAAGAGGCAAACAAAGTAGCGTAATTGTCCAAAGCCGGAGGCGGGCCATTTTGATTGTTTCGGGGGTTGAAAACTAGCACTTTAGCTAGGCAATGAAAATAAGCAAACCCATTCAGCCTACCTAGTAAATAGGATCGATTTAAATTAGGGAATTGTTTAGAATGCCTAAAATTGGGTTTCAATGACTTGAATCAAAACGACTAGGATAAAGAACTTAGCGGTAAAATTGGGTTTTTCGAAAAAAGGACATTGATAGCCGTCATATTCTAAAAGGCCTCCATGCATTTTGTTTAAAAAGTACCAAGTTGTTCTTAATCTTTAAGTGCTCGCTTTTTGCCAAGCCTAAAAGCAAAAAAAAACCAGCTTCATGATAAAGCTGGCTCTAGGGAAAATTAGGGGTAAATATCTTTTAGCCGCATTTGGCATAGCCGCAACTTTTGCATTTTAAGCAGCCCTCTTCATAAATCAATCCCTCCGAATCGGAGCATTCCGGGCACTTCTTATCGGCAGCAACCGTACCATCGGGAATAAAGGTTTTAAGGGCACGGGCCACCCCTGCTGTCCAGGTATTTATATAGTCCTGATCGAGGTTGAGGTTATTGATTAATTCCACCACGTGTGGGATGGGCATATTGTGACGTAATACACCCGAAATCAATTTGGCATAATTCCAAAATTCCTTGCTAAAGGAGCGGGATAGGCCTTCGATGGTTACGTTATAACCTTGGCTATCGCGATAGCGGAAATCATAGCGACTGAGGCCTTCTTCCTCCTTCCGTCTTAAGATCCAACCTCTACTCACATAGGCCGGCAAATTGAAGGCCTCTTCTGCCTTTCCCGTAAAAATTTCATAGGGTCTATCGTTAAGAGTCCCGACTACTGCAAGCCAATCTTCACGCTCATTTTTAAAGCGTAAAACCCGGGCTTCCAATACTTCTGGTCGTGGCAAATAGCTATCGGCCTCCGCTTTGCTTTCGGTTTTTTCATCTTTCGAAACCAGCACTCCACTGCGCGAGCCATCGCGGTAAACGGTGATACCTTTTAAACCTCGCTTCCAAGATTCCAGGTAAATTTCAGCCACCTTTTCCAAGGCCACATCATTGGGAAGGTTAATGGTTGAACTAATACTATGTGTGGTGTATTTCTGCACAATTGCTTGCAGTTCTACCCTTTGAATCCAATCGATTTCATTGGCGGTCATGCCCAAATAAGGACTTTCCTCCAAATTTTCTTTACCCGTTACTTCCATCCAGGTTTTTAGTTTGGGATGATAGACATCAAACTCCTCCCAGGCATCCCCAAGTTCATCAATAAAGGTAGCCTTGGTGGTATTTATTTGCTTTTCATTAAGCTTCCGACGACGTTTATAGGAAAGCATAAATGGCGGCTCTATGCCTGAAGTAGTTTGTGCTAGCATGCTAATGGTACCCGTAGGTGCCACGGTGCTAATGGAAATATTACGACGGCCATGCTGCATCATCCGGTTGTACATTTCTGGAAACTCTGCCGCCATCATTTGTACAAATTCAGAGGTATTTTCAATTCCTGGATCAAAGCCACCAAATGAGCCCCGTTCAATACTCATGTCGATGGAGCTATCAAACTCGCCCTTCATTTTGCAGCGCATAATTTGATCTACCATGTCCAAACCTTGGGCATCATCTACCCTTAGTCCCAGGGCGGCAATCGCATCCGCCAAAGCGGTAAAACCAAGACCCGTTCTACGGCCTTTCTTGCCTGTATCGTGTAGTAAATTCCAAAGGCGTAATTCGGTATCCTTAATATAATCCGGCTCTGGATCCGCCTTTACTTTATTCAGAATTTTACTGATATGCTCCAATTCCAAATCAACCAGGTCGTCCATCAGGCGCTGACCTTCATAGGTATAGGCATAGAATTTATCGAAGTTAAAACTTGCCTTATCGGTAAAGGGATCATCTACGAAGGAGTATAAATTTAAGGCCATCAAGCGACAGCTGTCACCGCCTTGCATGGCGATTTCTGAACAGGGATTAGTACTTAAATTCTCAAACTCTGGATACACTGAAGAAGTGGAATAGTTATGCTGGCGGTCCCAAAATATTAAACCTGGCTCGGCGGTATTATGGGCGCACTTGATAATTTCATCCCAGAGTTCTCGTGCTTGTATAGTCTGACTAACTTCTGGTTCGGCAGCATTAATTGGCCAGCGCTGGGTATAGCTGCTGTCTTCGGCTACTGCCTTCATAAACTCATCGCTTAAGCGAAGGGAAATATTGGCCCCTGTTACCTTGGATAAATCTTGTTTGATGGTCACAAAATCCTTGGCATCGGGATGGGCGATATCGATGGTAAGCATTAAGGCGCCCCTTCTTCCATTTTGAGCCACCTCACGGGTGGTATTGCTAAAGCGCTCCATAAAGGAAACCGCACCGCTCGTAGTTCCGGCGGCATTATTCACATTCTGACCAGAAGGCCTCAAGGTCGAAATATCGATACCCACACCACAGCGGCGTTTAAAGAGTTGGGTCAGCTGCTCATCGGTATGCATAATTCCCGAATAGGAATCGAAGGGAGAAGGCATAACCACACAATTGGAAAGGGAGGCAATGCGGTAGGGATGTCCTAAGCCCGCCATCACCGAACCTTGGGGGATGATGTATTTAAAGTTATTGAAGAAATTCAAGATTTGATCTTCATCCAGCGCTTTACGATTCTGACCATATTCCGAGAGTTCCGAAACAAACATGCTGCCCTTTTGCTTTTCGTAAAAAGCCTCAATGCGCGCGAATTCACGTGCCATTCTAAGGTGGGTATCCGCCGGCGTGCGCTCCATGAAATTCCCTTCCTGATCCTGCACTGCATACTTAGCCATCCAAGTGGTTGCGGCTAATTCATCGCCATTAAAATATTCTAGTGCGGCCGATTTCACTTCTGAAGAGCTGAAATTTTCGGCGCCCTTTATTTTCTCCTGAGTTTCGATATATGACATGTAAATGTGAGATTTCTAAATGGAATTTAAAGTTCCTAAAAGTGCTCTCAATTTCATCCAAAATGGCGCTTGGGTTTTAAACAGCTTTGGTTGATAAGAAGCCTATTTTTCAGCCAATACCGCTACAGCCAAGGCCTAAGAGGAGCTTAGGAAGTTTTTCCACAGAAATTGTTAATTAATTTGCTGTCAATGGTTTAGACCCAGCTAGACCTTTACTACTCAGGGCTTCAAGGCCAAAAAGCCTAGCGCAAATCCACCGGATCACAGATTTGTTCCAGCACCACATTATAACGCAAGCTGACGGGCACATCATTCCAACCTCCAGCTTCTGGATGAGACTGACCAGCAATGGTAACGGCGTCTTCTTCACAGATCAAAGTTTCGTTATCATGACAATTTGTATAAGCGGTGTTATTAGGTTCCAGCCTTTGCCAATTGGTATAAAAAATTGGCTCGCCATTTAACCAGCGGTGATGGCCTTCACTTTGCTCATCTTGAAAACCAATTAAGGCATAGGAAACGCCGGCACTATCCAATAAGGCCTGCACCACTTGGTTTTCCGCCGCCGAGCCTATCGTTACCAAATGGGCCTGATGCCTCGCCGCCAAAGCCTTGGCTTCTTGCAAGTTGTAAAAACCGCTAGAAATAAAGTAAGAGGAACCGGCCCAGTTGCTCATGTGGCTAAAACCCTGATGCGATCGATCTGCTCCGCAGGGTACTTCGTGAAAAACCCGGATTTCATTTCGGGGTTCAGGTTCTTTACAAGCGCCCATAAGGCTGATCGCTCCTGCTAGGATTAAAAAATTTCTAAACTGCATAATTAACATCTTAAATTAAGTGCTTCTTCGATTAAGAAGCTGATGCTAAACTAATTGCAGGAAAGCCTAAGCGGCTAGCAACTATGTTGCCTGTGAGGGAACTTATAGCCCATATGAATTTTAAATTATGTTGCTAGCGGTTAAAATTTCCGCCACATTTTACTGGGCTTGGATTATTGAGGGGTAATCAATTATTTAGGCTTATTGCCTTTTATATTTCTTCAAAAAAAAAGCCAGTAAGCACATCTTTCAACGTAACTTACTGACTTTCAAGTGGGCCCAGTAGGGCTTGAACCTACGACCAAGTGATTATGAGTCACCTACTCTAACCAGCTGAGCTATGGGCCCGAAAAGGAGGGCAAATTTAGTATTTATCATTGAATTGAAGACCATAGAATTAGCTCAAATATAGAAGCGGTAAAACCAAGAATGATACGCTGCGAACTCCCCCAGTTAGCTGTCTCCAAGTTGAGGCAATCTAAGAGGGAGGCGATCTATCGTCTAATGTCGAAAAACGCAGCGATCCTTCCCCTAATACAGCTCATAATCTCTGGCAATCACCAATATTGAATCTATAAAAGTGTATCTAAATGCAATCAGATCCTTAGTGTCGCTGCTCACATTTGGACGAGCATTAGGGCAGCATGGATTAAAATATTCCTTTTTACTTGAGGCTCCATAAGCCCCACAACTATCCAATAAGAATCTCACTGAATATGCGCTATCAGGCATGGCCACAATGATCTCCTTTACATCACATCTTGCATCACTGCAATCAGTTCTATTAGGTCCATTGTAAAGCGGGCTATTCGAGGTATAGCCCACAACATCACCAGGTGCCAAACTAAATTGACGGGCATTAGATTCATCCATTATCCCTTGGGGAAGAGATACTTCCAATGCATATGGCGAGTCATTCTTAAATTCAATTCTCTGATAGGCCTCATCTCCATTTTCTACGACACAAGAGACCGAAACCAGGTTTATCAGAACTATCAGCCCTGCTATTAAAACATTTCGTCTATTACCCATGAGGTTTTATTTTGAAAATTAATTTGGGATAAATGCCTCTGTAAGCTTGTCCAATCTAAGCCCCTCCCCTGCATTCCAGTGTAAGCTTCTCAAATTACTCTTTAAACTCAAAATTGATTTTGCGTAGCATTTTGCCACTGACAAGGATGATAACCTGAGACTACATCGTGCGGCACATCCCTAAACCCAGCTGACAACACAAAAATACTTTGATTTGAGATAAATAGATCAGGCTAAGGTATCAACAGTAAAATATAACTGATTTCAACAATGTTGAATTTTTTAACATCCTAAGAATCCAATACAAGTCTCACTATTCCATAGCTCGCAAAAGCTGCAGCTCAATAATTACAGGACCGATGTCTTTCCGGAAATTAAAGCTTTGCTGCTCCGTCAGTACAATTGAATCTTCCTGGCAGAAGTAAAGCGGAAGTCCATAGTGGATTTTAATATGCAGTGCCAGCCGTCGATTTTTAATAGGGCTGGGGGAAGCCTTGGTGAGAAAAATACTTGTGCGATGGTCACTAGTATCCGAATTGAGACAAGCGGTGCAGGAATATTCATTAAAAAGCAACAAACGCAAATTCCTACCGCCATGTGGTGCGGCCACTTCTTGATTTTGATAATCATAAAGCTTGAGGCCTAATGTGTCCATTTTAAATGCCTGAACCTGCCCTTTAGCAAGCGGCGCAAAAAACAATAGGAGTAAAAAAAGCAGTAAGCTAGCACTAGGGGACTTCATCAATCGCATATTCTAAAAGACTGTAATGGCCGCCTAATTCCGCAAAAGCTGTTTCGAAACCTTGGAAATAGGTATCGCTGGACAAATCCCCTTCCGGGAAGTAGTTAAAATCCAAAACCGTAAAGGCGGCCTGTTTGCTGAAAACAATATCATTTCCTAAATCCAAACGCAAAGGGAAAAAGGAGTTTCGGTAATGATCACCCCATTTACTTTGCCAATGTCTATCAAATGGTTCCAAGACTAAAGTGTCTACCGACTTAATACCTAAACTGGCACTATCTAAACGCCATAGCAGTCGAAGGCCCTCCTGCTCGATTTTAAGCGACAGCCAGACTTCATGGGCAACAGCATACATTTTTTCGAGATAGACCTTTTGCTTTAAATTTCCTGCGATGGCGCTCAAGGCCAGTTTCCTTTGGCTTTTCGGAAATTGCTGGTAAAGACTATAAAGCGAATCGGAATTGGCAAGCTTTAATCCAATATTATTTAAATCGAAGCTTGCGGTTTGTTTGCCCTTAAAATTGAATTTCCGGATTTGGAATTTAATAGGATCCGCAATGAAAAAGCGAGAAGTAGTGACCATAATAGCTTCGGTATTAAAATGCGACATCACTTTATGGATGCCTAATGGCTCACTTAGAATAATTCTTTCACAAGCCTCGCTTTGCGGGCATTCCTCCAACAACAGCTCGCTAATTTGTAGATTGGAATCATTCTCGAAATTATAGGCATTAGTAAGAAAAAGGCCAACACCATTCTTATGGATTCGGGTGTAATTATGGGCCAATGGCAGGCTCGACTTTAATCTTCCCTGGCGATTGAAAACATACACTTTATCGAAGGCGAGTAGTACTAAGCTCCGATTAAACCAAGTAAAATCAATCAAGTCTGGAATTTCCCCTTCCAATCTAATACGGCTTTTGTCAGCATGCGCCATTTCAGGGATAGACCGACTTTCCACCCACAAGGCATTATCGTTGTTGGAACGAAAAAGCATCACCAAACTATCGCCTTGACTATTAATGTCTAGCGCTATAAAGTCATAGTCGCTGTTGGGAAAATCCCTTAGTTCCTTATGTTCTACTAATCTCGGTGGTCCATCCGCACCAGCAATCTTGATCTTAGCACCATAGAAAAAGATCAGGCTCATAAAAAAAAGCCATGGCCCTTTTGGAGCCACGACTTTCCACTGATCTAAAGCACTAATCTTCCGTTTCACCTTCAAAAGTATAGTCCACGGCACCCCATTGGTTGAGGCTGCCGGTCCAAGTGCCCGAATAGCCATCACCACTTATAGAGCCGCCAGTACTGCCGCCTAGCACTGCGGTTTCAATTTTTTCGTGAATAGCCTTTATTACTGCAGAATGATTGCTGCCCTGCACATCAACCCATGAACAAAGGATGCTTCCCGGTTTTAAGCACTTTAACTCATTTCGCCAAAAGCCTGGGTCTTGCACCACATAATCGAAGTGGATACCATCCTTTGAACCTTTGCGGGTAACTTTTAAAGGTTTAGCCTTCAAGTCCATCCCCATAAAGGCCAGTAAAGAAGCTAATAGAAGTAATTTTTTCATTTTCCCTAGAGTTTAAATTAATCGAGGTTTAAATGAAAGAAGCGCTTGCCTAAAAAACTATTCATCTCATGCATAAGAGATTTCGACATTACTGGACCTTAATAGCAAGTGAACTAGAAAACAAGAATGGAGGTTTTTATTTCTGGCAAAATGGAAGTTCGAGGAAGGATCATTTGCTACCGACAATTCCCTTGGCCTAAGGTTTGGAATTCAAGGCAATGAACTGAAAGTTGCAAAGGCTGAACTAGTAGTTCCATATTCCCAATCCGCCTTTGGCCAAAAAGCATTTTAAAATGGTATTCAAGCAATAAGCGTTATTTTCTACTCTCAAAACAGCGTCATTTTCGCCAAATGATTTTACTTTCAATCTCTATGAATCAAGAGGCACTAATGGACCGTATAAGAGCACTTCGTATTTCGAAAGGCATTAGTCAGGAGGAAATGGCCTTTGCCTTGGATATTAGTCAGGGTAATTACGCCAAAATCGAAAATAACAAAGTGGCCATTGGTTTGTCGAAGTTGAATAGAATTGCACAATTTTTAGAGGTGGAACTCAGCACCCTGATCCATTTGCAAAAAAAGGATGATTACTAGCGCTTGAGCCTTAAGTGTTTTCACTCCCTAAAGGGATAAAATCTTTCGATAAACGGTCATTAATCTTCGTTTAATGGTAGCTAAATCAATTTGGCTTTGATAATCAGTGCTTTATATTTCAGATTATTTGCAGTTTATCGTTAAAGTTAAAATCGGATTCCCTTTTTTTGTGCTTAAATCGTCACTATGCCTAAACACCTGTTCTTCGATTTTGGAGCGGTACTCATTCCAATCGACCAGAGTTTAACTTATAAAGCCTTTGAAAAGCTCGGTGCGCAAGAAGCGCTGGCCCAACAAGGCGAACTTTTTAATCAATTGGAGCGTGGGGAGCTATCTAGCAGCGATTTCCTTTCTGCAATCCAGCCTTACTTTTTTCGTAAGAACATCTTTAAAAATGATTTGGCCAAGGCCTGGAATGCCATGTGCTATATTGAGATTCCAGATGAGCATCTAAATCTTTTAAAACGCTTATCAAAGACCTATACCCTCCATCTGCTTAGTAATACCAATGCCATGCATATTGAGAAAATTCAGGAGCTCTGTGGTCCTTTTAAGTATAAGCAGTTTATTTCCCTTTTTGAAAGCGTTTATTTCAGTCACGAAATGGGTTCACGTAAGCCCGAGGCAGCCTTCTTTAAAAAGGTATTAAAGGAACAGGATTTAAAAGCCGAGGATTGTTACTTTATAGATGACCGGGAGGAAAATGCAGCTGCGGCGGAAAAGTTGGGCATCGAAACCTGGCATTTTGACCCTAAAACGAATGATCTTCTGGACTTAAAAAAGAGATTAAAATAAAGGGGAAAAGCTTGAATGAGGCGCTGATCTATTAAACCTTACCCAGCACTACCATTTGCTCCATAGTCGGGTTTTCACTCCCGCCTAAAGGCTCTAAGGTAATCGCAAAGGCATCGGCATCACTAATGGCCGCCATGTTCTGCAATTGTAGCTCCGTACTACCTTGATCAAGCAATCCAATGCTCACTGGTTTACCAGCCACAATGGCCCATAATTGATATTGAGCTTCATTACCTTCCTGAGGTAGCTGATCTCTAAACACAAAAGTCTTTTCGGATTCTGGATTCCAATACACGGTAGCAAGGGCCGACTGATCCTCTTTAACCGCATTTAGCTCAATGCGCTGCACACCGGGTTCAGATACCGCAGCCCATAAGCCTTGGTACAGTTCACGATCTTTTGCCTCGTATTGCAATTTGTTTTGCAAATCCTCCAGGTCTTGATCTTGGCTAACAATTTCTTGCTCCATAGCCCGCATAAAGTTGAGGCTATCCTGCCATTGGTAGGCCATGAAGAAAGAAAGCAATATCGCTGCTGCTGCTGCAATCCATCCTAGGGGTGGTTTATTATCCGCAGCTTCGCGATTTAAGGGAATCACCTTTTTATCGTCCTCCGTCTCTTTTATAGGACTCATCACTACCGGGGCGGGCTCCTGCTCACCCAAGTTGGCCATGATTTTTTCCTTTAAACCGGCCGGGGGCTCCATAGCACTTTCAAGCGCCCAAGTACCCATAAGGTCCTCAGCCTGGCGTAATGCCTCATTTATCTCGGGGTAGATTTTGCTGAGGCATTGTACCTCACGCTGCTCCTGCTCCGAAACAAATCCCATCACATAATCGTCTATGATGCCGCTTTCTATGTACTTTTTAGGATCCAATGTCTTTGGCTAAAAATCGCTTTAATTCAGTTATCGCCTTTCGGGCCCGGGTTTTAACCGTTCCTAAAGGTATGTTTAAGTCTTTGGCTATCTCACCTTGAGTGAAACCCTTAAAATAGGCTAACTCTAAAACTTTTCGTTCTTCCGGTCGAAGTTTGTCAATCTCCTTTTTTAAACCAATATGATCTACTTCTATTTCACCTTGGTTTACGGAATCAACCTTATATACGTTCGAATCAATATCTTGGATTTGTGGTCGACGATCATTTTTTCGAATTTGATCGATGCAGGTGTTCCGAGTAACATTCATCATCCAAGTATATAACCTGGCTTTACTTGGATCGAATGACTTAGCATAACGCCAAATTTTAATCATCGCTTCCTGGAAAACTTCCTCTCCATCCTCTTTGGAACCCATCATGCGCGCGCACAATCCAAATAGTACCGCCCCGTAATTATCATATATTAAAGATACCGCTTCCTCATTGCCTTCCTGCAATAGCGTGCTAATCTTTACTTCTATAGGTGGACGTTTATTCAATTTTTTTTGCCTTCCAGAAATCCAAGTTGACGATATACGCGTAGATATAATTGAACTCAAAAAACAAATTGAATTATGATCTCCACGAAAACGCCAAAACTATTAAAATTTGCCTTTGCTGCAGCATTGGCTCTTACTATTACATCATGTAGTGATGATGATGATGATAACATGGACACTCCCATGGAACCATCTAAAGCAACTTTGGACATTAGTACCCAAGTGATTTCTCAGAATATGGTAGAAGTTTCTATGGTTGACTTGCCTTCCGACGGCTGGATAGTGATCCACGCTGATAACGGTAATAATGGTCCCATTGTGCCAGATATTATCTCGGAACCCAAGTTTGTAGAAGCCGGCGCCAATCAATCAGTAATGGTGCAAATTGCATCAGATGCTACTATTACGGATGGCGACCAAATATGGGTAATGCTTCACGAAGACACCGGAATGGACATGATGTATGAATTTGATGGCAACAATTCCCTCGACCCACCCTTTACGGTAGATGGTGCTCCGGTAATGACGCCAATTGACATCAACTCCGCTATGATTATGTCTCCAAACATGGATATCACTAGCAATACCATTACTATTCCTCAAGTTACCGCTGCTGCTGATGGCTGGTTGGTAATACACAATGACGACGGAATGGGTGGCATTGTACTACCAGGAATTATTGGTAAAACTCAAGTTAGCAAAGGTGTAAACACCAATGTACAGGTACAATTAGATGCTGGAGTAACTTACAATCCAGGACAGTTATTATTCCCAATGCTACACTTAGATAATGGTCAAATTGGGGTGTATGAATTCGATGGCAACAGTGCCTTTGATGGTCCCGAAATATTTGGTAACGACGCTTTCCCAGGAAACGTGATCTTCACCAGCTTCACGGTAGTAAACGTTAATTAAGATTTAATTTTCCTCCCCAAAGATACCCGCTCTGGCCTTGCGCTAGGGCGGGTATTTTTTTTGGATTAGAAATTAGAACCTAGAGCTTGGAACCTAGATTTGAGATTTGAGATTTGAGACTGGATTTCGCTAATTCCAAAGATCGTAGTTCTATCCCAAATCAAGTCTCTCAGCGAGCAAAGCGAGCGGTCTCAGGTCTCAGAGTGAGCAAAGCGAACGGTCTCAGGTCTATGAAAGATTTGAGACTGGATTTCGTTAATTCCAAAAGCTGGAACTCCACCGCAATATTAGTCTCTCAGCGAGCAGAGCGAGCGCTCTAAGTTCTAACAGCGACCGAAGGAAGCGATCTAGGTTCTTTTAAAGATTTGAGACTAAATCCAGTATGATCCAAAGGTCTTAGTTCTATACCAAATTGAGTCTCTCAGCGAGCAAAGCGAGCGGTCTCAAGTCTCAAAGCGAGCAAAGCGAGCGGTCTCAGGTCTCAAAGCAAAGCGGTCTCAGGTCTCAGGTCTATCTCCGCTCCTGACACAATTCCACCAAAACGCCATGACTGCTTTTTGGATGTAAGAAGGCTACCAATTTATTATCAGCGCCAGCTTTGGCTTCTTTGTTTAATAGGGTGAAACCCTCTCCTTCCAAACGTTTGATTTCGGATTCAATATCTTCTACATCAAAAGCAATGTGGTGTATGCCTTCTCCGCGTTTAGCGATAAACTTAGAAATGGGACTGTCGGGATGGGTACCTTCCAACAATTCAATTTTATTGGGTCCTACCTGAAAAAAGGAAGTAAGAACCCCTTCGCTTTCTACACCTTCTTCTTTGTAAGCTTCGGCCCCAAAAAGCTTGGCATAAGTTTCATTGGCCTCCTTTAAATTTTTAACCGCTATTCCAATGTGTTCAATCTTTCGCATAAGGATGACTTAGGTTTTAAGCGAAGCTCTGCATCGCCACTAATTTATGATATATGCCCTGACGGTCGAGCAGCTCTTGATGAGTGCCACGCTCGGCAATTACACCCTCATTAATCACCACAATTTCATCCGCATGTTGAATGGTGCTAAGCCTATGCGCAATTACCAAAGAGGTCCTGCTTTTCATTAATCGGAACAGCGCGTCTTGCACCAACTTTTCAGATTCGGTGTCTAAGGCGGATGTGGCCTCATCTAAAATTAAAATTGGGGGATTTTTCAGCACCGCTCTGGCGATACTTAAACGTTGTTTTTGACCGCCACTCAGCTTTCCACCGGCATCGCCAATATTGGTATTATAGCCTTCTGGCAAACGGGCAATAAACTCGTGAGCATTGGCAATCTCGGCCGCAGCCTTTATCTCCTCGGCACTGGCATCGGGCCTACCCAAAGCAATGTTATAGGCTACCGAAGCATTAAATAATAAGGTCTCCTGGGTAACAATACCGAGGTGTCCGCGCAGGTCTTCCAATTTAATCTCATCAATCGAAAGGCCATCGATTTCTAAACGCCCGCCGCCAATATCATAAAAGCGGGGCACCAAATTGGTGAGGGTTGTTTTTCCGCCACCACTTTGTCCAACCAAGGCTATTGTTTTTCCCTTTTCAATTCGGAGATTGATGTTTTTGAGAACTTGTTTCTCCTCATAAGAAAAAGACACATCCTTAAATTCTATCGACTCCTTAAACTCCTTGCATTCCTTTGCATCGGGTGCATCTTGAATGGGGTTTTCGGCATCTAATAATTCAAAAACTCTTTCCGCGGATGCGTTTCCTCTTTGAATCTTATAACTCGCCTGCGCTAAACTTTTACTAGGGGGAATAATCTGGTAAAAGAGCAATAAGTAAGCGATAAATTTTTCGGCGGTAAAATCATTTTCGGCCAATACCTGTCCACCGCCATACCATATAATAATCGCCATTACACCGGTACCTAAAATCTCCGAAATTGGAGATGCCAGGTCGTTACGGCGCAATACCCTATTCATTAAATTGAAATAGTTATTGGAAGCGCGTTCAAACAAACTTGCTTTTTGCTCTTCGGCGGTAAATGCCTTAATCACCTTTAATCCGCTCACCGTCTCCTCGGTTAATGATAAGATCTCGCCTATCGACTCTTGGGCCCGGGTACTGGCTCTTTTTAAGCTCTTACCTACTCGAGTTATGATAAATGAAACCAGAGGCAATAGAATAAAAACGAAAAGGGTAAGCTGAGGGCTCATCCATACCAGGATGGCTAAGGAGCTAATGATAATTACCGGTTCACGGAATATCATCTCCACGGTGGCAATAACCCCCCATTCAATTTCCTTTAGGTCAGAAGTCATACGCGACATTACATCTCCTTTCCGCTTTTCGGTAAAGTAACCCACCGGCAAGGCCAGTATTTTTTGATGCAAATCCAAACGAATATCGCGGGTGATTCCATTTCGCATTGGAGCCAGCATAAACTGAGCTAAGTAGCGGAATATATTCTTAAAGATGAAGGCGGTAATAACCAAAAAGCAGACATACATTAAAGCCTGCTGCTGACCCGTTTCCTGCAATCGTGTTCCGATCTCGAAAGTGAGTAAGGCTTCGGCATAAGCCATGGGATCGCCCTCAAATACCGGCGGACCAGAAGGCGCCTTGGCATTATCGAAAATGATTTGCAAGACTGGAATCACCAAGGCTAAACTGGCCAAGGAAAATATGGTGGATAGGAAATTTGCCAGAACGCTTAATAAAACCGTACCCTTGTAAGGGTAAGCGTAGCGTACAACGCGCCAAAATGCTTTCATTGCCGCAAAGGTAAGGCATCTCTTTTTGCCTTAAAACCTAAACTTTCCTTAAGTGATTACCGAACTAGAGCCCCAAGTTTTGGTTTACTTTGCAGCAATTTGAATCATTCCCATGAAAAGAAGACAATGGGCAATTTTAGGAGGAGCAGCCATCTTGGTTTTGGCCTTTCTTTTTAAAAATTACCTGGCTTCTTCAGCAGAAGCTAAGACCTCAGTTAATCGCAGCCAGCAAAAATTGGTCACTTACCAAAACTTATATGCCGACAGCGTCTCTATTCGCATTCCAATTGATGGACCTGCGCAGGCCCTCAATAAAATTGAACTTTTTTCGGAAGTAAGCGGATTGGTAGGAACGCAATCGCAAAAATTTGAAGAAGGCGCCTCTTATAAAAAAGGTGAAGTTTTACTGGCCCTAGAAAATTCGGAAGCGCTCAGTGCTTACCGCAGTGCAAGAAGCAACTTTATCAGTTTAGTTGGTCAAGTTTTACCCGACTTAAAACTAGATTACCCAGATCGCTACGATACTTATTACCGCTATTTGCAAAAGCTCAGCGCCGCAGATAATCTCCCGAAACCCCCGACGGAGAGCGACCAAAAACTAAAGTTATTTTTAAGCGGAAGAGGTTTTAATAGCGCTTATCAATCAGCGGAAGCCAGCAGAATACGCTTAGATAAGTTTATGCTTTTAGCCCCTTTTGATGGAACCGTAACCGAGGCCCTGGTGGAAAGCGGACAATTGGTGCGCGCTGGGCAAGCCTTAGGCGAATACATCGGTGAAGGGGAATTCGAAATGCTTAGTAGTCTTGGTCCAGATCAAGCGAGAATGGTGGAAATTGGCGATACAGTTGCCTTGGAAAGTATTGATGGCCGGCGCAAATACCAAGGTCTAGTTTATCGAAAAAACGAAAAAGTAGATCGGAGCACCCAAGGCCTCAATGTCTATATCCGCCTAAATGCATCTGACTTAAATGACGGGGAATATTTAAGAGCAGAACTGCGAGGTAAAGCCATAGCTAATGCGATGGAAATCTCGAGGAAATTACTCATTGATGAAAAACACCTTTATGTAATTGAGGACAGTAGCTTGGTAAAGCTAGAGGTGGACATTTTACAGCGCAACCCCGAAATAGTAATTATTGAAGCGCCGAAGAAAATGCTCCAGGTTCCAGTTAAGAAAATTACTGGCGCCTATCCTGGGATGAAAGTGAAACTGACTAAAGTCCCTGAAGAGTGAAGCGCTTTCTAGAGTTTTTCATCAAATACCCCGTTACGGTAAACGTAATGATGATTGCCGCTCTCATATTTGGGGCGGTGGCCTGGACTAGTTTAAACTCCACCTTCTTTCCTTTAATTCCCGAGCGTTTTATAATCATTAATGCCATTTACCCTGGTGCTTCTCCAGAGGAAATTGAAGAAGGGGTGGTTAATAAAATCGAGGAGAACCTAAAGGGTGTTTCTGGGATTGACCGCTATACCTCTAGCAGCAGCGAAAACGCGGCCGTGGTAACGGTGGAAGTACTGCGCAATGCCAATAGCAAAGAAGTTTTGGATGATGTGGAAAATGCCGTGAATCAAATTTCGGCCTTCCCCGCAGGTTTAGAGCCAATCACGGTTTTTCTTCGGGAAAACTTAACCCTCAGCATCACCTTTGCCTTACAGGGAGAAGAACTCGAATTAGATGCCCTAAAAAATGCCGCCCGGGAAATTGAAGATGGATTGCGGAAACTGGATGGAATTTCCAAAGTAGAGTTGCTCGGTTTGCCCGATGAAGAAATAGAAATAGCCATCAATCAAAAAATGATGCGCGCTTACGATCTTAGTTTCGATCAAATCGGAGCGGCAGTGGCCAGTAACAATTTGGATATTACGGGTGGTAAAATTGAAACCGATTCGGAGGAACTCTTAATTCGCGCCCGCTATAAATCCTATGATCCCGAAGATCTCCTAAAAACAGTGATTAAAGCCAATCCTCAAGGAGGAAAAGTACTGCTTGGTGATTTGGCCAGCATAAAAAAGCAGTTCAACGATGCCGCTGCTAAAGTGGAGCTCAACGGTGAAACTGCGGTTAAAGTCCTCATTAATAATACCGATAGTGAGGATATCCTCATTACCGCTGAAGATGTTAAAGCCTTTGTGGCAGATTACAATGCCAAGCAGGATATTCTCAGCGCTCAAGTAGTTAACAATCAGGCGAATTTACTTTCACAGCGTAAATCGCTTCTTATTGAAAATGGACTTATTGGTGTTTTCTTAGTGCTAATACTGCTAAGTCTATTCCTCAACTTCAGAGTGGCATTTTGGGTAGCAGCGGGTTTACCAATTTCCTTTTTTGGGATGTTTATTCTCGCTACCTATTTTGGAGTAACCATTAATGTAATCTCCCTTTTTGGGATGATCGTAGTTGTTGGCATCCTAGTAGATGATGGCATCGTTGTAAGTGAAAACATTTACCACCATTACGAGAAAGGGAAAAGTCGGATACAAGCAGCAGTAGATGGCACCATGGAAGTTTTACCGGCGGTAATCTCGGCGGTTTTAACCACCATGATTGCCTTTGCTACCTTCTTTTATATTGATGGTCGCGCTGGTGACTTCTTTTCGGAAATGTCCTTTATAGTAATTGCCACCCTAGCGGTTTCCTTGATTGAAGCCTTAATTATCCTACCCTCGCATATTGGTCATTCTAAGGCCCTGAGCATGGCCTATAAAAAGAATGTATTAGAGCGAAAGTTAGAGCAGTTTTTAAAACGCATGCGAGAGGGTTTTTACAAACCCATTTTAGATTTCGCCCTGAAATATAAATTTCTAACCTTCAGCTTCGCCCTGGCCACTTTCTTAATCACCTTAGGAGCCATGCAGGGGAAAATGATTCGCATTTCCTATTTCCCTTTTATTGATCGTGATAATTTCGCGGTGAACCTTAAAATGCCGGCCGGTACGAGGGAGGAAGTAACCATTTCCTATCTCGATCAAATTCGCGAGGCGGCCCTAGTGGTAAATGATAGTTTAAGAGATCAAATCCCAGGTGAGCAAGATGTAATTCGCTTGGTGGAGATGAGCACCGGCCCGACGACCAATGAGGGTAAGCTGGATATTATCCTACTAAATAGTGAGGAGAGAATAATAAGCTCCACCGTGGTGGTGAATGCGCTGCGCACAATAACAGGGCCCATTTACGAGGCCGAAAATTTAACCTTTGGTAGCGTTGGTGCATTTGGAAAGCCGGTTTCGGTATCGCTATTGAGCAAGAGCTACGAGGACCTAGAAGCGGTTAAACTTCGCCTTAAAGATGCCATGAGTCAGGTTTCGGAACTTAGAGATGTGGTGGACACCGATCTCGAAGGAGTACGTGAGGTGCGGCTGAAACTAAAGGATAAGGCTTATTTGTTAGGTTTAAATCCTGCCCTTTTGATGCAGCAGGTACGCCAAGGATTTTTCGGCTATGAGGTGCAGCGCCTGCAAATTAGGGAGGATGAGGTAAAAGTTTGGGTGCGCTACGACGACGAAACTCGTGGCTCCATTTACAATTTGGAGGAGATGTACATCCGGTCACCTCAGGGTGCTAAGTTTCCACTAAGAGAACTGGCCGATTATACTATTGAACGCGGGCCTTTAACTATTAACCACCTCAATGGTGAAAGGGAAATTAAGGTGGAAGCAGATTTGGCCGATCCCAATGGTTCTGCGCCGGATATGATTGCCTACGTTAGAGATGAAGTATTGCCGCCTATTTTAAATGATTTCCCCAGTGTCTCCTTCCTTTTCGAAGGTCAAAATCGCGAGGCCCAGAAAACGATTAAATCGGCTCAAAAAACATTTCCGCTCATACTAGTACTGATCATCTTGGTCATCACTTTTACCTTTCGAAGTTTTTACCAGGCGGTGGTGATTTTTACCCTTATCCCCCTCAGTTTAGTAGGAGTGGCTTGGGGTCATTATTTACACGGCATACCTTTAAGCATATTCTCCTTTTTAGGGATTATTGCCCTTATTGGGGTAATCGTGAATGACAGCTTGGTTCTGGTTAGCAAAATGAATAATTACCTAAAGGAAGGACTGCCCTTTCACGATGCAGTATTTCAAGCAGGGCTTTCACGCTTCCGCGCGATACTTTTAACTAGTGCTACCACTATTGCGGGCTTAGCACCGCTTATTTTGGAAAAGAGTGTACAGGCCCAGTTTTTAATCCCGATGGCCATTTCCCTAGCCTATGGGATTTTAATGGCCACCTTTTTAACCTTAGTGCTGCTTCCAGTACTGCTAACTTATCTCAATCATGTAAAGGTTTATGGCTTATGGTTTTGGCGCGGTGAGAAACCTAAACATGAAGAGGTAGAACCCGCCATAATGGAATTAAATAACGATTATGAATAAGCATTTCATTTTCGCCGTGTTTCTCAGTTTGGGCCTTTCTGCTCAATCACCTTTATCCTTAAACGAAGCGGTAAAGCTTGCCTTAGAGCAAAACCTCAACATTCAGCTGGCCGGCAAAAGTGCCGAGATAGCCGATAAACAGGAAAACTGGGGCCAGGCGGGTTTTCTCCCTAATGTTGCCGCCAATGCCTCTTACAGTTATTCTCAAACCGATGTGCAGCAGCAGCTTGCGGTAGGTAGCGACACCAGTGGTGGCGCTCCCCCTATTCGAACATTTAATGATGCAGTAGCCGAAAACTATAATGCAGGCCTAAGCGCCTCCTATGTTTTATTTGACGGCTTAGGGCGGATAAATAATTGGAAGAAGCTACAATTGCAAAAGGAGCAAAGTGAATTGCAATTGCGCTTCACTATTGAAAACACCCTGCTTCAGGTTTTTAGTGCTTACTATGATGTATCCCGACAAGCTGATCGGCTAGACATTGCTCAGGAATCCATCGCTCTCTCGCTTAGGCGATACCAAAGGGCGCAAACCGCGCAAGAATTAGGCTCACAAAGCAAGCTTGAAGCGCTCACCGCCTTGGTGGATTTAGGTAGAGATAGTGTAAACTATTGGAATGCTCAAAACGCCTTGATTAAATCGAGGCGGGCCTTAAACCAGTTGCTAAACTTACCCTTGGATACCCTTTATGCTTTGGAAGCAGATTTAAAGCTACGTAGCGACTTGGAATACGGCGTGCTCTACACCGAAGCACTCTCCAATAATGCGGCATTAATACAAGCCGAAATTTCTCGATCCATAAATCAAAAGAATCTCAATATTGCACGCAGTGAAAGACTGCCGGAAATTGCTGCTAATGCGGGCTATAATTTCAGTCGGCAAGAAAATGAAGGTGGCTTCCTTTTATTTACGGAAAATACCGGCTGGCAATATGGCTTAAATGCCCAATGGAATTTGTTTAGCTCTTACCGTTCTCAAACTGCTATTGAAGTTGCGCGCATCGCCATCTTTCAGTCGGACCTCTCTCTGGAACAGGCGCGGCAACAAGTGCAAGTAGATCTTAGCAATGCCTGGTTAGATCATCAAAATGCTAAAGAGATTTTGGCGGTTGAAAAACGAATCTTAAAAGTGGCCTTGATGAGTTTTGAGCGCAGCAAGGAAGCTTATGCACTAGGAAGCATTACGAATGTGCAATTGCGGGAAGCACAAATCAATTACATCTCTGCAAAGGCGGCGGTAAATGATTTAAGCTATCAGCTGAAGCTCACCGAAATCGAACTGCAAAGAGTGGCGGGAGTGCTTTTAGGGAAGGTCGATCCAGAATCATAAAGCAAAAAAAATCCCAACCGCCTTAAAGACCATTGGGATTAATCTAGTGTTTGATTTTAAGGGCTTACTCGCAGCTGAGTTCAGCTATGATATCGTAAGAAATCCGCGTCTCACCGCCGGCAAAAACTCGGCGCATGATAAATATCTTAATCTCGGTTACATTCTTTTCTTCCGGTACATTGAAGAATTTGCGGGGCACAAAAAAGGTCTTAAATAGTCCATCGCCATAGGAAGTCATCTGCAACTCGGGGAAATTACCTACAGTAAAGGCATTGTTCGCAATTCGAACCTTCGTGCTATCGCTTAGGGTAGCCTCAGCATAAAACCATACATCGTCGTCTGCTAGGTTCTGCATACCTGTCACCGTCTCCTGATTATTATCGTAGTAAAGCATTACTAGATCATCATCTTTAAAAGAGCCCGGAAATAAGAAGGCCGGATTACGAGTGGTTACTGGGGGATCTATTAATAAGGTTAAATCCTCCGACTTAATATCAGGGTCACCGAAACCACCGCCATCTTTAGTTTTTACCAAAAACTTAATATCGTTGGCAAAAACCGTTTGCGCATCAGTTTCATAAAACTCTGTAGGAATCATCGTGATGGAGTAAAGGTTATCTCCTTCTTTGGTCATAACCAAAGTATCATTACTATCCTTCCAAGGTGTTGGCGGGTTGCCATTTACCAAAGGGTGACCTACGGGATGCTCCACAGGGCTCCAAGTATAAAAATACACCTCCTCGCCGGCGGCAGCTGCATCCAGTAAATTCTGGGTATGATCTAAAGAAGCATCTAAGGCGTTTAGGTCCACGATAATCTTTAGCTCCGTGGTAGGATCTTCATATTCTGGTGGGTCGGTGGTAATTTGGGCATAAGTAGCTGAAGTCCATAAAATGGCCAGCATCATTCCGAAATAGTGTAGGGCTTGCTTCTTCATCTTAGTTTCGGTTAAAAGTGTAGATATAGCGAGCATACTCAGTTTCACATTTGCTCTTTAAGGATTCGAATACCAAATTGGGATCAATGGAACGGGTTAAACCTCCTAATGAAACCTCGGTGGTATCGCTATTAGCATCTATAAAAAACATGCTCGTAGGATACTCCTCATCGTCGAAGGTATATTGGCCATTCATACTGGTAAATGGCAAGCCATCTAAGCTAGTAGCGCTAATGGCATAAGTGTTATCCGCCGACTTAAAGTTTATGCTTACTGGGTTTTCGGTAAAAAACTCAGTAACGTCTAAGGTTTCCCATTGGGGGAAGCTACGGTCCTCAATTTCCACTGCTGCTAATTCCCAAGTGCCATTTACACCACTTACAACGGAGTAAGCTTCGCCTAATTCCTTATAAGGATCTGGCTGGCAAGACCAGAAAAGCAAGCCAATTAAGGCTAGGGTTATTACTTTCTTCATCTTTATCATTTTTAGCATCCTCCGGTAGGATTAAGTTCAAATTCAGTGGTTTGCTCAGAAATTGGGAATTGGATAATCATTCCATTACAATTCCAGTCATGACCACGTACTTGGGTATTTTCACCTTCAATCGCTCCACGGCGTTTCAATTGCTGGATGCGATCTCCCTCGCCAAACATCTCAATACGACGCTCATACTGAGCTGCTTCAATAATTTGAGAAGCAGCGGCATTAGGATCTAAATTATTGAGATTAGATCCATAAGCCCTTTCGCGAATTTCGTTAACATCGGCAATAGCCACCGATAAATCACCACCCAGTTCGGCAATGGCCTCGGCACGTAATAATTTAAGATCGGTAAGGTGTAAAATGGTTACATTAAACCAAGCTTGATTAAACTTCTTAATGAGCACTTGGGCCTCATCACCACTTTCATCTAACTCAAAGAAGCTTAAACGACGATCAGCGGTGTCGGCCGCATAGGTATTGTAAAATTCTAGGCTAGCCGTAAACTCCGGAGGCGATGGTAAATCGGAGCGGTAGTTGCCAAATCCTGAAGATCGGAAATCACCAAATTCGGAGCGGCTGGTATTGCTGAAAATCGCTTCGCTAACCACTACGGTATCTTGCTCAAAGCGATCGATACTAGTGCCTAGGCTGTAGTTTCCAGAGTTGATAACCGCATTGGCATGCACAAGTGCATTGGCGTAGTCGCCGGCCTGAAAGTAGATTTTTGCTAGAAAGCCATTTGCCGCATCTTGAGATGCATAGTAATTAGAACTCGGCCTTAAATTAGGCAGGGCACTCTCGAGGTCGGCGATAATGGCATTGTAATTTGTGCCAACCGGAGCACGAGGAACAATCTCCTCTACTGTTGCGGTTTTGTAAATAATTCCGGCGTGGCCATTATTATTCGTAAAACCATAAGGCTGGGCAAAAAGGCGTAAAATCTCCCATTGTGAGATGGCCCTTAAAAATTTAGCCTCGGCAATCACTTCCGCTTTCTCCGTTTCTGAGAAATTGAAATTGTCGATAATCTCTAAAATCCGGTTACAGCGAAATGCGGTAATGTAGGGATCGGCGTAAATAGAACCAATGGAGCTATTAAAGAAGAGGGTATTGTGATTGTAAACCTCGGTAAGGTCCTCACTGGATCTCGGGCGCTCCAAATTATCACTTAAGAGTTCATTTAAGTACTGAATGCGGCCATTGTAAACATTGGCGGTAACATCATAACAGCTCTGCAATAAATTTAAAACGTCTTGTTTGGTTTGCAGTGCCTCTTCTTCGGGAATGTCTGTTCCTTGCAAAGGCGTATCTAGAATCTTCTCACAAGCAACTGATAAAAGAAGTCCTGCTGCTAAAAGTATATTTCTATAGGTCTTTTTCATGATAAGCGGCTTAGAAGTTAACATTTAAGCGGATAGAGAAGGTACGTTCCTGCGGAGGGGTGAGATAGGTAATATTCACACTCATATTGCGATCGGTAGCATTCTCAAAATCACGAGCAATCTCTGGATCTAAACCCTGGAATTTGGTAAAGGTTAAAAGGTTGGTTCCGATGAAAGAAACCTGCGCTCCTTTTAGTCCAAAAGCTTTAAGCTGATTGCGATTTAAGCGATAGCTTAGGGTTACATTTCGCAAGCGCATATAACTACCATCATGCAACCATAAGTCGGTGTTAATCCAAGGGGTATTGGAACCGTGATTGGCTTCGTCTAAGGTTAAAAGAGGATACATCGCCTCATCACCCGGAGCTTGCCAACGATCGAAGATATGACGGGTTTTATTCCAGTCGTCCATTCTACCTAACTGACGTTTGGAAGAGGAATCGTAAATATCGGCACCAATAGTGAAGACTAACAGGAAGCTAAAATCCCATTGCCCGTAGCTGAAGTTGTTGGTGATTCCACCTACCGCATCTGGTAATACATTACCAACGGCAACGCGATCCGCGGGATCCCATACGAAAGTTGGATTGCCATCAATATCTAAATATACTGGACGACCAGTAGCGGCGTCAACATGGCTAAAGCGCACGAGGAAGTTTGTTCCTACCGGTTGGCCTACTACGGTGCGCGTATCATTGGTTCCACCTGCAACGGCATCGGCAGAATAGCCACCTAAGCTTAGGATTTCATTGTAATTGTAAGCAATGTTGAAATTGGTGGTCCACTTAAACTTGCCTACGAGGTTGCGGCTCTTAACTTGGAACTCTACTCCTTCATTTAATAAGGCCCCAACATTGTCATAGTAGTTCTGGAAACCAGATACTCTTGGTAAGGTTACATTCAACAGTACATCGGAAGTGTTCTTGCGGTAATAAGCAAGTTCACCGGTAATACGGTCCTCAAATAGACCATACTCTAAACCTAAATCAAAAATCTGAGTGGTTTCCCAACGCAAATCAGGATTCGGATTGTTAACGGGATAAAGAATATCGCGGCCATCATAAGCTTGCTCATTAAACTGATAGCGCGAAACGAACTCGATATTGGTGAGGTTTGCGTTTCCAATCCAACCGATACTAGACTTTAATTTTAAATAATTAATCCAGCGATTGTTCTTCATCCATTTTTCATCGGACATAATCCAACCCACCGAAGCAGAGGGGAAATAGCCAAATCGGTTTGATGGTCCAAAACGAGAGCTACCATCCGAACGCAATACCAGTTGTGCGAGATACTTTCCTTTATACTGGTAGTTGATCCGTCCAAAGAAAGACATGAAACGCGTGATAAAGGAGGTGTTTACCGAATCGAAATCATAGTTGTTTCTTAGATCCGCATCATCATAAAAAGCACTGCTCGCATCAAATACATCATTGCGCACCCCTGAAGGAGCGCCAGTTGTATCGAAGGTGGTAATCTGATAACTTCTGGTAAAGTTTTCTTGGTATTCGGTACCTGCCATGAAGGAGAACTTATTATTCTCATTCAATTGCCAATCGTAGGTACCAGTTAAGAAACCATTGTAGTTATAAGAGCGGCGGGGATAACGCTGCGCTCTTCCAGCGCCATAAACATCAACATCCGCTAAATAGGTGTTTGGACCAGCAGGTTCGTAGATGTCTTCCATGGACTGAAAATAATCCAAAGATGCCGAAGCTAAAATGGTGAAATTCTTCATGGGACGATAAGTCACCTTGGCATTATTGATCGAACGTAAGTCGGTTATTCTCCAATCTTTTAACTCACGCTGCGCCACTGGGTTGGTCCCTTGGGTGAAATAGTCACCCGGGCGAGCCACGGTATCTCCAGCACTAACATAGTAACGATCCCAGGTAACGGGGTAATAAGGTAAAGCGGTACTCATAGCGGCTCCTAAACCACCAGACCAAGCATTGTCGACCCGATTGTAGATACTCTGGGTTAAACTGGCGCTGGCACTAAGACTTAATTTATCACTAAAGCGATAATCTCCATTAAACCTACCGCTCAAGCGGTTGTACTCATCTCCAATAATATACGACTGGTTTTGATCGAAGGAAACACCGGCATAAAAGTTATACTTATCATTTCCCTTGGTAACTCCAAAATCGTAAAAGGCTTTATACCCTGTGCGCACTACCTCATCAACCCAATCGGTATTATAAGCTTGAGCATCCGACCAAGTTAGGGCAGGATTGGTAAGCACGGGAGTTCCGGTATTACCATCGTTAATCCAGGCCTCACGATACAATTGCAAATACTCTTGGGAGTTTAACATGTCGGGACGACGAGTAGGTTGTGATATCCCTTGAGTGGTAGAGAAGTTAAACTTTAGTCCGCCCTTAGCGCCTCTTTTAGTGGTAATTAAAATCACCCCATTGGCCCCTCTCGAACCGTAAATGGCGGTAGATGCGGCATCCTTTAGGATTTCAACCGACTCAATATCTTCTGGGTTTAAGAAGGCTAAAGGATTTTGATTCATACCGCCGCTATTACCTCTACTGAAGTAATCCTGATTTAGCTGCACGCCATCAACAATATAAAGCGGGTCGCCCCCTGCTCCAATACTAGCGATACCTCGAACACGAACCACCGAAGCGGAACCGGCCAAACCGCTACCCGTTACAATTTGTACACCAGCGGCTTTTCCTTGCATTGCCGTCTCAAAACTGGGAGCTGGCATATCATTAAGTTCTTTGGCCTCAAGCTTTACCACATTACCGGTAAGCTCACGACGTCTTTGCACACCGTAACCCACCACTACGATTTCATCGAGCTGAGAGCTGTTTTCTGCGAGCTGAACGTTTAAGGAACGCGTCTCCCCTTTCTTAATGTTTATTTCAAGCTGCTTGGTTTCGTAGCCTATGAATGAAAATTCTAAAACTACCTTACCTGGCTTAATACCCGAAAGGCTGTAGTTTCCATCAAAGTCAGCGGCTGTACCTACTCCACTTTGGCCTACGGCAACTACCGAGGCACCTGGTAAAGACAAGCCATCTTTATCCGTTATAGTCCCATTAACCACTTGTGCCTCTATGCTCCAAGCAGCAATAGAAAGTAGTAGCACTAAGAAGGACCGTAAAGTTGTTTTCATATAGTTTACATTAAGATTGGTGCCCCAAAAGTAGCAAAAAAGGATAAAGTGTAAAAAGTACACTTCATTTTTTATTCCCCCTTCATCTTCTAAATGGCCAAGATTAGTTCCTACCTTGTGAAAGCCGTTTTAATTTGATGGGCAAATGTAGGAGCGGCAGCCTAAAATGTATATGATGAAAATCAGCTTCAGCTTTTTTATTGCACTCTTAATGGCCGGGCAAGCTTCGGGGCAGTTAAGTGGCAAGCTAAATTATTTAGAACTCTCTACTGAACTTATAGAAGACCGCAAAATTGCGATTTGGACACCCACCACCAGCGAGGGGCCTTATAAGCTTATCATTATGCACGATGGCCAAATGCTCTTTCAAGGAGACTCTACCTGGAATGGCCAAGAATGGGCTGTTGATGAGAGCTTAGATTCCCTTTACCAAGCGGACCTTATTGGTGACGTGATGGTGGTGGCGATTTGGAATATTTATGCTCATCGCCATCGAAATTATTTTCCTCAAAAGCCCTTTGATGATTTGCAAAGCTCCCTCAAAGATTCGCTTTTGGAGCTAAAAAGACCGGGGCAGGAAATGCCATTGTTTTCCGGCTCACCAAATGCCGACAATTATTTGGCCTTTATTTTTGAGGAGCTACTACCTGCGGTGAAAGAGCAATATGCCATTCAGGAAGATGAAATTTACATGATGGGCTCCAGCATGGGTGGACTAATTAGCATGTATGCCGCAGTGGAATATGCCAAGGAATTAAAGGGCGTAGCTTGCTTTTCGAGTCACTGGCCCGGGGTATTTCAAAATAGCAACAATCCTATTCCGGATGCCTTTATTAGTTACCTCGATGCACATCGCTCGCGATTGAAAAAAAGTCGCTGGTACTTTGATCGTGGTGATGCTACTTTGGATGCCATGTACCCTGCTCACCAAGATCGAGTTGATTCCCTATTTCAAGAATTAAAACTCAGCGACCAGCAATTTAAAAGCTTAGTTTTTCCTGGTGATGCTCATGATGAAATGGCTTGGCGACGACGTTTTCCTGCTGCCGTGCTCTATTTACTGCAAGCGGAATAAAGCAAAGGAAAGTGCCGGGAATTTTGATTGATGTGCATTGAAAGATTGCCCATTGGCCTGGTAATAATAGAGTAGCTCACCTTTCGGTTGATTATAGGAACGGGGGAAATCGCTGGCATTAAGCACACAGCGAAGCGTATCGCCTTCATGCACTCTGTCGTAAATTAATAAGGACTGTTCTTCGGCAGGAAAACTCAGGGCGCCTTTTACGAGCGTCTCTTCACTTTTACGCCATTGGATTAATTCCTGATAAAAGCTGAATAGGGCGGTATCAAATTGGGGTAAATCATACTTTAAGTCTTTTATTATTGGATAAGATCTTTCCGCCTCAAATTCAAACTCGGGCCAAATTAAGGGCTTGCGATTTCCAGGATCATCCGCTCCCCACATTCCCATTTCATCGCCATTAAAAATTTGCGGCGCCCCAGGCATGGTAAATTGGCAAAGCAGAAATAACTTTTGTCGAATTCTGGCTGAGGCATCTGGTTTATGAATTTTATATTCGAAATTCATCCTCTTGGCCCCCTGCTTATAGGCATTGCGATTAAACATTGCGCTGGCCAGTCTCGGTGCATCGTGGGAAGCACTCATATTCATCCAAGCTTTTTGATGGGCCCAATCCGTTGAGCTCGCATAGGATTTTAATGAATCAATAAGCTCCTGGCTTGAAAGGCTATCTGGTGCCGCCATGATATAGGCTCTTGTAGATCTAAACCAGCGATAGTTCATTACGGCATCAAAGACATCGCCCTCTAAAAATGCTTTTGGGTTTAGCAATTTATCTGGCCAAGCCTGCCACCATACTTCGCCGATGAGATAGGCCTCCGGATTAATACTTTTGACTTCCTTTCGATAGTCGCGCCAAAAGCCCAAGGGCATTTCTGCCGCCACATCTAAGCGAAATCCATCTACGCCATCACTTGGATCGCCATCGCCATTGGGGTCCAACCAACGTTTGCTGATCGCATAAATATGGTCACGAAGGGCTGTGCTGCTAATATGACCTTCAAAAGCCTTTACTTCTGCGCGATGATCAACATAAGGCGTATCGCGCATTTCGGGTAAAGATGGAACGCCCAACCAACCGCGGTATTCAAACTCATTGGTATCCGTTTTGGGATCATCTAAATTTAGAGTCCAATACCAATCTACAAACTCCGACTCCCCTTGCTTTTGCACTAAATCTTGCCAGGCCCAAAACTGTGTACCGGTATGGTTCCACGAATAATCTAGGATTAATCGAATCCCTCTTTGATGCAGTTCCTCGATAAGTTTTAAGAAAAGGGAATCAGCTGCCGTCCACTGCCAAGTAGCAACATTTAGGGGGTCTTCTGCCGCCATCAGTTTTGCATCTCCGCTGGGGTCTGGACCAAAATTACGGTCAATATGACGCCAATGACGCGCATCGTACTTATGCAGAGAAGGGGCATCATTTAAGGGATTAAAGTAAATGGCATTTATACCCAATGAGTCCAGGTAATCTATTTTTTGAAATACACCCGCCAGATCACCGCCATAGCGACGCAGTTGAATTTTCTGATCAAAGCCGGTTACTTCATTTCCGCTTAAATCCCTAAAGTCCTCCAGGTTTTGGAGCCAAGGCTCTAGCCGATGCCATTCCCAGCCCCAGGGTGTTGTGCGCCAGTCTTCTGGCACAAAGCCCGGATAAGAACCCTTCATATCCTCCCGACGCGGATCATTAGTGCTATCGCCATTGTAAAAGCGCTCGGGGAAAATTTGATACCAAATGGCTTCCTCCGCCCAAGTGGGAGGCGGGTAGTTTAGCTCCGCTGTCCTTTCCATTTCCGGCGGCCTGCAATCTGCGCAAAGCAGCAAGACCAATAAAATGAGGACAGCGCGCATTAGATGGCGGCGTGATTAAGCTTGTATAAGATGGCCGGTTTATGGAGCACGCCAGTTTGTTTTTGATTGGTTGCGGTCACCAGTTTCTCTTTAAGGATCTTTTTACGGAAATTCCTTTTATCCAATTCTTTCCCGAGTATAATCTCATACAATTTCTGGATATGCCCCAGCGTGAAGAGTTCGGGCAATAGTTCAAATCCGGTGCGGTGATTTACAAAATCATCTCTTAATCGGTCCAAAGCCTCATTTAAAATCTTGTTATGGTCGAAGGCCAAGCTAGGCAAACTCTCTAATTCTTGCCAAAAAACGCGTTCCGCGAAAGAGGAAGCTTCAGGCTGAAAATCATCCATTTTCACCAGGGCCAAATAGGCCACGGTAATTACCCGTGCTTGGGGATTACTACGGTAGCTATTTAGCCAATCTAAATCCTTTATATCACTTACGCGATTAGGATCTCCAAAGGCCTTAAACTGCCTTAAGAAAACCCCTGAAATTCCGGTTATCTCGCCGAGTACGCGATTGGCGGCATCATCCAGGCTTTCGGCATCTACAATAAGATCTCCGGGCAAGGCGAACTGCACTTTATCCTTATTGGCCATTTTCTGTTCGATTAAAAGAATGTTTAATTTCTCATTATCGAATCCAAATACCACACAATCCACGGAAACATTGGGATTGATTTTTTTAGGTGAATCTGTCAAATTTTTAGGGCTTGGGTTGGTCTTACAATTGAGGGATGAAAATAAGAAAATATTCCCCAAGTGTAAAAAATACACTAAGTTTGTCTTGATAGTTTCAATACATGGCAAAGGAAATAAATTCTATCGGAGTATTAAGCTCTGGAGGAGATGCCCCAGGCATGAATGCCGCTATTAGAGCGGTAGTTAGGGCTGGAAACCACTATGGTAAAAAGGTCTTTGGGATTTATGAAGGTTATCAAGGGATGATTGAAAATCAGATCTTGGAACTCAATGCCCGCTCGGTAAAAGGCATTTTAAACCGCGGTGGCACCATTTTAAAGTCTTCTCGTTCGGAAGAATTCAAGACCAAGGAAGGTCGTAAAAAGGCTTATGATAATATTATTAGTCGCGGCATTGATGCCCTAGTACTCATTGGCGGTAATGGAACCTTTACCGGTGGGATGTATTTTAGTGAAGAGTACGACATCCCCGTTTTAGGATTGCCGGGAACCATTGACAATGATTTATCCGGCACCGACTTCACCATAGGTTTTGATACCGCCTGTAATGTGGTTACCGACTGCGTTGATAAAATTAGAGATACAGCCGAATCGCATAATCGCCTCTTCTTTGTAGAAGTGATGGGACGTGATTCCGGTTTTATTGGCCTACGAGCCGGTTTGGCCTCCGGTGCTTTGGATGTGGTTTTGCCCGAAGAAGAGCAGCCCATGGAGGATCTTTTTCAAGAATTAGAAAGAGGTGCTTCCAACAATAAAACCAATCGCATTATACTGGTAAGCGAAGGCAATAAGATGGGTAGCATCTATGAAATTGCCGAGGCCGTAAAAGAACGCTATCCGCAGTGGGAATCGAAAATAACCATCTTAGGCCATTTGCAAAGAGGCGGTTCGCCTACCTGCACCGACCGGGTAATTTCCAGTCGCTTGGGGGTAGCCGCAGTAGAAGCTCTTATTGAAGGTCGCCACGGTGAGGCGATTGGAATTGTAAACAATCAATTGAAATTTACTCCATTTGAAGAAGCCATACGCAGTAAGGCCAAGATCGATATGGAGCTTAATCGAATACTTAAAATTTTAGCTACTTAATTTAATCTATCATGACAAAAATTGCAATTAATGGCTTTGGCCGCATCGGACGATTGAGTTTCCGAAACCTTCTGGGTAAAGAAGGCGTGCAAGTTGTTGCTATAAATGATCTTACCGATGCCAAAACCTTGGCGCATCTACTTAAATACGATTCTATCCATGGCCGTTTCCCAATGGAGGTTAGCCTGGAAGGCGATGAGCTAATTGTAGGCGACCACCGCATTAAACTATTAGCTGAGCGCGATCCTAAGAACTTGCCTTGGAAAGCGATGGAAGTTGATTTGGTTTTAGAGTGTACCGGTATTTTTCGTTCTCCAGAAACCATGGATTATCACCGTCAGGCTGGTGCCAAAAAAGTACTTCTTAGTGCTCCTGCTCAAGGCGCGGTAAAAACCGTTGTTTTAGGCGTTAATGATCATGAGCTTGGTGCTGATGATGTATTAGCTAGTAATGCCTCTTGTACCACCAACTGTTTGGCGCCAATGGCCAAGGTTCTTCACGAACAGTTCGGTATTGTTAAAGGCTTTATGACCACCACCCATGCCTATACGGCTGATCAGCGATTGCAGGATTCTCCCCACAGCGATTTACGCAGAAGTAGAGCCGCAGCATTAAGCATAATACCTACCACCACTGGAGCGGCCAAAGCGGTTGGACTAGTGTTGCCAGAGCTTAAGGGAAAACTTGACGGATTTGCCTTACGTGTGCCCACCCCAACAGGATCGGTTACTGATTTAACCGTTGAGTTGAGCAGAGATGTTAGCGTTGAAGAAATTAATAGTGCGATTAAAGCAGCCGCTGATTCTTCCTTAAAAGGAATCTTAGAGTATACCGAAGACCCAATCGTTTCCGCCGATATTGTGAGCAGTTCTTACAGCTGTATTTTCGATTCCGCTTTAACAAGCGTAAATGGAAACATGGCTAAAGTTGTAGGATGGTACGACAATGAAGCAGGATATTCCGCTCGCTTAGCAGATATGGCTTTAAAAATGGCAAAGCTCTAATAGCTTAGACCTAGCAAACAAAAATTTATGATTTACCTCGCAGAAAGCGGCAGTACTAAATGCGATGCCGTATTCTTAACCAATGAGGGGGAAGAAATTAAACGCATCCGCACGATTGGTTTTAATCCCTATTTCCATGATGAGCAATTTGTGGCTCAGGAAATTATTAAAGTTCCCGAAATAGCGGAGCTTGGTGGCCAAGTGGATCAGGTGTACTTTTACGGTGCAGGCTGCTCCACTCCAGAATTAAATGCCGTAATCGCCCAAGGTTTAAAAGCGGGCTTTCCCACTGCCGAAATTCAGGTAGGCCACGACTTAAAAGCATCGGCCTATGCCACCTGGGACGGTTTAGCGCAAATCACCTGCATTTTAGGAACTGGGAGCAATTGTGTTTATTACGATGGCGCCAAATTGGAAGCGGGTAGATCGGGCTACGGCTTTATTATTGGCGATGAAGGATCGGCCAGTTATATTGGCAAAAAGCTAGTGCAGGCCTATCTCTATCGCCAAATGAGCGAGGCTCTTTGTAGCGAATTTGAAACCACCTTTGGGGTAGATGAGCACATCATTCGCGAAAAAGTATATGCGCCTCAAGGGGCGAACGTTTTCCTGGGTGGCTTTGCTCCATTCGCCCACAAACACATCGACCACCCCTTCTTTTACCAACTCGTTTTTAACGGTTTTAGAGAATTTGTTGAAACACAAGTTCTTCCTTTCCCTAATTCTCGGAAGGTTCCTATTAGTTTTGTAGGGTCTATAGCCCATCATTTTGAGCCCGTCCTTAAGGATGTTTTGCACTTTTTCGACCTACAGCCCGGAAAAGTAATTCGCAGACCAGTTGACGGCTTAATAGAATACTATCGACGCTATATTATGAACTATCAGAACGTAAACCATGGCAACCATTAAGGGATTCATTTTCGACCTTGACGGCGTAATTGTTGACACCGCAAAATTTCATTTTAAAGCTTGGCATCGTTTAGCCCAAGATTTAGGGGTAAATTTTACCGAAGCGGAAAACGAACAGCTAAAGGGTGTAAGTCGCAAAGAATCGCTTGAAAAAATTCTAGAATGGGGTAATATCAGTCTAGAAGCGCAAGAATTTGAAGAGCGAATGGCTCAAAAAAATGAGTGGTATTTAGACTTTGTTCGTGAAATGGGGCAGGAAGAAGCACTGCCCGGTGCCAAAGAATTTCTTGCCGAATCGCAAAAACTAAATTTAGCCATTGGCTTAGGCTCTGCCAGTAAAAATGCCGCCCTTATTTTAGACCTCCTCGAGGTCACCCCTTTGTTTCAAACCATTATCGATGGTACCAAGGTGAGCAATTCCAAACCAAACCCAGAGGTTTTCTTAAAAGGCGCGGAAGCGCTAAACCTCGCCCCGGAAAGCCTTGTGGTATTTGAAGATTCTATCGCCGGAATTGAAGCTGCAAATCGCGGTGGATTCCGTTCGGTGGGAATCGGAAACAAAACTATTTTAAAAGATGCCGAGATCGTAGTAAGCGGATTATTGAGAACCGCTGGAACCCAGAACTTCATGAAGGTTCTGAATCCATATTTAGCATTGGCAATGGCTTTATGGGCCAAAGAGCAAATTTTGAAGAAGACTACAGCGGAGCTAGCCTACAAGGTAGCTACCTAGGTGGGGTCTATTATCCCGATAAAACACGGGTAGGCTGGTGGAAGAACGGTTATCCAGAATACTTTGCCAAGGTGCTGAACTCGGTAAATTGGATTGGTATTCGCTTCGAGGTAAACGGTGAAAAAATCGACCTTCATAATCTTGAAGTACAAAGTTTTCGTCGGGAACTAAATATGCAAGAGGGCGTATTATACCGCGAATTTGCGGTGAAACTTTCCTCGGGATTAATCTTTAAAGCAAAGATCAGCCGCTTTATAAGCATGCTGCGCAAGGAAATCGGCGCCATCAATTATCAATTTGAAATTGAAGGAGGAGCGGCCGAAATAAAAATCAGCCCCTACCTTGATTTTGATGTGCTAAACCACGACTCCAATTACGATGAGAAATTTTGGGAAGGCCTGCAAGAAACTGCTGAGGCTAATGGCGCACAGCTAAAAGCAAAAACACGTAAACTGGATTTTGAAGTTAGCGCCGCCATGCAATTTGAACTTCGAAAAGGAGGGCAACTAATTCAAAGCGAGATTAATCATCAAAAAGCCAGCAAATATGCAGAGTGCAGCCTAGAACTGGCTGCCAAAGCCGGTGAGACTTACAGTCTTAGGAAATATGCCGCTATCTGCTCATCTTTTCATAGCGCCAAAGAAAATTTAGATTCGGAAGCAAAAAGCCTAGTGGAGAAAGCTGCTATGGATGGTTTTGAACTACTGCTAGAGGAACAGAAGAACAATTGGGCTCAGCGCTGGGAACAAAGCGACATAAGCATCGAAGGAGATGCCGAAGCTCAACAAGGAATTCGTTTTAATATCTTTCATCTCACCCAAACCTATACTGGGGAAGATGCCCGATTAAATATTGGTCCAAAAGGGTTTACCGGTGAAAAATACGGTGGTTCTACCTATTGGGACACCGAGGCCTATTGCCTGCCCTTTTATATGGCTTCCGCCGGAAAAGAGGTGGCCAAAAACTTACTTGTTTATCGCTATAAGCATTTACCAAAGGCCATAGAAAATGCAGAAAAATTGGGTTTCACCAATGGCGCGGCCCTCTACCCTATGGTTACCATGAATGGGGAGGAATGCCATAATGAATGGGAAATCACCTTTGAGGAAATCCATAGAAATGGAGCAATTGCCTACGGCATTTTTAATTATACCCGCTATTTTGGCGACGAGACTTATTTGGCCGAATACGGTTTAGAAGTACTTATAGGAATTGCTCGTTTTTGGGCCCAGCGCTTCAACTGGAGTGAGGCCAAGCAGCAATACGTAATGCTTGGCGTAACCGGACCCAATGAGTATGAAAACAATGTAAACAACAACTGGTACACCAATTACCTGGCTAAATGGTGCCTGGAATATACCAGTTCCGTTTTTGACACCGTAGGCAAGAATGATGCAGAGGCCTTAAAGCGCATTATTAGTCAAACCAATTTCGAGCCCGAGCATGAATTGGCTAATTGGAAGAAAATTAGCTCCAATGTTTACCTTCCGGTAGATGAAGCTAAAGGTGTGGTGCTGCAACAGGAAGGCTATCTTGATAAGGAGCAAATACTGGCGGCAGATCTGCCAATTTCAGAGCGACCAATAAATCAACATTGGAGCTGGGATCGCATATTGCGCTCTTGCTTTATAAAGCAAGCCGACGTTTTACAAGGTTTCTACTTTTTTGAGGACGATTTTAGTGAGGATGAGTTGCGCAGGAACTTTGAGTTTTACGAAGCCCGAACCCTCCACGAAAGCTCTCTTTCTCCTTGTGTTCACGTTGTGCAAGCTGCGAAATTGAACATGATGGACAAGGCTTATGAAATGTATTTACGCACCAGTCGATTAGATTTAGATGACTACAACCATGAAGTACATGAAGGCCTCCATATCACTTCTATGGCTGGCACTTGGTTAAGCGTTATAGAAGGCTTTGGCGGCATGCGCGTTAAAAATGGACAACTTCATTTTAATCCGCGTTTGCCCGAACACTGGCATTCTATTTCCTTTAAAATAAACTTTAGAGGGGCGGTGGTAAAAGCTACTTTAAGCAATGCTGCGCCTAAGCTAGAGCGAATTAGTGGCGAGCCGGTAGAGCTGGTTATTAAAGGAGAAACCATCGCCTTATAGCATAGGATTAATTCCTCTTTTTTAGCTGGCAGACCTCATCATATAATTATTAAGTGTATGTTTTACACATATACTTATATTTGTGCTATTCAAGCGAATATGAAGCAACTATACCGAATCCTTTTTGGCCTAGTCCTGTGTAGCTCCTTAGAAGCACAGGTTGCCCTTGGCGGCTTGTTTACGCCTATTTACCTACAACCCGATACCACGGAAATAATCCTGCGCGATTATTTGGTGGACCTCGAAGTTAGCAACTTCGAACTGCCCGCTGGCCTTAATAATTTAAGTAAGGATAGCCAGCGCTTACTTTTAGTTGGTAGTCCCAGTGAAAAAATTAGTACCCTGCAACTTTATACCAAGGACGGAATTAAGTCGCTGGTGCTTATTAAGTCTGCCGCCAGGGAAGTGATTTTCCGCTACAGTCGGAAAGAAATTGGAAGGAAGAGAGACTTACGCTTAATTGGCGCCTTCAATAATTGGAATCGTGGCTCCAAACCTTTGAGCTATAAAATGGGCTATTACAGCACCACTATGCTTTTAGAGCCAGGCCGATATGAGTACAAGCTTTTCTTAGATGGTGAAGAGAAAATGGATCCCAATGTTAGTGAACAGGTATCCAACGGCATGGGCGGCTTTAACAACGTTTATCATATTCCAGGAGATTCGCTAAAAGCAGCGCCATTTACCTTAGACTGGCAAGAGGAAACAATAATTGTCAAGCATCAGGCCCCAGCCGGAAAATTGGTGGTGCTTTGGAATAACCAAAAGCTAAACATCCCCTGCAAAAAGAAAATGCCTCCGGTATGCTTAATTGCCATTCCCGAGGAAGCGAAAAGCATTAAGCGTTCTTATATCCGAATTTATCAGTACCTCGGCGAAAACAAAGGTCGCGATCAGCTAATTCCCCTCCACTACGGTAAGGTAGTTTTGAATAGCAAGGAACTCGAGCGGGGCGATTGGCATCAGGCGCGAATGTACTTTATGATGGTTGATCGCTTTGCCAATGGCGACACAAGCAATGATGCGCCTTTAGCAGACAGCACGGTTCATCCTAAAGCCAATTATCAAGGAGGCGATTTAGCTGGAATCAAGCAGCAAGTTGAGGCCAATTACTTCCAAAATTTAGGCATCAATAGTCTTTGGATTTCGCCCATTTCCCAAAACCCAGAGGACGCATGGGGATTATGGAATAAGGGTAATGTAAAAAGTACTTTCTCCGGTTATCATGGTTACTGGCCCATTAGCAATGTTCGAATAGACCATCGCTTTGGCGAGCCACAGCTTTTCCGTGATTTACTGAGCACCGCTCATGAGGAGGATTTTAATGTGATATTAGATTATGTAGCGAATCACGTTCATATTAAGCATCCCATTTATCAAAAAAATAAAGATTGGGCCACCCCCCTTTATTTGCCAGATGGCACTAAAAACACCGAGAAATGGGACGAATACCGATTAACCACTTGGTTTGATGACCACCTACCAACCCTCGATCTTCGAAGACCTGAGATTGTAGATCCGATGGTGGATTCGGCTATGTATTGGTTAAAAAATTACGAGCTAGATGGTTTCCGTCATGATGCCACCAAACATATTGATGAGCTCTACTGGCGCACCCTTACCTATCGCATTCGCAAGTTAAACCGAAGCCAAAGCACTTATCAAATTGGCGAAACCTATGGCAGCCCGGGGCTTATTAATAGCTATATCTCCACGGGGATGCTCGATGCGCAATTCGACTTTAATTTATACGATGCTGCGGTTACCACCTTTGCAAAGAGTGAAAATCCCGAAAACCTAAAAGCGGTTTTAGAAGCCGGCCTGGCCACCTATGGCTCCAATCACCTAATGGGCAATATTAGTGGCAATCAAGATCGTAGCCGCTTTATTTCCTATGCCAATGGCGATGTGAAATTTGAAGAAGACTCCAAATTGGCCGGCTGGGATAGAACGATTCCCGCCGCCCAAAAACCCGCTTATAAACGATTGGCCATGCTGCATGCTTTTAACTATGCGATTCCTGGTATTCCATGTATTTACTATGGCGATGAGATTGGTCTTCCCGGTGCCAATGATCCCGATAATCGTCGGATGATGCACTTTGACAATTGGAATAAAAAAGAAAAGCTACTCTTCGAACAGGTCGCAGAACTCAACCGCTTACGATCCAGCGAAATGCCCCTGCTTTACGGCAGCACCAGAATTTGGGTTCAAGGCCCGCTTCTGTTAATTCGCCGCGATTATTTCGGCAAAAGCATCCTCTTTGTTTTTAATCTCAGTGAGCAGCAACAAGCGATTAAACTCCCATTTGAAATGGAGATTAAACGCAGTTTAAACCAAGTTCAAAGCGGTTTAATTGAAGACCAACAAGAAAGAATTGGTCCTGCACCTATAAAGGCTCTATCCTATCAAATTTTTGCCAACTATTAAGTCCAAACCATGAAAAAGACCCTACTACTTGTTTTCCTTTCCAGCCTTCTCGTTTCTTGTCAGAATAGTCCCTCTAAGGAAAGCCCTAGCCCCGATGCGAGCGCAGACTCTAGCGCCGTAGCTGTAGCTGAAACCGTTAAAACTACCGAAGCATGGGCTAATACCGCTACCATCTATGAGGTTAATATTAGGCAGTATAGCGAAGAAGGCACCATTAACGCCTTTAGGGAGCACCTCGATCGTTTACAGGATTTGGGAATTAAAATTCTTTGGATCATGCCCATCCAACCCATTGGCTTAAAAAACCGCAAGGGCGAAGAAGGCAGCTACTATTCTATAGCGAACTACCATGAAGTAAATCCCGCCTTTGGCAGCATGGAAGACTTTAAGGCTTTGGTGCAAGAAGCGCATGACCGCGATATGAAGGTAATTTTAGATTGGGTTGCGAACCACACTGCTTTTGACCACCCCTGGACTAGCGAGCATCCAGAATGGTACACCCGCGATAGCCTTGGTAATATTATTCCTCCTGTAGAGGATTGGAGCGATGTAGCAGATTTAAATTATTCGGAAAAAGGCCTTTGGAAAGCCATGTGCTCGGAAATGAAATTTTGGGTAAATGAAACTAATGTCGATGGCTTTCGTTGCGACGTAGCGATGATGGTTCCCATGGATTTTTGGAATGAAACCCGCCGTGCTTTGGATTCCATTAAACCCGTTTTTATGTTGGCTGAAGCCGAAGGGCCCGATTTTCACGCGGCGGCTTTCGACATGACCTATGGTTGGGAAAACCATCATATTATCAATGAAATTGCCCAAGGTAAAATGGACTTCTTGCATTTAGCCGAATTCTTAGCTAAGGAGGATACTTTATACGCCCCGGCCGATTTAAGAATGAACTTCGTAACCAATCACGATGAAAACAGCTGGAATGGAACCGCTTATGAAAGAATGGGGGAGAACGTGCAAAACTACTACGCGCTTTGTGTTGGTTTAAAACGCTCTATGCCACTAATATACAGCGGACAAGAAGCAGGTTTAAATAGACGTTTGGAATTCTTCACCAAGGATCCTATCGCTTGGGCTGACACGAGTCAGTACGCTTTTTACCGTGCTATGAGCGCTTTAAAAGCCGAACATCCTGCTCTTGCAAATGGCGCCAAAACGGGTGATTTTAAAATTATCGAAACCGACAATGAGAATGTTTTTGCTTTCCGCAGAAGCATGAACGATAATCAGGTGATATTCTACTTAAACTTTGGTGATTCACCGGTGGAAGTTAAGCTCTCCGATGGCTGGATGGGCGATAGCAAAGCGCTTGATTATATCAGCGGAGCGGAGCTTAATAGGGAAGAAGCGCATAGCATTCCCGCTCACAATTTCTTGATCGCCACTAATCACTAATTTATGAGCAGCACCAAGCAAGCTTTAAAGCCCTCGGCCAGTAAGGAAAAGCCCAAATTAGGCATGGGTTCCATCATAAACCTTAGTATGGGCTTTATGGGGATTCAGATGGGCTTTGGCCTGCAAAATGGAAATGCCAGTCGTATCCTTGCCAACTATGGAGCCGATGTTCATCAGCTCAGCTGGTTTTGGATCGTAGCGCCTTTAACCGGTTTAATTGTGCAGCCCATTATCGGACATATGGGCGATAATACTTGGGGTAAATTAGGACGTCGTAAGCCTTATTTCTTGATTGGTGCAATTCTCGCCGCCTTGGGTCTAATCTTTTTACCCAATGCAAATATTGTTGCTGGTGAAGGCATGACTGCCGCCGATTTTTTAGGCATTTCGGCTATTCTTTGGATTGGCATCGCTTTTCTGGCCTTAATGGACGTCTCCTTTAATATTTCCATGGAGCCTTTTCGAGCCTTGGTGGGTGATATGCTTCCCGCATCACAGGGCACTTTAGGCTTTAGTGTGCAAACCATATTAATTGGGGCCGGGGCCATTATTGGCTCTTTTCTACCTTGGGTTTTAACCAACTGGTTTGATGTGGCCAATTATGCCGGAGAAGGCATGGTTGCCCCTAACGTTATTTGGTCATTCTATTTTGGAGCGGCCATTTTAATGTTTACTATACTTTATACGGTTATTACCGTGAAAGAATATCCGCCAGAGGATTTTAAGAAGTTTCAGGGAGAGCAGGATGCAGCAGTGGAAGAAGAGGTTTCTAAATCAAGTGCCTTAGCGCAAATTTTTAAGGATGCTCGGGAAATGCCAACTCGAATGAAACGATTGGGTTGGGTGCAGTTCTTCTCATGGTTTGCCCTATTCACCATGTGGGTGTACACTACTTCGGCTTTGGCTACTCATCATTTTGAACTAAGTCCAGATGACACCCATTCTGAGACCTTCAATACCGCTGGTGACCTTCAAAACTTCCTCTTTGGTTGGTACAATGTATTTGCTTTGATTTTTGCCTTTTTACTTAACCCCATTGCCAAAGTAACCAGCCGGAAATTCGTCCATATACTCGCCCTTACTTGCGGAGGTTTGGGCCTTATATCACTACAATTAATTGAAAACACCGATTACCTCGTCTTCTCAATGGTGGGAATCGGCTTCGCCTGGGCCAGCATTTTAACCATGCCATATGCCCTTTTACTGGATAGCTTGCCACCGGCGAAAATGGGAGTTTACATGGGGATTTTCAATTTCTTTATTGTAATCCCTCAAATCATCAATGCCTTAATTGGCGGTCCTATTGTGCACGCCTTCTTTGATGATTATGCCATCTACTACCTCGCTTTTGGCGGCTTCCTCTTTATACTCGCAGCCTTGCTAACCCTGCGCATTAAGGAGCCTCTCTTTAATGAGGCCAAAAAATTAAAGCAATAATCGGCCGAAGCCTAAGCTATCGCTTAAGGCTGAATATGCGAACAGACATAGGTTCTAGCTTTAAAACATCGCTGGGAGCGGGCTCTTGACTGAGCACATCTTTGGCGCCAGTATTTTTAGGCCACACCTCGCGGAAGCGATTGAGATCTACTTCTCGAGCCTCCTTAGGGTGACTGTTTACCAGCACCATTACCACCTCGCTTTCGCTGATGCGGAAATAGGTATAAACATCATATTCGGGCACAAAATGCAAAAAGCTTCCATTTCGTATCGCATCGCTATTAGCGCGCCAGGCCAGCAAATCTCGTAGGTATTGATTCACCTCGGCTTCTGCGCCTATCAATTGATCTGTTTGGAATTTGTTAAGCGTATCTCCATCGAAACCACCGGGGAAATCTTGTCGGATTAGCCCGTGATTTTCGGTTTCCTTCATTAAAATCTCGGTTCCGTAATAGGTGCAGGGAATGCCACGCATGGTATAGAGCACGCCAAGGGCCAGCTTTAATTTGGCAACATCCTGATGCAACTCCCCAAAAATGCGCGGCTCATCGTGGTTGTCGATAAACGTAACCAAATTGTTGGGGTTCTCATAAAGGTAATCTGCGGCTAAGCGGTAATAGAGTTTCGCGATACCATCATTCCAGCCTTGGGTGCGATCCAGACTTTCCTTTAAGGCATATCGAAATTGAAAATCGGTAAGTCCATCTAAATGGGAATTATTGGGCTTAAATGGATTGGATCCGGCGAAATAAGATTGAATTTCTGGGTGATGCACCCAAACTTCCCCAAAGAGAAAAAAGTTCGGTCGTTCTAATTTTATCCGGCGCCCTAGTTCGGCCATAAAATCCTGATCCGGATAAGCGTAGGTGTCGATGCGAAAGGCATCAATGCCAAATTCTAAAATCCACCAAAGTGAATTCTGAATAAGGAAATTGGCAAACTGCTCTTGTTTCTGATTTACATCCGGCATGTGGTCATCGAACCAACCTTCACTAAATTTCTTCTGATCAGCTTTTGAGACATGAGGGTCCATAACATTAACCGCCCGAAAATTGCTGCGGGTTTCTTTCATATCGAAATGAAAAAAGCTGGAGTCGGGTGGATCTAAATGAAAGAGATGCTGGGAACCCACGTGATTGTAAACAACATCCATAATTACCTTCATTCCCATGCGATGCGAACGATCCACATATTGATGGTACAAGCCCAAGGTCCCCAATCGAGGATCAATATTGTAATGGTCGGTTATGGCATAACCGTGATAACTCTCTTTGAACTCATCGTTGCTCATTAAAGGCGAGGCCCAGGTGGCCGTAAAGCCCATATCCTTTATATAGCTCAATTTGTCGATTATCCCTTGCAGATCTCCACCATGCCGGCCAAAAGGATATTCTCGACCGTATTTTTTTTCATTCATCCCAGCGATGCGATCATTCATTGGATCACCGTTGGCAAAACGATCTGCGGTAATCAGGTAAATAGCATCGGAGGGATTGAGGCGATTTGGCAATTCTTGTCGAGCATCTTTAAAGGTATAGGAGTAGGTCTCGCCATTAATAGTAATTCCCAAGGCATCCTTTTTCAGTTGCCCTAAGTTCATTTCAATAAACAAATAGCGATCATTTATAGCCGACGACCCTAACTGAAAGGCTCTAAACTCTATATCTTGATCCAGGCGCACTTTGGGCTCAATGCCAAAGCCCTCTTCCTTGTAGATCATCAATTCAAATTTTTGCTCTTGCAAACCTTTAAACCAATGCGGCGGGAAAAAACGTGTTTGGGCAGTCGCGGTAAGCGTGCAGCTGAGGAAAATTAAAAGGAGAATGAGACGGTTAATGACAGCTTTCATTTCGAAATGTGGATTTATTCTTAAGAGCAATATTAGGGCATAGAAAATATTTTTTCGTTAATTTGTCGTATTAAATGTAAATCTTACACTTACTAAAACTGAACTTAAATTTAGTACTATGAAAAAAATCTACACACTAGCATTGGCTATGTTGTTTGCAGGTGCTGCTTGGGCCCAGCGAAGTGTTACTTTTCAAGTAGACATGACGGGGCAAACCATCAGCGCAAATGGCGTTCACGTTGCCGGTGATTTTCAAATGGCAGCAGGTGCTGCAGGCAACTGGGATCCAGCTGCTACCAGCTTAAGCCAAGTTGGAACAAGCAACATTTACTCTGTAACGGTAAACATTCCTGATGGAACTTACCAATACAAGTTTATTAATGACAATGACTGGCCCGGTGTTGAAGGCGTTCCTGCTGCTGCACAGGTAAGTGCTGGTATTGGTCTTGGAAATGGTAACGATAACCGTTGGATGGTAGTTACTGGCAATGATTCTCTTGCTCCGGTAATGTTTGGTGGCGCTGCTCCTGCAGGTCACTCAGCAGTATCTATGCTTTTAGATATGAGCCTTGAGTCTATGATTAGCGACACTGTTTCCGTAGCGGGCGATTTCCAAGGATGGTCTCCAGGGAGCACCATCTTAGAGGACGTTTTAGGTGACAGCCTTTACCGTTATATCGCTTATGTTCCCACTACTGACACCATGAACTTCAAGTTCTTGAATGGTGCTGCTTGGGGTTCTGACGAGTCTGTACCTTCAGCTTGTGCGGTAAACAACAACCGTCAACTGATCATTGCTAATGATACCGTTTTCGGTCCATTATGCTATGCACAGTGCGGTCCTTGCTTTATTCCTGATACCTTCGATTTAACTTTACAAGTAGACATGAGTGGTGCGCTTTGTGACTTTGATCCTGCCACCGATTCAGTTGATATTGCTGGTCCATTCAATGGATGGGGCGGAGGAGACTTCTTGGATGACAGCGATGGCGATTTAGTTTATGAAATCACCGTTCGCGCTGTAGCTCCAGAGTTTCAGTACAAAGCTCGTATCATTAAAGGTGGAAACGCAAATTGGGAGCCAGGTAACAACAATGTGGTAACCTTTAGTAGTGATACTACAATGGCCCCTCGTTGTTTTGGTTTACCAGCAGGTGCTTGTAATCCAGTGCCTCCAGCTGCTGATGTAACTTTCCAAGTTGACATGACCAATGGTCCTGCTAGCTTTGTAACTGTATACTTAATTGGAAACTTCACCGACCCTCAGTGGCAAGGTGGTGCTATCCCAATGACTCTTTCTGCTACTCAGCCTGGCGTATTTGAAACCACAGTTACTGCTCTTTGTCCTGGACGAATTGCCTTCAAGTATATGATTGAAGACGGAAGCGGCAACCAAGTTGAAGAAAGCTTCTTAAGCGCAAATGATACCGCTTGTTTAGAGCCTAGTGGAACTGGTGACTTTAACCGCTTCCTTGTTCGCACTAGCGGAAATGCAATCACCAATAGCGCTCCATGGGAAGACTGTGCTACTATTAGCTTAACTGAAGCTGCCTTAGTTAGCCCTAAAGTTTATCCAAATCCATTTAGTGGAAGCACTACCATTGAATTACCAGCAGGTAATTTTGATGTTACGGTTTACAATCTAACCGGTTCAGTTGTTACTGAAATGTTAGACGTATCTGAAAAGGTAGAGTGGAATGCTCAAAACCTAGAAGCTGGAGTTTATATTGTAAGCATTAGCAATGAGGCCGGTTTAACCGCTACTCAGAAGGTAATCCTTAAATAAGACTTTTAAAGCCTTACATAAGAGTCCTTTCTGCTTATGCAGGAAGGACTTTTTTTTTGTCCCCAAGCGAATGGAAGCTTTACCTTTCGCGAAATTTCCCAGAATGAGTGATAGCCAAAACTGCCCCGAATGCAAATCGCCCTATGGTTACCCTAGTGGCGACCTTCTCTTTGCCTGTCCGGAATGTGGACATGAATGGGATCCAAAGCTTTTAGCCGCGGAAAATGACTTGCTGGTGAAAGATGCCAATGGTCAACTATTGAGTGATGGCGATGATGTGATCGTGATTAAGAACTTGCCGGTTAAAGGTGCTCCGAAACCCATTAAAGCTGGCACTAAGGTTAAAAACATTCGTTTAAAAGACAGTGATCATAATATTGATTGTAAGATTAGCGGTTTTGGCGCCATGGCCCTAAAATCGGAGTTCGTGAAAAAAGCTTAAGATGAAAGAAGACAATTACCTAGACTCTAATAGAGAAGCCTGGAATGATAAGGTGGACGCCCATTTGCAATCTGACTTTTACAATTTAGAGGCCTTTAAAAAAGGCTGGAATTCCTTAAACGACATTGAACTGCCCCTTCTTGGCGATGTGAAGGGAAAGAGCATTTTGCATTTGCAATGTCATTTCGGTCAGGATACCCTTAGCCTCGCTCGTATGGGCGCGCAGTGCACCGGTGTTGATTTATCCGATAAGGCAATTGAGACCGCTAAAAATCTTGCTGAAGAATTAAAGCTCGATGCCAACTTTATTGCTTCGGATGTTTACAGTATCGAAAAGCACCTTTCCCAAACTTTTGATCGCGTATTCTGCTCCTATGGCACCATTGGCTGGCTGCCGGATTTAACTGAATGGGCACGATTGGTTGCGAAGTACCTTAAACCGGGAGGCGAATTTCTCATTGCAGAGTTCCATCCTTTTATCTGGATGTACAATGCCGATTTTACTGAAATTGAATACTCCTATTTCAATCGTCAACGCATCGAAGAATTTGAGACGGGAAGCTACGCGGATCGCGAGGCAGAAATTACAAGCAAGTCCATCACGTGGAATCACGACCTAAGCGAAGTTATTCAGTCATTGCGTAGCGCCGGGCTGGAGCTTGAGAGTTTTGATGAATACGACTATTCGCCTTACAACTGTTTCAACAACTTGGTAGAGATTAGCGAAAGGCGTTTTCAGATAAAAGGCCTGGAAGCTAAGCTCCCCATGGTATATGCCCTAAAAATGCGAAAGCCATAAAAAAGCGGCGCCCTTCTTGCGAAAAGCGCCGCTCGCCTAAGCGAAACTAGCAACCAATAAATCTTTACCTGCGCGACTTAGCGATATTGAAGCCAAGCATGATTCCAAATACCTGCGAATCATAAGTTGGAACACCGGAGTAATAAATATTAACTGGGAAATTGAGGTGGCCAGAACGGAAGGTTTTTCCCACGGCTACTATTAAACCCGCAGATAAACCTAAGTCTCCGCGCTTGTCAATGTTTACCTGTGTTTCATAGCCCAAATTCGCATCTTCCTCTGCAATTGGCCCCATGTTCCAAGTTCCTTGATTGTCGAAATAACCCACCGCGGTGCGATTAAACCTGAACACGGGTCCGAAACCGAGCTCCCATCCACTGTATCTAAAGCCATTTAGTAAGGTTAAGCTAGGACTGGCATATTTAGTCTCAATCGCGTTTATAGCGGGAATGATCTCTAATAAAGCTTGAAACTTACCCGAGCTTACATATTGTATTTCATGTTGATAGGCAAAGACTGTAGAAAATGGATTAGATGCATAACCGCCTTCACTCTCTGGCGCCATCAATCTGCTTGCTACATCACCGGTGAACAACTGCATTCCGAAACGTGGGCCGTTTAATCGCAATGTTTGTCCGTCGGAAATAACTGGTGTTTCTACATTGGTGAGTTTAGCCTGCTTGGCTTTTAGGTCCTCGTCCATTGGGAGATCCAATAGACTTATTAAAGAAACACGGGCCATCAGCTGTAAATACTGCTCATCATAAATGTATTCCTGTACATCTGATTTAGAAATGCGCCCGTTCTGTACATCCACTAAGCGTAGGATGAAGATTATTTTAGAGCCATACTTCTGGACCGATCCAGTAAGCATATAATCGGCGCCAATTTTCCTTCCTACATCAATTAAAGCTGATTTACCAAAAGCTTCATTTGGATTAATTTGACGCTCTTTCATTTTAGTTTCTACGTCGTACTTGTCTAGTACTTCATACTTCTGGGCTTTCTCTAATTCAAATCGAATTAAATTGGCCATCGCTACATTATCTAAATCAATTCCCGTGGCATCCACACTTATAATGGCTACACTTTTATAGCTCTCCATATTGGATTGAGCGCTCATTTTCCCGTTTAAAAGTCCAAAAACTGCGATTAGACTGAATACTAACTTTTTCATGATTGTTTTTCTTTTAGGATTACAGGAGCAAAACTATGCGTGCATAACAAGCTGTGAAAACGGCTCTGCGCAGGCACTTCAGAGGAATCTGCGATTTTTGCAAAATTGGACTTGAGCCCGATTCTAGTATTAAGCTCCCTTGCGAAAATCACCAATGGCTCGATTGTGTTCTGCGATTTTTGCAAAAAGTTATAGGCAATACTGCGATAAGTGCATATCTTTAGGGCATGACCGATAATCTCAAGCTTCAAAAGCTCTTTATCGAAAGGCTACAAGGGGTACTTCCCAATGGACAATCTTTGGCTCCTGTGCTTTCGGATACTCTAAACATTAGTATAGACGCTGCTTACCGCCGAATTAATGGTAAAACCAACTTTAACTTGGAGGAAGCCGTGGCCTTAGCGCGCGCCTACAATCTTAGTTTAGATGGATTATCCGACCCCAGTCAGCAGAATGCCCATTTCAGCTTTCAAGATTTACAGCCTAGCTATGATAGCTTTGAAGAATACCTCGATCTCCTGCTGGCCAATTTGCAGCGTCTTGAGGCCAATGCAGATACGCAGCTTTATTATTCCTGTTTGGACATACCCATCTTCTATAACCTTGGGCACCCTAATATGGCCGCCTTTAAAATGTTCTATTGGATGCACTCGGTCCTAGAGGTTGAAGAACTACAAACCAAGGTCTTTGAGCCCGATCTTATTCCGCAACGCTTTTTTGATAAAGGCAAGGAAATTTACGACACCTATTGTCGCATTCCTTCCATTGAGCTCTGGACCACCAATACCTTAAACAGTACTCTTCGGCAGATTGAGTTTTATCACAATGCTGGCCATATTCGCTCCCGGGAAGTGAATGAAGCTTTATTTCAAGATCTTCAAGATTTATTGGATCGACTTAATTTAAGGGCAGAGAAAGGAAGTAAGGTTATTGATCGAGTGGCCAACGAAAGAGAGCAAGACAATTACAAACTCTACGAAAGTGATATTGAGCTAACCGGAAATGGTGCCTTGGCCCTTATGGGTGATCATAAAATTAGTTTTATTGGCCACCTTACCTTTCACACGCTTACCTCCGATCATCCAGGTTTAAATGAAAAAACCCTGCTTTGGTATCAGCGCTTAGTGCGCAAGGCCAATTTAATAAGTAGTGTTTCGGCTAAAAATCGCTATCAATTTATTAGTAAGCTAGAGGCCGATCTAAATAAAACCAAGCAAAATATTCTAGGATGACCAAGGCTTTAAATCAACTCGAAGCTCTCATTCGAGAATCACAGCAAATCACGATTCTGTATAGCAGTTCACAAGGCATTCTTTCCGAGCGAAAGTTAAACCCACTTGCGCTTATCTACACCATAGAAGGTTGGACCCTATTAGCCTTTTGTCATTTGCGAAAAGCTCAACGAGAATTTCGCCTTGAGCGTATCAAAGAAATTCGTGAATTAGATCAGTTCTTTCCACCTTCAAGTACGGCCCTCTATCGCTATTATCAAACTGAAGGAAAATCCGATAAATCTTAAGAAGGACTAGACTTCTCAAAAACAAAAGCGCTATTCGTGTCGTAAAACAGGTTAGTAGTGCCTAAGCCCAAGGCAATCCGCATCCAACTCTTGATTTTTTATTAAGCTTATTGGATGAAACACAGGCTACTTCTTCTACTACTTCCTTTCCTCTTCCATTTTACTGCTTCTGCCCAAAGCGGACCTTCCCGACGCAGTTCGGTAAGTTTTACGCCCAGCGATGCTGGATATCAAGTTTCTAATATCGCCTTGGTTTACGGCTTTCGAAATTGCTATGGCAATGTGGTGATGGCCATGAATTACAATAAGGAAGGGACTTCCATTGGCTCTTATCTTTTTGAAGGAAAATGGTATAGCGCCAATGAGCTAAATGGTAATCACAATGCTAATTTCCGAATAGACCTTAACGACCTGGAAGCGGATCTTTACCTTGGGAGTAGCCGACTTGGCTCGGTGCGAATTGACAACCTGGTAGGCTTTACCAGCACCGGTTGCTTTGGAGAAACCTACGATTTACTCAGCCAAGTTGGTCAAAATAGTGAGGATGCTCGTTGGAAGGAGTCCATTAAAGAATTAAGCCTAAGAAACATAAGAGTGGTGTCTGCCGACTCGAAGGATTATAAACTACATGAAGCGATTCGTAGCATTCAAAAAAACAAAGAGTTTGAAGATCTAAAAAGTCAAGCCGAAACAGCAGAAGCCAATGAAAATTGGAGTGAAGCAAAAAGCCTCTACCAAAAGGCGAGCTACATCAATGAGCGCGAAGCTATGCAGGCTAAAGCCGATGAAATGTCGGCAAAAATAAAGGACGCTAAAAATGCTGATCGAGCTGCTAGCCTCGCGGAACAAGCAGAAAATCTTGCTTCGAATGAAGAGTATAGTTCTGCTGCAGCTAAATATGAGTCCGCTGCTAGCATTGATGAGCAAAAGAGTTCAGAATATCAGGCGAAAGCCGATGAAATGCGGCAAAAACAAAACGATAAAGAAAGTGCCGCTGCCGAACAGGAGAGTAGCGAGGAAGAACAAGCCTCCGAGGAAGAAACGGAGGAATCTGAAGATTCAGAGGGAAGCGAAGATTCTGATGGAGCGGCGGACGATGATGGAGGCGCTTATGATGAAGCTAGAGCAAAAAGCGCCGCTATGGAAGATTACGAGCGTCAGCAGCGAATGAACCAATATTATGAAAATCGCAACCAAGCCAGCCAGGAAAACATGTTGGCCGCCGGGGAAATGGGTGCTCAAGCCATTTTAGTCCATCTGCTCATTGGGCAACTAATCTATAGTAACATGAGTGCCGAGGCCTACAGTAGCCACATGGCCGGCCCAGGTAATCGCATTAGTGGAAGAGTAGGATATTCGCTTTCCTCAGTTCCCATCTTCACCAATAGCTCTAGCGAAACTTATGATGGCAATAATTTTGGAACCAGTAACAGCACCGATAATTATCAAAGCTTCACCTTAGAACTCGGCGGCGGATTTGATTATTGGCCAATATATTCAGAGCGGTTTGGGCTAGGGGCATCCATAGATGTATTCGGCGGCCACGGCTTACTTTTTCAGCAATTTAGCTATGGCGGTTCCCTTGGTTTTGAAGGTTTTATTGGCGGGCCAGGAATGCAGATCTATGCCTCTTACCGGGGAGGCTTTCGCAATATTTACCACGAGCCTTGGATTGATCCCGGAGAACTTGGTAGCGGAAAAGCAGAAACGGCCTTTAGTCGTATTACCGTTGGGCCACAGTTTAGGTCAATTCGCGATAATGGCGCCGACTTTGCCACCTTCGGGGTGCTCGGAATACTGGAACGTAACTATGCTTGGTCAGGAAATGGCGGAGCGGCAGCTTTATTTAATTATTCCCCCGGTATTCGCCTAGAGTGGAATAAACGCAATCGCTTTTGCTTTGGCGCCGAAGCCGTCTTTAATTATCGAAGAGTGGGCGAAAAACAATACAACTTTGATTCGGAGGCAACCTTCAATGGTACCATGTATAATATTGGCTTTCAAAGGCGTTTCGACCGTTTCCACAATTCCGCTTTAAGAATGCGAAACCCTGGTTTGGCTTATGATCGCATTCGAGACTTTGAAGGATTTTACCTCAGCCTATTTCAACCCAGCTTAACTTGGGTTTCAACCGATAGCAGTTTTTACCGTTCTACCGAACCCTTTGTTGGGGTTGACGTCATCGGCTTTCATTATATGATGAAGCTTTATAAGGGTGTTGGTTTCGGTTTGGGAATTGATGCCATTTACTCTGGCGTACGATTCGATGCAGATGATGCCAGCACCTATTATCGCAGTCATCGTGGTGGACTAAGTGTTCCTTTTGGCTTGCGCTTTCATCTTCCGGGAACTCTGGCTCGCTATTATGCTGAAGCGGGCTATAGTTTTCACTACTATTTCTACAGTAGTCTAGAATCGCGAAATCCCAGGGAAATAGATGGCATTTGGAGCACCGACGAAGATTATGACCTTGGCCTTAAAAATAGTTATGGAAATTATCGCTTGGCCATAGGAATGGCCTTTCCCGGTCCGGGAACCAGCAATTCGGTGGGCCTGGTGTTTGAGCGCAGCACCAGCGGTATTCTGGATCCAGATTACAGCTCGGAGAAAACCGGACCTAGCGGAGGAGAAGACGCTTTGTTAAACCGATTAAGCATTCAATTCGCGATTCAATTTTAAGCTATGAAAAGAACAAAATATTTCTACTTAAGCCTGCTTCTCCTGCCTAGCCTTTGTTTCGCTCAAAGCGCCTTTAGTCCAGATATTGATTTGCAAGCTAAGGCCTTTGACTTTGAAGTTGCGGCGAAGGTGAATAGCAATTTACTCACCGCTCCTACCCGTCAAAACACAATTTCGTCCGGTGAAGAAAGCTTTGAAGAATACAACAATTTCGCCCTAGGCATTGGTGCTGAACTCATCTTTAGCCCGGTAGTCCATGAAAACTTCTATTACACCTACCGGCATGAATGGAATATGGGCTTAGGTATCGGCACCAGCTATCACTATCAATTGCGAGGCAGTGAGTTTGCCATTGGCACCAACGGACTCTTCTTAACCTTTCATCAAAAAACCCGCTTTATGAATATCGTGGGCTATAATCCGGTGGCGGAAAACAGCAGCACCGTAAATGAAACGGTTCATTACAGCAAGTATAGCGGAATTCGACATCAAGCAATTGGCTTTCGCTTTAATACCGATTCGGAGAACACCCTAGAAATTGCCTATTTAATGGAGCGCTTTAAACTTGATGAAGGACTTGAGCCCTGGCAAGGCGCCCTCATTCGCTGGGACGCTAAGGATAGCGATTGGGGAATTGAAACCATGCTTTTCTGGAATCATGCCGCTTATGGCTACATTTTTACCAGTAGTGAACCAACGGAAGAATTAAGTCCAACCGGCTTCTTCTTTACTCTAAAACTTAATTACCGATTTAACTATCGCAGTAATTATGGTCGAATGCTAGACTTATAAATAACAATTTTAGGCGCCAATTGCAGTGGCAATGCTAAGTGCCTATCGTATTAAGTGAAAATTTAAAAGAAACTGAAGGCAAACTTGCATTGGCCTAGCCCATGTTATAAATTGTAAAGGTCATTTTCACCAGACCTTTAATGCCTTTCTATGTTCCGTAAGTTCCTTCTTGCCAGCCTTTGCCTATTTGCTGCAATCTCCTGTTCCAATCAGCCCGAGCCTCCAGAAAACGATCCCGGTTTTTCGGATTACATTGCTGCCCATAGTTCGGGTATGATTTCCGCTTATTCCCCGATTGAGATTCATTTTAATCAAGATCTAAACCCAGGCGTAGAACCCGGCACTGCCCTCGAAGCGGATCTTTTCGACTTTAGTCCGAGCATCAAAGGGCAGGCAGTTTGGCAGAATAGCCATCAAATACAGTTTATTCCCGATGAAGCCTTGGAGGGAGGTCAATACTACCGAGCAAGTTTTAACCTGGGCAGCCTCACTCCTGTTTCGGCCGAATTAAAAAGCTTTGAATTTGACTTTCAAGCCATCGAACAGAGTTATGCACTGCTGAGCTATCAAATAAAAAATTACAGCTCCAAGGATTTAGTATGGAACAAACTCCAAGGTGAAGTTAGCACCGCCGACCTCAGTAATACCAAGGAACTCAATGAAAAGTTAAGCTTTAGCGGTATTTCGGCAGATCGCGTGCAATGGCAGGCAGGAACCGGAGAACACCGCTGGCATTTTACCATCGATTCCATTGAGCGCAAAAAAGAGAGCTACGAAATTGAATTTGTTCAAGCGGACAAAGAAACTAAAGCCCTTCGGATACCCAGTCTTTCGGACTTTGAAGTAATAGATGTTTATGTGCAACAACTGCCTTCACAAAAGGTAAGCATCTCCTTTTCCGATCCCCTTAGTGCCAATCAAAATGCCAATGGCATGTTTCAAATTGGCAATCAAGATGTGGCCTCTTTTGAAATTGAAGGATCGGTGGTGCATCTCTATCCCAAAAACCGCCTTACCGGTAATGTGGTACTTAAAGTCTTCCCTGGAATTAAAAATATTCTCGGCTTTAAATTCCCCAAAGAGTATAGTACCCAAATCAGCTTCCAAGCTCGTAAACCCGAAATCAGTTTTGTAAATAGCGGAACCATCATACCCAATCAAGGTAGCGTAGAAATCCCCTTTAGGGCCGTGAGCTTAAGAGCGGTGGATATAAAGATTTACCAGGTTTTTGCCGATAATGTGCATCAGTTTTTACAGGTTAATGACTTAGATGGGGAACGCGAATTACGCCGGGTTGCACGGCCCGTTCATCGCCAACGCATTAATTTAGAAACCAGTGGCTTAAACCCTCTCGACTGGAACAATTATTCCATCGATCTCGATCAGATCATTCAGCGTGACCCAGGAGCGATCTACCGCATAGAATTGGATTTTAAAAAGAGCTATTCTCTTTATCCTTGTGAAGGAGATGAAAACGGGGACCTTCAAAGTTTAGATACGGAAACTTGGGAGGAAGAAGAAGAACAGTTCCAATCGGATTACTACGATTACTGGTATTTTCCCGGTTATGATTACAATGAGCGAGATAATCCCTGCAGCCCCTCCTACTACACCAGTCGCCGCAGGATTTCGAGGAATGTGCTCGCTTCTGACATTGGCCTCATTATTAAAGGTGCCGACAAGCAATTTTATGCCTATACCCAAAGCCTAAGTACTACCGAGGCCCTGAGTGGGATACCGGTGAAGTTTTACAACTATCAAGGTCAGCTTGTTGGCGAAGGTAATACCAATGGCGATGGTTTTGTTAAAGTGAAAACTACTGTTCAACCTTATCTCGCTGTTGCTGAAAAAGGTGATCAACGTGCCTATATCAGCCTTGAAAATAGCTCCAGCCTATCGGTTTCGAGCTTTGCGGTTGGGGGCAGAGATATTAGCGATGGCATCGAGGGGATGATTTATACCGAGCGCGGAATTTGGCGCCCGGGCGATACTATTTTTCTAGATTTTATCCTCAATGATAAAAAGAACCCTTTACCGCCTAATCACCCTATTGTACTAAGCATCAACGACCCAAAAGGTCAGGAAATGTTCCGCAGCATACAGAGGCGCCAAGATCAACAGATTTTTAGCTTTCCAGTAATAACAGGCAAGGAGGCTTTAACCGGAAATTACTCGGCCACGGTTAAGGTAGGGGGTAAGAATTTCTACAAATCACTTTCCATTGAAACCATCCAGCCCAATCGTTTAGACATTAGCGTAAGCGGTCCGGAGGACATAATTGATGGCAGCAAAAAAGGAGAAACACATATTGAAATAGAAGCTGAATGGCTCACAGGAGCATTAGCAGGGAACCTTCAAGCCGAAATGCGGGCTTCCATTTCTGGTAATTCGGGCGCATTTGCTGCCGACTATGAGGATTTTGATTTTTACGATGACACGCGCAGTGTTCCCAATATTTCGGGTAAAGAATTATTTAAGGATGCCCTGGATGCCGCTGGCCATGCCGATGTATATGCCGACCTTGGTTATTTGGAAAACAGCCCGGGAATGCTTCGTTTAAATCTGGGTACCAAGGTTTACGAACCCAGCGGAAGGTTTAGCATTAATAGCAGTTCCTTAGACCTCGCTCCTTTCAGTCATTTCGTGGGACTAAAAATGCCAGAAACCAATCAATACGGCTATTTAGAAACCGAAAAAAATCATCAATTGCAATTGCTTAGGCTAAAGCCTGATGGGCAAAAAGCCGGCGGTAAAGTGCGGGTAAGCATCTACAAGGTTAATTGGTCATGGTGGTGGTCGGCACAGCGAGGGCGAGCCTCCTACCTAAATAATGATGTGAGCACCCAATTGAGCTCGGAAGTGGTTGACCTAAAGGATGGTGCTGGACAATATAGCTTGCAAGTGCCCGATGATCATTGGGGTCGACTATTTGTAATGGTTGAAGATTTAGAGAGTGGACATCGCTCTTCGGCCTTGGGCTATGTTGATTGGGCTTATGGGCGAGACCGCAGTGGAAGAGCCGGCGGAGAGTCGGTAAGTGTGCTAAATGTGCAAAGCGACAAAGAAAGTTACGAAGTAGGAGAAACCGCAAAAATTAGTGTGCCTAGTGCTGCTGGTGGTCGATTGATCTTAAGTTTTGAGAACGGTCGTGGCCAAGTAAGCCAAAAGGTGCTGAGCACCAAGGAAGGCAGCACCGCCTATTCGCTTGAAATCACTTCAGAAATGGCCCCCAACTGCTATGCCCATGCCATGATTTTGCAGCCGCATAATAGCAAAGGAAATGACCTTCCCCTTAGGCTTTATGGTATTATCCCCATAATGGTGGAAGATCCTGCCAGTCATTTAGAGCCCCTAATTGAGGCGCCTGGTGAAATTCGCCCCAATTCCGAATACAGCATCAGCCTAAGCGAGAAAAACGGAAAGGAAATGGAGTACACCCTGGCCGTGGTTGATGAAGGCCTTTTGGGCCTCAGTAATTTTAAAAGCCCCGATCCCTGGAGTCGCTTTTACAGCAAAGTAGCGCTCGGTGTGCGAACTTGGGATTTATACGATGAAGTGATTGGCGGATTTAGCGGGGAAATCGCTAAAATGCTAGCGGTTGGTGGTGATGCCGCCTTGCTCGATCAAAATGAGGAAGATGCCGATCGCTTTATTCCTGTAGTGCGCCACCTTGGTCCATTTAAATTAGAGGCAGGCCAAGAAGCGGAACACAAATTACAAATGCCAAACTATGTTGGTAAGGTAAGAGTGATGGTGGTTGCAGCTAACAATAATGAAGCCTATGGGGCGGCCGACACCAATATTAGCGTGCGGCAACCGCTAATGGTACAAATGACTTTACCACGCGTGCTTGGCCCCGAGGAAGAGCTGCTGGTGCCGGTTACCGTTTTCGCCATGAAGGATAAGATTAAAGAGGTAAAGCTAAACTTAGAATCAAGCGGGAAAATTAAGCTTCTTGAAAAATCAAAGACCATCAGCTTTAGAGAGCAGGGACAAAAAACCGTTTACTTTAAAGCCAAGGTCGACCGAGCCCTCGGTAAAGGCAGTGTTAAAGTTAATGCTAGCTCCGCCGGCGAAAAAAGCTTTGAAGAAATAGAAATTGCCGTGCGAAGCCCAATGCGGAGGCAGCAAAAAATTCATACTGCGGTGGTCGATCAAAATCCCGCTGCCTATACCTCTGAACCCTTTGGAATTGAAGGTAGCAACCGCTTGCTTGTTGAGTTGAGCCGCCTGCCGAAAATGAATTTAAATGAACGCTTAGAATACCTTATTCAATATCCGCATGGTTGTTTGGAGCAAACCACCTCCAAGTGCTTTGCCCAGCTTAATCTAGCCAAATGGGTAAGCTTAAATAATGACCAAAAAGTGGCCATCCAAAAGTTTATTGAAGCCGGATTAAGCAAGCTCAGGAATATGCAATTGGGTGAAGGTGGCTTCCGCTATTGGCCCGGGAATAATCACCCTGATGCTTGGTCGAGCACCTATGTTGGTCATTTCATGCTTTCGGCAGAAAGTGCCGGATATAATTTGCCTGCGGGAATGAAAGATGCCTATCTCCGATTTGCCCGCAAGCAAGCGCGGGAATGGAGTGGCAGCTCTATTTACTACCGCTACAATAATGATCTTAATCAGGCCTATCGCCTTTATGTTCTGGCCTTAGCAGGGAAAGCTGAAATGGGCGCCATGACCCGTTTAAAAAACCGCAAGGATCTTAGTAAAATGGCGGCTTATAGACTCGCAGGGGCCTATGCTTTAGTTGGTGAAAAAGAAGCGGCAAGGGAATTACTCTTGCAGGATTATGCCAATCCCGACGGGCGTTACTACTACTATTGTTATGGCAGTAGCAGTCGCGATTTAGCCATGCAAATGGAAACCTTTTATGATTTAGGAAACAAACAGGAGGCTTTAAAATTAGCGCAAGAACTCGCGGAGCAACTAAGCGAGGGCTGGCATAGCACACAAACTTTGGCCTATTCTTTACAGGCTTTAAGCAAGGTATTTGAAGAAGGTAGCGACAGGATCGAAGCGAGAATTACGATTAATGGAAAGGCTAAAGAATTAAGTAGCGACCTAAGTGTTTACCAATGGGAAACCGCCAATTTTAAAAGTCAGAGCCTGAAGGTAGAATCGCTTGATGGAAGTCCACTTTATTTTAATGTAGTACGCGAAGGTCTGCCCGTTTATGGAACCGAAGAGGCCCAAAGTAATCGCATTTCCATGGAGGTTCGCTACATCGATCAGGCTGGGAATAGCCTCGATCCAAGCGCCCTAAAAGTAGGTACCCTAGTGGTTGCAGAAGTCACTTTAAAACGACCCAGCTTATCTAAGGATTATGAGAATCTGGCCCTTAGTCAGATTTTCCCTAGTGGCTGGGAAATCACGAATAATCGCGTTTTAGCTGGGGGCTCTACTGAGGATTTACCTCAACTAGACTATCAAGATATTCGCGATGATCGGGTACTGAGCTATTACAATGGCTATCGCCATTCTTCCATGGTGATTCGAGTGGAACTTACCGCTACCTATCCAGGAAAGTGGTATTTACCGCCCGCCACGGTGGAAGCGATGTATGAAGGCTCTGTATATGCTAATAATAAAGGGCAATGGGTAGAGGTAATCGTAGATTAACCTTTAAGAGGCTTAGTCTAGTTGCCTTTTTTATTTTCGGTATTTGGTGGTGGAACTGTTTACCCGAGCCGCTTTTTAACAGACCCTACAGCACCGTTACAGAGGCTGAAGATGGGCAATTATTAGGTGCTCGAATTGCGGCGGATGAACAGTGGCGCTTTCCTCCTGCCGATTCCATCCCCTGGCGTTTTAAACGCTGCATTGTGCTTTTTGAAGATGCCAATTTTTACTATCACCCCGGTTTTGATCCGCTTGCCATTTTTAGAGCACTAAGGCAAAATTGGAGAGCTGGTGGCATCGTTTCTGGGGGCTCTACCATTAGTATGCAATGCATTCGTTTAGCACGAGGAAATCCACCGCGTACCTATTGGGAAAAAGTCACCGAAATTTTAAGGGCTATGCGCCTGGAGTTGGCCTACTCCAAGGAGGAGATCCTCGCTCTTTATTGCAGTCAGGCTCCTTTTGGCGGAAATGTTGTAGGCCTTGAGGCCGCGGCATGGCGCTATTTCGGACTGGCCCCACATCAATTATCTTGGTCGGAATGTGCCGCTTTGGCTGTTTTACCCAATGCCCCAGGAATCATTCATCCTGGCCGCAACCGCGATCAATTTAGAGTGAAGCGCAATCGATTGCTGGCCAAGATCATTGACGAGCAGGAAATGGACTCCCTAAGCTACCGCCTTTCCTTAATGGAACCCTTACCTGCGCAACCCTATCCCCTTCCTGATATCGCCCATCACCTCAGTCAATATCAAGCCAAGCTTAAACCTCAAAGCCGGCTGAAAAGCAGTCTCAATGCCCAATGGCAAAGAAGGGTTCAGGAACTAACCGATTTACACCTCAACAAATGGCGAGGTAATCAGGTCCACAATGCCGCTGCTTTGGTAATGGACCTTAAAGATGGTTCGATAAAGGCCTATGTTGGAAACAGCTCTAATCGCAAAGTTGATGGCAGTGCCTACAATATGCTACTGGAGCCTCGCAGTACGGGTAGCCTCTTAAAGCCCATCCTCTATGCCGATGCCATGGCGCAGGGGCAATTATCTCCCTCCTCTATAATTCCAGACATTCCCACGCGCTTTGGCGATTTCACTCCCAGTAATTTCGATCAGCGCTATCGCGGCGCCACCCGAACTAGCGAAGCCCTTCAAAAGTCGCTAAATGTTCCCGCCGCTCGGGTTTTACGCGATATGGGCGTAGCCATTTTCCTGCATCGCTTACAAGCTTATGGCTTAAAAGACTTAAATAGCGACCCCAACCATTACGGCTTATCCCTAATTCTTGGTGGTGCCGAGGTTAATGCCGAGCAATTGGCGCATATGTATCGCCGCTGGATATGGGCCATGCAAGAGCGCAAGGCAGATACGGTTTATGATATTCTAGGAAGGCCTAAGAGCTATGGCCCAATTCCCAATTCCGATCCTGCGGCAATTTATGCTAGTTTAAATATTATGGAAGGCTTAAACCGGCCCTCCGCTTGGAAGCAATGGAATAATCGCATGGCCTGGAAAACCGGAACCTCTTATGGCTTTCGCGATGCTTGGGCCATTGGCACTAATGGTCGTTGGCTGGTAATCTGTTGGACGGGAAATGCAAATTACGAAGGGCGACCAGGAGTTATCGGCGTTGAAACCTCGGCACCCTTGCTCTTTCAGATAATGGACTTTTTACCGCGGGCCAAGTTTTTTGAAAGCCCTTTTGATTGGCAATATCAAAAAGTAATCTGCGCTGAGAGTGGCTTTCAGGCCGGGGCCCATTGTACTTTTAAAGACACCATTTATGGCGCCAAAGCCCCCTTAAAGAACTGCTCCTATTGTCAAGCTATTTTTCTGAATTCCAAGGGCCTGCGAATTCACCGCGATTGCCAAGCGGAAGAGCTGATTGACACTTCTTGGATGATACTTTCTCCGGCTATGGCTTGGTATGCCCAACGTTCTGAGGCCAATTATAATGTCCCTCCTCCTTGGGACCCCAATTGCAATTCTATTAGTGAGGCCAATTTGGAATTTATTTACCCCGAGCATTTCGAGGTGGTGCAAAGAACCCGCGACTTTGAAGGTAAATTGGGTAAAATAATCCTGGAAGCCGGGCATCGTTTTGGCGAGGCAGAAGTGTTTTGGTATGCCGATGATGTTTATTTAGGCATGACCCGCTTAAGGCATCGTTTAGAGGTAGCTCTTGATGCTGGTACACATCAACTGTTGATTATGGACGAGCAAGGGAATATCGCTCGATCGAAAATTAAAGTTGTTGAATAAAGAAGGGATTTTTGATAAGGCTTTGCCAATCTCTTTAATGCCTAAATAGCGAACCTCTAGCTACGAAAAGTAGCTTGAAATTTGTGGGGATGTTGGTGAAAGGCGGTCGAGGTTTTACATTGCGTTAAACCAGACTTGACTTTTTTTATGGGCGTCGGTTGCGGATAAAAGATGGTTTCCTCTTCTCTTAGCGAAACCTTGTTCAACGAGTTTGTCGAACTCCTTGGATGCTTCTTGAAATCGCTTAAATTCATCACTATCTGCAAATTTATTTTCTAAGCTCCCAACTTGCTCAATGAGTTTTTTTTCTAAGGTTTCCATCTCAAATGAATTTGCGTGTGTGAACAAAGTTACGAAATCCTCTTCTCGAGACAAAGTCAGCAACAAGCTCAGAGTAGTCCCTAATCAATGTCCTTCGCTCTTGATAATCACTGTAGTCATCTATTTCTAATCTTAATTCTTTCAAGGCATGAAGATCAATGGGGCGGCCATGCGACTTCCATTTATTGTTATCACTTAGATGCCCTGCAATTTCTTTCGCCCTTGCAATTTTTTCGACTTCAGTAACCTCCCTGCCGATAAGGGCTGGATCCGTTCTATGCTTATCCCAGTTTTTAAACTTGTATTTTACCAGCCACTTTTCTAAAAGAGCAATTGTCAGATCCTTAGCTTGTTCATAGCCTCTTAATTCTGCTAGGTCGAAATCCTTCAAGATTATAAATTCAGCTTGTGTTAGCGTGTTATTCTGAGCCTTCGCAAGAAGTTCATTTATCTTGTCTAGATATCCCAAAGCAGCCACTAATTTTCCTTCTCGGTTTTGGACTTGAGGGTCAATTGGTCCTAAAACTGAAAAGTAGTCCATGAATATACTATCACCACTCATGCAGAATATTGTTCCTGCACTGTAGGCATAATCGGGAACTATGAAATTCACTTCTTCATAGTGGTTCCTTAATATGTTCACAAAACGTTCGACAACGTTCGCGCTGCCACCACCAGTTGTTAGCACGATAAAAATTTTCTCCTTTTTATTTTCATCCTCTGCCAGTTCCTCCACAACCTTTAAAAAGAAGTTCTCTCCGCCTTCAAAGGGACCAAAATAAGTCAGGAAGTCCCCGTCAAAATGATTCTCTAAGGCCTTAAGCCTCTCATTTAAAAGTCTATGAATTTTGTCGTCTAATGCTGGTTTCATTCTTGGGAATTATAATTTCATTAATTATGGCTACCTGGATAAAAAATTACGCCCCTATTCCTATCCCGCTTTACTTCCCCCAGTCTAGGCATTACCAAATGCTGCTGCGGTCCTTTGTCGGATTGTCTAATTAGTCGCATAAAAGATTTATTGATTTAGTAATGTGATGCCCAATGCTCCTTCAGCCCCGCCTCCTCGCCTTTTAAAAATCTCATCAATGGATAAGCTGAGGCCAAAGCCTAGGGAGAAATTGTTGATCGGAAGATCGCTATAGGCTATAAGGCTGTAATTCAAACGGAAATCAACATTAAGAGCTTTATAGTGTAGCATTAACCTTAGGCCCGGTTCTACTGCAAAGTGCGTCGGGTTTCGATCCAAAGCATATTGGAAGTCATACGGCTGGTTCCAAGGCCAAAAGGGCCAAAAGCTTTGTGGCTCGCCTGTCATTTTAATATTAGAATAGTGTAGTCGGCTCAAACGAATACTGCCAATTATTTTCGTTTTAAAATGTTTTTTATCGGATACGAAACCGATAGCCCCTTGAATGAAGTGGCTCTCTAAATCAAAGCGAGTTTCATATTGATTCAACTTGGCGAAACCATCCCCCAAGCCATAGCCGGCATAGCCTTCAACGATTACAGTTTTACTTTTTCCCGGTGAAAAATAGCCTCCCATTAAGACTTCAGTCATTTGCCCTTTCAAAGGCCTATCGGCTTGAATAAAGTCGTTATCATAGTCCATATAGCTCGCGGCTATTCCAAAATGATTAAATGGACTATAAGCGAATTGGCCTCCTAAATAAGAGTTTTGTACCAATCCTCCTTTTACAATACTTATAGTAGCTTGAGAAGCGGAATCCAGCATGGGCACTACTGGTAGCGGACTTTGATATAAGGCTCCGCTGCATGAAGATAGGCCGTAAAGCAAAAGAAAAAAGCCACTTAAATGAGCTAAAAGATTAGAGGATTTCATAGGTTTAGGTCTTGATGCTTAAGACATCAATTTAGCAATGCTTATGCTGCCTTCCTAGGGGTAGAAAAGCTAGCCTCAATCCAATACAGCTATGAAGGCAATTACGCGCAGGCAATATGGCAATGCCCAAAGAATATTCTTTAAAGATCTACCCATCCCAAAACCGGGAGAACAAGAATTACTAATCAAGGTGCATTGCCATACGATTAACCGTACCGACTGTGCTATTCTTCATGGCAAGCCTTATCTCTTTCGTTTCTTCATCGGCTGGCCAAAACCTAAAAAGCAAATTCTAGGGACGGATTTCGCGGGAGAGGTTGTTAAAGTGGGATCTGGCGTAAAAGAGTTTAAGCCAGGAGATCGGGTGTTTGGGTTTAATGACCAAGGATTAGCGAGCCAAGCGGAGTATTGCTGTATTTCCCAATCGGAGCCAATTATAGGAATACCTGATGGCATAAGCTACCGAGCAGCAGCAGCCTCCATTGAAGGGGCACATTATGCGATAAATTTCCTGCGCTATACCAAACTGCGGAAAGGGGAAAAGGTATTGGTGCTGGGTGCCACAGGCGCTATTGGCTCGGCTTTAATTCAAATCCTTAAAGCGCGTGGAATTCGGGTTGACGCCGTGGGACCAGAAAATTATCGAGATTATTGGCAGTCAAGAGGAGTGGAGCGCTATTGGGATTATAAAAGCAAAAGCCCATTACCAAAAAACAAAGCCTATGTCGCGGTTTTTGATGCGGTAGGGAAATCAAGCTTTTTCCAATGCCGTTCAGTATTGCAAAAAGGTGGGCTGTACATCTCCTCCGAATTAGGACCTTTTGCCTCCAATTTGTTCTTAGCTCTTTTCGCAGGATTAATGCCTAAAGCCAAAGTAAAATTCCCTTACCCATTGGGACTTATGGAGAGCTTAAGCACCATGCAAAATCTTTTGGCCGAAGGAAAATATCGACCCCTAATCGACCCTATAAAATTGGGGCCCAGCGCTGCAGAAGAAGCATACAACTACGTTGACTCCGGCGAAAAAATTGGCAATTTCATTATGGAATGGTCTTAGGATAAAAGCCCAATCTGAAATTGAAATTCCTAGGCGACTACCTTTCCTAGCTTCAATTAGTACCTTCGTTGCCTATGCCATTACAGGACTTAATTTTCGTCTTAGATTTACTCGGCACCTTGGTATTTGCCATCTCGGGAGTTATTGCTGCTGTAGATCGGAAGTTTGATTTAGTAGGTGCCTTTATTATAGGTTTTGTAACTGCTTTGGGCGGTGGTACTACCCGCGATTTACTGATGGGAAATACCCCCGTTACCTGGATGTTAGAGCCACACTATTTGTTGGTCATCCTAATGGCCATGCTCCTTTGCTACTTCTTTTTCCCCAAGTTAAATAAGATCCGCCGCAGTCTATTTATTTTCGATTCAATCGGTTTAGGCCTGTTTAGCATTCTTGGTTTGCAAAAGGCATTGGTGGCCGATTTAAGCGTTCCCATTGCCTTAATTCTGGGTATGGTTTCGGCTGTTTTCGGAGGGGTTATTCGCGATGTGCTCACCAATCAAGTCCCTTTAATTTTTAGAAAAGAGATTTATGCCCTAGCGGCTTTAGCCGGAGCCTTGCTTTATTGGGTCGGCACCTTGCTCAATTTTAGTTCTTCCTTAAATGCCCTTATCTCCATCAGTTTGGTGGTGCTCATCCGCAGTTTAGCGGTGTCCAGATGCTGGGAAAGTCCCTTTCTTCCGCGCGGGCAACAACAGGAGAAACCCTCATCAGACTAAATTGTGTCAGCGCTAACTAGTCATAAAAGTATTGATGAAGCATCGCTGCTAAATGTTCATTTACGTCGAATTTGGTGGGCCTTGGATAGTCCTTCCTTTTTAAGTATTCCGGAAACGGCAGGCTACTTCCACAATGAAGAGCATCGCCAAGCTATTTGGCAAAGCCTATTGGACTTAGACCAAAATGAAGCGGAGGTTAACAGCTACTTTGATAGCTTGGGTCACATGCCCATGGGGCGCTACTTCGAGCAGTTATTATTCTTTATTCTTCAGCGCGACGAAGGCTACGATATTTTGGCTTTTAATGAGCAAATCGTAGAATCGAAAATTACCTTGGGCGAACTGGATTTGGTCCTTTATAATCATAATACCAAACAGAAAGAGCATTGGGAGTTAGCCTTAAAATACTACCTCCAAGTAGCTAATAGTGGTGCTCACGATAATTTCCTAGGGCCAAGTAAACGCGATTACTTAGGGCGTAAAATGACTAAACTTTTCGATCGGCAAATGCCCCTATCACAGCATCCTCAGATTAAGCAGCAATATGGCCCTCTCCAATCTAAACTCTTTTTAAAAGGTCAACTTTTTTACCCCACATCCAAAGCGATTGTAGCGCCCTTACAGGCAAATCCACAAATGCCCGCCTATGAATATATTGACCTTAAAAGGCTTTCTCAATTGGAGCGTTCCGAGGCAAAGCATTTTAAAATATTAAAGAAACCCGATTGGATTGGTGTCAACCTCCTTCGAAGTTCCGAATCGCTATTAGACTATTCCGAACTTGAAGATAGCCTCATCCTCGAAATCCAAAGAATTGATAGACCGCAGCTTTTAGCCTTGTTTAAAGAAGTGGACCAAGGCTATCTTGAGTATAAAAGGCTCTTCGTGTGTCCGGATGCTTGGCCGCTTTCACAGACCACCTCAAATTTATAAATTCGCCTAAAGCCTTGCCATGTATCCGCTGCGCTCCTTTTTAGTTTTATGCCTCTTTTTTTTCGGATTAAGCTTTGTTGGCGAGTTTGTACTAGGTCCTTTAATGGGCGATGATGTGCCTTTCTGGAAAATTAGCGCGGTAAGTCTTATAACTGCAATTGGCAGCACTATTCCCCTGCAAAAAAGAGGTCTTAGGCCTGGTGATATCTTCAAGTATTTTAAGAGGAGCTATATCGTTCAAGATTTTAAAATTGCCCATCTCATCCCGGAATTAAGGACTCAATTTCCCGAGCATCTTTTTAACTTTCGCTTTGATGAAAAACGAGATCGGATATACATCAGCCGAAAGGCAAATTGGCGAAGCTTTGGGGAAGTGCTTAAACTGGAGTTTGAAGAAGGAGAACTTCGGCTTTCAATTCGTCCCAAATATTATATCGATCTACTGGATCAAGGGCAGGCGCATGAAAGCCTGCTAAAGCTTGAAGAAATTATCCAAACCTATACCGCATGAGAAATAGCTTATTTTTCGTTTTCTGTCTTCTTTTCGGAAATCTTTACGGTCAGAAATTGATGATTTTAGGAACCGCACAGGATGCTGGGAAACCCCAAATTGCCTGTGAAAAGGAATGTTGTAAAGCGGGCAGCCCAGAAGGGAAAGTAGTTTCCCTAGCCTTGCTTGATCCCGAAAACATGACTTGGACCTTATTTGAGGCCACGCCAGACATTGGCGAACAACTGCGAATGATTCCACCGGGCTACCCCGCTCTACCGCAGTCAGTAGCGCTAAGTCATGCTCATATCGGACACTATACGGGCTTGATGTATTTTGGAAGAGAGGCTTGCAATAGCGCCAATATTCCGGTTCTCTGTGGACCAAGAATGGCCAATTTCCTAAGAACGAATGGACCGTGGTCGCAATTGGAAAAACTTAAAAACGTAAAGTTAAATAGCGTCAATGCCGCGAACAATAAGCCCTTCATTTCCAATAAAGGGGAAGTGGGTATTTATGTTTTTACCGTTCCACATCGTGATGAATTTTCGGAAACCCTAGGCTTTATAATTAGGGGTAAAAACAAGTCGGCCCTTTTTATTCCCGACATTGATAAATGGGAAAAATGGGACTATGACCTAGTAGAGGTTTTGGCTCAAGTGGATTATGCCTTTATTGATGGGACCTTTTTTGATGGCACGGAATTACCCGGGCGTAATATGAATGAAATTCCACATCCTTTTATTGTAGAAAGCATGGACTACCTAAAGGCCATTGCTCCAGCCGAAAAAGCTAAGGTGCATTTTATTCACTTCAACCATACTAATCCGCTTTGGGATCCCGATTCTGAAGCGAGTCAGAAAGTATTGGGTGCCGGTTTTAACATTGCCCGTGAGGGTTTAATCTTTGACCTATAATGTCTCTTAAACGACTAATCCTTCGCGGCATAGGACTACTTTTAATTCTTGGTTTCTTAGCCCTTGCTGGGGGCTACTTTTGGGCCAAGCAGAAATATCCGGCCTATGCTAAAGATTTCTACATCTCCAATAAATGGTTCCCAAGCGAAGAAAAAGTACTGGCCCAGGTAGAGATCGCCAATTGGGCGAATCATCGTTATGCCCCCAAAACAAGACATCGCGTTCTACGCTTTAATCAAAGTGACGATTGGGAGATTCCAGCACAATTGTTTCAGGGAATAAAAGAAGGGGAATCGCTTATCCTAAGCTTGGAGTGCTGGGGTAGTAAATACTGGCCTGTTTATCGCAGCCAGCCTTTGCAGTCTATTAAAGATGGTGCTTACGATCTAAAACTTCAAAAGCTAGCCCAAGCATTGGCCGCTTTAAATTATCCCGTTTACCTGCGTTTTAACCCGCAAATGGAGGTGCCTGGTCGTTATTACCCTTGGCAGGAATATCCCTCGATTTATATCGATGCTTATCGGCATGTCCATCAGCAAATTAAAAATACGGCTCCCAAAACTAAAATGCTTTGGGGACCCTCGGGCTACCCTGGTTTAGAGGAATTTTACCCCGGCCGAAACTATGTAGATGCCCTCAGCATTAACCTTATTGGCGATTCGGAATCCATCCTATCGGTTTATCCAAAAAACAATCCGAAACAGGAGCTTTATCGACGCTTACATCGCCTGCGTTTCTTTAATCACCCTTGCTTTATCCTTAGTGGAAGTCACAATTCCATTAATAAAATGAAGCTCAAGGAATTGGCGCGATATCAACAAGAAAACCGACCTATTTACGGGGAAAGGCTTTGGCAATATCCCGAAGAAAAACAAGTTGAAGACTCCATTTTTAAACTGGGTGTTTATGATCCCGATGAAAAGCTTGTGGCCTTAGAGGCTCTTAATGTGGAGCATCTTTTCACCAATATTACCAGTCTTATAGAGGAAAAACTTCCCGAGCAGGTAGCGGCCGTTCAAGCCCGTGGTCACGATGTAATTGTGACCCTAGAATTGCATAATGACTCTAATAATTTGCGGGAGGAAGCTGGACTAGAGAAGCTCCTCGCTGGTACCTATGACCCCTGTTTAGCGCAGCTTTGTAGCATCTTAGATAGCTTCCCGCATCAGGTTTACCTGCGTTTTTCCCAAGAAATGGAAATTCCCATTGAGCGCTATCCCTGGCAAAGCAAAGACCCAAAATTGTACATAGACGCCTACCGCTACTGCATGAATTATGTGGACACGGCCCTAAAGGATGTAAAAATGGTTTGGGGACCAGCCGGCGATAGAGGTTCTCTAGAATGGTATCCCGGTGATGACCTGGTGGATTACATTAGCATAGCCATTTATGGTTTGCCCGATAAAAACATAACAGATCCTACTAAGCAGGAGAGCTTTGCGCAGATCTATAAACGTAAATCATGGCGTATGCGGCAAGCTCCAAAGGCCATCTTTATAACTGAATTCGGTGTAAAAGGACCAGAAGATTATCAAAAACAATGGTTGCTAAAAGCCGCGGAAACCATAAACAGTGCACCGGAGCTGATTGGAATCAATTACTTTAATATGCATGATGTGCCCAAAGCTTGGGGCGATATTGAACCACCCAATTGGAGTGTAGAGCAAGCCACCTACCGCGATTTTCTAAGCGCCATCAAAGCAAAGTATTGATAAAATCAATAAGCGACCGCCTCTAAAGAAATCGCTTTATCTTAGGGCACCCTAAATTCAGTGCTATGAATGTCCGATATGCCCTTTGGGCCATGCTGCTTATTGGCAGCCTAAGTCTATATGCCCAAAATGAAAATCGCTCTGATTTAAAATCACTCGAAGTTGAAGACTGGTACCTTTATACCGGCTCCGAAAAACTATCAGCGGAAGCTTTTTTACAATCCTATAAAGAAGAACTTGGCTTTGGCCCCCTGGATCAATTGCTGCTTAAACGCACTAGCTATGGTAAAGATGGCTCGCTTCATTTGCATTATCAGCAAATGCATAAAAACGTTCCGGTAAGAGGAGGAGCCTTTATCTTACACCTTAAAGGTGATGGGGTTTATATGGCCAATGGTGAGGTAGTTCGCGATCTCGACCAGGATGTTAGTCCCGTTTTAAATGAGGCGGAAGCTTTTCGTAAAGCCTTAAGCGCTTATCCATCCGATCAATACTATTGGGAGCTACAAGGCAAAAGTCGACCCCTCGGCGAACTCTTTTTGCTCGATCCTCAATTTTCAAAAATTGGATCGGAATACAATCTTTGTTATCGCTTTGATATCCACAGCGTTTTTCCAGAAGACCGAAATTGGGTGTACATCAATGCCCATAGTGGTGAATTTGAAATGGCAGTTAGTCGCATTCATAGCCATGATACAGGCACGGCGGTAACCAAATACTCTGGTAACCAAACCATTTACACTTCTTACGATTCCGACTCTATGATGTATGTATTGCACGACAGCTTAACCGGTGGCGGCATCTTTACCTACAACATGCAACAGCGCACCAATAAAAATACCGCCATCGATTTTTACGATGATGATAACCATTGGAATAACTTCAATGCCAATTTTGATGAGGCGGCAACCGATGCCCACTGGGGAACCGAACGCGTTTACCACTACTTTAAAGACAATCATAACTGGTTAAGCTATAATAATTTAGACTCGGCATTGCGTTCCTATGTGCACTACGACTCCAATTATGTGAATGCCTTTTGGAATGGCAGCCACATGACCTACGGAGATGGAAATGGCACCGGTTTTTTCCCTTTAATTTCATTGGATGTAGTGGCCCATGAAATTGCCCATGGTGTTACCCAAAATTCTGCCGGCTTAATTTACATGGAAGAAGCAGGTTCTCTAAACGAATCCTTCAGCGATATTTTTGGCGCGGCAGTGGAGTTTGCCTATGATCCCAATGGCGGCGACTGGAAAATGGGTGAAGACTTTATGAATACCGGCAATGGCTTACGGAATATGAAAAACCCGGGTCTTTTCAATCACCCGCATACTTATAAGGGCAACAATTGGGGAATTGGCTTCTTTGAAGATAATGGCTATGTGCACAGCAATAGCGGCGTTCAAAATTTTTGGTACTACCTCCTTAGTGATGGCGATGTCGGCGTGAATGATAATGGTGATGCCTATGAAGTGGAAGGATTGGGCTACCAAAAGGCGGCGGATATTGCCTTTTATAATCTCAGTAATCACCTCACGGTTTTCTCCGATCACGATGATGCGCGCATGGGAGCCATAGCGGGAGCCATAGCATTATACGGACCTTGTTCCAATGAGTATATTCAAACCGCTAATGCCTGGTATGCAGTAGGAGTGGGCAAGCCCACCGGAAGCATCGACTTAAGTGTGGAGGATATTCTTCTGCCCAATCGCGATTGTGGTTTAGGCGCTAGTGAAAGCCTCATTGTTGCTTTAAAGAATAATAGTTGCGCGCAGAGCATTCCCGCTGGTACCAACCTCAGCTTTAGCTATACCCTAAATAATGGCAGCCCTCAAATTATGAGTGTAAGCTTAAGCAACGCCTTATTGGCCGATAGCATCATCTACCTACAGCACAATCAAAGTTTAGATCTTAGTCAGGTTGGAAATTATGATATCGAAGTTGAAATCAGCTACAGCGCCGACACCTTGGAATACAATAATAGTTTGGAGCAACGTGTGCGTCATGAGAGCTACCAAAACGCCGAATGGAAATTATTAAGGGTTATTTCGCCACAGTCGAGCTGTGATTTAGGAGATAGCACGCTAATCGAATTGTCCGCGGTTTTCTTGGGTTGCGATAGCCTTGTGGCTGGCACCAATATCGATTTAGATTATAGCGGAGCGAACGGAAGTCAAAGCATCAGCACCGCTATTGGAAGCGATGTCTTTTACGGGGATACCATCAGCCTAAGCTTTAACAGTTTGGAAGACTTAAGTGCTCGAGGTGCCTATACTTTTAATTTTACTTTAAACTACCCTGGCGACCCCAACCCAGGCAATAATCGAATTTTTAACTACGGCGTTTTAAAGCCTTATGAGCTGCTAGGCGGTAAAATTGGTTTTGAAGATTTCGCCTATTTGGATTCACTCATCATTCGCCAAGCTCCAAATAATGGCAGCCGCCGAAATAGCGTGGCTAGTCAAGGTAATAGAGGCTTTGAGATTGTAGGCGGTGCTTTTGTGAACTATCCCGAATTAGTGCCCATTCCCACCAGCGACAGTGCCGTTTGGCAAGGCAATGAAGATTTTCGTTCCACTTTCTGTACTTGCGTAGATGCTACAAATGAAAGTGCACTAGCCTTAAATTTCGACTTACAACAGGCCTACACTCGCTTGATTAGAAGAAGGCGAAATGAATCACAAAACAGACCCCAAACCAGTAGTTTAAGGGTATTGGTGAATGGACAACAAGTAAGTGAAACCTATACCCCTCAAAGTTTTGATAGTGACACTTTCCAAACTCAAGTGGTAGATCTTTCGGCTTATGCCGGGCAGTATTTTGAGCTTTGTTTTGAAACGCATTTGCTAGTAGATGAACGCACCAATGGTATTACCAATGATGGCGATATTATTAACCTTGATAATATTTATTTGAGCAATAGCGGGATAGGCCTTGTAGAGCAAAACCCGGCGGAGGCAGCAGGCTTTAGTTTATTCCCTAATCCCAATAGTGGCCACTTTAAAATTCACTGGCGTTCCGCGCAAGCAGGAAGTTATAAAATGTGGGTGCAGGACGCTCAAGGTCGGATTGTATTCCGCCGAAATATTGAGACCAAATCTGGCGAACAAGCTTGGGATTTTAGCGCAAAAATGCCTGCCGGACTATACTTTGTGCAGGTGCAAATGCCCAATGGGCAGGTGGAAACCAAGGAAATGCTTATTCAGTAATACTCAGTTGATGGAGCTTACGCCAAACTTGATTATGAGAGGTGGCGGTAGGATCTTCAATTGACCAATAATACTGAATAGTATCGCTTTCGCTGATGAGTTTTATGCTGCGACTAAGCAAAGACTGGCCATTAAAACTGATGGGATCGAGCGCCATTATCCTTGCGGCAATTTGCTGAAGGTCTCTTTGCTTTTCCGCGCTAAGGATGGCAGTCTGGACTTGATTTTTCAATAGCCGGCCATCGGCATAAAAGGCAATTTGTGGCGTACCTCCAGTAAAGCCACCCGTTTCCTTGATGTGAATTTCGGTGAAAGCTGTTTTTTGCGAAATCGGGAGATCTTGGCTGCCACCGCATGCAAAGAGAATAAATAGAAGAGGAAAAAGCCTGCGCATCATGATCGAAAGATAAAAGGAATTTAGCAATGGGCTATTTAAGATAAAGATCAATAATACAGCTTATGAAACAGTTCTATATCACCGTGCTTATAAGTGTGACATTGGGCCTAAATGCCCAAGATCGAGTAACGGGAAAAACCTTCGCCACCCGTTCGGAGGTAATTGCCAGTGAAGGTATGGCCTGCACCAGTCATCCCCTCGCCAGTCAAATTGCAATTGATATTTTAAAAAATGGTGGTAATGCCATTGATGCCGCTATTGGTGCCAATGCCGCTTTAGGCTTAATGGAACCTACCGGTTGTGGCATTGGTGGCGACCTCTTTGCAATAGTTTGGAATGCGAAAGAGCAAAAGCTATACGGACTTAATGCCAGTGGACGATCCCCTCAAGGCTTAAGCTTATCCTATTTTAAAGAAAATGGCTACTCAAAAATCCCTGCAACAGGACCTCTTCCGGTAAGCGTTCCCGGAGCGGTTGATGGATGGTTTAGCCTACATGAAAAGTTTGGTTCTATGCCGATGGATCAAATATTAGCGCCGGCGATTCACTACGCGGAAAAGGGTTTTCCCTTAACGGAGCTTATTGCCTATTATCTGCAGCGCTCTGCTAAAATTTTTGGAGCATACCCCAACTTTAATGAAACCTATCTTTTTGAAGGTCAGAAACTTGAAAAGGGCGCTATTTATAAAAACCCTGCTTTAGCTTCCACTTATCGGCAGCTAGCTAAAGATGGAAGGGCGGCTTTTTACCAAGGCGAAATTGCAGATGTAATTGCTCAATTTATCGCGGAGCAAGGTGGCTTTTTAAGCCGGGAAGATTTGGCCCAGCATCAAAGCGAATGGGTGGAACCGCTATCGGTAGATTACCGCGGTTATCAAGTTTGGGAATTACCGCCGAATGGGCAAGGTATTGCCGCCTTGCAAATTCTCAAGATCTTAGAAGCTTATGATTTGCGATCCATGGGTTTTGGTTCGGCAGATTATATCCATCACTTTGTGGAAGCTAAAAAACTAGCCTTTGAAGATCGCGCAAAGTATTATGCCGATCCCGACTTCAATACTATCGATTATCGAGAGTTGCTTAGTGAAGACTATGCCGCCCAAAGACGCGCCTTAATTAAGGATCGTGCTTCTCGTCGTTTTGATGCCGGCAAGCTCGAACAAGGCAATACCATTTACCTAACCGTTGCTGATGCCGATGGAAATATGGTTTCACTGATTCAGAGTAATTACCGCGGTATGGGCAGTGGCATGGTTCCTCCCGGCCTGGGCTTTATGCTACAAGACAGAGGAGAGCTTTTTAGTCTCGAGGAAGGTCATCACAATGTATATGCTCCGGGCAAACGTCCTTTTCATACCATCATCCCCGCCTTTATTAGTAAGGATGGAAAACCTTGGGTGAGTTTCGGATTAATGGGCGGCGCAATGCAGCCTCAAGGTCATGCCCAAATTGTGATTAACCTCGTGGATTTCGATATGAATCTTCAAGAAGCAGGCGATGCCCCGCGTATTCAGCACGAGGGTTCTACTGAACCCACCGGTGGCGCTAAAATGACCGACGGTGGTCGGGTCTTATTAGAGTCGGGAATCGATTATTCGCAAATACGAAGCTTATTAAAACGTGGACATAAAGTAGGCTTTAGCTTAGGCTCTTATGGCGGTTATCAAGCCATTCGTTTTGATCCAGAAACAGGGGTGTATTATGGGGCCAGTGAATCGCGTAAGGACGGCATGGCCATTGGGTATTAGCGCCTAAATGACGCTTATTTAGACTGCCTTTACCCTGCTTTATTTTGTACCTTAGTATGCATCCAAACCTATATGCCTATGTTTACACGTGATGACCTACAAAAGGTTAAACAGCGTAAAGACCTCATACCCATTGCCGAGGAAAACGGAACGGATCTCCGCAAGGTAATTCGCAATCAGCGCTACGAAGAAGAGCTGAAACTCCTGCAAACCGAATTAGTGAATTTACAACGCTGGGTAGCGCAAAAAAAACTGCGAGTTGCCATTTTGTTTGAAGGCCGAGACGCTGCCGGAAAAGGTGGATCTATAAAACGTTTTGCCGAACATTTAAACCCCCGTTCCATGCGGGTAGTGGCACTTAGTAAACCCACCGAAGTAGAAAAAGGACAGTGGTATTTCCGCCGTTATATAAAAGAGCTACCCAATCCGGGGGAGATTGTATTCTTTGATCGTTCCTGGTATAACCGCGCGGTGGTAGAGCCGGTAATGGGTTTTTGCAGCGATGCCGAGTATGATCGCTTTATGGTGCAGGTTCCGGGCTTTGAGCACATGCTCTATGAAGATGGCGTAATACTGATCAAATTTTGGTTTTCAATTTCCAAAGACGAACAGAAAAAGCGCTTTAAATCGCGGATGAAAAATCCTTTGAAGCAATGGAAATTTTCCCCAGTGGATATGAAAGGCCAGGAACTCTGGGCGCGATACACTCACTTTAAAGAACAAATGTTCTCTAAAACCCATACCACCTTTAGTCCATGGATAATTGTGAAAACCAATAACAAGCGTGAAGCGCGTTTGGAGAGTATCCGATACGTCCTCTCCAAGTTTCCTTATCAAGAAGACCAAGGCCAAGGGAAAACCAGCATTTTACCCGACCCAAATGTTGTGGCCCGTTATTACCGACATATTGAACAAATCGACATCTAAGATGAGTGCAGCAGAAATTAAAACCATAAGCGACGAAGACTTGGCCCTGATTAATTCACCGCTGGGGCTTAAATATCTTTTTGCCGATAAAAAAACAGATCTTCAGAAGGCCTTGCGTTTAGCCAAATACGAGGAGCGCTTGCGGGAGCTACAAGCGGAGTTAATCCAGTTACAAGAATGGGTGATAAAGGAAGGTAAGAAGGTGGTGATACTCTTTGAAGGGCGAGATGCCGCGGGAAAAGGGGGCGCTATTCGTCGGATTACCGCCCATATAAATCCCCGCCAGTACAAGATTGTGGCCTTGCCGAAACCTACTGAAGAGGAAGCAGGGCAATGGTATTTTCAGCGCTATGTTAATCGCTTACCTAAACCTGGTGAGATGGTGTTTTTCGATCGATCATGGTATAACCGTGCCGTGGTAGAACCCGTGAATGGCTTTTGTACCAAAGAGGAATATGAGACCTTTATGGCGCAAGTTAACCACTTTGAAGAGATGGTGCAGAGCGCCGATACCTATCTGATAAAATTTTACTTCTCCATTTCGAAGAAGGAACAAGCGCGGCGCTTTGCCGACATAAAAAGCAGTCCTTTGAAACGCTGGAAAATGAGCAAGGTTGACGAGCAAGCTCAGGACTTATGGGATGAGTACACCGCTTACAAGGAACGTATGTTTAAGGAAACCGACACCGAGAAGGCGCCTTGGAAAGTAATATCTGCTGATCAAAAAACCAGCGCGCGATTAGAAGCGCTGGAGCATATATTAAAAGTTCTGCCTTATAAATAAGCAACAAACCAGGCCCTTCCCGCGATTGTATTGATCAAGGGAAATCAGTCAGTAATTAAAATACCACTGCTTTTAAAAGACAAACAAAAGGGCTTCGCAGATATCTAGCTAGCTTTAAGCACGATGTAAAAAAGCCTAGCCATTAAATTGATTCATAGTAATCTGCGGTCCAGCAAGAGCAAAGCTCTTTATCGCCTCAGCTGCCTTATCGATTTTGGGATCAATGACATCCCATTGGGAAGGACTCCAGGGACCTAGCACATAATCCACTTGTTTGCCCCGAGGAAAATTATTTCCAATACCAAAACGCAGACGGGCATAATCCTGGCGACCCAAAACTTGGTTGATGTTCTTAAGTCCATTTTGGCCACCATCGCTGCCTTTTAGCTTGAGTCGAATTGTCCCTTCATCGAGGGCCAAATCATCCACAACCACTAAAAGGTGACTTAAGGGAATGCGTTCTTGTTGCAGCCAGTAATTCACCGCTTTACCACTAAGGTTCATATAAGTGGTGGGTTGAATGAGGATGAGCTGCTTGTTTTTAAGCTTTAGCTCCGCGCGCCGGGCATAGCGTTCGGTGGAAAAAGAAGTGCCGGAGCCAGCTAAAAGCCGGTCCAGCACATCAAATCCTATATTATGACGGGTTCCTTCGTACTCTGGCCCAATATTTCCTAATCCGGCTATGAGGTACTTATTCACCGCAAAAATGGTTTAGGCTTCTGCAGACTCTTCAGCTGCTGCTTCAGTGCCTTCACCTTCTTCGCCATCTTCGTCTTCATCCTCGTCCACTGCGTTACGAGAAGTTTTAACAGCAACAAGGGTACGACCCGGATCACCTAATACCTCATAACCTTCGGTATTAAGATCACTTACACGCATAGACTGACCAATGCGAAGCTCCTCCACATTTAGGTCAATAACGCCTGGCATGTTTTCTTCGGTTCCTAAAACCTTCACTTTGCGCAAGCTTGATTTTAACTTACCACCATTACGAACCCCACGGGCATTACCCACAAGATTAATAGGTACTACCACTTCAAATGGTTTACCATCGGTGATCTGGAAAAAATCTACGTGCTCTACAGTACTTGTCACTGGGTGAAACTGACTGTCGCGAACTACGGTTTTGTACTCTTTACCATCTATATTGATTACACAAAGCAAAGCTTCGGCGGTGTAAAGAATTTCTTTGAAGTTACGGCTATCGGTATAGAAGTGAATGTTCTCTCCTGCTCCATAAATCACGCAAGGAACCATTCCTTCACGACGCAATTGCTTGGCGTTTTTGGTGCCGAGCTCTTCTCTTGATTTACCCTCGATGCTTACTGATCTCATTGTATCTGGGAATTTAGTTTTCTAAAAAATGTGAACTGATTGATTCATGCAGATGTACTTTTTTCATTACATCAGCAAATAGATCAGCGATAGGAAGAACCAGAATCTTATCGCTGTTATGCTTTTGGGGGATGGTATCGGTTACCACCAAACGATCCAGCTTGGAATTTTCAATACGCTCTATGGCCTTACCCGATAAAACACCGTGGGTACAATAGGCTTGTACACTTTTAGCGCCTTTCTCCAGTAACATATCGGCCGCCTTGGTTAAAGTTCCAGCGGTATCTACCATGTCATCAATTAAAACCACATTGCGATCAGTAACATCACCAATCACTGTCATTTTATCAATAACATTAGCCTTCTTACGTTGCTTATAACAAATCACTACCTCGCTTTCTAACCACTTAGCATAGTTATTAGCGCGCTTGGAACCTCCCATATCAGGAGAAGCAATAGTGAGGTCTTCTATATTTTGAGCCTTTAAATGGGGAACAAAAATGCTTGAGGCAAAAACATGATCCACAGGAACTTCAAAAAAGCCCTGAATCTGATCCGCGTGCAAGTCCATAGTCATAATGCGCGTTGCACCGGCAGCGGTCATTAAATTGGCTACCAACTTCGCTCCAATGGGCACCCTCGGCTTATCCTTGCGATCCTGACGAGCCCAACCAAAATAAGGCATTACTACCGTAATGTGCTTAGCCGAAGCACGCTTGGCCGCATCAATCATTAGTAGTAATTCCATCAGGTTATTGGAAGGCTGCATGGTGGAACCCACAAGGAATACCCGACCACCGCGAATGCTTTCTTCGAAGGAAGGTTGAAACTCTCCATCACTGAATTCATTAATCTCCACCTTACCCATCTCCATACCGTAGGATTTGGCGATGCGCTTGGCGATTTCTAAGGAACCGCGTGTAGAAAATATTTTAGCTTGTGGTGCCAAGTGTCTAAAACTTTGGAATTGACTAATTTATGTCCCCTTAAAAAAGGGCTGCAAATGTAACTAATTCTCTATTAAGTTATCAACATCCTTCCCAAAATATCTGTAGAGAAATTTAAGCGCCCCACTCCTATGGGAATTTTTAAATTTGGGGCATGCTGAAAATAGACATGCACACCCACATTCTCCCGAAGAACTTACCAAACTTCGCCGATAAGTTTGGTTATGGAGATTTCATTTACCTCATGCACAATCAGGATGGTTCTGCGAATATGATGCAAGGCGATAAGTTTTTTCGCCGCATACAGCCTAATTGCTGGGACCCGAGCACACGTATAAATGAGTATGAGCAATTTAAAACTCAAGTGCAGGTGGTATGCACTATTCCGGTAATGTTTTCCTACTGGGCTAAAGCGCAGGATGCTAAGGCATTGAGTGAGTTTTTAAATGACGATTTAGCACAGCTATCCCATGATTACCCGCAGAACTATCTCGGCTTGGGCACCTTACCGATGCAGGATGCAGATTTGGCAATAGCGGAGTTAGAGCGCTGTAAGGAGATTGGTTTATTAGGGGTTCAAATTGGTTCTAATATCAACGATAAAAATCTTAGCGAGCCGGAGTTTTTTCCAATTTTTGAGGCGGCCCAAGAATTAGACATGGCCATTATGATTCACCCTTGGAATATGATGGGCATGGAATCGATGCGGAAATATTGGCTCCCTTGGTTAGTGGGCATGCCCGCCGAAACATCGCGTGCCGCCTGCTCCTTAATATTTGGAGGGGTATTAGAACGCTTGCCTCAGTTAAGAGTTTGTTTGTCGCATGCCGGAGGCTCCTTCCTTCCCACTCTTGGTCGGGTAGAGCATGGTTATAATTGCCGTCCCGACTTGGTTGCCATCCATAATAATGTAAACCCCCGCCAATATGTAGGGGAGTTTTGGGTGGATAGTATTACCCACGATCCTAAACTGCTCGACTATATCCTAAGCATGCAGGGCTCTAAAAGAGTGATGTTAGGTAGCGACTATCCTTTTCCGCTTGGCGATTTGGAAATTGGTGCCTTTATAGAAGAAATGGATTTAGCCCCTAATGTAGTTGAAGATATTTTCGCCAATGCCGCCTTAGAATGGCTAAACATTGATAAAAGTAGATTTGATTTAGGAAGCACCGACAAAGACCGATTGCGGGTCTCGGAAAAGGGCTAAATTTGCCTGCTGTAAAAGATCCTTCATGAGCGATGCATTAACCCACGAATGCGGCATAGCGCTGGTTCGTTTGAAAAAGCCCCTTTCTTATTTTCACGAGAAATATGGATCGGCCCTCTACGGAATAAATAAAATGTATGTGCTGATGGAAAAGCAGCACAACCGTGGACAAGATGGCGCGGGTTTGGCAAATATTAAATTGGACATGCCTCCGGGCAAGCGCTACATTAGTCGCTATCGTTCCAATGATAAAACGCCCATTCAAGATTTATTTGAACGCATAAACCAAAGGGTATATGAAGGCCTCGACGGCGATGATTCGCGCATTCACGATGCCGAATGGATGAAGCAGAATGTCCCTTTTATGGGCGAACTCTATTTAGGCCATTTACGCTACGGTACTTATGGAGGACAAAGCATCGAAACCATACATCCCTTTTTACGTCAAAATAATTGGCTTACCCGCAATTTAATCTTAGCGGGGAATTTCAATATGACTAATGTCGATGAGCTTTTCGATAATTTAGTACAACTGGGTCAGCATCCTAAAGAAAAAGCAGATACGGTAACCATCCTCGAAAAGATTGGTCATTTCTTAGATGAGCAAAACGAGAAACTTTATCGCAAATACAAAAAGCAGGGCTTGACTAAGGCGGATATCAGTCCGCGCATTGCCCAAGAAATCGACATCCCAAAAATTTTACGCAAGAGCGCCAAGCGCTGGGACGGAGGCTATGCTATGGCCGGGCTATTTGGTCATGGCGATGCTTTTGTTTTACGCGATCCCAATGGCATTCGTCCGGCCTTTTATTATGATGATGATGAGGTTTGTGTAGTGGCCAGCGAGCGTCCGGTAATTCAAACCGCCTTTAATGTACCTTTTGAGGAGATTAAAGAGATTGATCCCGGTCATGCCTTGATTATTAAGAAATCGGGCGAAACCCGCATGGAAGAGGTGCGCAAGCCAGGGAAAAGAACCGCCTGCTCTTTTGAGCGAATCTATTTCTCCCGTGGCAATGATGCGGATATATACCGCGAACGTATCGAGCTAGGACGTAGGGTTTGCCCGGCGATTTTAGAAGAAGTGGATAAGGATCTTCGTCATACCGTTTTCTCTTTTATTCCCAATACCGCTGAAATTAGCTTCTATGGGATGATGAAGGGAATGGAAGAATATTTAAACGATGTTAAGCGCGATAAGATTCTCAAATTCGAAGGTGTACTGGATTCCGAAAAATTGAGTCAGTTACTATCCTACCGTCCGCGCATTGAAAAATCGCTGTGGAAGGATGTAAAGATGCGCACCTTTATTACCCAAGATAATAGCCGCGATGAACTGGTAAGTCATGTTTATGACATCACCTATGAAACCGTATCTGATGAAGATACCTTGGTGGTTATTGACGACAGCATTGTTCGAGGCACAACATTAAAGCAAAGTATCCTGAGCATTTTGGATCGCTTAAACCCTAAGAAAATTGTGGTGGTGAGCTCTGCTCCGCAGATTCGCTACCCGGATTGCTATGGGATTAATATGTCATTGCTGGAAGACTTCGCTGCTTTTAGAGCGGCCATTGCTCTGTTAAAAGAGCGCGGTATGTCGGAGCTAATTGAAGATACTTATGCTAAATGTCAAGCGCAAAAAGACCTTCCCGAAGCCGAAGTGCAAAACTTCGTAAAGCAGATTTACGCTCCATTTAGCCCCCAAGAGATTTCAGATAAGATTGCCGAAATGCTAACCCCGCTTGGCATGAAAGCGGAGGTGAAAATTTTATTCCAGCGTATCGAAGACTTTCATAAATCTGCCCCAAATAACACGGGCGATTGGTATTTCACAGGGAACTTCCCTACCCCTGGCGGCATGCGGGTGGTAAACAAAGCCTTTTTAAATTACTACGAAGGAAAAAGAGAAAGAGCTTATTAATTTGAGTTTTGCTTTTAGGCCTATTAGAATTGATTAGGGAAAGATTTAGCGGTCCTTTTTCCTGCTTAGCTTGTATTTACGATCTTTAAATCATGAAATACGGATTTCCGCTGTTTATCCTTTTGGCCTTTTCCTGCCAAAGCTCCATTGAAAAGGAAAGCTCAACTAAGCCTATTAGCCCAAGGGCGGAGATCGCAGAAGTGAGCAGCTATACGGAAATTGCACCGGTGGACACCCTAAAATCTTGGGAGGGAATACCGGAACAAAGTTTTGGCGATACCAGCATTTTCGACTTTAACTCTTTTCAATTATGGTTCGAAGGTCCAATTAGCCGTTTCGAAAATAGCGATACCCTCATCCTGGAAGAAATGCCAGGGAACTACCTTTATCAGCGCAAGCTTGAGCTAAAACTAGCCGACTCCCTGTACAGCGTAAAATCCTATTTGAGCGTACATAAAAGTTTAGAGCAAGTTTATCCCTATCACGCCAGTGATACCAGCGGACCGCCTTATTCGGTTTGGCAAGAAGGACAGCAAAAGTGGCAAGCTTGGTCCGATTATAAATACCTGCCGCTAGAAAGTGGAGAATTTCGTTTCCCCATGCTCAATAGAGGGCATAACCAAGATCCGCCAGCAGAAATCGTAAAGGCCCTGGCTTTGCGCGATACCTTCATTGATTTTGAAGGCGAAATGGGAGGCACCCAGGCAGAAGTGCTCTTTTTGGGTAAACCTGCGGCCTACTACATTCACAAGGCCATTATGAAGCTAGAGCTTTATCGCGATGGCCTTTTGGAGAATGAATATTACGTTTTATTGCTCTTCAGCTATGGCTGTTAGAAGAACCATATTGTTGTTAAGCCAGCTGCATTGCAGTGCCTGTTCATGGGATTATCATCGCAGTCATTACGAAACGCCCTTTCACAATCCCCAACCAGGGGAGTTTTATGCTAAGGCAGATAGTCTTACTACCAAAAGCCACGGCACTTGCGAGAGAAGCCGCTACTTTATTAAGGATGGCGATTGGCTGCACATGTCTTCTTGCTACTGCAGCGATGGCTGGAAAGCAGATAGTGCCTTTGATCGCAAGGGGCGACTTTACTTGCTAAACAAATCTTACTTCGGACAAAGAGCGGGGGCCTTGTATGATAGTTCCTACACCTTTTACTTCGATCGACGGCAACGCCCCCTTAAACGTTATACATCGGTAAGCACCGCCGATACCAGTTATGAGTATTGGCAGTACTATGATGCGAAAGGAAATTTAGAGAAAGAGCGGCGACCGATAATCTATTATTTAGAAAATGAATGAGCCCTTGGGCGATCGGCAAATCCTAATTGACATTGTGCAAAAGGAAATGCCTTTTGGTAAATATGCCGGTCGAAAACTTTGCGATGTTCCGACCTACTACCTGGAGTGGTTTGCCGCTAAAGGCTGGCCAAGTGGGCGTTTAGGTATTATGCTCGAAACCCTCTTTGTAATCCGCACCGAAGGTTTACACGATATATTGCTGGAACTAAAAAAGCGATATGGGGCTCGATCGTAACACTATATTTAGTCCGGCTTCAGATTTAAGGCAATACTCTAAATTGCAGTATTGTATTTAAAGTTTGTCGAACACCAATCCTGATAATACCCATAAAGCCGCAGATGATTTAAAGGATCACGAATTACTTGCGGCCATCGCTAGCTCGGACGAGAAAGCGCTGCAGCAGTTTTTCAATCGGTATTATAAAACCTTGGTGGGTACCGCCTTTAATATTTTAAAAGATGAAGAGCAGGCTAAAGATATAGTGCAAGACCTCTTCTTTTGGTTGTGGAAAAATCGTGAAAGCCTAAGTATAAAAAGCTCGGTTCTAGCCTACTTCAAAAGGGCCACCATTAACCGCTGTTTAAACCTTCTAAAAAAGAACCAAAAATTTAGCGATCAAGAGGATTGGCAGGAACCTATACAGGCTAGCCCAAACCCTCAGGAACTAATGGAAGCCCAGGAGCTTGAGGCATTTGTAGCCCAAGCGCTTTTGCAATTACCCGAACGCTGTAGGTTAATATTTACCTTAAAACGACTAGAAGGCCTGTCGGTAAAGGAGATTGCTGAAAAACTGGAAATTTCACCAAAAACAGTTGAAAACCAAATTACCAAAGCTCTCAAGCATCTCAGCTCAAGTTTAAAACCCTATTTGGCAAAAAACAACAGTCCTCCATAGGGGATTTCCCGCCTTAAACGGTCCTAATACCGATACTAGAAATTTTTGCCGATGATTGAAGAATACCATATAAATCTTATTTACAAATACTTAAGCGAAGAGTGCTCTCCAGAAGAAAAGCTGGAGCTAGAGACTTGGCGCGATGCATCGCCCTTGCACCTAAAACGTTTTAAGGAAGAGCAGCAAGTGTGGGACTTAAGCGGAAAAGCGATAGCCGATGAAGCGACCCTGTCTATTGATTTGGAGGCGGACTTTGCCAAACTACAGCAACGCATCAAAGCAGACCGACTTGACACCCCAAAGGAGCCTGAAGAGCCTACCACAGCTAAGCTTATTAATCTTGAGAAAAAGGAAGATCATCGCGAAGACGCACCAAGTAAAAAATGGAATTATGGCTTAATAGCGGCTTCCATGGTCGTGTTAATTGGCCTTTCCTTTTTCCTTAGGTATAGCCTTGGGGCTGATGAATTAATAGAATTAAGAAGTGGCGAGCAACAAAAGAGCATCACCTTAGCGGATGGAAGCAAGGTCCTTTTAAATGCAAACAGCCTTTTGAAATATCCGGAGGAATTCGGGCCTGATGATCGGCAAATATGGCTGGAAGGGGAAGCCTATTTTGAAGTAAGCCCAGATGCTAATCGGCCTTTTTCAATAGAAACCAAATTGGAGCTTATTAAGGTTATTGGCACTTCATTTAATGTTCTAGCCCTCGGTGACGCTGATGAAGCTAGCGTTTTCGTGGTGGAGGGCTTAGTGGAATTCTCATCCGCAAAAGGAAAAAGGATGCGCTTAGCTGCAAATGAAAAAGGACAATTCAATCGAAGCAATGGTGGCATGTTAAAACTGATAAATCAGAAAGCAAACGATTTGGCTTGGTTTAAGAAGGAACTCCATTTTGAAGATGCCGCCTTGCAAGAAGTGCTGACCGCCTTGGAAAAACTGCATGCCGCCCAGATTACATATTCCCAAGAGGCCCTTGCGAATTGCAGGTTTTCTGGGTCTTTTAAAGAGCAAGATTTAGCTAGTTCCTTGGAAGTTCTGGCTTTGATTTACAATTTTGAGATTGAGCAGCAAGGTGAAGTCTATCAACTAAAGAACATAATGTGCAAGTAAAGGGATGGGCCTTACTGGTATTTAACCTAATCTCCATCGGCTTGGTTTGGGGGCAGATAGACCTAAATCAGAAAGTTAATCTTCATGCGGCTAAGCTCAATCAAAGTGAGGCTTTGCAGTTGCTTTCTGAAAATACCGGCCTTGGCATTTCTTTTAGCAGCAATTTTTTCGATCGTCAAATAACAAGGGATTACCATTTTAAGGATCTGGCATTGGGCAAGGCGCTTGAGCAAATCTTAGAAGGCAGTAACCTGAGCTTTAAACCCCTAGGTGATCAAATAATTATTTTTAAATCCAGGTCAATTCTTATTAGCGGATTTATTGTTGACGCTGAAAATGGCGAGTTTTTGGTGAATGCTAGCATTTACGACCAAGTGCAAAATGTGGGTATAACAACAAATGAATATGGCTTTTTCAGCATCAGTGTTTTAAGCGATAGTTATAGCTTGGTCGCTAGCTATGTAGGCTATAAAGCAGCCAATATTGCTCCAAATGGACTTAGCACTAAAGAGGATCTTCGCATCGAATTAGAAAGAGATGACATTTTAGCCGAAGTGGAGGTGCGCGCCACTCCCAATGCAGCGCTTCTCGCACGAGATGCCAATCAATCCATTGATTTGCAAAACTCCCTTTTAAAGCTCAGTCCAAGTTTAGGAGGCACCGAAGATTATTTGCGCTCAGCCCAGCTGCTTCCTGGAGTAAATGGCGGCATCGATGGCTTTGGCGGCTTGCAGGTTCGCGGCGGTGATGCGGGCCAAAATATGATGCTATTAGATGGGGTTACGGTCTTCCTGCCTTATCATTTACTGGGGGCCTTTTCGGTATATAATCCCCAAACGGTAAATTCCGCCAAGCTCATTCAGGGGGCTTTTCCCGCCCGATATGGAGGTCGTGTAGCGTCGATTTTTGATGTGCGCACCCGCGAAGGAAATCAAGAAAATTGGCAATCTCACTTTAGTCTTAACCTCATTAATGCTAATGCAGTGGTAGAAGGCCCCATTGCCGAGGGCAAAGGCGCTTTGCTAATTGCCGCACGCTATTCGCCTTCGGGAGCCCTATTTAATCCCTTCTTTAAAAACACCATTTTTCAAAATGATGAATTATCAGTTAATAGTAATTTTTACGACCTCAATCTGAAGCTGAATTACAAACTAGGCTTAAAAGACCGACTTTACCTCAGTGTTTTCAATGGTCGCGATCAACTTGCCAATAGCTTTTCCGACACCTTGGATCTTGAGGTTCTAGAATCGGAAACCAACTTTAACTGGAATAATACCATTGCTTCGCTGCGCTGGAACCACATTTACAATAAGAGTTTGTTTTCCAACAGCACCTTAACTTTTAGCGATTATGGTTTTGAATTAAACAGTTTCGAATTGAATGCCTTCACCAATGGCGATTTCGATGACTTTTACCTCTACACCAACTTAGCGCGCAACTCCGAACTAGGGCTAAGCAGCGATTTCGATTATTACCACAGCAATCGCTTACACTTTCGTTTTGGCGGGTCTGCCTCTCGTTCATTATTTAATTTGGAGCTTTCCTTTATTGATGATGAAGATGCGGACACGGAAGACCTTGAAGACATTGACCTCGATGCTTTGGGGGCCTTATCTATTCCCGTAGAGATGGCCGCCTATCAAGCGCAGCTTTATGCGGAAAGCATTTGGAAATGGTCACCGAGCTGGGAAGCTAATTTTGGTTTGCGCCTTAGTTCCTTTTATTCGGACGGACAGGCCTATTTCAATCCCGAGCCTCGCCTGGCCTTGACTTATCGCCCCAATGCTAAAAGCCTATGGCAGGCTTCTGCAACGCGCATGATTCAATATATCCACCTTATTTCCAGCACCGCTTTACGCTTACCAAGCGACCTTTGGTTACCCTCCTCCAAAAACATAAAGCCCCAAGATGCCTGGCAAGGGGAATTAACTTACGAGTATGCCTTGGGCAAAGGCCTTAGCTTTCGCAGTAGCGCCTACATTCGTAACATTAGCAATATGCAAGCTTATGTGGATAGCACCTCCTATTTAGAAGACATTGAAGAGGATTCTACCCAATCCTTTTTAACGGGGGGCTCTGGCCGAAGTATTGGCTGGGAAAGCAGTCTAAACTATCAGGGTGCACGGAATGGTTTCATGCTTTCCTATACCCTCTCGCAAGCGAATCGCCGCTTTGATGCCCATAATTTGGGGCAAGTTTATCCTTTTGACTTCGACCAAAGACATCAAGTGAAGGTCTTTGCCTATCAGGCTTATAAAGATTGGAGTATCAGCTTTAACTGGCTTTATTTTTCACCAAATCCAAGAATAAGCTTTATTGCTTTGGAGGGCAGTGAAATTAGTCGAGTAGAGCTCAATGAACTAGGGCGAAAAAATGAACTTCGGGGCGAAGCTTATCATCGTTTAGACATCAGCCTTAGCTATAAATTTAAAATAAAAGGCAGCCGACATCGCTTAAAACTTGGCGCTTACAATGTGTATAATCGCGATAATGTGGCCCTCTATGAAGTGGATGATGAAAATGGCATTTTTCAAAGCTTCCCCATCGGATCCCTGGGCTTTTTACCTTCCTTCTACTATAGCTTACAGTTTTAGGTCGGAGAACTTCTAATTCTTTTTCATTTCTAACACATCCTTTAAGCCTTGTTTTTCAGTGCCTTTAAATGAATGCGCTCACTTTAGTCTGCTCATAAAAAAATATTTTGCTCGGGGCATAGGGGATAATCCAGCCTTGCTGGTCTTAATAGGGAAGCCTCCAAAATGAAGGCTCGAAATTAAAATGAAATGAAATGAGAAATTCAAAATCGATCAGCCTTAAATGGTCCTTTATCCTAGCTCTAAGCCTCAGTGTTTTAATTGTATCCTGCAGTAAGGACAAGGATACTTCTTTGCAAAGTCCGGCCCAACTGAACAACAGCACAAGCAGCACCAATATTGCAAAAGTGAATAAGGACAGCATCGACTGTTTTCGTTTCGATTATCCAATTACGGTTAATATTCCGGATAGTAGCGCGGTAATCGTGTATGATGACTCGAGCCTATTTGAGCTCTTTGAAGAGCATTTTGATATTGATGAAGATTTCGATTGCTATGATGATCCCATTCTGGGCTTTCCGGTTACAGCCACCCTTGAAGATGGCGAAACGGTTCGACTGGAAGAGAACGATGATTTATTTGAATTGATAGAAAGTTGCTTTTGCCATGGCGATGACGACGATTACGAGGAATGCTTTAGCTACAATTTCCCGATTTCGGTTTTACTGCCCGATGGGCGCACCATAGTTAGCAATGACGAAGATGAGCTGGAAGAAACTTTTGAGGACTGGTATGATACGCATGGCGATAGCTTAGATCCTCTTTTGGTTTTCCCTATTAGTGTAACCATGGAAGAAGACGGAACAGTGATTACGCTTCAGGATGATGATGAACTGGAAGAATTGGAGGAAGATTGCGAAGGAGATGAAGAGGATTGCTTCGACTTTGTATATCCCATTACGGTTTTAAACCCCGATGGAACATCGATTGTGGTGAATGATTTTGACGAATTAGAAGAAGCATTTGAGGATTGGTTTGACCAGCACGGAGACCAGCAGGAGCCAAGCTTAGAATTTCCCGTAACGGTTATTTATGACGATGGGAGCACGGATGTAGCAAATGATGAGGATGAGTTGGAGGACTTATATGATGAATGTGACTAAAAGTAAAAGCACAAGTTTCTAGCGCTGTAATAAAGCCGTTCCGATGAATATTGGAACGGCTTTTTTGCATTAGGTACTTTAAAACGCGCAAAGCATCTTTTCCTGGCTTAACCACAATTCTCACTTAAAAGCTGCATTAAGCCAAATCCGCCCATTCTATTGCGGGCTCAAGCTTGACCACCAATTTTTGTGAGCCTAATTGGTAAAAGCCTAGCCGCTAAATTGACGGTCTTTTTGGGTAATTTCCTAAAATAAGGCCCACTACCTTGGTAAAAGCCTAGCGATTTCCTCTGGGATATTGGGTGAAGTATAAACGCCGTTCTATGAGAGACCTTCAGTGGTAGTAAATAAATTATTAATCGCTTTCTTTTAGTCTAGGATCTATTGCTAAATCGAAATATTCACTAATTGCCACTTTTCCAAAATCTTTATAGAGCGGGTTTAGAATATAATTGTATTCCATCCTTACAATAGAAGAAGGGACTTTAAGGGCAAAAAAATCTCGGCTTTTAGCCAAATGGGTGAAAATTGAGGTGGTTTTAGAGGAGTAGGGATATTGATCCCACTTTTCGGGCAATTTGTCTAATTCTTCAATTGCAAAGTCATCAGGTATTTCAATCTTGGCAACCAAAATATTCTTTGGTAGACTGGCGATATTTTCTGAATGAATGTAATATTCTAAGAGCGCCAGGGAGATATTTTCTGAACAATAAACCGCTCTTGTGCCCACTTCATTCCATCTTCCTCCAACTTTTTCTGCACCTATCCCAGACAAGGTAAAATCTTTACACTTAAGGTTTGCAAGCCGGTATAAAAACATCAACTGTACACATTAAATTGAATGCGTATAATCTCGCTTTCTATTACTTGAAAGCCCAAACTGCTATCGAGCAAATCAAATGGTTTCTTTCCACCTAATGATTTAGATGGTGACTTCAGCCATTGTTTGAAGCTTAGCTCTGAATCAAAAACCTCATAGCCTAGACTATAAAGCTTGGCTAATTCGTAAATTCTCTCAGAAGTTTCTTTTCCATAAACCGATTTCTTCTGCATGCTACTAATAGAAGTTGGAAGTACAGGTTCTAGGTCCTTTTCAGAATGACCAATTTTTACAATTAAATCCTTCCATTCCGATTTTTTAACCCCAAGTCGAATGCGATTAATCAACTCCAAATTATATCCTTGAGCATCTTTTGAGTGAGCAACAACCCAAGCAGGTGAAAACTTTGAGAAAGACTTATTGATCCCTCTTTCGCGACTAAGCGCCACTTTTGTCCCGCGCGCTTTGGATTTTTTTCTGCCCGCTAATTTCTCACTCATAACTGTACTTTTACAAGGGTATAACTGTAAATATACAATTAGCGTTTCAATTGATCACGATAAAAGCCGCTGCCTTAGGACGATTAAAATGGAGCTTCGGTAAAATCAAGAGAAAAATCTATACTTCCAAAAGGCATTAGGGCTTAGATTTTAGCACCTGATATAGCTCAAAATTCACGTACCACTTTTCTCTTCAAATTCAACTGAGAAGCTTTAGGAATAGTTCTGTTTTGAACTAGGCTTAACTAGAGTCCTTTCCATTATCACCGTAGGATGCTGCCACTCAACTGGATTGTTTTGCATCCGACTGAGGCAGACAGACATAATTGTAGGGACTAATCCAGCTTCGGTAGGCATGCATGGGATCTGGACTGGTGAAAATGGAAATTGTGGGCTGTAATACCGGGCTCCCATATAAACCAGCTCAGGAATGGCATCGTAGGTGCGAGCACCAGAGGCCTCTGACTATTCTGTGCTTTTGCACACTGCTATTGCCTCAGTCTTTCACATGACCATTTATCAGTAAGGGAGTAATGCCATTGATCATTTTCATTTCGCAGATATAAATGAATAGAACTTGGCAAATCCGCTTTATTAAATAACTCTATGCCCACATTCAACCTGTAGACAAGAAGGCTTTCGTTATCCTCCCAAGCAATTGCATAGTGAGAAAAACTATAAAAGGAATCCGTTTTTTGCAGCAGTTCTAAATCACTCCGATGTGAAACAAAAACCGGCTGACCCTTATAGAGTATAATGGCTTTATAGCGTCTCTTTATTGGTGCCATGCTATCCGCTACCCCAAAGGCATTATGAATAAGATTTAGGCTAATCAAATTTCTATCTTCAGTGGTATCCTCCTTAACCAAGCTAAATTTATCATGGTTATAGACCAAAATCCTTTTACTAATATGTGCCTTAGGTACCCAACAGTCCTTAATAGCGGCAATTGAAGTATCAAGCATATTGGCCACCACGCTATCCTTAAATTCGTATACTGGATAGTATAACTTTACTTCAACCTGAGCGATAGCTGAATAAGTACAAAAAATACCTATCAACAAAAATCTAATTTCCTTCATTGTAAGATGGTTTTATTGTCCCTCCGCTGCTAATATTCGGTGTTGTACTTGCCTTATGACCGGGATAATAACGTAGCTACGGTCCACCTTCTGCTGTTAAAGATGCAAATAAGGTTTATGAATCAGCACCAAAATCGGAAATTTTTAGTTGCGCAGCATTTCGCACATTTGCTGGTTCAAAATAGTTGATAAAAGGTATCATTTGGACCGCGGCCAAATAATTACTCATATAAACTACGGGATGGCAAATTAAACATTTAGTACAGTTTAAGATTTGATGATTTCACTATTAGCCAGGAATTAATACTCTACCCTATTGCGGCTTATTTTGCTTCCTCCTGAGGCGAACAGGCCCTATAGAAGGACTACCCACATAGGCCATAAGAGCAAAATCCTTGATCAGGGTTGACAGTAATGGATAGTGCCCAAAGAACCACCAGAACAAACTATTCCTTTAGTCGAAACTCTTCACTCCAAGTGAGTTCTTTCTTAATAACCTCTTTTACACTGTTATTTAATGGTTGATCTGCCCATGTATAAAACAACAAACATTTATCATGACCGAATTCAACAAAGAACTTATGCTTTGAGCAATAAAGGACCGTGTGGCCCAGCTCGGTATACCCTTCCATAGCGATCTCAATCAAATGATTCCCGTCTGAAATTTCATAAAAACCAGGTGTTTTCATTTTACGGTACACCATAACAGGAGGGAATACAGACTCATAGAAATCGCAATGTTCTCTTAACTTTAGCAGTGATTCAACTAGATCTACAAAATATGGGTCACTATTCGCTTGCCCCTGTTCTATATTATCTCTACGCTTGGCATAAAGCTCTAAAAATACTTCGAAATTGAACCGCTCGCTATCGGATAAAAGTGCGTAAATATCAATTTCGAAATGTACCGGAGCACCCACTTTTCCTAATAATTCACTAAAATTTTTCATTCTCCAATCATTAAACCTACACTATCCAGTGTCTTTGTTCTTTTACCGTGCTTTAAAGCTTATAAATAGCGGTTTTTAGTGGGAATATCGCTAGTTTTTTAATACGGTAGCGTCTAAACATTACCTTCATCTTTAGGCTCGGACTATGCCATGAAAAGCAGCATTAGACCTAGGAGTTTCAGCAGAGAAAGGAAAGGTTTAATTCGTATCATTTAAACTGCACCAAATTCTTTTTCTCGCTACGAATTATGAAAAAAATCTGTTACCGCAAATCCCTTTATTTTAAGGAGTTTCCTTCTAGACACCTGAGCACCTCAGGATCGATCTTGTTTTTAAAAAACGTTGAGCTATTGTCCCGCAGGCCGCTCGGAAACGCTAGTAAGTCACTGAAGTCAACAAGTCTAGAATAATTAATATTCACAAACACAACAATTACCTCGAGGATTCCGCTATCTGTATATGACCCTGGTTTATAAATTGCTAAGCGACCCTTACAATCCCTATCCAAGGCTTCCAACTCTGAGATTGGTAACTTAAGAACAAAACCTTTACTCGAAGATATCCAATCTCCGCACCAAAATAAACCAATGGAGTCCACTTCTTGCGCAAAGCCATTAGTCCATATATGCATCCAATCATCCTTGATCTCAACAAGCAAAAATTGACTGGCGCTGGTGTCTATGCTTCTCAAGTTCTTGGTATAATTTATCACTTCAAAGTTTTGCTTTGAACCAAGTTCAGATTCTTCATCAAACGAACGAAAAACCACCTGACCTGACGAATTACTATACAAGCTTGATTGTTTACTGTAGCCATTCAAGCGGTCTATTTGACTAAGCACAGTATCTCCTCTCAGCCTAACTCGTAAAAAACCACCCTGAGGTACTTCATTCTCGAATATACCAATCAATTCCTCACCAGTTGAAGCTTCCAAAGTTTCAATGCTAGAACAGTAGTTCTCACCGATGAAATACTTTTCCTTCTTTGTGTTGCAAGAAGGTATTATTGCAATTACAAATAATAAACGTACTATTCTATTTTTCTTCATACCAAGGGATTGAATCAACATAATTACTCATGGGCTTTCTATATATCACCACGTCTTTATAAACGAATATCGAATCGCTTCCATCCTTGGATTGCCCGGGGTAAGTTCTATGCTCATAAACATTGAATGAGTCGTCTTTGTTGACCTTTTTTACTACAGCTAAAGGTTTGTCTTGCTCGACGGCGGCCTTACGATAAAGTCACACTGAATCCTCATAGTGTCTTGTCCATTATTATAAGTGACCAAGCCATAACATTCATTCTTACCTATCTCTGTTGGTCTATAGTTTATGATATGGCCATTAACCAAAGAGTCATACTTTAAGGACATAACGGAATCATTTATAATCACGGCTGCTTTTCTTTGGTCTAAAGGATTAAACCGCCTTACCATAATTGTAGCTTTGAAGGTATCGCCACTGTCTATTTCAAATCCCTTGTCAGGAAGGACATATGTTACATCCCTCCGATTAGCTAAGGCCTGCTCAATATCTTTTAATCTTTCATGAATTGACTTTTCATCGGGAGAATTCAAGCCTAGAGTCTCCTCTATCCGAATTACAGTATCCCCTAACTTATCTTCACTCTTTTTTGAATCACATGCGCAGTTACAAATCAGAACAATGAATACAATTACCTTATTTTTCATTTACCTATAACTTGATTTGGTTTTAAAATAGCTTTCAAACTATCTAAACTTTCCTTGGGAACTTCCACCTCGGAACCCTGTGAACTCCCTTCAAAATAAGTCCAAACTAGCACTAATGTATCCCTTTCGGCAGAAGGGATTTTATTCACTTGTCGTTTTTTTGGTCGATGTGCTTTAATAACAGGAGCTTTCTGAAGTGCATCCCTTGAAGTTTTTTTTTCCTCATCTAATGATAAAACAATCGAATTTGCATCTGTAACCGACTTAATGAATGTGGTAATTTTTTCATTTAGGGTGCCTAAACAATCTTTGAATAGCCCTTTCTGGCCCCAACCAAGGAATGGATTCCAAAATGGATCATTCATATCTGCATAGGTGGCAGGCTAAAAACCCTCAATCCAACATCCCCGTCGGATCCTGCCGCATAATCGGGTTGTTCTGGATCCGCCTGAGGCGGACAGGCGTAATTGTAGGGACTAATCCAGCTTCGGTAGGCATGCATGGGATCTGGACTGGTGAAAATGGAAAATTGCGGGCTGTAAAATCGAGCAAGGCGAAAAGCCAGTTCGGCTAACTGATGGCAGCTATTGGCGCTAAAAAGATTTGCTTTAGGAATTAAAGCCTTTCAATTGCGTCCAATTCAAAACCCCCGCCCCTACAATTCTGCTTTCGTTTAATCTTGCTGGTGTTTGGCAGCACATTTTTCAGCAATTTTGCCGCAAAGAAAGGCATGAGTAAATCCACGAAAATTAAAGCGCATCTCGCCCTTTTGGCAGTGGCGCTCATCTATGGGCTTAATTACTCTGTAGCCAAAGATGTGATGCCCAACTTTGTGCAGCCTCGTGCTTTTATTCTGATGCGGGCTACTGGTGCGGTAATACTTTTCTTCGCTTTAGGGCTTAGCTTTAAAAAAGAGCACATCCAATCGAAACACTGGTTGCGCATTATTGCCGCTGGCTTTTTCGGGGTTGCCGCTAATCAACTGCTTTTCTTTGAAGGTCTTAATATTACCACCCCCATTAGTGCCTCGGTAATTATGACCACCAATCCCATTATGGTCCTTAGCTTATCGGCGGTTTTCCTAAAAGTGCCATTAACCTGGCCGCGTATTTTTGGCATTAGCCTCGGAATTAGTGGCGCCCTCTACCTCATCTCCCAAGGAGGTTCTCTCCAATCGGTTTTTAATGAAGGGGAATCTCTAGGGAATTTATTGGTGATGCTCAATGCCCTTTCCTATGCGGCCTATTTAGTAGTGGTAAAACCCTTGATGGCGATTTACCGTCCTTTTACGGTAATTAAGTGGGTGTTTTTAGCGGGCTTCCTCATTGTAATTCCCTTTGGAGCCCCGCAGGTTCCCAACATCGACTGGATGGCCATGCCGGCCAAAATTTACTGGGAAATTGGCTTTGTGATTATTTGCACCACCTTTTTGGCCTACCTGCTAAATATTTACGCCCTTAAAACCGTGAGTTCAACTACGGTGAGTTTCTATATTTATTTGCAACCCCTAGTAGCTACTGGAGCGGCAATTATGCTTGGCACCGATGAACCTAATCGCCATCTTCTCTTTGCGGCATTGCTCATCTTCCTAGGGGTTTACTTGGTCTCATTTTACCGAAGAAGCAAAGCCCAATAAGTTTACCTTTGCCGGCTATGATGCCATTGTACTCCATGACCGGCTTCGGAAAGAAGATCCTGAAACTATCAGGGAAGAAGGTCACCATTGAAATTAAAAGTCTAAATAGTAAGCAGGCCGACATCAACTTGCGCCTACCCTCCTTTTACCGCAGTAAGGAAGGGGATATTCGACAGCTAATTTCAGAAACCCTCCTAAGGGGAAAGATTGATTGCAATATCAATATGGAAATTACCGGGATGGAAAGCGCGCCCCAAATTAACAGCGATTTAGCGGAAGGCTATTTGCAGCAATTGAAGGCACTGTCGGAAAAAACCGGCACTACGGGTGATGCACTCGGCGCCATCCTAAGAATGCCGGATGTAATGCAAAGTCAGGAAGATGAAGTAAGTCCCGAAGAATGGCAAAAGGTGCAGGCCGGGCTTAAAGACACCCTAGCCAAGCTGATGGAATTCCGCGGAAGCGAAGGAGGCCGCTTAGTTGAAGACTTGACTTTACGCCTAAAAAATATTGAAGATTTCCTGCATCAGGTTGAACCGCTGGAAGAAGAGCGTCGCCAAAGAGTGAAGGATAAATTACAGCGCAGTTTAGATCAACTTAAAGCAGAGGTAGATCAAGATCGCTTCGAGCAGGAATTGATCTACTACCTCGAAAAATACGATATCACCGAAGAGAAAGTGCGCTTACAAGCTCATCTTGATTATTTCCGTGAATTGATGGAAGCCGGTAATATGGCCGGTAAAAAGTTGGGCTTTGTAAGTCAGGAAATTGGTCGTGAAATAAACACCCTCGGCAGTAAAGCCAATCATGCGGAAATGCAACGCATCGTTGTGAATATGAAGGATGAATTGGAAAAAATCAAAGAACAAGCTTTGAACATCCTCTAAGCTTAGACCTTATACTAGCATGGCCTCGCAAAACAAAATGATCATTTTCTCGGCTCCCTCCGGAGCAGGAAAAACCACCTTGGTTCGCCACCTCCTAGAACAAGAAGAATTGGAACTTGCCTTTAGCATTTCGGCCACGAGCCGGGCGGCTAGAGGAGCGGAAGTAGATGGAAAAGACTACTATTTCTTGAGCAATGATGACTTTAATACCAAGATCGAAAAGGGCGCTTTCCTAGAATGGGAGGAGGTATATGCGGGCACCAAATATGGAACCTTAAGATCGGAGATTGAACGTTTATGGGACCTGGGTAAAAATGTAATTTTCGATATCGACGTAGTGGGCGGACTCAATTTAAAGAGTTTATATGGCGATCGGGCCCTCGCGGTTTTTGTAATGCCCCCCGATGAAGTGGAATTGGAAAAACGCTTGCGCGGAAGAGGAACCGATTCTGAAGATAAAATCCGACAACGCATGGCCAAGGCGCGCAAGGAAATTGGCCGCTCCGATCGATTCGATCATATTATTTTAAACCGTGATTTAGATAAGGCGAAGACCGAAGCAAAGTCGCTGGTCAAGCTATTTGTAGGCGCATGAAAAAGGTGGGACTCTATTTTGGGACCTTCAATCCCATTCACGTTGGACACTGCATTATTGCGCAGTACATGTTGGAATTCACCGATTTGGATGAAGTATGGTTTGTGGTTACCCCTCACAATCCCCACAAAAAGAAAAGCAGTTTATTAGATGATCGTCAGCGCTTGCACATGGTTAATTTGGCCATTGGCGATCATTATAAATTAAGAGTAAGTGATGTGGAGTTTGAGCTTCCGCAACCTTCCTATACCGCCAATACCCTGGTGCATTTAGAGGAAGCGCATCCCGATGTTAGCTTCCACCTTATTATGGGCGCCGATAATTTAGAAAGCTTTCCAAGGTGGCGCAATCATGAGGCTATTCTTGAAAACCGCGAATTATACGTTTATCCGCGCATTGGCAATGAAGGTGGCGCCTTGGCGAATCATCCTAAGGTAAATGTTACCCAAGCTCCGATTATTGAAATCGCTGCCACAGATATCCGTAATGCCATCAAAGAAGGTAAAGATGTAAGCTATATGCTTCCTCCACGAGTATGGGAGTATATTGATGAAGAACTCTTCTACCGTACTTAACTATCAAAAAAATTTTCCCGACCTAAACCGAAGTTTAAACCGGGAAAAAATTTCGTGATGAAGGGACTCTAGTGTTAATACGCCCTCTACATCAACTATCCTATTTCAATAGCTAATGTAGAGTGCCATTCCACTTTTCCCTTGTCAGCTATTGCGCAATTTGCTTAAGTATCGGCTTTTAACAATTTCTTGATGATGCTTGTCGTGGCCGGGCATTACATAAGCTAGGGCGGCAACGCTAATTGGGCCTGCTTCCGTTTGGCCGCTGATGCTCCATTGTTGCTCATTTAAGCCCGCGAAAAAATCTAAACTTGCTTGCTTCACTTGTTGATACTCCTGTAAAATGGAGGCCCAAGAGCGCTTATTAGCACCGCTATGCGCTACATAGCTATTGTGATCAAATCCCGGCAAGGGCCTGGTTTCCCCGCGAGAAAGGCATAAGGCGCGGTACACAAAAATTCGCTCGGTGTCCGTAATATGACTAAGCATTTCCCGGATGGTCCATTTAGAACTTTCATAAGCGAAGCTGGACTCCTCTTCCGAAAGGCTATTCCAAAATTCAATCGCATCCTGCATCTGATAGCGGAGGGCCTCTAAAATGGGCAAATCAAAATTGCTCCATTTGTAGTAGTTCTCGTAATAATCGGGATAAGTGCCTTTTTCTGGTTTGGGAAGTTTATAATTTAAGGGATCCATTTGATGTCTTTAAAGTTAGGTTTACGCTTTTCAAGAAAGGCATTTCTACCTTCTTTGGCTTCTTCTGTCATATAGGCCAAGCGCGTTGCCTCACCTGCAAAAACTTGTTGGCCCACCATACCGTCGTCGGTAAGGTTAAAGGCAAATTTTAGCATCTTAATCGAGGTGGGCGATTTTTCTAATATTTCCTGGGCCCACTGGTAGGCGGTATCTTCCAGTTCATCATGTGGAATGGAGGCATTGGCCATACCCATGTCTACCGCATCATCAGCGGAGTAGTTTCTGCCCAGGAAGAAGATTTCCCTCGCTTTCTTTTGGCCCACCATCTTGGCTAAATAAGCCGATCCATAACCACCATCAAAGCTGGTTACATCGGCATCCGTTTGTTTAAAGATGGCGTGCTCTTTACTGGCCAGAGTGAGGTCGCAAACCACGTGTAGGCTATGGCCCCCACCAACCGACCATCCCGGTACCACGGCGATTACCACCTTGGGCATAAAACGAATAAGGCGCTGTACTTCCAAAATATTTAGTCGGGGCATGCCCTCTTCATCCACATAGCCTTGATGTCCGCGGGCGTTTTGATCGCCACCACTGCAAAAGGAATAAATACCATCTTTAGGTGAAGGCCCTTCGGCACTAAAAAGCACCACCCCTATTGAGGTATCCTCTCTAGCGTCTAAGAAAGCCTCATAAAGCTCGGCCACCGTTTTGGGGCGAAAGGCATTTCGAACCTCGGGGCGGTTAAAAGCAATGCGCGCTACGCCATCACCCGATTTCTTATAAGTAATGTCTTGGTATTCTTTTACCGTAGTCCAGTTTGCTGGCATATTTGAGATTTTTAACAAAGATACATTCCAGCGCGGGCAATGGTTCAAGGCAAAGAAAAAGGTCCTCCACATTTCTATGGAAGACCCTCAATAATAGCGCAAGTCCCTAACTTTGTTTAGGCCCTAAAAAGTTCATGCTATGGGCCACTATTTCGGTGATGTAGCGTTTCTCGCCTTCTTTGTCATTATAACTGCGGTTTACAATTTTGCCCTCTATAATCACAAAGCTGCCTTTGTTTAGATGCTTTTCAATGATGGTGGCCAGTCGGTTCCAAGCGACAATGTTATGCCATTGGGTTTCCTCAATTTTCTCGCCTTTTCCATTTTGATAGGTTTCATTGGTAGCGAGGGAGAACTTGGCCAATTTAGCTTTAGAGTCAAAGCTCTTCACTTCTGGGTCGGCCCCAACATGACCGATAAGACTCACCCGGTTTTTTAAATCACTCATAGTTACAGATATAAATTCGAAGGGCGAATCTCTCTTAAATCTACTGCCTACTATCATAGAAAGTACTTACAAACGTTTGTAGAAGAGCCGCGGCACAATTAATTCGAATTCGTGCAGTTTGGAAGCTTTACCTTTGCCCCATGTGGAAACGCACCTTCTTAATACTCTTCTTTAGTAGTCTTTACGGCGGTCTTTATGCGCAGGAGCAGAGTCCTTTGCGGGTGGAGTCGAATATTTGGGCTTTGAAGTTTTATGAGAAGGATAGCAGCGAATACAAGCTTTCGGAACTTATTCCACTTTTTGAAAACCGAGATCGGAAAGCTTTGACCTTAATTCGAAAGGCCAACAACCAACACGACCTCGCTACATTTTGCCAAATTTCGGGCGTTTTTCTCGCCCTCTATCCGGTGATTAGTGAAACCATCGGTAGAGAGCCAAACTATGTAATGAGCGCTATCGGAATTGGGCTGATTGGTATTTCCGTTCCCCTGGAAATACAGTCGCGACGAAAAGCCACCCAAGCGGTTATGCTCTATAATTCTAGCTTGGCGGCAAAACCTCAGGCCTCTTTACAAATTAGCCCTCTGGGCTTGGGCTTTAAGCTGAAATTTTAAGACTAATCATCAAAAAAAAAGACCATCCTACCGCAGCAGAATGGCCTTTTCTTGAGAGAAAAATAATCTATTTACGAATGGTAAGTTTTACCGTACGCTCTAAATCTTCATCATTACGAAGGCGGATTAAGTAAACCCCATCAGGTAAATCTAAATTTAGATCCACTTTTTCGTGGGCATTAATACTTAAGCTTTGCTCATATAGTTTTTGGCCGTTCAAATTTAGAACGGTGTAAACATAATGTCCTGCATTAGCCATCTCTAAAGTGGTATTGCCATTGGATGGATTGGGATAAAGTTTAAACTCTTCCAATTGAGTCTCTACCAGGGAAACATCAGAATTTACTACTCTTAGGCGGTAATGGGGCGCTTCAAAGGTGGTGCTATTTGAGAAACCGCTAAACCAAGAACCATTCTGGTTTTGGAATATGGAAGCTGAACCTGGCTGATTCCAATTGGCACTATTGGCGAATCGAATTACACCATTGGTAGCATTTGGAAACAAACTGGTAACTACATAATAGGCTCCTTCGGGAACGGCCTGAGGGTTTCCATTGGCATCTTCAAAAGAGAAGTTGTGAAGATTACATGGAACGGAACCATCTAGGCTGAATACCTTGCGATAGATTGCCATAGCACCAGCCGGAAATCCAGCGTTGAACTCAAATCCGGTAGTATCGTAAATGGCAATTTCCATATCTGCGGTAGAATCTGTTAAACAGCTCATTTGCATATCTATCCCCTGAAGGAAAACATCGCCATTGGCATTGCCATTATTTAGGTGGTACAAGACTCCGATCGCGATCATACCATTGGTACCGGTATTGGTTCCAAAGTAATTGTCCACCTCATCATCATCAATACTGTATTCCTCGCCAAAAGCAAACATAAAGGTATCGGCCGTAGCGGTTGTAGAAACCGGAATACTATCCGAGAACGCTTTATACACGAAGTTAAACTCACCTTCAAATGGAGGAGTCCAAGCCGTAGTGGTAAGGGTCGTATAATAGGCCGTATCAAAAGAAGCCAAGGTGGCCACCGTTGGCGACATAACCGTATTAACCACTGCTCCAGTAGAATCTAGGATTTCCACCGCTAAGCCAACATTAGTTTGAGTGGCGGTTCCATAGTTATAAATATTACTATCGAAGGTAATGGGTACTGCATTCTTATCAGAAAGGTGCATATACTTTGGATAAGCCCCATCATTGTTAAAAAGGATGTCATGCGCTGGTGCTTCACCGGTAGTTCCCGGAGCGGTTGCGGTGGTAAAGAGTAGCAAATTCTCTGGAGGTGTTACTAACTCAATATCATCAATCATCCAATAGTAGCGACCCGAGCCATTACTATTACTTACGGCGCCATCAAATACAAACTCTAAAACTACCTCGCTTTGGTTCGCTACAATATTGGAGATATTGGCGCGGTAAAAGGCATTCTGATCAGTAGATGAGTTTACCGGCAATTCGCTGGCGGGAAAGGCCTCCACCGTATCGGGGAAAGTAGCGCCACCATCGATGCTAATAGCCACATACCATGCCGATTGAAAACGACGGGCATACATGTAAAAGCTGAGTTCTGCTCCCGACTCATTGCTAAGGTCAATCGTATCTGTTCTTAACCTTCCTACATGAGGGGCGGGCACAGCACCTTGACCATTAGTAGCGCGATCGCCATCCGAGTGGAGGTAATCCGAATCGAAGATCATAAAGCCATTGCTGCGACTCGGAGAATTAATCGGATCACCTAAGTTTCCCGATTGATTAGGACCAGCCCAGCAACCTCTAGATCCAACGGAATCTGGTGGTGCGGTATTGGGTCCGCGATACTCCCATAAAGCCAAAGCGGGAGTGCCATTTTGAGTCCAGTCTTGGGGAATGCCATTGGCAAAATCTTCCGACCAGATTACAGTTTGGCTTGATGATTCGCTGCGATACTGGAATGGAGCCAATTTCGGTTTCGCTTCATTAAAGGTTTCCGAAGGCTCCTGCAAAGCTTCGTTTTGAGCACTAAGGCTAAAACTGGCCATTGCGGCAAGAGAAAAGAGTAATTGTTTCTTCATTAGTTTGATTTAAAAGGAGTTTGAAATTAGCTTTTTTTTGAGAGCAACAAGCAATCGCCTATAACTTTAACATGTTTCCTCGCTTTTCAATTTGTTGATTTAGCTGCGATAATGCCTATTTTAGTTGCAACCAAATAAAACAGTATGCGCATTCTTAAACTAGTAGTACAAATAATTTTAGCCTTACTCTTTATCATGTCTGGTGCCATGAAAGCAATGAGTCCTTATGAAGAGTTACTGGCTATGGATAATATGGGCTGGGTAGCCGATTTTTCGGCAATGAACGTAAAAACCATCGGTGTTTTAGAACTACTTGCTGGCTTGGGCTTGGTGCTGCCTTTATTAATCAAGCGCTGGTATGTGCTTGTTCCACTTTCCGCTTTGGGCTTGATGGCGACCATGATTGGCGCGGCTTGGGTGCATATTAATCGAGAAGAAAGCATTATCCCCAATGTGATGCTTTTTGTGGTTTCAGCCTTAGTATTTTGGTTAAACCGACATTTCTTCAAAAAATAATTTCCTCCCCCAAAGTTTAGATTGGGGAAGGAAATCACTTGTACAGGACCCTTATTTAATTTGACTGAGAATTATACGGTCGAAAAAACGATCGCTAAAAAAGCGACGAATAAATAATAGGGGTTTTGCCATACGGCCACCGGCGTATCGGGTTTTGGGCTTAGGGCTATTGATGGCTTTATTTACTAAAGCTGTAATTACCGAAGCGGGAGACCCTTGTCCTTTATCATAGGCCTCTTTGGTGGCTTTAGCGAGTTTAGTACTCATGCTTTCATAGGCCGTCCCTTTAGCGCGGGCCACCATGGGTTCATACATCACGTCGCCAAATTCGGTTAGGATGATTCCCGGTTCAATGAGCACTACGTCGATATTAAATGGTTTCAGCTCCAAGCGTAAACAGTCCGACCAGCCCTCCAAGGCGTGTTTGCTAGCGTGATACCAGGAACCAAGCGGGGTATATATCTTACCTCCCACCGACGAAATATTAATGATTTTACCAGAATTTGCCGCCCTCATTGCCGGAATCACTTTTTGGCTAATCGCTGCCAGTCCGAATATATTTACCTCAAACTGACGACGAGCATCCTCCATGGAAACCGTCTCAACCGCACCGTACACGGCATAGCCAGCATTATTTATCAGCACATCTATCCGTCCTTGTTCATCCAAAATACTTTGCACCACCTTTTCGATTTGCTGCTCATCCGTAACGTCCATGGCTAAGGCATGGCCACCCGCTTCTTCCAGGTCCTTCATTTTATCGAGCCTACGAGCGGCACCATAAACGATATGACCTTTTTTAATCAAGTCGAGGGCAAAATCTTTTCCCATTCCCGAACTAGCTCCCGTTATAAAAATTACTTGTTGCTTCATTGCTTATTAAATTGTGAGTGATTAATTACTTACTATTTTGATTAAATTTTTTTAGAGCATATACCTACGATGCAATAAGGATTGCAAGCGATTGAGCTCTTTTGGTTTTCGTAAAAGTATGGCCGTAACTAGCCCGTCGAGCAGCACCATAATGAGTTCGGCCTCCGCACTAGGGTCTTCATAGTGCATGGCCTCAAAGGTTTCTACTAACAATGCCTTCATGGCTGCGCTGCCACTATCATCATAAGCATCAGTTTGCCATTTAAGGGCATAGATTAATCGCCAAAAAACGTACTCTTCGCTCGGTACTTCAAAAGTCATGTCTATAACTCTTTCTAAGCGCTTGCGCGGATTAAATTCCTGTTCCAAGCTATTGTAAATCGCAGCAAGCTTTTCTTGCCCCTGCGCCAGAACCGCGCTTAAGAGTCCTTCCTTATTCCCAAAATGACGAAAAATGAGACCTTCTGAAACGCCCGCTTCACGTGCAACCTTAGCGGTTGAAGTTGCTGCATAGCCTTTAGTAGCAAATAATTCTAAGGCTTTGGCCAGAATATTTTCCTGTTTCTCCGTCATAGTGAGTAATCACTTACAAAAGTATTAAGCTTTTTTAAAGCACCAAATAATTCATTAAAAAATTCTTTGCTTAGTTTCGGCCCTTGTATGGAAAGCACAGAGCTTGAAAAATGGATAGACGACTACAGCGATGATCTTTTGCGTTGGGCAGAGTATCGCGTAGGTGATGCCAGCCTAGCCCAGGACATGGTGCAAGAGACCTTTATTGCGGCCTTCGAAAACTTGCATCAGTTTAAGGGCGACAGCAATCCAAAGACTTGGTTATCGCGCATACTACGCAATAAGATTGTAGATTATTTCCGCTCGGCTTATTACCGAAAAAATGTATTTGAGGGGCAAAGTCAAGATGGTGATGCGGTAGAAAGTCAGTTCTTCGAAAAGGACCATTGGAAAGGCTCCGCATTCGACGGCAGCTCCTGGGAAGAGGAAGAAGCCCTAATGGACCGTGAAGACTTTCGTGATTTATTTCAGCAGTGCCTTCAAAATTTACCCAGTTTATGGCGCGATATCATGGCCGCAAAATTCTTCTCCGGTGAAAAAGGTCAAGAAATTAGTCAGGAGTTTGAAATAAGCACGTCGAATTATTGGCAAATCATTCATCGCGCTAAACTTTCGTTGAAGAATTGCCTTCAAGTATATTGGAAATCATGAAATTAATGCAAGCCATCATCCTCAGTTGCCGGGAGGCCAGTACGCTCATTCAAAAAAATGAGGCGGGCACTTTGGGCCTTATTGAAGGAGTCCAATTAAAAATGCACCTTTCTATTTGTAAGCTTTGCCGCCAGTATGAAAAACAAAGCGCACGCTTAAATGAATTTTTAGATCAGCATTTTAAGCAGGATAAGCCTCGCGACAATAGCGCCTTCAAATCAAAACTTAAGCAGGAAATCCGAAAAAAGTAATTATTCGCTTGTAAGGTTTCAAAAGCCCTCTCGTCCAAAGAGCGAACAAAATTACAGCTATGTACAATTTAATTCTCAGCCTACTCATCTTAGTGGCTAGCCCTCTACAAACAGAAAACCCTGCCTCCGCACCCGCCGAATCCGCCCTTATCGTGGTGGTGAATACCGCCGATTGGTGCCCTCTTTGTCAGAAAAATGGCGAAAGAGTAGAAAAAGAATTACTCTCCAAATTGATGAAAGATGATCACTATATGATTATCGTGAACGACCTCAGCAATGAAGAGACCAAAATGGCCAGCCAGATGAAGCTAAAAGAGGCGGGCATAGAAAACTTCACCGCAGAAAATAATGGAACCGGACGTATTTACATGGTTCACCCAGAAAGCAAGAAAGTACTCGATAAAATTAGCGTTCGCAAAAGCACCGATAAGCTAATGATGGCCTTAAAAGAAGCTTATAAAGAAATCTAAATGTGGTTTGGTTTAGTTTCGAGCCGGACATTTGTTGGTTCTTCTCGTTCGGCTCGAGCTAAACTTTTTTAAATTGATTATGAAGCAGCTTATTACCTTAGTCTTTACCTTTCTATTTCTCTCCCTTTCAGCTCAAGAACTGGAGCAGGCCAAAGGCCTTTCTATTGGCGATAAAGCCCCTTTAGGGCAATTGCAAAATGCAGATGGTGAGAGCATTGACCTCCAAGAAGCTTTAAAGGAAGGGCCCCTAATTCTGGTTTTTTACCGCGGCCAATGGTGTCCGTATTGCAATCGCCACATGGCAGCCCTAAGCGAAATTGCCGATTCATTAAAAGGTATCGGCGTTCAGCTATTTGCCATTTCTCCCGAAAACCCTGAATACCTAAAAATGATGGAGGAGAAAAGCGAAAGTCGTTTCGATTTGCTTTACGATTCCCACTATACCACAATTGAAGCTTTCGATCTAGCCTTTCTTCCCAGCAAGGCCAAAAGACTCAAATACAACTCAATTTTAGGCGCCAATTTAGCAGAAGCGCATGGCGATTCTCGTGAATTATTGCCGGTTCCTGCTACCTTTCTAATTGATCAAAAAGGAATCATTCGCTGGCGCCATTTTGATCCCGATTACCGCGAGCGCTCAAAGCCAGAAGAGCTTTTGGCTGAAGCACAAAAATTGCGCTAGTTCTAATGCTTTAATTGTAAGCCAAGCGCATTTTCCCTTACTTCGTGGAAAACAGTTTGACTTGCGCCCATTTCTTGATCAAGTAGCAAAATTTCTTTTAAAGGAGGATCGTCCCTTACATCGGCAAACGGTTATTTTACCCAGTCGCAGAGCGGCGGTATTTCTCCAAAGATCCCTGCAGGAACAATTGACTAAACCCGCTCTGGCTCCGCGTATGCTGAGCATTGAAGATTTAGTTATTGAGCGCACCGGCCTGGAGCTCATTGCCCGTCCTACTTTGTATTTCCGGCTTTACGAAACCTTCATTGAAGGCTTGCGTCCCAAATTGAATTTTAGCGAATTCGCCCGTTGGGGGATGAGTTTAATTCAAGACTTTAATGAGATTGATCGCTACCTGGTAGACCCCGAGGAAGTATTTAGCTATTTGGGCGATTTAAAACGCATTGAACAATGGAACCTGGAGCCCGGTGAGCATACAAAAATGCTTGATGACTACCTGCGCTTTTGGCCCGACCTCAGCCAGGTTTACCAAGATTTAAGCGAAAAGTTATTAAAAGAAGGATTGGCCTGGCAAGGTTTGGCTTATCGCCAATTTGCCGAAAAATCGGTCCGTGAAATTGATTCCGATGAACACTTTTATTTCGTTGGTTTTAATGCTTTAAATAAGGCGGAAGAGAAGGCCCTGCTGCACCTTTATAATCAAGGCAAAGCCAGTTTCTTTTGGGATATTGATGAATACTATTTCAATAATCCGGAGCAAGAAGCGGGGCATTTCTTGCGACGCTCCCCCTTGCTAAAGCAATTGCGGAAGAGGGACGATTTTCACGGATTACATCAAAAGCTTAGCGAAAATGCTCGTGAAGTGCGCAGCATCGCAGTTGCAGGGAATAACCTTCAAGCGGTGGTAGCTTCGAATATTATTTCTGAGAAAAGCGAAATTGAGAAGGCTAATACCGCCTTGATATTAAGTGATGAGGCCCTGCTGCCGGCCTTTCTCAATAATATCTCCGCTGACTTTCCCAGCCTAAACCTAAGTATGGGCTTAAGTCTGCAGCATTCCCCCTTAGCGGGATTTTTTGAGGTTTTACTCGATTTCCCCTTGGATGCCGAGCGCCACTTGAAGAAAAGTAAGAATGGGCAGGCACGATACCATTACAAGCGCTGGGAGTCTTTAATGCAGCATCCGATAAGTCAAAGCTTAGCCCCCAATAATTCTGGTATTTTACAAACGGCTCGGCAAAAAATGCTCAGTCGCAATGCCCTCTACCCGAATTTGGCGGAACTAGGTATTGCCGCCGCTTTTCCCGGCTTAGATGCGGCTTACTTTATGGCGGAGCAAAGTCCGGCGGAGCAATACCAAAGGCTCTCGGATTTTTGCAAAAACAATATGGAGCAATTAATTGGCAACAATCCATTGAGCGAAGCCCTATTTGGCTTTCATCAGATGTTCCAGCAAACCGCGGAGCTACTTCGATCTTATCCTTATTTGGAAAATTTTGAACAAAGTTTGCAATTTTACCGCGAGCTATTACCTGAATTAAGCATCGACCTAAAGGGGGAGCCTTTAAAAGGAATGCAGGTTATGGGCTGGCTCGAGACCCGCTGCCTCGACTTTGATCATTTAGTGATACTCAGCTTAAATGAAGGCATCCTGCCAAAGGGCAGATCGGAAAACAGCCTGCTGCCCTTTGAAGTAAAACGTAAATTTCAGATTCCTACCTTCCTAGAGAAGGATGCCATTTTCGCTTATCACTTTTATCGCTTAATGCAAGGAGGGCAAAAAATAGACCTACTGTATAGCACCTCCGAAAGTGGTATGGGGGTGGTAGAACCCTCTCGATTTATTCGCCAGCTTGAATTAGAATGGCCATTGAAAAATCGCCGTTTGAGCTTTGAGAACAAGATTGCTACCGGCCAGGCCAAGCCCAATAAAATGGAAGAAGAGGTCGCTAAGACCGAAGCAGTAATGAAGCGCCTGCAAGAAATTGCAGAACAAGGCTTTTCACCGAGTGCCTTATACATTTACCTCAAAAACCCCTTGAAATTTTATTATGAGCGGGTATTGGGCTTAAGGCCAGAAGATGGCTTAATGGAGGAACTGGATTTACCCGCACAGGGTAGTGCTATCCATGGCCTATTGGAATATGGTTTTAGCATTGCCGACCCCAAAGATCCTACAAAGCGAATAGCCCAGAAACCCGATTTAGAAGGTGCCTTTTTTAAGCAATCTAAGGATGTGCTTAAAGCCAAATTAAAAGACTTTATGCTGGCGGAAACGCCTGGCCTTCCTTTAGACTCGGGACCCAATTTGCTCCACTTGGAAAATATGGCCATCATGCTGGAGCAGTTTTTAAAGGCCGAAAAAAAACGACTTCAAAAAATTGCCCCTAATTGGGATGTGCTGGCGGTAGAGCAAAACTTAAGTAGCGCTTTAAAATTGGCCAATGGTCAAATAATCAAGCTTCACGGCAATGCCGACCGCATTGATCAGCTAAAAGATGGCATTCACATCATTGATTATAAAACCGGGTCTAAGCAAGCTCAAGAATATCAAATAAAGGAACTAAGCCTTGAAAGCCTTATTGCCAAACCCAATGCCGTACAGCTACCGGTTTATGCCTGGATGTATCAGCAGGAAAATCCACAAAGCAAAGTAAGAGCCTCCATCCTGAGCCTGAAGAAGCTTAAGGGCGGGCCTATTGATATGAAACTGGAAAGCGAGTATTTCTTGCAGGAGACTAATCAGGATTCGGTAAAAGCGATGTTGCAAGATCTCTTTATGGAACTTTTCGACCCTAGTATCCCATTTAAAGCACGATCATGATAAACAAGCTCATAAGCGAAGTTGACCTCAAAAACGCCCACGATAGAATTGGTCCTCACCTTCATCGCACGCCAGTTTTAAAAAGTGCCCAGCTAAATGCCATCAGCGAAAGCGAAGTGTTTTTTAAATGCGAGAATTTCCAAAAAACCGGCTCCTTTAAAGCTAGGGGAGCCACCAACGCTCTATTGCAATTAAAGGAAAGCGCAGCGGCAAAAGGAGTGGTCACCCATAGTTCTGGTAATCATGGACAAGCTTTGGCTTGGGCGGCGCAAAACTTAGGCCTGCCTTGCGACGTGATAATGCCCGAAAATGCCCCTTTGGTGAAGGTTGCAGCGGTAAAAGGTTACGGGGCACAGGTTCATTTCTGCAAGCCCAATCTGGCGGCTAGGGAAGAGGGATTAGCCGAGATTCAAAATAAAAAGGGATCCACCTTTATTCCCCCCTACGATCATCCGCACATTATTGCTGGTCAAGCTAGTGCTGCCATGGAGCTTCTTGAAGAAGTGCCCGATCTCGATTTAATTATGGCCCCAGTAGGCGGCGGTGGTTTATTGGCAGGAACGGCATTGGCAAGCCATTACTTTGCTCCTAGGGCGGCAGTTGTGGCCGGCGAGCCAGCTGGGGCTGATGATGCTTTTCGTTCCTTTTACAGCGGTGAACGCGTAAGTAGTCATCAGCCAAATACTTTAGCCGATGGTTTGCTTACCACCCTGGGGGAACATAACTTTCCCATTATTCAAGATTTGGTGCAAGGGATTATTTGCGTGGAAGACCCTGAAATAATTGATGCCATGAAGCTCATTTACCAAAGGTTAAAGATTGTTATTGAGCCCAGTTGTGCGGTTCCCTTCGCGGCCCTTTTACAGCAAAAGGAGCGCTTCAAAAACCGCCGCATCGGAATAATCCTCAGCGGCGGTAATGTTGATCTTGCTAAACTTCCCTTTTAAAGGTCGTAGCGCACTCCCAGTAAAACATAACGCGGAAGTACATTATAAGAAGTGGTAGAAATTAAGTTAGCACTTAAACCATCTTCGCGAATAAAAGTGGTGTTTAAAAGGTTTAAGCCTTCCAGACTAAACACCCATTTACTATCCTTTTTGCGATACTCTAAGCTACTGTTTAGGAAATCGTAAACCGTGCGTATTCCTCCTGGGTTTCCATAATTGTTATAGCTGTAATCGGCTCGCCAAACAAAGTCGGAGAAGAAAACATAAGAGAGTTCTAAACGCGGTGAGTGGTTGGTGAAAACTTGATTATTGGCGGCGCCACTGTAGTCGTTTTGCGAAAAGGAATAGCGCAACTCAATGTTAGGGTACTTATTAAAGTTTGTACCAAACTCCGCTCGGTAATTTTGAGTGAAGGTATTATTGGTATTTACCCGATCGTTAACCTCATTCTCTACCGTATTGTAGCTCAGGTTAACCCGACTATCTAAACGAATCCATTTCCACTTCTTGGACCATGATCCAAAGGCGCTTATGTTCTCGTTATAACCTACTGCATTAATCGGGTTAAATACTTGTTGGAAACCAAAATACTGCACCGCGTTATTTATCGGATCTAAACTGCGAGAATAGTTTACACCCCCAAAAATTGTGGTGAAGTTAAAGAGATTGAAGTCGCGGTAAAACAGACTTACATTGTGAATTCGAGCAAAGTTGAGGCTGTCATTTCCAGTAAACAAACTATTGTAGGAACGAAGAATAATACCGTCCATAATTTGATTTACATCATTGAACTGCGCCGACATATTATAGCGTAAATCTAAGTTTTTACTGCTGCTAAACTCGTAGCTTAACAATGCATCTGGCAATAAGGCTTGAAAATCTCGCAGGTCTTCAGCTCCCGCTTGTTGGTCGCGAACTTGATAGTAATGATAGTTAAAACCCGGGCGGAAAGTTAGTTTGCCGATTTTGGTTTTGTAGTGCATTCCTGCAAAACCATCCAAGAGGGCAAAATCCACATCATTCTGCAGGTTGGGATCATTAAATTCGCTAGCATCCGAAACGCTACCTTCTGCTAAGCGGTTGCTGTAATCCTGGGTATTATAAACCGATCCCGCATTAAACTCAAAATGGTTATTGCCGTTTAGCACCCAATAGTAGCTGGTTCGTCCTTCGATGCTTTCGCTAAAAACTTCCCGAGTTTGAACTATATCATAAGAGTTGGTATCGCTAAAAACGAAAGGGAATAAAAAGGGTTGCTGCTGCGATTGCATCGCAAAAATCGGATCTTGGAACTTGCGTTGATGTTGTAATTCAACCGCAAAAACATCATCACCAATATTTTTAAAGAACTCTAAACTTTGATCGACGGACCAAGGCCTTTTCGTCTCTTGGCTAGCGAGATTATTGCTAAAGCCAAAATCACTGAAGGTCGAATAAAGGTTCTGAATATTTGTTTGATCGGATATTTTTAGAAAAATATCATAGTTGAAGTACATGCCTTCACTAGGCTCATAGGTGGCCGAAAATTTTGCTAATGCGGCCGTTGCCTGTTGCTGGTTTTCGGTTACCAATTGCTCCACTCCACTTGTGCCGGTGCTATCTAAACCAATATAGGTTCGGGTGGTGGTATAGGGACTGGTAACATCATTATTACTGCCAATAACAAATCCCGATAGGGTTAAATCTTTACGAGGATTGTAGCTAAAGTTAGCGGCGCCAAATCGCCCAATTACTTCATCGGCTCGATTATTCTGCCCCAGGGGGATACCTAAATCGTCTTGAGCAAAGTTAAAATTGAAGCCCGAGCGACTACTCAATCGACGTAGGCCTCCGCTAAAGCGGAAATAGTCCCTAGCGGTAAATGCCGATCGCCCAATATTATTTACATCGCCAATAAAATTAAAGCTGGCCTTAGGGCTGTAGTAAAAGGCATTAGAATGCGCATAATAACGAGAGGGATCTCCCACTTTGGCTTCTGCATCGCCAAACCAAAGGTTCTTCTTTCCTTCCTTTAGTTTGATGTTTAAGGCCACGCGATCATCTGAACTTAAACCCTGTAGTGGTGATATTTCTTCATAGTTGCGAAGAACTTGCACCTTATCAATGGCATCGGCGGGAATGTTTTTGGTTGCGACTTTTGTGTCTCCATCAAAAAACTCCTTCCCTTCTACCAGGACCTTCTCCACTGGTTTACCTTCAACCGTAACCTGACCGTCATCATCCACTTCAAAGCCGGGGAGTTTCTCTAAAATATTCTCCAGTTTTTGTTCCTCGCCATTGGTAAAGGCATCCGCTTTATAGCTGATGGTATCTCCGCTAATCATAATGGGCATCTCTTCAACAATTTCCACTTGATTGAGGAGTTCATTGTCTTCCACCAAGGGTATTTTCCCAAGATCTCGATCTTCCTCATTAAGCTTAATGAGCAGCTCTTTTGGCTGATAGCCCAAGTAGCTCATTTTTAAAATCACGGATTTATTAGCCTCTACTTTAAAGCGAAATTGACCAGCTGAATTGGTGAAACCATAGGTTACCATGCTGCTGTCCTTGGCGTCTAGAACTAAGACGTTCGCCATTTCCAGGCCCGCTTCTTCGGCGCCAATAATTCTACCGGTAAGTTCTACGTTTTGAGCCTGCCCTATAAAACCCAATAAGGCAAAGCTGAAGGTGTACAGTAAGTTTTTCACAGGAGTATTTATCGACCGATGGTAATTTCAAAATTGCCTCCGCCGCCTCGGCCTCCGCGACCATTGCCGAAGTTTTGTCGCATTTCCTCCATTTTCTTCTGGGTGATTTCTGCAAACTCCTCTTCGTTCACCTCATCACCGCTGTCTGGCTCCTTAATCTCAACCGTCTCTTTGGTATTAAGGCTAACCTTGGTGCAAAGAATGGTGACATCTCCATCATTGAGCTCCAATATTAAACCCGGTAGGCCATGGTATTGTCCGGGGCCATGTGATACTGGAATTTGCATACTAAACCAAGCGGTAAGAAATACGGTGTCCACAATGGCACTATCTTTCATTCCTTCTCTTCTATTACCAGAAATTGTAACCGCGTCGCGGATTCGCATAGCCGTTGCCTTTTGGCAGATATAATTTCCAATTGATTTGGTTTCTTTTCCAATCTTCCAATCTAATGTCTCTAGTTCGTCCTTTATCAGAAATGCTTTACCAAAAATCTCCGTTTGATCGGTGTAACGCTTCTCCGAAAGGTTGCGGTAGTAATTGCCACTTCCACCGCTAAACATAGCCATGAAACGCATTCCTCTTTGACCTTCTTTTTCGAGCTCAACCACCTCTTCGTAGAGGGACTCATTGCGGTTAAATATGAGTTTAAACTCCTTCTGCATGGCCTTGGCCATGCGCTCTTCTATCATCTTCTTTTGTTCGGGGGGCATCTGACTTCCTTCAAACTTAAAAGGAAGTTTACCGGCCGTTTTATAGGTGGCTTCACCACTTATATTTTGCGCATTAATTGTAAGGCCCGCGGCAATAAAGAGGCCTAATAGCAAAAACTTTTTCATATAATAATGGTCTGAAATTGAGATTCAAAGGTCATTTTTTCAAAAAACAACCACTGTTAGAAGCCTGTTAAAAAGAAAGGTTTAAGGCAATAATGCTTTATTCCTAAAAAAATTTAGGCACTATGATTTTCAATTATAGCATTGAGGGCCGAAATGTCAATTGGCTTGGTAAGATAGTCGGTCATACCTGCTTCCATAAACCGTTCGCGATCGCCGTCCATGGCGTGGGCGGTTAAGGCTACATTAGGTGGGGCGGCCTCTCCTAAATCACGACGGATCGCTTCAGTGGCCTCCAAGCCGCTCATTACGGGCATTTCAATATCCATAAATACCAAATCGTATTTATGCTCTTTTACCTTTTGCAAGGCAATTTCTCCATTCTCCGCGAAGTCAAGATTTAAACCTTGTCGCTTAAATAAAAGATCGGCCAGTTTGCGATTAATCTCGTTGTCCTCGGCCATTAAAAGTCTAAGATGTTCCCCCATTTAAGACAATTTCTGCGTCAAAGCTAGGTCTTTTTTCGAAGACTGCCTTAGCTTCTTAAACGATATCGCGGTCCAGGTAGCGTTTCAATTACCGACTTTAGCTCTAAGGTCATTAAGGTGCTAAGTAATTCGGCCGCAGATACCTTGAGTTCCACAACTAAAACATCGAGCACCTTTCCTCCCTTGGCATTTGATAAAGCTTGAACCAGATTGGCTTCTTGCGGATTTAAGTTTTGGAATAATTCCAGCTGCACTTTCCGCTTAATGGGATTGTTTTCTTCCCAACGCATGATGTAACTCAAATCTGAAACGCCTTCCAACAAATGGGCACGTTGACTTTTAATAAGCAGATTGCAGCCCTCACTTTTCTCATCATAAAAGCGTCCCGGTAGGGCAAAGACATCCCTATTGTAGGAATTTGCAATTCCCGCGGTAATTAGGGCCCCACCTTTTCGTGCTGCCTCTACCACTAAAACGGCATCACTAAGGGCCGCTATTATGCGATTTCGCTTGGGGAAGTTTTCACGGTCGGGATTGGTATCACTGGGGAATTCGCTCAACCAGGATCCCCCTTTATCAATAATTTCTTCGGCCAGCTTGCGATTTGAGTAGGGGTAAATACGATCTAAACCATGGGCTAGAACGGCGGAATTCACAATGCCATTTTCCAAGCAACCGCGATGAGCTTGAGCATCAACTCCGTAGGCCAAACCACTAAATACCTGCAATCCTAAACTTTGAAGGTCCCTGGTAAACACCGCTAAAAAATCACGGCCATAATCGCTCATCTGTCGCGTTCCGACTATGGCTAAAGTTCGGGGTAGGTTTAAATTGGTATTTCCTTTTTGAAAGAGTAATAGGGGGCCATCTTCACAATGCCCCATTCGCCAGGGATAGGCACTATCCTTAAAGTAGTGAACCTGCCAACCGCGCTTAGTTGCCAAGTCCATTTCCGCCTCTGCCCGCCTGAGGAAAGAGGGCTCCTTTAACTGACTTAAAACCGCGCTTTGCATACCGGGGATTGCCGCCAAAACCTCAGGCTTAGCGGTAAATACCTCTTCGGGGCTGCCACAATAATGTATGAGCTTTTTGGCTCTAATAGGGCCAATTCCATCCATCAAACTCAAAGCCATGGCCGAGGCCTTTGCCGCCAAAGAAAAATTCATAATTCAGAATAAGGAGGCGAGAAATATACCCTTAATCGAAAAAAATACAGCCTACATAAGCGTTTGCTTACGATTCCCAAAGCATTTTTACTATTTTTGAAACTACGGAGAAAAGAAAAATCTAAAATGGTTAAGCACACGATCGATCACTACATAAGTAATTTGTTGTATTACAACGAATGTGTGGTGGTGCCTGGCTTTGGGGCCTTTATTACCCGCTATTACCCAGCGGAGATCAACTCTGCTACCCATATGTTCCGTCCGCCATCCAAGCGCGTTACTTTTAATGCGCGCATCCATGAAAATGACGGCTTACTAGCAAAGCACATCGCACAAACCGATGAAGTAAGCTATGAGAAGGCGCTAGAAAGCATCGATATTTCAACCCGGAGTTGGAAAAAACTTCTTCGCGCAGGGAAGAAGGTAAACCTTAATGGAATTGGAAGATTATACATGAGTGATAAGGGTAAGCTACAGTTTAACCCAGCTCATGATATCAACTATGATATCAACTCATACGGCTTAAACATTTTTAGAGCCAACGCCATGGACAGAGACCTAGAGATAAAGCGCAGCGTGAATAAAGCTATTGAAAAGCATCAAGTTAAAAAAGGCAAAAAGCTTGAGCCTCAGAAGCCGGAAACAGTTGTTCGCGATATTAACTACCGTCGTTGGGTAGGAATCTTAGGGCCGGTTGCCGCCATGTTAGTGGTAGGGGTTTACCTTTATACCAATCCCGCCTCTGTAAATACGGTGCAACAACAAGTAAGTGGAATTTTCCTAAACGACAGCTCCTTCAAGATGGAGGAGAAATCGGATCTCGCCAATTTAACCGACGGTGAATCTTCAATCGGCTTTAGCGATGGGCCTCGCCTAAATGGTGATTTTGGTCCGGAAGATGACGTAATAAACGAAAGCCCCGCAGAAGAAACACTTGAAAAAGAAGAGGCCAAAGAGGCTGCCAAGCCAATTGAAAAAGAAATTGCTAGTCCTGAATCCAGTGTTGACATTCTTGCTTCCGCAGAAGAAGCACCGATAGAAAAACCCCTTATTGAAAGCCCCAGCATTGGAACTAAATTTCGGCCCGCAAGCCGAGAGGAGGAAGCCGAAGAAGCACTTGCCCTTCAGGAAAACCTCAACCCTAATAGCTCCGATAATGCGGTGAGCAATGACTTAGGCACCAAAGCGCTGAAGTCCAATAAAGGTCCCTCGGTGAAAAATCTTGCTGAAGAACTTGATGAGGACAATTATTACCTTCCTGAAAAACCACTCTATCACGTTAAGAAACGTCCAGATGGTGAAAACTACCAGGAGGATAACAGTTATAAGGATGACTACGGAAGTGGTTATACCAATACTTCTGGATTAGAATCTCAAGCCAAATTTGAAAACACTTCCAAGGCAGCTCCCGAAAAGGAGATTGCAAAGCCTAAAACTAAGGCGCTAACAGAATCAAAAACCGTTTCTCCGGTAAAGCCCAGCCCATCTGCCACCGCCAGTACTAAGGTGGATAATGCAGCGAGCTCCAGCAAGCCGGTTTTAGAAAGTGGTGTGTACCAAGTTGTGGTGGGCGCCTTTTCTTCACAGGCTAATGCTTCTCGCTATGCAAAGCAACTACAAGGGAATGGTTGGGTAGCCTACAGCTACTTATCAGGGAACTTATATCGTGTAGCGGTAGGTAAGTTGGATAATCGCAGTCAGGCGGAGCGCTTATTGACTCAAATTAAACAGCAAGTTAACGCTCAAGCCTGGGTGAACCTTCAGTAATACCTTACTTTTGCCGAAAATTCTGGCATGAAAGCGAAAACTCCATCGGAGTCTCAGACGGTAATGACTGAGATCGTTCTACCTAACGATACTAATAATCTTAAAAATTTATTTGGCGGTCAACTCCTTAGTTGGATGGATCGCTGTGCCGCAATAGCTGCGCATCGTCACTGCCGCCGGATTGTTGTTACCGCCTCGGTAAATAATGTATCCTTTAACAAAGCCATCCCACAGGGTGCCATCGTAACCTTAGAGGCTAAAGTATCACGTGCCTTTAGCTCCAGCATGGAGGTTTTTGTGGATGTTTATATCGAAGACCAAACCATCTCTGGAAAGAAAAGTAAGGCCAATGAGGCTATTTACACCTTCGTGGCGGTAGACCAATTAGGCAATCCTATAAATATTCCCGCAATTACACCCGAAACTGAGCTGGAAAAAGATCGTTATGATGGCGCTTTGCGCAGACGTCAGCTTTCGCTGATATTAAGCGGTAAAATGGAGCCCTCAGAGGCCACCGAACTCAAGGCCCTATTCTTAGACGAAGAAGGCCAGTAAGTAGGCGCTAAAGGGTAAAATTAATAGGCCATCTTTTAACCAAGGGTTCTTAATTCCCTGAATAGCTAAGCTTCCTAAAATAGCGGTAGGCCAGAGGCAGAGGCCTAGCCAGAAATTACTATTGTTAAAGAGTAGAAATCCTGATAGGCCTATTAGGGCTAGGAATAACCAGTAGTTAATTTCCTTGCGTTGCTCGTTATTATAATGGCTGCCCTGCGAAAAACTAATCAGGCCACTAAAGAATAAAAATATTCCAATTGGGATTAATATCGCCAGTCTCTTATAGCTGGGGCTGAAAGCGATGAAGTCGATGCTTTGCAATTCGCTTCGCCAAGTTGTCATTAGTGACCAATCTAAAAAGAAATCTAAGCTAAAGGCAAAGTACAAAGCCCCACCATAGCCTAAAACCAAGGCTAAGAAAGTTCTACCACTAAGCCTTCTTACCGCCGACATAATGATAAGCACAAACAGAAGCAGGCCCGTGCTTTCGGCATTTATAAAGCTAGCAATGGCAATAGTGAAGCCGCTTATGAAAACAAGGGCAGAGCCCGAGGCTTGAGGTTTTAATAAGGGAAGTGTGGTGAAAATTAAGGGGGCGAATAATAAAACGCTCCATATTTGGGAGCCTCCATTTAGGGGGTAAAGCCATATCCAGCATAGGATACCACTTAGTAAGAGGGTGAGGTACTGGGCTCTAAAAGCGTGACGTCGATTTTGACTTTCTGCGAAAGCAAGAGGCAGTAGTATGCTAAGGCTGCCAATAAGAATAAAACCCAAAATTGCACCTGCTTTTGCAAAAGGCCAAGCCTCATTTGGGTACCATTGCCAGTCATTAAAAGGGTATATCCAAAAGCTCGCCTCCAAAACTAAAAGCACCAAAATTGCATTGAGCATATTTCTGGGGCTGATATTATTAAAGAGTTTTGCAAACATGGGCGCTTTTTGGCTATTTTTGAGGCCTAAATTATCAGGCCATGCAATTTAAAGATGTTGTGTACGCTTTAGGCGATTTTTTCCTTTGGACATTTGAGATTCTTTCATCCTTAGAGAATCTTCCTAATATTTTCTTTTCCGCTATAATCGCGATTTTATTCCTTTACTGGATGCGTGAAATGGCGGGTCACGCCAAGGCAGGCGAAAAGTAATCGCTAATTAAAGGTCAAATCCTATATCGTTGCGATATTGGATTCCTTCAAAACATATTGTTTTTACAGCCGCGTAGCTTTTAGCTAGAGCGGCTTCTTTATTTGCGCCCATAGCACTGAGCGCTATTACTCTACCGCCAGCGCTAAGTACTTTGCCATCTGCAAGCTTAGTTCCCGCATGAAAAGGAATGCAATCGCTAAGATTGTTTAAGCCAGTAATTTCCTTACCCTTGGGATACGATCCCGGATAACCTTCTGATACGGCCATCACCGTTGTGCAGAAATCAGAACTAATCTCTATTTTTTCATTGGCAATATTCCCTTCGGCAGCAGCCCAAAGATGACTAAGTAGATCACTTTTGATGCGCGGCAGTACCACCTCCGTTTCGGGGTCGCCCATGCGCACATTGTACTCAATTACTTTTGGAGCACCCTTCACTTCTATTAATCCAAAAAACACAAATCCCGCATAGTCATAGTTTTCCTCGGAAAGACCCTTTATTGTTGGCTCCACCACTTCCTCTAAGGTGCGCTGCCACAGAGTATCATCTACAAAACTCACTGGCGATACCGCTCCCATTCCGCCAGTATTAAGTCCGGTGTCGCCTTCTCCAATTCGTTTATAATCTTTAGCAACCGGCAATACCAAGTGGTTCTTTCCATCGGTAATGGCAAAAACAGAATATTCTAAGCCCCCTAAGAACTCTTCGATAACTAAGGTTTTTGAGGCTTCTCCAAACTTTCCTTTCAACATGGCCGCAGTTTCAGCCTTGGCCTCCGCTAAATCTTCCAATATTAAAACCCCTTTGCCCGCAGCCAAGCCATCAGCTTTTAATACGTAGGGTGGATTTAGGCTTTCCAAAAAGGATTCTGCCTCCGCTAGCTCATCACTATTAAAACTTTTATAGGCAGCAGTAGGAATCTCGTATTTGGCCATAAACTCCTTGGCGTATTTTTTACTACCCTCCAAGGCGGCGGCTCTTTTATCTGGACCAATAATACCTACCTCCTTGAGCTCCTCATCTTGATGGAAAAAATCCACTATCCCCGCCACCAATGGTGCCTCTGGGCCAACCACCACCAATTGAATATTCTCCTTAAGGCAAAACTGTTTTAGAGCCGGAAAGTCTTCGGGAGATAGGGCAATATTTTGAGCGATTTGGGCTGTGCCTGCATTTCCGGGAGCGACGAATAGTCCTTCACAGTTTTCACTTTGCTTAATCTTCCATGCCAAAGCATGTTCACGGCCACCGCCACCAAGGATAAGTACGTTCATGTGCTAAAAAAATATTTTGCGAAAATAGCATTTATTGCGCCCAGCTCAGCCAATTACAATTTTTGATGGGCTCGAAATGAAGGCTTAAAATGGAAACATAAAAAAACTACTTTTGCTCTAGAATTAATGCATTTCTATGTCTGCAAATCACACCTCTCAAATTAACGCTTTCATGGATAAGGTTAAGGCCAAGAACGGTCATGAACCTGAGTTTTTACAAGCGGTACACGAAGTGGCGGAAGCCATTATCCCCTTTGTGGAAGATCATCCAAAATATCAAAGCAATAAAGTGCTCGAACGTATTGTTGAGCCAGAACGAGTAATCATGTTTCGTGTTCCTTGGTTGGATGACAAAGGTGAGCCTCAGGTTAACCGCGGTTATCGCGTAGAGTTTAACTCCGCCATTGGACCTTATAAAGGAGGATTACGTTTTCACCCCTCGGTGAACCTTTCTATTTTAAAGTTTCTCGGCTTCGAGCAAATTTTCAAAAACTCACTAACTACTCTACCTATTGGAGGTGGTAAAGGTGGTTCGGATTTCGATCCTAAAGGGAAGTCTGACAATGAAGTAATGCGCTTTTGTCAATCCTTTATGAGCGAATTACAACGTCATATTGGCCCTGATACAGATGTACCAGCTGGTGATATTGGCGTTGGTGGCCGCGAAATTGGTTACATGTTTGGACAGTATAAAAGACTGCGTAACGAATTTACTGGTGTACTTACTGGTAAAGGTTTAAACTGGGGTGGATCACTTATTCGTCCTGAAGCCACAGGTTATGGAGCGGTTTACTTTACCGCTGAAATGTTAAAGACCAAAGGCGAGAGCTTTGAAGGTAAAAACGTAGCGGTTTCAGGTTCCGGTAATGTGGCCCAATATGCTACTCAAAAAGTACAACAGTTGGGTGGTACGGTAGTAAGTCTTTCTGACTCTTCTGGTTTTATTCATGCCCCAGCAGGTATAACAAGCGAAATGCTCGACTTTGTTATGGACCTTAAAAATGTTCGTCGTGGTAGAATCCATGAAGTAGCGGATAAATTTGACGGTGTTAGCTTCCATAAAGGCGAACGTCCTTGGAGCTTAAACTGCGATATTGCTATTCCTTGCGCTACCCAAAATGAGCTTAATGGCGATGAAGCCAAGCAATTAGTTAGCAATGGTGTAATGGCCGTTTCTGAAGGAGCAAATATGCCCTGTACACCTGAGGCGGTAGAAGCCTTCCATGCGGCAAAAGTTTTATTTGCCCCAGGAAAAGCTGCTAATGCTGGTGGTGTTGCAACCTCCGCACTGGAGATGGCTCAAAACAGCATGCGTTTAAACTGGACTGCCGAAGAGGTAGATCAGAAACTGCATGGTATTATGGTGAGCATTCACGAAAACGCACTTAAATATGGAAAGCAGGCCGATGGCTATGTAGACTATGTGAAGGGTGCTAATATTGCCGGCTTTGTAAAAGTTGCTGATGCTATGCTAGATCAAGGATTGGTATAATCCTTATACCCTATAAAAAAAGAGCCCCAGCAATTATGCCGGGGCTTTTTTTGTTTAAATATCTTAAAGCCTTACCCGATAACCGAGAAGCAAATTCCTATTGGAAGTGCCTCCAAAAATGGATGAGGAAGGATTAAAGTTTCCTAGGTTAAAACGGATATAGAAATCTTGGAAGTTAAAACCAAGATGAAAGGTGGGTGATAACATATAAGATGTCCAGACGTCTAATTCCGATTGGGAATAATAGTTTATTCCGCCCAAAGCGAAGCTGAAACCAAAATCTTCGTAATTCAAAATTACTTCAGTATAAAAATGCGAACTCAGGAAATCCGAATTTGCCTGTACTACCCGATATTCATTATCTGACGAAGAGATGCCACGACGGCCCGCGCTCGAGTCAATGGCAACTTGCCGATAGTTGGAATAGCCTCCAGATTCTGCGGCATAGCTTAGCTGGGCGTTAAATACCCGCCAGCATACTGCCGACGATCCCAGGTCGTAATTAAGGTCGAAGGAGAGGTTTAGACGGCCACCATTTCCTTGTAGATCCTGCCTTACATCGATTCCAAATTCCTCGGCCTCCTCGCTTCCTATGGAGCGCCCGGAATAGGTGAAAAAACTTGCTCCACCACTAAATGCTCCTTTAGCATCAGCAGCAGCACCAATCTTTTTTGAAAAGCTAACACCGGCTTCTCCGAAATAATTCCGAAGGCTGATTTCATCAAGCATAGTAGGCTCATCAAAGAAATCAATTGAGCTTAAATTATAAAAGCCAATGCCTCCCTCAACGGGAATCATAATTTCTATTTTCTCCTTTGGGGCGGTAGGCTTTTCCATTGGTTTAGGACCAATCGGATGTGCAGAATGCGGCAGCGTAACACAGGACGACGCTCCAATTGCAATGGCTAAAAGCGCCACTATTTTTCGAGTCATAAGGCTTTAATTAGGCCCTAAAGATAAAAAGCTTCCACCGCTGGTGGAAGAAAATCTGCCATACGTCGAAATTTTAACAAGCCAGTAGCAGCTTTAGCTACTTTCACTTGGTATTAGGGAGTGTTTTATGAGGGGACTACTATTTGTATTTTTGCTATTCCTTTTGAATGCCTGCGGCAATCGCCTTGGGCAGAGTGACTATATGCCCCGTGAATTAAAATTCAGTAACCACCAATGGTGGATTAAAAGTAGCCCGGAAATTCAAGGCCCGGGAAATAATATCTATCACCATCGTAATGTTTGGGTAGACTGGCTAGGGCATCTTCACTTAAAAGTAAACGAGCAAGACGGGAAATGGTCTTGCGCCGAGATTTACTCTAAAGAAAAGCTTGGTTATGGACGCTATAAAATTGTGGTTGACTCCCAATTAGGGGATCTCGATCCCAATCTTGTTTTTGGCTTTTTCACCTGGAATCCCGAAGACTTTAAAAGCTTAGCAAATAGTGAAATCGATATTGAGTTTTCACGATGGGGCTATCCTCTAGCACCACGGGTGCTTCACTATTCGGTGCATCCTGTTTCGCTCCAAAAGTTATTCTTAGAGCGCTTTCAATCTTCCAATTCAAATCCTAAAAACTGGAATGGTTTAAGCAGCCATATCATAGAGTGGCGGGATACATCCATAAGCTTTTATTCCTATCGAGGCGATGAGGAAGAGCTACTGGAAGAATTTCACTTTAGCAATGTAAATCCACCACGAGTAAAGGGTAAACAGGGTGAATTTAGCGATCCTGTAACCATCCCTCAGCCGGGTGATCATACCCAGGCGCGATTAAACTTTTGGATTTTTGGAGATAATGAAAGTCCCTTATACGGGGCCGATGGAGAAGTAATAATTCGCTCCTTCAGCTATGAAGCGTATTAATCCTCTTCCCTACTTAATACCTTAGGTACGCGGAAATAATCGCTGTCCTTATCCGGTGCATTTTTAAGGGCTTCATCTTTACTTAAAATCGTTGAAGAACGATCCTCACGCAATACATTCCGCTCCTCACTTAGATATACTAAAGGCTCTACTCCTTCTAAGTTAAGTTCATCAATTTTAGCAACAAAGCCGAGAATTTTATCCATGTCCCCTTGCATGCTCTTCATTTCCTCCTCTTTAAACTCTAAACGAGCTAAATGGGCCAAGTGGCGTATCTCTTCTAAGCTGATCTTCATGCTTCTTGCTTATTTGGATTGCAAAGATTGCAAAATATCCTGGTAACATTTGTTCTTTAAACGCTCAACTTCCTCGGGGCTATCTTCCTTAGGGTGGAGCACTGGCATTACATCTACTCTTAATAAACCGGGGCGCCCACGAAAGTTATCGTAGGGCAGCAATCGTTTGCAATCGTGAAAGGCCACCGGGATAATAGGCACATCTTTACTAGCGGATAATCTAAAGGCTCCTGTTTTAAAAGGCGCTAAGGTGATTTCCTCCCTTGGCGCCATGCCCTCGGGGTAGATGCACACACCCATACCTTCATCTACTTTTTCCGCAGCCAGGATAAAAGTTTGTTTTCGACTGGTGTAACTCGATCGATCCACAAGGATATTGGTGCGTTTATAAAAGTATCCGAATAGGGGGAGTTTGGTGAGCTCCTTCTTTCCAATAAATAAATAGGGCATTGGGAATACCGCTAAGGTTAGCATGATGTCCAACATGCTCGTATGGTTGGGGCAAATCAAATATTGACCTTTGGGGTCGGGTTTCTCCGCCCAATTTACGGTCCACCTGAAACCGCATAAAATCAGCACCAGCTTGGCCCAAAGCCGCTCGAAGTAGAAAAACTGTAGGTAGGTTTTTGGACTTAATGAGCTTAGAAAAATAAAGGGAAAAAGGATCATGATCGCCAAGAAATTAGCGAGGTAGAACCAAATGCGGAATAAAGGAGCAAAAATATATCGCATGCGCCGGCAAAAATAAGAGAATGCGCGCTCCAACAGAGGGAGCTTCTTACATTTGTGCGCGAAAATTTTAATTATGGCACGCATTCTAACCGGAATTCAAAGTACAGGGGTACCTCACCTAGGCAATGCACTTGGTGCTATTGAGCCAGGGATTGAGATATCAAAGCAGGCAGGAAATGAATCCTTCTTTTTTATTGCAGACTTACATTCTTTAACCACAATTAAAGATGCTCAAGAACGCAAGCAAAGCGTTTACGCTGTGGCCGCGGCCTGGTTGGCCCTAGGTTTTGATGTGGAAAATAATTTTTTCTATCGCCAAAGCGATATCCCCCAAGTAACAGAATTAACCTGGTATTTGTCCTGCTTTACGCCTTATCCCATGTTGGCCAATGCCCATAGTTTTAAGGATAAGAGTGATCGATTATCAGATGTTAATGCCGGACTATTTACCTATCCCGTGCTTATGGCCGCTGATATCTTATTGTACGATGCCGACCAAGTACCGGTGGGAAAAGATCAGCAGCAGCATTTAGAAATGGCCCGAGATATGGCGGGTGCCCTAAATAGGGGTGTAAACTCCGAAATTTTAAAGCTCCCAGAAGCGGTTATCCGAGAATCGGTTAAGACCGTTCCAGGTACTGATGGGCAAAAAATGAGCAAGAGCTATGGCAATACCATTGATCTTTTTGCACCTGCCAAGCAATTGAAAAAACAAGTGATGGGAATTACAACCGATAGCACCCCATTGGAGGAGCCTAAAAACCCTGACACTTGCAATGTATTTACCCTTTATGCGCTTTTGGCTGATGAGGCCCAAGTTTCGGAAATGCGCCAAAATTACCTCGGGGGAAATTATGGTTACGGACATGCCAAAAAAGCCCTATTGGAGCTAATTGTAAATCGCTATAGTGAAGCTCGAGCTAAATATGATGCGCTAATGAGTGAACCCGAGATCATTGAAGAACAACTGCAAATTGGAGCCGAAAAAGTGCGGCCAATTGCCAATGAAGTTGTTAAAAGGGTTCGCGCTAGTTTAGGCTATTAGTCGTTAAGCTTTAGCACTGCTAAGAAGGCTTGCTGCGGGATTTCCACATTCCCAACTTGACGCATTCTTTTCTTTCCTGCCTTTTGCTTTTCCAAAAGCTTACGTTTCCTAGAGATATCCCCACCATAACACTTGGCGGTTACATCTTTGCGCAGGGCGCTTAAGGTTTCACGGGCAATAATTTTTGCGCCAATGGCCGCTTGTATAGCGATCATAAATTGTTGGCGGGGAATCAACTCTTTGAGTTTTTCGCAAATCTTCTTACCTATATCGTAGGCATTACTGCGGTGAATTAATGCCGACAAGGCATCAACCGGTTCGCCATTGAGCATCACATCCACTTTTACCATATCGCTTTCGCGGTAGCCCGTAGGATGGTAATCAAAAGAAGCGTATCCTCTAGATATTGACTTCAATCGGTCGTAAAAGTCAAACACAATCTCCGCCAAGGGCATGTCAAAGGTCATTTCAACCCGCTCCGAAGTGAGGTAAACCTGATTTTTTAGAATGCCCCTTTTCTCAATAGCCAAATTCATTACCGCCCCTACATAATCAGCCTTAGTAATAATCTGGGCCTTTATATAAGGTTCTTCCATGCGTTCCATCTTGGTGGGATCTGGGAATTCTGTTGGGTTGTTCACGATCACCATCGTATCTGGATCCTTCTTCATAAAGGAATGGTAAGAAACATTGGGAACCGTGGTAATTACCGTCATATTAAATTCCCGTTCCAGGCGCTCTTGGATAATCTCCATATGTAGCATCCCTAAGAATCCGCAACGGAAGCCAAATCCCAGTGCCGCAGAAGACTCCGGTTCGAAAGTGAGGGAGGCGTCATTTAACTGAAGTTTCTCCAGGGAATTTCTCAATTCCTCAAACTCATCTGTATCTACGGGGTAAATACCCGCAAAAACCATGGGCTTTACGTTCTCAAAACCTTCAATAGGTTTGTCTGCTGGTTTATCTACCGAAGTAATAGTGTCACCAACTTTAACCTCCTTGGCTTCTTTGATGCCCGAAATTATATAGCCTACATTACCGGTACCAATTTCTTTACGTGCTTCTTGTGTAAAGCGAAGCACGCCAATTTCATCTGCAAAATAGCGACTGCCGGTGTTCATAAATTTTACCGCTGAGCCACTTTTCATGGTGCCATTTACCACCTTAAAGAAGGCTTCGATGCCGCGATAAGGATTAAAAACCGAATCAAAAATTAGGGCTTGCAAGGGCGCATCAGGATCTCCTTCCGGCGCTGGAATACGCTTTACCACCGCTTCTAAAATATCCAGGATACCAATACCCGTTTTAGCAGAGGCCAAAATGATATCCTCATCTTCGCAACCAATAAGATCAATAATCTGATCCTTTACTTCTTCTGGATTGGCACTTGGTAAATCAACCTTATTTAAAACCGGAATGATTTCCAAATCATGCTCCAGGGCTAAATAAAGGTTAGAGATGGTTTGGGCCTGAATGCCTTGAGCGGCATCAACCACTAATAAAGCTCCCTCGCAGGCCGCTATTGCCCGGGATACTTCGTATGAGAAGTCCACATGCCCGGGAGTATCAATTAGGTTAAAGGTGTATTCCTCTCCTTGAAAAGGAAAGTTCATTTGAATCGCATGGCTTTTTATGGTTATCCCGCGTTCGCGCTCCAAATCCATATCATCCAATAATTGATTCTTTGCTTGGCGGTCCGAAACCGTCTGAGTATGCTCCAACAATCGGTCTGCCAAGGTGCTCTTGCCGTGATCGATGTGGGCAATAATGCAGAAATTACGGAGCTTCGTCATCTTCATAGGGCGCATTTTCAAATCAAATGCGAAAGTACGTAAAAGCTTGGGCTGAATGCTATTTAAGGCAATCTTGAATCATTAACAAAGTAAAACCCGTCGATAACTATAGGAAGGGGCATATTGATTTGCATAATACCGCTTATCTGTTACTTTTACATTCCTAAAGAAATCAGGCATGAAATTTTTTAAACAATTGGCCATTATGGCGCTCTTTTTCCTTTTTGCAGGAAATCAAGCTGCCGAAGCCTCTCACTTCTCAAGTGGGGAAATTTATTATCGTTGGGCACCAACCGCTGCTGATTCGAGCAGATATGAAGTGTTCGTAAATTGGTACCGTAATAACAATGGGGTTAACATTACCCAAACTACTCAAGTTGTTTGTATTACCAGTAGTTGTTTTTCAAACGTAACCTCCACCCTAAACCGCGTTATGCCACCTCCAGGCCAAGCTTCTCCAAATGATGCTAACGGTGGATGGATTGTTCCTGGTTTAGATGAGTGTGCCAACGCAACCGATCCAAGCTATAAAGATCTTTCAATTCACAAATTCTCAGGTTTTGTTTCCTTACCGGGAACTTGTGGTGACTTTAAGTTCACCGCTAATGCAGTTTGCTGCCGTGACCAGTCCACCAACCTTTCAGCTTCTCCGAACATGTTCTTAGAGGCTAAGTTGAATAACACCCTGGGGGAAAGTTCTTCTCCAGAAATTCAAGCTCCAGCGGGAAAGGCTTTCTGTTTAACGCAGCCTGGTGCTAAGCCATTCCAGTTTATTCAAGCGGCAATTGATGCCGATGGCGATAGTATCCTTTACCGTTTTGGTCAACCTCAACAAGGTGTTCAATGTGGTCCTGGTGCTAACATTGCATTCTCTGCTGGCTATACTGTAAATGCTCCATTCCCAAGTTCTACTGGTATTATTATTGACCAGAGTTCTGGAATTTTCACCTTTAGTCCCAACCAACAAGGTTCTTACGTTGTAAAAATTGTAGTGGAAGACTGGCGTTTTGACCCAATCACCTTACAGTGGCTTAATATTGGTGAATCGGTACGCGAAATTCAGATTCCAGTTACCGCCAACTGTAACCCACTTTCTGCGGATGGTCCAAGGCTTTCCTTAAGCGCCGCTACTAACAATGCCTCGATTCAAAACTACACCAGAGCCGACATCGACTCTATGAAAGCTGCCTATAATATGCGCTTTTTCTTTGGTGAAGATTCAATTCCGGTGAATAACCCTACTGTATTCCAAATTCCAGTATTCCAGGGTTATCAATGTTTTGACTCTATTGTATCTATTGAATTCAGTAACAACATCCGTTGTTCTTCAGTAGAGCCTACCGACTTTCGTTTAATTGGCCCAGACGGAGTTTCTCGTCCGGTTGTTGATGTAGAAACGAACTGTCAGTTCTTAGTTACTCGGGTACTCGATCTTAAGTTAAACCAGCCGCTTGATGTGGATGGTACTTATGTATTGCAAATTCGTCGCGGTAATGATGGAACTACCCTCCTTAACGAGTGTGGTATTGAACTATCCGAATTTTACACCTTCTTAATTCCGGTAAGTGGTTGTCCTGCGCCTACCTATGAAATGGAAGGATTAACCGTAGAGCGTGATGTTGATGTACGTATTGATTGGTCTGGAAACGCCGCTTTACAAGACCCTGCGATCCTTGCTACTTTTAACTCTTGGAATATTTTCCGTGCCGATTCCGGAGTTCGTCCATTTACCTTATTAAAGGTACTCGATGATCCTAATGCTCGCTTCTTTGTAGATAGCTTTGATCAGAATGGATACTATGTAGATAATTTCATTTACGACTATCAAGTACAATTGGTTTACAACGGAAAAGGAAGGATTCCTAGTGGTTTCTGTTCTACCATAAACCTCCGTGTGGATAGCGCCAAGCGCAGTGAGAATAATTTACCCCTTTTCTGGAATCATTACAATTGCATCGATCAATCGGTTCGTAATTATGATGTGTTTAATGGAAAACGCGATACGAACTTAGTTGCGCCAGGAATACGCAATTGGGATCTGGTTACCCAAACCACGGATACCTTTGCGAGTATTAGCGTTCCCGCCGCCGATTCTGCGACCCAAGGAACCTATGTAGCCCGTGTAGTTGCTCGCAATGTAAACGGATCCACCCGCACCGACTCCTCGGAATCTAACTGGATCTATTATTTCATCACCTATTTCCCTCCAGCGCCACCGGTAATTCCACCAGTAGTTGGTGAAGTGTTAATCCCTAATGTGATTACACCTAATGGAGATATGGTTAATGACCGTTTCTTTATTGAAGCTCCAGCCGATGGAGGTGTTCAATACGAGAGAATTTCAATTAGCATTTACAACCGTCATGGTGAGCGCGTTTTCCAAGATGAAAACTTCGCAGACCGCAATACCCGCGAATTAGGTTGGGAGGGTGTAAACAACTCCGGTCAGAAATTGGCTTCTGGAGTTTATTACTACGTAATCCAAATGGATAACCCTACAACCAGTGAGTCACAAACCCTTCAAGGGAACTTGACCATCAACAGCGGTATTTAAAATCATAAAAACCTTCGTAAACTCAAAGCCCTAGCGAATTTGCTAGGGCTTTTTTTATGCTTTTTGGCTCTCACTCAGTTAAAGGGACTATAGGTTTCTTTGCTCTTTCAAGAGCCTTGCTTCGGCCTTAGTTTAGATTTAAAATTAAGCTATGACCTATATGCTACGTTCCTTTATAAGCCTGATGGCTTTATCCTTATTTTTTCTTGCTGGCCCCCAAGCCCAGGCCTCACATTACTCCAGTGGCGAAATATTCTATCGCTGGTCGCCAACGCCTAGCGACTCGCTGCGCTACGAGGTTTGTGTTTATTTCTATCGCAATAATAATGGCGCTCAAATTCCAAATCAGCCTATAAACATTTGTGTGTCGAGTAGCTGTTTTGCGGATGTAACGGCATTGCTTAATAAAGATTTGCCCCCTCCCGGAATGGCCTCACCTGGCGACCCTAATGGAGGTTGGATTGTACCCGGTTTAGATGAGTGTGCTGATGCCTCCGACCCAGACTATAAAGATCTATCGGCTCATATTTGGTGCGGCTATGTAACGCTACCCGGAACCTGTGGCGATTTTGAGTTTAAAGCAGCCGCCCCTTGTTGTAGGGATCTTTCCGACAATCTACTTGGTTCCTCGGGCCGAAATATGATGCTTTCCGCAGCCCTTAATAATACCCTTGGTGAAAACTCCTCTCCTGAAATTCAAGCTCCCGCTGGTAAGGCCTTTTGCCTCAGCCAAGCCGGCGCCCGACCCTTCGAATTTATTCAAGCAGCCATTGATGCCGATGGCGACAGTATCGTTTATCGTTTTGGGAATCCTCAGGAATCCTCAGGACCAGCGAATTCATTTACCGCTGCTTATTGCGGATCAGCCACTAATATTCCCTTTGCCCCAGGCTATACCGTAAACAATCCTTTTCCCAGTAGCACTGGAATTATTATCGATCAACAAAATGGGATATTTCGCTTTAGTCCTAGCCAACAAGGTTCCTATGTAGTAAAAATTATTGTAGAAGATTGGCGCTTAGATCCCCTTCATCTTATTTGGGTGAATATTGGTACTACCATTCGTGAAATTCAAATTCCGGTAACCGCCAATTGCAATCCCAACTCCTCTGGGGGACCAAGGCTGGCATTAGGATCTTCCTCAAACAATGCCAGTATTCAAAATTATACTCAAGCTCAGATAGACAGTATGATGGCCCTTTACAATATGCTCCGATTTGCCGGCAACGACAGCTCGGGCTCTGGCGCCAACCTCCTACATCAAATTCCGGTTTTTCAAGGTTACCAATGTTTCGATAGCATCGTTTCTATAGAGTTTAATAATAATGTTCGCTGCTCCTCAGTAGACCCCACCGACTTTAGGCTTATTGGCCCCGATGGAATTAGCAGGCCGATTATTGCCGCAGAAACCAATTGCCAGTTCCTCGTTACCCGCCATGTAAACTTGCGCCTCGAAAAACCGCTAGACGTAGATGGCAATTACGTTCTTCAAATAAGACGCGGTAATGATGGAAATACCCTCACTAATGAATGTGGCATTGAACTGCCTGAATTCTATACCTTTTTAATTCCCGTAAGCGGCTGCCCAAAACCCATTTATAATTTAGATGGATTAACAGTCCAGCGAGATGTATTTGTACGAATAGATTGGTCGGGAAATAACGACCTTCAAAACCCGGCTATTCTTCAAAATTTTGATGCTTGGAATATCTATCGATCAGAGAAAAATCAAAGCTCCTTTAGCCTCATTAAGGTTATCAAAGATCCCAATGCACGGTTTTTCGTTGATAGCATGGACCAAAATGGCTTTTATGTAGATCACCACGAATACGACTATCAGGTGCAACTGGTTTATAATGGCAAAGGCAGAAGTACTAGTCGAGCCTGTAGGAATATACTTCTCCGCATCGACGAAAGTCAAAAAACCGAAGCCGAACTTCCCTTGTTTTGGAACCACTTTGAATGCATTGATGCTTCGGTTAGAAATTACGATGTTTTTGTTGGAAAGCGCGATTCTAGCCTAGCTGATCCCGGTATTCGTAAATGGCAGCGGATAAATCAAACTACCGACACCACTGCCATTATAAACCTACCGAGTAGTAGCGCCGAAAATCAAGGCACCTATGTAAGTAGAGTAGTGGCGCGAAACGTCAATGGCTCTAGCCGGGTAGACTCTTCCGAATCCAATTGGATCTATTATTTTATAAACCACTATCCACCTCAAGAGCCCGAACCAGATTTGAAACCGGGAGCAGTACTAATTCCAAATATTATTACTCCAAATGGCGATGGCGTCAACGACCGCTTCTTTATTGCCACGCCAGAAAATGGTGTTCAGTTTGAGCAGATCAGTTTAAGCATCTACAATCGTCATGGAGAGGAAGTGTTCAGAGATGCCGCCTTCCACCAGAGTAATAGTCGCGAAAACGGCTGGGGCGGGCTAAACCAAGCCGGACAAAAACTTAGTTCTGGTGTATATTTTTACGTGATTCAGCTTCAAAACCCATCTACCAATGAAAGTCAAACCCTTAATGGCAGCCTTACGCTGAACAGCACTAAGTAATTGAGTCTGCAATGATAATAGCTTCGGTTTAGGGTAAAAGGTCTTAAACCGAAGCTAATTTTACCCTAAGCTTCCACTAAGAGAGAGGCCCGTTCAACTAAATCGAGCTTTACGCTTAGGCAGTCATTTTATATTTTCACCTACCAATCAAGTTCTGTATGTTAACCTATATTAAGAATTCGCTTCTCTTCCTTTTTTTATGCATTGCCATTAGCCCGGCCAAAGCCAGTCATGACAGTTATGGTGAAATATATTATCGCTGGGCTCCAACTGCTACCGACTCACTTCGCTATGAAATTATTGTTGATTGGTTTTGGCATCTCGCCGGAGCGAGCAGTAATGCTACCGAGGATATTTGCATTAGAAGCAGTTGTTTTAGCGATACAACTATCAGCTTAAATAAGCTCATTCCACCTAGCCATTTGGCTGCAGCAGGAGATCCTAGTGCTTGGGCCATAGTAACCGAGAATAGTTGCGCGGATAGCAATGATCCCAATTACAGCCGCCTTCAAATTATGCGTTATAGCGGCTTTATAAGTTTACCGGGAACCTGTGGCGATTTCAAATTCTCAACTATAGGTGCACCCTATACCTACGGTCTCAGTGATAACCTCAATTCTTCTAGCCTTAATTTTTATCTAGAGGCAACTTTAAACAATACGCTCGGGGAAAGTTCCTCGGCTCAAATCACCAGTTCTCCCATGGTGAGTTTATGTGTGAAACCATCTACCGCCCTCGAAAGCATTTTCTATCAACATGCTTTTGACCCAGAAGGAGACAGTATCGTTTACCGCTTGAGCCATTCCTTAGGAGGTCCCATTTGTGGTCCTTCCGGTCCAATTCCCTATTTACCTGGCTTTACCTCCAATAACCCTATTCCCAGTCATACTGGTTTAAACTTCGATCCACGTTACGGGCGATTTGCCCTTAAAGCAAGTCAGCAAGGTTCTTATAATTTAAGGGTAGTGGTGGAGTCTTGGACCTTTGATCCTATCTCTTTGCAATGGCTGATGCAAAGCAGCTCCAGCAGAGAAATCGCTGTGGGTGTTACCGCGAACTGTGATCCCCTGAGTCAGACTAGTCTAAACCTCAACTCTTCTATGCCAGGCATCTACAGTCAAAATTATTTTAGTGGATCACAAATAGATAGTTTACGAGGAGCATATAATGTTAATCAAATCCACATCGACTCCGCTGCTGGCACTTCAATTAGCTTTTACAACGATTACCAGTGTCTCCAGTCCCTTATCCCCTTGGAGTTTGATAAAGCCCTTCGAAAGAATAGCGTGGATGAGACCGATTTTAGAGTCTTAGGACCAGATAGTATTGCCCGTCCCGTGCTGGCCATTATAGACAGCTGCGATAGTGATCTCTGTTCAAAAATATACCTGCAACTATTACACCCTCTCGTGAAAAACGGGAACTATCTATTGCAAATAAAAACCGGGAATGATGGCAATACTCTTATCAGCGAATGCGGATATATGGTGCCTGAGTTTACAAGTTTCATTATACCCTTGAATAACTGCCCTAGCCCTAGCTATCAGTTAAACCAAGTGACCTTAAAAGATGATCGCAATATAATGGTTCATTGGACGGGAAGTCCCGAGCTACAAGACTCATCGGTTTATGCCCTTTTCCAATCTTGGGATCTTTTTGTAAGCAAGAACAATGGCCCTTGGCAGCTGGAGAAAAGAATTTTGGATCCCCTTGCCCGTCGTTATCAGATGGACTTTGGAGGCAGCAGACAGGAGGTCGATCAGAATAATTACAAGTTTAAGCTAGATCTTAATTATGCCGGTTCCAAATGGGGAGAAACCCGCTCTTGTACTAATATTCTCCTTCAAAGCAGCTCCGTGCAAAGTACCGCTGTGGCTGATGTGGTGCAGCTTCAATGGAATCACTATGAATGCTTGCCGGCTAATTCGCGGAAGTATTACCTGCAATACGGGCGCTACCATCAAAATATAAACATCAATTGGCAGCCCCCAATCATTGTGCAAGGAAACTCAGCGAGTATCAGTCTTCCAAAAACCGCCGGGTCTGGCACTTACGCCATTCGTGTGTATGCTCGAGCAGATGGAAATCGGCTTTTACCCTCCGAATCAAATTGGCTGATGCATGATATGAGCCTTGACCCTAATCAAGTAAGTGGCCAGCAAAGTTCCTGGATAATACCCAATTTAATAAGTCCGAATGGCGATGGACAAAATGATCGATTCTTCTTTATTATTCCACCTGCCGATGCTGGGGTTCAGCAAATTGCATTGCGCATTTATAATAGAGATGGGGTTTTAAAGTTTGAAGACTTGGCCTTCCAAAATAATAACAATCCCAATATGGGTTGGGACGGAAGCGACCTCAATGGCAATGCGGTAGCAAAGGGAGTTTACTTTTATCTTATAAGTTACATCAATCCCAATACCGGTCAAAATGTAAACCTACAAGGTAGTGTAAGTGTGCTTCGTTAAGATTAATTTGAAGGAATGCTCACCCCTAGTTTCGACCGGGGTGAAATCCCTTTAGCTATAAATCGGCAAATCCTAGGCGAATACTTGAATAGGCTTAGGGCATTTGTTATTTTTACATTGATTCGCTTATTTTCTTAAACCTAACCTTATGCAAGCTAAACCTACCTGTTTCGTCTTTTTACTTTTTCTTTCCTCCGCCTTTATAAACCCTAGTTATGCTGGGCATTTTAGCGCAGGAGAAATCTATTATGAGTGGGCTCCAATTCCCACAGATTCTAACCGCTATGAAGTTTTCGTCCATTACTATCGCAACACCTCTGGCGCCAGCATAGTACAGAACACAGTTTCCGTTTGTATTCGAAGTTCTTGTTTTACGCAAATGACGATTACCGCGAATAAGATATTACCTCCTCCTGGCCTCGCTTCCCCGAATGATCAAAATGGAGGCTGGATTGTACAAGGAATAGATGATTGTGCCGACCCGACTGACCCTAACTATAAGGGATTAGCTATCCATAAATATTCGGGCTTCGTTAGTCTGCCTAACCCCTGCGGTGACATTCGCTTTAAGGTTAGCGCACCTTGCTGCAGAGATCTTAGCACAAATATGGCTACAAATCCACACTTCTTTATCGAAGCTGGTCTTAACAATACTTTGGGCCCTTCTTCTTCGCCCAAAATTACCAGTAGCCCTGGAATGGGGCTCTGTATAATTGGCCCCAACGATTCGCCTTTTAAGTTTGAGCAATTAGCGGTTGATAGTGACAATGATAGTGTTTTCATGGCATTAACCCAACCCACTGGAGGTGTTCTATGTGTTGATTCAGCGCCACTTATACCTTATTCAGCCGGCTATAGTGCAATAAACCCTTTTAAGGGCTGGCAGCCCGTTCAAATTAATCAACAGACCGACGTACTCTCAATTTACCCTAAGCAGCAGGGAAATTATTTGATGAAAATAAAAGTGGTGAATTTTAGGTTTGACCCTCTTACTTTGAGCTGGATTGATATTGGCTTCTCCGTGAGAGAAATGAGTATACCGGTAACGGCCGCCTGTGTTAACGCAGATAGAGTTGGTTTTAGCGAAATCATAAGCGACAGCATACATAGCGGAACTTGGTTCCAAACCGCATCGATAGACAGTCTTAAAAATGCCTATAACCTTTCCAACATTTATTCCGATACCCTAGTTAGCTACGTGGGAGAACTCCTAAACCAAGATTGTTGGAGTAAATACATCCGAGTTGAGTTTAACTCCCCTTATCAGAAAAACAGTATTGACCCAACTGACTTTAGAATATATGGCCCGGATAGTTCCATTTTACCTGTAATTGGTGTGTTAGACAGTTCTACTAGTCTCTTATATACTGATGAAATATACCTCGAACTTTTAAACCCTCTGCTTGATTCTGGCAACTACCTATTGCAGATAAGGCCTGGAAATGATGGCAACACCCTTTTGGGAAAGTGTGGAAGAGTAGTTGAACCTTATAGCGTTTCTATAATTCCCGTAGCGGCTTGTCCAAGTCCGAGCTATAATTTAAGCAAAGTGGAAGTTTTGGACGATCAGAACATAGCGCTACAATGGACGGCAAATGCCGTTTTAAACCAAGCGGCAGTAGCCGATATTTTCGGAGGTTGGGATGTTTATGTTCGGGAAAACCAAGCGCCATGGGCTTTGCATCATTCAGTAGATAGCGCCTCAGCCAGATCCTATACGCTGCCCTTTAATGGCCCTTATCCAGTTGATCATAATCAATATGAATTTTACCTTGACATGCGCTATGGTGGCAAGAATTGGGGGAGTTCCAATCAAGGAGTACAGCTATTGCTTAGTTTGGATTCCATCCAAGCTGGAATTAGCGAGGATAGTTTAATTTTTAGCTGGAATGACTACAATTTAATTCCTGCTGCAGACCGTGCATATATATTGGAATATGGCATTTATATCAGGCCCGATTCCATCGTTTGGCAAAACACCAGTTCTGTTCAAACTATCTCTAATAGTGCCCGCCTGAATATTGTTAAGCCCATCGTCGGGTCTAATATTATTGTTGCACGACTACGCGCTATTAATCAGCAAAATCAACAAGCTAATTCTCAGTCTAATTGGATTCCTTACAGTCCAATCGGAATTCCAGTGGGTTTAACTGAAATTAAAAACCCCAAATGGTTTGTTCCCAACCTCATACTACCCAATGAAAATGATGGTAACGAACTCTTCATTATTGCTTATGATGAGCCTACGGAAATGCCGGATTTTGGCTTGAAAATATTTGATACTTCTGGGAATTTAGTCTTCAAGGCTGCCAATTATAAAGCGCTAAATAACAGCTCTAGAGCTTGGAATGGTCATAGTGCTAATGGCCAGCTAATGCCGCAAGGCCTCTACATTTACCTGATTGAATATCAAGATAAATCAGGACAAAAAAAGGTGCATTCTGGGCGCCTAAGCATCGTTCATTAAATAAAAAAGCCCCGAAAAATTTCGGGGCTTTTATATAATTTCAAGCAGAGCTATCACACATTCTTATAGTCGAAATCTTCCATAAATTTAGTGGTGTAGTTTCCTGCTATATAATTCGGGTCGTCCATTAATGCGCGGTGAAAAGGAATGGTGGTTTTCACGCCTTCGATTACGAACTCATCTAATGCACGTCGCATTTTGTCGATAGCCTCTTCGCGGGTTTGCGCCGTGGTAATCAACTTTGCAATCATGGAGTCGTAAAATGGAGGAATGCTGTATCCAGCATACACATGCGTGTCTAGGCGCACTCCATGTCCACCTGGAGCATGAAAAGTGGTAATGGTACCAGGAGAAGGACGGAAATCATTTGCTGGGTCCTCAGCATTAATCCTACATTCAATAGAGTGTAATTTAGGCTCGTAATTTTTACCTGAAATTTTAATTCCAGCTGCAACCTTGATTTGCTCTCTAATTAAATCATAATCTATTACCTGCTCCGTAATGGGATGTTCTACCTGAATTCGGGTATTCATCTCCATAAAATAGAAATTGCGGTGCTTATCCACTAAAAACTCAATGGTTCCCGCGCCTTCGTACTTAATGTGCTCACAGGCCTTAACCGCAGCTTCACCCATTTGCTTACGAAGTTTGCTCGTCATAAATGGAGAAGGGGTTTCCTCGGTGAGCTTTTGGTGACGACGCTGGATAGAGCAATCGCGTTCCGAAAGGTGACAAGCCTTACCGGATTGATCACCAACCACTTGAATCTCAATATGGCGTGGCTCTTCAATGAGCTTTTCCATGTACATGCCATCGTTTCCAAAGGCTGCTCCTGCTTCTTGTCGTGCCGATTCCCAAGCTTTTAATAAGTCTTCCTCTTTCCATACCGCGCGCATCCCTTTACCACCGCCACCAGCAGTAGCTTTTAGCATTACCGGGAAGCCCATTTCTGAGGCAATCTTTTGCGCTTCTTCGAAGCTTTCTAATAAACCCTCAGATCCTGGAATCGTAGGAACGCCAGCAGCCTTCATGGTAGCTTTGGCGGTCGCTTTATCGCCCATGCGATCGATCATCTCTGGACTAGGTCCAATAAATTTGATCCCATTCTCGGCGCAAATTTTTGAAAAGCGGGCATTTTCTGATAAAAAGCCATAACCGGGATGGATGGCGTCGGCATTGGTAATTTCTGCCGCCGCAATAATATTGGGGATGTTTAGGTAAGACTCCGAACTGGCGGAAGGACCTATGCACACCGCTTCATCTGCGAAGCGAACGTGTAAACTTTCTTTATCGGCCAAGGAGTAAACCGCTACGGTAGAAATGCCCATTTCACGACAAGTACGTAAAACTCGAAGGGCAATCTCTCCGCGATTTGCGATGAGTACTTTTTTAAACATAGGCGCGATTTAAGATGGATCTACAAGGTAAAGTGGCTGATCGTATTCCACCGGACTTTGATCGTCCACAAGAATCTTTACAATCTTTCCTTTTACCTCACTTTCAATCTCATTGAAGAGCTTCATAGCTTCAATAATACAAACTACGGTTCCCTCGGAGATTTCATCACCTACACTTACAAATAGGTCTTTATCTGGGCTTGGGCGACGGTAGAAGGTACCAATCATTGGCGACTTTATAGTCACGTATTTAGAATCGTCCTCTTCATTTGCTGGCGCAGCTGCTGCGGCAGGTGCAGCAGGCGCTTCTGCCGGGGCAGCAGCCACCGGTGCAGGAGCAGCAGCCATTTGCTGAGGCATGCTAATTACTTGCGTTTTGTGTTCGCTTAAAACAGCTGATTCTGTTTTAATGTTGATTTTGAAGTCCTCTGTTTCGAGGTTAACCTCAGCGGCACCGGAACGGGCCACAAACTTTATAAGATTCTGAATTTCTTTTAAGTCCATGGAAGGTGGTGTTTAATTTAATAAGGTTACAAACAAAGCTAAAAATTTTTACTTGGCGTCAATGGCCCACTTAAGGTAGATAGCACCCCAGGTAAAGCCACCGCCAAAGGCTGCAAATACAAGATTGTCGCCTTTCTTTAACTGCTTCTCATAATCCCACAAACAGAGCGGTAAGGTTCCGTTGGTGGTATTGCCATAGCGATCGATATTAAGCATTACCTTTTCGGAGCTCAATCCCATTCGCTTTGCAGTGGCATCTATAATTCTTTTATTGGCTTGATGCGGCACCAACCAAGCTACATCATCGGAGCTTAAGTTATTGCGCTCCATAATCCGAGCGCTTACATCTGCCATATTAGTTACAGCAAATTTAAAAACCTGCTGTCCTTCTTGGTGCACGAAATGCTGGCCAAGTTCAACTGTTTCTTTACTTGGTGGATACTGTGATCCACCGGCCTTAATATTCAAATATTGACGACCAACGCCATCACTACGTAAAATGGTATCCTGCACCCCTAAACCCTCTTCATTAGGTTCCAAAAGCACCGCTCCACAGCCGTCTCCAAAAATCACACAAGTGGTGCGATCACTGTAGTCGATAATGGAAGACATTTTATCGCCGGAAACAATAAGGACCTTTTTAAAGCGGCCAGACTCTATATACTGTGAGCCCGTGGTAAGACCAAATAGAAAACCTGAGCAAGCCGCTTGCACATCGAAGCCAAAAGCATTGCTCATTCCCATTTCGGAAATAAGAAAGGAGGCGGTATTTGCCACCGGCATATCGGGGGTTACCGTGCAAAAAATAACTACTTCAATTTCTTCGGGACTAATCCCTCTTTTATCCAGTAATTCTTGAGCGGCCTTAATGCCCATTTCCGAAACACCCTTGCCCTTTTCTCTGAGAATGCGACGTTCCTTTATACCAGTGCGGGTGGTGATCCACTCGTCGGTAGTATCTACCATGGTTTCCAAAACCGCATTGGTTAAACGATATTCGGGAAGGTAGCCTCCAACGGCGGTAATTGCTGCAGTAATTGCCATATATTAATGGTGCTAAGAATCTACAAAATTAGCAAGTGCAATGGATTCGGCACCCAATATCATGTTTTTTATGGCTTTAGGACCAGAAGCGCCATGCGCCAAAAGCACCTTAGCGCGCACTCCCATTACAGGGGAAGCACCATAATTTTCGTAATCTAAGCGATTGAGAAAGTCATGATTTAAGCCTAATTCCTTGCTTAAAGCGTAAAATGATTCGGTTTGCTTGAGGATAATATTTCCTGTAAAGCCATCACAAAGAAGGACATCAACCTTAGATTGAAAAAAGTCACGCGCTTCCAGGTTTCCCGAAAAGCCGCCACAATTCTCTTTTAAAAGCTCATGCGCTCGCTTGTAAAGGATATTCCCTTTTGATTCTTCGGCTCCAGTGTTTAATAAAGCAATTTTGGGCTTGTTGATCCCCAATACCGCTTTGGCATAGGAGGCTCCCAAGGAAGCAAACTCCAAAAACTGCTCCGCCTTAAGATCGACATTGATGCCAACATCCAAGACTACAGTTTGGCCGCCATCGAGCCTGGGAAAAAGAGAGACCACGGCCGGTCGAGAAATGCCCTCTTGCAAGCCAAGGATTTGCATTGAAGCCACCATAAGAGCACCACTATGCCCCGCACTAGCGAAAGCATCGGTTTGGCCTTTGGCGAGGTCTGCGATACCCCGAATTAAACTTGAGTCTTGTTTTTGCTGAAAAGCCTTAACGGGATGTTCTCCCATTTCAATGGCCTCTGCACAAATATGAAACTTGGTATTGCTAGGTGCTTTTGGGGCATCTTCTGCCAGTCCGTACAGATGAAGCTCCGTATCAGATTTCAATTCACTTAGGGCCATAGATAGCCCATCCCATACTACCAATGGTGCATGGTCCCCACCCCTTATATCAATACCAATTCTGGTCATAAAAAAAGGCAGACGCTAGGACTGCCTTCAAATACTGTAGAAGAGCTGCAGCGCTTAAGCTACGGCCTCTTGTTTTTCCATAACCACTTTACCCTTGTAGTAAAGTTTTCCTTCATGCCAATAAGCACGGTGGTACAAATGCGCCTCACCAGTTACAGAGCATACTGCAACAGTAGGTACTTCTGCTTTATAGTGGGTTCTTCTCTTATCGCGGCGAGTTGTACTCTGTCTGCGTTTAGGATGCGCCATTTTTCTAAATTTAGTTCAATAAGTCCTTTAATTTATCCCAACGAGGATCCGTATCCTCATCTCTTTCTCTTCCTTCTGGTTCTTCAGGGCTAAGAGCCTCTAATTGCTTCCTTATTTCTTGGCCTTTTTCACCAGCCTCAACATCAGGGTGTACTACTTTAAGTGGTTTTGCCAATACTGCCATTTCATAGAAGTACTGCGCCACATTAAAGCTATGTGCACCATGCGGAAGAATCAATAGATCCTCTCGACTATCATCGAAGTCCTCGCCGAACTTTACCATCAAATCCGCCTGGGCCTCTAAAGGCATCCAAAACTTTTCATTGCTAAGGTCGCAAGGGAGCCAAACTTCTCCTGAAAGACTTAGCTGCAAAGCCATCTGCGTATCGCGCTTTAGCATATGCATCTCTGCTTTCAAGGTCGATTTCTCGAACTCCTCATAGTCAAATGCCTCAAAGAACTTTGCATCAATCTCAAAATCAAATTGATGCTCCCCTAGCTTTAAACCAATGAAGGATATTTCAAAGTCCTTCTTTTGCATGTCCATAGCCGGTTTTTTTAAGGAGCGCAAATGTATAAATTTTTAATCAGCCACAAAGGCTTATAGCTTTTTTTTCGCTTTGATTTTTAAGGGATTGGCGCTTATTTCTGCAGTCCCTTTTCTACTGCGGTACAAATCGATGGCGCCATATACCGCTGAGCGGAAGGAGCCAGGATCGGCTTTGCCCTGCCCAGCAATGTCGAAGGCCGTACCGTGATCGGGGCTGGTGCGGATAATAGGCAGGCCAGCAGAGTAATTAACGCCTTCACCAAAAGTGAGACTCTTGAAAGCCACCAAGCCTTGGTCGTGGTACATGGCTAAAACCGCATCAAAGGCCGTGTAAGTACTCGCTCCAAAAAAGCTATCTGCGGGATAAGGCCCAAAAGCTAAGGCTCCTGCCTCTTTGGCCTTTTCAATTCCGGGACTAACGATATCCTGATCCTCCAGACCGATAACCCCCTTATCGCCAGCATGTGGATTTAAGGCTAAAACTGCAATTCTCCCTTTTGGTAAATGAAAGTCTTGCTTGAGGCTTTTATGAATGGCCAGAATTTTTTGCTCCACCAAATTTGAACTAATGGCTTCTGAAACTTTTGATACCGGAATGTGAACGGTGGCCAAAGCCAAACGCAAATCTTCGGACAAGAACATCATTGTAGCCTTGCTTTTATAGCGGCTTTCCAAATAATCGGTATGGCCCGAAAACTGGAAGTCACTGCTTTGGATACTCTCTTTATGAATGGGCGCGGTTACTAAGGCATCGATACTTCCAGCGTCTATGGCATCACAGGCCGCCTCCAAACTTTTTATGGCATAGGTCCCCACAATGGGATCCACCTTGCCAAAATCCATTTTCACCTCTTCCTTCCAGCAATTAACCAAATTGGCCTTCCCTTCAACAGCGTCTTCCGGGTTTTGGATAATATTGAAATTAAAGTCTCGCATATCGATGGCATTGCGATGATAGGAGACAACCTTGGTGGAACCGAAAACAAGGGGCGTGCATAATTCTAGCATTGCCGGATCCGAAAAAGTCTTGATGATTAACTCCAGTCCAACTCCATTTAAATCGCCAATGCTTATGCCGATGCGTGGTAAACGATCTTCGCTCATACTTTCGATTTTAAGAAATTATACATCAGGCGAACGCCTACACCGGTGCCACCTTGACTGCGGTAATGGTCGGCGGCATTTAAAAAGGCTGGTCCGGCAATGTCAATATGTATCCAAGGATAATCGGTGAATTTTTCGAGGAACTTACCAGCAGTAATGGCCCCTGCTTCTCTTCCACCAATATTCTTTTGATCGGCAATTGTTGATTTTAATAAATCGTCATATTCTTCCCAAAAGGGAAATCTTGCAATACGCTCGTAAGCGGTATTTCCCGAAACTTGGAGTTTGTGAAAATCTTCTTCCTCTGCGGTACCCATGGCAACCACACCATATTTTCCAATGGCAATCGCTGCGGCTCCGGTTAAAGTTGCTAAATCTACTACCAAGTCGGGCTTGTAATTTTTAGCATAAGCAAGGGCATCTGCAAGTAGCATCCGGCCTTCCGCATCGGTATTTAAAACCTCTACCGTTGATCCATCAAACATCTTCACTACATCACCGGGAACATAGGCGTTTAAACCCGGACGGTTATCTGTAGCTGGTACCAATCCGATAACGTGGATGGGCAGTTTATTAGCGGCCGCAGCACTAATTGCTCCAATTACCGCAGCAGCGCCACCCATATCGCTTTTCATGGAGTCCATAGAGTTGGGCGTTGGCTTGAGGCTTAAACCGCCAGTATCGTACACAACGCCTTTGCCCACCAAAACGATGGGTTTTTCATTTGTGGCTCCTTCGCCCTTGTATTCCAAAATGCTAAAGCTGGGCGGATCAATACTACCGCGATTAACCGCCAAGAGGCCGCCCATTTTTAAGGATTCAATTTTCTTTTTATTGAGGACCTCAACTTTGAAACCGAATTTTTCGCCGGCTTTTGTCGCTTCCTTGCCCAATCGCTTTGCTGTCAAGTAGCTTAAAGGTTCATTAACGAGGTTTCGCGCTAAAAAGGTAGCCTGAACCACCGCATTTAATTCTTGCAAATGTGCCTCGCCAAATGAGCCACTTAGGAGAATGCTTTGAAGGGAATCGTCCTCTTTTTTAGTGAAATATTTATTGAATTTGTAAGAGGCTAGGGCTAAACCTTCGGCAAAAGCCATCGCTTTCTCACTGGCATCAGCAATAATTTCTAGAGAGATCCCCTTATTAATCCCCGCTACTTTGGTAGCTAGTAAGCGCGCTTTTTCCCAACCTTTATAATCATTGGCCTCCGGCATGGAGGCAACGCTTAGCGCGGGTTTGCGACTAAGACTAACAAAGGAGCCTGGCTTTAATTCGCTTTTTATATACTCCAATTCTTGATCGGAAAGATCTAAGTTTTGAGCGTCTTCTGCTTGGTTCAGAAGATATATTTGATGATCGATACCACGCTCGGGGCGGGTAAGACTGAAATTCAACATAAGAATCTTTAAATTTGAGCAAAGTTACCAATTCAAAAGCCGCTAATATAAATGCATTCGCCCAACACAAAATAGGCATTGGCACGTTATAGGTTTGGACAAGGATAATCCCCAATATGAAAAAAGGCTTACTGCTATTTTTCCTTTTTATAAGTATCAGCCTCACGGCAACTCATAACCGTGCGGGTGAAATTACCTATCGTTGGATTAATGGACTCACCTACGAAGTAACTATTACCACCTACACCCGCGCTTGTCAGCTTTGTGCCGATCGTTGCGAATTAACCCTTCAATGGGGCGATGGCTCGGCCGATACCATTCCAAGATCTAATGGACCCAGCATAGTTTGTGCTACTGCTCGCGATGGAGAAATCATTGATCCATTAAATCAAATTCGAAAAAACACCTACGTTGGTATTCACACTTACGATGCTCCCGGTATTTACACTATAGTGATGGAGGATCGAAACCGAAATGCGGGTATTAGCAATATTTTAAACTCCGATCAAGTACCTTTTTATATTGAAACCGAACTGTTTATTTCTCCAAGCCTCGGAACAAACAGCTCGCCGGTTTTTACCAATGCGCCCGTAGAGCGTGGCTGTGTAGGAAAACGCTTTGAGCACAATGGAGGAGCCTTTGATCCTGATGGCGACTCTTTAGCCTATCGCTTGGTTTTTTCAAGGGCGCAGAATGGAGATCCTATTCAAACTATTTACGATCCTCAATATGTGCAGGATAGTGTGAAGATTGACCCTTATACCGGCTTGCTATATTGGGATGTTCCCTTAAATGTTGGTCAGTATAACTTTGCTTTTGAGGTGCTCGAATACCGGAAAAATAATCAGGGGCGCTATGTAAGAATTGGCTACGTAACCCGCGATTTACAAGTGGATATTGAAGATTGCGGTAATAATCCTCCCGAAGTAAATCCGATTGGACCATTTTGCGTAGAAGCTGGCACCTCCTTAAATTTTAACGTTACCGCTACGGATATAGACGGAGATGACCTCACGCTAGAAGCATTTGGAGGACCTTTTGCGGTGCAAACGCCGAGGGCCACCTTCCCGGAAGTGAACGGCCCCGAACCTTTAACCGGGTTCTTCAATTGGAATACCCGATGCTTTCACGTAAGAAAACAGCCTTATCAGGTTAGCTTTAAGGCCACCGATCTGCCCCCGGATCCAAACGATATATCGCTTTCAGACATTTACACTACGGAGATACTGGTAATTGCCCCTGCCCCTAAAAACCCATCGGCGCAAGCAGAAGGATTTGATTTAAGATTAAACTGGGATCGCTCCATTTGTGGAGAAGCGGAAGGCTATTTATTATATCGAAGAGAAGCTGAATACGGCTTTATTCCCGGAGCTTGTGAAACGGGGGTTCCAGCCTATACGGGCTATAGCTTCCTGGACTCATTACCGAATGTAAACAGCCTAACTTACCTCGATAGCAATAACATTCAAATCGGAAAGCAATACTGCTATATGGTGGTTGCCTATTTTGAAGATGAAGCATTGAGCTATGCTAGCGAAGAGTTTTGCGCTTCCTTGCCCCTAAACCTGCCCATGTTTACAAAAGTGGATGTGGAAGATACCGATCCACTAATTGGGCAAATTGCCATTGAATGGATTGAAGCACCCGAATTTGATTCGATTTTGTATCCGCCTCCCTATCGTTTAGAACTTTGGGGGAAATCGGAAAACGAGGCTAGCTTTAGCCAATTGAGCACTGCACCAAACCTCGATGCGGGATCCTTTAGCCATATTGGCCTAAATACCACCGATTTCCAATATCAATATCGATTGGATGTTTACGCCGGCCCAAGTTTGGATTTCGTAGGCGCAACACCCATCGCCAGCTCGGTTTATAATGATGCCCTAGGCTCTGATCGCAGTGTAGAGCTAAGTTTTGATTTTGAAACCCCTTGGCAAAATCAGCGCTTTGTAATTTATCGGGAAAACCCTACCGGCTCGGGCCTTTTTGATAGTATTGGCGAAAGCTTTAGCCCGGCCTATACCGACACAGGATTGGTAAATGGTGAAGAGTATTGCTATTATGCAGAAAGCTTTGGCCGTTATTCGGCCAGTGATTCTTTGCCGGCACCTTTAGTAAATCGCAGCCAGGTGAATTGTGCCGTGGCCAGAGATACTACCGCTCCTTGTATTCCTCAGTTTGCCTTAAGTAATGTTTGTCCCGATACCATCTATTTTTCTTGGAAACTAGGACAGGCGGCAAATTGTAGCGATGATGTGCGTCGAATAAATATTTACTTCCGCACCGGTGAAGATCCTTTTGGGAGCACTCCATTCTTAAGCATCCCCACTAGAGGTGACTCCACTATTCGCATTGTTAGCGATGGTTCCATTTTTGGTTGCTATGCCATCACGGCAGTAGATGATGCGGACCAAGACCCAGGAGGCGTGGCCAATGAAAGCGCCTTAAGCGAAGAGCTTTGCATTGAAAGCTGCTTTGCCATTCGCTTCCCAAATATTTTCACACCCAATGGCGATGCCTTTAATGAAAGGTTTTTACCGATTGAAATTGAGCAGGTTGCGGAATTGGAGATTTCCATTTACAGTAGATGGGGCAATAAGGTTTTTGGGTCCAATAACTTAGAAGACTTTAGCCAAAATGGCTGGGATGGTACGGTACAAAGTACCGGCGGCTTGGCGCCAGACGGCGTTTATTATTACGTGTGTCGCTACACCGCAGAAAGTATTGGCCCCGCCGCTGAACAAAGCACCTCTGGATTTGTCCATCTAGTACGATAAAGAATATTCATGTTTACAGGAATTATTGAAAGCCTAGGAAGGCTAAAGCGCAGCGAACAAGAGGGTAGCAATCTTCATTTAAGCTTCGAATGTGATTTTACCGATGAGCTTAAAATCGATCAAAGTTTAGCGCATAATGGCGTTTGCCTCACGGTAGTTGCAATTGATGGCTCAGAATATACGGTTACCGCTATCGACGAAACCCTAAAGCTCAGTAACATTGGTAATTTAAAGCCGGGCGATTTTGTGAACCTCGAGCGCTGTATGGCCGCCAATGGTCGCTATGATGGCCATATTGTGCAAGGACATGTTGATACTATGGCCGAGTGTCTTAAGGTTGAGGAGAAAGACGGGAGTTGGGAATACCTTTTTAAACATCCAAGTGGACATGAAAACCTCACGGTAGAAAAAGGCTCGGTTACCGTAAATGGTGTAAGCCTAACCGTGGTGCATTCTGATCCTGAACATTTCTCGGTGGCGATTATCCCTTATACCCATGAACACACCAATTTCAAAAGCTTTGAAGTAGGAACTATGGTGAATATCGAATTTGATATTTTAGGGAAGTATGTTGCTCGAATGATGGCGCAGAGAATGGGCTAGATCTATTCTTTGATTTCTACCGGTAACGGTATTCGTACTTCGCGTAGATTTTTCCATTTAGGTTATAGTCAAGCTTAGACCGTGCTAAACCGTCTTTGAAAATAGTTTCGGAGATGAGCCTATTGTTTTCGAAAACCTTTTCGTTTTGCTTTTCACCTTTGGCATTGTAAAGGACCACGGTTCTTCCTTGCAATGCCTCATCTTCCGAACCCGCCTGCCAATGTTCTTCTATCATTCTATTCTCGCTATCGAATAGGCGATAAAGAGCATATACTAAGCTACTGTCGGGATTTAAAAAGCGTGTCTCAGTTGTATTTCCAAGGGAGTCATAGCGATTAATCATTAACTCGCTAAAGCTTAATTCCGACCTTCCTTCATACAAACGGTAGGTATAAATCTTATTGGGAACTGAAGAAACTAACTCCTCCCTGGCAATGCATTGATTATCGATATAGCTTTCATTGAATTCCAGTATTCCCTCCTTGGTAAACCTGTAAATCGAGCGCGTATTTGGACCGTATAAGCTCGAATAAGTTTGAGTATGTATTTCTCGAGAACCATTAGGGTAGGCGTAAACTATCCGGCGCTCGTCATTAGTATCGGCCCCGTAGGAAAGCAGCAAAGTAATTCGGTTCAAAGAATCATATTGGTAAACACTAGACTGAAAATTCCAGCCAAAAGGACCATAGCCGCTGCTTTCAATTAAAAGTCCCTTTTGATTATATCGCTCCAACTGGTAAAGCAAGGTATCTTCTTGCTGATCCGCTTCTGGCATCGCCAACAGACTTTCGCTTGCCGAAGAATCTAAGTCTTGAGGAATGGCAAATCGCCACACTTCAATTTTCGAATAAGAATGATTAGCGGCTTTGCTAATCCATTCGTCATAGCGCTGGCCAAATCCTAAATGGCTGATAAAAACTAGGACTACTATTCCAAGCGCCTTATTATTCATCCCCAGAATTCTGGCTAAGGCTCAGTAAATGATCTAAGCTTAGTCCTGCTGTTTTTAACTGTTCTGAACGGCCAGCGTGTTCCATAAATTCAGCAGCTAGGGTTATATGCTGGTAGTTGAGTTCTAATTCTCCAGTAGCTATAAGCTCAGCTATATTATGATGCACACTACCCGCACTAGGATTTTCATCTACCAAAATAAGATGCTCCACATTTTTTAATTGCTCCAAGACATCTCCTTTAGGAAAAGGACGTGCAATGGGTATATGCAAGTGGCCGCAGCCCGATTGCACCGCCGCGGATTGAACCACTTCGGCAATTTTCCCATAGGAGATGAAAACCTTCTTAGCACTTTGATGCCACCAATGCGGACGGTAAGAGCGCCACAATTTATCCATTTCGGGATCAAAGCTATCCTTAGGATAACGAAGGAAAACCGGCCCCTCTGATTGACTCATCGCCCAATCGAGCATTTCCATTAATGCCCTTCCCCCCGAAGGTGCTCCCAAACGAATATTTGGAATATCCATTAATAAAGACTGATCGAAAACACCATGATGCGTAGGCCCATCCTCACCAACATAACCGGCTCGATCTAGCACAAAGGTTACTCCTAAACTCTGCAGCGCTACGTCGTGTATTATCTGATCTATGGCCCTTTGGGCAAAGGTGCTGTAAAGGTGAACGAGAGGCTTCATTCCCGCAGCGGCTAATCCAGCGGCCATGGTTACTACATGCTGCTCGGCAATACCTACATCAATAACGCGATCTGGAAACTTTGCTTTGGCGGCGCTTAAATTAGCCCCTGCCAACATTGCCGGACTGAGCACTACTAATTTTGGGTTTTCCGCTAAAGCCGCTAAGGCCCAAGTACCAAATGTGGATTGAAAACTGGGCTTTTGAGTTTTGGTCTTAGCGGTATTTTTAGCCTTATAGCCCAAGCCTTTTTGGGTTCTTACATGCCAGAATAAAGGACCTTTTATTTCGCTTAAGTGGTTTAGAGCGCCCAGTAGGCTTTCTAGATTATTTCCCGATTCGGTGCTGTGGTATTGAAAACCTAAGGCTTCGCTCCAAGCTCGATAAGAATCTCGAGCCTGCAAAGCGCCAATATTTGGGTCAATACTCGATTGATTATCATTAAACACGATCAGGCAATCAGACTGCTCTTCCCCTAAAAAATTTAGGGCTTCAAAGGCCTGTCCGCCGGTTAAGGCCCCATCGCCAATTACCGCAATATGCTTTCGCTGAAGATGGCTTAGCTGGGCCGCTTTTATAAATCCGGCTAAAGCCGAGATTGAAGCCGAGGAATGCCCCGAGCCAAAAGGATCGTATTTACTTTCGGAGCGCTTGGTAAAGCCCGCAATTCCTCCTTGCTTGCGATTTGTGGCAAAGTCCCTCTTTCGCTCGGTTAAAACTTTATGAGCATAGGCCTGATGGCCCACATCCCAAATAAGAATATCTTCTGGGGTATTGAAGTGGTAATGTAAGGCGATGGAAAGCTCTACTACTCCCAAGCTCGATTTAATATGACCCTCCTTCTCGGAGGTTTCTGTTTGGATAAATGATCGAAGCGATTCTACCAAAATAAGAAGGTCAGCAAGGCTCAGCTTGCGCAGCTCTTCAGGTTTCGTTATTCGCTCTAGAACGGGATAGCTCATGGCACAAAAATAAGCTTCCCTATTGGGAAGCCCTGCACTAGTTAATTATAAATTAAGTTCTAAAAAAAGTCCCTCGACCAAAGGAAGAGGGACTCATTTAACCAATTAACCAAACCTTAATGTTTACTGAGTGCGTCCAAAAGTTGACCGCAGGAAACGGTTCAATCTTTCAAGAACGAGGTACATCACTGGTACCAATATCAGCGTTAAGAAGGTTGCAAATACTAGACCAAAAATAACCGTCCAGGCCATTGGTGACCAGAAGATGGCATTATCGCCACCGAAGTAAATATTTGCGCCACGGCCATCTAAGAGTCCGATAAAATCAATGTTTAATCCTACCGCCAAAGGCAGCAATCCGAGAACGGTAGTAATTGCGGTAAGTAATACAGGACGTAAACGCGTTTTACCGCCCATTTCAATCGCCTCAATAAGTTCTTTATCGCCTAATTCTTCACCATCCGGTAAATTGGCGTCTTCACGCATGCGCGCTCGGCTGAGCTCAATAAAGTCGATAAGTACAATACCGTTATTCACCACAATTCCCGCTAGCGATACAATTCCAATACCGGTCATAATTACCACAAACTCCATTTGGAAAATTCCCAATCCAAGGAATACGCCAATGGTACTAAAGAGTACGGTAAGAATAATAATAAGCGGTTTTAGGGCCGAGTTAAATTGAGAAACCAGAATAATGGCAATCAAGGATACGGCGATTAACATAGCGGTTGCTAAAAATTCCGCGCTTTCTTGTTGCTCCTGCTGTGATCCTGTAAACTTCAAGTCATAACCGGCTGGCACCTTATACTTCTCTAAAACTTCTCTTATTTCATTATTGATTTCGGTTTCGTTAAAACCTTCCACCACATTAGAGAAAATAGTGATTAGGCGTTCCGAGTCTTTACGCTTAATAGAGTTGTAAGAGGTAACGAACTCATAGCTCGCCACCGAGGATATGGGCACCTGCACAATCTGTCCACTAGCTTGCGAACGGAAGGTTACCAATTGATTCATCAGACTGGCTACATCGTAACGATAGTCCTTTTTCAGTCGCACCTCAATGGGGTAATCATCCTCTCCTTCTTTATACTTGCTCGCCTCGGAACCATAAAGGGCGGTTCTTAAAACCAATGCAATTTGCTGAGTGCTTACACCTAGGCGTCGGGCTCGATCGCGATCGATACGCACCAGCATTTCGGGTTTATTGGTTTCAAGGTCAATCTGTAATCCTTCGATACCCGGGATTTCCGCTTCTTCGATAATTTGCTGTACTTCATCAGCAGTAGCGATAAGCACGTCAAATTCATCGCCGGTAATCTCTAAGTTAATTGGTCTACCGGTTGGCGGTCCATTTTGCTCCTTCTCTACCGAGATGGTTAGGCCGGGCATCCAGTTCGTTAATTGCTCCGAAACCGTCCTTTGAATGTCAGTGGTTTTAATTCCTCCACGGAACTCGAACTCCACAAAGGAAATGGTAATCCGCGCTTTATTAGGCGTGTTTTGGCCACCACCACCAAACTCATTTTGAGAAGCAGTTTCCGCACCAACATTAGTTACCACACTTTCAACTAGACTGTCGTAAGGTTCCAAAATTTCATCAATTTCTTCCTCTACGATCCGCGCAATGCTATCTGTAGCTAAGATATCTGTACCCAAAGGAACCTCAACAAAAACGTTGATATAGTTGGGCTCATTTACCGGGAAGAACTGCACGCTTGGGTTAGAGCCAAAATAGAAGCTTATGGAACCCATCATTAATACAATGGTGCCAATAATGATAGCTGCCGGCCGCCATTTACGCAAGGAATACTCCAAGGTATTGGCATATATTTTCTCTAATCTTGGTAAGAGAACCAATTGGAACCAAGCCGACAAGGGGTTTAAAGCATAAGTAAATAGCAATACTCCAACCGCGGTTGATACCAATAAATTCCCCAGGATTGTTTCTCCACCAACTAGGCTAAGAAATCCTAAGATTAAGAATATCGCGAACCAAATTATCGCCTTACGGTGATTGGTTTTCGATTCGAAATCCTGCTTCTTGATAAAGGCTGCCGCTATTACGGGATTAATTACCAAGGCCACAAATAGTGAAGATCCTAAAACAATAATTAAGGTTCGCGGGAGGTATCCCATGAACTCACCGATAATACTATCCCAAAAGATTAATGGGAAGAAAGCGGCCAAAGTGGTGGCGGTGGAACTAATAATCGGTACGGCAATTTCACCCACACCTTGTCGAGATGCCTCCCAAGCACTTAGGCCTTCTTCGGCATAAAGGCGGTAAATATTCTCAATGGTAACAATGGCATTATCTACCAGCATACCAAGGGCCAGAATTAAGGAGAAGAGTACAATAAAGTTTAGGGTTACTCCCGAGGCGCTCAGCACCAAGAAGGAGATAAACATCGAGAAGGGAATACTCAATCCTACGAAGGTTGCATTGCGCAGACCAAGGAAAAAGAGTAGGGTTATAATCACCAAGATTACCCCCGAAATGATACTGTTCTCTAGGTTCGCAATTTGATTACGCGTCTGTTTACTCTGATCATTGGTGATGGTAATTTTTAAAGATTCGGGAAGCTTTAGCTTTTGAGCCTCCTTAATGATTTGGCGAATCTTATCCGTAGCATCGAGAAGGTTTTCGCCTCCTTTTTTAATCACGTTCAGTGATACTACTGCCTCCCCATTAAGACGGGCCGTGCTCTCTACTTCGCGATAAGTAAATAGCACATCGGCAATATCCTTTAGGTAAACGATATTGCCATTTTCATGCTTTACAATCACATTGCGGATTTCGTCCATGGAGGTGAACTCCGCATCGGTTCGAATACTGCGTCGGGTTTTACCCAATAAAATATCGCCGGCTCCAATATTGATGTTTTCCGCCGCCAGGGCATTCTGCACATCATTAAAACTCAGTTTATTCTCCTGGAGCTTGGGCATATCCACATTGATCTGCACCTCTTTCTCCTTATCACCGGTAATGGTTGCTTCGGAGATTTCACTCAGCTCCTCTATCTCATCCTGTAAAAGCTCCGAATAATCTACCAACTCATCAATGGAAAAGTCCTCACCGGATAGGTTAATGTTTAGGATTGGAATTCGACTTAAGTCAATATCCAATACCACCGGATCCTGATCGAGGTCAGAAGGCAAATCACTCATCGCGCGATCTACCGCATCCTTAACATCTTGAAGGGCTTTTTCGGTATCTACATCAATGTTAAACTCTACATTAATAATTGATACATCCTGTACCGACTCGGAGTTGAGGTTCTTAATTCCGTCCACGGACTTAATTTCCTTCTCAAGAGGTCTGGTAATTAGGTTTTCAATATCCTGTGGCGTATTGCCCGGATAAGGCGTTTGTACATAAATCAGTGGAAATACAATTTCAGGAAAAGACTCCTTGGGCATGGTGATGTAGGAGAACACCCCAAAGAGTATCAGCAATGCTGAAAGTATAAATACACTGATGCTATTTTTTAGGGACAGCGTACTGAGCCCAAAATTTCTATCGGTCTTTATTGCCATAATTCAGTCGACTTATTGGATCTCTACCAATTGGCCATCAGTAACCCCACTGGCACCAACAACAATTACTCTATCACCGCTTTCAATACCAGAGTCAATTTCAGACTTCTCACCAAAGGAACGGCCGATACTTACATACTTCTTGCGCGCAACAAAACCATCACCTTCCTTTTCTACAAAGTAAACATAGTCGCCTTTGAGGTCTTTTAAAACGGCCATTGATGGCAAAACAAAAGCCTGACGATTTTCGTAATCCTTCAGCTTGATTTCGGCTAAAAGATTAGGCTTAATCATCGCATCATTATTCTTCAATCCCACTTTTACAGTAAAGCTGCGGTTTTCCGGGTTGATGAATTGGCTGGTGAAAATCACCCGTTCTTGCTGCTCCAATCCTAATGATGGAATTTTTACCGCCACGGTATCACCTACCTTAATGTCCTTTAAGTAGCGTTCTGAAAGATCTGTTTCCAGTTCCAAGTTTGTTAAGTCCACTACGCGTGCAACAGGGGATCCAGCACCAACAAACTCACCTTTATTCACGGTAATTAAATCTACACTACCGCTTACGGGAGCCTTCACGAAAGTATTTTCATACTGAGCACGCGCTTGTTTTACGCGGTTTTCAGCGGCCTTAAAATTGGTTTCGGAGTTTAGGTACTCAATCTCTGAGCCGATGCTGTCTTTCCATAATCGCGCTCTACGCTCAAAGGTGGTTTTCGCCAATTTATAGGCGGCTTCTGCTTCCTTTAACTGACCTTCAATGAAGTCACTCTCTAAACGTAAAATGGTTTGACCTTTTTGAACGCGATCCCCTTCTTCTACATTAATCGATACCACGCGTCCGTTTCCTTCTGCGCTTAAGCGAACATTTTGCTTAGAGCTAACGGTGGCATTTAAGCGCACAAAGTGCCTAAAGGCTTCTGGTTGTAGTTCCTTAACCCGCACCGGAGTTAAGCTAACTTCCACTTCAATTTTAATGGTATCTAAACGGGCGATCTTATCGTTAAGGCTATCAATCTCAACTTGGATGGCTTTGAGCTCTGCTTCCTTTTCGGAGAGGGATTTCTTTAAAGTAGGAAGATCCTCTTGGTTGCAGGCCACTAGTAAGCCTAGAGCTAATAGAATGCTTAGTTTTTTCATGGTTTTTAAGGAGCTAAAATTATTGGCCCAAAGCATATTCCAGTGCTTCTTTGGCGTTTAAGACAGTTAAAATTGATGTTATATAATTGCGTTCTGCTTCTAGGTATTGATTTTCTACCTGGGTAAGCTCTAGGCTGCTCGCTAAGCCTTCTTGGTACTTTCGGAGAGTACGGTTTCTTATGCGTTCACTTAAATCGCGATTACGCATTTGATTACTGAGATTATCCATCGCGAATTCATAATCGCTAATGGCTTGCTTGTACTGCAGTTCCAATTGGCTTTCGGTAGCGGTTTTAGCCACTCTAATGCGATCGAGGTCAATTTTGGCTTTTTGCACTTTAGCCTGGCGACCCATCCCCGAAAAAATTTGCCAATTTAAGCTGGCGCCGATGGTAGTTCCTGGTATCCAGTAAGTATCGAAGTCAAAAACATCCGAAGCACTATTCCCAAAATTACTTTGACTGTGATTTACGAAGCCACTTAAAGTGGGGAAGTATTTAGCCCTTTCATTGGATAGGGAAAGTTGAGCCCCTTTTTCTTGGCTTAATAAGCCCCGATAGCTAATATGCTGATCTACTTGAAAAGGACTAGAGGCCAAGCTTAAATCCGAACGGACAGGGTTTATGATATCCTCCAGTGAACTGGTTAAAACTATTTGCTCCTGAAGATCGATGCCCATATTAAACTTTAAAAGCTGCTGAGCTAGGTCTACTTGGCGTCGCGCATTACGCACATTATTACTGAGGTTGTTTACCAATAACTCTAATTGAGTGACATCTTGGTCTTCCACAAAACCATTTTCATAAAGCTTGCGGGTTTCCTCGAAGTTTTTAGTCAGGGTTTTTAAATTCTTCTCTAAAATTTCCTCGGTTTTTTGAGCAACTAAAACACCGTAATAGCTCTGGGCTACATTTTTACGTGCTTCAATTTCCGCTTCCTCCCTTTCCAGTGATTTGGTTTCCTTAAAAACGCGGGTGGCTTGCAAGGCCACAAAGTAGGAGCCGTCAATTAGGAGCTGGTTCAATTGGATGCTCGCTTGATTTTGATGGGCAACACCAAAGGCAACCGTAGCAAATTCATCTTCAGGCGCATTAGGATCAAAGAAACGTGCCGGTACAGGCTGCTGAGGAATTTGCGCATTATAGCTGTATCCAAAGGAACCATTAATTTGAGGCAAGCCCATGGCCGCCGTTTCCTTAATGGTCTTTCGGGCCTTTTCATAGTCCAGAATTTTATCCTGAACCGTATAGGCATTTTGAGCCGCATAATCCTGCGCTTCAGCCAGCGTAAAAGGCTTTGCTTCTTGCTGCGCTACTGTGGAACCTGCTATTAACAGGGCTCCAAGCAAAAGGTGCTTTTTCATTTTTTGGTATTCGTTTTTCAAGACTTTATTTTTTGCGCCAAATAAGCGAGGCCCTTTTCGTTGGCAATGCCTCTAACATGGTAAATTAAAATTTCGCGCATTAAACTCGAAGTACTTAGGTTTTGGCCTTGGAGGTGGCTCATATCCGATTCCGTCATCAGTCGCGCTCGGCTGTAGTACAGAAAAGCCACAACATCCGCATTCAGCTCCGGACGAAAAAGACCCTCTTCTTTTCCTTGTTTAATATTATGATGCATCATTAAATACACCATTTTCTGCTTTTGGTTTTCCAGCTTTGCATGAAGCTCCGGATAATAGCGTTCCAACTGAAACTGCAGTCCTGGGTCATGCTCCTCAATATTGGAACAGATCACCTCATCCATGGCAAATAGCATATCTATAGCATTGCCCGAAGAATTTAGCAGTTCACGCATGCGCCCGCTTACGGTTTCAAATATCTGTTCTACCGATTTTTCAACCAGCTCTTCTTTATTTGAAAAGTACTTGTAGAGGGTTTTCTTAGAAACACTTAACTCCTTAGCAATGTCGTCCATGGTTACCGGCCGCAATCCATAGCGGTGGAACATTTCCTTAGCTTTTCCTATAATGTCAGTCTCCATCGTTTCCATTCGAGGCGCAAAACTAGGAAACATATCGCACTTGGAAACTTATTTTTTAAAAAAGTTTCTCGGTGTCAAGGTTTCCTAATTCTTTAGGCCTTAGAATGGAAAATTTGTGAAATTTGCCCCCCAAACAGGAATGAGATGACATTGTCCGTAAAAGATATATTGAGCCAAAAACCCATCGGCACAACCATAGAGTTGAAAGGCTGGGTAAGAACCTTTCGCAGCAATCGCTTTATAGCTATTAGCGACGGTTCCACGATTAAGACTGTACAAGCGGTTATCGACTTTGAAAATGTAGCAGAAGAAACCTTAAAGAAAATCAGTACCGGTGCTGCAATTCAGGTTAAGGGCGACCTGCTCAGCTCTTTAGGCAAGGGTCAGGATGTTGAAATTCAAGTTACTGAAATCACCGTGCTGGGAGAAAGTAATCCCGAAGAATATCCACTGCAACCCAAAAAACACTCCTTGGAGTTTTTAAGGGAAATCGCCCATCTGCGTATGCGCACGAATACCTTCGGAGCAATCATGCGGGTGCGCCATAGCTTGGCTTTTGCAGTTCATCACTATTTTAATAGTAAGCAGTTTTTCTATTTACACACTCCAATTATTACCGGTAGCGATGCGGAAGGGGCGGGTGAAATGTTTAATGTTTCCATCTTAGATAAAAAGAATCCGCCACTTAAGGATGATGGCAGCATTGACTACAGCAAAGACTTTTTTGAAAAGGAAACCAATCTCACCGTATCCGGACAATTAGAAGCTGAGTTAGGCGCCATGGCCCTTTCCAAGGTTTATACCTTTGGCCCTACATTCCGCGCAGAAAACTCCAATACTTCGCGTCACCTAGCCGAGTTTTGGATGATTGAGCCCGAGGTGGCCTTCGCCGATTTGAATGACAATATGGATTTGGCGGAAGACTTTTTAAAGTATGTTATTCGCTACACCTTGGAGCATTGTGCTGATGATTTGGAGTTTTTAGAAAAACGCCTTTTAGATGAGGAAAAAAGTAAGCCCGAAAAAGATCGCAGTCCACAGGCCTTAAGGGAAAAACTGCAATTTGTTGCCGACAATAATTTCCGCAGAGTAAGTTATACGGAAGCGATTGATATCCTGCGTAACTCGAAGCCCAACAAAAAGAAAAAGTTCAAATACCTTATTGAAGAATGGGGTGCCGACCTGCAATCCGAGCATGAAAAATTCTTGGTGCAGCATTTTAACGCTCCGGTAATCCTCTTTGATTACCCCGCCACAATTAAGGCCTTTTACATGCGTCTTAATGAGGATGAAAAAACGGTTAGAGCGATGGACATTCTTTTCCCGGGGATTGGTGAAATTGTAGGCGGTTCGCAAAGGGAAGAAAGACACGATGTTTTGCTTGGCAAGATGAATGACTTTGATATTGACCAAAAGGAATTGCAGTGGTATCTCGATACCCGAAAATTTGGCACTTGCGTGCATAGCGGCTTCGGCTTAGGCTTCGAACGCCTGGTGCTTTTCGCCACTGGCATGGGCAATATTCGCGACGTTATTCCATTTCCGCGTACACCGGGGAATGCCGAATTTTAAGGACCCTTAAAAAACGCGGCGAACTGGCATAGCCTTTGTTAAAATGTGTGAAAACGGCTCAATCTTTGATAGAGGGGGCCGGCTTTTTGTTACCTTCACCCAACGAAACAAATTATGCTAAAGCAACAACTCAACCAGAAATTATTGCAGAAGCTGAGTCCGCAGCAGATTCAGCTAATGAAGCTGATTCAGTTGCCTACCTTGGCTTTTGAGCAAAAGATTAAGGAGGAGTTAGAAAGCAATCCCGCATTAGACGAGGGTAAAGAGCAGAGCGATGATTTGAGTGCCGAAGACCTTGATCTGACGAGTTCCAGTCAGGAAGAATCGGAGACCATTGAGGCGGAGGACATTAATGTTGACGAGTATTTAAGCGACGATGACATTCCCGAATATCGCCTACAGGCAAATAATTATTCGGTTGATGACGAGGATAGTAAAGTGCCCATTACCGGAGGTAAGAGTTTCCATGAATATCTAATTGAGCAAATCGGAACCTTTTCCCTAAGTGAACAAAATCGAAAAATAGCTGAGTACTTAGTGGGAAACATCGATGATGATGGCTATATCCGCCGCGATTTAAGCTCTATTGTTGACGACCTTGCCTTCACCCAAAACATTATGGAGGAGGAGGAGCATCTCGAAAAAATCCTTCAATTAATCCAATCTTTAGAACCCGCCGGTGTAGGCGCTCGAAATTTACAAGAATGCCTGGCCATTCAATTAAGGCAAGCCGATAACTGCTACCATCAAAGGTTGGCCTTGGAAATTATTGAAGACCATTTTGAGGCCTTCACCAAAAAACACTATAAAAAACTTATTAAAAAGCTAGAGCTCGACGAAGAGGATCTGAAATTAGCAATAGAAGAGATTACCCGTTTAAATCCCAAGCCAGGCAATAGCACCAGCAATAGCAATCGCAGCGTTCAGGTGGTGGTTCCCGACTTTACTCTAAGAATTACTGACGGGGAGCTGGAGCTGAGTTTAAACGGTAGAAATGCCCCTGAATTAAACGTTAGTCGGGAATACCGCGAGATGCTCGAGACTTATCGAGAAGGGCAAAAGAAAGACAAGGCTCAAAAAGAGGCCGCTCAATTTGTAAAGCAAAAGTTGGATGGTGCCAAATGGTTTATTGATGCGATTAAGCAGCGGCAACAAACCCTAATGCTTACCATGGGCTCCATTATGCAGTATCAGAAGGAGTACTTTTTAAGTGGCGATGAAACTAAGTTGCGCCCTATGATATTGAAGGATATCGCCGATGAAATTGGAATGGACATCTCAACGGTTTCTAGGGTAGCTAGTAATAAATATGTGAACACGCCTTATGGTACCATCCTGATAAAGGAGTTTTTCAGCGAAAGCATGAAAAACGATTCTGGCGAAGATGTGAGTACTAGAGAAATTAAGAAAATACTGGAAGATTCCGTTTCGGAAGAAAATAAGCGCAGGCCCCTTACCGACGAAAAGCTAGCCCAGTTATTAAAGGAAAAAGGCTACCCCATTGCCCGCCGTACCGTGGCAAAATACCGAGAGCAACTGGATATTCCGGTAGCACGATTGCGTAAACAGATTTAATATGAGGCCGAGCTTAGCGCGATACCTTTCCATTCTTTTCCACCCGGCCATTTACCCTCTAATCGGTCTGTTTTTTATTCTCGAATACCTGCCATATCACTATCCTCAAAAAGTGGTTATGCTTTCCTTGTTGATGGTGTTCTCTGGTACCTATTTAATTCCGGTATTGATCAGCATTCTCCTTTATCGCTTTAAGGTTATTCCCAGCTTAATGATGGAAAATGCCCGCGACCGGCGCTGGCCCTATGCCATAGGTGCCCTTTGCTTTTTTCTAACTTCTCATCTTATTCATTCTGCCGGCTTGGCCGCTGAGGCCAGTAATTACCTAATGGGCGCGGCCCTTGTAATTGTACTTCATTTAGCCTTATTGCCTTTTTTAAAACCCAGCGCCCACCTTGGTGGACTAGGTGGCTTTTTAGGAATGCTGCTAGCGGTTTCAGCTAAATACGCTCTAAACCTCTTGCCATTTATAGCGCTACTAATGCTTTTGGCTGGCATTGTTTCAAGCGCCCGCTTAAGCCTAAACGCCCACGATGGTAGAGAACTTTTACTAGGCTTTGGCAGTGGGCTCTTAGTAGTGTTTTGCACCGTTTACTTCTTGACTTAAAAAAACAAAAGCGACCTTTTAAGGGGCCGCTTTTGTCACTAAACATAGAGGAGGGAGGAAGATTTTACTTAGTATTCCTTTCGATGAAATCAAATATTTGGGGGTAATAACCGTGGTATAATGGCGCGTAGTTAGAAGTCTTGTATTTAGAAGCGCCGGCGATTCTGATGTACTCTAAATCCTGACCATCTACAAAACCTCTTTGGCGAGCGGTATTGGCAATGGGGTCGGTGCCGTAGCCTGGTAAGTTCGCATAAGTGTAGGTGCCAATAATACGCGTTCCGTCTGTAAAATGAGTGTCCCAGTGGTTTATAAGCATCATCGCCGCATCACTGCGATCAATCATGTTTTTATCGAAACTGTAAGTGAACATGCCCAAATATCCGCGCACCTTGGTGCTGGCACCGGGATTATCGTTATTGTCGAAGCCATGTGTATTTACCGCGTTTGAAACCAGCATTCTGTGTGTTGGATTAACAATCCCTGAAATTTCGCTGGAATCCATATAAGCTGTAATGAAGGCCACCATAGCTCCAGAACTCCAGCCACCGATGAAGATATTCGCGGTATCCACCTTATACTGCTCGGCATTTAAACGGAAGAATCGTATTGAAGAGCGAAGGTCCTGATTCGCTTTAGTAATGGTATTATAATCTGGGGACCCACCGCTATACTTTACTACTGCCGCCTGATATCCTTTAAGCGCCAATGAAGTAGCAAACTGTCTTAATTTGGGCATCTCCGTGTAAGAGGTAAATCCACCCCCGGGTGCAAGTATAATGAGCGGGCGAGGTCCATCTTCCCCATCAAGAGAGGTGAAAAACTCGGCTTGATGAACGCTATCCGACCCATAAGCAAAGGTTTGGGACTGCACCGAGCTTCCAAAAACAAAGGTTCTACCCGAATCTGGTACATGCACAAAATCTGGATCTGCACTTATAGCAAACTCCGCAACGCTAGAAGTGGATGGTTGCGTGTTATTAAAGTCTTCATTGTTCTTTTCACAAGCGCTTAATAAAAGGATAGCCATTGCGCTTAAAGCTAGTTGACGAGAATTTAATTTTGAAACTTTCATAGTATCTGTTTTTTGGTTTTACAATTTCACTGCAGCAAACCTAGCTCGGGTATTGGCCTCAGATTTAGCAGTTATGTTGTAAATGATTTAAGCACTGGACGAAGTTGAAAATTTAAGTCATCATTCATCTTTAAGACATGTTGCAAAGACTTGAACATATGATGCATGAGGCCACTTTGCGACTTATATATAGTACTTTAGACTCGTTGTCATTAGGCCATGAACCCATTAAACAGCCCACATATACCCCCTCAAGCGAAAGCCAATATGTCTATGGACGAGCGCTTTTTGCAGAAACTCCAAGAGCATGTCCTCCAGAATCTTCAGGTAGAAGATTACAGCGTGGAGGACCTGGCTCAGGAGGTGGCTTTTAGTCGGTCGCATCTCTATCGGAAACTGCAAAGTTTAACCGGTCTCTCCATCTCGCAATTCATTCGTAAAGTTCGCCTCGAAAAGGCCTATGAGCTGCTCCAAGACGAGGTGGCTACCATATCGGAGATTGCTTACTCAGTAGGCTTTGGCAGTAGCACATATTTCAGTAAATGCTTTCATGAGGAATACGGCTTTCCGCCGGGCGAATTAAAAAAGCGCCCCGCTTCCGAGCAAAATCCTAACTCAAAAGTGACCTTGGCCGTAAAACCAAACGCCAATAGCGCCATTGAAGCTTTACATCCCGGCAGCAGTGGCGAGCTAATTGAAGAACTCTTTCGCTCCTTAATTCCTTTTAAACCGAGTTTAGAAAAGTTTGTCATCATTGATGAAGAGGAGGGTGAAAGTTTAGACCCCAGATTATTAGCTTATCAAACTATAAAGTGTTTTCCCTGGCCCTTGGGAGTGGAGCTACGTCGTTTGTTCTCCGCAAGCTTCAAGCAAGTCTCCGAGGAACGTTATCATCAAAGTTTAAAAACCCTGCGTAAAACCTTACGGTTTTGCTCCTTTTTAATGATTGCAGAGCTTTTAGAGCTTATTCAAAATAAAGGCCAACTCGAAAGCTTAAAGGGAAAAGGCAAGGCCATCAGCGATGCGATAATGCGCATGGCCGATCCAGATTTCCTATTTCTATTTAATGCCCTTTCTACTCCTTTAAGAGAAAACGAAAGCTTATTTATCCCTGAGCTATGTGAGCTCAACGATCCGGTATTAAACCGAGAATTGGAAGCATGGCTGGATATGCTGGAGGAGGCCGATAATTTAGATTTAGCTATTCGCTGTCAAACGGTTGATCAATCCTTAAACTTAATCCTAAAAAAGGTTGGCTTCTTAGCCCGCTATCGCCTTGTAAACATTAGCGAAATTCAAGTCTTAAAAAACAAGTTTCAAGAGGCGGAATACGAACATCACTATCACTTTTTAAACGCGGTAGATGCCGACTTTAAAGCGCATGCCGAAAAGCTCCATCAATTTGCAGATTCCCAATCCGTTCTGCTCATGAGCAGCATAAGAGAAACCAAACATTTCTTAAACCTTTCGCCCTTTTTAGTAGACACTTACGACTCTGTAAAATCGCTGCAAGGGGCAAGTTCCCGCCGCGATGTTTTTCTGCTTCAAAGCGTTGACAAGGATAGGCTCTATTTTGAAGGCTCCGATCTCAATCGAACGGAGGACCTCAGCTCCGAGCGTCATTTCCCAATCTGGATGAATGCTTTTCGAAAAAGTATTCAATTATTAAACACCCTATGAGCCAATCCAAGCCCATATCGCCCTATAAATTTTTAGACTCTTACGGTTTAGATGATGCCCCATTCTTTTTTGGTAGAGAAAAAGAAATAGAAGAGGCTTACCAGAAGGTTTTTCAAAGTCGCATCTTACTAGTTTACGGTGCTTCCGGTACTGGTAAATCCAGCCTTATTCAATGTGGGCTTGCCAATCAATTTAGGTCATCGGATTGGATGCCCATAAATGTGCGTAGAGGCGGACATGTGCTGCGCTCCATGCAAAGGCAGCTCGAAAAGAATTGCAGCCTCGATGCCAAGCTTGATAGTAATATCCTTCCGCAGCCCCGCGATATTCAGGCTTTAGTACAGCAGGTTTTTTTAGATCACTTCAAACCCATCTATTTCATATTTGATCAGTTTGAAGAGTTATTCATCTTTGGCAATCGCGAAGAGTGGGAGCTCTTTGGACAAACCATCCAAGCTTTGTTACAGAGCGAATTGGATATACACTTCATCTTCGTTGTTCGCGGCGATTACCTCGAATACCTCAATGAATTTGAGAAGGAAATTCCGGGTTTTTTCGACAATCGCCTGAGGGTTGAAAAAATGTCGGCCCGACAAGCAGAGGAGAGCATTAAAGGACCCGCAGCCGCAGGTGGAATTAAACTTGAAGAAGGATTTGCCGAAACGCTTTTACAAAGACTAAGCGGACCTCAACATGCGGTAGAACCGACCTTCCTGCAGGTATACCTCGATAAACTCTTTCAGGTGCAAGGGGCTAAGGCCGCTTTTCGCAAAGAGGATTTAGATAAAATTGGTCCTATTGACGATATCCTCGGTGAATTCGTTGATGAGCAGGTATTTAAAATGGAGGAGCCAAAGCTCGCCTGGTCAATTCTTAAGTGTTTTGTATCCCTCGATGGAACGAAATTGCCCTTGCCTAAGAATGAAATTGCCAAAGTTTTAGGTCAGCTTGGGGTAAATTGCCCGGCCGATAAACTGCAAAACTACCTGGAGGAACTCGTATCGAAACGCATTTTAAAAAGTGCCGATGAAGAATCTCGCCTCGAATTAAGACACGACAGCTTGGCGCTTAAAATTTATGAGCGCATTTCATTGCAAGAAAAAGAGCGTCTTGAAGTACAGCGCTTTTTAAACCTTAGCTTTAAGGAGTTTCAAAAAAGAGGAACTCTCTTAAAGGAGGAAGACCTAGCTTATATCGCGCCTCATGAGCGTAAATTAGACTTAAGCGCAGAGATGACGATGTTCATTGAACGCAGTCGGAAAAACTCTATATCCGCAAGACGAAAGGCACGCAATCAAAGAATAATAGCCCTTCTGATTCTGCTCTTAGCCTTAAGCTCATTGGGCGGTTGGTATTACAGTGGCCTCGAAAAAGAACGCGCCAATGCCGAAGCGGCCCGAGCGCAAATTGAATCGAATAAGGCTAAAAATCAAAAGGAAATAGCCGAGGCCCAAAAAGAGAAAGCCCTAAGCCAAGAGGCGGAAGCTCTTAAGCAGGCCCAGCTAGCGCAAGCGGCCGAAAACCTAGCAGAGGAAAAATCGCAAAGGGCCATTGCGGCCGAAAAAGAGGCACGTTTGGAAAAACAAGCTGCCGACGAAGCAAGGGCCTCAGCGCAGCTAAACGCCCAAGAAGCCTTAAGTCAAAAAGCTAAAGCGGAAGTCGCTAGGGCGGAGGAAACACGACTTCGTAGAATTTCTCAAGCACGACAAATGGCGTTAAAGGCCCAGCAAATGGAATTTCCGGCAAGAGCGCAACTCGCCCTGCAGGCATTTCTTTTACATAAAGCGCAAAAGGGAGACCCCGAAGAAGCGGCCATTTTTGAAGCGCTACTTGCTGCAAAACGCAGCAAATTAAAAGATCCATTCTTGCTGCAAAACCTTGAAGTCCAAATTGTTGATTTTGTTCGGAGCCCGGCTGGAATTCGATTGCAAAGTAACGATGGAGCGCTTTATGAATGGGAGAACTCCAAGCTAAGCTTAATAGAAGCGGCTCCTCAAGGTTTTTCACATCAAAACAAATTGGATGAAGCCGGCGGCTACAAAATTAGAGCCACCGAAAATGGACAGTTGTTCTACGAAAATCCTCAGGGTGAAGAGGCTGAACTTAGCTTAAAAACGGAAGATTTATCGGTTGTGAAAATTAGTGCTGATGGGCAGTGGATTGCATGGGGCCAGCAAAATGGTTCCCTTTTCGCCTACCATGTGCCTAGTGGCGAACGCCGACAGTTACCTGCCCATTACAGCGCGGTGAGTGATCTTAGCTTTAGTCCTAATTCCCAGCAACTCGCTTCTAGTGGCTACGATAGAATGGTGCAGATTTGGGATCTTCAAAATCTTAATAAAAGCCCGCGCCGGATTAACAACCTTGCCTTTTGGGTGGCCTGTATCGAATTTGGACCTAAGGATAATCTTTGGGTAAACACCTATGAAGGTCAGCTTTATAAATTTCCCCTGAAGACCCAGGCTTTACACCATTTTCTTTGTGCCGATGCCCTCCCTCTTCCCAGCGCTAAAGAGTGGCAACAATGGGCGGCTGAAGGTATCCCTCTAAAAAATCCCTGCCAACCATGAAACAACTTTTAACCCCCCTCCTATTTTTATGTTTTCAACTTCCTGCGCAAAGTTGTTTGCAAAACTTGGAAGAAGCCCAAATCGCCTATTTCAACGGTCGCTTTTCCGCCTGTATCGAATTGCTTGAAAGCTGCGCCCCTGAGCTCAAGGAAAAAGCAGATCGCGTAAAGGCCTATGAGCTACTAGCGAAGAGCTTTGAAATGATAAAGAGTAGAGATAAAGCGCTCATTGCTATGCAAAACTTGCTGCAAGAAGACCCCTTTTATCGCACCAGACCCAGCTTAAGCATTTCATTGGAGGAGCTCCGTTCACAGTTTAAGCTTCAAAAGCAATGGCATTTTGGATTGGAGGCCTCCTACCTTCAAAATAATTTGGAAGCCCTTAAATACTGGTCTTTCTCCGGAGATGCAGCGCAGCAAACTGTAAGTGCCTCACCGGGTTTGCAGTTTGGCCTATGGTCGAGTTATCAATTGTGGAAAGGGCTGCGGCTTCAAGCGGGAGTTTATTACCAATGGCTTGAAACGGAGAGTTCCGAGCTTCAGCAAGGCTACCTGCTTCAAAGCAGTTCCGAGACCTATCAATTTTGGAAGCCCTCTTTTGGCTTGGAGTACGAACAAGATTTAAAGCGTTTATCGCTATTCCTAGGTGCGGGTGCTAGCTTGCAGTTTTTACAAAGCGCTCAAGGTGATTTGCGCTTAGATCCCCAAGAGAGCGATTTTCCAACCGCCTTCCCTGGCTTTCCCGAAAAGATAGAAAACGCCGATCTCAACTTCCAAAGGCAAAAGATGCTTCCATCCCTGTACTTAGAGTTCGGCATTCGTGTACCCTTTGGCTATAATCAAGTACAGTTCTCTTACCGATACAGCTTGGGTCAGCGAAATATGGTACTCCACGATGAACGCTATTCCAAGGAAGTTTTTTATCAAAACCTCGGCTACATACCCGATGATTACATCCTACATACTGGGTCCATCAACATCAGTTTTGTGCGCAGTATTATCCGGCCTAAACGAAGAATGTTATGAGAAAAGGTTTACTTATTTACGCCCTGGCTTTGCTAAGTATAGCTTGCCAAAAAGAAGAGGCTGAAAGGGCGGCAGTTTTTGTAAAAAGTTATGGGCTGCAAGGAAACAGTCGCTTAAATGATGTTTTGGAATTGGCCAATGGCGATTTACTTTTTTGCGGTCAAGTATCAAAACCGGCCTTCATTAGCAATGCCTCCTCGGATATTAGCGGTGGTACGCTCGAAGAAAGCTCCCCGGCGCTAATACTAACCGATGCTGAAGGAAACTTAAAAGAGCAACGCCTTTACCCTATAAATTACGCAGATATCGATCCTGCCATTGAAATCGATGATTTATATGGTTTGGCGAATTTCTTAGAAGTACTGCCCCTTGCAAATGGCGGTTATTTGGTTCATGGCGAATTCCGTGGTTTTGGATTTGATATACCCACCGTAAATCTCTCCAGAGAAAGAAGCACCAGTAATTCCACCCCCTTCCTAGCCCGCTTTAATGCTAATCTCGAAATGCTGGAATTTCAAAATCTAAATGGCAGTCCGCCCTGGGATAGGCGACTTTATTCGGGCGGAGTTTTAAAAGCCAAACCAGATCAATCCGGTTTTGTATTTATGATAGGTTTTAGCGTGGGCTTTCCAGGTGGCTTTTTAGGCTATCGCCTTATGGAACTTGACGAGAACGGTCAAGAGATAAAAACCACCTCCTTTTACAATAGCTCAGAACTAAAGTTTGCCCGCGATTTTACTTTTTTAAATGATGATGAAATTGGCGTCGTTGGCCAGCTTGGGGGTGATTACCAAATCTTTCGGGTAGATGCAGGAAGCTTTTTTGAATTTACCAAGGTATTCCTGGCTCCAGATGGTACCAATCAAACCTTTAATGACAATGCCATTTTAATTGAAAAACTTGCTGGTGGCGAGGTCTTTTGTTTCTATACCCAACCGGTTGAAATAAACTACATGCACATTCTCGACTCTCGTTTAGCCTCCCAAAGCAAGGAGGATTTAGAGCCCGATCATATCGACCAATATCCTTTGAAAAGCAATATCTGTCGCAATGGAGATGTTTTGCTGACTTGTATCGATTTGGAAGATGAGTTTATTGAACGCAGTCATGTTTATCGAATCAGCCCCGAAGGAGAGGTGCATTGGAAACGCACTTATAACGGTCGCGTGCAACAAATAAAGGAAAGTGCCGATGGTGGCATTTTTGTTTTAGCCGATCTGTTTTACAGCGGAGGAAACCGAAAGGGAACTTTTTACAAAATCAGCGCCAATGGTACGTTCTAAATATTTGCTTGTTCTTTTAATTTTCTTGGGCGCTTGCGCTGAAAGCGATTCCCCAATTGAGCCTTCACCCGCTAAGGGAATAATCGGCCTTTGGCAATACGAGTATTTAGTTGTGGCCGATAGCCTGGAAACGCCCTTCGCCAATAATCGAATGGAGCCCGGCACCTTTAAAGGTACTCTCGGAGGTGAAAGAGCAGAAATTAACCGTCGGCAAGTGCGCTATTTTGAAGACGGCACCTATCAGCTGCTGTGGCTAGATCGAGGTTCCTATCAGCTGGGCACAGAAGACAGTCCCAACTGGCAACCCTCCTATGGTTTGTATCAAGTTTCAGCCGGGGAAGACAGTCTTTGGCATAATGCCCCATTTTACTATGCTTATCCCTACTCCATCCGTATTGATGGCGACACCCTAATACGAACTTCTCAACGCTATATGAGTAGCAATAGTCGCGATTTCAACGGAGCTCCTTTTCAGTCTTTATGGAATAGCGGCGATCGGGTACAATACAAAGAGGTTTTCATTCGTCTATCTGAATAGAATAAATTGATTTGAAAATTTATAGGATTCGCTGAAGACTTAAGTTTTAGGTACTTTTGCGCGAAATTTTTAGGTCATGAGTCAACAACTTTCCGAACAGGAAATTCTACGTCGCGAATCTTTAGTCGCCTTAAGGGAGATGGGGATAGAGCCCTACCCGGCCGCGCGCTATGAAGCCAGCCACTTTTCTACCGATATTCTTGAGGGATTTGAAAAGCAGGAAGATGACGAAGTATGGACTTCGGTTAAGCTTAGTGGTAGAATTATGACCAAGCGCATCATGGGAAAGGCTTCTTTCTTGGATGTGATGGATTCTAAAGGCCGCTTACAGGTTTATTTAAACCGCGATATTCTTTGTCCAGATGAAAATAAAGATCTCTACAATGTGGTTTTTAAACGCCATTTAGACATTGGCGATTTCATTGGGATTACCGGAAAGGTATTCCGCACTAAAATGGGTGAAATAACCATTGAGGCTGATAGTCTAACTGTTTTAAGCAAGAGCTTGAAACCTCTGCCAATTGTAAAGAAAGATGAGGAAGGCAATGTTTATGATGCCTTCACCGATCCCGAGCAACGCTATCGTATGCGTTATGTGGATTTAGTGGTTAATGATCACGTTAAGGAAACCTTCATTACCCGCTCGAAGATTATGACTGCCATGCGGGAGTTTTTCAACCGCCACGACTATCTTGAGGTAGAAACACCCATCCTACAGCCCATACCAGGAGGCGCAGCCGCCCGTCCTTTCATTACCCACCACAATGCCTTAAATATTCCCCTTTATCTGCGAATTGCCAATGAGCTTTACCTGAAACGACTCATTGTAGGTGGCTTTGAAGGAGTTTATGAGTTTGCTAAGGATTTTCGAAATGAAGGTATGGACCGCACCCATAATCCAGAGTTTACCGCTATGGAAATATACGTGGCCTACAAGGACTATTTCTGGATGATGGAGTTCACCGAGCAAATGTTAGAACATGTGGTGAAAACAGTGCATAATGGCAAAACCGAAGTAAGCTTTGGAGGCACCAAGCTAAACTTTAAAGCGCCCTATGCGAGAGTGAGCATGCGCGATGCCATTCTGGAGCACACCCAATTTGATATTGATGGGAAATCGGAGGAAGAGCTTCGAGAAGCTTGTAAGAAAATGGGGGTTGAGGTTGATTCCACTTATGGTAAAGGCAAATTAATTGATGAGATTTTTGGCGAAAAGTGTGAGCCAAAATATATACAGCCCACCTTTATTACCGACTACCCTGTGGAGATGTCGCCCCTCTGCAAGAAGCATCGCGAAAACCCAGAATATACCGAGCGTTTTGAGCTCATGATAAATGGTAAAGAAGTAGCCAATGCCTATTCTGAATTAAACGATCCAATCGACCAGAGGGAGCGTTTTGAAGAACAAGTAAAATTGGCCGAGAAGGGTGATGATGAAGCGATGTTCATTGATCAAGATTTTCTACGTGCTCTGGAATACGGTATGCCGCCCACCTCGGGTATGGGAATTGGAATTGATCGTTTAACGATGATGTTAACCGATAATGCTTCCATCCAAGAAGTACTTTTCTTCCCTCAAATGAAGCCAGAGAATAAGGAAGAAAAGAAAGTGGAGCTTAATGAGAATGAGAAGCTAATTTCATCCTTATTAGAGCCCGAAACTAGCTATGCCCTTAGCGAGATAAAGGAGAAGGCTGGTCTTTCTAATAAACAGTGGGACAAAAGCCTCAAAGGCTTAAACCAAAAGGAAGTTACCAAAGTTGAGAAAACCGAAAGTGGCTTGTTTATTCGGCTCGCCTAATGGGCTTTAAGCGCCGTATTTTGGACTTTTTCAGCAAGTTTATTTTTAAGGAGGCGGCATCTTTGTAAGATGAAGATGTATGACGAAAGGATTATCAGCTATCGCGGTCGTCCTCTATTTCAAACGGCTAAAATTAGCTCGCCCTATGAAGCGGCCAATCGCTTGGAAGATGTGGCCTGCTTTTTCTACATCCTTAAAGGTTGTATAGATACCATAGAGGCTAGTGGCGAAAGACGTTCAAAAAACCAGGAGGGACTGCTAAAAAGCTGCGGGAATTTTATCTCCCGCTATCATCCCGATCAGGATGGTAGTGATTTTGAAGCAGCGGTAATCTACTTCTATCCCGATGTGCTGAAGGAAATCTATCGCAACGATCTTCCTCCTTTTGTTTTAAACGATGCCAAGGCGATGCCTCCAAAAAAAGTAGTGGGCAATGCCCTCATCCAGCGTTTTATGGAAGGTCTTTTTGTGTACTTCGAAAATGAGGAGTTGATGGATGAAAATCTGGCCCGCCTTAAAATACAAGAGCTGGTCATGATTCTTTTAAAGTCCAACTACTTTGAAGGGGTAGTAAGTTTTTTCCAAGGACTATTTGCGCCTAAGTCCGCTACTTTCCGTCAGGTGGTTGAGAATAACCGCTTTAGCAATATTAGTGTCGATCAACTGGCCTTTCTTTGTCATCAAAGTTTATCCTCTTTTAAACGAAATTTCAAATTAGAGTTTGGAGAAAGCCCAGCGCGCTACCTTAAAAATGAAAAATTAAAGGAGGCGGCGAAAAAGCTCCTGCACACGCAGGACAGCATCAGTGCAATTGCATACGATTGCGGTTTTCAGGATCCAAGCACCTTTTCCAGTCTTTTTAGTGAGCGCTTTGGCCTTTCGCCGAGAGCCTATCGTCAGGACCAAATCAGAAAGTAATACAACCAAACCAGAAAGCGAAGCGGGTGCAATTCATGGACTTTTGAAGTCTAAAATAAAGTTCATGAAAATTTTAATGTTTCTAATCCCAACGCTTATGTTAAGTCCAAATACCAATGCCCCGGAGCTTTCCGAAGGTCGAATCAAGGAAGTTCAAAAAACGAAACTTAGTGAGGTTATAAATGTTTCCGCTGATGATTTATGGGAAATTGTAGGACCTGGTTTTACTGATGCCTATGTTTGGAGCACCGCTATCGATCATTCCGAAGGTAAAGGTGAAGCTCAGTTTGAAGGTGCCACTTGTAATGAACGCTATTGCGATGTTAATGCCAGTGGCTTCGATAAAATTAGCGAAAAGCTAAGCCTTTATAATTCCGAAAACAGGGAGTTAAAATACCGCGCCTTTGATGGCCTACCTGGATTTGTCACCTTGGCTGAAAATCACTGGGAAGTTATCGACCTTGGTGCTGGTAAAAGTCAAATTAGAATGACCATAACCATGCACATGAAACCCTTTATGGGCTGGTTAATGGGTGGCCTCTTCCAAAAAAATTTAGACAAAACCTTAAACTCAGTGATGGAGGATTTAAAGATTTATGCTGAAACAGGTGAGGTGTCTGATGCCAAGAAAAAACGCCTCCAGAAGTTGGCCGCCAAAAAGGCCGCTTAATTAGCAGCCCTCTAGAAACGCTTAGAATATTGTGGATGAAATTCGACGAATTTCCAAACTTCATCTACAAGTAAAAATGGATAAGCAAGCTTTCTTTGGTGCATGATAAAGGTCAAGCCAATTGAACTGCAGGTTGAGGACGGAATTTTTTAGGGGGTAAAAAATGACGCCTCTTCTACGGTGGGGTTTGAGGGTTGAAGATCCTACTCTGGCTTTTATTCTAAAAGAGGCGCTTTTCGGCGCCTCTTTTTATTTCCCTTATTATTTATTCAAATAAGCGTGAGTGAAGCGCTTCACATTTGGAATTAAGATAAAGCCCCACAAATTCAATAAGCCCAAGAATAGCGCAACGGGCCAGTCCAATTGATGCTTGTATATCACCCAAGCACAAAATATGGGAATAACAAAGCCTCGCATGAGTAGGAACAAATGCCAAAGCCAAAATGCGTTTTGATACTCGAAATGGGGTAAGGTCCAGCGAAAAATGCGCAGTAAACTCAAAATAGGGTACTGAAAGGTAATTTGCGCGAACATCAATAATAGGCAAGCTTCTAAATGCAAGTTTGGATATCGCGACATCCAAAAAACCCCACCGATGGAAATGCTATGGTGCATAACATGCGACCAATTAATTGGGCGTTTCAAAAACTGAAAAAGACCATCGGCCAAATAAAAGGCTAAAACACTGGCCAATAAAAAATAGAAGCCTCGATTAAGCCACCAAAGCTTAAAAAAGAAATAATTTAGAATGAAAATTAAGCCGTATACCTCTAAAATTAGAGTGTCCAGTAGGTTTAATAAATGGCTTGTGCCCTCTATGGCCCGTGCCCCAAAAAGAAATTTACCCGCAAAATAAAGGCTAAAGAACAGACAGGACCAAGCCAGGAAAAAAAAGAAACTTAAAGCTAAGAATGTTGGAATTGACATAAGTAATGTACTTAGTCTGCTCCATTCCTTTTCGTAATAATTTTACTAAGGTAGTATAATTAATTTATTTACTCAAGAAAGGCTCTTTCGCTAGGCCATCAAGCCTCCAGCTTGCTACTAATGAAAAAGTCATATAACAATAAACTGCCCCCATTTCACAAAAATCTAGCATACAGGCATTTAAAGTGAGAATTCCAATTAAAAGTAAAACTTGTTTTACCAAAAAAACAAACTTGCACTACGCCTTTCTAAGGGGGCTAAAGCTAGATTTGGATGATTAAAATAATTATTAACCCTCTGTTTTATTCCTTTTCGTAATTCTTGAATAATCGGAGTATTAATTCTTTTAAGACTGAAAGCCAACCTTTTTATGGCTACCGTCGCAAAAGGGTTTGTTGGCAGAAGCGCCACAGCGACAAATTACCGGGTTTTTCTCGAGGCTGGTGGATCCATCGGGGTGCATAAAGTTGATGCTTCCCTTAATAAGAATAGGGCCATTCGCTACTAAGGTTGCTTTAAGGTCGCCTTCCTCTTCTTCCGATTTTAACTCTTGTCCTATATAGCTTAATGCTCCCGATGGACATTGCTCTATTTGCTGTCGAATCTTTTCACCTGAAGCTCCGTTCGGATCAACCCAGGGTTTTTTGCCATACCTAAAAACATCCTCCAAGTTTCGCCAGCATTTCTCACTGTGTATGCACTTATGAGCTTGCCATACAATGGTTACTTCTTCTCCCTGATATTCTTTTTTGCTAGGCTTTATTCGCATGCTATGCTATTTTTTCTTGCCTGCCTAAATTACATTATCCTTCGCTTATTCAAAATCAGTAAAACGGGCAAACTCGCTATAGCTTAAACACTCTTTTAATTCAGTCCAGTTTTCCACATAATCGGCGACCTTATCGGTGCTTATTCGCTTTAAATCCGAATTGGGCTTTACAATGGATACGCCTAAATAATGGGTAAGGCGATCCATTAAACGCCAATGTTCCTTTGGCTCTTTAAGGTCTTGCTCATAAACCACTTTGAAGTTATTTAGTCCTTTCAAGCAAAATTGCTCAAACTCATCGAGCTCAATGCTGGCGCGTAATTCCTGAATAAAGCTAGGAACATTAATCCTCATCTTCTCTGGCTTTGCTTCATTAGTTTGATGCCAAGATCCTCTGTGGCGGGCATAATGCTTAGATAAGGTTTGAAGCACAGGGTTTTCACGAGTTAGGTAAACAATTTTATAACCTTGCTTTTCGGATAAATACCTTAAAAATTCTCTGGCCTGACTGGGGGAGTACATCTCACGAAGTTGATACGATAGGAGCTTAAATCCGTAGATGTTTCGGTTTGTACGTGACTTTCGGCTTCTCAGGAATAGACGAGGAAAGAGCACGGGACGATTAAAAATTTCTTTATCGCAGGAAATGTCGGGGCTTTCATTTAACATCTGCGTAAGCAAGGTGCTACCACTGCGGCCTCTGCCAAAAAGCACAAACTTAGATTGGGGTTTACCGGTGTATAAAAATACGCGGCGCATTACGGTAACAAACTCGCGAACATAACCGCCAAGGCCTTGATTAAATGGGGGGGAGATCAATGACATATTTAATTCTTTCCCACAAAAGTATCGGGCCTCCCCTCCAGATTCTTTTTCTTTCGTTCGATTGGCCTTAAAGCACCACGAAAAAGATGTTTTCCTCGATTAATTGCAGGGATAAATTGGCTCAATCGAACATTTTAAGGGATAACTGTCTTTATTTTGCAAAAAAACCATTGAAGCTCTATCCATCAGATCTGGCCCAAGCCCTCGACTTTCCTTTTATACAAGGAGAGCTGGCAAAATTTTGCTCAAGTAAGAAAGCGAAGCAGGCGGCTTTTGATTTGGCGCCAGAACTGGATAAGGAGCGCCTTTTTCAAAGCATCGCTGAGAGCGATCAAATTTTAGCCCTACTGCTTAGTGATGAACAATTCCCCAATGCGGAACATCCCGACCTCAGAAGCTTTCTATCCAAACTAAATATTCGCGGCCATGCTTTAAGAGAAGAGCAATTTGCCGATATCCGCAGCCTTTGTTTAAACTACAAACACCTCTACCTCTTCGTAAAAAACAAAGTTGAACGCTTAGCGGCCATTTGGCGAGTGCTTCAATTTTTAGAGCCCGAAAAATTTGTAGTTGATGCCATCGATAAAGTTTTAGACGAAAGAGCACAGGTGCGCTCCAACGCTTCACCAGAACTGGGCCGTATTCGCCGAGATTTAAATCGAAAAAGAAGTTCCGCCGATCGGATCTTTAATCGGGTACTTAAGAAGTATCGCGATAAAGGCTATTTAGCTGATTTTGATGAAAGCGTTTCGGAAACCCGCAGAGTTATCGCCATAAGCTCCGCCTATAAAAATCAGATACAAGGCATTCTTCATGGAAGTTCTAACCGGCATAGTATAGCCTTTTTTGAACCAGGTGAAACGGTGGAAATTAACAATGAAATCTCCGAATTACTAGAAGCGGAAAAAGAGGAAATCAAACGCATACTTCGGCAATTAAGCACCGACCTCATGCCCTATCACGATTACCTTCAGCGTTTGGGGGAAACCATGGTTTGGCTGGACTTATGTCGGGCGAAGGCCCTATTCGCCCATCAGCAAGAAGCCTGCTACCCCATCATTAAAGAGGAGCGGCAGCTTTATTTAAAACAAGCCTTTAACCCTGTTTTAAGGCACTTCAATAAGGATAAACAGAAAAGTACTATTCCCCTTAACCTAGAGCTCGATTTACAAAAACGCATTCTAGTAATTAGCGGGCCAAACGCTGGTGGTAAGTCGCTTTCCCTTAAAACCGTTGGTCTTTTGCAAATTATGCTGCAATGTGGCCTCGCCGTGCCCGTTCATCCCGACAGTCAATTTTGCCTTTTCGATCAATTACTAGGCGATATCGGTGATGCCCAGAGTATTGAGAACGAATTGAGTACCTATAGCTCCAAGCTTCAAAAAATGGAGCACTTTCTCACCTATACCGACTCTTCTTCACTCTTATTAATAGATGAATTTGGTTCGGGCTCCGATCCCGAATTGGGTTCTGCCTTAGCTCAGGTATTCTTGGATCGCTTAAATGCCTATGGTGCTTTTGGGATAATGACCACCCACTTCAATGCCATTAAAGCATTGGCCGCCGAAACCGAAGGTGTGGTTAATGGAGCAATGCTCTTTGATCAAAAGACTTTCGATCCACTTTACGAATTACAAATTGGTCAACCTGGGAGCTCCTATACTTTCGAAGTAGCCCAGCGAAGTGGAATTCCAAGTCACCTTATTGAAGATGCACGTAAAAGAGTAAAGCAAAACACCCTGGAGGTGGACCGGCTCTTGGTGCAGATTCAGCAGGATAAAGTGGAAATTGAAAAAATTAGAAATAAACAGGAGCAGGAACTTCGAAAACTTCGACAACTTGAGAAGGTACAAGAGGATCGTATTTTAAAACTCGAGGAAAAGCTGAAGAAGCACGGCCGGATTAATGAGGAGCAAGACCGCCTGATGTATTGGGGACAGCGATTTCAAAAGCTCATTGATAGCTGGATGGATCAAAAAACCCAGAAGGATAAAAAAGCGGTGGTTGCCCGTTTTATTGCCATTTTAAACCAGCGATCTAGCGAAGTACTGAAGGACGAAAAAGTGCAACACCGCAAGGAGGTGAAAAAGCATGTTAAGGACCTCGATAAATACCTCAGTGAATCCGTTGAAATTGGGATGGAGGTTAAAATCATCGACTCCGGGATTCGAGGAACCTTGCTAGAAATGAAGGGGGATAAATATGTTGTTGCCCTTGGTGGAGCCATGACCGCCATTATGGAGCGCTCCAAATTTGTACGCGCCACGGCCGACCTTGGTGATGGCCCCAAACGAAAAAAACGAGGCAAGAATTTTAAAGCTAAAGACGAAAAGCAAGAGCAAAGTAAGGCCAAAAAGCCAGCCCTAAAAGGAAAACAAGCGGCAGCTCCGAAAAGCGCTACAACCAAAAAGGATGGCCCTAAAAAAGCGCCGCCAAAGCCCCAAAAGGCAAATGCCCCTAAGAAGCAAAAAACCAAGGCGCCCAAGCAAGAAGTTCGGCCGCCAAAGGAAAAGCCTAAAACCAGTCCAAAGCCCAAAATTGAAGCTCCAATAAAGGCCACTTCCCCGCCTCCAGCTCCGGCTGAGAAAAAGCAAGAAGAGAGCTTGGATCCGACAAAATTGGAAGCGAAAGGTTGGCTTATAAAGCCGGCCAAGCAGAAATAGCACATTGCTTACATTTGGGCCACAAACAAAACACCTATGGAAGAAGTAGTATCGGATATTCCCTTAATCACCAATGATGCGGTCGTTTTCGGGATTCTCATGGCCCTTTTGCTTTTCATCTTTCGCAGTAGCGAGATGCCGGCCTTTAAAAAGTTCTATGCGGTCATACCTACCCTTTTACTCTGTTATTTCTTGCCTTCGGTATTTAGTACCCTCGGGGTTATCTCTCCACATTGGATTGATGTAGCTGCGGCTAAAGAGTTTCTGCAAGAACAAGGCTACGCTATGCAGGGTCTTACAAGCTTTAAAGACTTTAAAAATTTTGTGATCAATGAAGAAATAGACGGACATCTATTAGAGCCCTTTATGGGGGAATCTCGTTTATACTTTATGGCCTCGCGCTATTTGTTGCCGGCTAGTCTTATCCTCCTTACCCTTAGCATAGATTTGCGCGAAGTATTTCGCTTAGGACCAAAAGCCTTAATCATGTTTGCCACGGGAACTGTTGGGGTGGTTATTGGTGGACCTTTAGCTATTTTACTATTTAGTGCAATTGCACCTGAAGTTGTTGGCGCTGGAAGCGATGAGATTTGGCGAGGTATGACAACCATCGCCGGTAGCTGGATTGGTGGTGGCGCAAATCAAGCAGCCATGTATGAGATTTTTGGTGAGAATGGACAGATTAGCGGGAAGATTTTCTCGGTGATGATCACCGTTGACATCATCGTTGCGGAGATTTGGATGTTCTTTTTACTTTTGGGTGTTGGAAAGGCAGATTCCATTGACAAATATTTTAAGGCCGACGCCTCAGCCGTTACTGCGCTTAAGGATCACATGCAGGAATTTTCATCCCGCATTGCGCGTATCGCTTCAACAATTGATCTTTTTGTGATTTTTGGCATCGCTTTAGGTGCTACAGGGCTGGCTCATTTGTTAGCCGATGTGATCGCTCCTTTCATTGCCGACAATGCTCCCTTCCTTACTAAGTATTTTAGCATGGGAAGCAAGTTTTTCTGGCTAATCGTTATTGCCACTACGGTGGGAATTTTAATGTCTTTTACCAAATTACGCGAATACGAAGGCGCTGGTGCTTCCAAAATTGGATCGGTCTTTATCTATATTCTGGTAGTAACCATTGGTATGAAAATGAACATCATGGGCATCTTCGAAAACCCGGGTTTATTCTTGGTCGGCTTGGTGTGGATGATTGTTCACGTTGGCTTACTCTTTATAGTTGGTAAACTCATAAAAGCACCCTTCTTCTTCCTGGCGGTGGGCTCTAAAGCGAATATTGGTGGTGCAGCTTCAGCGCCGGTTGTAGCGGCCGCTTTTCATCCTTCTTTGGCGCCGGTTGGCGTTTTATTAGCCGTTTTAGGCTATGCGCTAGGAACCTTTGGTGCCTTGCTATGTGGAACTCTAATGCAAATTGCAGCGACCTAATGAAAAAAACATTCACTCTCCTTTTTAGCCTAGCCCTCATCGGAACAAGTCTAGGACAAAAAGACGCCGCCAAGTTTCGGGAAATTTACTCCCAAGCGCTTACAGAACAACAGGGCTTTGCCTGGCTTACGGAACTTTGCGGATTGGGACCTCGCTTTGCCGGAAGCGAGCAAGCCACCGAGTCTATTTTGTACTTCCAAGAAGTAATGGACTCCCTTGGTTTCGAAACCCGACTTCAGGCGGTTAAGGTACCACGATGGGTGCGAGGACCGCAAGAAAAGGCCTGGCTGGTCCAAGGTATCGATCAAGCCGAAATGGCGGTTACCGCACTTGGGGGCAGCGTTCCCACACCCAATGGTGGCTTAAAAGCAGAAGTAGTAGAAATTCCTTCTTTCGAGGCCTTAGACAGTTTAAACTTAGAAGGTAAAATCGCCTTCTTTAATATCCCTATGGATCCCTCTTTTATTAGCACCGGCTATGCTTATGGTTCGGCGGTAAAGCAAAGGTGGGCTGGTGCCATGGAAGCCTCCAAAAAAGGAGCTATTGCGGTAGTTATTCGCTCATTGAGTAGCAGCATTAATAAATACCCGCATACCGGCAGTATGGCTTATGCCGATGATATTAAGAAAATACCAGCGGCAGCATTAAGTACCTACGATGCGGAGCTATTAAGCAAAACCCTCAAAAGCGATCCAGAGCTTCAAGTTAAACTTGATATGCGCTGCGAGTGGAAAGACTCTGTGTACTCCTATAACCTTATTGCCGACCTCAAGGGATCAGAAAAACCAGAAGAGATCATCCTGGTTTCTGGTCATATTGATTCTTGGGAGCTGGGAACAGGTGCCCACGATGATGGCGCCGGTGCGATGCATGCCTTAGAAACCCTCTATTTGATTAAATCCATGCAAATCCCATTAAAGCGAACCTTGCGCTTAGTATGGTTTATGAATGAAGAGTTTGGACTAAATGGTGCTCGGGTTTATGCCCGCAGTGCCAAGGCGAATAGCAAGGAGAAACATGTAATAGCCATTGAAAGCGATGGCGGCGGCTTTACCCCGAAAGGATTAAGTATTGATGCCAGTGATCCCATAATTAGCCAACTTAAAAACTACCGCTCACTATTTGAGCCCTATGGGGTTTATCAGTTTTCTAAAGGAGGCTCTGGTGCGGATATCAATCAATTGAAGAATGATGAAATTGTATTGATTGGTTTGCGACCCGATAACCACCGTTATTTTGAAGTGCATCACTCCGCCCTAGATAATATTAGCGCTGTAAATGCCCGTGAATTCACCCTGGGCTCGGCCACCTTAGCTGCCCTAGTTTGGATTATGGATAGAGATGATCTTTGCCTACCCTCTAAGCCCTAATTTTTTTAACTGATAATCAATATTTTAAAATCAAAATCAAAAAAATTTAGCAAGCCTGTGAACCTAAGGCTCATATCCTAGTTTATTTGTCAGGTTAAGGTTTGGTTAATTGTTTTGATTTAGTTTGAAACAAGGGGAGGCGAAAGTCTCCCTTTCTCTTTTTTAGGACCATCCCTTCTTTTTTCGTCTTTTCTAAAAGGCTTCTCACCTTTATCCCTTTATCTCCACCTCTTTAAATAGGCGAATTATTGCCCAAGATTGGCCGCTGCAAAAAAAATTTCGCCCAAAGTAAGGGAGGCATCAATATCACTTGAGCTGCTTCTAAGTCGCGCCATTGTTGACAACCTGTTAGTAAGTGCCTGGCTTGATTTTTATCTAAAGAAAAAACTAGACAGCAATTAGCTGATAAATAATGTTTTAGGCTTGTACGTTAAATTTCTGCTTCCTATATTCGGGCAGGAAGAAAACAGGGGTACTATGTCTTTAATAAATCGGTTCATATCTAAGGGCGACTCGAAAGGGCACGATCGCATAAACAATCGTTGCCACGCTTCAAAAATTAGCAGTAACCGAAAAGTCGTCTTCAAAAAATTCAACTACGAGTTTCAGTATTGTAAATACGAACCTGTAGCGAGTTAAAACAAAAAAACCACCCGAGTAGGTGGTTTTTTTTGTTTAAAATCTGTTGTATTTAATAAGCAGCCAACTCCTCTAATTTCGCTTGTACCTTATCCGCATTTGGAATCATGGTAGCTTCTAAGGTGCTGTTTAATGGTATGGCGGGCATATTTTCCGATCCAATCACCATAACCGGCGCATCTAAGTGCTCAAAGGCCTCTTGCTGAATCCAACCTGCTAAACCTTGAGAAAAGCCATTTCGTGATGGTTCTTCAGTAACTATTAAAACCTTGCCATGGAGTTTAACTCTTTCCAAAATCAAAGACTCATCCAATGGATATAGGGTTCTTAAATCTAAAACCTCAACCTTGTTATTCATGGCTTTACCTGCTGCCTTGGACCAATAAACCCCCATGCCATAGCTAATTACCAATAAGCTTTCATTAGCCTCAATAGAAGCATCGCTCGCTTGATAGGCAATACGGCCCTTTCCGAATGGTATTACATAATCCGAAGAAGGCTCAATGGTCATCGCGTCTTCAGTACCTTTTATTTTAGACCAATACAATCCTTTATGTTCCAGCATTACCACTGGGTTGGGATCGTAATAAGCGGCCTTCATCAAACCTTTAAGATCGGCCCCTGTGCTCGGATAAGCGATTTTAATACCACGGATATTAGTAAGCACACTTTCTACCGAGCTACTGTGATAAGGGCCTCCGCTACCATAAGCGCCAATGGGCACTCTAATTACCGCACTCACCGGCCATTTACCATTAGAGAGGTAGTTACTGCGACTTACCTCAGTAAATAACTGGTTTAAGCCTGGCCATATATAATCGGCAAATTGAACTTCTACAAAGGGCTTTAAGCCAGTGGCGCTCATTCCAACCGTAGAACCAATGATAAAAGCTTCTTGAATTGGAGTGTTAAACACCCGGTCATCACCAAATTTCTGAGCTAAGGTTGCTGCTTCCCTAAATACGCCACCAAGGCGGCCACCAACATCCTGTCCATAGAGCAGGGCCTCCTTATGCTCCTTCATCAATTCTTGTATGGCGAAGAGCGCAGCATCTACCATTACGGTTTTCTCCTTGCCTGCCGGACTGCGATCTCCCTTTTCTTCGGTGATGGTAGTCGGTGCAAAGTCGTGATTAAAGAGATCCTCTGGTCGGGGATCTTCTTGCTTTAAGGCCTCTTGATAATCGGCCTGAAGCAATTCTCCAGATTCCTGATAAATCTGGTTCAGTTCTTTTTCTTCTACCCTTTGTTCTATTAGCCAAGAACGAAGTTTTGGCCAAGGATCGCGGGTCGCATGTTCTTCCAAATCGTCGCGATACCATTCCTTGCGCACACCGGAAGTATGGTGGCCCAATAGCGGAACTTTGGCGTGAACTAAGAAGGGCCGGCGCTCTGTGCGCATGAGCTGTATTACTTCTCTTATCGTTTCATAGGATTCGGCGAAATTACTGCCGTCAATGCTTCGCACCTCAATACCTTTAAAGCCCTGGGCAAATTCGGCCGCGTTCTGAGCGCGGGTTTCTGCGGCACTGGCGGAAATATCCCATTCATTATCCTGAACTAAAAAGAGGAGCGGAAATTGCTTGAGGGCGGCCATCTGCATAGCTTCCGAAACCTCGCCTTCGGTCATGGCGGCATCACCAATAGAGCAAACTGCAATCGCCTTTTCATCGGCATTTGCCAATCCCATTAATTCACGATACTGAATACCCATCGCCACACCGGCGGTTGGAATAGCCTGCATGCCGGTTGCGGAAGATTGATGCGGAATTTTTGGTTTATCTGCATCATTTAAACTGGGATGCGAATAATAGGTGCGACCGCCGCTAAAGGGATCATCGCGCTTAGCTAATAGCTGAAGCATGCAATCGTAAGGCCGCATCCCTATGCCTAGTAAAATCGCATCATCACGGTAATAGGGCGAAACAAAATCATAAGGCTTAAGCTGTAAGCCTAAGGCCAACTGAATCGCCTCATGTCCGCGAGAAGCGGCATGCACATATTTGGCGGTAACCGCTTTGTTTTCCTCGTAAAGTTCCGCCATTTGCTTGGCGGTACTCATTAGACGAAAAGCCTCTAGAGCGATTTCTTTGCTGAGTTTTGGTGCATTTTCGGTAGGTGCAGACATGCTTGTGTTTTAAGCTGCAAATATCGGAAATGTGACCGAAGAGAAAACCGCTAAAATTGAAGCCTTAATTCTGGGTTTTTAGTCTTTGCTTGCCGCCCCAAAATCGTAGCTAAATCCTATGCTTAAAATTTGCTTGAGCTGCGAACGGGGAACTCCGGGGGTAAGTGGATTTTCATCAAGGTCGAACTTAACATCATGATCATAGATATAGGCGAAGGAAACATTGGCCTTGATGTATTTATTGACCTTAAAGAACATGATAAGCTCCGAATTAACATCCACTAAAGAAGGATCTTCCGCATAATTAGAGAAGAGGTCCAAACGCGCTTGAAGATCCACATTCTTCCATACTTTTTTCTTATAGGTCAGATTCACATAACCTCCAATCTCCAAACGAGAAGTTGAACCTGAGTCTACGCCAAAAGAACCGGCATTTGATAAACGCTCATCCATCACGAAAGTGGCCTTAGCCGTAAGCGGGGATAAGAACATAACAAAATTCTTATTGGGCTTATGGGTGGCACCCGCACCAAAGAGCAAATAACCCGGCGCCATAAAGTCGGATACTTTTAATTCATCGCCAATGTCACCCGGATTGGCATAGCCCGGACGAAACTGGGTACGGAAATTTGTTAAGGCCGAATAAGACCAAGTCTTACTTTGAAGGTAGTCCAAACGTGATTCTAACTCAATACGGTCGTCGGTTTTATTAAAAATGGTGTCTTGAAAGTTTACGCCATAGGCCAGGGTTACAGCATTACTCCATATCCACTTTGCATTAGCTTGGTAATTCGCAAATCCATTGAAAATGGTATTCCCTGCAATAGAGTTCACACCACCCGCTTGCCAATTGCTGTAGCTCGCCTGGGTAAACTGAATACCATAATTACCTCCAATCTCCCACTTACTAGCCGAGTCTACCTCCGCAGTGCCGGTTTTACTGATAGACTCCTTGCGGAATTCTTTTACATCTTCTTCGGCCTGTAAGGTGTTATTTTGTGCGAAAATTGACGCACTTAAAATACTGAAGGCTAATAATAACGGCTTGCGCATTGTCGAAATTTTTGCGAAAATATTATTTCTTTTTGAAGGCATTGATAGCATTGCGGGTAAAATCGGAAAGCACCAGTTCACCACTAATGGCCGCCCGATCTGCTAAAAGCTGATCCCAATGCTCGGTGCCTTGCCAAAACACTTCTTTCAGCTGCCGCATCGCTTCTGGGTTAAAGCCTTTAAGTCTTGTAAGTAGGGCCTCTATCTCTTGGTCCATTTCTTCGGCACTTTCGTGCAGATGGTAATAAAGTCCGCGTTGATGCGCCCATTCGGCATCACGCCATTCGGTAGCATTAATGGCCAATTCACTCATTCCACTAAGGCCAACTTTACGTTCTACCGCTGGGCCAACTACGAAAGGGCCAATACCTACCGCCAGCTCCGATAGTTTCACAGAAGCGTGTTTGGTCGCGAAACAATAATCTACTGAGGAGGCGAGTCCAACCGCACCACCAACTGCCTTACCATGTACTCGGCCCACGATAAATTTCGGACAGGTGCGCATGGCATTAATCACATTGGCAAAGCCGCTAAAGAACTTTTTACCTTGATCCAAATCCTGAATAGAAATCAATTCATCGAAGCTCGCTCCGGCACAAAAAGCACGCTCACCCGCTGAACGTAATAATAGGACCTTTACCGCCTCATTTTTTCCAGCCTCGCTTATCGCATCCGCCAATTCGGAAAGTAATTTACTCGGTAAGGAATTGCTAAGAGGATGAAAGAACTCGATGTGGGCAATACCATCAATAAGATCAGATTTTATATAGCCTTGTTGTAATGCGTCGGACATAAATTTCGGATTTTGTGGCAAAGGTAAGTTTAGCCTGTATATGCTCCTAACAGCAAAAAATCGATTTCAATTAATTATCCATTATGGCAAAGCAATAAGCTTAACTAATTTTGAATTATGGAAAACCTTTCAAAAGGGCTGGAGTTTCTGCTTCATCTAATTGGAGTGAACCTAATTGCTGGTTTCGCCGCATACAGCCTTGGCTTGGCTGTGATAAAAATGTTTACAAGGCTTGAAAAAGCTACCTTAGCCTTTGATCGAAAGGCAAGTGGTTTAGCAATTTACCTTGGGCTCCTGCATTTTTTTATCTGGCTACTCTTGGTCATGCTAAATTATGTAGATGCGAGTCCCGAAGATCAGGCTCGACTACTTAGCCGATTAAGAGGCCCCTATTGGTACGGGGTTTGGCTACAAGCTTTTATTTGCCTATTACTTTCACAGGGCCTACGAATCCCTCTTTTAAGGAGAAACATTTTGTATCGCATTCTCTTCGGCTTGTCCTATATATTTACAGTTGAAAGGCTGGTAATCCTTACTACAAGCCTACATAAAGACTACTTTACCCCTTCAACTTTTGCTCTGTTAGACCCTTGGCTCATCTTGCTTAGCTTTTTAATAAAAGGACTAGTCTTTTTTCTCATTTGTGCTATAATCCTTTTTTTAGGTCGGTTTTTGAACCAAAAAAAAGACAAGCCAATTAATGGCTTGACCTTAAAGATTCTAGCCGCTTTCGTTAGTTTAATTTCTGTTGGTTTGATCTTGAATAGTTTTTCAATGGATTTTATTTCTTCTATTAATCCCGGATGGCACACTAACTCTGAATCTTCGAATAATTTATTTACTATCCTCAGCTTGTTTTTCGCTGGCTGTCTAATAGCATTCGTTGCATTATTTTTCCTTTGGCTTCAATTATTCCAGTGGGGGATAGGAATCTTTAATCGAGTCAGGATGGAATCTTAACCCATAAATAATGGATTAATACTCTTTGGACATCTCTTACTTTTGAATAATGAAAAAAGCATTTTACCTCCTGTTATTGGGCTTTTTATTCAGCTGCGGCAGCAAACACTATTACCGCGCAGTAGTCCAGCTAGACCCAATGGCGGAGGCTCAAGCTTTTAGCGATAGTCTTCTTCTAAATGGAGTGGACACCCTAGTTACTTATATAGATGCCTGCTCGGGTTGTATGCCAGGAGTTGAGGAAACCTATTATATTTTTTGGGTTGAAAATGGGGCTCGGAAATTAACCAAGATAAATCAGTACTCGCGCTACAAGGTTATAAGCCCGCTGCACTTCCCGATCTTTTTTCTCACTAATGAGGCCCAAGCCATCATGTCGGACCCCATTGAGAAGCCCTACTTTCAAATGCTCCATTACCATTACGAAGTGCTAAAAGTGCATATCGGTAATACGCGCTATCAATTTCGAATTGATGAATTTGAAAAGAATCGAAATCAAAATAATTACAAGGTTTGGGCCGTCGATAAGCTTCGAGCCGATCTGTTTGAGCTTCAGCCTGGCCTGTGGCAAGCCCTCGATTATAAATATGAGAAGGTGAAGGAGGAGGTATTTCCCTTTAAGCACAATTACTAAGATGCGATCGTTATTACTTTTAATTCTACCCTTAATTTTATTGAGCTCTTGTCAACGCAGCTACAGCACTGATAAAGTGATTCGCGATAAGGAGAGCCTTCGAAAGTCCATATTTATTAGATCCCAACAGCCTTTAGATTTAAAGGATTGCATTGTGGACCATCAGTATCCTCCTCATTTCCCGGCCAAATTTTACTGGCGGCGTCCCGACACCACCAATTGGCCTCAAGATCAAAAGCAAAGTTTAATGGCCAAATACCAATTCGACAGTCTTGGAAGGGTCAGCGCTTACTTTTATCAAGGAAGTGGCTACTCCGCCATTTTTCCAAGGAAATATGACTTTAGTTATCATGAGCAAATTAGCCATCAAATCACCATGGTTTCCGACCAGAGTAAAGGTCAAGCCTATCAAATTTCCTATGCAGAGGAAGCTTTGAAAATGATTGAATTAGTGGATTCCAATCGCAAGGTTATAGAAGCCTTTACCGTAGTTAGGGATTAATGATCAGCAGGCTTGTTCGCATAAATCCTTCCTCCCTTTTTGATTCGATTGAGGTATTATCTTTAGAGCATGAATCTATTCTTTCTTGCCATTGCTCCAGCGGTGGTTATTATCCTCTACATCTACTTTAAAGATAAGTTTGAAAAGGAGCCTTGGCGCTTATTGAGTAAGAACTTTTTTCTCGGCGCTAGCCTAAGCATTGCCTTAACCTTAGGGGTCAGTTATTTGCTAAATCCACTTCTTTTTGGCTTAAGCGATAATGCTGTATGGGCGATGTTTATTAAAGCCTTTATTGGAGTGGCCTTAGTGGAGGAATTTTCCAAATACTTGGTGGTCCGCTTTGCTGCACAAAGAAATCCGGAGTTTAATGAGGCCTTTGATGGAATTGTATATGCCGTGATGGTTTCCATGGGCTTTGCCACTTTAGAAAACATACTTTACGTTTATAATTATGGTGCCGAAACCGGCATTTTACGTGCTTTTACCGCCGTTCCGGCCCATGCCAGTTTTGGAATACTAATGGGCTTCTTTATGGGTAAAGCCAAGTTTAGCAAATTTCGCTGGGGCTATAATATGCTAGGCCTTTTGGCGGCCACTCTTTTTCATGGGGCTTATGACTTTTTCCTCTTTATCCATTGGATACCGGGAATTACCATAGGCGCTTTTGCATCCCTAGCCCTCGGGCTCTTTCTCTCTAATCGGGCGATAAAAAGCCATCAGAAAAATTCTATCTTCCGCAAAGACTCTGGTTTGTCCCTCTAAAATTAAAAAACCTCCATTATGAAAATCGCTGTATGCTCCGCTAGCGGACAATTAGGAAGTGCCATCGTTAATCAGCTAAAAGCTCAAATTGGTGCGGAGCAGGTAATTGGTATTGCACGAACACCCGCCAAAGCCGAGAAACTGGGGATTGAGATTCGCAAAGGCGACTACAACAGTTTGGAAGAATTTAAAGTTGCGCTGAAAGGAGTAAACAAAGTCCTTTTGGTATCGGGCATGGATGCCCCGGAAAAGCGAATTCCCCAGCATAGAAATGTAATTGAAGCCGCCGTCTATAATGGGGTGGGAAAAATCGTGTACACCAGCATCATTGGTGCTGAAAAAGATACCGCCTTCAGCCCTATTGTACAGAGTAACCGGCAAACCGAGGAGGATGTTAAAAACTCGGGACTTAGCTATGCCATTGGCAGAAATGGGATTTACATAGAACCCGATTTAGAGTACATCGAAACCTATAAAAAAGAAGGTGGGATTCGAAATTGTGCTGGAGATGGTAAATGCGTGTACACCAGTCGCGATGAATTGGCTTTTGCCTACAGTCGGCTATTATTACATGATCAATTGGAAGGCAAGAGCTATAATTTATGCGGGCCTGCAATTTCTCAGGCCGAGCTGGCCGTGCTAATAAATGAGGTGTATAAGACCAATTTAAATTTCCAATCGGTTTCCGTTGAAAGCTATAGACGCGAAAGGCAGGCCGCTCTTGGCGATTTCCTGGGTACGGTAATCGCTGGGATTTACGAAGGGATTCGCAATGGAGCCAATGATGTTCCATCGAATTACGCCACAGTGGCCGGAAGAGCGCATAAAAGCATTTTGGAGATCGTAAGGGATTTTTATCAGTGCCAAAATTAGCCACCCTGCATCTCTAGCCACTTGCCAAATTCCACGCTTTGCTCCACTTTGCAGATCATGCTATGGTAGTAATTATACCAGCGTTTTGCCCCTTGGTTTTTAGCTTTTAGGTGTCCCTGATGTTGACGCCATTTTTCAATCGCATCTTGATCTCGCCAATAGGAGATGAAGATTCCCGTTTTTTCATCGCCCTTGGAGGAATAACCCAAAAAGCCTTCAACCTTATGCGATTCACGCATCATCTCGGCGTCGGTCTCCGTATAATTTTCCAGATCCTCGGATTTCTGAGAAATGAAAATAACGGCATAGAATGGCGCTTCGGGAGCGGCCTTATGCCAATGCGTAATCATAGGCTTGAATTTTAACGTTTAATTTTTGGCAAGTAGGTCATTAGGAAGCGATAAGTCTTCATTGTTTTTAATCCATAAACTATTTCAGTTTCACAAATCGTTTTTATAAACTTTTCGTGTCGGTTTTTAACGGTAATATGATTTTGTGTCATGTTTATAGTTTGTAGCTAACGGTTTGAATATGTGGCGTTTGGCATTTCAACACTCCACTCTTTCAATTTAGTACAATGTTTATTTATTGCTACCATCTTCATATTAAGTGCTATCTGCCAAATGCACTATATTTTTTGTTATAAGCTGTTATTTATTCAACTGTTAGTATTGATTCTTTTACATTTTCATCGCATTCCGTTTCTCCTTTAAAATCTATTTTTCCATCTTTATTAAAGTCATCAATTTCGGAAATATAAAAGCTTTCACGATAAACACAATTCACATCACCTTTCGCTATCTTGAAAACGGAAATATAAGCATCACAACTCGGATATTGATAGTCCCAAATTACCATATAGTTTTCAGTATTATTAAACTCTGGAATATATATTTTATCGGAATTAATTCTATTTATAAAATTCTTTTTTGTCCTAACATCCAGCGTGTATCCAGCGACATCATTGATGACAAAACTTTGTCCAGATGAGAGCTTAATTTTAACTATCGTAAATATTTGTGGATCACCAATCAAGTCTTTAACATTTTCCAAAATGATTGTGTCAAGTTTATTATCAAAGTCTAAGTCAATTTGATGCTGTTCAATTACAATAGTTTTGGTTGTATCAATTCCCTCATAATGTGAAAAGTCACCAATATATTTCACATTTTTTCTTTCTTTCTCTTGTTGAGTACAAGAGAATAAAAACATTCCGACTAATATTATTATTGTTAACTTCTTCATTTCTTTAAAAGCTCATAACAGTTGGCTACACGCAACAGCCCGCGGAGCCTTACATAAAGGTTTTGCTGTAAGGGTTAAGCCTATAATAATCTTCCATTTTGTCTTGACACAACCGAGGGCTTGTCCCGTGCTCACGGGTTCCATTGAAAATTAATGAGACACCCGTAACCGAGGGCCTGCCCGAGCTCACAAGAGTCAAAAAAATATTAAGCCTTTGTAAAACGAAAAAACAAGTCAAGGCTTGCAAGCTCCCAACCTCAGATTTTCATTAGGCCAAGCTCGGTCGCGGGATCTCCTTCGGAGCTACGCGATCTCCCTAAGCCCTAATCTCAATCTATCGGCTCCTCGCTCGCTATGCCAGTCTCCTAGCCTTAACTATTCCACTAAACAATAAGCGCTCTTAAGCTTGGTCGATCTTTTTAACCATCGTTAATATGGTGGCTAGAGCAACCGTTTCACCTTCCTCATCGTAAACATCCACATTAAATTTTACGATGCCTTTGGCGATATCATCTTCACTGCGTTTTTCCTGGTTAATTTTCTCCTTAACGGTGAATTTCACCCCGATGGTCATCCCGGGGTAAACCGGTTTGGTAAAGCGACATTCATCAATACCATAGTTCAATAAAACCGGTCCTTTCCGCGGATCTACAAACATACCCGCTGCCTTAGAAAGCACATAATAACCATGGGCTACTTTTCCTTCGAAAATGGTGCCTTCCAATGAAGTGGCATCCACATGCGCATAAAAATTATCGCCACTCACCTGAGCAAAACTAGCGATGTCGGCATCGGTTACGGTATGTCTGTGGGTGTACACCGTTTCACCTACTTTCAGCTCTTCAAAATGCTTACGGAAAACATGGATTTCCGACTCTGGCCTGGAAGCTCCGGGCTGATAGATTTGCGTAATCTCCGTAATAGTATCTGGATGACCCTGGATAGCGGTGCGCTGCAAGTAATGAAGCACGCCTCGTTTGCCGCCCATTTCTTCACCGCCTCCGGCTCGTCCCGGACCACCATGAGTTAAGAGTGGCATTGGCGATCCATGGCCGGTGCTTTCTTTGGCACTTTTAGCATTTAAAACCAAAATCCTACCGTGCATATGCGCTGCTTCTACCACAAAGTCGCGCCCAATTTTATCGTCTGCAGTAATAATAGAACTCACCAAGGAGCCCTTACCCATATTGGCAAGCTCTGCCGCCTCATCAAGGTTTTTATAAGGAATTAAGGTCGATACCGGCCCGAAGCATTCCACTTCATGCACATCGGTATTGCTAAAGGGATTGTCGTTGCGGAAAAGGGTTGGACTCACAAAGGCGCCTTCTTCCCTTTTGGCTCCCAAAACCTCAAAATCGCGCAGGTCGCCATATACAATCTCCTGAGAGCTTTTTAGGCGTTCAATATTTTCGGCAAGGCGATCTACTTGTTCCATAGAGGCCAAGGAACCCATGCGGGTTTTCTCATTGCGAGGATCGCCAATGGCGGTGCGCTCTAATCTTGCAATAAGGGCTTCTTGTACGGCGTCTATTCTGTTTTCGGGCACTAATATGCGGCGAACAGCGGTACACTTTTGACCTGCTTTAGTGGTAATTTCCCTTTGTACTTCTTTTACAAAAATGTCGAACTCTGGCATGCCTGGCTCCACATCTGTACCTAAAACCGAGGCGTTTAAAGAATCTGCTTCAAGGTTAAAAGTCACCGAACGATCGATAATATGTGGCAAGGCTTGCAGCTTTTTACCAGTAGCCGCGGAGCCGGTAAAGGTTACCGTGTCGCCAGTATTTACATGATCTAAAATACCCCTTCCCAAGCCTGTTACTAATTGCAGGGCTCCATCGGGTAAAATGCCCGATTTAATTATTTCGCGCACCACATGCTCGGTTAAAAAAGAGGTGTATTCCGAAGGTTTTACTACCGCTGGGACACCGGCCATCAGATTCACTGCAATTTTTTCCAGCATGCCCCAAACCGGAAAGTTAAAGGCATTGATGTGGATTGCGACCCCTCTCTTGGGCACCATAATATGATGACCTATAAAGGAGCCATTTTTTGAAAGCGGCGCATGCGCTCCATCAACGTAATAAGGCAAATCTGGAAATTGGCGACGCAAAGAAGCGTTGGCAAAGAGATTTCCAAAGCCTCCTTCAATATCTACCCAAGAATCTATTTTGGTAGCTCCCGTTTTAAAGCTGGTTTCATAAAACTGATTCTTAAGCCCATTAAGATGCAGCGCCAGGGCTTTTAGCATTAATCCTCTTTCCTGAAAGGTCATTTTCCGCAAGGCCGGACCGCCCACTCGGCGACCATATTCCAGTATCGCTTGATAATCGAGGCCGGCACTAGACACTACCCCTATTTCCGTTCCATGAATCGCGTCACGGGCAATGAGTTCAGATCCTTCTCCGGAGACCCACTCGCCCATTACAAAGTTTTGGATTTGCTGCATGTTTTCTTTTTTGAGAGGGCTAAAGGTACAGTTAGCCGCGGGGCTTTACAAGTATAGAATTGGACTATTGGCAAGGCTTTGGAATTCAATGACCTTGCCTCAATTTCGAAAATATAAAGGGCCATTAATTGGAAGCGCTAAGAATCATTCCCCTTTCCCTAAATTTGCCGCTTATTACACCCTATGCAAAAGTTTTTAAGCCGACTATCGGTTTTTATTTTAGTGCTCTTTGGTCTTTCCGTTTTTGGCTGGCTGGTTAAACATCAGGCGCAAGGCGATCCCTTACTAGGCGATAAAGTGGGTAAGGGCTTAAATGCCTTTGTAGGTTTCCTCGACCTCTTCGAAAAATCGGTAGAGGAAGTACAAAAACTACCTGAAACCTTTGTGCCCACACCGGCTGATTTTGAAGCGGTAAACAAATTGGAACAAGACCTATTTAGCCTCATCAGCTACAGCAATGAAAACAAAGGAAGAAGCGTAGAAATTCGCAACCTGAAGAATGATGAAAGCCTGCACCGTTGGGACATTCCCAATCCTTTTCAGGCTCATGATCGCATTATGGATCCCTTATTACTTCCGGGTAAAAAGTTGGTTTATTCTTATAATGGTGTTACGGGTTTGTTTTGTTTAGATTCCGCCGGTAATGAGCTTTGGAAACAAGATACCATTGCCCATCATCACGGATTAAATTTAGATTCTGCCGGCAATATTTGGGCCTGCTCCTATACCAAGGAAAATGGTGGCTTTATTATTTACAAAGGCTTTTACGATTTAGATGGTCGTGAGCTGGTGTATATAGACAATACCCTAAGTCTGCTAAATGCAGAAAACGGCCGGATACTTTTTCACAAATCCATTTCTGAGATTTTGGTGGAAAATGGTTTGGAAAACCTTTTAGTGAAATCGGCCAATATTGAAGATCCCATTCACCTAAATGATGTGCAACCCGCGCTTAAAACCACAGAATGGTATAAGGAAGGCGACGTGTTTATGAGCTTTAGAAATTGCTCGGCCATCATGCACTATCGTCCCGCTACCAATAAAGTTATTCGCCTTATCGAGGGTTTGTTTTACTCCCAACACGATATTGATTTCTTAAACGATAGCACCATTATCTTCTTCAATAATAATTCGCATACCCATTGGTCTGGTCGACCAGGAAACTGGCGGGTGGCGGATACCCGAATTGATGCCGGTGATTTTTATTCCAACACCATGGCCTACGACCTTAAAAGAGATAGCCTCTACTATTACGAAAAGGAGGCTTATATGGAAAATAACATCCACACCTTTACCGAGGGTATGCAGGAAGTTTTAGCCGACGGAAGTTTGTGGATTGAAGAACAAAATAGCGGCAGGCTGTGGGTAATAAAAGACGGCGAGGTGATCTATAAAAACGTATTCCCTTCTCATCATGAAGGTCATCATCACTTGCCAAACTGGACCCGAATCTTAACTTCGCAACCATGATCGCTCCATTACTTTACATCGGGCCGGGCATGGGAACCGGCGCCATCATTTTAGTTTTACTAATTGGTGCTTTAGTCCTGTTTTCCTTGGGCTATATTATTTACCTCCGCATAAAGCGCTTGGGAAAAAAGAAAAATAAGTAAATGACTTATTACCTCACCGTTTTCGTCGGAGGCCTGCTTGCCTTTGGGCTCATTCGTTGGGGTAGAGGAAGTTTTTACCGTTTAGCGCTAAGCAGCACCGGCGTTTTGAACGTTATGCTCGGCAATCAAGATGAGGATGAAAAACTGGAGGAACTTCAGCGGGAAACCCTAAAGCTCATCATCCGACTTTTCACCTTTATTGGCCTGGTTCTAGCTGCGGGCTTGCTATTTTGGCTTTTGCTATATGCCTACGAAAATCTTTTCGCTGCTGCGGATGGAAATGCCCTTCCAAGTTTAGATTCCTGGCAAAGCATTTTAGCCCTCTCCTTAGGTGCCACGGTTCCCTTTATTATCCCATTTAAAAAATCGCCTTCCGATTATTCCGAGCTGGCTATGCTTTTACATCGTATGGTGCTCAATAATTATCAATTAGGCTGGAAACTTCATCAGCGAGAGCTAAAAAAACACAAACAAGAAGGGCCTAAAGATTTTGTGATTGTAAGCGGTTTGGCCCGCGCTGGTACTACCAGTTTTATGAATAAATTGGCCGAGGACCCCATCTTTCAAAGCCTTAACTATTCCAATATGCCCTTCTTATTGGCGCCAAATACTTGGTCCAAGTTTAGTAAATCCAAATCTGGCAATACCAAAGAGCGCAGTCATAAGGATGGTATTCAAATAGGCATGGATTCCAATGAAGCCCTAGAAGAATACTTTTGGAAGGCCCTGGCAAATGATCGCTTTATTGAGCCTGAATACCTGAAGGAATACAGCCTTTCGGCAGATGAAATTCAAAGTTACCTCGATTATCAAAGCATTATTCGCCAAGAGCAGTCGCAGCTTTATTTGGCCAAGAATAACAACTTTCTACTGCGCTATGCCTCCTTAAGGGAAGAGCTTAAAGACTTCAGCCTCATCTTACTCTTTCGACAACCCTTGTCGCATGCCGCCTCCTTACTCGAAAAGCATCTGCAGTATTGCAAACTTCAGAAGGAAGACCCCTTTGTTTTGGAGTATATGGATTGGCTCGGCCACCATGAGTTTGGTTTACATCAAAAAGCGTTTTTATTTGGAGAAGGCGCCTTGATTGAAGGAGATAAAAGCAGTTTAAACTACTGGTTGCAGCAATGGATAAACTATTACCAGTATGCCCTGAGCTTTGAAGATGAAAATCTACTTTTTGTGGCTTATGAAGACTATTGTTCGGCCCCAGTAATGGCCTTAAATCGCGTGCGAAAGCACTTAGGCTTTTCAGCCTTAAAATCCGAAATTCCAGCCTATACCGCAGAACGCAATGTGGAAGGCAATTTTGATACTGCCCTGCTAAATCAGGCTTTAAGCCTTTATAAAAAGCTCCAAGCACGAGCATCAGAATAAGCGATTTAGTACTTTAATAAAAGACTCATCAAACATGCGCATCCCTTATTTACTTTTTAGCATCCTGATAAGTACTTCCTCCCTTTGGGCTCAATACCAAAGCCGACTGGTGCTTAAGGAGGCCATGCCCGGGCGACAGCATTATTTTGGAAGTTCGGGCGATATCGATAATAATTTTGCTGTGATTACCGCAACCCATGGACGCAACCCTTGGGCTTGGAACGGAGGACTGGCTTATGTATATGAGTACAAAAACCAGCACTGGATATTGCGCAATATCCTTCATCCTGATATTTCGGCCAATGAAGATCGCTTTGGACAAAATGCCTGCGCGATATCTGGAAATTGGATTATAGTTGGCGATTGGATGAACAGCCATCATAAAAATGGTACTGCTCATATTTTTCAGCTTAAAGCTGATACCGCCTGGGAACATGTCACTAGCCTCAATCCCAAAAGTTTAAAACCAAGTGAGCATTTTGGAAACCGGGTAGCCATTTCTGGAAATATTGCTGCCGTTTCCAGCTATAAGGCAGTTTATGTTTTTGAATATAAACAAGGTGAGTGGCGGCAAACAGCCGTTTTAGAAGGAGATCAAAAAGAGGAAAGCGGCTTCGGAATGAGCCTAGCTATAAGAGGTCAACAAATTTTGGTGGGCTCCACTTGGGAAGACGGCAAAGAGCTGAATAATTTGGGCGCCATTTACGTTTTTAAAAAGCTCGACCAAGAGTGGCAAGAGAGTCAGAAAATACTTCCTCCAAAAGAATTACAGGAAGATGGATTAAACTTTGGGCACAGCATTGATTTTAATGCTAAATATCTTGCGGTTGGCTGTCCTACCAAGGATATGGGACTGGCGGGCAGTGCGGGAGCTGTATTCCTGTTTCGCAATAGATCTGGCCAATGGAGCTACGATCGCTTACTTTACAATGAAAACTTTGGTTATGGTATTTACGGTTTTGGTAATCAGGTTTCCCTTTCGGGTGATCGCCTTGCAGTAAGCGAAAATCAAAACCGCGATTTTGAGGCCAGTGCTTATATATTAGATATTAGTGGGAAGAATTTTAAGTCTATTGCCAAAATCCAAGAAACGGAAGGCACCGCCGGAATAGATTATGCAGATGGCTTATTGAAATTGTCCGAAAACCATCTATTGGTTGGGGACCCTGGTGATGAGTTCTGCGATGATTTCAGCGGAAACTGTGGCAAGGCCTACTTCTATCAATTAGCGGCCAGCCCCACTGCAACAAAGCCTAAGAACAGTATAGAATATGCTTCCAATTGGGGCTTTTCAAAGGATCAAATAAGGAGGATTCGCGAAAAGTTTAATGGTGATAGTATAGTATTCGATCACATTAATGGCGATTTGGTTTTTAAAATGCGTTCTCGGGAAAGCAGAAAATGGGGCATGTACCAAGGGGAGCAGGAAATAATTCCCGCCCAATACGACAGCTTGGCTTTCCATGCCTGGAACAGTCCCTTTACAATCGTGCAACAAAATGGAAAGCTCGGAGCTTATAGCCATGCTTTTAGCGATGAAGGTCAATTATCTGTGCCCTGTCGCTACGAAGATCTACATGTTTACCAATATGAGGGTGCCTTTTGGCTTGCCGCAAAAAGGAATGGTAAATGGCGCTGGGTAAATTGGTATTCTGGCGAAGAAGCCGGTATTGAATACGATTACCATCAAGAACTTTTTATCCTTAAAAACTGGCAACCAGGAAGGTAAACTACACCCTATAGGTAATGGCATTAATACTCATGCCCGCGCCAACGGAAGCCAGCATAATTACATCGCCTTCCTCTAAATCATGTCCTTCTAGTTCACCCTTGCGTAAAAGATCCAATAAGGTGGGTACTGTGGCCACAGAGCTATTGCCTAAAAGGTGTATGCTCATGGGCATGATGCCTTCGGGCTCCGGTGTTTTATAAAGGCAGAAAAAACGTTTAATGATGGCCTCGTCCATTTTCTCATTGGCTTGATGGATGAGTACTTTTTTAACCCGGTCGATACTTAAGCCCGAGCGGTCCAAGCAAAGTTTCATGGCCGCAGGCACTCGGGTAAGGGCAAATTGGTAAATCTTTTGCCCCTGCATTTTGCTCTTTCGGGTTTTACTAAGGCCAAAAACCCAGGCTAAAATTTATCCAAGGCCGTGGAAATATCGTATTTTAGCATTTGCTTAAATAAGTAACAATGTGACTTAAATTATGGAAAACAATTCTTGCATAAGGCAACAAGCCGATATTGGACAAATAAATCGTTGCAAAGAAACCGTTTCGGACTTAAGCGAATCGTTCGACTATTTAGCAAATGGACTATCATTGGTCGGAAATAGCGTCAGACTGAAAATTCTTTACCTACTCTTTGAAGAAAAAAGACTTTGTGTGTGTGATTTAAGCGACATTCTCGGAATGAACATTTCTGCTATTTCTCAACATTTGCGAAAAATGAAAGACCGAAGTCTATTAGAAACGGAAAGAGATGCTCAAACTATTTTTTATTCACTAACGAATGAATATAAAAAATTACTAAATCCATTTTTTCAGATACTTGGCAAAAACAAAAGCTTAGAAACGGTATGAAAAACGAAAACAAGTTAATTGGTGCAGGTTTGTTGTCTGCACTTACAGCTTCATTATGCTGTATTACGCCTGTTTTGGCTCTAATCGCTGGAACAAGCGGGGTTGCTTCCACATTTTCTTGGATTGAGCCTTTTAGACCATATTTAATTGGACTGACAATTTTAGTTCTGGGCTTTGCTTGGTTTCAAAAACTTAAACCTCAAAAAGAAATCGACTGTGATTGTGAGACGGACGAAAAACCAAAATTTATTCAGTCTAAAAAGTTTTTAGGAATTGTAACCGTATTTGCAATTGCAATGTTGGCTTTCCCATATTATTCAGGAATTTTTTACTCAAAAAAAGATAAGGAAATAGTTTTAGTTGAAAAATCGGACGTTAAAACAACGGAATTTAAAATCAGCGGAATGACTTGTGCGAGTTGCGAAGAACACGTGAATCACGAAGTAAATAAACTCAATGGAATTGTAAACTCAAAAGCGTCCTATGAAAATGGAAATGCAATCGTTGTATTTGACAAAACCAAAATCGACGAAACAGAAATTGAGAAAGCAATTAACTCAACAGGTTATAAAGTAACTGATAAAAAAGAAAACTAATGGAAGTTCAAAAAAAATCAGAAATTACTTGTTCAAATTGCGGACATAAAAAAATAGAAGATATGCCAACTGATGCTTGTCAATTTTTTTACGAGTGCGAGAACTGTAAAACGATTTTGAAACCAAGAGAAGGAGATTGTTGTGTTTATTGCTCCTATGGAACTGTACCTTGTCCACCAATTCAAGAAAACAAAGCTTGTTGCTAACAGGCCAACATTAAAAGCCATAACATTTGTATTTCGCACCGGTCAAAATGAAATAAAAATTGCAAATGAGTATGTCTTTAGCAGGGCTGAAATCAGAATCTGAAAAATTAAAAATTTCTGGCTCGTTTCAAGCTTTGTCCTTAACCGAAAGTTCAGTGCTTCGGAATCGCCTAATTTATATAAACTAATCGTTGAATAACAACTTTAAATAATCTGTAAAACCTTGGCTAGAGCGTCTACACCCTATAGGTAATGGCATTAATACTCATGCCCGCGCCAACGGAAGCCAGCATAATTACATCGCCTTCCTCTAAATCATGTCCTTCTAGTTCACCCTTGCGTAAAAGATCCAATAAGGTGGGCACTGTGGCCACCGAACTATTGCCTAAAAGGTGTATGCTCATGGGCATGATGCCTTCGGGCTCCGGTGTTTTATAAAGGCGGAAAAAACGTTTAATGATGGCCTCGTCCATTTTCTCATTGGCTTGATGGATGAGTACTTTTTTAACCCGATCGATACTTAAGCCCGAGCGGTCCAAGCAAAGTTTCATGGCCGCTGGCACTCTGGTAAGGGCAAATTGGTAAATCTTTTGCCCCTGCATTTTAATATAGCGGGTATTATGTCCTACTTCTGGATTATTACTCTCATCGTAGTTTAAGAAATAGGCTTCTTCCTCGGTAAAAGTTTGGGAGGCGGTACTTAAAATTCCTTTTTTCAAATCAGTATCTATTGCCTCTACCACCGCTGCTCCGGCACCATCCGAAAAGATCATCGAGTCGCGATCATGCGGATCGAGCTTTCGGGAGAGCGTTTCCGCGCCGATGACCAAATAGCGTTTTCCTTGTCCAGCTAAGATGTAATTATAGGCCAATATCATCCCTTGCACCCAACCTGGGCAGCCATATAGGATATCAAAGGCAATGCAATTGGGGTTTTTAATTTTTAAATCGTGCTTTACCCTGGTGGCTAGACTGGGTAAAATATCCGATTGTATTTTACCATGAGGGATATTGCCGAAGTTATGCGCAACGATAATTCCATCCAGATTTTCGGGATCCACCTTACTATCATTTATGGCTTCCCGGGCCGCAATGGTTGCTAAGTCCGATGTTTGTTGGTTTTCCTCCGCATATCGTCGTTCACGGATTCCAGTAATCTCTTCAAACTTCCGAATTACCGTTTCGCCGTCTCCTTCAATCCTCTTACCCTCGCGGGTGTAGAACTCATTTCCGGCAAAATTCGCATTGGGAACTTTTAGCTTGGGTACGCAGCTTCCAGTTCCGGTGATCTCTAAATTCATTCTTCGCTTTCTAATTCAAAGGAAGTAAATATCACTTACAAATTAGGGCAAGAGCAGTGGGATTAATCATTTTTCTGAGCTCATTTGGTTCAATGCATAGGCCGATAAGGAATTTGCTATTGGACCTTTTCCGTTTCAAATTCAATAATAAAAGCATAGACGGTGAAGTACAAAAAAGTATTTCAGAAATTAGCCAGCATAAAACTCGATTATGAAGACTTTTATTTCCCGCTCAATCGCATTCTGCCTTTTTGTAATTCTAAGCGCATGTTCTGGCGACGATGATCCCGTGGCCACAGAACCAAATCCCAGCAATAAAAGTATTAGTGAGCTACTTGCATCAGAGGCCGACTACTCCATATTAAACGAGGCCTTGGATCGCACTGGTCTAAGCGCCAACCTCAATGATACCGGTTCATTTACGCTCTTTGCCCCAAATAATGCCGCCTTTAATGCCCTATTTACCGCCGAGGCTTATTCCGATCTAGATGCACTTATCCAAGACATTGGAACAGGACAATTAAGAGATATCCTAAGCTACCACTTGCTTGGTGAAAGTATAAATTGGGCCAGCTTCGAGTCGGGCTACTATCAAAGTATGACCCAAACCAATGCGAAGGATAATTTGAGCCTTTACCTTTCTAAAAGTGCCATCGTGCAAATAAATAGCAGTGCTACGGTTGTTGCCGCAAATATCAATGCGAATAATGGCGTCGTTCACGGAGTAGACAATGTATTGATGCCGCTTAGTGTTTATGAGCTTTTAGCCGTTCACCCCGATTATAGCAGTTTAACTGCTGCTATAGGTTTAGCCGATGGCGATTTAGACTCCGTGCTATCGGACGAGAATAAGACCTACACCTTTTTTGCACCTAATAATGCCGCCTTTGATACTATTGTAGCGCGCACGCCCAATGTGTCTAACCTCTTTGAATATGTAGCCACCTTGGGAACCGATGCCTTGGCCGATTTAATCCTTTACCACGGCAGTAGCGGCGCTTATTTGGCAGCCGATCTACAAACAGGAAACCTCAGTTCTTTAGCGGTGGATGGCAACGGAAATAGCCTGCAGTTTTTTGTGAATCTTGGTTCTACTGTTCGCCTAATTGATAATAGTCCCTTCACAGATGACGCTCAAGTTATTGAAACCGATATGGTTGGAACTAATGGCGTACTGCATTTTATCGATGCACTGATGCTTCCGAACTAAAGGAGTTTAGCTTTTTTTACTTTTTCCCCAACCTTTTGTTTTGTTTAACGTTTATTGGAATAAGTTAAACAAAACGAAGAACAATGAGAACAGTTTTCAAGAGAGGATTTATCGTGCTTTTTAGCGCATTATTCCTAATCACCGCATGTTCAGATGACGATGATCAAAACAACACGACCACTGACCCTGGTCCTGAAAGTTTAACCGCAACCTTAGCCGCGGATGCTCGATTTACCATTTTGGTAGATGCCTTGCAACGCACTGGCCTTGACGCCACCCTTGATGCCAGCGGAACCTACACCGTATTTGCACCAACCAACACTGCTTTTGCAGCCGCTTTAGATGAGCTGGGGCTCGACGATCTAGATGCTCTTGAAACAGCATTAGGTATGGACGGCTTGCGCAATGTTTTACTATACCACGTGCTAGGTGCCAAAGTAATGGCGGCCGATGTAAGCACTGGTTATGTAAGTACTTTAGCCTCTAATGGCGACGGTGATGCTCTTTCGGCCTACATAGAAGTAGCTGGAATGGTGAAGTTAAATGGTGTATCTGAAGTTGAGGAAACCGATATCATGGCCTCCAATGGTGTGGCCCATGTTATAAAGGCGGTTATCCTACCAATGTCAATTACCGATTTAATCGCTGTAAACAGCAACTACAGCAGTTTAGTAACTGCCCTTACCGTTGCCGATGGAAGCTTGGATTCAGTGCTTGCAGTAGGCGGTGACTTTACCGTTTTCGCTCCTGATAATGGCGCCTTTGACGATGTTGTAGCTGCTACTCCAGGCGTTACAAACCTTAATGAGCTAGTGGCTGCTTTAGGTACTGATGGATTAGCTACAGTACTACTTTATCACGTTACTAATGGCGTAATCCTCGCAGGAGATCTTCCTAATTTAAGTTCCAATACGGTTTCTACTCTTGCAGTAGATGCTGGTGGAACTTCTTTAACCTGGGATTTAAACCTTGGTACTGAAGTAAGCATTACTGATGGAAGTATGGCTACTGACGATGCAATTGTAACTGAGGTGGATATTGTGGCTACCAATGGAGCCATCCACTTTATTGACGCTGTTTTATTGCCTTAAGAAAAAACGAGGCTCTTCAAAATAAAGCCCCGGCGCAATTGCGCTGGGGCTTTTACTTTTTATATATGGTGGAAGAACTTTAGTTCTCCAAGCTTAAAACAGCAGCTTAAGAATAGATCCTGTTCCATATTTTAAAAATAAAAGCGTTTAATAACACTTTGCTCAATATAAAATAAGCTTCGTTTTTTTTCTACAGCTAATGCTTCTGTGCTCTAAGGGCTAAAGCTGATAGACCTTAAAAAAAGACTATCACTTTTTATTGATTAGGCTCGAAAACATTAGCTGTGTTAACACACGGACCGTCCTTTTTTATCATTTTACCATTTGGCTTTGCTATATTCGTGGCGCCAGAAATAGAAGCTAGTTCGAATCGATGCTAAAAAGCAGCCTTTCATTTTAAACTAGTTTGCAAGAAAGAGGAGCTGCGCCCAAGGGTGTTTAAAGCAATTTCTAAGCTAATCATTTCTTCTTTTTTGCCCGGTGATTATATCTCCCCCCGCGTCGGCCTCTGGAGCGCGATATACAAGATTCGTATTTAATAATAATGCAAATAACGATCAGGTATGCGGAAATATCACCTTGTCTTAATTGGTCTTTTTGGTCTTGGCGCCAATGCACAGATTTACACTCCCGGTAACACAACTCAAGGAAGCACAAACAGTCAGAATGTTGGAATTGGGACCAGCCAAACCCAAGCAAAATTACATGTGAAAAGTCGTGATGGCCTGGGCATAGTGCTCGACGTAGGAGTTGCTGGTCCGCAAATCGGAGGCGGCTTTGCACAAACCACTTACCCTTTTGAGTTGCGCTATAGTAATTCCACCGGGCTCTTAGCTAATGGCGCTTCTTACCCATTAAATGAAGTTCGTCTTCGAATGCACAATAATGGTAGGCTCGACCTGGGATCTACCTTTCAGGCCTTTCCGCTTAGGTCGAACTCAAGACTTAATGTTATGCACGGAATGACACTCTTTGGCAGCTCCAGCAATTATATGTTTATGCATAACAATAGTATTCGCTGGTACAATAATGGTCATGGTCATTTTAAGATAAGTCATGGTAATGCCAATAACAGTTTAGGTAGAGATCTTTTCAGCATAGATCCAAACGGGGCAGCGACTTTTACGGGCAATGCCACGATAAATGATTATTTGGCCATAAGTACCAGTACAATAGTTGGCGACTATAAACTATTTGTTGGTGGAGCAATGCTAGCTGAGGAAGTAGTTGTAAAGCTTCAGGCCGATTGGCCCGATTATGTTTTCATGCCAAATTACCCCCTTATGCCCCTCGAAGACTTAGAACGCTTTGTGCTGAAAAATCAGCGGCTACCCAATATCCCCAGTGCTAAAACAGTAGCTAAGGAAGGGCAAAACCTTGGAGAAAATCAGAAAGTATTAGTGGAGAAAATCGAAGAGCTTACCCTATACCTAATAGCGATCAATAAAGAGCTAGAAAAGGCCAAAGCCAAAATTGAAGCTTTGGAAAATGCACAGCAATTATAAGGTCTCAATTAATGAAACGATTTTCCTTTTTTAGCCTTTGCCTGCTCTTGAGCATTAGTTCGTGCAAAAATGATCGCGATGATAAGTGCTTCGACCCTAGCAATCGCGAATGTGAGAACTACGACCCCTGTCTTGCCAAGAAGCCGGTTTCGGCGGACTTTGTGATGGAGCAACAATTTTCGATTTCTGGTGCACTTGCTAGTGTTTATCGCGCTGACTCCGTTTTTCCGAGTGGTCGCAGAGTTAAGTTTAGAGCCCTAGAAGACAGTGCCTACTACCGATGGGAATTAGGTACTGAAGTCGTAGAGGGCTTCGATAAACAAGAAGTAAGTCGCGCCTTAACTCTAAACCTAGGCCACTATTCTCCACGATTAAGCATAAGCAAAAGCCCCGACAGCATTTGCCACCCGCAAGACGATGGCATAGATGTAAAAACCAAATCTTTTCAAGTTATCAGCGCCTGCGAAACCATGATTATCAATCGCTTTAAGGGAGTCTTCAACGATCTGCCCGATGATAGCTTAATTATAGAATTCTACTTCGGTGATTTTCAAGCAAGGCCTAGCGGTCCTGGTTGCAGCAAGTCACTAGACATTTGGGCCGTTGATCTCCTGCAGCAGAATAGTGCCTACATCCCAAAATACGACACCATTCCTACCATCTTTGATTTAAATGATGGTTTTTCCGACACCTATGTCGAATGGGTCGGGTCGGGAAGTGGCTCCATGAAAGGACATGCTCTGCTCGAAAGAAACAAAAAGACTATCAGCCTTGACTTTAGCTATGCCAACATTAGCCGGCAGTTTAATGGTAAAATAATCCCATAAAGCATGAAAAGTATTCTTCCTTTATTTCTGTGTTTTACGCTTGTTTCTGTTGAAACGTATGGGCAATGTATTCGAGGGGTTTCCAGTAATCCCGACAATCCTTATAACCCTCGGGTAGAAGGGTATATGGCAGCAATTAACAACCAAAGCCATCCCAATGACCCCCAAATTACCATCAACCCTTGGCTAAATACTTTTAATTGGAGCGATACCCATGCTGTTGGTTTTAAACAAATCCCCTTGGCGCAAAATGCCGGTTGGCGGATTGCTAATTTTACCGGTTTTATTCCCAATATGGCTTCGCCTTACGAGGGAGGTGCCCTTGGCTACCATTACCTTAGGCCGCCAGCGGTTAATTTTCGGGAAGGTGATTTTTATTGGCATGAGGGTTGGGAGTTATTATGGCTGGGCACAGGCTTTTTCCCCAATGGAGAAGAAGTAAACTCAGATAACCCCAATCGCCTAATTTCACACAAGTCCTCGGTAGAAAGTGCTAGTGCACCCTATATCATCATTTACAATCGATACCGCGGCCTCTTGCGTGTTTTTATAAGTGTTTTTACCGATTTAGGTCAGTATGACAACGCTACAATTGAAATTCATTTTGACACCGAAAATAATGACTACAGTAGCACCCTTCCTTCAAACCTTACCAATCTTTCAGGAACCCTACGCCATGTGAATAGCTATGATCAAGCCTTAGATGTTCCAACCAATGCTACGGAGATGAAGTCCCAACAGAGGATGTCCGTAAGTCAATATAAATGGATGTCGGCAGATTTTCAAATGGCTTTTGATCCTTGTGTCTGCCACCTTCCTAGTGAATTGATGTTTAAAATTACTGCCTGGGAAGAGTTTGAGGTGGACCTTTATGGTCGCGCCGTAAGCTTGGAAGTGCCCATTGCCGATGGAAATGGAAATGGTGCTTATGACAAAGGATTTCTGAGCGTGCACGACATTAAGGATTTTGCCAATGATCAAAGCGGCGGGCATTTAATTTACCATAAAGCAGAACTACTAATTGCAGATTACCAAGCACGCTTAGAGAAATACAATAATGATCTAAAAGATTACCAAGCCTATAATAATAGTATCCTGAGCGCTGGACTCAGCGCGGTGAGGGATTATATAACATGGGGCTTAGTTGACTATGGAAAAATAGCCAGCCTATTATCGGTTTTAGGGGGTAATCTGGGGCTTAGTCCTCCCGATAAGCAGTTCGCCGTTCCTAATCGCCTCTTCCTCCCGCCGGGCGGTGTGCTTAGCCTTTTTGAAGATGGTAGGCAGATAAACGACCAAGCCAGCAAAAAGGTAAGTTACGTTCGTGTAAAAAATGATACGGCCTTTGTACAGCAGTATAGTTATCAAAGCCTCGAAAACAGCATAGCTAAGGATGGTAAAAAAATCCTCGCCAGTGGTTTCGATATGCTCAGCAGTCAAATATTTGGGAAGAAAGCCAATAAGCCCGTGCAGCCGACTACTCCCGCGGCTACCTATTCCGAGATGCGCTTCTCCGGATCTATCAGAGATAAAGATGAGCCCGTACGAATCGGACCGTTTCTAAATCCCGGTTCTTTAATAAATAGCCCGGCCTTAACTGCTTTCAATTATCCTGCCTACGACGAAGCCCTGGGATTATTTGCCATGCTAAAGTCACCAAAACTAAATCTGCTTTCAAACCCTGGGGATGACGAAAAGAAACTTATCGTTGATCAAATCGGTGAAAATGATAAGGGGGCGAGTATCAACAACTTCTATAAAAGAGAAGAAAAAACCAGACTGGTTAAAAACGAAACCACCACCATAATACTGGATGAACCCTTGGCCTATAAACTAAACGATGCCTTGGATATAAAAGAGAGTGACGTCTATGTGATGCTAGAGTTTGAATATTCGGTGCCCATTATTTCTGAAGTGGATGAGGTTTATAGATCGGGAATGATCGGCTACTCCGGCTTTCCAAATGAGTTTTTCGGAATTCCGTCTCCCGAAAGACAGGTCCTAAACTTCGGAGTCGAATGCCGCATGGGGACAAATATGTCGGTAAAAAACATCTTCCTTAATGGCAACACCCGCGAGGTAATCGTAAGCTCAAAATGGGAGCCCATTGAGGATTTTGGCGAGCTTGTTCTCCAGGCAAACCTTGATTTTGTATTTGAGGATTATTTATCCTTCATAGATGTGTGGGGGCCCCATGAAAGTTCTGCCGGGCCAATTAGAGTGGCGAGAAGATTTAGCTGGAAAGAGCCTCAGGAAATAGAAATCCAGAGTTTAAAGCTTAAGGTCCTAAGTGATTTCACCTTTGAGCAATTAGATCGTCATGGCAAGCATAACTCCACCGCTCAATCTTTCACCTATTTGATATACGATAAAGAGCAGGGAATTAACCGCCTAAAAAGTTTCACGAAAGACATAAGCCCTAACCTCGCATACACTCCGGGCCTACTGCGCCTTAGAGACGAATCACTGGCTAGCTCCAAGAAGGTTCACAGTATACATACAGACCAAAACAATGTGCGCACCTACCAACTTAAGGCGGAGGAAATTCAAATTGATGGTTATCTATTAACAAACTATCCTGCTAGCCACAGCCGGGTAAATATTGAGGCCTTTCGGGAAATTCGGCTTTTACCTGGGGCAACTGCCATTCCACTAAATACAAGCATGAAAATTAACAAGCACCCTTATAACTTTCCGCCTGTCCGGGAACAGAGCTCGGCGGAACTGAGTGCTTTTTGCAATGATCACACTAATGGATATTTAGCCTTTAGAAAGCTAACTAAAGACTCCGTGTACCATGAAGCCCCATCAATTCCTATTGAGGAAGGCCTTCACCAAAAAGATAATCCAATTCAAGTTTATCCTAATCCTACTAAGGAAAGCTTAAATGTCACCTTCATCCGCGGCTCTGCCTTTTTAGATGTTGAGCTATCGGATATGAATGGCCGCGTTTTTCTCAGCGAAAGACTTGAAGGTGAACTTAGCCAAGCCTTTCAGCTCGACTTCCAAAATATTTCCAGTGGTCTTTACATCCTAAAAATTAGAAACGCAGAGGGTCAATCTTATATAGAGCAGGTCATTAAGGAATAAAAATCGATTCAAAAAAGTGAAATAAAAAAAAGCCCGAAACCTTTCATAGATAAAGATTTCGGGCTGCTATTATACGCTCTCATTGAATGAGTCTCCAGCCTATTAGGCTTATCCTAAAATGCAGATCATTCAACAAGAGTCGGCTATTAGTCTACTGCTCCTTCGGTATAAGGTTGCGGTAAACTTTCATAGCCCATATTGGAAAGACTAAAAGCCCACTTATCAGCTTGCTCTTGAATTATCTTATCGGTTGGCTTTCCGGCGCCGTGTCCAGCATTCGTCTCAATGCGAATAAGCATGGGCTTATCCCCGCTGTACTTCGCTTGTAACTCGGCTGCAAACTTAAAGCTGTGCGCTGGTACCACGCGGTCATCGTGATCGCCAGTGGTAACCATAGTCGCAGGGTAATCTATCCCTTCTTTTACATTATGAAGTGGCGAATAAGCCTTCAGATAATCAAACATCTCTTTGGAATCGTCGGCAGTACCGTAATCGGTATGCCAACCTGCACCAGCGGTAAATTCGTGGTAACGCAGCATATCCAAAACGCCCACGGCAGGAAGCGCCACGGCAAAAAGCTCTGGTCGTTGCAGCATGGTTGCGCCCACTAAAAGGCCACCATTAGAACCTCCGTGAATCGCTAATTTTTCTGGACGAGTATATTGCTCACTCTGAAGGTATTCCGCGGCGGCAATAAAGTCATCAAACACATTTTGTTTGTTCATTAGGGTTCCTGCTTCATGCCACTCTTCCCCGTATTCGCCACCACCGCGAAGGTTGGCCACAGCATAAACACCGCCTTGTTGCAGCCAAACAATATTGCTGGTGCTAAAACGCGGAGTGAGACTAACGTTAAAACCGCCATAGCCATAAAGCATGGTTGGATTGTTTCCATCCATTTCAAGACCCTTTTTGTGGGTAATGATCATTGGAACCTTAGTACCATCCTTAGAGGTATAGAATACCTGTTTAGATTCGTAGCGCTCCGAATCGAAAGCTACGGCTGATTTGCGATACAGTTCTGATTCGCCAGTGCCAATATTGTACTTAAAAGTAGTACCCGGGTTTATGTAATTGGTGAAGCTATAGTACAATTCCTCATCGTCCCAACGACCGCCAAATCCTCCAACAGAACCCGGCCCAGGAAGTTCTATTTCGCGCTCCATCGCTCCGTCGGTGTTATACTGATAAACCTTATGTACCGCGTCGATCATATAGGTGGTGAAGAACTTTCCACCTGCCGTTCCAACTGTTAAAACGTGCTCTGTTTGCGGAATTACATCCACCCAATTTTCGGGGTCAAGATTAGGGAACTCGGCCATTGCCACGCGTCCGTTTGGAGCGTTCATATTGGTTTTAAAGTAAACCTTATTGCCATCGGTGTGAATAACACCTTGATCGCTATCAAAGCCACTCACAATAGAAACTATCGGTGCATTGGGGCTTTCTAATTTTTGAATATACAATTCATTTCCGGTGGTAGACTCTGCGGCGGAGATAATCAAGTATTGCTCATCTTCCGACACATAACCTCCAATGTAACGGCGCTTCATTTTTTCACCACCGAAAATAAGCTCATCTTCAGCCTGGCTTGCACCCATCTTATGGAAGAACAGTTTATGCATGTCCGTCATGGCTGTTAACTGACTACCTGCTTCTGGTTTGTCGTAGGAGCTGTAATAGAATCCCTCATTTCCGCGCCAGCTTAAACCGGAGAATTTTACATCCTTTAAAGTATCCCCAATTTGCTCCATGCTTAGGGCGTCGATAATAATCACCTTTCTCCAATCAGAACCGCCTTCCGAAATCTGATAGGCGCATAGGCTACCATCTTTGGTAAAGCTCATCCCTCCAAGGGAAGTACTGCCGTCTTCTGCGAAAGTATTGGGATCTAGGAATACCTCAGCATTATCCATGCTCCCTTCACCTGTTTTAAAACGGTAAACCACATATTGGTTTTGCAGTCCGTTATTTTTGTAGAAATAGGTGAAATCACCATGTTCAAAAGGTGCTCCTAATTTTTCATAATTCCACAATTCGGTGAGCTTATTCTTAAGGGCATCGCGATAAGGGATTTGCTCTAAATAACCAAAGCTCACTTCATTTTGGGCTGTTACCCATGCTTCTGTTTCCGCCGATCGATCATCTTCCAGCCAGCGATAAGGGTCTGGCACTTGGGTGCCGAAATACTCATCTACCGTAGAGTCTTTCCGCGTTTCAGGATACTCCATCTCCATTTTTGTTTTCGTTTCTGCCTGATTTTGCTCAGGGTTCTCCGTACAAGCGGCACTGAGCATAATGGCTGCAGTGGCTATGATACTTCCTTTTTTCATAAATGTAATTTTTGACAGCTGGGCTGGATCGGTTGCCGCAAATATAAGCGCAAATAAAAAGCACGGCTCTCCCCCTTATGACGGAGTGAAATTTTGGCTATTATCTATTGTAAACGCTAACTTGGGATTTGCTAATTAAGCTTGATCTATTTAGTATTCTTAAAAACAATTATGAAGCGAATTATTGTCGTGATTATACTGCTGGCAAACTCGACTTTTGCTCAATATCGGTTTTCTGACTTGCAATACCTTGATATTGAGGCAAGCTACTTAAGCGGAAAGTTTGGCTTTAGTACAGCGTCCCAATTCCAGTTAATCAACAGCATATGTACGGACTCAATCGATTGTTACCGATATGATGAACCGACCACTCTAATTGGTTATTGGAGTCCCAAAGCAAATGTTAAGGTTGAACTCCATTATACAGAAGCACCAAGTGATGACCCTAGGTTTATTGCCGTTCACAATGGAGAAATAATCCTTGAGGAGTCCGGCTCGATTTTACACTTTAAAGGTGCCACTTTGTATATCGAAGGAAGCGCCAATTCCTTTTTTGACAAGAAAAGAAAATTTCAATTTATTGATAATAAATACCAGGAGGTAAATCAACCCTTTTATCATATCGGACTTAGAGGAAAACTCAATTACCCCATTCAAATTTACAAGACAGACAAATTCCGGGAGAAAGTAGCTTTTCTGCCAAAAGATTATGATATCGAGGTGCTAATAGGTCAAACAGGAGGAGAATATGACGGCCTCGAAAAGGTGCTCATTAAAACAGAGTTTGGTTTAATCGGTTGGTTTAATTTCAAAGAAGTAGCCTGGGAAGAACCGCTTATTGATGGACTTTTTTATCATGGTGATTAAGTATGGTTTTAAATAAACAATGGATAAACCCATAAGCCAAGGAATTCACTAAAAGGATAGTGATTTCATCCAAGGGACTTATTTCCTTTCCGAAAATGAAAACAGGCAAATTGAAAAAAAAGGTCGATAAGTAGTTCAGGCAAAAATCAATTTGGGAAAAGGTTTCCCTTAGGTATAAAGGGTCGTGCTTAGTCCGTGATTGATCCGAATTGCAAGCGTTTTTATTACTTAGGGAATGGTTACGGCTAGGAGGCTGGCATGGCGAGCGACGAGCCGATAGATTGAGGTTAGGGCTTAGGGAGATCGCGTAGCTCCGAAGGAGATCCCGCGACCGAACTTGGCCTAATGAAAATCTGAGGTTTGGAGCTTGCAAGCCTTGACTTTTTGTTTCGTTTTACAAAGGCTCTTTATTCCTTTTGGTTTTTGTGAGCTCGGGACATGCCCTCGGTTGTGTCAAGACAAAATGAAAGACTATTATAAATTAACCCCTTACAACAGTACCTGTACGCAACGCCCTGCTGGATGCTGAACCGAGCTAATGGTTAGAATCAATATTTTAATTGGAGATAAAAAGTCAAGCAATCCTGCTAATCCAAGAATTCTCCCTTGGCATTTTTTTCGGTAAAAATTTAGATATTTCAGCTTTAAGCCTTTGCTAAAGCGGATGTGACTATGAAAGGAAACCATATTGAAATAAAGGGATCGGAACTAACCATTTGTTCTAAGAAGGCCCCTTTATTTATTCGACTAGTGTTGACCCTATTTATGTCTGTACTGGTATTAATTCCTATTGCCCTTATCGTCTTCACCTGGCTCTTTGGAGAGGGAGCGATTATAGGAATTGCGCTCTCCTTTCTTTTTTGTTGGGGACTAGGCTTTTATCTGCTTCGAATAATCCTTTGGAATTCTTGTGGGCGAGAAATACTGAATTTAGAAATTGAAAAGGTCTCCTACATTGCCGATTATGGCCTTTTTAAAGATGGGCGACAAGAAATTCCAAGCGGGGAATTGCAGACGGAAATAATTTACGATCTTGAAACAAAACCTATGCTCGGTAGGCTAAAGTTAAATCGTAAAACAGCCTCTTTGGAGACTGTCCTACACCTTAGCATTGCGGAATTAGAAGAGTTAATAAATGCAATTGAAAGGCAATACCAGCCTAGCTAAAGTCTATTTACACCATGTGAATACGGGTAGCTGGTCTAAATCAATACCATGAAACGAATTCTTGTAAGCGGCGCCACAGGGAATATTGGCTGTGAAGTTGTTCACTATTTAAGTGAACAAGCGCTTCAAGCGAAAATCTATGTAGCTGCGCGTAATATTGAGGCTGCCAAAAAGCGCTTCTCCGCTTATCCCAATTTGGAATACCGCCAGTTTGATTTTGCCAATAGTGACACCTTCACCGAAGCATTTAAAAATATCGACCTCGTCTTTTTACTTCGTCCGCCACAAATTTCAAATGTTGAAGCGGTCTTTCTACCCCTTTTAAAATCGGCTCAAGAAAGTGGGATTAGCGAAATAGTCTTCCTCTCTGTTCAAGGAGCAGAAAAGAGTACGGTAATTCCTCACAATAAAATCGAAACTCTAATTCAGAAGCTGGGATTCAAATACATCTTTGTTAGACCGAGCTACTTCATGCAGAACTTAAGCACAAGTTTAAGGTCCGAAATTGTAAATCACCAAAGAATTACCCTGCCTTCTGGGAGGGCCAAGTTTAATTGGATTGACGTTAAAAACATTGGTGAAGCGACGGCGGTCCTCATCTCTCAATTTGATCAACATCAAAATAAGGCCTTCGAGATAACCGGAAAGGAGAACATGAACTTTGAGGCGCTTTCGGCCTTAATGACGGAAATTCTTGGCCTAAAAATCAAATATAAAAGCATCAACCCCCTCCGCTTTTATTTCAAAAAGAAAGGTGAAGGGCTAAAATCTGACTATGCTTTAGTACTAACAATTCTGCACTTTTTACCACGACTTCAGGCTGAGCCACGTATTTCAGAAAATTAACAGATACTAACAGGAAAGGAAGCTAATACCTTGCGGAAGTTTATCGAAAGAGAAAAAGACCTACTGACCTAAAAGTGAAGGTCCTTGCTGGAAAGGCCCATCGGCATACCAAAAAATACACAGCTTACGAAAATGTGTATAAGCTACTTGGTCTTCCCTCGGCTCATCTTTGTAATCTAAAACAAAGTAGAAATGAGTACTGTAAATCAATTTGGAAAAAAGGGCTGGACGCCTGATAGAATAAAAGATTTAAGCGGTAAAACCTTTGTGATTACCGGCACAACCAGCGGTACTGGCTTTGAAGCGGCCCGCATTCTACTTTCCAAAGGCGCCAAGCTGATAATGCTCAATCGCAAGCCTAAGAAAGCGGCCGACAGCATCGCGAGCTTAAAGCAGATGCTAGGAAATGCAATTGAAGTTACCAATATCACCATGGACTTAAGCGATCAGGAATCGGTAAAGAAAGCGGCGGCCGAAGTCTTGGAAAAAACAGATCGAATTGATGCTCTAATGTGCAATGGGGCCATCGCCCAAGTACCCAAGCGAGAAATCACAAAAGAAGGCTGGGAAAGCCAAATGGGAGTTAATTACTTCGGGCACTTTAGCCTGCAAGCTTTATTGTTTCCTGCGATAGAAAAAGCCATGGGTCGCATCGTAGTTGTAGGAAGTCTCGGCTATGATATGGGTATTAAAACCATCAAGTTCAATGACTTAAATTGGGAGAAGGATTACAGTCCGAATAATGCTTACAGTCAAAGTAAGCTGGCTCAAATCATGTCGGTTTATGAGCTACAGGATAGATTAAAGGCAGCCGGCATTACCGCAGTAAAGGTTTATGCCTGCCATCCGGGTTCATCGCGTACAAACCTGATTAACACCAGCGGAAGTTTCATGATGAAAATGATTTTCGGATTGATGAAATTGTCTCCCCTTACCCAGCCCGCCGAAAATGGAGCCTATCCCGAGTTAATGTGCGCCACCGAGCCTGAGCTTGATCAAAGCGCTTTTTATGGCCCAACCGGGCGCAGTAATTGGGTAGGACCAGTTGGTGCGCATGAATTAAAGGCACATGCTAAGGATAAAGAGGTATCGCGCAGCTTATGGGACCTTTCGGAAAAAGAAACCGGTATTAGTTGGAACCTGTAAATTAGAAATCTGAAATTAAAGCAATGGACATTCTTAAAGCTGCAACAGATTGGGCGAAAGCTGAGTTGATTTCCACCCCCTTTTTTATGCTGGCCGGCCTAGCTTTTTTAGCGATTAGCTTTGGTTTTTGGCAGGTGGGGAAAACCGATTTGGCAAAAGCCTATATTATCCCTTGTCTAGTGGCGGGAGCCTTACTACTAATTATTGGACTGGGGCTTTTCTTCACCAATAAAACCAGGGTTAGCCAATTTGAAAAGGCCTATACCGAAAATGCCGCTGCCTTTGTTGACGCAGAGCTAGAGCGTGCCGAAGCGACTTTGAAAGAATACCAAAATGTTGTTTTTAGGGGCATCCCAATCATTATCCTTATTTGTGCGCTACTGCTCATTTTCTTGCCACAGCCCGGGTGGCGCGCCAGTCTTATTACAAGCATCGCAATGCTATCGCTTATTTTAATGATTGATGGTTTAGCCCACGCACGAATTGAGGTTTACAAGCAGCAGCTATTAGAAGCTAAGGAAATGCAAAAGCCCTAAAAATGGAGCACTTCAAAAGCCTATCGGCCTATATGGCCTATCTGGAATTACCAGCGCCCGAGCACCCTATGTTTAGCTTGTTTAGCTCCAAAGGGGACGGCTTCTTGCCTTGCCCCAAGGAAAGCTCGCCTCCTATTAGCAATGACTGCTATTCCATTAGCTTTAAAAAAAAGCTTGAGGGCGACTTAAGCTATGGTCGCACCAAATATGATTTCAGCAATGGTGCCTTGTTTTTCATCGCCCCAAGGCAAGTAATTCAATGGGATAGTGCCGTAATATTTGAGCAGCAAGGCTTTTCCATTAACTTTCATGAAGACTTCCTAAAAGGTAGCGAACTAGCCTATCAGATTAAGAGATATGGCTTCTTTTCCTATTCGGTAAATGAGGCGCTTCACCTATCGCCGAAGGAAGAAAAACAATTGTTGTCCATCGTGGATAACATTGAAATGGAATACCAAAACAACCATGATGCCTTCAGCAAGGAAATAATAATTTCTCAGCTTAGCACACTTTTAAAGTATGCCAATCGCTACTATGAAAGGCAGTTTATTAATCGCCAAGAATTGTCGAACAATTTGCTCGAAGCATTTAATCAGCAATTAACTAAGTACTTCGAATCGGGGCAACTAAAAGGAACTGGCATTCCAGGAATAGAAGAAATAGCGGAGAAGCTTTCCGTTTCGCAGCGTTACCTGAGTGATACTTTGAAAAAGGAAACCGGAAAGACCTCCACCGAGCACTTGCAATTATTCTTAATTGATGAAGCGAAGAACAGCCTCTTAGATCCCCAAAAAACAGTTTCCGAAGTGGCTTATGAATTGGGCTTTGAGTACCCTGCCTACTTTTCAAGACTTTTTAAGAAAAAGGAAGGGATCAGCCCCAAGGCCTACCGAGAGCGCTATAAGCTGAACTAAATATCGGTAAATATTAAGCCCTCTGTCTGCGGACTTATTTTTTTTTAGCCAACACTCTTGGATGAAATCTGATCTTTGGTCTTTTCAAGCCTCGAATTTTGTTTTGCTTTGCAGCCAGACAAAATCAAAGAATTAATACATTAAGCCCTGCTAATCTAAGTAACAAGCAAAAGCCTTAAAAGGACTTGCATAGAGGCCTAAAAATGGCGGTCTTGAGAAAGACAGGAGGAAGCTTAGAGGATTATATCTGGAGAAATGATAAAGAAAACGGTCAACAAATTTACAAGCAGCCTTAGGTTTCAATTAAGTGCCTCGAATAACCCCTTATTTATTGGTTTCTATAAATATTTCTACAAGCCAAAAGAGGGCAGTTTAAGCGCCTTTCTAGACGCCTATTCCAAGTCTAAAGTTAATGAGCTTACCGTTATCCAAGTGGGGGCCAATGATGGAATAACGCACGATCCCATTCACAAATTCATTAAGCGGGATAAATGGAAAGGAGTCTTGCTAGAGCCGCAGTCCCATGTATTCGAAAATTACCTGAAAAAGATCTATCAGAAAAATAAAGGGCTCCACACCCTATGTGCCGCGCTGGGCTCCTCCGATGGAAAAGAGACTTTGTACAAGGTGGGCTTTTCTAATATGCGCTGGGCAACGGGTTTGGCCTCTTTTCAAAGAGATGTGCTCGAAAAGGCATTTACCACTGGCATGGTTCAAAGCCAATGCGAGAAGTACAATATCCAAATTCCGGAAGCTTCAAAACAAATTGTTTCGGAGGAGGTAATGATTATATCTCCTGAGACCTTATTGGAGAAATACCAAATCAACAATATCGATTTATTGCAGATCGACACCGAGGGTTTTGACTTTGAGATTATTCGGATTTTTCAAATTGATAAATTCCGTCCTCGGGCAATTATTTACGAAAACACCCATCTCTCCCAAAGCGACAAACAACTCTGCCTCGAGCACTTGGCAAAGCATAATTATAAGGTAAAGAACTTTGGAGCCAATACCCTTGCACTACTAGAGCCCGTGGGTGATTTTAAGCGTTTTTTCGAGGCTTAAACCTTGGCCACTGTGAGCCAAATGAATCTCGCAGAAAATAAAGCTGTACTTTGTAGGGAGCTATAATTCTCCAAGAGATTGAATAAACAACAGCCGAAAAACCTTCTTGTACAAGCGGGGGAATTCCATTTTTATATTCCCATCCTTTTTCTGTGCTTTCTGGTACTGTCTTGCTCCGAAAATAAGGCTGAGCTAGACAATGGCCCTTCTGTAGAAGCCTTGCTTAGAAGTGCTAATAGCAATGTTATAATTAATTCGCAAGGCGATACGCTCCTCCCCTTTTTGAGGCAAAATGGCGACACCCTGCATACCGGTGTGCCCATCGAGATTAAAGCCGATGTTCAAGAGATTTCAAAACCTCCCACCAAGCTCAAAGCACCTTCCGCTAAATTCCTGCACTATGCAAATGGTCTCCGAAAGCTAAAAGAACCTAAGCCATCAGCTAAGGTAATTGTGAGCAGCCAAGTTCTGCAATTGCATATGGACACCTTGGATTTGCAGTTTAGCACCGAGAAGGTGACCCTCTCTCAAACGAGCGATGTAAAAGCTAAGAAGCTTAATGTGAAAGCCCCTTTTAGAGCCCGGCATATTGATGTGGAGGCAGGCTTGCTAGATGATGCGACCAGGATGCCCGTTAAGGACAAGAACGGCTTAATGTGGTATATGAATGATGCTATCGTTTCCTTCGACGGCAAAGAGGTAAAGGAGTACCTGCCCGAATCCGGACTATTATCAATCTCGAGTCGATTTATGCCCGATGAACAAGGGAATTTGTGGTTTAGAACCGATTGGGCTAGTTCCTTAAGGTATTTTGACGGTAAAAATTTACACTCCAGCAATCTAAGTGGAACTCCGATTGGGCGGGGGCAGAATGGTGAACTTTATATAGAGCGGAATGAAACCATCTATCGGCTAAAAGATTTAAAACTTATTCCCATTGTTCAAATCCCTCGCACTAATGATGATTTTCGCAATTGCTTTACGAATTCCAAAGGCGAGCTCATCATTAACAGCCGCGCCAACATCTGGTTCTCCTATTCCGAAGGCCGCTTAAGCATGTTCTACCTTCCAGAATCTGGAAATATCCATGCAATAATTGAAGGCCGTGCAGATGAGTATTGGGTGGCTGCTGAAAAGGGTTTATTCAAATACAATAGCCAAACTGGCGATGTTTTGAAATACGACCAATCTACCGGCTTATCGGGGGCTTCACCCCTGGAGTTAATGATGGATAGCAAAAGTGGGATTTGGGTTTCTTATAAAGGTGGAGGAGTAGATCTAATAGAAGAACAAGGCATTTACTCTTTTGATTTTAATGTTTCCAATTTTGGCGGCCCACCCTATATCGTAAATGACAAGAGGATTTTTGAGGATGAAGATGGTCAAATATGGCTCTGCACTTGGGAGGGCTTTGTAATTCTAGATAAGACTCTAATTACCTCCATGAACTTAGGTTTGGATGCTGATGATTGGATTAGGGATATTGCAATAGATGACGATGGACTTTTTTGGATACTCTCTGCCAAGGGTCTTTTCAAATATGAGCCGAATAGCCAAGCCATTTTCAAATTTGATGATCCTCCGGGTTTCCCTTTTAAGGAGATGCGTTTTATGGCAGCTAGGGCTGATGAAATTTGGTTAAGTGCCGGAGATTGGGACGCACCGACGCTTTGTCGATTTGAGGAGGATTCATTAACTATTTACCGATCAGCGCAAGGTTTAAGCATGGATGGCTGGTCGGATATGAAATTCGATAAAGAAGGAACCCTTTGGATGGGAGGCCACAATGGTCTCTATTCTTTTGATGGTCAGCAGTTTTCCAATAGACTTCCAGGAGTGGCCGGTCATGTGAACACATTATCCATCGACTATCGTGGGCAGTTGATTATTGCTCATAGCATATTGGGAATTGTAAGATACGATGGCGCTTGGAACATTATGTCTAGCCGCGAAGGTTTACCCGCTACAGCTTGGCACGTTCAATCTCCTAAGGCCTCGAGCAGCATTGTTGGAACTTGGGAAAACGGATGTTACTATATCCACGATACCGCCCTCATTCAACTAAATGTATTTAATGGCCTAAGTAATAATTATGTGGGCGGTACAGTTACCGACCCAAATGGAATTACATGGGCCGCTACCGACGGTGGTTTAAACGCCTTTAACAACGCTCATCTAGAGGAGCTCACGGAGGGGAAACGTTCTAACTTGCTTATTGATCATTTTGGAATAAGGGATGGCCTGAGTTATTCGTCCTTTGATGGTCATTGGGATGAGGTCTTTTATGGTGATTTTCTATACATCCCCACCAATGATGTGATCCTAAAAATTAACTACAAAGACTACGCTGAACGAAAACAAGTGTCGCCCATTGTATTAAGTGAAGTGAAAATAAATGAGCGTTCCTATAATTTCCAGATTGACTCTAGCTATTCGGGTATAAAATATGTCGCTTCGGAACCCTTTAGAAATATCCCTAGCAAGCTAAGCCTAGCTTATGATTTAAACCACCTTACTTTCCTTTTTAGGGAACTAAATTATCGGTCTCCAAACAAGTCCAAGTACCGCTACAGAATCAAAGAGTTAAACCCTCGTTGGAGTGCTGGCAGCGACCTTAATCAAGCCGATTTTAGAGATTTACCCGCTGGCCAATTTACCTTTGAGCTACAGTCCATGTCTCACGGCTTCGATTGGTCCCCTTCCTTCTACTACCCTTTCGTTGTTCGTCCCGCCTGGTATCAAAACCTTTGGGCTTATGCCATTTATTTAATTGGCTTTGTAATACTATTAATTCAAATTGTGAAGTGGCGAACTTCAAAATTAGAAATGGATAAGCTAAAGCTAGAGAGGCTTGTTGAGGATAGAACATTTGATTTAAGCGAGGAAAAAAGAAAATCGGAAGACTTGCTCCTAAATATTTTGCCTTCTGAAGTAGCGGAAGAGCTTAAGGAGAAGGGCAAGTCCGATGCCAAGTACTTTGAGGAAACCACGGTACTTTTTAGCGACTTTATTGCCTTTACCACTATCAGTGAATTACTAAGTCCTTCGGAATTAGTCGCCGAGATTAATCATTGTTTTAAGGCTTTTGATGGCATTATGGAAAAGTATGGCGTGGAGAAGATTAAAACCATTGGTGATGCCTATATGGCTGTAGGAGGCCTAAGCCAAGGACGCAGCTCTGGCCCAAAGGAGGTGATTTTAGCCGCCCTTGAAATGCAGGCTTTCATGAGGGCCCGAAAAGCCAATCATCTCGCCAAAGGGCTGGCTGCTTTTGATATGAGAATTGGCATTCACAGTGGACCGGTGGTAGCGGGCATCGTAGGCCTAAAGAAATTTCAATACGACATTTGGGGCGATACCGTAAACACCGCTAGTAGAATGGAAAGCAGCGGCGAAATGGGCAAAGTGAACATTAGTAAAGCCAGCTATGAGCGCGTTCAAGAGCTTGACCTCTTTCATTTTGAAGCCCGCGGTATGGTTGAAGTTAAGGGCAAAGGCTCCCTCGCAATGTACTTCGTTTCCCTGCAGCCATAAAGCCTCATTTACCCTGCTCAATAGCATTAGTTATTAGCTCAGCTTAAGCCTTTTTCCTAGCGGAGATTTAATGGAGTTAAGAAGACAATAGTTGTTGCTTGACTAATATCCGTTTAAGCAGATTCTAAAGCTAGAGCTGATTCCATTTACTTGGGACAGACGCAATAGAGTCAGCAAGCATCTAAACTTGTTCCAAGCGGGTTTTAGAGGGCCTTTATATGGATCTATTAATCCAAAGCAAACAGGATTCACTAAACCCACCTTCCCACAGCCCAGCACAAAAAAACCCCGGCACTCCTTTCGGAGGCCGGGGTTCCATTTATCTAAATGAGGCTCTCTTATTGCTTCATGATGCGTTTCACATCAAGACCTTTAGAAGAGTTCACTTTTACGGTGTAAATACCAGTTGCGAATTCAGAGATATCCATGCGGATTTCTTCGCCTTCAGCATATTGCTCAGAAATCATCAACTGACCATTTCCTGCATATACTTCAACCGAGATGCTGCCACGTACATTCTCATCATCTACCTTAATAAGACCCGTAGTTGGGTTAGGATAGATGCTGATGAAGCCAGTGCTCATTTCGCGAATCGATACATCACAATCCTCAACAAATAAGGATACAGTTACCGAATCATCGCCACAAGCCGACATTACTTTGTACTGGAAGTCATAAGTGGTAGAGTTCGCTACTGCGGTAGCATCGAACATATTTCCACTTAAGGCACCGGATCCGCTAAGGTCTGTCCACATACCACCTGCACTTGCCGAAGCATCGAGGAAGCTGTTTAGGTCAACCATAGACTCATCGTCACAAACAGAATCCGAAACAGCTATACCGGCCGATACTACTGTATCGATATTAAGGGTAAGCATGGTGGTATCTGCTGGACAAGCTACTCCTGCTAATACGTAGAGTACACGGTAAGTACCGCTGCTCGCATTGTTGCTGTTAAACACACCTGTGTTCACGTTCAAGGCACCTGATCCGTCAAGATCTACCCAATCACCACCAAAGGCAGTACCGGTTAGGTAGTTTCTTAGGATAGTAATACCACTACCTGCACAAAGGGCTACGCTGGTATCAACACCTCCAAATGGAGCTGCTTCAATTTCAGCATAAACATTAGCCGTATCGCCAGTACATCCGTTAACACCTGCTACGATGTAGCTGAAGTGATAGATGTTACCTGCCATTAACTGAGTCGCATCAAGGATACTATCGGTTAAAGCACCAGTAGCGTCATTATCTACCCAAGTACCGCCTGTATCGTACACGCCCAAGAAGCTTGCAAGATTAGCTGCCGCATCGGAAGAACATACAAGGCTTGTATCGGAGATACCTGCATTAGCTCCTGGCACAACCCCTAAGGCTTGAGCTGGCATACCAATACATGCTTTGCTTACGCTCATGTCGAAGGTATAATAGATACGTACCTGACTAGCAAAGTTTGTTGAGTCGATACTCATTAAACCTGGTAAGTCATAAGGGTAAGCAGCACCACCTGTAGCGCGGAATAATGATCCCGTTCCACCGATAAAGTCAACATTAATAAAGTACACCCCTGGGGTTAAAACCATATTAACTGGTACGCGCATGTCGCCTGTTACACCAGCAGGTGTAGAGAAGGTGTCACCACGCTGTAATACATTGGTAATAGCCGCATCCCAAATTTGAGCGAATGCAATTACATCACCACTGTGATTAACTGTCATACTATCAATATGGATGGTATCCACTACCGTTAAGTATTGACCATTAGAGAAGTTACCATAACCAGCAGTGGCGATATTGGTCAGAGGACCTACGCTTAAGCTTGGGCTAGTGGTTACATACTCGGCCACATCAAAGGCAGTAGTAAAGCTAATAGAGTCGGTTACATAGGTGTCACCGGTTTCGCGAACTACACCGTTAATCATCCATGCAAGATCGTTGCTGGTGCTGCTGGTTGCCATTACAGTAACCGAGCTACCATCACAATCGGTGGTATCATTAGTTGTTCCACTTGGCATAGTGCTTACAGAACAAGAAGCGATAGTACAAGCTGTTACTGGTCCTACCCAGTTGGTAGCTGCAGAACAACTATCCATTACGTAGAAGTCATAACAAGTTGTGTTGGCTAAACCAGTTACGGTAAATCCACCAGGAGTGGCCGTTACATTGGTACCAGTTCCTAAAGCAAAACCTGGAGCACCGTATTGGATGGTAGAGCTAACGATGTTCGTATCGCTCATCCAGCTTAAGCTTACGCTGTTGTTTCCAGCAGTAGTAACCATAAGGTTAGATGCATCCACACAAGGAGGAGTTTCACGGATAATGATATCATCAAGGGCAGCATCACCATCGAAGCTAGCACCACGTACACTTAAGAAGCGCAGTTGCAATGCCGTATCGGTAGTATAGGCCGCAAGGTTCACACGAGCTTCACCCCATGCATCGCCATTGGCAAATTGCTGCTGACCAACGATATTATTCAAGCTTACCCAGTTCATGCTTGTGCGGTCGTAAGCTTGGAAGTCCAAGTTAACGATATCTGCTCCATACATGTGGTAGTAGTATACAATCTCAGGATTGGTAAGTGAGGTCATATCGAACTCAGCAGTCCATAAGAAAGCACTATCACCACTTGCTGCTGGAGAAGAAGCTTCTACAAATAGGAAGGTTCCTGCTCCGGTTCCAGTGGTATGATCCACGGCCGGTCCGGTGTTTGTTGATGGCGTACCACCAGCACCAGGGCGCCAGGTATAACTACTTCCAGTGGCTGTTTCACTATAACAAGGAGGAATAATTCCCGCCTCGAAATCCTCTAGATAAGGATAGGTATTAACCGGAGCACAAAGGGTTGCGAATGTTACGCAAGCCGCCATACTGGTATCACCTAAGGTAGAACAGATGTCATATACACAAGCCTCATACAAGGTACCTGGCATTAATCCGCTAAGCGTAGTAACGCTAGTGGCAGGATTAACAATAGTTCCGCTTCCAGGGGCAAAGCCAGCAAGGCCGTACTCGATCCAAGAAGATGAAGCATTGGTTCCAGAAACCCAAGATATATCGGCATTAGTCGCAGTAATGTTATTCGCCTGAACGCTATCTGGAAGAGAACAAATAATTGCTGCATCCGTAATCGATAAGCTATCCACTACGTTAGCGTGACCCCAATTATTGATACCTTCAATAGCAATCTGGTAAGAACCACTTGGGTTTGGAAGGCTCATAATAGCCTGAGTCCAAGAGTTCACACTGCTGTTGTCACCCCAAAGGAATGTCCAAGGATCAGTAGCTGCTGCACGATAGTAAACATTAGTGATGTTTTGATCGCCAAACCAGTCTTCCTGGGCATACCAGAAGCTTAATTGTGGATTGATCAAAGCACTAAGGTCAATTACCGGAGAAACTAAACGGGTAGTGTCGCCAGATCCTGAAGGACCTTGAGAAACAAACACCGCGTTAAGAGCTCCCGCATAAGGGGCGCCAACGGCACCGCCAGTAGATCCAGAACCTAAGCTCCAAACAAGACTAGTGTCTGAAATAGCTTCATTAGTCCAACAAGCAATACTAGCAGAGCTTAATTCAAAGCTCTCAAAGAAAGGTGCTACGTAAGTACCACAACTTGAACAGCTTGAAGTAAAGCTAGCTAAGGTATCGCCTGCAGCGGTAGTACCAGATGCAGTATGTACACCAACTGTATCGCCATTAGGCTGAATTACAACAAGGCCAACTTCCGATGGGAATCCACCCGCGGCACTTAATGTAACATAGGTTGGGATATTATCACAAAGGGTTAAGCTATCATTAAAGACACTGCCCGTTGAGAAGTTACTTCCTAAGGTTCCTACTGCAACACCATTTTGCCATACGGTAATGGTTGCTCCGTTCCATCCATCTCCGAATGTATCTAAGAGATCAAAGTAATAGAGACATTGCTCGCTTGCAGCACAGGCGGTAGTTGTGAAGGATGCAGGGCCAGCTGTTAAGGCTACACCATTTGCTGATCCACAGCTATCCGTTACGTAGAAATCATAAGCAGTACTGGCCATTAAGCCGGTAATGTTTAGGGTATCATTAGTAGAGTTAATTACAGTACCTGAACCTGGGCTAAAGCCAGCAGGACCATATTCAACATCCCAGCTCGTTCCTGTTCCGGCGGTCCAAGTAACTAAAGCACTGTTATTATCCGAAGAAATAACGCTTAGGTTAGAAGAAGCAAAACAAGATGGAGCTTCAACTACTGAGAAGTCATCAATTGACATGTCAGAATAGAAGCTACTTCCAGCCACACCTTCTAATAAGAAACGGTAGGTACCAGCGGCTAATCCACTAAGCAGTACTTGTTTCTCCATCCAAGGATCGGTTTGTACCGCTTGTTGCTGACCAACAATACTATCCAAGGCAATTCGTGTTCCAGCGCTTGTTTCAGCCCAGATACGAAGGTTACCCATAGTTTGACCATGCATGTGATAGTAGAAACTAAGCATTGGAGTGGTTAGGGTAGAGATATCAATAGCTGGAGAATACAGCACATTGGTATCACCTAAGCTCGAAGGCGATGAAGTTTCTAAGAACATATAAGTACCACCTACACCAACGGTATTATCTACGGTTGGACCGGTTCCTGAAGAGTTCTCATTAAAGCCAGTAGCATCTTCCGATTCCCAGCGTGGGTTACCACTAACATTGGTTGTCCAACAGTTTTCATAAGAAGCTTGGTTTCCTAGCGTAATCGACTCGAAGTCGGTAGAGTAAGGAGCCGCAAAGCTTGCAGGACAGCTGGTAGTAAATGTGAATGGACCTGTTGGAAGCGATACATCGCCCACAGCACAACTATCTTGTACATAGAAGTCATAAGCCGTTGCCGACATCAAACTGCTAAGCATGATAGTATCATTGGTAACATTCATTACAGTACCTGTTCCTGGTACAAAACCAGCAGGACCATATTCTAAAATCCAGTTGCTTGAGCCACCGGTAGTCCAGAATACATCTGCAGTTGAGCTCGTAATGTTTGTTGCGCCTAAGTTAGAAGGTGCAAAACAAGATGGAGCTTCGTAGATACGGATATCATCTATAGCGTTATCACCGTAGAAATCAGAACCAGATCCACCAGACTCAGCGCGGAAACGCATGCGGAAAAGACCATTGTTATAGGTAAATGCCGCCGGAATAGTATCCTCAAATTTCTGCCATCCATTGGTTGCAATTGCAATGGTATCAGCGGTAATCCAGCTAGTGCCATCCCAGTACTCTCTAATAGTGATGTTAACTGGAGAATATCCAACACCACACATCGCGTAGTAGAACTCTAAGAATGGAGTGGTTAATGCAGATACGTCAATAACAGGAAGCTCAAGGCTTACGCTATCATCGCTACTGGATTGATCCATCCATGCATAGTTTCCACCATTTCCGGTATTATCGGATAGAGCAGCACACTGTACGCTATTGGCATTAGTACTAAATAACCAAGGGCCACCTGCACCAGCAGATTGAGTGAAACACAATGGAGTACTTGTTCCATCGAAACTCTCATAGAATGGAGCCACGATAGGACCACAAGCACTACAATCGGTAGTGAAACTTGCAAGGGTATCGCCCTGTGCTAAAGATGCACCAGCAACATGCTCGCCCTGGGTATCATTTAACGGATTGGTTAAAGTGAAACCAATTTCTGTGGTGAAACCTCCCTGAGTACTTAAAGTAACATAGGTTGGAAGTCCATCACAAAGATCTACGTTAATGGTCGGGAAGTTATTTCCAGTTGTAAATCCAGCACCATAAGTTCCTACAGGGATTCCTGCTTGCCAGATGGTGATTTCATTTCCATTCCATCCATCACCCCAGGTATCGGTAAGATCAAGGGTAAAGGTACACTGGCTGCTAGCAGCACAAGCACTAGTAAAGAAAGATACCGGACCGGTAAAGGTTGATACATCACCTACAGCACAACTGTCGGCAACGTAAAAGTCATAACCGGTGGCAGCGCTTAATCCGGAGATTGTAGCGGTATCATTAGTTGCAACCATCATGGTTCCGCTTCCTGGCATAAATCCAGTAGGACCGTACTCAATAAGCCAGTTGCTTGCATTACCTGGCATCCAGGTTACTTCAGCGCTGTTATTGTCGGTGCTAATAACGCTTAGTGCAGTAGGCGCAAAACATGTAGGCGCTTGGCTAACACTAAAGTCGTCAATAGACATATCACTATAGAAAGAAGAACCAGCCTCACCTACAAATACAAAACGGTAAGAACCGGATGCTAAGGTTGGGGTAATGGTTTTTACCATCCAGGGGTCGGTTTGAGCTGCTTGCTGTTGCCCGATGATACTATCTAAGATGGTACGGGTTCCAGCAGCATCTTCGGCATAAACATAAAGGTTACCCATTGTTTGCCCGAACATGTGATAGTAGAACTCAATTTGAGGAACGGTTAAGCTAGAGATATCGATAAGTGGTGAGTACAGCACATTGGTGTCTCCTAAGCCCGAAGGCGAAGAGGTTTCCAAGAACATATAAGTACCACCAACACCAACGGTATTATCTACGGTTGGTCCCGTTAGGGATGAGTTCTCGTTAGAACCTGAAGCATCTTCTGATTCCCAACGTGGATTGCTACCAAGATTGGTAGTCCAACAGTTTTCGTAAGAAGCTTGATTACCTAAAGTGATGTTCTCAAAGTTTGTGCTATAAGGCGCAGGGAAACTAGGAGCACATAAAGTAGTAAAGGTAATTGGACCGGCAGCACCGGAAATATCGCCTGCACCACAACTATCGGTAACATACACATCATAAGCCGTTGCCGACATTAAAGAACTTAAGGTTACCATACCTGTGGTAGAAGTAGCGATAAGGCCAGTTCCTGGCATAAAACCACTAGGACCGTACTCGATGGTAGAACCTTGGTTGCTTGCTCCTGATGTCCAGCTAATATCCGCTGAAGTAGCAGTAACATTGGCTGAAGCCAGGCTGCTTGGAGTTAAACAACTTAAACAGGTGTTTACTTCTACTAAGTCGATTGCTAAATCGCTGGTAAAAGAAGAACCTCTAGTATAAAAGAACTCGATGTAAATCGTTTGACCTAAGTAGGCATCCAAATTGATTCCCACTTGTTGCCAAGGATCTAATTCATCAGTTTGCAACTGACCAGGACCATAGCTAAATACATTGGTAAAAGGACCGCTTGCAGAAGTAGAAACGCCTACATCTAACACTCCAATTGTAGCACCATAAGCGTGTAGCCAGAAGGTAAGTTCTACATTTTGAGAAGCAGCACTTAAGTCAACTGCAGGAGAAACCATGGCTGCGGTAGCCGCACCACTAGAAGTCTCAACAAAGATATAGTGGCTTCCACTTTGAGGACCAGAAGGGCCAGTGTTAGAAGATCCAGTATTATTATTATCATAAACCCAAGTACCGTTTCCACCGGCAATGTTTCCAGTGAAGGTAGTGGTGTTATCGAAGTCCTCGGTAAACAAGCTACCTGAAATACCGGTAGTACAAGTAATTACACGTGGAGCAGCCAATGTTGTGCTAAATGCACCCGGACCTGATTGTGAGGCAATACCTCCAGCTCCACAATCTGCGGTTACGTAAAACTCGTAGTTTGTATTTGCTGTTAATCCTGTAATGGTCAAGAAGGTATCAGGATGGGCCATCATAGTAGTACCTGTACCTGGTGTAAAGCCAGCTAAGCCATATTCAATATTAAATACGGTTCCGGAACCATTAGGGTCAGCCCAAGCCACAGTAGCACTATCGGCATAAGCCATAATAGTGGTAAAAGTACCTACTGGTAAACAAGAAGCTGGTGTGTATTCATCCGAACCAATATCTGGTGTAGTGGCATCACGCATATCACCATCGATATCCATGGTAATAGAAGCAATTGGAGTAGCAGCACCATTGAGAATAGCTCCTGCTACATGCACGTCGGTGGCTGGGTTAATAAGAATTGGATCTCCAGATACCGAGTTGGTATTGTTTCCAGCGCGGTTCGCTTGCCAAGTGGCAAGATCAGATTGAACACCTGCATCATAAGCCAAGCTAGCACCGTTTACGGTGTAGTAGGCATTGTAATCTAGGTTTACTGGACTTGACGTTGTACCGGTAGTAGTGGTATTATCAGAGAAGTAAGCCGCATAATTGCTGGTTCCGTAAAATAAGTTGTTACGTACATCAACTCCTCGTGGATCATTGAAATAACCACCATAAGCACTAGTGCTGCTTGAATTGGTTACAAAACTGTTATAATAAACGTTTACCGTATCACAGTCGTCGCAATAAAATCCTTCTTGACCAGTGGCTCCAGAAGAAATGAAGCTGTTATTGGCAATTAAGGAAGTGCGAGGAGAGTTTCCATCAAAATTCAAGTCGGTAATGTAAGCGCCATAATAAGGTGCGTTTACCTCATTGCCAGTCATCTCTAAGCCAACCATATCATAAATGGCGAAACCATAACCAGTAGAATAAGTCATACCGCTAGCAGTGTTCCCGCTGAGGGTAACGTCATAAGCGTTGTCGCTCATGTAGTAACGGTAGTAGTTATTCATCATGGTATTATTCATCGCTACGAAGTTGGAATCGTCAAAAGAGGAAACCTCGAAGTGAATACCAAATGAACCATTTACAAAGGCACTATTTTGAATAGTAATATTATCACCCGCATCGGTTTCTCCATATTGAGAAGTAGCGGTTGATGAAGAACCAATACAGGTTAACTCACTGGTTGAGGTGGTAGTCCCCATAACGATACGACAAGCGTCAAGCATGAAGTTGTCATTATCATTGGTCATACGTACACCCCAAGAATCCAATGTTCCGTCGTGGGTAATGGTTAAGTTTTTAAAGCTTACATAATCCGCACCATCCATCATGATTACCTCACGTTGGTTGCTAGCGGTATTATCATAAGCTAAAGTGGTTGTAGCAGAGTCGCCACCATCGAAAGTGATGGTATTGGCCGCGCTAGTTCCCATAATAGCTGGTAGGTAAACTGTATCGGTATAGCTAGCTGGAGCTACATTAAAGGTACATGCACCTACCACTCCTAAACTTACTAAATCTGCCGCAGCAGCTGAAAAGCTCGTATAGTTAGTACTGCTTGCCGCTGCACTTGCGTTGATGGTATAAATACCCGACATCCCTGTAGAAAGAGTTCCATATACAACATCATCTACATAATAGGTTTTAGCACCCGCAGTAGCGCCATCAACACCGAAATTCGGGAAGATAGAAATGATGTCGTAAGTGTTAGCCGTATTAATAGCCTGAGCATTAGGGCCAGGGTTATTGAAGTCAAAGGTTAATACCTCCCATCCACCAGCAACAGTTGTGGTGTCGGTAGTTTCAACAAAAATTCCAGCATTGGTTTGATCTTCAACCTTAAGTAATACTGCCGCACCAGCATCTGGAGACCAGAAGCGAACGGAGATAGTATTTGCTCCACCCATAGTAAATGGAACTGGGTTTGCCAATCCACCAATACTAATAGTAGTACCAGCCCAAGTTTGAGCACCAGCTCCTTTGTCGAGCTTTAGCACCATATTCGTAGCGTCGGTAGGGTCTACCTTTACGCTATCAGAGTTTCCTCCAAAGCTACCAGTGCTGTAATTCACCATGGCATCATCCCAAGTAATTGGGAAATCAACCGTGTTTAAAATTACGCCGGTACAAGCGTTGCAAGAGTTGTAGCATACCACTGGTAATACTGTGTCGTCAGTAAAAATTAGCTCACGATTGGTAAAACCAAAATTGGTAACCGTACAAGGTTCGCCACCAGCGAAGTTTTCTTGATTGGTCCAACCGTCGTGCGTAAATTTATACTCAATGGTATCGGCAGTAAGGGGTAATAATACCTCCCATACTCCATCTCCGTCACTGTCGGACATGGCGTTGCATCCTCCACACCAACCGTTGAATGTTCCGTTAAGATTTACGGTGGTAAACGAACCTGTATAGTCGTTCATATCCACCTTAAAGGTTACGGAATCATTCTGAGCGTTTAGCGTTGTGCCCAATGCAACTAATAAAATTAGTCGTAAAAAGTGTCTCATAAATGAAATTTAATTCTGAAAAATATAGTGAAGCGTTTTAATTCCTTTCAATAGAAAGTGGTTAGCGTTTTAGCCTAAAGTGGGCCGCACCGAGACCTTACCGACGGCAGGTCAAGAAATTGATTGTTCCTCATAGTTTAGATGTTAGTTAGAAAAAAGTGCTCAATAAAAACCTTTAGTAGCATTTGGGCTTATATATGGTATACTCCCAATTGCTGTATCATTTATTCATGTGTACGAAGCAGAATAAATTGGTAAATACTGATAATTGAATAAAGAATAGGGAAGAATCGTTCACTTTAGCTCTTCCTCATAATCCATCCAACAGATTTGTTCCTACTGCTTAGTTCCTGTTTTACTATCTTATAATCAAACACTTAGCCCTCCCTAAAAGCTAATATGTGTTTAAAAAATACTTGTTCCTTAAAAAAGTGTTTCCGAAAGTACTAAAAACGAGAGGAAAGACTAATGAGAATATGTTTTTTTTTAGGACTTGCGATGCTCATTCCAAGTGTCGAATAACTTGGCTTGTTGAGGACGATTTTCCTCCTTTTCGCGCAAAGGTTCGCATTCGGTTAAAGTCGCATAAAGCTCGCCCGGAAGTTCTTGGTAACGTTCAGTTCCTTTAGTTTTCCAAGCTAACATTTGGTCGCTCACCTGCTTTATAACTTTAGCGGGGTTACCCACCACCAAGCTTCGGGCAGGGATTTGGCTATCGGCTTTTATAAAACTCAATGCTCCAACAATAGAGCCTTCGCCAACAGAACTGCGGTCCATTACCACCGCATTCATGCCTATCAGCACGTTTTTGCCCAAATTTGCCCCGTGAATAATAGCACCATGTCCTACATGGGCGCCTTCTTCCAGGCGAATGCTAACACCGGGGAACATATGTACCACGCAATTTTCTTGAATATTGCATCCGTCTTCAATGATAATCTCACCCCAATCGCCACGAATAACCGCTCCTGGGCCAACATAAACTTTTTCGCCAATACTCACATTTCCAATAATGGTGGCCGATTCGTGCACATAGGCACTTTCTTTAACTATTGGTTTAAAGCCCTGAAATTCGTAGATCATGGGGTATTAAGCTTTTGGCGCCTAAGGTAATTGCTTTCGTCAATAAAAAGTATCCACTGATCATTGACCTTAGTTTCACGCGCAAAAAGATCTAGCTTTTGAAAGCTTCCCATTTCATAGTCGAGTAAGGGGGCTAAACTAATCATCCCCCTTTTGGCCTTTAATACGTAGAGTTGTTCGCTCCAATAATTCTGCACTATTAATGGTGGGTGAAAGCTATCGTCGATCTTAAAGTTAATGCTATCAAGCCGACTTCCGTTTTCATCGAAAACCATAATAATATCTCGGAAGCGATCAAAGAGCAAATGCTGGCCTTCCCTTTTAAAAATCGGAATAGGGATATCCTTAGCATAAGCCATGCGATATATTTTTTGGGCCTGATCTAAGTCAAATAGTTTTTCATGTTGCCAAATACCAAAGCGATCGTAGTAGCGCTCAATAGTTGCGGCAATATTATAGGCATCGAGAAAAGCATCGTGTGCAACCAATACCCCTGCCGTATCAACGCTGAAGTAAAAACGCTCCGGATCCTTTCCTTGACGATAGATAAAAAACTCTGCTCCTTGATTATGGTAGGGGGCAAAACTCATGCTCTTACCCTTATTGCCAGGCCGAAAATGGCTGATTGGCAATGGCATCTGTTCAGGAATGATATTCCTTAAAACCAAATCATCCCCAATAATGGCCTTTAGCGGTTTAATGTAGGTGTTGTATTGAGAAATACTAACGGCGGGATAGAAATACACATAGTTTTCCCTTAATAGTATCTGGCTTACACTATCCTTAGTAAGCAAGAATAAATTGCCTCGTGGGTCGCGTTCCACGCTCTTAAATTTAGACGAATTACTAGTCTGCCATTTTACAGTAAAATCGAGGCTAGCTAAAATCAAATAATCATAGCCCAGTACAAAAAGGCCGCTGTCTTGAAAATCAAAGTCCTGCACCCGAAGCGTATCGGTAAATGAAATTTTCTCGGCGCTAACCACCACTTCATTTAGACTAATATCATTGGGCTTTAAACGCACGCTTAGGACTGGTTGACTTTCCGCAATGGACCAGTCAATGGCTATAACCTTTATATAATAGCCTTCTTTAAAAAATTGTACTTGAGTGCCCGCTTCGGCAGGAAGTCGAATAATTCCGCGATTGGAACTAGGGCCGTATTCCCTTCCCAGAAAATCAATGGCCAGCACTCCTTCAATGGGATCATCGTTTGGGTCTATGACCACTACGTCCAGCGATTGCCCTTCAGCCGAAAGGCTAAAAAATAGTGCGATTAAGGTTTGTTGTAAAAAGGACTTCATCCTTTTAGGACGGCTTCTTGGGAAAGCGTTGCTTAGGCTCTTTCAATAATGGTCGCATAACCTTGGCCAACCCCAATACACATGGTGCATAATGCGTAACGCTTCTGGGTTTTTTGAAGTTGAAGCGCGGCGGTTTGCAACAAGCGCGCACCAGACATACCTAAGGGATGCCCCAAAGCAATTGCTCCGCCATTTGGATTGATGCGTTCATCATCATCAGCAAGACCCATTTTTCGGGTGCAGGCTAAGGCCTGAGCAGCAAAAGCTTCATTAAGCTCGATAATGTCCATATCTGCGAAGCTTAAGCCCGCCTTTTTAAGGGCAATTTCGGAAGCATACACCGGGCCGATTCCCATAATTCGAGGCTCTACCCCAGCAACACCCATGGAAACCATCCGTGCCAAAGGTTTTAAATTTTGATCCTTTAAACCTTGTTCGGAAGCCATTAAAAGAGCGGCCGCACCATCGTTTAGGCCTGAGGCGTTCCCCGCGGTTACCGTTCCACCTTCCTTGCGAAAGGCAGGGCGTAGTTTAGCTAATATTTCTAAGCTTGAGCTGGGCTTTACAAATTCATCTGCATCAAAAATGAGGTCCTCCTGCTTACGGCGAGGAATAGAAACAGAAACTATTTCTTCCGCTAAGCGCCCATTAGCCTGAGCGGCGCTGGCTTTTTGTTGAGACCAAAGGGCGAATTTATCTTGATCTTCTCGGCTAATGCCATAGCGGTCCACCAGGTTTTCAGCCGTTTCACCCATAGCGTCGGTGCCGTAAAGCTTAAACATTTCCTTGTTTACAAAGCGCCAACCAAAAGAGCTATCGTACATTTTAGAATCGGTACCAAAGGCTTTGCTGGGCTTACTCATTACATAAGGCGCACGGGTCATATGTTCCATTCCTCCTGCTAAAAGTACATCGCCATCACCATTGCGAATGGCACGCATAGCCTGAGCAGCTGCACTCATACCTGAAGCGCATAAACGATTTACCGTTTCACCGGGAACTGAAAATGGTAAACCCGCAAGAAGCAGGGCCATACGAGCTACATTCCGGTTGTCTTCACCGGCTTGATTAGCACAACCCATAATAACATCGGCAATAGCTGCTGGATCTAAAGAACTATTACGCTTGATTAATTCCTTTATGACTTTCGCTCCTAAATCATCGGCTCGAACAGCGGAAAGACTACCTCCGAAACTACCAATTGCTGTGCGAATACCATCAACTATATATGCTTCTTTCATGATTGCGAATTTTGATTAAGCCCTTTTAAAAGCTGGGCAAATATCGCAATTGCTAATGAGACCTGCTATTGATAAACAAAATCGTAACCTTCTAAAGATAGGGTACGGTACTTCTTGCCATCGAAGCGGAAAAGTTGCGAAGGTCGCTTGGCGCGAGGGGAACTGCGTACGGTTTTACCGGTTTCTACCAGAAGTTCTGACTTTAAGAGTTTCCGGCGAAAGTTTCGCTTATCCAGCTCTCTACCCAAAGCACATTCGTACAATCTTTGAATTTGGTTTAAAGTGAATTCTCTTGGCAAGAGGCTAAAACCAATGGGACGTCTTTTCACTCTACGCTTTAGGCGTTCCTTGGAATAGTCCACAATATCATTATGATCGAAAGCCAAGGGCGGGGTTTGATCGGAGTTTACCCAACGAAATTCTGAGCTGCCCAAGTTATTCTCAAGTTCCTCATTTAAGCGCAGGGTTCCATAAAAAGCGATGTTTACAACACGACCAAGGGGATTGCGGTAAGGGTCGGCAAAAACATTGAGGCGCTCAATGGGCCAATCATCGAATCCCGTAACCTTGCGCATTAGTTTGCGCACCACCATTTCGGGCTCCTCCTTAACCCCCACTGGAATGGTAGGTAAAAAGTCTGCGCCCTTAAAGGGGTCATTGGTTTTAGTGCCGATAAGCAGTTTCAAGTCATGGCCATCAAAACCGTATAAAACAACGGAAGTTGCCAAGGCCACTTGAAAATTATCGGGTTTAAAGTCGACATTCATAGATTAAGGTAGTCCGGTCAAATATAAACCTACTTTTGGTAATTACCACTCTAAGTCTTTTCGAAATACGGTTCCTTTAAAATGGGCCAGTAATTCACCGGCCTCATCAAGCACCTTTACTTCATAAACTCCCAAGCTTCGACTTTTACGGATCTCGCTGGCTATAGCTTCTATTTTGCTTCCCTCTTTTATAGGTTTCAGATGCGAGATAGCGGTTTCAATAGATAAGGCTTGTGTGCCATGGCCGTTGCTGGCGAAGGCCAAGGCGGAATCTGCCAAAGCATAGGAAATACCTCCGTGAGCAATTTTAAAGCCATTGGTCATTTCTTCCCGAACCTGCATGCTCAGTCGGCAATAACCTGCTTTAGTTTCTTCCACTTTTATGCCCAGCCACTGACTAAAGGCATCGCCCTGAAACATGATATCAACAACTTCCTTCGCGCTTTTCATTCTAATTCTTCTGAAGGTCGGTGGATTCCTTTAAGCCCGATTGGCTCTGCTCATAGTCCACCATTCTTTCTATGGCCGTAATAAGAATATCCAGCACTACATTGTAATTTCCCAAGGCCACTGGATCATCAACATTAAGGTCGGCTTCTACTATGGCTAGGTTGCGCAGGTTTTGAAAAACCTTAGGACTTTCAGAAACTTCTGGCACTAAGGTATCGGCATCGGCGTAAGCCTCCGTCCGCTCGCGAATAACTTCCTCCAAGGCTGGGCCTGGAATAATTCCAGTTGGCATTCCTGCCGAAACAAAGGCGTTAATCAGTATCATCACTGAATCCACTAAAAGCTCATGTTGCTCATCGCTAAACTCATCTGCTATATTGGTGAGGAAGCCCATTAAAAAAGGCTGATCCTCCATTACCTGTGCCACTAATTTACCCTGCTCCTGCGGGCTCATGGCTTTGTATTGCTTTATAGAATCGGCAATATGGTCGGGTTTATTTTGCATGTGGTAAAGGTAAGGAATGCGCCCTTTCACCTAGGGCTTTGAGCTCATCCATCCTTTTGCGTTCCAAAAAAGAATTTTAAATAGGTCCCTTTAAATGCTAAAGGCCTTAGTTAATTTTGAAGCAAGGCGAATGCGAAGCGCCAAGCTTAGGTCAAGCTTCGACTTTTTCTCCCCAAAAGCCGGGATATTTCTCTAGTTCAAGTGGGCCTTGTAGCTCAATTTGGCAAGCTAAGCGGAGCTGGTTTTGCTTTTTATGCGGCGGAAAATTTAATCGCCAAGACTCCCTAGCGTTTAAGGGCGGGACATGGCCTTTCAGCACCTTTATTGCGCAGGTGCCGCAGGTACCCATGCCCTTGCAATTGAGCCAAGACGATTTCCCATTATGAGGGTTATCGCCCTGTTCGATTAGGGCGCGCCTTAAGCTTTTCCCCTTATTTTTCGCTGAAACTTCAACCTTAAATAAACGCTTCGCCATGCCTTAAATGACCGCAAAGCCTTCACATTGTTCGGGCTTTATTCGGTTTCCACCTCGGGCTCATTGGCGCTTTCGCTAGATGGCGTTTCGCCTTCCTCTCCTTTAATTTTTCGAATAAAGAATTCTTCCAGCTCTGAAAGGGTTTGGGCATTGGTGTGAATGTCCTTTACAACTTCGCCATGATCGAGGATCACAATACGCTCGCAAAACTCAGTTACATGCACGAGGTCATGACTGGAAATGAGCATGGTAATATCCGTTTCACGATCTAGCTTTTTTAGTTCATCGCGCAAGCGAAATTGGGTAGAGGGATCTAAGTTAGCGAAGGGCTCATCGAGGATCAAAATATCTGGATTACCCAATAGTGCTCCCACAACGCCAACTTTCTTTTGATTTCCCTTAGAAAGGTCGCGGATATACTTTTTACCCCCTCTAATTTCGCCAGCGAAAAAATCCTCGTATTTGCCGTGGTGGGCCTCCAAATCGCCGCTCGACATATTGTGCAGTTTGGCAATAAATTGAAAATACTCATCGGGCGTGAGGTAATCTATAAGAAAGCCTTCATCTACAAAACTACCGGTGTAATTTTTCCAATCTTCATCGGCAGCCACATCATTGCCCTTGCTTGTAACGGTGCCTTCATCGGCTTTAATTAAATCTAAAATAAGGCGGAACAAGGTGGTTTTTCCAGCGCCATTATTACCAACAAGGCCCAATGATTGCCCTGCTTTAAAGCTTAACGAAGGGATGTTTAACACCCTTACACCATTGTACTCTTTTGAGAGATCTTTAATATCTATAATATCCATAGCTAAATTATTTAGTCGTGCTGACGATAGCCGGCAGCATTGATGTACTTTTTCTCTTTAAAATTTTTGATGGTCTGTTTGATAAACAGCTTATGTGTGGCCAGGCCGATTAGTCCCATTCCAGCTAAAACGGCAAGACCCATATTAGGTGCTCCAAAAATATTGAAGGCCTGAAATAGCAACATAGGAACAACCATTAATGGAATAACAATTACCCATTGCGCCGCTCCAGTTCCTTGATAGTTGAAAGCCGAGCCCTTACTAAGGTCGATGGGCTTTTTATTATAGGTGCTCGCAAAAAGCAAAACCGCGCTATTAATACCCATATTGTAAAAGAAGGTGGCAGTGTTTATCCATAGCACCTTTACTATAAGCTCATTGGCAGATATGTTTTCTGGTCCTAAATAGGTGATGCCGAAATAAACGACCGGCAGCGTTATTATGAACATGAAAATACTGCTAACCACAAGGAGGTAATATTTGGAACGGTAATAGGTCTCCATCTCATAGGCACGAGTTAGAATGCCATCGAAATACGAGCTTTCCCAGCTCACCAAGAATTGACCGTAGTTGATCATGAAAATACCGGTGGTGAAAATCCCCACAAAGAGCAACCAGGCATAGCCTTCGGCATAAATTTCTTGAGTGTAAAAAATGAGACCATAGAAAGCGAAAAAGAAGCACATATAAACCACCGTTTTTGTGCGTCGGTTGCGGGTTATCAATTTCAATTCATTAGCAATCATCATCCCTAAGGGACCACGATTCTCTAAAAATGAGAAGCGCAAGGTGCTGGCATCTTTTGCCTTGGTTTGCCAACGGTCGAGGTGAGTCATCCCTAAGAGGAAGCGATAATTTACCTGATATACAACAAAGGCAAGTACCAGGGGCCACCAGGCTAAAAAGTGACTTTGCGCCATAGGTAGAAAGAGCAGCTTAGAGATTTCGTTTAGATCAATAAGCTCCCAAAAATGAAGGGCGTACAAGCCCCCAAGAAGCAGCACAATAATCCAGAAAATTTGCGCCTTTACAGCCAATACCCGTTTAAGGTAAATCGCTAGAAAGTGATTACTCAGCACCACCCCTAAGGCGGCGATGGGCCAGATTATGGTATGCATGGTGCCGTACTCTGCGGGAATCACTCGAATAGCCCAAGGGATAATAAAGAAGAGCGGAATCAAATTAAAAAAGTTGAAAACCGAACCTTGAAGTAAGAAGTGAATAATTTTCTTCTTCGAAATTGGCAGACTCAGATAATGCTGAACCGAGATTACATTCAAATCTTGGAGGAAAAAACGCATCGCTAAATCGGCCAAGAGATAGAGGAGTATTCCCCCGGTAAAAATTGGGGTAAGCTTATCCGCTTCCTCGAAGGATTTTTCCAAAATCTCCTTCATAAAAATACCCAGAGAACCGAATAGGGCCAAAAAGTAAATGGCCGCTAAACCCAAAAGGATTTTCACCCCCCATCCCTGTCGAAAAAAGGTGCTCCTAAAGGTTTTAGTCCAGCGGTGCCGGAATAATTGTAAGTACATGCTCAATGATTTGCTTAGTTAGTTAAAGCTTGCTGCTTAAAATTACAGCATAGCCCGCAAATTAGAGCAAGTTGTTGATTTTTAGCTAGAAAAATTTTGATTTGTCTTTGGCCATACGACGCAAAAGTACCGAGGCACGGTAACGATCTTCGCGGTAATCGTCGTACAAATCATCTAAGAGGCCTAGTATATTGTCCACGCCAATTTCATCGGCCCAAGCCAAAAGACCTTTGGGGTAATTTACGCCCTTGGTCATGGCTAAATCCAAATCCTTAGCAGAGGCAATGCCAAGGTGCAAAGCATCGGCCGCTTCATTAATGAGCATGGCCCGCACTCGGTTTAATATTTGCTCGCCCAGTTTAGGGTCCTTTGTCGCTTCTGGATTAGTAGCTCCATCGCGATAATCGTAAAAACCTCTGCCTGTTTTACGGCCCAATAAACCTGCTTCTACCAGTCGTTTCTGACTGAAATTAGGGCGATAACGAGGATCGTAGTAAAAGGCCGTAAACACGCTTTCGGTAACGGCGTAATTTACATCGTGACCAATAAAATCCATCAGGGTAAAGGGTCCCATTCTAAAACCACCGAGTTCAGTCATGGCCCAGTCAATGGTAGGAATATCAGCGATCCCTTCTTCATAAATGCGTACCGCTTCTCCGTAAAAAGGACGAGCCACGCGATTTACGATAAAGCCCGGGGTGTCTTTTGCCAAAACCGTCACCTTTCCCCAAGCGTTTATTAAATCCCTTGCTTCCCCAACTCTCACAGGGTCGCTGGTAATGGCCGGAATTATTTCCACCAAGGGCATTAAAGGTGCGGGGTTAAAAAAGTGAATGCCTAGGACCCTTTTAGAGTTCTCGCAGGCCGCTGCAATTGAGGCAATTGACAAGGAACTGGTATTAGAAGCTAATATGGTATTGGGACTGCAAATGCTTTCCAGTTTTTTAAAAAGCTCCTTTTTAATCTCCAGGTTTTCAATAATTGCTTCGATGACCAAGCCTGCGCTTTCGAGCTCCGATAAGTGGTTTTCATAACGAATTCGATTTAAAATCTGCGCATCTTCCCCCGCCTTCAGTCGACCTTTTTCTACCAGTCGGGCTAAAATTTTCGCATGGCCCGCTTTCGATTTTTCAAGAGCAGCGGTGTGATTATCCACAATAACAACCTGATGTCCGTTTTGTGCTGCAACCTGCGCTATACCCGAGCCCATTGCTCCAGCACCAATAATTCCTATCTGCATGTTTCGTCTTTTATAAGCTTTCGCTTGATGGCTAATCCTATTATTTACCCTTAAAAGTAGGCTTGCGTTTTTCTAAAAAGGCCGCGGTTCCTTCGCGGTAATCTTCGCTATGTCCGCATTCGGTTTGATATTTATCCTCCAGCTCCAGTTGACCTTTGAGGTCGTTTTGATAACTAGCATTTAGTAAGGCCTTGGTGCGTGCTAATGCCAAGGTTGGCATCTGGCTTAGCTTTAGCGCTGTTTTTTCGGCTAGGACCATATACTCATCTTCCGGAGCCCACTTATAAATCATACCCATGGTTTCAGCTTCTTGCGCCGAAACTTTGTCGCCCAACATCATTAAAGCTGAAGCTTTTTGGAGGCCGATAAGTCTAGGCAGGGTATAAGTACCACCGCTGTCTGGTATTAGGCCAATTTTAGAAAAGGCCTGAATGAAAGAGGCTCCCTCAGCGGCAAAAACTACATCGCAAGCCAAGGCGATATTAGCTCCCGCTCCAGCGGCCACGCCATTTACCGCTGCAACTACTGGTTTATCTAAATTTCGGAGCGCTTCAATAATGGGATTATAATGTTCCCTTACAATTTTGCTTAGCTCCGGACCATTGGGGTCGGTTGCTTCAGCCAGGTCTTGGCCCGCACAAAATGCCTTGCCAGTACCTGTTAATAGCACCGCTCTAATTGAGGCATCGCTTTGGGCGCGATTCAGCTCCGCTTGCAGGCTTAATGCCATCTCGCGCACAAAGGAATTGTATTTATCGGGTCTATTGAGGGTGAGTTTTAAAACGGCTCCCTCTTGCGCACTAAGTATATAGTTAGACATGCTGTTCTTTTGACGCGAATTTAGGGATTAGATTGCTTTGAACTAGGGCACAAGAGGAAGCTTAATGAGCCCAGAAACACAGGGCATTACAAATGATAATTGCGTTTTACGTCAAAAAAATGAGCCCCCACAGGCATGTTACGCCCGCCAAATGCTGCACCACTTTCTGTTATTGCAGCGAAATACTTCAATCCGTTTCGGCCAGAGTATGACTTACTGCTTTCAATTATCCTCATCCCCCGTGCTTTCGGCTCAATTTTGCTAGCTGCTTAAAGTTTCATAAGTCTTCTAATTCTGTTTGACGGTGGGTTTATAAAGTCCTTGAGGTATTGGAACCATTTATTTAAACCTTTAAGTCTCAGTTATGATTTATTTAAAAACTTCCCTTTGGGGAAGCTGTTTGCTCCTCGGCTTCAGCTGTATTGCACAGAACTTAAGCTTTAACCCCATTAACGATAGCACCGTTGCGCGTTATCGCTATGAAACATTAGAAAGGAGCTATGCCGAAATTCCAATGGGTACAAACATTGAGGATATTGCTCTTACAGAGCGCGACTATTTAAAACCGGAAAAGCATCATTTCCATAGTTGCTCAGGAATAAATAGCCAAAATGAGCCCTATTTCCAAACTAAAAACATTGAGTCAACCACTTTAGAGGATTGGATGGCTGCCCCCAGCCTTCATTTAATAAGCCCTTCAAGAAGTTTTGGCTACGATTCACTCGGTGCTTTGACTTTTCAATTTGATCATAATCAAGCCGAATTGACTAATACTCAAAATATTACTAGGGCCAATACCAGCGATGGTTGGCAGCCAGTAATGATGTTCTTCCCCTCTAAGCATGATGATTTTGTTCAAGAGGCTATTAATAGCGGTGCTCATTTCGAAGCACTTAACAACAATTCCTTTAAGCTCACTTATGCCGGCCATGAAATGAGGGTTGTCCCAAACGATCGCAGGATAGAGATGCGTTACAGCGAGGGGAATACGCTTTACCAGGTAATTAATGAATATCGCCTTTACGCTCCTTATGGTTATGTGCCAACTTTGGAGCTAACACGTGAAACCAGATTAGATCTAGACCACCCCATTACCCTGGTGCGTGTTTCGACTTTCAAAAATCATGTCATCGAAGATTTTGGGAATAAAGTTGAAAAGTACACCGATATCGCTCATTTAGAGGTGTTTCCCAATCCCTTGGAAGGTGATTATGAAGTGCTATTGAAAGGAATACCAGAGGCTATAGTCTCAGAAGTCCAAATAAGGGACTACTTGGGAAATGTAGTTTTTAGGCATTTAAACCCAAATGTAGAGCAAGATATTATAAGTCTCAACAGCGCAAGCTATCCCGCGGGTCCATTAATAATAATGGTTTACACCCAACATGGTATTTATTCTGAAACCTTAACTAAACTCTAATCAAATGAAAAAGTATATCGTCTTTTCTATTCTTCTTCTATCGAGTGCCTTCATTAATGCGCAGGTAGTTTATGTCTCTACAGATTCACTTCGAGTTGCGGGGTCAAACCCAGATTTAGCTGGGGGCCTTCCTGTATCTGTCCCTAGCGATAGTGTTGGCACAAGGCTGGTTTTTTGGATACACGGTATTGCAGGAAACCTAAATTCCTGGGGACGCGTTCAGTTTGTGACCCAAGATCAATCTAATAGGAACATACCCGGATACCCTGAAAGAAATGTTATTGGCTACAATGCCGACTACTCCAGTTATGAGGATGTCAATCCAATATTTGATGTTGCTGGGCGCTTAAATGAAGACATGGAAATTTGGAGGGTTGCTCTTCCTCGAACAGACACGCTACCCGTGTCCTCGAACTTCGCAGTTGTGCATAGTCAAGGAGGTATCGTTGCCCGGGCCATAAGATGGAAAAATAACGATGATCCTTTTCTTTACCCTACACAGTTTAGCCACATTGCTTCCTTCGGTTCGCCACACACAGGGGCCTTCATTATAAACAGTTCTTCAGATACTGGAGCGATGCTCCCATGGCTAAACGAAGGTTGTACAGTTTTATCGAGCGCGGAAATTAAAACCTTTGTAAACACAAAATGGTATGGTAGCTTTATTCCCACAAGTGTTGTTAGTTCCTTATCCCTAGCGGCTTGCGATGGTTTAAGTAAAACTGTAATTCCATTAATTGTAAGCTCAATTAGAAAAACTTCTTCTCTTGATTATGCTCAAGGAGCTCCGAAACTATTAGACACACTAGCACCCTTCGCCCTTCAAGATACTCTAAACACAAAAGCCGTAAATTTTTACGGTGTTGAAGAGGAACCTGTTTTTTGGCGTGTGGTGAACACCATGACCTTTACGGAAGATAGCAATTTAGGAGCGCCAATTATACGCAACAACCCATTTGGTTTAAACAACGACCAAGAGCTTCCCGACTTGGTGAATAATAAAATTTACGATTACCAAGGTAAAGAAAGGCAAAACGCGATGTTAGCAAGGGTATCAAAGCCCCGATATCCTGGTATCTACCCCTTTGGCTTATTTAACATTATACAATCATTACTATCCTCCGAGTACACAAAAACCGCTAAAATTTACCGGGAAGCCTATCGATGGCTCGGCCATGCCAATATGAACTGGAAACGCTTTATTGGTGCCCGCCGTGACACGGCCTGGATTGATGGTTATTACTGCCACTGCGCTACTTTCACCCCAAATGGACTTCAAATTCACGATACGGTAGTTCAAAACCCAAGCGACTGCGGCCTGCTTTACCCTGGTGCTAACTGCCAAGTCGGGCCACGTTTACGTCACCAAATTATCGAAGAACCTAATGATGGAGTAGTGCCCGTTTCTTCTCAAACCGGAATGCCAGGGGCAAGGGTTAGCGAGTTGATGATAATGGAAAACACTAACCATATGCAGGAAAGAAATAGCGAGCAAACGAAGGAAAAGCTAAACAGTCTTTTCGATGGTGCCCATGGTAAAGAGTTTCAGCTGGATAAAAAGTAAAAAAAAACGTCATGCTTAAACCACTCTTTATCGCTTGCCTATTTACTTTCCTTAGCTGCAAAAGGGAGTCAAACAGTACGCCAGTTATGGCTAATCAGGATCAATTTGAAGTTCAATGGAAAACGCCCATAAGCTCGGGCCCTTATATTACGGGAATGAACCCCGTTTTGTTTGATAGTCTTGTTATCATGAGCACCGAAGACAATCTTCACGGTAAACAAGCACCAATCCTATTTATTGACAGCGCCAACGGTTCAGTGATTGATACTTGGGATGATTATATCGACGGTTCTACCTGGTATTGGACGGATAAGTACTACCAAGAAGGTGATTATTTAATGCTACAAACAATGCATTCTAATGATTGCTTAAACCTAAAAACTCGCCAAAGGCAGTGGGCTTCAACCACCAATCAGAGTCAGAGTGCTTTTGTATACGGCAATGCAGGTTATGTCTATACCAGCCACCACATTGGGACAAAAACAGCTAAGGTTTTACGCAGCCCCATTGATCAAAAAAATTGGCAGACCATTTACACCTTTACCGCAAATGGGAAAATGAGCCCCTTTTTCGATGGGTTTGGCTTTGGAGAATTACCTAATGGAGATGAAATCGTTCTTTGGCAAAACCGCAGCGGTAGCCCCCTAGATCGAGTAGAAATTTTTGCTTACAATATTTCTGCCGACACTCTTTTATGGCGCAATCGGGACTTCATAGGCTTTGACACCCCCTTTTCTCCCAAGGTGTTTAATGGAAAAGTTTATGGCCGGTTTATTGGTTCTGTATACTGCCTTGATATTGAAACAGGAGAAACCATTTGGATCAAAGATCTAGAGCCTTCATTTGAACACAGTTTTTTGCCCTTTGGCGTAGTGTATCTTGATTACTATCATAACCAATTGATTGTGCACGCAAACCGTGACAAACTGTTATATCTAAACCCCGATAACGGCAACATTAAAAGTTCTTTTGATGGTTATCCTGATGGAAGTGGTGAGGGAGATTTTAGTGAATATCAGGGCAAACTTTATTTCACTTCCTCCTACCAACTTGTTGTAACCGATATATTAAGTGGTGAAAACTTAGCTAGCCCCGCTAAATTAGGGGTACTCAATGATATTGATATTCGAAGCAGTATCACTATTGACCCCGCAAGCGGTAAGCTCTATTTTCAAGATGGCTATTACCTCTATTGTGTAAAACAGCCTAAGAACCTTTAATTCCTGTTTCGACGGGGGTTTTAGGTGCTTGAACTAAATAGGTCCTTGGAACTATTGCTTCAGCCAAACATAGGTCTTACCATTTAAGTGCAAGTAATACACACCTGCCCTTAAAAAGCTTAAATCAAGGCGAGCCCTTTCCCCGATAGGCTGCTGCCAAACTTGTTCAGCAAAACTGTTGAATAGAATGAGTTCCGTGGGCTCCGTATTATTTAATTGCAATAGCCCCGGTGAAGGATTGGGGAAGGGCCTTGTCTCCACTAAGGCATCGAACTGCAGGTTTAAGCTTAAATCACATGGCCCCGCTATTGCGCCTTGCTCAAATTGATATAAATCCCCATTGAAATAGCTGGAATCCCCGTAGCTCATGCACATCAATTGAATGGAAAAATTCGAAATATTCGGAAAAGGGTCCCAAAACAAACCCTGGGTATTTCCTATTCCCTCAAGCCACCTCCCGGATTGACCGAAATCAATTAAACGATGGGCACCTAAACTGGAATAAAGGGTGTCCACCTGCACAACTATTAAGGAGAAAAAGGAGTTTTCAAGCGGCTCAAAAACGGGGCTATGCTGGGCTAGGTAGGAGCCAAAGCTAAGGCTGTAAGCATCCTTTATCGTATCGCCAGGCTGCAAGCTAAAGTCATAGAGCTTTAACTCAAAAAGACTATCGGCGGGAATAATATAAACCCTATCTGAATCATGACGCAAGGCCCCAAAATATACTTCCTGATTTAAATCGCAGAGGTAAATTTTCTGATAGCTCTGGTTCTGAATTAGGGTATCTTCTGATTTTAAGCAATACTTGACCGTTTGAGCTAATTCGTAGCGAAAGGGCATTACACTCGTGTTTAAAGTGCTGTAGGCGTTTACCCAAGTGGCATTAGAGTCGGGAAAGGAAACAAAGTTTTGGGCATTTAGTGATGAGCTGAAGCCAAAAGCGAGGAGAAGGAAATAGCTGGACTTGAGAGACATCATATTGTTTTAAAAATGATAGTCGCTGACCCGACTAATTGGTGAAAATTGACAGACATCTCGCTCAATTAAGCTCGCCCCGCACAATATTAAAAACGTCCATTTGCGGGTAAACGTTGGTCCATCGCTTTGCTATTGAATATGGCTTGAGCCTCTTTACATTCTCCTGTGAGAATCACAAACATTTAAAATAATCGAAGGGCTCCTGACATTCATCACATTTATACAAGGCCTTACAAGCCGTGGAACCAAACTGGGAAACCAATTTTGTGTTACGAGATTTACATCTAGGGCACATCACTTTCTTAGCTTCTCCAAAAAGAACCGACTTATCCGCCGAACTCCCTTCTGGAGGGGCTATTCCATATTCTTGAAGTTTGGCCTTCCCCTCGTCCGTCATCCAATCGGTAGTCCAAGGTGGAGAGAGAATGAGCTTAACCTCAACACTAGTGTAGCCGTTTTCTTCTAAGGCCCAACGAATATTGGATTCGATCTCATCCATCGCCGGGCAGCCCGAGTAAGTTGGAGTAATACTAACCACTAAGGTCTCAGCCTCTTGTTCAATTTTGCGAACCACGCCCATATCAACCACCGTTAAAACGGGGATCTCAGGATCGGAAACCTTTTTTAAAATTTCCCAAACAGCATCACTCATTTATAAGGGTCTTTTAAAATTTGTAAAAGGATATTCCTTTTTCTCTCATGTAGGATAAAAAGAAAGGTAAAGTAGCAGGAGCTAAAAAAACGGAATGATAGGAACTAAAAGAGCACTAACTCTACCATTCAGCTTCTGGGTGCATTCGTGGTAAATGCTGCATTTCTGCTAATACAAAACCTAAATACTCAGAATGCTCACCTTGCTTTCCACCGCTTTGAAACCAATCGTCGCTAGGACGTTTTAATGTTGCGAGTTCTAGAATTTGATCTACTTTTTGATCCCATTGTTCTTTCACTCGACTAAGGTCCACACCTATGCCAGCTTCTATCATGAGCTTATCAACATCGTCCATTGTAAATAGCTCTCCGGTCCACTCCCATAGGTCATCCATGGATTCTTGAATTCGACGATGACTTTCCTCAGTGCCGTCTCCCAATCGGATAATCCACTCGGCACTCCATTGTGCATGGTAAGCAACTTCCTTTATTGCCTTATGAGCCACTTCTTTGAGGCGCTCATCAGCAGAAGAAAGTAAGGCCGTATAAAAATAGTAGTTGTAGGTGTCGAATAAAAACTGGCGGGCCATAGTCCGGCCCCAGTCGCCATTTTCTAATTCCACTAAGAGGCAATTGTGATATTCTGTAACGTCGCGGAAAAAGGCCATTTTATCCTCGGTATAATCGCCTCCCTTTTGTTCAGCAGCATATTGCATTAGCATACGCGCTTGACCCAGCTGATCTAAGGCCATATTAGAAAGGGCGATATCCTGCTCCAAAATTGGACCATGACCGCACCATTCTCCTAGGCGTTGACCGAGGATTAGAGCATTATCTCCTAGACGAAGGGTGTACTCCAGTAATTGTTCTTTCAAAATCTTCTTTTTAAAAGACGAAGGGCCTACATGTGGCCAACCTCATCTGGAATTTCATAAAAGGTAGGGTGACGGTAAACCTTATCGTCTGCTGGAGTAAAAAGTGGTTCAGACTCATCTGGCGCTGAAGCGGTAATCGCTTCCGACTCCACGGCCCAAATACTTACCCCTTCGCTGCGTCGGGTGTACACATCACGGGCATTTTTTATGGCCATTTCTGCATCTGGAGCGTGTAAACTGCCCACGTGCTTGTGGCTTAAACCATTTCGAGATCGGATAAAGATCTCCCAGATCTTCCAATTATCTTTTGTACTCATAGCATATGTAGGTTAGGCCGAAGCCAATTTGGTTCCTTTAAGCCGCACTGCCCTCTTGAGCTTTGCGGGCCGCTTGTTTCTCGGCATAAGCATTTGCTGCTTTGCGCACCCATTCGCCATTTGCATGTGCCTCACGGCGAGCCTTCATTCGAATCTTATTGCACTTTCCGTTGCCCTTAATCACCTGGTAAAACTCATCCCAATCAATGCTTCCGTGATCGTAATGCCCACGTTCTTCATTCCATTTCAAATCGGGATCGGGAATAGTTAATCCTAAATACTCCGCTTGAGGAACAGTTTTATCGATAAACTCCTGACGAAGCTCATCATTACTCTTGCGCTTGATCTTCCACTTCATAGACTGGGCCGAGTTGGGAGACAGATCATCCGTTGGGCCAAACATCATAAGCGAAGGCCACCACCAGCGATTTAAGGAATCCTGCGCCATTTGCTTTTGAGCATCCGTTCCTTTCGCGAGCGTTAAAAGGATTTCGTAACCCTGTCTTTGGTGGAAACTTTCTTCTTTACAAATTTTAACCATGGCCCGGCTGTAGGGACCATAGGAGGTACGGCAAAGCATAACCTGATTGGCAATTGCAGCGCCATCAACCAGCCAACCAATGGCGCCAATATCGGCCCAAGTTGGTGTGGGATAATTAAAAATACTCGAATATTTTGCCTTGCCGCTTAACAAATCGTCGATCATATCCTTGCGATCGGCAGCTAAGGTTTCGGCAGCACTATACAAATACAAACCGTGACCAGCTTCATCTTGAACCTTGGCCAATAAGGCTACTTTCCGTCTTAAGGAAGGAGCTCTAGTAATCCAATTTGCTTCGGGGAGCATCCCAACCACCTCAGAATGAGCGTGCTGGGAAATTTGACGAATAAGGGTCTTGCGGTACTTATCCGGCATCCAATCTTTGGGCTCCACTTTATTCTCTCCATCTACATACGCCTGGAAGCGTTCCTCTAAGTTCATTTCTTTCGTCATATTCGTCTTTTTTGAGAGTGACACAAAGATAGTATCTCCTTTTAAAACATTGCTCATTCTGAATTGTTCCTAAAGGCATAAGAATGTACTTTTGCGAAAATAGATTGTTTCTATGTTAAACTTTTTCAAAAAGGCGAAAACCAATTCCACTTCGCTGTTTACTCCAGAAAAAAAAGGATCACGCCCCGTTTTCAATGATTTGACGGTCCTAGATATAATTAAGGAAACCAGCGATTGTGTATCGGTAGCCTTTGAAGTGCCGGAAGCTCTAGCCCAAGATTATCAGTTTATCCCAGGTCAGTACCTAACCCTAGAGGCAACTATTGATGGTGAAGCTGTTCGCCGCTCCTACTCCCTTTGCAGCAGTCCTTTCGACGGTGAATTGCGCGTGGCTATTAAAGAGGTTGAGGGCGGACGATTTTCAACATGGGCTAACACAGAGCTAAAGGTTGGAGCAAAAATTCGGGTAATGACCCCTGATGGTAATTTCATTGCCCCGATAAAGCCCGAGGCACAAAATAACTATGTTGGTTTCGCTGCCGGTTCGGGAATAACTCCAATTTACAGTATTCTAAAATCTGTTTTAGAACAAGAGCCGAATTCATCCTTCACGCTCTTTTATGGAAATAAAACCGCTAGCTCGGTAATCTTTAAAGAGCAGATCGAAGCCCTGAAAAACAAATATATGAACCGACTTGAGGTTCATCACGTACTCAGTCGAGAGGATCAAGGAACAGACTATCTAAAAGGCAGAATTGATAAAGCTAAATGCGAAACTTTTGCCGAGCGTTTTTTTGATGTTCCATCGGTGAACGGCTATTTTTTATGTGGGCCAGAGGCGATGATTAATGGCGTAAGTGAGCAACTGCAAAGTCTTGGGGTTGCCAAAGACCTCATCCACTTCGAACTTTTTAGCTCCCCAGCCCAAAGCATTGCCGGTAAAACCAAAGTTGGTAAGGAGAGCACCAAAAAAATTGACTCCAATGTTACCGTGATTCTCGATGGAGATGAAACACATTTTGGTTTAAATAGTACTGGTGACTCGATTCTGGACGCAGCCCTAGATGCTGGCGCAGATGTACCTTATGCCTGCAAGGGCGCGGTATGCTGTACTTGTCGCGCTAAGGTTATAGAAGGCGAAGTTGAAATGGATATGAACTATGCCCTGGAAGACGACGAAGTTGAAGACGGTTATGTGCTTACCTGTCAATCACATCCCAGAAGCGATAAGGTTATTGTAAGCTTTGACGACTAAGGCTATCAGTGCCTAGGCTCTTCGCTTACAAAATTAAAACTTGCTCCTTAGCTCACGGGATGATTTTGATCCCAATGGTAATTTAGGCCATACCAACTAGGTTCAAGGCTCTATTTCACCTCTAATCCAAAACCATATCCACATGCATTACCATGGCATCGGGATAGGAAGGACTAATGGTTTTAAAACCAAAAGAGCCGTAAAAACCCTCTAAGTATTCTTGGGCCTGAATTTTAATCTGCTGCTTGGGATAGTTTTCGCGAAGTAGCTCAAGGCCTTTTTGCACGAGCTGTTTGCCTATGCCGCTTCCTCGATAGTTGGAAGCGACCACTATTCTTCCCAAGCTGGGCTGCCTGTAAACCGTTTCTGGTGGACAAACTCTTGCATAGGCGCAAAGCTCGTCTCCCTTCCAAACGAAAAGATGCTGGCTAAGCGGATCGTAGTCGTCCACCTCGGGATAAGCGCAGCCTTGCTCTACTACAAAAACATCCGTTCTTAACTTATAGGCAAGGTGGAGCTCATCAACCTTCAGCTCTGACCAATTTTTTAATGACCACTTCATACTTCAAAAATAAAAAAAGCGACCCCCTCCAGAGTCGCTTTCTCTTATAATACCCGGCACACGAATCGGGCATGTTCACTTTTACAGGGTAAAGCCTAGGCTTATATTCATCATATTGTAAGATGCTGGCCCTTTGTTTTCACGGAAAAACTCGTTTATATCGTAGCTAGCAGTAACTTTAAATGACTTGTAACCTAGCTGCGCCATCAAACCATAACGGAATTGATTGGTGAAATAATCATCATAGGCTTTTTCTTCGATCTTTTCGTAAACAGGAGTGCTGTACTCCAGCTCACGTTTGGCCATTAAGCGTACCCCTCCATAACCTCCTAATCCAAGGGTGAAGGCTTCATCGCGATCACCAGCATCGCTAAAATCGAGCTGCAACATAATTGGAATATTAAAGTAGGCAATGTGGTACTTGTTCTTTTCGTAAACATTGGAAACGCCAATATTGGTGAAGTAAGAGCTATCCGCATTCGCATCTAATACATCAGATCCGTTTAAGCGGAAGTTATGCCAAGAGAAATCAATTCCATACTTGATGTAAAACTTGCTGTAAGGGCTACCGATGCGGGTTTTTGCTCCAGTTCCTATATTAAACGACGTTGATCTCCAAAAGTCCAATTGACCAGGGCCATCTTCAATTAAAAATTGACCGTCCTCTAATTGTTGGTTAAAGCCCAAGGCAATGTCTAAGTAGTCCTCGGTGCGCTTAATGCTTTTGGATTTACGGTTACTTAGTCTTTCAAACAGATCACCAGCGTCAACTTCATCTTCATCAATTTCGATTTCAATTTCCTCATCGCCAATAATTACGCCATCCTTAGAAATAATAATCTTCTTTTTACCCGAATCTTGTTCTAAGCCTGGGATTGGTGGAATAGGAGGCATTGGGGGCATCAACGGTGCTTTTCCCATTTTCATAGAGTCGCCTTCCATTGAGCGCTCCATTTCGTCACTCCAAGCCTCCATACCTGCTTCGTATTCGTCGGCCCAGGCTTCCATCTTTTCGGCATAAGACTCGCCCCAATTTTCCATTAATTCTTCAAAGCGCTCCATGCTGGCTTCAAAGCTTTCATTGGCTTGATCGCGAAGCTCCTCCGCTTCAGACTCACTGATGTTTCCCGCTCTCTCTTGCTCGTCAATACGGGCTAAGATTCGCTCGTGATTGGCCTGTAAACGTGTTACCTGCTGCGTAGCAAAGCCAATCATGCTCGACATATTAGCGTCAATTGGAGCATCAAAGCTTAAGGTGTTTTCTTCAATTTGTATTTCGATTTTCTTTCGAGCATTGGTATCGGATTGAGCGGAAAGGCCCAAGCCAAAAGCCACCAATAGGGCCAGTAACATTGATTTTTTCATTTTCATATTTGTTTTTGTTTCTAGTTTCATTTTGCTTGATTGATTAGTGTTCATTTAATTCTTCTTCGATCATGATGCTTAGCTTTCGAGCCAGGACCGACATGGCTTCGCCAAAAAGCCGCATACTCTCACCAAAGGCTCGAGCTCCTTCTTTTAAAAGCTCCTTTTGATCGGCATCGAGTTCATAATCTCTGCTTAACTCTTCGCTATAATCGATGATGCGTTTTTGGTTTTCGCGAATGGCCTTCTTTACGGTTTCCATTCGCAGCTTTAAACTATCTTGATTTAATTCATTTTCTAAGTCTACCGCCATTATGGCGCTGAGCTCGGAAATGTTATCGCCAATTGCGCGTAGTTCCTTTTTCAAATCTTGAATCAACTCCTTTTTACGGGCCTCAGATTGCGCTTCAAGCTGAAAGCTCATGGCCAAAAGGAGGAAGAGGGCTAAAAGCTGTTTCATCACTATTTACTAAATCTGCGGTTTATAAAGTCTGGAAGAGGGATTTCAATCTTCGCATCATCGGTATTAGGCAGTTCCAGTGACTCTCCGGCTATTACACGATCGTATTGATTAGAGGCATAAGCCCACATTCTTTGACGAAAATCCTTTTTAGCTTTGGGTTCACTTTGATAATCCCCCTTCCAATCCGGAAGGTCAACCTTTATATTGAGCACGTCGCCTTCTTCTATATTCTCTAGTCCCTCTGGACCAAAATCCCATTCGATGGGAGCTAAATCATTAAAGGCCAAAACTGGGTCTGAAATGCTCTGCTGCAAAATTGGAATTACCCTTGCTGCCCTTTTCTTGGCCGGCGCCTTCTTTAAAGGTTTGGTGTTCTGGTTTTTGGTCGACTTCGGGTTTTGCTTCTTTGGTTCGGTAGTTTGGCTCGCTTTGCTCGGCTCATCTTTATTAACTTTAGGATCTACCTCTGGGCCAGCTACAATTTCGTAAGGACTCTCTAGCTCGTCGCCAATCCTCAAACTATTGGCATTGCGGTTGAGGTACCAAAAGGAAGCCACGCCTACTAAAATTAATACCGATGCGGCCCGAAGGAAAAACCATCCTCCCTTCTTGCTTTGGCCGCCTTGCTGACTAGCAGCAACCTTTGCCCAGGCTGCCTCACTTGGTGCCGTTTTGTGCTCTTTGAGCTCCTTCTCAAAAAGCGCGTCGATGGGATGCTTGGAACTCATATTAATTATTCTTTGCTATTAATTCGTATTCACTTAATCGCTGTTGCAATTGCCTCCTGGCTTTACTCAGCTGGCTTTTGCTTGTGTTCTCGGAGATTTCTAACATCTCTCCAATCTCACGGTGGTTGTATCCTTCTATGGCGTAAAGGTTAAATACCGTTCGGTAACCCGTTGGTAGTTCATTAATGAGCCGCATTAAATGCTCGGCATCGTAATGATCTTTAACATCGCTATGGCCAAATTCCGATTGGCGCTCCTCTTCAACCTCTACAAATAAATTCTTTTTATACCTGATGAAATTGAGGGCCTCTCTAACCATAATCCTTCGAATCCAAGCCCCTAAGGCTCCTTCTCCTCGGTATTGATCAAGGCGCGCGAAAATCTTTATAAAACCATTTGAAAGAACTTCTTCTGCATCCTCCAAGTTTTGGGTGTACCGGCGGCAAACACTTAGCATTTCGCTGCTAAAGCGCTGGTAGAGTTCGCCTTGTGCCTCAAAATCTCCGCGAAGGCATTGCTTCACGAGACGTTTTTCTGAGCTTGGTAAGTTGCGAACGATTCCCATTTTTTTTGGTGGCTACATGTACATGACACCCTCTTTTGAAGCAAGGGTTGCCCGGGCCTTATTTTTTTTTCAATTTAACTTTATTCTTTTAGGCTTCACGCCCTTACCTTTTATCGTGTCAATCTAACCATCCGTCGAATTCGTACCTTTAATAATTCCTTGAGTTATTTCTTTGCATCGTCAAACAAAAAATCCGCTCTTGCGCCGCTTTCGTTTTCTCCTTGTCATTTTAAGTGTTTTAACATCTTGTAAAAAAGATAGTGAGCCCAACTCTAATTCCAGCACAGACCCTAATGTTTCTATAGAGGACTTAAGGGTGAGCCCTGATTTTGATTTTCGCACCGAAGAACAAATTACACTCAGTATTAACGACATAGACACCTATCGCGTTAAGTACACGGTTTATGCCGCTTTTGATGGCCAGAATGAAGAGAAAATCGCCAGTTTCCTATCTACTGGAAACAGCATGAACGTACCTTTAACCATACCTACTTTTTGCGATCGATTAAAAGTAGTACGCAATGCCAACGGAGCATTCAGCTCGGATTATGTTAGTATTAGTGGAAACGGTGGCTCTATTAGTTTCAACAAAAGAGCGAAAGCGATGAACTGCGCCGAAACACTTTATGCGGTTAATGGTCAAGGTGGCTTTTACAGCATTGATGTTGAAAGCGGCAGCTACACGGCAACGAACTTACCGAACCTTAGTGGCGGTGGATCCATTGCCTGTGCAGTAGATCAGGAGAATGGTATTGTGTATTATAATACCGGAACTACCCTTCGTTATTACGACTATGGAGCCGGTACCTTTCATGTAGCGCAAAACGGTAATCCTTTTAACGGCAGCTACCCCAGAATGGAGTATAATGCGGTAGATAGTTTATTGTACATCGCTAAAAATGAGGTGATGTACACCTTAGATCCGCTAACAAATCAAGTACAAGATTCTTATAATATTGTTGGCCTAGAGAAGCCTGTTGGCGGAGGTGATGTTGCGATTTCCCTCGATTCCACCATATATATGTGTTGCTTTTCGGGCCTATACCGAATTGATATCAACGGCTCTGTGGCCAATGCTACGCGCATTAGTGCCGAAAACCTACCCTTCCAACCAACCTCAATGGCTATTGATCGCAATGATCGACTTTACCTCGCTACCAATGATGCCAACTCGAAGTTAATTGAGATGGACAAATACGATGGCGCTTGGTCTATTGTAAACACCTATCCACATAAAATAAATGATTTAGGTTCTTATAAATGTGCTGTCGCAGATCTGTCCAATACGGATAGTGATAATGATGGGGTTATTGATGCCTTAGACGATTTTCCAAATGATCCTAATGCGGCTGAGGCTACTTATACACCTTCCGATATTGGCTGGGGTTCCCTCGCTTTTGAAGATTTATGGCCATCGCAAGGCGACTATGATTTTAATGATTTGGTAGTTAACTATCGTTTTACCCAAGTAGCAAATGCCAATAATGAGGTGGTGCGCTTAGAAGCTAAGTTTCGCATTAAGGCCATTGGTGCTTCTTTCCGTAATGGTCTTGGCTTTAAGATGGATATCGACCCTAATTTAATTAGCTCGGTTACCGGAACTAACTTAACTGAAAACTACATCACGCTTGACGGTAAAGGCTTGGAGGCCAACCATAATAATGGTGCAACGGTAATTGTTTTCGATGATGCCTACGATAATATTCCACGACTTGGCAGCGGTTTATACATCAATACCGAACGCGGTCAACCGATTTCTGTAGGAAATGAAATTCTCATTACCATAAACTTCAGCAATCCCATCAACCCATCCCTTTTAGGAAGCGCCCCTTTTAATCCTTTTATGATTGTTGATGGTGTTCGCGGCCGTGAAGTCCACTTAGCGGATATGAGCCCCACCGACTTGGCCGATCCCAGCCTCTTTAATACGGTACACGATGCTACAAATGCCGCGAATGGAATTTATTACCGAAACAGTAATAATCTTCCCTGGGCTATTAACATTATTCACGAGTTCCGTTATCCTGAAGAAAACAAAGCCATTAATACCGCCTACAATTACTTTAATACTTGGGCCCAAAGCGGCGGCGCCAACTATGAGGATTGGTATAAAGACAATTCTGGTTACCGCAATACCGGCAATATGATATTGAATTAAGGATCGATTATACCCCAAAAGAAAGCCGACTTAGAATTGCTAGGTCGGCTTTCTTGTTTGACAAAACCTATTGCCCCTTTATCGAAAAGGTTTTGTGTTTAATTTAAAAAGCGATCCGCAGCGATGATGTAGATCTGCCAAATCTTGCATTGATATTACCATTGCATTCAATTTCACAGCGCCTTAATCTTTTCCTAAAAACACTAATGTAACTTTGCCGCACATGAAACCGAAAAAATCGCAAAAGCGCCAGAAGCGCTTAGCCAAAATCGAAAAGGCGATTCTTGGCAGCTTAAGAGAAGATCGTCTTAAGCTTTACAACTACAAACAGATTTCTGCTAAACTGGGTATTAAAGATCATTTCGAAAGAGATATGGTTTTGCAGGCCTTAGCCGCCCTTCGTCAGCAAGACTTAGTAGAAGAACCCGAACGCGGAAAATTCCGTTACAAACACACCGATCATTATATAATTGGCAAAGTGGATCTCACCACCAAAGGCTCGGCCTATGTTATTAGTGAGGAGCTTGACCAAGACGTTTATATTACCCCGAAAAACACCCTTAATGCCCTTCAAAGCGATCAGGTAAAAGTGCTGATGTATGCTCAGCGCAAAAACAAAAAGCCAGAAGGAGAGATCGTTGAAATTATTGAAAGACATCGTACCGAATTTGTGGGAACCATTGAGCTTTCTAAAAATTATGGCTTTCTGGTTCCCGATAGTCGCAAAATGTTAGTGGACATCTACATTCCCAAGGAGGGCTTAAATGGTGCTAAGCACGGTCAAAAAGCGGTAGTAAAAATTACCGACTGGCCACCCAAAGCATCCTCCCCTTTTGGCGAAGTAACCGAGGTGCTAGGAAACCCTGGCGACCACGATGTGGAAATACATTCCATTTTAGCGGAATATGGCTTACCTCGGGATTTTCCTAAAGAAATTGAACTCGAAGCGGCGCAAATTCCGGAAAACATTAGTGATTCCGAAATAAAAAAACGACGCGACTTTAGAGACACCCTCACCTTTACCATTGATCCGGCCGACGCCAAAGATTTTGATGATGCCCTTTCCTTTAAAAAGCTGGAAAATGGCCATTATGAAATTGGGGTGCACATTGCCGATGTTAGTCATTATATCAAAGAGAATTCGCCCTTAGATCAAGAAGCGGTGGAGCGGGCTACATCGGTTTACCTGGTTGATCGGGTTGTGCCCATGCTACCGGAAAAGCTCTCTAATGGCCTCTGTTCCCTAAGGCCTCAGGAAGAAAAACTTTGCTTCTCCGCAGTTTTTGAAATGAATGATCAGGCAGAGATATTGGATCGTTGGTTTGGCCGAACGGTAATCTACAGTGATCATCGCTTTGCTTACGAAGATGCCCAAGCGGTAATCGAATCTAAGGAAGGGCCCTTGGCTACTGAGATAAACATCCTTAACGATTTGGCCCTAAAAATGCGGGCCGACCGCATGTTAGATGGTGCTTTGGCTTTTGATCGCGCCGAAGTAAAATTTCATTTGGATGAGGAGAATCGACCAACCGGTGTTTACTTTAAAGAGTCTAAAGAAGCCAATCACCTCATTGAGGAGTTTATGCTATTAGCCAATCGCTCGGTAGCTGAATTTATTGGTAAAAAGGGAAAACAAGCTAGTGGCAACACCTTTGTGTATAGGATTCACGACGACCCGGATCCCGACAAATTACGTGACTTAGGAACTTTTGTAAAGCAGTTTGGCTACGAAGTGAGCTATACCAACGCCAAAGCCATCAGCAAAAGCTTAAACACCATGTTAAAAAGCGTGAAGGGTAAACCAGAGGATAACATGATTTCCAAACTGGCTATACGCTCCATGGCTAAAGCGGTTTATAGCACCGATAATATTGGTCATTACGGTTTAAGCTTCCCCTATTATACGCACTTTACTTCTCCTATTCGTCGCTATCCTGATGTGATGGTACACCGCTTACTACAACATTATTTAGATGGTGGGAAATCTCCGGCACGCGAGCATTATGAAGACCTCTGTGTGCACAGCTCCGACCGAGAAAAGGTGGCAACCGAAGCCGAACGCGAATCCATAAAATACATGCAAGTGAAGTTTATGGAAGACAAGGTTGGAGAAAGCTTTATGGGTACTATCTCTGGTGTAACCGAATGGGGGGTATTTGTAGAACTGCGCGATAATCATTGTGAAGGAATGATAAGAATTCGTGATTTTAAGGATGATTATTACAGTTTTGACGAGTCTAATTTTTGCATTGTAGGCGATCGATATGGCAAGGTATTCCAGCTTGGAGACGACATTGCCATACAGGTTAAAAATGCCGATTTAGAGAAGAAGCAATTAGACTTTGTACCCGTTTAAAAAAATGTACTTTTAGAAACTCAAACGCTAAACAAGAGGGAATGGACAGAAAGAAAATGGAAACTCTAGTGCTGATTATCGGTACTCTAGTTGTTGCCGCTGCATTAACCATGTACTTCGTAATGGGGGATAACCCCAGTAAACCGCTTTATACCAATATTGTATTCGCCGTTGGCTTTCTTTGCTACATCGCGTATAATACCATTACCACCTCCGGCTTGCAAAAGGAGATTAAAGAGCTTAATGGTCATATAGATGGTTTAAAAACGGAGTTGGAAGAAAGACGAGCAGACATTGCCCGCTTAGAGCAAAATCTATCAGCAAAAGACGATGAACTGAAAGCAAAAACTGAGGAGGCATCTAAATTAGAGGCGGACTTAGAAGGCTTGCAGAAAGACTTTGATGCTTTAAAGGCAGAAGGCGAAGCGAAAACATAAGCTCAGCAAATCCAGCTAAATAGTCACCCTCAAAAAGGGTAGCCTGTTATAAACAAATTAAAAAGCCTCCTTTTACATCGGTAAGAGGAGGCTTTTTCATGATGGCTTAATTAGGGCTTTATTCTTGGCCCTCTTCTTTGGGGTAGGTATTATTACTGCGATTAATATCTGCTAAGAATCCATCTTCGTCAATAACAATTTTTTCAATGTCCTTGAATTCCACCGGCAAGTTCAAGATGTAATCGGGATGGGTCCAAGGCCAAGGACTTTGGCTTTTATGGTCATTCTCAGGATAGGGGCCATATTGCTCTACGGTAGGGATGTAATAGTTCATCACCACCTCATTTCTCAAATAGAGGCGTACTTTAAGAGGCATACTCATAGTTCCAAGTCTTTCAATATGCACTCTGGTATTATTTTTCCCGGCTTCCACTTCACGAATACCATAATCAATAAGCTTAGTAGTTTCAACCCATTGGTGATAATACCAGTCGAGCTGTAAGCCGCTTTCGCGCTCCATGATCCGCACAAGGTCCCAAGGTTCTGGATGCTTAAACTTCCATTCATTAAAAAAGCGTTGAATCCCTCTATTAAATGCTTCTTCACCAATAATGTAGCGCAGCTGAGCTAAGAAGATTTGCCCGCGTGAATAGGAGTTAATGCTATAGGTACGGTTAAGTTCAAAACGATCGGCCATGGTGCTCAATGGTTCCAACTGCTCTGGTTTTGAGGCTAAAAAAGTATGATTAGAATAAGCCCGAGCGTGAGGATTAAGAACGGGATCCCGACGAATGGCGTTTATAACCTCTTCCTCTGCAAAGGAGGTAAAGCCTTCATCCATCCAAGGATAACGCGCCTCATTACTTCCCAAAATTCCATAATACCAATTATGCGCTCCTTCATGAACGGTAACGCCAATAAGTCCGCTAATTTTCCCGGTTCCTTTTAACATGGTACACATGGGGTATTCCATACCGCCGTCACCACCTTGTATTACGCTAAACTGCGGGTAGGGATAAGCGCCAAAGCGCGTTTTCATTTCCCGGAAAAACTGCAAAGCATATTTGGGTAAACGCTCCCAGGTTTCCTCATAGTCATCAAGGTAAAAAAAGTGAAGATCCAATTCCTCGTCAAAAGGAGTGCTGCTGTGTACATAATCGGGATCCGCTCCCCAGGCAAAATCGTGTACGTTTTCGGCTGTAAAGGTCCAGGTCCGACGATCGGCATCAATTTCCTTTAAGCTTTCAAATTGCAGCTCTCCTTCTTTGGCATCGGCAGTCCAGAAATTATCGTAATCCTGCAAAGTACCGGTAGCTGCTACTTTGTAATCCGAAGGTAAATCGATATTTACTTCAAACTTCCCAAATGGGGCATAAAACTCTCTACCAACATAAGGGTAAGGATGCCATCCCATATTATCATAGGCGGCAATTTTAGGACCATTGCGTCATCGTATAATCTACTCCCTCTTCATTGTCGCGACCGCTTCTGCGAATTTGTATAGGCACCTGCCCTTCAAAGTCCATCTCAAAATGTGCGGTATCTCCCGGCAATATAGCTTGCGGGAAAACGGCTTTAAGCACGGTACCATTTTCGGTTAAAAGGGTTTCTTGGCCGTTCAATTGTAATCGCTTTACTTTTTGAATGCCGATTTCATCACCTTTCAATTTACTAATGCGTTCACCTACCCGCTTGTCAGGATCTGGAATATTCAAGGATCGAACATCCATCATACTATTGGGCTGGAAGGCATTAAAGTAAAGGTGGAAAAACACCTCCCTTAGGGTGTCTGGTGAATGGTTGATATAATGGAGCACCTCGGTTCCGGTGAATCGGTGATCCTTAGTATCTAAGGAAATATTAATGGTATAATCTACCTCCTGCTGCCAATAGCCTTTTGGCACTTGAGCAACTGAAAATAGGGGTAAAAGAAGAAGGAAAAGCTTGCTACTGATTTTCATTAAGCTGTTTTTAGGCGCGCTAAGATAATGCCTGTGTATGCTTGGCCTTAGCGTTTTATTAATCTAAAGGTTAAAATCACTCAGGGTGGCGGTTTGTTCTAATCGCACCCCTTTTTCGGTAATTTTTAAGCTCGCCATTTGATTAGCGGCGTCATGCTCAAAAAATAATTTTATGTCTTCTTCGGCACACTTCTGAAGAATGGGGCCTTTCTCTGCCATAGTTTGCAGAGGCCTTACATCGTAACCCATTACATAGGGAAGGGGAATATGACCGGTACTAGCAATTAGATCGGCCGTGTAAAGTATTTTCTGACCTCCTGTTTCAATATAGGGCAGCATTTGAGCTTCGGTATGTCCATTTACAACCACAACTTTAAAAGGAAGCTCCGTATCATACCAGCCATTTTCTCGCGGTATATCCAGGAGTTTCACCTGGTCTGCAGCCACTAGAGGTTCGAAGTTTTCCTTTAAGAAGCTGGCTTTCTCTCGGGGGTTAGGGTTTACCGCCCAGTCCCAGTGGTATTTGTTAGACCAGTAAATGGCATTTTTAAAGGCTGGAACCAATTTATCCCCTTTCATCATCACCGCTCCGCCAACGTGGTCGAAGTGCATATGAGTGAGAAACACATCCGTTATATCGTCTCTGTGAAAACCGTGTTCGGCTAATGCCGCATCCAGATCATGGTTTCCCCCACGGAAATAATAGCCAAAGAACTTTTCACTTTGCTTGTGCCCCATTCCGGTATCTATCAGGATAAGGCGCTTTCCGTCTTCAATTAACAACAAACGGAGGGCCCAGTCGCAAAGATTATTTTCATTTGCAGGATTGGTGCGCTGCCAAATAGATTTGGGAACAACCCCAAACATTGCCCCTCCATCTAACTTAAATGTGCCCAGATTTACCGAAAATAATTTCATAGTTTAGTTTACGGTTTCGGCCAAAAATAAACTTTATCCCAGAGCTCCAGAATTTTAAGATGCGATACCTGACTTTGATCCTCTTTTTTCCATTTTTATACTCCTGTGACGAAGCGGTGCCAGTGGCCTCCGGGCGGCAATCTATAAGTTATGAACTGGATACTTTGAGCAATGAAGCGAAACTCGAAAATGGTGAAACCTATTTCAACTTCTTTATTGAGGAGCTGAAAATAAATAGCGAAGGAGACTCCACAGTGCTTTTCATTAATAATAGAATTCAAAAAAACTTACTGGAGGCCAATCTTAGTTTTGCTGAAAACCCTCAATCTTATCAAGCCTTATTTGATAGTATTTGTGCGGAATACCAGCGTTTGTTGAGCAGTGACTATCCCCCGATCGGACCTTGGGATTTATCCCAAAGTATTCGGGTGATTCACAATGATAATGGCTTGTTTTCCTACCAAAGTACTCATAGCGCCTTTACCGGTGGTGCTCATCCAAACCAATATAGTAGCACTCAGCTCTTTCGATTAAGAGATGGCGCCTTACTTAATCTGGACAGCATAGTTTTAGAAGGGCAGATGGCAGATTTTAAACAATTGGGAGAGTCCATTTTTAGAAATGAATACCACATTGCAGAAGGCGATCGCTTAAATGATGCAGATTTTTGGTTTGACGAAAATGAATTTAGATTTCCGGAGAACTTTACCCTCGATAGCACAGGCTTGCATTTCCATTATAATGCCTATGATATTGCGCCCTATGCCATGGGTCACTTTTTTATTGATATACCTCCTCGCTATTTAAACGACTATCTTAAACCCGAATACATCATTAACCCTATTCCGGCTAAAAGTCCGGAATCCTAATTCCTCATTATGAGATATCTTTTAGTTGCACTTTTAGTAAGCCTTGGGCTGCAGGCCCAGAAAATCGAATTCCGTGAAATATCTTTCAATGAGGGCCTTGAGGCCGCTGCCGAAGAAGGAAAGCCAATTTTCATAGATGCCTTTACCACCTGGTGCGGGCCCTGCAAGTGGATGAGTGCCAACATCTTTACCGATAAATCTGTAGCCGAATATTACAATGCCAATTACGTATGTTTAAAAATAGACATGGAAAAAGGCGAAGGTTTAGACATCGCCAAGAAATACCAGGTTAGAGCCTATCCTACCCTGCTTTATTTGGATGAAAAAGGAGAGCGCCTCCTGGTTAAAGTGGGCGCCAGTAGGGAGCCACAAGGTTATATTGATGCTGGCGAACAAGCGAAAGACCCTCAGCGAAACCTTCCCTATTTATTGGCTAATGTTGATGAAAACATGAAGAATCCCAGCTTTATGTACGACTACATAATGACTGTTTCTGCGGCCAATATGATGCCGGAAGGAACGGTGGATCGCTACTTTGAGCAATATCGAATTGACGATTGGGCGGATGAAGAGAATTGGGAGATTATCACCAATGCGGTGAGCAATATCGAAAGCCGAACTTTTAAAAGCTTGGCTACTAATGCTGAACTCATTAACACCCTGCGCCCGGAAGACGGTATGGCCTACATCGAACAAACCCTGTTTTATGGCTTAGCTAATAAGTTGTACCGAGCCCGAAATGAAGAGTCTATGGCTCAGTACCAAAGCTTGAAAGAAGAATACCTCAATGAGGAGTTTCCCGCTTCAGAGAAATTAAGTTTTCGTTTGGATTTAGTCTTATACGAGAAGAATAAGGATTATGAATCTTATGGTAACAGCGCCTTAGAAAATGTTAAGCTTCATTTTTGGGAAGATGCTAATGAGCTAAACAACGTTTCCTGGACAGTTTACGAAAATGTAGAAGATCCGGCCATTTTAAAAGCTGCCTTGCAATGGGCCAAGCGGGCGGTAGAGCTAGCGCCAGAACATCATATTATGGACACCTATGCTCATTTATTAGCGGCAAATAAGCAAAATAAAAAAGCATTAGAAGTAGAACTTAAAGCTTTGGAAATGGCCCAGAAAGACGGGGCTAGCACGAAGAGCTATAGTGAGTTTATCGCGGAATTGCAGGGCGCACTTTAATACCCTTCCAGATAGTTGGAAGTTGAAATTGTTTTAGCGCACTCTTATCTCAAAAACGGACTAAGCTAATTTAATCCTGCAAAAACTGCTGCAATGTATTTAAGGCAGAGACCACAACTAAATCCCTTGCGTTTTTATGGGGGCCTTATCGCTGGTCTATCATTTAGTTTTGTCTTGTATCAGTTCGCCATATTACTCTTAAGCCTGTTGGACTTACTGGCTTTAGGGCCCTATTTTAAGCTTAGCTATTCGAGCGATGAAGAAAGACTTTTTTACAAGCTCTTTTTAGCGGCCTTGAGTCTAATCACCGGAACAGGGATTAGCACGGAGATTTGGTTTAACAAGGCTTTCAGTTATGGGAAGAAGCCCTTCTTTGCCCGAAGTCGGATTTTTAATGATCACCGCGTATTGCTGTGGTCTTTCCTTCATTGGTTCCTAAAACTAGCCTTCCTTTATGGTTTGCTCTTCGAAATGACCTTTATGAGGAATGACGAGGAAATTGGCTTTTACGAACACTATAGGTGGCTCTTTCCGCTCATCCTAGTCGTACTCTACCTCAACCAGTGGAAAAACCTGCTTTTGGTTTATGGTCGAAAAGGATTTCGCTACCTTTTTTTAAGTGCCGTAATTATCGGTTTCTTAAGCTTAGGCTTTAGCCAGTGGAGCCTTTACGATGTTGAAAAGCTGGAAGCCAAATTGGCGCTTCAGAACCCTTATACGCGTTTTGATATTGAACTTCCCAATAGCGGTCAAGGCGAGTTAAACATGCAAGACAGAGCCTTTTATAATGAGTACTTTTTTGTTGTAAACAAGGTAGATGCCCATGACGTTCAGGTCTACTCTAGCCTTACGAAAAAGCTGCTGTCCTTAGAGGAGTTTCACACTACCCTTTCTAAAGACCGCTACTTTAGGCAACATTATATTCCCAGTCGCTATCCGCTAAGGCTTGTGTTTGACCAAGGTGTAAAGCTCAAGCAATTTATAAAAGTACATTCCATTTTACCTCAAATCGTTGAGCGAGAACCAATAAGTTTGGCTGTTCGCTTTAATCAAAGTAAAGCCCATGAGCACTATAATATTCCAATCATTATATATGGTGAGAATCTGCGTTTAAAGGAGACATTTCCTGCTTTACCTCCCCCACCCCCCGGTCTTGATTCTATTGTTAAATATGAATATAAACTAGAGCCCGCTTATGGAAACATGATCTACTGCAACGGAGAATTAATTTCCTTAAGCCACCTAGAGCGTCTGGTCGCTTTTAGTAATCCCCGACCTTTCGGCTGTCACTTTAATTTTAGATCTTGGGGGGAGGTTTCATACAAGAAGTTTATTAATTGTCTGCAAGCAATTCGAAAAGGGCTGGATCGCACTGCTGAGAGTAACAACCGCAGCGAAAAGCCAGCGTTAAAAATTCGTTTTTCTTCTTCAAGTCCCTAAGCCAGCACAAGTATTTAGACATGGGTGTTAGTGTGCATTCCGTTCATCTATTATCTTTTCGATAAACGGTCGTTAATCTTCGATTATCGGTTGATGGGACTTTACCTTGCTGTTTTTCAGCGTTTTAATTCATTCGATTATCGGTACCATCTTTCCGAAAAATTTATCTTTAAAAGCAAATTCCAGAAACATGCCCTTTGCCCAAAGCCTAATTTTACTTTTATTTCTGAAGCCCGTCCACGAAAAAGTAGCTGTGGACCGTGATCTCCTCCTTAGTAAGGACCTGAGTGAACTGCTTTTAACCCAGGAGGAGTTTTTAGGTTTTATTGGTAATGATAAGCAGCGCATTTACATGCAGTTTGACAGTATTTGGAAGGATCATGAGCAATACAATCTATACCACATTAAAGGGCATTCTACCGTAAAGGGAAATCGTTGCGATTTTAAGGGAATGCTCATTATTGAAAGCGTTGAAAACGATCAAAATATACCCTTGGGACTTGATGAGAGAAAACCTTCTTCTAATATTCAAGCAAGCGGTAAAATTAAAGGTCACTATCTCTTTAGTGAAAACCCTAAGCAAAAGCATGTGGGGATGTTCAGTGGAAACTTTTGGTGCACTTGGCTTTTAACTAAAGATGGGGGTCTTAACTCAAATGATCTTCAAAGTCATGGGGATAATTATCGCGACCACCAGTACCAAGGAATATGGCGTCCTTACGGAGAAAGCGATAGTAGAGTTTGCAATTGGGGCACTTATCGAATTCCCGCTTGCGGCGACCTCGATATTGGCGCAGCGGAATTTTCCCCCAATCCAAAATATCATACTCAGGGTTGGTAATACCGTTTAGCGATAATCTTTTCGATAAACGGACATATATTATCGATAAACGGGAAGGTGGTTTGTAGCGCCTTGTTTGTCAGCGTTTTGTGAAAACGATAATTGGTAGTTTACTTGTCCCTTAGCTGGAGATGTCGTACCTTAATTAATCCTTTTAAAAGCTTCAGGCATGAAAACTAAAAGCGTTTTTTTCGGCTCCCTTCTCCTTATTTTACTCCTCTTTAACAGCTGTGCCCCCAGTTATTATGAAGAAAGCCCGGCCGGCTTTTTATGGGGAATTTGGCATGGCTTCATCATTTTCTTTTCCACCTTAGGGAAGCTATTTGGATTTGATGTTCTCATCAGCGCGGAGCATAATAGCGGTTGGTCCTACTGGTTAGGTTATCTTATTGGCTTGAGTATGGCATTAGGAGGAGGAAGCAAGGCCGCCTCTCGGAAAAAGCATTAATCTATTCACGTAATTTGAACCATTAATTGCAGATCATGATACCCACAGCCGAGCATCCCCTCTTTAAACTAGATATAAACGCCGAAACTTGCTTAGAACTAAACCTGTCGGCAGATAATCCCGACCTTAAGTTTATCGACAGTGCCGAGAAGCTAGGGCTCTATATTCAGCAGAAAATTCGCCAAGAGAGCTGTTTATACGCCCTTGGAGGTTATGGCGAAAATCGTAAAATTTACAGCCGTTTTGAACACTTCGACACCGCCGGTAGCAAGCGTTGCATCCATTTAGGAATCGATTTTTGGGCTGAGGCCGGAACCCCAATTTTTTGCCCTAAAGCTGGACGGGTTCATTCTTTCCAGTACAATAACAATCTTGGCGACTACGGTGCTACCCTTATACTGGAGCACAATGAAGAGGGACAGACTTTTTACAGCTTATATGGCCATCTTGCTTTACAGGATATTGCCGATTTAAAAGAAGGACAGCCGGTTAAAGCAGGTGATCGAATTTGTCATTTAGGTGAAGAAGCAGAAAATGGTGCTTGGCCACCTCATCTTCATTTTCAATTAATCCTCGACCTAGAAGGCTATAAGGGCGATTACCCCGGGGTAGTGGAAAAAGATAAAGCCCCGACCTATTTAAAAAACTGTCCTGATCCACGCACTTTCTTTTTTCCGGATACCGCCTAAAGTAGGGCCAACACATTTTTTATCTTGTGGCCTTTAATTTAGATATGGACTTAAGCATTGGAATTGATATTGGGGGAACTAACAGTCCTTTCGGAATTGTTACTCGTGAGGGGGAAGTTTTAGGCAAAGGATCAGTTAAAACTAGAGACTTTAAAGAGCCCGAAAAGTTTGCCGATGTACTATCGAGCCAAATAAAGGACGCCTTAGCGGAAATAGAGGAGCCTTACACCATTATAGGAATAGGTATTGGAGCGCCCAACGGTAATCACCATCAAGGAACAATAGAGTTTGCTCCCAACCTTCCTTGGAAAGGTGTTATTAATCTCATCGCCCTTTTTCAAAACCATTTTGATGTAGCCATCCATGTTACTAATGATGCCAATGCCGCTACCATTGGTGAGTACGTTTTTGGAAAAGCCAAGAACTTAGATAATTTCATGGTAGTGACCCTGGGTACAGGCGTGGGAAGTGGCTTTTTTAGTAATGGAAAGCTAATCTACGGCCACGACAGCTTTGCCGGGGAACTTGGGCACACAATTATTGTGCATGATGGGCGCGATTGTGCCTGTGGTAGAAAAGGCTGTTTAGAAACTTATGCCTCGGTTACTGGCTTACTGCGAACCGCGCAAATTATGCTCGCCAAGTCTTCGAGTAAGTCAATGCTTAGAGATATTCCCACCGATCAGTTAACCGGTAAGGATATCGGCGACTCCGCTTCAAAAGGGGATGCCTTGGCGGTGAATATATTAGACTATACCGCTAAACGATTGGCCTTTAGTCTCGCCAATGCCGTTGCCATCACTAGCCCTGAAGCCATATTCCTTTTTGGAGGCATGGCTCGAGCTGGAGATTTACTATTAGGCCCCTTAAAGCGCTACTTTGAAGATTATCTTCTATACCTCTACAAAGGAAAAGTTCGCATTGAAATATCTGCACTCACCGAACAAAATGCGGCCGTTTTGGGAGCCTCCGCTTTGGTTTGGAATGAAACAGCAAATTAATGTATCGCCATCTCTTCGCCCTTTTTGTTCTGAGCAGCCTTTGGTCCTGCAGCCCTAAAAACACATCCCTAGCCGAAAAGGTAAATCCCTTTATTGGAACCGGTGGGCATGGACATACCTACCCCGGGGCGGCTGCGCCCTTTGGATTTATGCAGCTAAGCCCCGATACCCGCCTCGATGGCTGGGACGGATGTGGTGGTTACCATTACAGCGATTCGGTTATTTATGGCTTTTCGCATAGCCACCTTAGCGGGACGGGAATTTCGGATTATGGCGATGTGCTCATTATGCCCTTTACCGGTCCTTCTCGCTTTAATAATGGCGCCCTAAAAGGGGTGGATAATGGCTATGCCAGTCGCTTTAATCATCAGAACGAAAGTGCCCATGCAGGTTACTATAAAGTACTTTTAGACGATTACAATATTGAGGTAGAACTCAGTGCAAGCGATAGGTCGGGCATGCATCATTACCGTTTTAATACTAGAGATACTGCGGCCATTATTATTGATTTAGAACATCGCGACCAGCTCCTGGATCATAGTTTAAAGCTTGTTGATGAGCAACATATTCAGGGCTATAGAATTTCCAAGGCTTGGGCTCAGAAGCAATTTTTGTATTTCGACCTTGCTCTTTCTCAGCCCTCTCAGAGTGCCCAGTTTAATAGCGATACTACAAAACTCATTTTGCGCTTTAATGCTATTGACGAGCTACTTATAAAAACAGGTATTTCTGCCGTTTCCACGGAAGGGGCGCTAGCCAATCGCGAAAGCGAAATTCCACACTGGGATTTCCATCAGCTTAAAGCTGAAACCGAAGAAAAATGGAATAAGGAGTTAGCCAAAATAAGGGTAGAAATGAACAGCGCGGAGGAAGAGCAAATCTTTTATACCGCGGCCTATCACTCCTACCTCAACCCCAACATTTTTAAAGATAGCGATGGTAAATACCGAGGGACGGACCTAAAAATACATCAAAGTGAAAATCATGTGCCTTACACGGTATTTTCACTTTGGGACACCTACCGCGCTACCCACCCTCTTTTTACCATCACCCAAGTGGAAAGAAGCAAGGCCTTTATTCGAACTTTTTTAGATCAATATCAAAAAGGTGGAAAGCTTCCAATGTGGGAACTAGCGGGGAATTACACTGGATGCATGATTGGTTATCACGCAGTGCCCGTAATTGTAGATGCCTATATGAAGGGTATAGTGGATTTTGATGCCAACTTGGCCTTGGAGGCGATGTTAAGCACCGCTAATGCCGATGAACTCGGAAAAGCCTACTGGGAGGCTTATGGCTATATGGCTTCGGATGAAGAACATGAATCGGTATCCAAAAACCTCGAGTACGCCTACAACGACTGGTGTATTGCGGTTTTCGCTCGAGCCTTGGGTAAGGATAGCATCTATCGTCACTTTATTCAACGAGCTCAGAATTATCAAAATATTTTTGATCCTGCCACTGGCTTTATGCGGGCCAAAAGGAAACAAATGTTTCTAGAGCCTTTCGACCCTGCCGAGGTTAATTTCAATTTTACCGAAGCCAATGCCTGGCAGTATAGCTTTTACGTGCCTCATGATGTGGAGGGCCTTATAAAGCTGCATGGCGGAAAAAACAATTTGGCCCAAAAGCTAGATGAGCTCTTTACAGCCGAAGCGACTACTTCTGGACGAAAGCAGGCTGATATCACGGGTTTAATTGGGCAATACGCCCATGGCAATGAACCCAGCCACCACATGGCCTACCTCTATAATTATGTTGATGCCTCTTCTAAAAGTCAGTTAATGGTGCGGCGGCTATTAAAAGAAATGTACCGCAATGAACCCGACGGCCTTATTGGAAATGAAGATTGTGGGCAAATGTCCTCTTGGTATGTTTTATCGGCGCTAGGGTTTTACCCTTTAAACCCGGGAAGCCCAGAGTATGCGATTGGCTCTCCACTGGTAAAGTCTGCTCAAATAAAGCTGGAGAATGGAAAAGCTTTTAATGTTAAGGTACTTAATCAAGGAGCTGATAATCCTTATATACAATCCATAAGCTGGCAAGGTGAGCCATATACCAAAGCCTGGATCAGTCATGATATGATTATGAGTGGAGGCGAACTAAGCTTCACTATGGGGCCAAAGCCCGGACCGGTTTTACAAGCTCCAAAATCGGCGATAGAAGAAGAGCTAGTTACCGCCGTACCTTATATAATTAAGGAAAGTGAAAACTTTAGGGATAGCTTAGTATTGCGATTAGCCTGTGCCGAGCCCGATGCCAAAATTTATTATTCCTTACGAGGGAATAGGGTGGACAGCAATTCTACCTTATATGAAGAGCCCATTGTACTGCGTAATAATTCGATGATTTATGCCATTGCGAAGTCCGCTAATCAAAAAAGGAGTAAAATGATCGGCTCTGTATTTGTTAAGCTAAAAACCAATCGCAGCGTGGTTTATAGCGAAAAGCCAGATCCACAATATGCCGGCGAGGGAGACTTTAGTCTTTTTGATGGTCATAGAGGAGGTAGCGATTTTAGAACTGGAACCTGGCAGGCTTGGCAAGGAAAAAACCTTGAGCTCGAAATTGATTTGGGTTCTAAAGGAGAAACGGTATCTGAAATTAGCACCAGTCATATTCAGGATATAAAGTCTTGGATATTTCTTCCCAAAGAAGTTCGTTTTTACGGAGCCTTTAAGGCTGATGAATATGAATTCCTCGGGGCGGTTAAACCCATGCTAGCCGATACCGTTTATGGCGCTGAGCTTGAAAAACTGCGGCTTAATATAAGTGCACGGAAGCTCCATAAAATCCGCATAGAGATAGAGGCCTATGGCCCACTTCCAAAATGGCATATTAGCGCCGGGGAAGCGAGTTGGATGTTTATGGATGAGGTTTTTATTCGCTAAAAAACAAGGCTTCTACGTAAGCTAGCTTGTAGTTTTCTTGAAAAGACTTGCTGGCTTCTTCTTTCCAAAGATCGATTGTATAAACACCGGCTTTAGTAAAGTTTCGATTGATGGTGACTGCCTGGGTCCTTACATTTTGCTTTTGGTAGCGCAAGGTGAGCTCTAGCCTCCTTGGTTTTTCAAGCACTATCGTGAGAATACCATTATCGATATACCAAAAATCATTTCTAAAGCCCTTGCGCACCGTACGGTAGGCCTTTTTCTCCTTTCCAAAATAATCAATGATACTCCAGGAAGGGCCCGGCCAACAGTCATTCAACTGCCACATTAATGAACCCATGCAAAAGCCCTGCTGGGAACGATGCGCTCTTATAGCCCTCTCTAGGGCCTTGCTTTGCACCTCTTGACTAGCTTTAATGAAGCTCTCAAAATCTTTTGGCTTGCTGTAATACTTCTCTACTTGTCGTTCTATTTCCGCATTGCCGATATAGCTCTTTTGTCGGTTTTGCATGGCTTTGGAGCCTAAATACAAACTCGAATCTGCCATTACCCTGCGCATTGTTTTAAAAGCTGGAAAGGATTGAAAACCATACTCCACCATAAAACGACCAACGTTTACATCAAAGGCCTCAAAATCATCTCCTCCATGCCAAACTCCCCAATAGTGCATACTGCTGTGCTTAAAATTTTCAGCAGTGCCCCAGTTACTTAGCGGAGAGCTGGGGGTGTATGGTCTTTTTTGTAAGTCATCAAATTTTGCAATTTGTGTCGGTATGAGGGAGTCAAAAAGGTTTTTGTAACCCTTCCATAAAATCATTGAATCTTGCTTGGAATAGGCGAATTGCTTCTGCCAACCCCAGTTTTTCCAAGCTACTTCAATTTCATTATTTCCGCACCAAATAACTATGGAGGTATGCTTTCTTAAACGACGAATATTGTCTTCTACTTCTTTGGCAACATTGTTTAAGAAACTCCTTTGGTCCGCGGGATACATGGTGCCTGCGAACATAAAGTCCTGCCAAACCATAATACCCAGACTATCACATAAGTGGTAAAAAATATCTTTTTCATAAACGCCTCCACCCCATACGCGCAGCATATTCATATTAGCATTTGCCGCTTGTAGCAATAAAGACCGATACTTGCGCTTAGAAACCCTCGGTAAAAGCATATCCTGCGGCACATAATTCGCTCCTTTGGCGAAAATGGGCACACCATTAATTTTAAAGTAAAAAGAGGTTCCAATAGAATCTGCTTCGTTTACCAAGTCTACCGTTCTCAATCCGTAACAAAATGGAAACTCATCCAAAAGTTGCCCATTTCTAAGCAGGCGTAAAGTGTCGTAATACAAATGGGCATCTCCATAACCCTTAGGCCACCAAAGTTTCGCTTTTTCTATTTTCTTGATTAGAGGAGGATAGCGGTTCAAGGCTCCTTTTTCTTTAAGGATTGGAAACTCTTGTCCTTGAAATTGAATGCTTAAATTAGGCTCATGATCAGCAATATCATAGGCAAATTGGGCAAAGACAGTGGAATCTCTTATCGCTAAAACTGAAACCTCAAGCTCTCGAATACGTGGCTGGTTTTTCCTCAAATACACCTTACGGTAGATGCCACAAGTTACCAATCGCGGTGCCCAATCCCAGCCAAAATGATAAGCTGCCTTTCGGCTGAAGGGACTAACTTTTAAATCCCCAGCCTCCGAACCAGCAGCTAATTTTCTGGGATAAGCTTTTACTTCCTTTTGGTGAAACGTATAGGGTGAGGTAAACACCACTTTTAATTGATGCTCCCCGATTGAAAAATTTGATAAATCGAACTCCCAAGTTCGAAACATATTTGTGCAAGAACCCAGAAGCGAATCGTCCACAAATATTTCTGCATAAGTATCTAAGCCTTCAAAAACTAAGCTTTGCTTAGACTGATCCTTTAAATTAAAACTGCAGCGATAAGTCCAATTTTTCTCTTCAATCCATTGGTAGCGCTGCTCATTATTCTCAAAATAAATATTCTCAATTAGCCCCTCACGCATTAAATCTTGGTGGACCGTCCCAGGAACTTTAGCCTCGCGCCACTGGCTCTCTCCCTCCATTTTAAACTCCCAATTGCTATGCAAGAGCTGCTTCATCTGACCTTGAGCAAAATGAACGAAAGTGCAGAGTAGAATTAACTTAAAAAGCTTCATTTTTTAAAGGCCATTATCTTTCTAACTTTCGCTTCATCCGATATTAAACGGGCTCCCATTCCAAAGGGCCTAGTCGACTCGAAAGAACCCACGGTAAAATGAACCGCATCAATGCCAGATTTGCTAAATGCCGGCATGTTTTGGGGGGCCACACCCGATCCCGCCATAATTTCTATGCGTCCTTTGGATTTTTCTTTAAGCTCCCTAATTAGGTCCAGACCATCAATAGCTTTAGCTTGTTGACCAGAAGTTAAAAGGCGGTAAAAACCCAGGTCTATGAGCTGGTCCAAAGCACTCAATGGTTCTGGCGTGAAGTCAAAAGCACGATGACAAACAGGAATCATATTATACCTGTGTGCCATGTCAACAAGGCGCTTATTTGCTTGAAGATCTATGCCTAAACGCTCGTTCAAAATACCAAATACCACTCCTTTCACACCAATGCCTGCCATTTCCTCAATGTCGAGGGCCAGCAAGTCAATTTGCTCCTCCGAATATTGAAAACCGCCAGCAAGAGGTCTAATCATCGCAAAAACATCAAGGTCTACCGCTTGCATTACCTGCTTCACTAAAGCAGAACTAGGGCTGATGCCACCTTCATGTAAGGCGGCACAAAGTTCTAGCCGATCGGCACCATATTTTGCGGCCAACTTTGCTCCTTCCAAGGATTCTATACAGGCTTCAAATTCCATTATTCCACTATAATTTCATCAATAAAAATCCAAGCATCTGCGCCAGCTGCTTCATGCCAAGTAGGAACGGTTCCCACATTTTTGGCGATAAGCTTAATAAAGCGTGCCTCATTTTTCCCGAGCACCTCCAAGTTTATTAGTTGTTGGCCCCTTTGCTTTGGGTCCAAACTTGGACTATCCACACCCATAAGTTGCCAGTTTTCACCGTCATTGGAAAGCTCCACTCGATACCAATCGGGGCGGAATATCCAGGCATTATTGTAATGATAAAAATTAGAGCTCACTCTCTTAATAAGCTTCACTTGACCGAGGTCGATTATTACTTCCACATCGTTCTTAGAAAAGCCTTGCCATTGGCCATCTCTAAAGTTAAGGGAGCCTAACGTACCATTCACTAAGGCCACTTTTCCTCCCGCGGAATACCATTTTTCGAAGGGACTAAGGTATTTGGCTTTACAGGCTAGGGCCTGATGAAAACTAAAGTTTTGCGCTACCGAATCACCATAGGCGCTGCCGTTTTTATAAGCTTGCGCTGATAGACTTCCAGACTCGATAAGGTCAAAGCCCCAAGGGCCCTCTTTTCCCTTCCATTTAACATTTAGGTCTAGTTGCTCGAGCTTTCGCTTGGCGCCGATAAACACCTTGGCACTATCCAGGTATACTTCGGAATAAATCGAAGCGGCTACCGTTTCCGGACCATAATTTACAGCAAGCGCCTCTAAGCGCGGATAGTGAAATTGCATGCGATCATAAAAATCTTGAAAGTTTCGCTCTTGGGGGTAAGACCATAATACTTCGGCCAGCCCTTGCATTCGGGGGTTTACTTTATAATCTAAATTATCTTCATCCGGAACGTGCTCCGTCCACATATTGCACTCTGCGCCTAGGATATAGCGTGCTTCTTCTGGACTGAGTTCCTTTGGTATAGGGTCGAAGGAATAGATTTTTTGCAGATCAATGCGTTCCAGTCCATAATCGAGGTAGCAATGGCTGGTTGGCGACATAATTGCGAAATGCTGGGCACGTGCCGCGGCAATTCCTCCCTCTATACCACGCCAACTCTGAACGGTTGCCTGAGGCGATAGTCCACCCTCTAGGATTTCATCCCAACCTATGAGTTTACGTCCCTTTGCGTTTAAAAATGCCTCAATGCGTTTTATAAAATAAGATTGTAGTTCATGTTCATCCGAAAGGCCTTCCGCTTCCATTCTAGCTTGGCATTTACTACAATTCTCCCAACGATACTTTGGTGCTTCATCGCCCCCGATATGAATATATTCTGAAGGGAAAATCGCCATCACCTCCTCCAAAATAGTTTCTAAAAAAGTGAAGGTTTCATCATTCCCGGCGCAATAAATTTCCTTAAAAACACCCCAGTCATTTACCACTTGAATGGTTGAATCGGCTCCTAAACAGGAAAATTGTGGATAAGCCGCAAGGGCAGCCTGAGAATGCCCTGGTAACTCAATTTCGGGAATTATGGTAATATGTCGTTCCTGCGCATAGGCCACTAGTTCCTGCAGCTGGGCCTTGGTGTAATATCCGCCATAGCGACTCCCATCCTGCTCCATGCGCCAAGAAGCGACACTATTAAGCTTTGGATAGGCCTCACTTTCAATTCGCCAGCCTTGGTCCTCGGTGAGGTGCAAATGGAGAACATTCATTTTATAAAGGGCCAGCAGATCTACATATTTCTTAATGGTTTTCAACTCAAAAAAGTGTCGACAAACATCCAGTAACATTCCTCGATGTTGGAAAGACGGTTCATCCTTTATATGCAGATTGGGAATTGCCCAGGCATCGGCCTTTTCCTGGCTTAAAAAAGCGGGGGGCATTAATTGTCGAATAGTCTGAATAGCCCGCATTATTCCCGCTGCACTATTCGCTTCCACGCTTATAAAGTCCGCTTTAATTTTTAGCTCATAAGCCTCTGAATTAGCGTTAATCGTGCTTAGCTTAAGGTGAACAGCTTTACTAATTTGCCTTTCGGTTGAAGAAAGTTCGACTTGATTTTCACTTCCCAGTACTTCCTTAAAAATCCCTTGTAAATAGTTGGCGCTTTGCTTTAGACTAGGCTCGTAATAAATAATGGTATTCTCATCCCAAATAAAGGGATCCGCTGATCCGATTTGTAAGTATTTAGGCTGCGGAACTAAAGCAATTTGCTCAATTGCTTTTTGCGCGATTGGCTTGGGAGCATCTGCGCAAGCGGCCAGTAAAAAGACCAGGCTTAGAAAGAAAAGACTTGATTTCAATTTCATTGAGGCTGAAATTAGGAAATTCATGTCTCTTAGTGACTAGGCCGCAGGCACTAGCTCTAATCATCCTTTAATTAAAAATCGTTTTCGTCTTCCATTTTCCAGCCAAAGCCAATAGAGCCCCGGTCCTAAGTCGCTTACTGCTAAACACTTTTCTCCTTCTCTTAGCAGGCCTGCCCTTACTTTTTGACCTTGCTGATTCAGGATGAAATAATGTTGCTCCGTCATTGGGTTTGGGTCTAGGCAAACCCTGCTTTTAGCCGGATTAGGATAAAGCTCTAAGCTTTTTGCTGCTGTGGTGAGTTTCTCCTGATTTAAGATAGACCCATTCTGATCTAGGAGCCAAAGGTGTACCGATAAGTTTGGTCCTTGATAGCGATCCCAGTTATACTCATTAAAACTTAATACCCATCGGTTTCCTGGAAGCGCTGCTACCGAATGATCACTGCTAGTATAATTAGTTTTAATGGTCTTTATCCAATTCATCTCCATTTTACGAGCATTGTAATTATAGAGGTAAATGGTGTTCGAGTCTTGACTTTGAAAATTATCGTAGTTAATCAGATGTTGGCTAATTGTGATAAGTACGGAGTCTAGATTTCGGTAGTCGTATGGCTTAAAGCCCGGCCATGGTCGACTGTATAAATTGAAGCTTGTTGCACCATCAAAGCCAGCTAGTGGAAAAGTATCAATTCTACCAACATTTAGATTACTATCCAAAAGGCTAATTCCGAGAGCGTGATATTCATCGAGTCCCATAGGAATACTATCGTCCAAAACGTGGGCGGTACCAAAAACAATCACGCTATCTCTATTAACCGGTACAAAGTCAATATCGGTTCGGATATTTCGAAGCAGACCCTCACTTTGGTTCTGCCAAAAGGCCTTTCCAAAGGCTTCTACTTCTAAGTTTCGATTTAACAAAAGGGCACGGTTCGTCCACCTCATTGCACTTGCTAAATAGCCCGCTTCCACAATTTTTGGATTATTAAAATAGCTAACCGATGACGGTAAACTTCCAATTTGCTGATACTCGGAAGATCCCGTGATTAAGGATAATCTGTAAACAAAAGGTTTTCTGTAGCTCGGCTGACAGTTTCGATACATACCCGTAGCTATTAGGGTATCCTTTTTCAAATCCATTCCATAGAGTAAAACCTCTCCCGAATCAAGCTGGACACTATACCTTGCTTTAAATTCTAAGTCATAATCCAGCTCTAAAATTATACTCCTTCCTAGATAACACCCCAAGCTGTCTAGATTATAATCTTGAAGCTCCACCAAACAAAATAAGGCGCTATCGTTAAAGCATACCTGGTGCAGACGAGGATTCTGATTAGTTAAACCAAGGGGGTTTATATAGGCGCTAAGATTAATGCTGTCCGATAAATGCAAGGCATCATTTAATCTAAAAATCCATTGTTCGGTCGCCAGCGTATTAAATAATTGATTTTTAGAAACATTAACAAACAGCGATGTATCCCTAGACCAAACTCCTGTTGAGCTGGTATACTTCGAGCGATTAATTTCCAGTTTATCAAGCTGAGCACATAAAAGGAATGGAAGTATTAGAAATAGTATTAAGTATCTAAACATAAAAAAGATAAAGGAAGGCTTTTATAACTACTTGGTTTAAAGCCCTAATTGATATGAGGTTAATACCCGATCGGTCAACTTGCAATAATCGGGTAAATTATGCATATATACTGTAGAATTATATCTACAAGAAAATCAACTAAATTTGTGATTTTTTCTTCGTTTACACAAAACTTTGATCTTAATACTATATTGTAACTATTTATTAAACAAAACTTTATATAATCAAAATCAAAATATTCAATATTATTAAAAATTAGCTTAAGGAAAATTTTTACACCGCATTAACCTACACATTCCCATTATAATATTCCCCATTTATTCTCGTTTAACTGTGCCCCCTGATCAAAAAATCAGCAATGAAACATGTAAGGGAAAGAATTAGAAGGTACAGGCTAATTAGAGGCTACAGTCAGGAGTATGTAGCCTTTCGTTTAGGGGTATCACAGAGTACTTTTGCTCGATTAGAAGGAAATACTATCAAGCTAAGCTTAGACCGTCTCTATAAGATTGCAGAAATATTGGAGGTTTCTAGCAGCGAACTTCAAGCAAGTTCTGAGCATAAACCTGAGCTAAATAGAATAGGCCCTATTCAATAAGCCTCTTTTCGATATAGTCCGAGTTAAAAAGGGTTAAGGCCCCCATGTACTTTAGGTTAAAAGGAATGAAGTCTCCGAGCTTATAGCCCCTTTCATTATCGTGAATATCGATAACCAGCATATCACTGCTGGAACCCACAAACTCTATGTTTTGATCCTTAACCGGTATGAGATAGTCGCTGGAGATGTCCAAAGAACCTACATCTAATATGGCTCTGTGAGTGGTTTCGCCATAAAGGCTTTCATCAATTTCAAAGGTTTCGCCTTGAGGGTTCGCTTCTAACTCTCCCGTGGGCATCATCGGTTTCTCACTAATTTCTATGATCTGAGCATAGAGCTTTATTACATCTTGCTCCATGCCTTCCATTGGGCCATGGCTTACGATATCAGTGCCAAAAAATAAAGTTTCCCCTACTCTAAAGTGATTAATCCCCTTCGGCAATTGGCGGCTTTGTAAAAGCGGAATTACCACCGAAGTGCCGCCAGTTACCCATGGGATTTGACGACCAAACTTTGCTTCAATCAACTGCTCATAGAGGGAAAGCTGAATTAATTTATCTGCGCTAGGCATAACCCCATGCAAACAATTTAAATTAGCCCCTATGCCCGTAACCACAATATTGGGCAGCTTAAAAATGGCCCCATAAAAGTCCATTAACTCCTCTCCCATAACCCCTTCCCGCAGATCACCGAGCTCAATCATAATAATGATTTTATGCATTTTACCCTGCCGCTCGGCTTCTTCACTGATGGTTTTAATGGTTTCTAGTTCGGTATTGAAGCTAACATCTGCATACTTCACTAAATCTTGGATGTTCTCGTTTGCTGGTGGTTTTATATACACCGTTTGCACTTTGTCACCCGCTAAATCTTTAATTACTTTAAGGTTGCTAATGCGCGCATCGCAAATTTCCTTAATACCCAAATCAACCACTTCTTTCACCAATATCTCTTGGCCACAGAGCAGCTTTGTTACTATAGCCCAATCAATATCATGACCTTCAAAAAGGCTTTTGAGGTATTGATAATTATGCCGAAGCATAGTTCTATTAAAAGTTAAATAAGCCATTTTTTAGTCTTTTACGTACCTCGGAATATTATGAGGTAAGCGGGTTAAAAGTTCATAGTTCATTTGATCACTATACTCACTAAATGAGCTCACGGATATTTGTTGCTCCCCTTGGTTCCCGATAAGCACTACCTCATCACCAATCTCCACATTGTCGAGGTGACTCACATCAAGGATCATCACATTCATATTTACCACACCAATTACCGCAACTCTGGTTCCGCGCACTATGGCTCGGCCAGCATTACTAAGGTTTCGACCAAAACCGTGTGAATAGCCTACCGGCACTGTAGCAACTTTAAGTTCTTGGGTAGCCAAATAAGAGGTGCCATAACTTACATACTCTCCCTTGGGAACAGTTTTAACGTTCATAACCCTGCTTTTCCAGCTTATTGCCCTTTGCAGGGGATCGGCCCCCTCTCCTTGAAGTCCTTCTGTAGATATAAAGGTTTCCATATTGGGCCAAAATCCATATTGTAGAATACCCACCCGGACTAAGTCGAAATGGGTTTTAGGAAACCTTAAAAAAGCGGCACTACAAGCAGAGTGAATAATTTCGGGTGTAAAGCCCATGTCCTTAAACATATTACGCCCTTTTTTAAAGCGTTTTATCTGAGCTTTAACGCGTAGGTGGTTACTGATGCTTTCTGCACCAGCATAATGGGTACAAAGTCCTTTAAAGCAAATGGCATCGGTGTTCTGCTTTAGGAAATTAGCAATCTGCGGCCAGCTTTCTTTTTCAAAGCCGGTTCTATTCATGCCGGTTTCCAGTTCTAAATGAATAAGGGCCGGTTTCTTCATTTTGCGGGCAATTTGACTGGCTTTTTCCAATCGTATCCAATCGAAAACAAAAAACTCAATATCATTTTCAATCACCCATTCCAGCTGTTCATCTGCAATCATCCCCATTATGAGGATATCAACTTTTTTTCCCAGAACCTTTAATACCTCATGGGCTTCATGGGCATCAAAAACCGAAAAGTGATCAGCGCCAAGCTCATGCGCTAGGGGAACATAAACATCTATTCCATGACCATAAGCATTTCCCTTTACCACGTGTGATAGTCGGGTTTTAGCCTCCAAACGGCTTCTAATGTATTTAAAATTAGAAGCTAATGCCGAGCGGCTAATTTCAATATAACTGGTGTTCCTCATCTAAGTGTTGCCGGTAAATTTGATAGAAAACTTCCGCTCCTTTGTCGATTAAACTATCTGGAAAATCATATTCGGGATGGTGCAGCACTTTGCAGTTCTCCCCTGCGCCTAATCCAAACATAGCGCCCTTTTTTCCTTTTAGAAATAAACCAAAATCTTCGCCCCAGGAAAAGGGCTCTTCCAAAGTGCCGGTCTCAAGACCTGCTTTGATAGCGGCTTTATCTATAATGTCTTTTGATTGCTCATCGTTTATAATGGGCCAAAAGGCTTCAAATCGATTTACTTTTAATTCTAATCCTTGCTTTTCGCTTTCCAGCTTGAGGGCTGCTTCCAAGGTATTTAAATTTTGGTTTAAGACCTCTCCTTGCCAAGCTCTTGCGGTAAAATGCAAAGTTCCTTGTCCTGGGCTAATGCCATAATCTTTAGATCCCAAAAGACTATAAACTGGTGTACATAGAAAAAATCCTGCATCCTTAACATCCTGTAACTCTAAGTTTGAAGCGAGCTGTATTGCCTGTGCTATAAGGGCAGCAGGGTTTTTTCCTTTATGGGGATGAGCGGCATGGGTTTCCAAACCTTTCCAATCAAAAGAAATGCTACTGGCACCGGCATTAAAGTTTCCGCTGCGACTGAGAACCTTGCCTTCGGGAAAGCCTGGTATATTATGCAAGGCATAGGCATAATCGTAAGGATAGTTCTTAAACTTAGAATCTTGAAGAACAGCCGCCGCACCTTTGCCATTCTCTTCGGAAGATTGAAATAAGATGTGCAGGCCTCCTCTTTTTGGTTTCTTTTGGGCAATCCTATTTAGGAAGTCAAACATTATCGCGGTATGGCCATCATGGCCACATTTATGAGATACGCCTTTGTTTTTTGATTGATACGAAAGGGGAAGATCTTCTGAAATTGGCAGTGCATCTATATCTGCCCGAAATAGAATTTGAGGTCCTGGATGTTTCCCATTAAAACTTAGAATAAGACTTCTGCCTCCTATTCTTTCCAAGCGATCAAGCGGAAGCTTTGCTACTAATTTATGTAGAAGGTCTTGGGTATTTCGCTCGGCACCTGATAGTTCGGGGTATTGGTGCAGATAATGGCGAAGCTCTATTGGTTTCATAGTTTATTTCTCGAAACGCATTTCCAAATATTTGTTGGTGAAGCCAAGCTTTTCATAGAGATGTTTTGCGGGATTATCGGCTTCTACATGCAAGGCCATATTTCCTTTAGCATGCTTTATAGCCATCTCCATGAGGGTTTTCCCCACGCCCATGCCTCGGGTTTGCGCATCTACCGCGATATATACTAATATGTTTTCTGGAATATAGCCAGACATACCTGTTTCATTCACAATGGTGGCGCCCATTATTTCATTTTCGCCGCGATAGGCTATCGCAATAAAGCCACCTTTAGCCGGATTAAAAACATAATCCAGACAAGCTGATATTTCATCGATGGGATCGCCATATTGCTCCAGGTGTTTAAATAAGAAGGAAGCAATTTTCTCCTTAGAAAAATTTGGGTGAGGGCCTGCATTACCCTCGATCAATAGATAATTCATGTTTTCTATTATTATGACAATTAAGAATAAGCGTTTTCTAAAATCCTTATCCAAATTATACGCAGTCTATTTTGGCATTAATAATTTTCACGGCTTTCACGCGTCCAAAGGTGAGAATCATGGCCTGCTTTGCAGGCCGAAATTTTTTTTACCAAAAACCTTGGCTAAGCACAGCCTTTGTTCTACTAATTTCTAGCTCGGAATACTACTTAACATCGATACCTTTGTTTCTAAATCTAAATCACATTATAGCGATGAAGCTTTATAAGCTTGAAGATTTTAACCGGAAGAAAATTAGCGGCCTATGTATACTAAGTCTGCTTACACTAACTTTTCTGTCCTCTTGTGGCCCTAAACAAAGCTTGGTTAAACAATCCTATTTTGATTTATACTTAAAGGATAGCATCCCCTACAGCTTAGCGAGCCACGAGAAAGTATCGGATAAACTATTTATTTTTCTACCCCCGGCCTTGGATACGGTGCAGTTTGAACAAACGGATCTTTATCGAAAAATTTATAAGTCTGGTTATGATATCCTTTGCATTTATCAGCCTCCAGCTGAAGGGGATAAATTTTATACTAGAAAGGCCCTAGATTTTAAGGGCCAACATATTCAAAACGCACAAAATCTAATTAGCCATCTCCGCAAGGAAAGACGTATTGCCAATGCCGAACACACTATTTTATTTGGCATAGAACAAGGCGCTTATATGCTGCCTTTATTAATGGCTAATAATAATGTTGACACCGCTATATTTTTAAATGCCAGTCCTTTTAGCATGTATTTAAGTTTGCAAAGAATTGCCAATGGAAAAGTGGCATGGACTCCTCAACGACAAAACTATCTAAAACGCAAATTAGCGGTTGACAGCCTCGATGTTTTAAAAGCTAAACTGGATGATATTGAAAGCCTTAGTTCCGATCAATACAGTTTGGGAAAGTATAGTAATATGTATTGGTTGAGCTACCATGCCAACTATATGTTGGATGAATATACCAACACTCCCGGTCATTGTTTTTGGATTGCTTTTGACGACTATCCCTTGTTTAAACAAAGCGATTGGGAGTATTTAAAACTCTTGGATAAAACCAAGGCAAAAAGCAGTGGCACTTATCGCCTATTAACAAATTACAATTCCTTTAGTGATGAGAATTGGGAGGAAATTGGAGATCAAATTCTTCCGCTGCTTAAGGCAGATTGATTTTTTCTACCCTGCGCTGATGGCGGCCACCTTCGAAGCTTTCATTTAAAAAGGCATCTACAATTGCCAATCCTTCCGATACCGTAATAAAGCGTGCTGGTAATGCCAAGATATTAGCATCATTATGCTGTCTTGCCAACTGAGCAAGTTCTACCTTCCATGCCAGGGCCGAACGAATTCCCTTATGCTTATTAACACTCATGTTAATTCCATTGCCGCTTCCGCAGATTACAATTCCCAATTCTGCCTCCTTATTTAAAACTTGTTGCGCTACTGGATGTCCAAAATCGGGGTAGTCTACCGAATCCCCGCTATCGGTTCCAAAATTATGCAGGCTATGTCCGTTTTGCTCCAATTGTTTAATAATGGCCGCCTTTAATTCCACTGAAGCGTGATCTCCGCCGATGGCAATTTTCATAGGTTGGTATTTTTTAATAAGTCTGTACTCGTTTAACAATCAATATATTACAATTAACAAGCTAATCCTCAAAACTGAGGTCCATTGTTTATTAAAAGTTGAAACTTCTACTTGATTATCTCAACTAATTATTGATATAGGCAAATATCTGATTTTCGGGGATGGTCTTATTCTTTTTTACCCGCTTCCTTTCAACCGATAATGGCCGCTTTATTAACCGTCTATCTAAACACATTTTTCAAACTTCTGAGTTTCGTTTGGGTTACTAACAATTGTGAATAGCTAATGCTTTTAGCTAGTAAATGAAGCATTTATGCTGTAATTTGCCCTTAATTAAATGTGGATAATTGCCTAGGCGCCATAAAAGCAAGTATAACAAAGCTTTTTTATACCCGTTTTCAACAGCCTATTATTACCATTATAGATTTAAGACTTTAAAAAGAATACTATATATGTTATTAAGAACCTTAGCTCTGATCCTCTTGATCGGATATCCTCTATCTTCGTTGGCTCAAACGAATGGGGATAGTTTACAAAAGACCCGGTACTTCTACGAAAACGGTCAGGTAAGCAGCGAAGGTACTTTGAGAAATGGCAAGCCGGATGGCTTTTGGAAAAGTTATTATCGCAATGGACTGCTTAAGGCAGAGGGCAATCGCAAGAATTTTGAACTGGATGGAAATTGGATATTTTACGATCGTGATGGCTTCAAAACTTCGGAAATCAACTACCAAAAGGGCCAAAGATCGGGCTTAAGTAAAAAGTACCTCGAAGGGCGCCTATTAAAAATAGATCGCTACGAGAATAATATTCAAGAGGGAGTAAGCCAGTTCTTTTATCCAGATAGTAGCCTTCAGAAAGAGGTGCCTTATGTAGATGGTCAGCAATCAGGAGAGGGATTCGAATATTCAAAAGACGGCCGAATCATCACTTTACTGAGCTTCAAAAACGGCAGCCTTATTCGTAAGCAGAATGTAAATCGTTTCGACCAACAGGAGCAAAAACAAGGCTTATGGCTAAGTTTTCATAAGAACATGGCTAAAAAAGTAGAAGGTCCTTATTTGAACGATCTGAAGAATGGTTATTGGAAGTATTACAAAGCCAATGGCAATCTTATTAAGGTTGAAAAGTGGATCAATGGCGAATTGCAGGAAGGAGCTACCGAAGTTGCTAAAGTGGAGGTTCGCAAGGAGATTGATCCTAAAACGGGGAAATTAAGTTTTAAGGGGGCTTATCAAAATGGCAAGCCAACTGGCGTTCATAGGAATTATGATGCCGAAGGAAAGGTGAGTTCCGCAACGGTTTATGACCAAGGCATTAAACTTTTTGAAGGTATTATTGATGAACAGGGTCGCAAACAAGGACCCTGGAAGGCTTTTTACAAAGATGGTTCTCTTAAGTCGGAAGGTGCCTATAAAGATGATCTAAAGGTTGGCCGCTGGCGCTATTACTATACTAATAATGTATTGGAGCAACAGGGATCTTACAATGCTGGTCGTGCCCAGGGTATGTGGGAATGGTATTATTCCACGGGTGATTTATTAAGGGAGGAAGAATACAATTTGGGTTTAGAGGATGGTATGAGCATCGAGTATAATGATACCGGCGCTGTAATTGCTCAAGGCACTTATGTTGATGGCATGAAGGAGGGATTGTGGACCTCTACTATAAATGACCACAAAGAAGTGGGAGAATATTTTGAAGGATTGCGCAGTGGTGTTTGGAAACACTATTACTTAAGTAATGATCAGTTGCGTTTTGAAGGAGCTTATGAAACGGGTTTAGAAACGGGATTTCATATCTATTACTATGAAAATGGTAAGGTTAAAGAGCGTGGTAATTATGCTGGTGGCGAGCGCCAAGGTATTTGGGAATTCTTTATGAAGAATGGAAAGCGAACGGTGACAATAGAGTATGAAGACGGAGTAGAAGTGCGCTATAATGGCGATAAAATTGATTACGGTCGCCGCTATGAGAAGGCTTTAGCTGAAGAAAAAGCCAGAGAAGATATCGAAAGCGATTCGGAATAATTTCCTTTGCAAATCAAAACACATTATGGCAGATTTTCCTAGAAAGGCCGGTGAATGGACCGAGCTTTCACGTGATATTGTATACAGTAATCCTTGGATAGAAGTACAGCATAGCGATATGCTTAATCCCAATGGTGGCAAGGGAATTTACGGCAAGGTTCATTTTAAAAACCTGGCAATAGGAATATTAGCTATTAATGAGCAAGATGAAATTTACTTAGTTGGGCAAGAGCGCTATCCCTTTGATGGCGAATACAGTTGGGAGATAATTGAGGGCGGAGGACCATTGGAGGACGATCCCATAGAAAGCGCTAAACGCGAATTAAAGGAAGAAACAGGTTTGGAGGCGAGCTCTTGGACCTTAATTCAAGAAATGCATCTAAGTAATTCGGTTTCCGATGAAAGGTCATTATGCTATTTAGCTACTGGCTTAGTGCAAAAGGAGGCTGAGCCCGAGGATAGCGAAAAATTGAGCATAAAAAAGCTTCCCTTTCAGGAAGCTTTAAATATGGCTTTAGATGGTAGAATTAAAGACAGCATTTCGGTTGCTGCTATCTTGCGCTATGCTTTAATGAAACAAGGTGTTTAAGCCTTTTTAATACTAAATTTAGCGCTAGTTTTATCCCAAGAAATACTTACTTCTCCTTCCTTTGATATGGAAATTGTAAATTTTTCTTGAACCTCACCGAGGCTTTTAGAAGAAATTTGGGTTTTTAATACATCCTTGGAAGAATCGTAATTATAGGCGCCCCATTGGTTCCAAACACTGTTTAAAATAAGGGTCCATTCTTCCTTACCTGGAATGGTGAAAAGCGCATATTTACCCGCTTTAACGGTAGTTCCATTAATGACAACATCTTCAGAGAATTCAATTACCGAGGCCTCATTGGCACCGGTACGCCAAACCTTTCCATAAGGTACAAGGCTTCCAAAAATGTCGCGATCTTTCTTCGAAGGTTGGCCATATTGGATGCTAATATTAATGCCATCAAGATCAGCGGAGGCCTTCATTAATGGACTGGCTCGTTTTTCCTGAGCACTTAGGCTAAAAACAAAAAGAAGGCTGAATAGGGAAAGTAGTAATTTGTGCATAATATGAGTTTTGAAGCTAAGCTAATTCAATTTTTAACGGTGGTATGTTAATTTTTCATATTATTGATTAGGGGAAGATATGGAACGGGTGTTATGATATCACGATTAGCGAGGGTATTCGGAGCAGTAGATAAAACGCAGTTTAGATCTACAGCTGCTCATTACGAAGCCAGTCAGTTTAATTTTACGGCAGTGAATATGCGCTTTAATAAAGTCAAGGGCTTTTTTAAGGAGGTAGTCATTGATGCGGACTTTAACATTCACGAATTAGAAACTAGTCACTTAAATTTAAGATGGCCCGTAAAAGGAATTCGCACTGGAATAGCAGAACGTGATCAACAATTAATTTCTGCTCCACATTTTTTTAATGGAGAGGATTATCCCGACATTATATTTAAAAGCCGCGAAATCCGAATGGAGGGAAAAAATCAACTCGTTTTTTCGGGAGACTTATTTATAAAAGAACATCGCCGCAGTATTGCTCTATATGCGGGCTATCAATATGATAAATCTGGTTATCAACTTTTTATCGACTATGATTTAGACCGTTTTGATTTTGGCATTGGAGAAAGCGGATCTTTCGCTATAGGTCGTCAAATTGAATTAGAATTTGATATATACCTAAATATTTGAATTGCTTGAAATACAATATTTTATAGTATAATATTTTAACTAGTTGTACCTTTGGCTTTTCAAACATTAAGGTGAATAAAAGGCATTACTTTATCGTTTTATTTTTAATCCTAGGTATTAGCAATAGTAGCAATGCCCAGGATTCAAGTTTAAAAGATGTCCGTAAATGGGATCTTGATAGCCTTTATCAAATTGCCTTCTCTCTCTCTGGTACCACAGGTGGTCAGTCTACAATAGAGGCTCGCCGCTACTTGAAGGCTTCAAAGCAAATAGGTGATAGCTTTTACATAGCCTATGCCTACGATTTATTAGGAATGGAGGCCTACGCCAGAAATTTATTGGATTCGGCCTTTGTTTACTCTGATTCAGCGATAAGTATTTTTCGAGCCATTAAAGATTCTATTGGCTTAAGTACTGCCTTGCATAATAAGAGCCTATTCCATGAGTACCTCGGAGAGTATGCTACTGCTTTACAGCTTATTCATTCGGGTAGGGAAATGGACTTAATTAATGGTTATAAAACAGAAAATGACATTTTCTACTACCATAGGTTAAGTGATATTGTTTATGAACAGAATCAAACTGAATTAGCACTTAGATATGCTCATAAAGCATGGAGCGCCTTACATGAAACGGATTTTCAGCATAGCTATCTGATCCCGGAAATGCATATTAATTATGCCTATCTCTATTTAGATTTAGAGGTTTATGACTTAGCAACTTACCACGCCAACAAGGCCTATTCCTTCACTAAAACAGATTCGCTAGAAATTCTTCGGTCAAGTGCATTGGAGGTTTTAGCCTATACCAGTCTGCATGAAGGAGACACGATTAAAGCTAATAATCTTGCACAGGAATCATTTAAACTGAGTTTAGCACAAAGTGATGCGTATTATAGAATATATGGCTACATATCCTTGCTAGACTTTAGCTTACAAATAGGAGATTTTGAAATTGCCAAGGAATGTGCGGACTTTGTAAGCAAGCATGACAAGGATTTTATTGAAAACCCAACTTTTGCTTGGGCGGTAAATAGTTCTCTTTACAGCTACTATTCTTTAATTAAAAATCCGGCAAGAGCGCTGGAGTATTTGGAAGGAAGAAATGAAGCAGAAGAAAGGATAAACAAATATGATGGGCTTGCCGCGATGCGTCATTTTGATGAAGAAATGGCTGCCCGTGGAAAGCAATTGGCGCTTGCAAAAAATCAATTGCAAAGCCAAAAAATAAAGGAGCAAAGAATCTATATATTCGGTGCTATTGCACTGCTCTGTATTTTAAGTTTAGCCTTAGTTTACATTGCTATATCACGTAAAAATATCCAGGAACGAAATCTAATTTTACGAGAGCGAAACGAGCTTATAGAAGAGCAGAAGACAGAGATTTTACAGCAGCAAAAGAGTTTAAAAGAACAGAATGAGGAGCTTAATAAACTTCTAAATTCAAAGGATCGATTGTTTTCCATTTTAGCGCATGACCTGAGACAACCCTTCAATCAAATTTTAGGAATAATTGACCTAATTGAAGTTGATGCGCTGAATGCAGAGGAGCGAAAGGAAATAATGATTGGTCTTAAATCTTCGGTTCAATCTACCTCGGATTTGGTTAGTAATGTCCTAGTTTGGAGTAAAGCGCAGTTTGCTGGTGTTAGCATTAATAAAATTGATTTAGCACTTTCCGAAACTGTAAAGAAGGCCCTACTTTATTTCAGCATCGCCTTAAACAAGAAGGGAATAAACGTAAATTTTGATGTCCCGGAAGATTTAAGAATTAGCTTCGATAAGGATCATTTTGAGAGTGTCCTGCGTAATATTTTTAGTAATGCCTATAAATTTTCTACCGAAGGATCATCTATAAGTATAGAAGCAACCGCCAACTTTAAGCAGAAGAGAGTTTATCTAAGCATTATAGACCAAGGCATTGGCATGGATAAACAACAGGTGGAAAAAATTATGGATGGTTCTAGTGCGGGTGATAGCTATCTAGGAACCTTAAATGAAGATGGTACCGGCATTGGGATGATCATCGTTAGGGATTTCCTTGCTGAAAATGAAGCTTCTTTTACAGTAGAATCGTCCTTAGGAGAGGGAACAAGCTTTATCCTAAATTTGCCAATGGCTTAGTAGCCTTAGGGAGCAGATAAAAAGAGTCCTTCTAATACATCACCAACTAAATAAGCCAGCATTGCTGCTGCAGTACCCAAAAAGAAGGTTTCTGCTATACTTCTTAGCAATCTCGTTTGGTTTACCAAAGCTTTCAAATAGCCTATTAAAATAAAGACCAGTCCGGTTAAAATGGAGGCGTATAGAAATAGCGATTTATCGGCTGGAAATAATTGTAAGTAATCCAAAACATAAACCAAGAGTGGAATAAAACCGAAAAGCAAAAAACTTAAAAAGGTTACTGCTCCCATGGTAATTGGCGATTTGGTTTCCTTACTCATTTCGAGTTCTTCCTTCATCATCACATCAACCCATCGATCTTTATCGGCGGTAATGGTGCTCACTATTTCCTCTAGGATGGCGCCTTCAAATCCCTTTGCACGATAAATGTCACGAATTTCTTCTTTCTCTTTTTCTGGCAAATTATCGACTTCCCAATATTCTATATTTTGATGTTTCCGATAGTTCTCTTTTTCACTTTTAGTGGAGAGATAGGCGCCTACTGACATCGCAAATCCATCTGCAATTAAATTAGCAAAGCCCAGAATGATAACCACGGGGCTATCAAGAGCTGCTCCCGCTGCTCCTGCTACAACGGCAAAGGTGGTAATACTCCCGTCTATCCCACCGTATACAAACTCCCCTAAATAGTCTTGAAATTGATTAATCCAAGGATATTTACTACCGTGTATTTGATCTTCGCGTTTGGCTTCCATAAGTATCAACTAAGATAAAAAAACCGCAACCCCTAACCTTGAGGTTAAAAGTTGCGGCTGTGAGATTTAATAAAGATTGGGCCTACTAAAGCTCAAACTTAATTCCTTGAGCTAAAGGAAGCTCTTTAGAGTAATTAATGGTATTGGTCTGACGACGCATATAGGCTTTCCAAGCATCTGAGCCACTTTCACGGCCGCCACCAGTTTCTTTCTCACCACCAAAGGCTCCGCCAATTTCAGCACCACTGGTACCAATATTTACATTGGCAATTCCACAATCACTACCTGCAGCGGATAAAAACTGCTCGCTTTCTCTCATATTAGTGGTCATAATTGCAGATGAAAGTCCTTGTGGTACACCATTTTGAAGGGCAATAGCCTCATCTAAATCCTTGTATTTCATTACGTAAAGGATAGGTGCAAAGGTTTCGTCTTGTACAATTTGATAATGGTTTTCCACTTCTGCAATACAAGGCTTTACATAACAACCACCAGCATATTCTGGCCCTTCTAAAACACCACCGTCTACTATCATTTTTCCACCTTGCTCCACAATAGCTTTGAGGGCATTGCTGTAATTGTCTACCGCCAAGGTATCAGTTAATGGACCCACATGATTATTCATGTCTAATGGATTACCAATCCGTATTTGTCCGTAGGCCTTCTGAAGGGATTCGATTACCTGATCGTAAATACTTTCGTGGATGATTAAGCGGCGGGTACTGGTGCAGCGTTGACCAGCAGTTCCAACCGCTCCAAATACTGCTCCTACTAGAGTAGATTCGATGTCCGCGTTTTCGGTAATAATGATGGCATTGTTCCCACCTAATTCTAAAATACTGCGGCCCAAACGAGCGGCAACAGTTTGCCCAACGATTTTACCCATACGAATAGATCCAGTAGCGGAAATTAGGGGTAAACGGCTGTCTTTGGTTAACCACTCTCCTACTTCAACACCACCGTTGATGATATTGGATATACCTTCTGGTAAATCGTTTTCGGCCAATACTTCATTAAAAATATTTTGGCAAGCGATACCACATAATGGCGCCTTTTCGGATGGTTTCCAAATGGCAACATCTCCACATACCCATGCAATGGCGGAATTCCAACACCATACCGCTACGGGAAAGTTAAAGGCAGATATGATTCCTATGGTACCAATAGGATGCCATTGCTCGTACATCCGGTGACTAGGACGCTCAGAATGCATGGTTAATCCGTAAAGTTGACGAGAAAGACCAACGGCAAAATCACAGATGTCGATCATCTCCTGCACTTCTCCCCAGCCTTCTTGAAGGGATTTTCCCATTTCTAGAGAAACTAATTTCCCTAAAAGATCTTTGTTTTCGCGCAGCTTGTTTCCGTATTGACGAACGATTTCCCCACGTTGTGGTGCAGGAACTGTTCTCCAAACTTTAAAGGCTTCTTGGCTTTTTACTACAATTTGCTCGTATTCTTCCCGAGTGGTTTCGCTTACACTACCAAGTGCCTGACCATCGATTGGAGTATAAGATACTATGGGCTTTCCTTGGCCAAAATAATTACGACCTGTAGAACTTCCTGGGTTTTCTTTAGCAACGCCAAGTCCTTCTAAAATGCTGTTTATTTCTGAGAGGTTCATGAAAAATAATTTGCAACGAAATTAGCTTTTCAATTGGTAAAAAAGGGGAATTATGTATTTTTTGAGCAATGAATACAGTTGTAGTTTTAGAGCTTGATTTAATTAATGAAAAGGAAGGGAATACCACCTATACCTTTTTAGGTTATGGGCCAAGCCAAGGTCGAATTCTCGCTTTTCGAGAAAAGGGAAGCATAAGCGGAAATCATTGGCATGAAGGAATTTCAAAATCCAAAGACCCCGAAGAACTTCTCCTGGTAAAAGGAATCTTACGTTTGGATTGGACTACAGACCTTGAAGGAGCTTATACCGAAAGCACAAGGGTACAAGCACCAGCATTAATAAGGGTTTATCCTTTGGTGAAACATCGAATAGAAGCTCTGGAGGACCTTTGTTTTGTGGAATTTAATTCTTTAGAAGAGCACGCCAAGGATACAAAGTATCCGGGAGCTACCAGTTGATGCTTTGATCTTTAGGATAGCGAATTTCATAGGAGAAAGAAATTTTACGCTCCTTCTTGGCTTGAAGTTCTATTTCCCATTCAATTATACCATTATTTGCCTGGCTTAATTTGGCCTCATCATTAAGAACATATTTAATCTTAATATCCTCATTTTGAGACACTGGTATTCGGTCGAATACTCTAATCTTAAGCGAATTAGTCTTGAGGTTATTTAGGCTAATTTCATAGCTATACTCATCAATTCGATCACTACCTAAAAAGGACTTACTTTCTTTGCTGAAGATTCTATTGTGCGCAATTTTGATGCTTGGATCTTGACCAAGGGAAAACATAAGTGAGTCGGAAGTTACTTGTGGATTCAGATAGGTACTACCTATAAATAGTCCTTGATTGTAAATACTGAGCTCGCCCGGCAGCAATTGGTGTTTTTCCCAATCATTAACAGTGGCTATCAGATAGGCAGCAGGATCTAAGCGTGGACTGGCCTGGTACTCATATTTAGCATCAAGGGCTATATCGCGTAGAATAATGCTTTCGGATTCGTCACTTTTTATAGTGTATCGCTTGGGAGCTAAAAACTCGATCCGATTTTGCTGATTGTTTACTTGAAAACTCTTACTATTTAAATTGTTGAAGTAACGATCTTTTTCGTTCGCTTTTCCTTGCGCTTGAACGGAAGCCGTTTCAACATCCCTATGCATACGGGGTGCATCGCTGCTGGCCTGAACCTGATTGCGGTAAATGAAATTAACATAAGCAGGACTTTCACGCGGCATGCTAATGTTTTGCCGGGGATTGCCCGTTACTAAGCGTAAAGCTACATTATTCCAATCTTCACCAGTACTTTGATAAATACTTGCCTTATGGCTTAGTGCAAGACCTTCTGTTAGTTGCTTAAAGTAGAGGTTATAAGCATTGGACCAACTGGCATTATTAGCAATGCTATAAACGATATTAAACTTGCAATTTTGATCAGTAGGGTTATTTAGCTTCACGATAATCTCACCTGAAAGCTTTGAACTGAGCTGCTTAATTTTTGAAAGTTCAGTTTGAGTCTTGCTAATGGCGCTGCTGGTTTCGCGTAATTCGCGATGGAGCTTCTGTTGTTCTAGTTGATTCTTTAGCTTTTGGCTGCGTGCGTATTGACTAATTTGTTGCAGCTCACTGAGGCTGTAACCACTTGTGCCACCCAATTGAGTGTTCTTAGTTAGAAACTCATTTTCCAGTCTCAAAGCTTCAATTTGAGCCTCTGTGTTTTCGCGTGTCAGATTAAGTTTGGCAATTTGAGCTTCAAGCTTCCCAATTTCTTCTTGTTTTAATGGGTTTTCGCTACCGGAGTTCGAGGTTTGAATGCTTAATAGATCAAGCTTGCGATCACTTCCTATTTGGATGCTGCTGGGATTAATCGTGATCGGTAGGCCGTAAAAAACTAAACGATGATTTCCTGGACTTAGCTTTAAAGAAGCATTGCGTTCGAAGCGCGCCCCTTGTTCGAAAATAGTAACCGATTCAAGTTTGGAGGCAATTCGTTTATCGCTTTGAGCCTCGACTTTGAAAATGCAAACAGTAAGAAATAGAAAGAGCCAGTTTTTCATTGTTGTCGTTTTTACATCAACGAAAGTAAGCTCTTCTTCTTATTCCGTAGCCAGGCTTTTAGATTTAGCAGGAGCGGAACTGCGATTACTTACATTCCAAAGCACCAGAACTAATGCCAATATAAAGACTTGACCAAGGCTCGTCTCCCATGTGGGATAGAAGCCAATTGCCTCCAAACGCCAATCAAAAGGAAGTACGCTAATGGAAATACTACCAGCTTCTTGTATGGCATTTAAGCCTTTGCCTGTTAAAATTACCGCTAAACCAGAGATAATGATGGCTGAGTATTTAAAGAGTTTAGCGATGGGGAGGCGTTTTGAATAACGCATAATTAATACACTGAAAAGCAGAAGTAGCAAGAAAGCAAATACAATACCTCCACTAAAAGCAGATTGTTGTGCATCGCCAACCTCTAAACTTAAGGCGGAGAGGAATAGAACGGATTCGAAGGCTTCCCGGAAAACAACAATAAAGGACAAAAAGGCCAGTCCAATCATGTTTTCAGTCTTGGCTAATTTTTGAATTTTGTTTTTAACATAAGCCTGCCATTTCCCAGCTTCAGATTTACTATGCATCCAAAAACCTAGGTAGAGTAGTACCACTACTGCGAAGAGGGCAATAAAGCCTTCCATTAATTCGCGTTGTGCGCCACTAATATCGAAAAGACTACCAGCTGCAAGCCACATCAGAACTCCGCTGCCTATTGCGGTAATCCAACCAGCATGTACATAAGTGCTGGCCTTTGGCATTTTAATGGCCCGGATGATACTAAGCATGGTAATAACCACCAAGAATGCCTCAAGACCTTCTCTAAGGATAATAGAGGAAGAGAGTAGAAATGCGAGCCATGGACTAAAGGTTTTGGTCCGTAATTTACCCTTAGCGGTTTTAATCATGGTGATGCTATTCACAACTTCGGCCGATACCATTTCTGGACTTTGACCTCCTTCAATGGCCGATCTTAATTTAGCCAGTTGTCCTTCGAGTTTAGCTGAGAAACTGGCATCATTGGCGCGCAATTGAATTTCTACTGGCTCAACACCTTCCAAGTAAGCGGTTAAGGCCAGGGTACGGGCGGTTGATATATCACCTTTTTGGTAAGCCTCATCAGATCTTTCCAGTAAGCCGATGGCTTGACTTAAATAGTCACCTTGATTTTTTTCGGCAATTTCCTTTGGATAGAGTCGTAGGGCTGATATAAGTTCTTCACTTCGAATATCCCCTTGAAGGCTTTCTAAGATCTCATCATTACTTCGAGAAGCTAGTTTTTCAAGATCAATCTGAATGGCCATGTCATGCTGATCTATATCCACCTTAGAAGCGGTATGTGGTAAGGAAAGAACATAAAAGGCTAAATCCCAAATTTCATCATCACTTAACTCATCAAAGGCCCGCATCGCAGTATTATCAACTCCTAAGCGAATGGTATTATAGGCTTGAAAAGGGGAAAGACCATTGGCTTTTTCTGGCGAATGAAAGTTGGTGGGGGCCGGCTCTAAACCCGTGCTTAAAATGCCATCACCAAAGCCGTTTTCACCATGACAGCTTTTACATTGAAGCGCATAAAGTTGTCTACCATTATCTAAATCAGGCCAACGTTTAGGAGCAATTTCTAATTGGTAGCTCGAAATTATTTTTTGTTTGATGGAGGTAGCAACCGAAGCGACTTTTTCCTGGGATGCTTTTTCGGCAATGAGCTGCTTAAGTACTTTGATATCTGATTTTACCGAAGCAGGAGCAGCGGCACCTAATGTATTTAGGGTATTGGCAAACTCTTGCATTTCTGAGTATTCCGCCTCACTGATGATGCTTCCTTGATTAACCGCCATAGAGTAATCTACCGCAATGTAATCTAGTAAATGAACCATCATTCTAGCGTTCTCATCCTTTGCTTCTACTGGTTTAAGTACCAATAAGAGCAATCCCATCAACATCGTTAATCCTAATCCTCGCACCATCTAACTTATTTAGACCAATTAAAAATAGAAGGCAAAAATAGTTTTAAGATTTTTAAAAAAAGCTAACAAATATCACTTTTTGCTTTGCGCTGATTGATCTTAAATATGAAGCTGACAGTGGCCTTATAGGCCTAAACAAAAATATCCCGACCGAAGTCAGGATATTTTGAGGTTCCGAGCGGATTCGAACCGCTGTACGAGGTTTTGCAGACCTCTGCCTAGCCACTCGGCCACGGAACCATTTAAGGACGGCAAATATAGGAATTATTGTAAGTCCATGTCCTTGCGTTTACGCTTTAATTGAAAGCTAACGTTTCGCACATCCCCATTAATGGGAGGATGCATTTTTTGGATCTCAACGATGGCTTTTTGAACGATGGGCATTTCCTTAAATATATCGAGCATTATGCGATGGGCAACCACTTCAATTAGTTTAGCACGAGCCATCATTTGTTTTTCAACGATGGCATAAATACTAACGTAGTCCATTGTTTTACCAAGGTCGTCACTGCTAAAGGAGGCATCAACGGATCCCCATACCTGTACATTTACCAAGTAGTCAGTGCCTATTTTAGCTTCTTCATCTAGGCATCCATGATAGGCATAGAGTCTGATGCCTTCAACCTTGATTAAATCCATTAAGGAAGTTTTTCGAGGGCAAGGTCCATTCTTTGAAGGGTTTCATCCTTACCTAAAATGGAACAAATGGCGAACATAGATGGTCCCATGCCTTTTCCTGTAACTGCTAAGCGAAAGCCGGGACCTACTTTTCCGAAACCTAGCTCATTGTCGTGGAGATAAGATTTAAAACTTTGCTCAACACTGTCTTCCGAAAAGTCTTCGAGTTCAGAAAACATTTGTTTTAGGGCTCTCACGTGATTTCGCGCATCGGAATTCCACTTCTTACGAGTGGTTTTTTCATCATAGCTGGATGGTCTGCTAAAGAAGAATTGAGATTCCTCGTAAAGATCTTTAATGAAATAAGCCCTTTCTTTCATAAGAATAGCAATGGCACTAGCCTTTTCAAGACTTAAACTATGCTGGTGCTTGGCGGCCTCATCAGCGAGTAATTGTCCGAGCTCTGAATCAGTCTTAGACCTTAAATACTGCTGATTAAACCATTTGGTTTTATCATGGTCGTAGCGAGCACCAGCCTTATTCACTTTTTCTAAACTGAAGGCTTCGCTTAGTCCTTCTAGGCTAAATATTTCTTGTTCTGTACCGGGGTTCCATCCCAAGAAGGCGAGCATATTTACAAAAGCTTCTGGGAAGTAGCCATTTTCGCGATATCCTGAGAATTGATCGTCGTTTTCTGGATTATTCCATTGCAATGGGAAAACAGGAAAGCCTAGGCGGTCTCCATCTCTTTTACTCAGTTTGCCATTACCATCTGGCTTAAGCAATAAAGGTAAGTGGGCAAATTTGGGCATTTGTTCCTCCCAACCTAAGTAACGATATAGTAATACGTGCAAGGGCGCAGAAGGCAGCCACTCCTCACCGCGAATAACATGGGAGATTTGCATTAAGTGGTCGTCTACAATATTCGCGAGGTGGTAGGTTGGCATACCATCAGACTTAAAGAGTACTTTATCGTCCATATTGTTGGTATTTACACTCACCCAACCACGCACAATATCCTCAAACTTTACTTCTTCATTGCGATTAAGTTTTATGCGGATAACATAGGGTTCTCCATTCGCCAGTCTCTTCTCTACCTCATTTTGAGATAAGGTAAGAGAGTTTTTCATGCTACTGCGGGTCACGTGGTTGTATTGCCAGTTTGGTGATCCAGCTGCTTTGGCCATCTGACGCACGCGATCGAGGTCATCGGCAGAGTCAAAAGCGTAGTAAGCGTGACCATTCTTTATAAGGTGGTCGGCATATTCTTTATACATGGCTTTTCGCTCACTTTGGCGATATGGCCCAAAATCGCCACCAAAACCTTGGCCCTCATCCGGAGAAATACCGCACCACTTAAGTGAGTCGATAATATATTGTTCGGCTCCGGGAACAAATCGGGTTTGATCAGTATCTTCAATTCTTAAAATAAATTCGCCACCTTGCTGTTTTGCGAAGAGGTAGTTATAGAGAGCGGTTCGAACGCCACCCATATGAAGTGGACCAGTTGGGCTAGGAGCAAACCTTACCCGTACTTTTGCATTACTCATTATGGCAATTTTAGGGCGGCAAAGATAAGCTTTCTGATGCCTCGTTAATTGGGATTTGAAGATGAATGGATTAGATATATTAAGGAGCAGATTAGATCATTTTATCCGTAGGTTCTATCTCTTCCGTCTGGTGAAGGGATCTATAATCTGGTTAGGAATAAGTTTGATCACAATCATTTGTTTTCTGGCTCTGGAGAATTGGGGTCAGTTTGCAAGTGGGACCCGAACGATTATGTTTTGGTCTTATGTAGTGATCTTTTTTATCTGGCTAGCTCTTAGGGTATTCCTACCCTTGGCCAAGATGCTGAAGCTGGTTAAGGGTCTAAGTCACAATGATGCGGCTGAGCAGCTGGAACAATTGGAGCAAGGAATTAAGGATCGTATCTTAAATACCTTAACCTTAGAAAACCCGAACTTAATTGAAGGTAGTTTAGCTGATGCTGCCATCAAGCAAAAAGTTAAAGCACTAGAATCTTATGAGTTTGAATCGGTAATTAATTGGAAGGAAGTTAGAAGCTGGCTACCGCTGGGTTTAGTACCGATTTTAGCATTAGTTGCACTTTTTTCATTGGATGATGGAGCCTTTAGGGAAAGTGGTAAGAGGCTTGTTTATTTCGATGAGGAGTTTTTACCACCAGCTCCCTTCAGTTTTAATTTTGGAGAGGATTATTACAGGGTAGCTCGAGGGGAGGGCTTGGAGATAGCTTTATCCTTGGAGGGTGAGGAGATTCCCAGCGAAGTACTTGCCTATGTAAATGGTGTGGAGCTATTGCTGAAGAAAAGATCTGGTAGTTCCTGGTTACTGAAGCTAAATGAAATTGGGTCTAATGTAGAGGTTGTCTTTAAGGCCAATGGTTATAGCAGTAGACACCTTAAAGTTGTGGTTTTTGATAGGCCTAAAGTAGGTGCCTTTCGGCTGAAGCTTATTCCGCCAGCTTACACGGGCTTGTCTCCCATCTCAAATCAATTAAGAAGTGTTCATCGCTTCCCCGAGGGTAGTCGTTTTACGATAGAAATGGTGGGAGCAGAATCAGTGAGTAAGGCTTTATTTAGAGAGGCGGGTAGTACTAAGGCTTTTGAGGCAAATGAGTTTTTTGGATTGCTGGAGCACTCTAAGGAATTCGATTTAGTTATTCAGAATGAGGAGGATACGGTTGAGTTATACGGAGGAACGCGGTTCGTGGCAATTGAGGACAAGAGTCCAAGCATTCGTATTTTAAGTTTAGATAGCCTGGAGCAGGATCGATGGAAGGCGAGTTTATCCTATTCTGATGATTATGGAGTTAGCAAGGTCCAGAGGATAATTAAGATCAAGGATCGGTTGATAGTCAGTGATTTAGTTTTAGGGAATGGGCGGTTACTTGATGAACTACGATTAGACAGTTTAATAAATGGTGAGCAGCTGGAGCTCTATTATAGAGTTTGGGACAACGATGGTTTTAATGGTAGTAAGTACACGGATTCCCGCAAATTGCAATTAGGTGTATTAAGTGCGGAGGAAATAGAGAATAAGGCTTTGCAATCATTAAAGTCTTATGCGGGTAGCAAAGCAGAAAAGCAGAAAGCGATAGAAGAGTATGATGAAAGTTTATCGGGTCTGCAAGAATCTTTGGTCACCAAGAAGTCCTTGGACTGGAAGGACAAGGAAGCTTTAAGAGATCAATTAACAAAGTTGAGTAAAAAGCGAGAGGAGCGAATTAAGGAACGGGAGGCTCTAAAAGAAGAGCTTAATAAGCTAGAGGCGGATTCCATTCAAAAGGAAGAATTGAATAAGCGTTTGGATGAGATAAACAAGAAGGAAGAGGACTTACGTAAATTGGAGGAAGAGCTTAAAGATTTAATGGAGAAGCTTGATATGAAGGACATCAAGCAGAAGCTTGAAGAACTAAGGAAGGAAAATAAGGAGCAACAAAGACAGGAGGAACGAATGGATGATCTTTTAGAGGATTTAACCTTTCAACGTGACGTATTAAAAGAGATTGAAAAACTACAGGAAATGTCCAGGGAGCTCCAGAATATGTCTAAAGAAGATGTAAGTAAAGAAGAGCTAAACGAAAAGAAAGAGTCCTTTGAGGAAAGCATGGAGAAGCTTAAGGAGCTCGGAGATAAGAAGGAGGCCTTAAAAGAAAAACTGGGGGAAGAGGAAATGAAGGCTGCGGAGCAGAAGGTTAAGGAGGACTTAGCTGATGCTGCCGAGAAGGCCGATTCGGATAGTGAAGGGAAACAGCAGCAGTCTTCAGAAAGTATGGAAGAGGCCTCTGAGGAGATGCAAGAGATGAGTGAATCCTTAAGTTCAATGATGATGAATATGCAGGCTAATGCCTTAAAGATGAACATTGAAAGTTTGCGAAATATTCTTGAAAATTTAAAGCGTTTTAGCTTAGACGTAGAGGAAAGTGGCCTTGGAATAGGTGACTTAGGTAGAGATGATCCGGCTTTCCGAGAAATACTTGTTGAGCAACGCAAGCTTTTATCTGCCTCGGAGGTAATACGAGATAGTTTAACAGTACTTGCAGCTAAGGCCCCACAAATACAGGATAAGGTGTTTAGTGAACTTCGTAAGATGATCGAGGAATTAGATCAGGCGAAGGCCCATCTGCAAGAGCAGGATATAGCGAAGGCCACAGTGGGTCATCAGTATTCCATGATGGCGGCAAATGAATTGGCTTTATTACTCGATAATAGTTTACAAAGTATGATGGCGATGATGGCAATGCAGCAACCAGGTAATCAGAATTGTGAGAAGCCTGGCGGAGCGAAGCCTAAACCGGGGCAAATGGGTAAGAAGGCATCTGAAATTGGTCAGATGGTTGACAAACTTCAGAAAGGTAGCAAGGATGGTAAAGGCGAGTCGGGTAAATCCTCGAAGGAAATTGGTCGTATTTTAAGTGAGCAAGAAGCCCTTAGACAGATGATAGAAAAGGCCGAGATGGGTAAGGAAGGCACGGGTAACAGTAAGCCGGAAATATTGGAGGAATTAGACCAGATGGAGGATCTTTTGTTAGACAGGAACATTACGGAGTATAAGGAGAGGTTTAAGAGGGTTGAGTCTAGACTCTTAGAGGATGAAAGGGCCTCGGAGGAGCGAAAGCAAAAGGAAGAGAGGAAATCGAGTGTTGGGAGCAGACAACAGATGATTAATGGTTTGGAGGGAAACGATAAGATTAGAAAGGCAACAAGTCTTGATGGTTTTAATCGTTCCCAGTTAAGTCTTGTTCCCTTTTATAGTTTTTTAGGCAGTGAGCAGGATTAGTTTTACGGGATTAGTTCCTGACTTCATAAGCGTGAATAGCGGTGCTTATAGTATTTGGCTCAAGGCACTTATTGAGGAACGTGGCTTTGGAGTATCCCGTTTATCTTATTTCTTCGTAGATAATAAGGAAAGTAAAGCATTAAATCGGTCTTTATTAAATCATGACTATGCCACCGATATTATTACAATTAATCACAGCAGGGGCAAAAGATTAAAGGTGGAACTCTATTTAGGAAGAAAAATAATCGAGGAAAATGCACAGGAACTCGGCACTCCAGTTGAGAAGGAGTTTGCAAGAGTTCTTGCACACGGTTTGCTGCATTGCATGGGTTGGGATGACCAAACGGAGGTGGATCGACTAGCGATGAGAAAGGAGGAGGAAATTTGTTTAATTTCGCGGCCAGTTTTAGAAGGGAAATAGCTAAATGTTTCACGTGGAACGCATATGATTAACAAGGAGTATGATGTAATAGTAGTTGGCGGCGGACATGCAGGTGCGGAAGCTGCAGCTGCGGCGGCTAACCTGGGAGCTAGGACGCTATTAGTTACAATGAATTTGCAAACCATTGGACAGATGTCGTGTAATCCGGCCATGGGCGGAATTGCTAAAGGTCAAATTGTACGAGAAATAGATGCCTTAGGAGGACTTTCTGGCATTATATCAGATAATACAGCCATTCAATTCAGAATGTTAAATCGCTCTAAAGGCCCAGCTATGTGGTCGCCAAGGGTTCAAAGTGATAGATGGCGTTTTGCCGAGGACTGGCGTTTGGCTTTGGAAGCAATACCGACATTGGATTTTTTCCAGGACATGGTTGTTGACATTGACGTGGAGCAGGATAGGGTTATAGGGGTGCGAACCGGCATGGGTGTAAGCATTAAGGCCAAGAAGGTGATTCTAACCAATGGCACCTTTTTGAATGGTTTGATTCATATTGGCGATAAGCAGTATGGAGGAGGCAGAGCCGGCGAAAGAGCTTCCTTCGGTATAACAGAGCGTTTAATGGATTTGGGTTTCATTTCAGGTAGAATGAAAACGGGCACGCCTCCTAGAGTGGACGGCCGTTCTCTGAATTATAGCTTGATGGAGGAACAAAAGGGTGATCCTGTTCCTGAGAAGTTTTCTTACAGTTCATCCACAAAGCCATTAGATAAGCAAAGAAGCTGTCATATAACATATACCAGCCCAGAGGTTCACGAAACCTTAAAAGAGGGTTTTGATAGGAGCCCAATGTTTAATGGAGCGATCCAATCAACGGGGCCAAGGTATTGCCCGTCTATTGAGGATAAAATATTCAAGTTTGCTGGAAAGGACCAACATCAAATATTTGTAGAGCCCGAGGGTTGGAATACGGTTGAGGTGTATGTGAATGGTTTTAGTACTTCATTACCTCAAGAAATACAAGAGAAGGCATTACGGAAGGTTGTGGGCTTCGAAAATGTGAAGATTTTCAGACCTGGTTATGCCATTGAGTACGACTATTTTCCACCTACACAATTGAGCCATAGCTTGGAAACCAAGCTAATATCAGGTTTGTATTTTGCTGGTCAAATTAATGGGACTACCGGTTATGAAGAAGCCGCTAGTCAGGGTTTAATGGCAGGTATAAATGCGGTAAAAGCGATTAGGGAAGAGGCACCGGTTGTATTAAGCAGGGATCAGGCTTATATCGGTGTTTTAATTGATGATCTTATAACTAAGGGAACGGAAGAGCCCTATCGTATGTTTACTTCTAGAGCGGAGTATCGCATACTTCTTCGTCAGGATAATGCAGATGAAAGGCTTAGTCCTTTAGGCAATAGCATTGGCTTATTGGCTAATGATCGAATAAAGGAGTTTGAGTCGAAAATGGAAAAGACCAAAAACTTGAAGGATTGGGTTAGCAAATATTCAATTAGCCCAGAACAGGCCAATCCTATTTTAGAGGAAAGGGGATTAAGTCCCATAAAGCAAAAACTAAAATTTGATCGCCTAATAGCTAGACCTCAGTTGGGTTTTAAGGATTTTGAATCGATTTCGGATCTTTCTAACCATTTAAAGAGCAACGGAATTTCTCAAGAGAATGTGGATAGAGTTGAAATAGAGGCGAAGTATTCGGGTTATTTAGCAAAGGAAAAGGAAGCTGCATCAAAAATCGATCGTTTAGAAGATCTGCGGATTCCATTGGACTTTGATTACCGTAAGTTAAAGTCTTTGAGCTATGAAGCTCGCGAGAAATTAAGCGAGCAAAAGCCAGATTCAATCAAGGCGGCTAAACGCATTAGCGGTGTTAGTCCAGCAGATATAAGTGTATTATTGGTCTATATGGGCCGCTAGTTCCACGTGAAACATGAAGCATTATTCAGAATGTCCAATTTGCTCGAAGGCCTCCTTTAAAGGGGTGCGAGAGCCTTATTACTTCCGTGGAGAAAGGGAGTATTTTAACGTCGACGAGTGTCAGAATTGTGGATTTTGGCTAACAAATCCAGCTCCAGAAGGAGAAGAATTAGCGGCCTATTATCAGAGCGATGATTATGTAAGTCATACGGACGGTAAGGGCGGATTAATGGATCGAGTTTATGGTTTTGTTCGCGGAAAGGCGATTAAATCGAAATTTGAGCTTGTTCGCTCTTTGCTAGGAAACTCTACAATGCTGGTAGATTATGGAGCTGGAACGGGGGAATTTTTAAAGCACGCTAAAAACAATGGTTTCGATGTGCTTGGCTTTGAACCATCGGAGGTGGCGCGCGAAAACGCAGCAAAAAAGGATTTAAAGCTATTAGACCCTGCCAACAGACAGGACTTAGCAGAATCCTCGGTTGGTGTTTTTACCTTATGGCATGTACTGGAGCATATCCCTGATTTAAACGAGACGCTTCACTATTTTCATAGCAGGCTTGTGGACTCAGGATATTTGGTTTTAGCTTTGCCCAATCACGAGTCCTATGATGCTAATTATTATAAAAGTGATTGGGCGGCCTTAGACGCGCCGTTGCACCTTTGGCATTTTGCGAAAAATGATATTCAGGCTTTAGCCAATAAGCATGGCTTTGAATTAAGGGAGATAAGGAACATGCCTTTCGATAGTTTCTATGTTTCCCTTTTAAGTGAAAAGAATAAACATGCTAAACAGAGACCGCTACAGGCATTGCTTCGTGGATTAGCATCAAATATGAAGGGAGCGGGAAGGGTAAAGAATATGAGTAGTCTTATCTATGTGCTACAAAAGAAGGTTTAACGCTCCTTCAAACGTAGAAGGTTACTAAACTGAAAGCTAGCATCGCTAATAATCAATTTGGCATTACCATTTCTCTTTAGGTCATGAATCGCATCTTCTAAAACCTGTAATGCCATCTGAGCATTCTTAAGATGAAGCACCGATGCAAAACCATCTAACTTAAAGGAGAGCTTTTCATAAACGGGATGATGTGCGGATTCCGACTTTTGCTTGGAGCTAAAAGCTATTTGTAAAGTTTGTATAAAAAACTGTAATGCCTCCTTTTGCGACTCTTTATCGAGGGTGGTAAATTGATCGGCAAAAGCGAAGATTTCTTTTACTTTGGCGCTATAGCAGCCGCGCATCCAATTCTGAAATAGCTCAGCAAATGTTACATAACGAGCACTATCCTCGGCTATATCCATGGCCAATACCATATCGTTTTCAGCAACCGTGGCTGCAGTATTTGCAACGGACTCTTCAATGCCTCTACTTTTAAGGAATGCTTGAATATCAGCAGTTTTCGGTCGAGGTATATGTAGTTTTTGACAACGGCTAGTTATCGTTTGTATAATTCTTTCCGCGTTTTCGGAGATTAAAATGATAATACTATTAGGACTCGGCTCTTCTAAGGTTTTTAAGAGCTTATTAGCCGCAGCAGAGTGCAAAAGCTCCGGTAAATAAAGCAAAACAAACTTTGGGCCGCCACTATATGACTTCAATTGTAGTTTGGAAATTACCCGTGCTGCTTCATCTACATTAATTTGCGCTTGCTTATTGGCCACATCCAGTTTACTAAGCCAATCATTTAAATGAAACAAGGGCTTGTGCTGTATAAAGTCGATCCAATCTTTGTTGAAATAATCGCAGTTTAGTTCCCTTGGAGAGCCAGCTACTCTAGCAAAAGGAAAACTAAAGTGTAAGTCGGGATAAGTCAGTTTTTGAAACTGTTTGCAGGGCACGCATTGTCCGCAACTATCGTCCTCAACAGGCGCTTTACAGGCTAAGTATTGGGCGTAGGCAAGGGCTAAGGAGAATGATGCCGTGCCAGTTGGTCCGTGAAATAGTTGAGCGTGGCTGTTGTGCGACCGCCTCACAGAATCCAATAATTTTTTCTTTTCGGCCAAGAGCCCAGGAACTTCTTTTAATAACATGTTGCTATACGAATGTTAAATGAAAGCGGTGTATTTTCGCAGTAAAATTACAAGAAATGCCAAGCATAAACGACCTTAATATGGAAGGTGCACGTGTTTTAGTGCGTGTAGACTTTAACGTGCCCTTAAATGAGGACCAGCAAATAACCGATGATAGCCGGATGCAAGCTCATATTCCTAGCCTTAAAGCGATATTAGCAAAGGGTGGCCGGCCAATCGTTATGTCGCATTTAGGCAGACCAAAAGGAGGCAGAGACCCAAAATTATCCTTAGCCCACCTGGTTGATCATTTAAAGGCTATTAGTGGAGTAGAGGTGCAATTTATAAACGACTGTATTGGTGAAGAGGTGGAGATTGCAAGTAAGAACTTACCGGAAAATACCATCCTACTTTTAGAAAACCTGCGTTTCCATGATGGAGAAACTAAAGGGGATGAGAATTTCGCCTATGGACTCTCTAAAAATGGAGACTTTTATATCAATGATGCTTTTGGAACCGCACATAGAGCGCACGCCTCAACCGCAATTATTGCCAATTACTTTTCCGGGAAGAAAGCCTTCGGTTTGGTAATGAAGGCCGAAATTGACAATGTGAACAAAGTTTTGAATGGCGGACAAAATCCAATAACTGCAATTGTTGGTGGCGCAAAGGTGTCGTCCAAAATTTCGGTGCTAGAAAATTTGCTTCCAAAAATTGATCACCTGGTCATAGGAGGAGGAATGGCCTTTACTTTTCTAAAAGCACAAGGGGCTTCAACTGGAAATAGTCTTGTTGAGGATGATTTTGTAGAAATGGCCGCGAAAATAATGCAGGAAGCTGAAAAACAAGGAGTTAAGATTCATTTACCTGTCGATGCCGTGATTGCCGATGATTTTAACAATTCTGCAAAACGCGATATAGTGGACGCTAAGAGCATCCCAGACGGGTGGATGGGATTAGACGCCGGCCCCGAGACGATAAGCGCTCTCGCGCCAATTATGGAGGCCAGTAAAACCATACTTTGGAACGGGCCGATGGGCGTGTTCGAATTTGAGAACTTTTCCGCAGGTACAAAGGGTGCTGCCGATCTTATTGCCAAGGCAACCTCGCAGGGTGCTTTTAGCTTAGTTGGAGGTGGAGACTCCGTGGCCGCGATAAAAAAGTTTAATATGGCGGAACAAGTAAGCTATGTTAGCACTGGAGGAGGAGCAATGTTAGAATTTTTGGAAGGTAAAACTCTTCCTGGTATTGCCGCAATTCAGGATAAGTAAATTATCCCGCGTCTTTTATTAAGTACTGCTTATCGATAAGGTCGTCGAAGCCTATAGTTTCTGCGGCCTTATCGCTATATCTTAGGAGTTTTTGATAAACCTGACTTTGACGAAGGGTACTTTTTTGGAAAATAGTACGATTCTTTTGAATGCGGTTTAGGGAGAATACTACTAAGGTCATAATGGCCGCCCATTTTATTGCGCCAAAAATGGCTCCTAGAATGCGATTAATGCCATTTAAGGCCACTATCTTAAGTGTTTTAGTAAGCAGGCTCGCAAGCACGTTTACCAAAAGAATCGTAGCAAAGAAAACAACCACGTAGCTAATAATTTTGAGCTCAAAATCAACGGACTCAAAATATATGGTGAAGTATTTAAAAACCTTATCAGCTAACACATAGGCGGCAACGACGCCGATGAAAATTCCTAAGATCGCGGCCAGTTCACGAATGAAACCTTTCATAAAGCCCTTAATGATTCCAAAAACCATTGGGGCGAGAAGAATTATATCGAGTGCAGAAAAGTTCAAAAGCCAGATTTAGACCGACAAGATAAACACAAAAGCCGAAAAATGCTGGAGCAAGAAAATAGAAACAAGTGGAATAGAATAATTAATTATGTAAAAGAGCGCTTCGGTGATGGTGAAGAACCAGATCTAGACGTTATTCTATTTCTAATCGGGGTAAGAGAGCTCGGTACTCCTCCACAAAAGAAAACCTTTAAAAAGGATCAAAAGCTGGAGCTGATGCATATTGCTATCTGTCGTTTGCTAAGCTCCTACGGTTATTATCAGCTCGATGGACTAGATGAAGAAGGCTGGCCACATTACACCTTGCTGAAAAAGTTACCCTTTTTAAAACCCGGTGAGCAAAGTGTATTAATGAAAGAAGCGGTTATTCGCTACTTCGATGAAGAAATTTGGGAGGATACTTGAGATAATTAATCAAATGAACAACCCACTAATAAAGAGTCGTAGGGCTGAATGTAAACCGTTTTAGTTACATGTTCATTCGGAAGTAAGCGAATTTCGGTGCAACCAATCCAAGTATAATCTGGTCGATCACCTCTACTGGCGCGAACCCCTAAGGTTGCTGCTTGATCGTATTCGAAATCAACCTCGCCATTTGTATTAGTTCGGCCGTCTAACCAAACTTTATTTCCTGGAACTGGCGCAGCTACTTCCACACGAACATTCTGCACTAGAAGGGAGTCCGACTGTGTTTTTACAACAATGGTAAAAGGGTAATTCGGATTGAGCTCCTCATTTTCACAGGAGCTATAGAAAAACATGCTGGCAATGGCCAGTCCTAAAAACAGCTTCTTCATAATTACTGATCGTCTCTACAACCGCTATCAGGGTCACCGGAAATCGTCATATCCAAATATTGGGTCTTTGAACCCCTTTCCAATTCCGCATAGGTGCAACTCTTGTAAGGTCGCTTTGTAGCAACGATTTCTACCACCGCCTTATTTTTTAAGCTGATGGAAACTTTTCCTTCTTCATCAGTATAAAGGAAAAAATCTACTGCAGAATTGTCTACTGGAGCGTAAATATGCACCAAGGCATTTTGCGCAGCAACCGTGCCGTCTTCAACCGTAACATAAAGGTCGAGCGCAAAATCACGATTGTCCTGTTCGCAGGATCCCGCTAGGAAAACAGCAAGGCTTAGGAGTAGGATGTAACGATATATACGGGACATGACTATGCTAAATAATTATCATCTTTGCGGCTCAAATATAACAATTAACGTAGGCTATTAGCTTATTAGCATCATATAATGAAAGAACGTATTGATTTGTTGCGTCGTGAAGTAGAGAAATTTGGCAGTCAAGCGGCGGCCGAAGTAGAAACTTTTCGCGTAGAAATGCTTGGTAAAAAGGGTAAAATCACTTCTTTGTTTAATGATTTTAGGGAACTTGCTGGAGATCAGAAAAGAGATCTTGGCAAGCCGCTCAATGAGTTAAAGAAATTTGCACAGGAAAAAATTAACGACTTAAAGAACACTGCTGCAGAGGATAGGGACCAGGAATCAGGCGAGGATTTAAGCCGCCCCGCCAATTTTACTAAGCTAGGTTCACGGCATCCGGTTAGCCTCGTTAAAAATGAGATTGTTTCTATTTTTCAAAGAATAGGCTTTAATGTTTCCTCCGGTCCCGAGATAGAAGATGACTGGCATAACTTTACCGCTTTAAACTTTCCAGAAGAACACCCTGCACGCGATATGCAGGATACATTTTTCGTAAATAGAGAGCCAGACTGGGCGCTTAGAACGCACACATCAAGCGTACAAGTGCGGGTTATGGAAAATAATCAGCCTCCAATTCGCACCATTTCTCCAGGACGCGTTTTTCGAAACGAAGCCATTTCGGCACGATCACATTGTTTCTTCCACCAAGTAGAAGGTCTCTATATTGACAAAGACGTAAGCTTTGCCGACCTCAAACAAACATTGCTGTATTTTGCTCAAGAATTTTTTGGCCCCGAAACGAAAATACGTTTACGACCCAGCTATTTCCCATTTACCGAGCCTAGCGCTGAAATGGACGTTTATTGGGGTTTAGAAAACGAAAGGGATTACCGAATGACAAAGGGCACCGGTTGGTTGGAAGTTTTAGGATGTGGTATGGTTGATCCCAATGTCCTCAAAAACAACGGAATTGATCCCGATGTATATTCAGGTTATGCTTTTGGTATAGGAGTAGAACGCATGGCTTTGCATCGCTTTCAAATTCCAGATATCCGAATGTTATTTGAAAATGACGTTCGCTTTTTAGAGCAGTTTAAAGCAGCTTATTGATCGCTAAAGCCAAATTGTAGTCTTTATCCGTAATCGCATCCTTCTGATCATGTGTGCTCAAAGAGAGCTGCACTCGATTGTAAACATTGTAGATTTCAGGGTGATGATTTTGCTCTTCAGCCAATTTTGCTACATCCTCCAAAAAATGGAATGCAGCTTTGAAGTCATTAAACTCAAAGCTGCGCACCAGTTTATTTTCCTTAAGACTCCATTTATCCGGGCTCATTTATACTAGTGATTTTTAGCATATTGGTCATCCCTTGGTCATGAATTGGCATACTGGCAACCTTAACGATTAAATCGCCTTCGCTAACCAAGTTACTTTCAATAACCAGCTTTTTAATGTCGTCGAAGGTTTCGTCCGTACTTACCATTTTATCGTAAAAGAAGCCTCTAACACCCCATAAGAGGCTCATAGTATTGAGAATATTCCGATTGGAAGTAAACATAAACACATTGCTCTTGGGGCGATGTGCGGAGATTTTAAAGGCGGTATAACCACTAAAAGTCATGGTAAGTATGGCCGCTGCACCAATCTGATCCGCCACCTTACTGGCATTATAGCAGATGGAATCGGTAATAAAACGCTTGTTTCTGTAGCGCGGAGGATTTTCTTCTTTTACGGCTACCTGGCCACTTTCCTCAACGTGGGCAATAATTTTGCTCATGGCCTCAATTACCGCCACTGGGTTTTTCCCTACTGAAGTTTCACCACTCAACATCACGGCATCGGCTCCATCTAACACAGAGTTGGCCACATCATTAACCTCCGCCCGAGTTGGGGTAAGGTTTTCAATCATCGTTTCCATCATTTGGGTAGCAATAACCACTGGCTTAGCCATCAAATGACATTTATTTACGATCATTTTTTGAATGAGGGGAACCCCTTGCATAGGCACCTCTACCCCGAGATCTCCACGAGCAACCATAATACCATCTGAAGCATCAATTATCTCATCAATTTCTACTACCGCCTCAGGTTTTTCAATTTTTGAAATAATATGACAAGGGGCATTATTCTGCTGGAGAATATCCCGCAGTTGATAGACATCATTAGGGTTTCTAACGAAAGAAAGTGCCACCCATTCTGCTTTGCATTCCATGGCAACCTCAAGGTCAGCAAGGTCTTTTTTAGTAAGGCAGGGAAGGCTAATTCGCGTATTAGGAAGGTTAACGCCTTTTCTCGATTTTAAAGGACCACCTTGAATAACTTTGGCTTCAACCTTATCCTTACCATTACTCTTAATGGCTTCTAGAATGAGCTTACCATCATCAATGAGAATGCGGTCGCCAGGACGAACATCATTCGCAAACTTTTCATAGGTCATGTAAACCTGCGTAGAATCTCCTTCTAACTCAGTATTTGTGAAGGTAAGAACATCACCAACCTTTAAATGCGAACCTTCTTTAACGGTGCCGACACGCAGTTTAGGTCCCTGCAAATCAGCTAATACAGCTATATTGGTGTCCAACTCTTCATTTAGCCTCCTAACTTTGTCTACTATTTCACGAGCGGCATCATGGCTACTGTGCGAAAAATTGATTCTGAAAACATTTACGCCAGCATGGACCATGTTTTTCATCACCTTGTAATTGTCGGATGCCGGACCTAATGTGGCAACGATTTTAGCTTTATTTGCGGTCATTATAATATTTTATTGATTTATTGAGCCTTTCTAAACCTTTGTCAGAAAGGCGATTTGCCTTATGTATTCCAGAGCAGGCCGCTAAGCGCTCTTCCCACCTTAGTGTAAATTTTACAACTTCTATATTTCCTTCAAACCAAAGAAAAAAATTGTAACCTTCTTTACTTGCTAGCCAGTTTTTTTCAAGAATCAGCTCATCTTCAAATAAAGCACCCTGGCTAGCCTGTTTCCCAATACTTTTATAGGAGCGGTTTTCCACGAATTTTATTTCGTGTTCGCGTAGTTCGTCATAAAAGCCCCAATTGCGATAAAGGTATCGCAATCCCTTATGATCGCTATAAAGGTCTTCCTTTAAGCGCGTTAGCTTAAGCCCTTCAAGCTCTCGGTTAAGGCCATAGCATAGGTTTAAGGCGCTCTTTTGGCTGATTAAACCGAAGGCACAATTGATGGAACTATTTAAATCTTCAAGCTCGAGTTTGAACTTCGCCATGCGGCAAATTTAAGACTTGAAAAGCCGCTTTGGCAGATTCTTCTTCTGCTTTCTTTTTAGTAGCGGCGCTTCCTTGGCTTAGTTCCTGTTTCCCTAGCAAGCAGGCCACGTGGTAAATGGGATCATGGCTTTTGCCTTCGGTACGAATTAATTGAAAGCTAATTTGTTTTTTCTCCTTCTGACTCCATTCTAATAGCCCGCTTTTATAGGAGGTTAAGCGCAGGGATAAGCTTTCAAGATTTAGCTTTTTTAAAACTTTTCGTTCTAAGAATTTTTGACAAGCTTCGTAGCCGTGATCAAGGTATAATGCCCCAATTAGTGCCTCAAAGGCATCACCTTTTAGCGATTTGGCCTTGGTTCCACGTGAGGGGGTAAAGTCTAAGAGTTGGTCTAAATTCATCCCATCCCCAAGTTCGTTTAAGTGTTTACGACTCACTAACTTACTCCGTAAACTGGTCAACTCCCCTTCTTCTCGGTTGGGATAGATGCGGTATAGATAATCTGTAATGACGGCCCCTAAAATGGCGTCGCCTAAAAACTCAAGTCTTTCATTATTGAGTTTTTGGCCGTTTTTGAGCTCCTTACCGGCCGAACTATGCGTAAAGGCTAGCTGATAAATGGCCCCTTTTTGCACTTTAAAGCCGGTAATAGCTTCGATTTTAACAAAAAAGTTCTCGCCTTTTGAGGGGCGAGAACTCAATTTTTTTAGAAAAGAAAGCATCAAACAATCTGAAAGTTAAGACAACTTTCGAAACATTACTGAAGCATTGTGGCCTCCAAAACCAAAGGTATTGCTGATGGCCGCCCTTACTTCACGCTTTTGAGCTTTATGAAAGGTGAGGTTCAATTTGGCATCAATCTCCGGGTCATCAGTAAAGTGATTAATCGTAGGAGGAATAATGTCATTTTGCACAGCCAATACGCAAGCAATCGCCTCTATCGCTCCAGCGGCACCAAGGAGGTGGCCGGTCATGGATTTCGTAGAGCTGATGTTTAAACGATAGGCATCATCACCAAATACAGCTTTAATAGCTTTTAACTCTGCAACATCTCCAAGTGGAGTAGAAGTTCCATGCACATTGATGTAGTCAACGTCCTCGGGCTTTAAGCCAGATTCTTCAAGAACTTGTTTCATAACACCCATGGCACCAAGTCCCTCAGGGTGAGGAGCTGTGATATGATGGGCATCGGCAGAAATCCCTGAGCCAACTAATTCCGCGTAGATCTTTGCTCCGCGGGCCTTAGCGTGCTCATATTCTTCAAGTACCAAACACCCTGAACCCTCTCCTAGTACAAAGCCTTCACGATCTTTATCAAAAGGCCTGCTGGCCGTTTCTGGAGAATCGTTTCGCGTACTTAGGGCGTGCATGGCATTAAAGCCACCCATACCGGATTGGTTTACTGCTGCTTCGCTACCACCGGATAAGCAAACATCAATTTTGCCTAAGCGGATGTAGTTAAAAGCATCAATCATGGAGTTTGTTGAAGAAGCACAGGCCGAAACAGTGGAGTAGTTAGGACCCCTAAAACCATACTTTATGCTAATGTGGCCAGGAGCCAAATCAGCAATCATCTTAGGTATAAAAAAGGGATTGAAACGAGGAGTTCCATCGCCATTAGCGAAATTGATACATTCCTCTTGAAAAGTATCTAAACCTCCAATTCCTGAGCCCCAAATTACACCTACACGTTCTGGGTTTAGGTTTAAGTCCGCGATACCACTATCCGCAACCGCTTGATCGGCGGTAACAATAGCGTACTGCGTAAAGCGATCCATGCGTCGGGCTTCCTTGCGATCTATATAATCCTTTACATCAAAGTCTTTGAGCTCGCAAGCAAACTGCGTTTTGAACTTTTCGGGATCAAAACGAGTAATCCGGGCCGCACCACTTTTACCTTCCAGCAAATTTTGCCAGTAGGTATCCACGTCGTTACCGATAGGAGTTAAAGCCCCTAATCCTGTTACTACAACCCTCTTTAGTTCCATAGCGGAGACTACTTTTTGGCCTCTTCTATATAGGCTACAGCTTGACCTACAGTTGTGATGTTTTCAGCTTGATCGTCTGGGATCTGGATATCGAATTCCTTCTCGAATTCCATAATTAACTCGACGGTGTCCAAGGAATCAGCACCCAAATCATTGGTGAAACTTGCTTCGTTGGTAACTTCGTTTTCGTCTACTCCTAGCTTGTCTACAATGATAGCTTTTACTTTAGAAGCGATTTCTGACATGATAATTTGTTTAAAATTATAAGCTGCAAAGAAAGGAAATAAATCAAAATGGGCGCCTTGTTTTGTGCTTGCATTATTTGCTTTTGTATTTTCGTGGGGTAGATTTTTGCCATGAAAAATATTGTAGTCCTTGCTTCTGGTTCAGGGACCAATGCCGATAACATCGCGCATTATTTTGAAGATAGCGACATCGCTCGGGTTGTTGCAGTCATTACCAACAGATCTGATGCAGGGGTTTTGGATAAAGCTCGCAAGCTGGGTATCAGAGCGATAACCTTAAGCAATGCGGAGATTGCCGATGGTACTCTGCAAGAGAAACTGCTAAACCTTCGCTGCGATTTAGTGGTGCTAGCTGGCTTCCTTCGCAAGGTTCCACAGGAGCTTATTCAAGCATTTGAAAAGCGAATAATTAATATCCATCCGGCATTATTACCTGATTATGGTGGCGAAGGAATGTATGGAAAATATGTTCATCAGGCCGTTGTTGAGAACGAAGAGGAGGTTTCGGGCATCACAATTCACTATGTAAATGAGGAATATGACGAAGGCGAAATCATTTTTCAAGAAGAAGTAGAGATTGATTTCGAAGATACTTGGGAGGACGTGGAGTATAAAGTTAGAGAACTGGAATACCGTCACTACCCCTCAGTAATCGAGTACCTGCTACCAAACCTCTAAAATGATCATCTATTTATACACCGATGGCGCGGCCAAGGGAAATCCTGGGCCCGGAGGCTACGGTATTGTTTTGGAAGCCGGTAAATATCGCAAAGAGCTATCGGGAGGCTTTAGAAAAACCACCAATAACCGAATGGAATTATTGGCGGTAATCGTGGGCCTAGAGGCATTAAAAAAACCCGCATCCCAAGTACGGGTGGTTTCCGACTCTAAATATGTGGTGGACGCCATTAATAAAGGTTGGTTAAAGTCGTGGATACAAAAGGATTTTAAAGCCAAAAAAAATGTGGACTTATGGAAGCGAATGGTGCCCCTTTTGCACAAACATCAAGTAAGCTTTCACTGGGTAAAAGGACATAATGATCATCCTCAAAATGAAAGATGCGACCGACTAGCCGTTGCCGCAAGCGAAGGTCCAGGTTTGCCTCCGGATCACGGTTTTGAGACTCAAGATCGCTCCTAAAAGAGAATATATTCCTCAGGGTCAACAGGGTATCCGTTAAACCAAAGTTCAAAGTGTAGATGCGGTCCATTGGTTAATTCACCCGAATTACCAATAATTGAAATGGGCTCGCCCGCCGTAACTTCTTCCCCTTGTGATTTCAATAAGGCGGAATTATGCTTGTAAACGGATATAAACTTCTCGGCATGTTGCAGGATTATCACATATCCTGTTTCGGCAGTCCATTCGGAGAAAATAACCCGACCATCTTGTGCCGCCTTAATAACCTCATTTTCTTTAGCGACCACATCAACACCTAAATGATCATCTTTGGGATTAAAGGCATTTGTGATGAGGCCCTTGATAGGGGAAAAAAAGTTTAAACTCTCAAGCTTCAGTCCAGGATCACCTTCAATAGGAATATTAAATCGTTCCTCTTCCTCCACCAGTTTCCGTAAAATAGAATCTTCTTCACTAGGGCTAAAGTCTAAACTCACTTGGTTTAAGCTATCCAGCACTAAGCTGTCGCTGAGGTCTAAGGGTGCCTTTCCATTAATAATACCTTGAATATTATCGAGGTATAATGCATTAAAGCTTAGTTGATCTTCAATACTGTCGGTTACCCGCGCTAAGCGGATGGCGTTGCGCTTCAATTTAGTGCTAGAATAGCCCGGAATATATTCACGCAATGGCGTAAAAGCAATTAAGAGGGTCGTGCCTGCAATCAGTAGAATGCCGGTTAAACCTGAAACAACAAACACATTGAGGCGACTCAGCTTAAAACTAAGTTTTTCTTCAAAGGTGTCATCGTTTAGAATCACCAAGCGGTATTTGTTCCGCAACTTGGTAATTACCCTATTCGAATCTTTTCGCTCTTTAGCCATTGCTGCAAATATCTAAAATCCCAAACGGATGCATCAAGAATTCAGCTTTTTGCTTAAAAGCGAAGAAATTCCAAGCTTAGTATTTAGATTACAATATTTTTGCGCTTAGAATGTTAATCCATCCCAAACTCAATTAGGAGCATCCCTTGAAGTCGGCACGTACTGTTTTTCTTTTCCTGTTAATAATACTTGGTCTAGGCGCATGCTCTAGAACGAAGGATATTTTTACAGCCCGAACTTACCATCGGATGGTGAGCAAATACAATATTATCTTTAATGGAGAAGAGGCGCTCCTAAAAGCACGTACCACCCTTCGCACCCAGCATAAAGACGATTATGATAACTTCCTTCCCATCTATAGAGAAGGAACGGAAACGAGTGCCTCCAGCGTTAAGCCGGATCTTGAAAAAACCTTGGAAAAAGGCACTAAAACCATCCAAAAGCATTCGATGCTAATTGATGGCAAACAAAAGAACAGCTATATAGACGACGCGTATTTATTGATGGGTAAAGCCCACTATTTTAATCGCGATTATCCTCAAGCTTTAGAAGCTTTCAACTTTGTAATTCAAAAATTTAGAGATCCAGAAATTAGAGCTGAAGCGGAATTGTGGGCTGCAAAAACCGAAACGGCCATGGAAAACTTTATTCCCGCCAAAGCTCGTTTCGATAAACTTTACAGCAATGCATCTCTTTCCAATCACCTTAATGCTCATGTTTTTGCATCATTTGCCCAACTCGAATTTGTGCAAGGGAATTATGAAAACGCCTATCAGCTCTTAATACAAGCAGCAGAAAAGGTTGATGAAAAGGAATTATCGCTACGCTGGCTCTATATCTGTGGACAGCTACAATCGGAATTGGGTCGGGATTATGAAGCCAGCCAGCTCTTTGAGCGCGTTATTAAAAAAGGGCCTCCCTATGAACTGCTTTTTAATGCGCAGCTTAATAATGCCCGCAATTACGATGTAAACTTAATGGACCCTTCCGAGGCCTATGAGAAGCTCGAGAAGATGCTGCGCGATGAGAAAAACTATGATAATCGCGATCAGATTTATTATGTGATGGCGGAACTAGCGCAGAAGCTAGAAGACGATGGCGACCGAGATGACTTCTTGAATAAATCAATACGGGTAAGCACTCAAAACCCAAAACAGAAGGCCTTGAGCTATCTGTGGTTAGCAGAAATTCGTTTTGATGAAAAGGTTTATGAAAAGGCTCAGGCCTATTACGACAGCTGTTTTCAGTTCTTACCTAAGGACCACCCTAAGTACAGCCTTGTAGAAACTTTAAAAAAGAGCTTGGGGCGCTTAGTGACCAACCTTCAAACTATCGCTTTACAGGATAGCCTTCAATCTTTAGCCTTGCTTTCCGAAAAGCAGCAACTTGCTGTGGCTGAGAAAATCATCGACAAGATTAAAGAAGCAGATGAGGAAGCCCTAAGAGCTAAAAACAATGAACTTGATAATCTCGCCTTTAATAGCGGGAATAATAATCAACAGGGTATTGGCGGCTTGGCCGGAATGGGCAATGCCAATCAACAGTTTTACTTTTACAATCCTACCCTCCGATCGGCGGGAGTTTCCGCCTTTACAACGAAATGGGGTAATAGGAAACTCGAGGATAATTGGCGCCGTAAGGACAAGTCTATTGTTCTAAACGACCCTGAAGCACAAGAAGGTGGTGGAGAGGCCGGCGGAACAGAGGGTGACCCAGAGGAGCTTGACCCCCGCTATGATCCCCAAATCTATATTGCCCAAATCCCGAACGACTCTGCCTCACTGGACTCGAGTAATGCCCTCATTGTTGCGGCCTTATTTGATAACGGCCTTCTTTATAAGGAAGAAATAAAAGACTTGGCGGCTGCATCGGAAGCCATTTTGGACTTACTAAAACGCTATCCCGACTTAAAGGAAAAACCAAGGGCTTGGTATATTCTTTACAGGGTTTACACCCAGATGCCCGACGAAACAAATAGGGCGATTTACAAGAATAAAATTCTAAGTGAGTTTCCACAATCGGAGTATGCCTACTTAATTTTAAATGAAGGAAAAGATAAAAAGAGCGTTGATGAATCTGAAGCCAAACAAACTTATGCTAGCGCTTTTCAGCAATATGAAAACAAAAACTACGGCCAGGCTTTAAGCCTTTGTAAGCAGGGTATCGAAAAGTACCAATCGAGCCGATATGGCGCACGTTTCTTTTTATTACGAGCCTATTGCGAGGCGGGCCTGCAAAAAATGGAAGAGCTTAAACTTGCTTTGCAAACGGTTTTAAAAACCTATCCGCAAACGCCAGAATCAGCGCAAGCTCAAAAAATTCTCAATGCCATGGGTAATGAGGGCGCGGAGCAACCCACGGAAGCGAAAAAGGCTAATGCAAATGCGTATCGAACCGATTTTAGCACCAAACACCGCTACGTTTTGTTGGTTCCCAATAAACGGGGAAACGCCAATCAGATGTCCATTGAACTGGCCAACTTTAACAGCAAGTATTATCCATCGAGCAAATTATTGGTTAAAAAACTTTTAATGGGCCTGGACTGGCAGTTAATAATGGTTAGTGGCTTAGCTAATAAGCAGCAGGCAGAGCGCTATTTAAAGACCATAATTAATGAAAAACCCCTTGAAAAAGAACTCCTTTCTATTAGTTTCGAACAATTTGTAATTTCGAACTCCAATTTTTCGCCTTTTTACAAGGCGCAAGATATTTCGGGATACAAAGAGTTTTACGAGGAACATTATTCAAAATAGAGATGATTAAAAAATCAAAAGAGGTAAATATTAGCCCCAGCAGCAGCAACCGCATCTTACAGGGAACGAGTATAGATGGTAATGTGAGCTCAGAAGGCGATTTTCGAGTAGACGGTCAAATTAATGGTAACATTAACATTACTGGTAAACTTGTAATTGGCGAAAAAGGATTGGTTAAAGGGGAGGTAAAATGCGGTTCCGCCCGAATTTCTGGTCGATTAGAAGGAACCATGATTGTGGAAGATCTTTTAAACCTCGAAGCTTCAGCCCGAGTGGAAGGAGATATTTTCACCATTAAATTAGCGATAGAACCAGGAGCAGAATTTAGTGGTTCTTGTAAAATGGGAGCGGTAGTTCGCGAAATTCAGAATGATGGCAGCACCCAAAAAGAACAACGACGATCTGAAAAGATCTCTTAAGTCCTACGCAAAGTACTCTAGCTTAGGTTTTCAAATGGGCGCGCTTATTTTCGGTGGTGCTTATGGTGGTAAATGGCTCGATGCCGAACAGGGCACAGATAAGCCTTGGTTTACCATGCTCGGAACCCTTGGCGGGATGGCTTTAGGACTCTATCTATTTTTAAAAGGAATTAAATCCGATCAGGATGGCTAGTTTATCTTTTAAGCAGGCACCAATATTGCTCCTCCTAACAATGCTCTTAGGCTTTGGCCTGCACGCTGGCTTAGTTTTAAACTTTGGTGGCAGTATAAATGACCATTTACTATGGCAAGCCTACCTTTTTAATCTTTTGGCCGCCGAAATAATTCTGGCGGTGATGCTAAAAATTGCTGCTAAGCAAAAAGACCATCTAGGCTTTATTTTTATGGGTGGAAGCCTCTTAAAGTTCTTGTTTTTCTTTTTGTTCTTCTACCCTGATTATAAGGCCGACGGGGATATTTCCACGGTGGAATTTGCCGCTTTTTTTGTGCCCTATATTATCGCGCTGAGCTTCAAATCTTTCCTCTTATTGAAAAGCTTAAATCAAGCTTAAAAAAAGAACCCGAAAAAATAAGGAGGTCGGAACGCAAATATGTTTACTTTTGCGCTGATTTTAAAACGACCACTGAACGCCGAGTTATGCAGATCAAAAGATTCGGATTCTTTGCTTTTCTTTTTGCCCTCTCACTGACGGCTTATGCTGGCGATGGCCACGATTCTCATGAAAACCATGAAGCACATGGTGAGAAGTCCATCAAAGAGCAAATCAAAGAAGTAAAGGAGCACCACCTCAAAGACAGTCACAGTTTTCACCTGTGGGGAGATCACGCGAAGGGTAATTCAGTAGAGTTCCCCTTACCTATTATCCTTTGGGATGGCCAATTACACTTTTTCTGGTCATCAGAGTTTCACCACAATGCTAATGCGGTGGTTGAAAGTAAGGGATCCCACTTCCGACTTTATCACAGCAAGATTTACAAAACCGAAGCTGATGGTGAGATCATCTATGATGAGGATCATCATGCCTTAAACGAAAAGCCGATTGATTTTTCAATCACCAAAACCGTATTCAGTACCATTTTAGTTGGACTGCTGATGTTTTGGATGTTCAGATCTATCGCTAAGCGCTATACCAAGGACTTAGTGCCTCGAGGTTTATCGAAGTTTATTGAGCCTCTTATCATATTGGTACGCGATGATATTGCCCGTCCTAATATTGGTGAAAAGAATTATAAGCGCTACATGCCTTATCTTTTAACGGTTTTCTTCTTTATTTGGATTGCTAACCTGATTGGTCAAACCCCACTTGGTATTAATATTACTGGTAACATCGCCGTAACTTTTGGCTTAGCCTTAATCACCTTCTTTATCACCCAGTTTTCAGGTAAGAAAGATTATTGGGCCCACATTTTCTGGATGCCAGGTGTACCTTACCTTATGCGTTTGGTTTTAATGCCCATTGAGATTTTAGGTCTGTTTGTAAAACCATTCTCCCTAATGATTCGTCTGTATGCCAACATTCTTGCTGGACACACCGTAATCATTAGCATCATTGGTCTAATCTTCGTGTTTGGCGCTTGGGGTGCAAAAGGAGCCTTCTTTGGTCTTACTTTCTTCTTATCGATTATAGAATTATTGGTTGCCTTTTTACAGGCTTATATTTTCACCATGTTGTCTGCGCTTTACTTCGGTTCAGCGGTAGAAGAACACGATGAACACCATTAAGAGTTTTATTAATGTTTAAATCACACAAACCATGGAAATTCCAGCTATTGTAGGTGCAGGTTTGATCGTAATCGGTGCCGGTATGGGTATCGGTCGCATTGGTGGTTCCGCTATGGAAGCCATTGCTCGTCAACCTGAAGCTTCCGGTAAAATCCAGACTGCGATGATTATCGCTGCTGCACTTATCGAAGGTATCGGTTTCGCTGCTCTTTTTGCAGTAAACTAAAAACCATTGAAACCAAAGGTGAGCAGCGGTTGGCTGTCGCCTTTGGTTCCTCCTATTTTAAACAGAAAAATAAAAGATTGTGGCATTATTAGAAGATTTTTCAGTTGGTCTGTTTTTTTGGCAGCTCTTACTCTTTATCGTACTATTATTAGTTCTTCGTAAATATGCGTGGAAACCTATTTTAGGCGCGGTTGAAGAACGTGAACAAAGCATTGAGGATTCCTTAGCATCAGCCGAAAAGGCGCGCGAAGAAATGCAGCGTTTGCAATCCGATAACGAGCGTATCTTAGCAGAGGCCCGTGCCGAGCGTGACGCTATCTTAAAGGAAGCACGCGAAATTAAGGACAAGATGATCAACGACGCTAAGTCCGAAGCCGGAAGTCAGGCCGAGAAGATTATCGCCAACGCCAAAGAACAAATCCAAAACGAAAAGATGGCAGCAGTTACTGATCTCAAGAATCAGGTGGCCGAAATGTCTATCGAAATAGCAGAGCTCGTATTAGGCAAAGAGCTTTCCGCAGAAGGAAAGCAAGGCGCTTTAGTAAAAGAGCAGTTGGATCAATTTAAATTAAACTAACATGGTAGTAACCAAGTTAGGACGCGTTTACGCCAAGGCACTCATAGATTTAGCTAAAGAGCAAGATCAAGTAGAGGCTATCCGAGAAGATATGCTGATGATCGGTGCTACCTTAAATGGTTCACGAGAGCTCATTAGCGTAATGTCTAGCCCCATCGTAAAGGCCGATAAAAAACAATCCATCCTGGATGAAATTTTTGGGAATAAGGTAAACGATATTACTAAGCGTTTCCTTCAGGTGGTAGTTAACCATGGCCGCGAAGGCGCCTTAGGCTTAATGGCTCAAGGTTACGAAAATATGTACCTCACACTTAAAGGAGTAGAGCGCGTAAACGTTACTACCGCCTACGCTCTAAGCGCTGAGGAGGTAAAGGCTGTTGAAGCCAAGGCTTCATCATATACAGGAAAAGAAGTGGAATTAAACCAAGAAGTAGATGAGAGCATCATCGGCGGAATGGTTTTACGTGTTGGCGATAAGCGTTACAATGGAAGTTTAGCGCATCAATTGCAAAGCCTGCGCCGACAGTTTCAAGATAATCACTACATCAAAGATTTTTAAGGATCAATAAGCTCAAGCATTATGGCTGAAGTAAAATCCGCTGAAGTATCAGCAATTCTAAGAAACCAGCTTTCTGGTTTTAAAAGTGAAGCAGACCTCGAAGAAGTAGGTACTATTCTCCAAGTAGGTGACGGTATTGCCCGCGCCTATGGTTTGAGCAACGCTCAAGCAGGTGAATTAGTAGAATTCGATTCAGGATTGCGTGGAATCGTATTAAACCTGGAAGAAGATAATGTGGGTATCGTATTACTCGGTGCCGATCCAGATATTAAAGAAGGTTCTACCGTAAAACGCACCGAACAAATTGCCTCCCTTAAAGTAGGTGAAGGTATGCTAGGTCGTGTGGTTGATACCTTGGGTCACCCAATTGATGGGAAGGGACCAATCGAAGGCGAAACCTTTGAAATGCCTTTGGAGCGTAAAGCACCAGGTGTAATTTTCCGTCAACCGGTAAATGAGCCCCTACAAACCGGTATCAAAGCAATTGATGCAATGATCCCAGTAGGACGTGGACAACGTGAACTTATTATTGGTGACCGTCAAACTGGTAAGTCAACCGTTGCGATTGACACCATTATCAACCAAAAAGAATTTTACGACGCTGGAGAGCCGGTATTCTGTATCTATGTTGCGATCGGACAGAAAGGTTCTACCGTAGCCGGTATTGCTAAAACCCTTGAAGAAAAAGGTGCTTTGGATTATACTGTAATCGTAGCGGCAAATGCTTCTGATCCTGCTCCAATGCAGTTCTACGCTCCTTTTGCAGGTGCGGCCATTGGCGAGTACTTCCGTGATACAGGTCGTCCAGCACTAATTGTATATGATGACCTTTCTAAGCAAGCTGTTGCTTACCGTGAGGTATCCCTTTTATTACGTCGTCCTCCAGGTCGTGAGGCTTATCCGGGAGACGTATTCTACCTACACTCTCGCTTATTAGAGCGCGCAGCGAAGGTTATTGCGGATGACAATGTAGCGAAGGAGATGAACGACCTTCCTGCTTCCTTAAAGGACAAAGTAAAAGGTGGTGGTTCTTTAACCGCACTTCCGATTATTGAAACCCAAGCGGGTGACGTTTCGGCCTATATTCCAACCAACGTAATTTCGATTACAGATGGTCAAATCTTCTTGGAGTCTGACCTCTTTAACTCTGGTGTACGTCCAGCGATCAACGTAGGTATTTCGGTATCTCGTGTTGGTGGTAATGCGCAAATTAAGTCGATGAAGAAGGTTTCAGGAACCTTAAAACTCGATCAAGCACAGTACCGTGAATTAGAAGCTTTCGCTAAGTTTGGTTCTGACCTTGACGCCGTAACCATGGCGGTAATTAACAAGGGTCAGCGTAACGTGGAAATTCTTAAGCAAGGTGTTAACAGCCCGCTACCAGTTGAAAAACAAGCGGCGATCATCTATGTAGGAACTAAAGCGCTTCTAAATAGCGTACCGGTAAATAAAATCCGTGAGTTTGAGCTAGAGTTCTTAGACTACATGGATAACAAACACCGCGATGTTCTTGACCAATTGAAAGCAGGTAAGCTTACGGATGAGGTTAAGAGTACAATTGAAAGGGTAGCCAAGGAATTGGCCGCAAAATATTAATGAGTTTCCCCTGCTTTTTTTAGCAGGGGCTGATTAAGCCTTAAACTATGGCGAACTTAAAAGAACTACGCAGTCGGATTACAACGGTAGGGAGTACCATGCAGATAACCTCTGCAATGAAGATGGTATCCGCTGCCAAGCTAAAGCGCGCCCAGGATGCGATTACCGAATTGCGCCCTTACGCACAGAAGCTAGAAGAAATTTTAGTGAATGTAAGCGCAACTTTGGATTCTTCAGAAGGAGCCTTTAGCCGACAAACTGAGAAGGTGCAAAAAGTTCTTTTGGTAGTAATTTCTTCGAATAGAGGATTATGTGGCGCCTTTAACGCGAACATTGTGAAGCGCGTTATGGCCTACCAAAAGCAAAGCACCGCTACGGTTGACACCTTTTTTATGGGTAAAAAGGGTGGAGAGATCTTGCTGAAACGCGGATCTAATGAACCCATCGGGGAGCGAAATAACATCTATGATGACCTCTCTTACGCCAACACTACTACCGTGGCGGAGATGCTCATGGAAAAGTTTCTCGCTGGTGACTATGACCGCATTGAGCTCGTTTACAACCGTTTCGTAAATGCCGCGACCCAGCAAGTGCAGTGCGAGCAGTTTTTACCGATTCGTGAAGTGAAAGGAGAAGGTCAGTCTTCGGGCGACTATATCTATGAGCCAGGCAAGGAAGAGATTTTGGAAGACCTTATTCCTAAGTCCTTAAAAACCCAGTTATTTAAATCTTTATTGGATAGTCAGGCATCTGAGCACGGTGCGCGCATGACCGCTATGCATAAAGCAACTGATAATGCTCAAGACCTCAAACGCGCTCTAAGCTTAGAGTACAATAAAGCTCGTCAGGCTGCTATTACCAATGAAATTTTAGAAATCGTTGGTGGCGCAAATGCTTTAGCAGATAGCTAAACTACGCTTTAATAAAATTAAAACCCCGTCCTTCTGTGTCGGGGTTTTTTGTTTTCAGGCCCGATGATGTGCCAAAATCGGCCCGTATTTTGCTACCTTCCGTGAGTAATGAAAAAAGCTTGGATACCCATTACCCTTCGGGGTCGCATCTTCTTTTCGATGCTTCTAATATTGGCCATTTCCTTTTTGCTCACCGGCACCATTTCCTTTTATCACTTTAAGGAAGCCAATGAAGATTATCACGAGGAGCGCTTGCGCAGAAAAGAGTCTGCCGTTCTGGAGTCGATTAAGTTTTTTCTACACGATCAAGAAATCACCAATAATACCGATAGCATAGTTCGCTTATTTGATACCAAAGTATGTGAGCTAGCTCAGGTAAACTCTCTAGATATAAATATTTATGGGCTTAATGGAAACCTACTAATTACCAGCGCTCCCCACCTGCACGAACAAGGTATTATTCCCACTAAAATTGCTCCCGAACTTATGGAGCGGCTCTATCAAACCTCCGATCAGGTTCTCCGCCGCTATAAAACCGATTCGGTGGAATTTTTAAGCACCTTCGATTTTATCCGAAACTTTCAGGCTAAGCCAGTAGCCATAATAAACCTCCCCTATTTTGAAACCGATGACTTAAGTAGAGAAGATTTGCGCGATTTTCTCTGGCGCTTGGCGGAAATATACCTGCTCTTGTTTTTGGGCGCTAGTTTAATCGCTTATTTCCTCTCAAACTACATCACGGGCTCCCTGCAAATTATTGGAGAACACATCAAGAACACTCGACTAAAAGGAGGAAACTATCAAATGCAATGGCAGTATGCCGATGAAATTGGCACCCTGGTTGAGGAGTACAACCGCATGCTTCAGGAGCTTGAGGCTTCCGCTGCAAAACTGGCCCAAACCGAGCGAGAAAGCGCTTGGCGCGAAATGGCGAAACAGGTTGCGCATGAGATCAAAAACCCGCTTACTCCCATGCGCTTAAATGTGCAGTACCTAGAGCGAAGTTTGGAAACCGATAATCCCGAAAAGCTGCAAGAGTTTGCCGAAAGTATGATCGACCAAATCGACACCTTGAGCAATATTGCCGAAGCTTTTTCGCGTTTCGCAAGTATGCCCAAATTGCAATTGAAACTGTTCCCGGCTAGGGATATAGTTAAACGAGTAGCGGCTCTATACCCCGAAAGTAATGTGGAGTTTAATGCAGAAGATGATGACCTGCAGATTTATGCAGACCCAGATCAGTTGATAAGGGTAATGAATAACCTAATTAATAATGCCCTACAAGCCATACCGAAGGAAAGAGAGGAACAAGTAAAGGTTTCCCTTAGTCGAAAAGGAGAGCTTGCGCTGATAGAGGTTTGTGATAATGGTAGTGGCATTCCGCCCAATCAACAGGATAAGGTTTTTGAACCTAGGTTTACCACGAAGTCACGCGGTATGGGCCTGGGCCTGGCCTTGGTAAAGCGCATTGTTGATGGTTTTTCAGGAACTATCTCATTTGAAACTAAACTTGGGGAAGGCACTTGTTTTAAAGTCCTTTTACCCCTTTCGGCGCAGGAGAAAAGCCAGGAGCTTTCTTAAACTCAGTGGAATTCTTTTCTTTGCAGAACAAGCAACAAAACGAATATGGAATTCAATAACCTGCTCCTCGATATTGAGGATCATATCGCTCTCCTTACCATCAACCGACCTAAGCAGTTAAATGCTTTAAATAAAGAAACCATTGCGGAGTTGCACCAAGCTTTGGAGGCTTTGCAATCCAATGATGAGGTACGGGTTTTAATCATCACGGGCAGTGGAGAAAAATCTTTTGTAGCCGGTGCGGATATTAAGGAGTTTGCCGATTTTTCGGTTACTGAAGGCACGGAGTTGGCAGCCCAAGGTCAGGCTACTCTTTTCGATTATATCGAGAACTTTTCAAAACCAGTTATTGCAGCGGTTAATGGCTTTGCCCTAGGCGGTGGTTTAGAGCTAGCAATGAGTGCCCATATTCGCATCGCTTCTTCCAATGCTAAATTGGGCTTACCGGAAGTTACCTTAGGCCTAATTCCAGGCTATGGCGGTACCCAACGATTAGCGCAATTGGTAGGCAAAGGTCGCGCCTTTGAAATGGTATTAAGTGCTCAAATGATAGATGCCCAACGCGCTTATGACACCGGTTTGGTTAATCACACCGTTGAGCAGGAAGAACTATTGACTAGCGCCAGAAAGCTAGCTTCAAAAATCGCATTTAATTCACCCATGGCGATAAACAGTGCTATTAAAAGCCTCAATGCAGGTTATAAGGACGGGATGAATGGATTTCAGGTAGAAATTGAAGAGTTTGGAAAATGCTTTGGCACCAAGGACTTTACCGAAGGCACAGGCGCTTTCCTCAATAAGCGGAAACCACAATTTTGACTACCCTAAAAACAATAAGCATAAAACGGACGGCTCGTTACTATTTAAGTGACGAGCCGTCTTCTTTGCATAAAAACCTCTGTTTTGTACTGCATGGTTATGGTCAACTACCTGAGTACTTTATAAAAAAGTTTGCCGCCTTAAATCGCTCCGATATACTGTTTGTGGCCCCAGAAGGATTACACCGGTTTTACCTAAATGGAAGTAAGGGAAGAGTTGGCGCCAGTTGGATGACCAAAGAAAACCGCCTCCAAGATATTTCGGATTACAACCAAATGCTGGAACAAATTGCCATGGAAATAGGCAAAGATCGAAGCTTTGAAAAGATCGCGATTTTCGGATTCTCCCAAGGGGTAGCCACCGCTTGCCGTTGGGCCAACTTTACAGCAGTAAAATTTGAAGCCCTCATCAGCTGGGCAGGAGCTTTTCCACCAGACCTTAACTTTGAGCAGGCCCTCGATAAGCTGCAGCCAAAAGAGCTTTATATTTTATGTGGAGATGAAGACGAATTTATAAGCGAAGCAGCCCTCCAAGAGCATCTGGACTTTTTAAATAGCAAAGGCCTATCGCCAAAATTGCATCGCTTTAAAGGCCAGCACGATCTTTATGCAAAACCTCTAGAAACCCTTTTCGACGAACTGTTTCCTATTCCTCCAGGTCCATAAAATCCCCCAGGTCCCTTCTTTCTTTTTTTGTGGGTCTTCCAGTTCCGCGCGGGCGATTAAGCTTGTGCATTAAATTGATAAACTCTCTTTTCTCCAGTTCCTCGGGCCGAGTTACCTCCTTAATGAGTTCTGGAAGAAGTTTGGCTCCAACTCTCGACTTGGGAATACCCAAGACCTCAATTTCAAATTCTATAGTATCCTTTTTAAAAGCGATGCGATCACCAATCTTAATTTCCCTTGAGGCTTTTACTGGCTCATCATTTACGCGTACGCGCGATTTTTTTAAAGCATCTGTAGCCTGGCTGCGGGTTTTATACTTTCGAATGCACCACAAGTATTTGTCTACACGCATGCCCCAAAAGTAAAGAATCCCGAACGTTAAGTCCGGGATTCTTAAGATATAGAGGGGGTAATTTTCAGTTTGAAAATTTAGCCCCTTCAGCGCTTAATCTGAAGGGTACTAAAAGGGGTATAGAGGGATGTTTTAATTTCTTTGGTTAAAGGATCCCCGGAGTGGGTACCGGGGAATCCTTTGGATATAGAAGGGGTGTTTTAAACTTTTTTGGTTTTTAGCTCCCTCAGCACTTAAGCTGAGGGATACTAAAAGGGTATAGAGGGATATTTTAATTTTTTTGGTTAAAGGATCCCCGGAGTGGGACCGGGGAATCCTTTGGATATAGAGGGGGTGTTTTAAACTTTTTTGGTTTTTAGCTCCCTCAGCACTTAAGCTGAGGGATACTAAAAGGGTATAGAGGGATATTTTAATTTCTTTGGTTAAAGGATCCCCGGAGTGGGGCCGGGGAATCCTTTGGATATAGAGGGGGTGTTTTAAACTTTTTTGGTTTTTAGCTCCCTCAGCATTTAAGCTGAGGGATACTAAAAGGGTATAGAGGGATATTTTAATTTCTTTGGTTAAAGGATCCCCGGAGTGGGTACCGGGGAATCCTTTGGATATAGAGGGGGATTTTAAATCTATTTGCGGTACACTACTTTTTGAGTGTAGCTCTTAGTATCAGTGATTACCTTCATTAGATAGATTCCGTCAAGAAGGTCAGTTCCTGGCTGGTAAACCATAGTGTTAGTTCCGCGGAACTGATGTCCCATAGACTGAAGATCTACCATTTTACCGCTCAAGTCATATAACTCTACGCGAACGTCGCTTCCTTTATCAAGGTTTAGATCGATATGAGCTGCACCACTGAAAGGGTTAGGGTAAACATTGATACCAGTTTCTTCTTCAACTTTCAATTCACTAGTTCCAATGGTGTTCCCGTTGGTGTTAAACTCTAGGTTGCTTACGTCGAAGGTTACAGGAACATAAGTGTTGTAGTCTCCCACGATTGAGAAGGTTACATTAAGAACTTTGCTTAAATCTAGTGGCGTGTTTCCAGCAGACTGAAGATCGGCTAAGTTCACAGTGTAAGTTCCCATTGCCGCGTTGTTTACAGGAACTGTAACACGGTACTGCTCGCTCCAGTTAGTAATGTCTGCTGTTACAACAGTTACAATCATTTCGCTCATTCCGCTTAAGCTCGCTTCGAAGCTCAGTTGGTTGAAGGCGCTCATGTCTACCGCTTTGTGACCTGGGCGTAGCATGCGATAGATGCTTACATAGTTCTTTAAGTTACCGGCGAATTGTACATCGCGCTCTAAGTGCTTTTTGTTGCTATCGAAAACATAACCGCTTTCTGTAAGAGTAGTAAAGCTGGTATTAGTAGCTCCAACAACTTGCTCGTAGTCAACACCCCAAGCACCGTCTGCTAGGTAAAGTACGTCGCGTCCACCACCGATGTCATTTAAGATTTCAAAACCTGCATCAAAGATGTAACCGGTGTTCCAAACTACTGTCTCTTCCGTTTTTGCTGGATCTAAGGTGATTAATTCACCAAACTGAGTACGAGTAGCTTTTTCGTTGATAGTACGGTTAGCCATGATGTTGATTTCAGTAGCTCCAACAGTGTTCACCATGGTTAAGTGAATCTTACCGTCTTCATAACGACCAGTTTTCACATAAGTAGTAGGAATCGCTACATGGCTGCTTGTTAAGCTTGATACTGCTCCATCCATTTCCATAAGGTCAAGGATATCTTCAACTAAAGCACGAGTTAAGCTTTCAGAAACTGTCCATACTTGGAAGTTATACACCTTATCAGAAGGCTGCATGTTATACTCTTGTTGATTCCAACGAGCATCAATTTCAAAAGAACCGTCTGCTTTCTTGTAAGCCACAAAGGTTACAGCAATATCAACTAAGCCGTTTCCTTGATCAAGGTGAGACATGATGAAGTTATGTCCTTTGATGTTAACCACTTTGATGTTCTCTAGAGAAGCACCGTTTAAGCGATCACAAATTACTTTGGTATGATTGTAAACTTCATTTTGAGTTTCAATAGCAAGGATGCTTCCTAAGCGGTTGTTCGCATTGTTTAGGTAATCAACCGAAAACACATTTAAGGCATTGGTAATTCCTACTAAGTCTGTTGGACTAGCAACTACTGCTGCTGCATTGTGAGGACCTACAGGAGGAAGGTAGTCACTAAGAGCATTAGTCTTAGCTACATTGTTTAACTGATAATCGCTTAAAGTAGGTTGAGCATCGATGCGATCGTAGAAAGTATGCTTTCCGCTGATGATACGCTCGTAGTTACGGGCAGCAATTAAACGTGCCATAGAACCTTCACTTTCAATTCCACCGTTATTAGAACCTGATGAACCAGTAGCACAGTTTTCAGTAGCACTGTTATTATTCACATTAGGATCTGGCTGATTTTGACTGTTTACAGAAGCAGTGTTACTTCCATTACCGTTCACGGTTACAGTAACTTCTAAAGTTTGTACGTTTCCACAAGTTACTTCTGGGATAGTCCACTCACCATTGGCAGCATTGTAAGTTCCGCTGCTAGGAGTGTTGTGGCTTACATAAGTAAAGTTGGCATCAATTAGGTAATCAATGATAACCGCAGTTGCAGGAACTCCACAAGTAAGGTTATCTACATAAATGGTGAAGGTTACTTGATCACCAGTGTTAGGCGTATTGTTAGTTACAGTTTGAGTAACCTCTAAGTCAGCAGGACAACGAGTGCTGTTAATGTCGGCAGTAATAGTTGTTCCTTGTAAGTACCAGCTTAAAGAGCTAACAGAAGGGAAAGTCACATCAAATACATCACAGTGTGTTCCTGCTAGGAAAGCGCTAGTCTGACCGCGGTCTTGAGCACCTGGGCTGAAGAAGTTATTTCCGCCTACAGGAACATTTACGGTTGATCCGTTCTGATTGCTGTATCCAAATCGAGCAACAACATTACCGTTTACATCTATATATACACAATTCAACTCTGGGCTAACACTTACTAAACCGGTAGATCCAGTAGCAGTAAAGGCAGCACAAAATTCAGAAGTACCATTGGTGCTTAAGTAAGCAGTAGCAGTAAGTTTCTCACCAGCTACAAATCCAGCTGGAGCAGCAACAGTAAACTCGAAACGGTTAGCGTTGGTTTCAGAACCTTGGGCTACACCATTTACTAAACCAGGACCATAAGAACCGGTTGTAGCATCCATATCATCTGCGCTACCTTCTACTTTAGAGAAAAGGAACTCACGACCTTGAGCCATAAAAGCACCAGCATATTCATCCGCTAAGAAGAACTCTACTAAAGCACCTGCCGGAGCAAAACCTTTAACTGTAAGGTTGGCGCCATTTAGGATAACCGCGTCAATTACCGGGAAATTTTGAGCTTTGTTTCCGCCAGCATCAATATCATTATTATCGTTTAAAGTAACATAAGTACTAGTACCCATTCTGTGGTTATCGGTAGAGCGTAATACGTCAATCCCGATTTGCTTAGAAGTAGTTAAAGGTGCAGCAGTTGGAAGTACGTTACCATTGTTATAAATGCAGTTCTCAGTAATCCAGTGCTTTTCAGCTGCACTTGTTACAAGGATACCCGCACCCACATTATCATAAATTTTATTCTTGCGAATGGTATCTCCGTAAGTTCCGTAGATGCGCATTCCAGAAGTTTCATTGTTTAAGATTCCGTTACCGAAAGAAGTGTTGTTTTCGATAAGGTGGCTGCCAAAAGAGTTATAAGAATCAAAACCATTAGCTCCATTATCGCGGAACATGTTTTCACGAATAGTACAGTTTTCTGTGTGGTCTGCAACGTCTAAACCATCAGTAATGAAATCTACCAAACCGTTGTGGGCAAAATCGTTTTGGTAAATATCCCAACCGGTGCTTCCTGTGCGTAAAAAGCCTCCCATTGTTCTGCTATAAGCCACATAGTTGTTGTGAAACTTACCGTTATCAACCTGTAGAGCTTGGAAGTTAGGAGCACCATTAAAGTCGCTTCCCGCTGGAGCCATATCCGCGTGAGCCTCAGAACCAAGAACCATATTAAAGGCTTCGAAGTCATTGGCGCTTGCACGCACTAAAAGGTTAGCTTGGTTATAGATGAACCAACCGTTACCGAAACTGTGGATAGTAATATCGTTTACAACTTGATCGCGCTCACAAAAGTGTAATCCCCATTTAAGTGTTCCGTGTCCGTCCACTAATTCAATTTCAGGACCGTCCACTTGCGCTAAGGCTACATCATCACAACCTACAGTACCACCGATACCAAAAGTAGTGGTGTTAGTATTTCCCGTAAAGGCTGTTTGTGTGCTACCATCAATAGTTAAAACCCGGTTTCCAATTCCTGGAAGCTCGGTAGAAGTAATAGTAATGGTAAAAACCCCGGTAGTAGAATTGTAGCCTGGGTCGGTAGTAGGAATGTTGAATTCGATGCGATCAATACTCCAATTGGCATTGGCATCGGTAATAGCCTGACGTAAAGACCCCGCTCCGGAATCATTGGTGTTTGTCACCGTTAGTGTCTGACCAAAAGCACCTATTGAAAGTGCCATTAAAATTGTTAAAATACCCCACGTTTTCATAACTGTAAATGTTCGATTACACAGCAAACGTAGGGCGACTATTAAGTAAAGGAGGGGGATTTTAGATGAACCGTAATTTACTTCGATGTAAAGACGAACGGTTGTTTTTCTTCGATAAACGGTAATACCGTAAACCCATGATTTAGGCTAATATAGAGTATATTATGTAGTATAACTTGCATTCTAATTATATTAGGGCCACTTTTGTTTATACAGAAATCTCCCTTATGAAGTGTATAGTTGTTGATGATGATCCCGTGCAAAGGGAAGCAATCCGATCTTGCATTAATCGGGTTAACGACTTGGAGTTAGTAGGCATGTATCCCAATGCAATCGAAGCACGTATTGCATTGCAAAAGAGGCAAGTGGATCTAATTTTTCTTGATGTGGAGATGCCAGAAATGAGCGGCATTGAATTCTTGGCCAGCTTTAAAGAGGTCCCTCAAGTTATAATGGTAACCGCCAAAAAGCACTATGCTTTTGAAGCTTTCGAATACGATGTTACCGATTATATTTCCAAACCGGTGGACATGGACCGCTTTTCATCTGCGGTGCAGAGGGCGCGTTATTATGAAGATAACCTCAGTAAGCCTGATGTTGACAATTCTATTTTTATTAAATCGGACGGTGTTTTAGTAAAACTTTCTGTGGATGATGTTTATTACGTTGAAGCTTTAGGTGATTATATCAAGGTAGTAACCGACGAAAAACGCTATATCGTTCATAGCACAATGAAAGCTTTTGTAGCAAAGTTGCCTGAAAACTTCTTACGGGTTCACAAGTCGCATATTATCAATATTGATAAGATCGAAAAGTTGGAAGAAAACACCGTTTTCATGACTGGTCAGGAAATCCCTGTAAGCCGCAACAACAAAAAGATTTTGGTCGATCGCCTTTCTGAAAAATAGACCCCTTTCCTAACATTTTTCAACTTTTTTTTAGCTCCGCACTCATTTTCAAGCTTGTGCGTTGTTAATAATTTTCTATCTTCACCATCCTTCAACCAACCAAACAAACTCCATTATGCGGAAAGAGTATCCTCTTGTCCCAAAACATGTCTATTTAGCTCCTTTAAACCTGCGCATTCTTGCGATGGGTGTTCCATGACTTAGACGCCAATCTGTCTTTTCTTGCTGAGCTACTTTTTCAATTTTTCCAACCAACCAAACAAATATGAGAAAGGCACTATTCTTTTTTCTGACGTTTTACGCCTGTTCCCTTCTTGGGCAGGTTAACACCTATCCCTATGCCGAGGGATGGGAAACCTCAATTACTTGGACCCAATCTACGGCTGATGACCGAAATTGGACCAGGCAATCTGGCGGAACCACTTCGTCCACTACTGGGCCTAGTGCAGCTAATGAAGGAACCAACTACGTTTATGTAGAAACATCCGGTTCTTCGGCAAATCAAACCGCAATCCTTGAACAGGATTTTAATCTAAGCGGTTTAACCAACCCTCTTTTCTCCTTTGATTATCACATGTACTTTAGTGGCTCAGCCAATGGCGGAACATTAAAAGTGGATGTTTCAGACGATGGCGGAACCACTTGGTGTAACCTGTGGTCTAAATCTGGAGATCAAGGGAACACTTGGCACGACAATGAACCAATTCCCCTCGATGCTTATGGTCTTGGTACGGTAAAATTGCGTTTCCATTTTACCGTAGGAACGAACAGTTCTTTTCATAATGACGTAGCACTAGACGATCTTAACTTAATAGATGCTGCAAGTGGCACCGCTTGTCAAGTTCCAATTTGCTTTCTTTCCAGCAATGTTCAAGCTACCTCGGTAGACTTGACCTGGTCGGGAGTTTCTACCGCAACTTCGGGTTATAACATTATTTACGGAGCAAATGGCTTCGACCCTAAAACTACCGGTACTAATATGGCTTCGGCAGGAGCAAGTACTACGGTTTCTAGTTTGACCCCAGGAACAAATTATGATTTTTACCTCTACGGTAACTGCGGCGCAGCCAATAGTGATACGGTAGGGCCAATTCAGGCGACTACCGCATTACTCTGCCAATCGCCTACCGCATTGGGAGTGTCCAACATTACCTCCACTTCTGTGGATTTAGCTTGGACCGCTGGAGGTACAGAGACCCAATGGGATGTGGAATATGGAGCACAAGGGTTTACGCAGGGCGCGGGGACTTTGGTTAACGGGACCACTACAAACCCACATTCTCTTTCCGGATTGAGCTCAAGTACAGATTATGACTTTTACGTTCGTGCCGATTGTGGCGCTAATGGAACAAGCCCTTGGTCTGGACCTTTTTCTTTTACAACCGCTTTTCAGTGCCCGGCTGGAGCTGTTTGTGGAACCTATAGTGCTGGAGATATTCAAACGGATGCTTCATTTACAAGCTTACCGGGAACCTCTACCTGCCAAGGCTCAATGGTGTTGACCATTCCTGCAGGAGACTGGATTGATAGCGTGGATGTGTTTTATGATATTACAGCTCAAGGCGGCGCTTGGCGCTCGGAACAGCGCTCTTGGCTTTACAGTCCCACCACGGGAACAGGTGAGTCGAGCATTACTAATGGCCCCAGTTTAAACTCGGCGGGCACGGCAAGCTATAATCGCTCTGCTCTTTCCTTTGCTAACACGGGCACAGGAAATGTAACTATCGAAATTCATGGTGGTCGCACTTGGCCTGCTAATTCGGGCTGTAATACTACATACAACAAAATTGACGATGGAACTTGGTTAGTGATTGCATACCACTCTTTAGCTCCAAGTTGTACCCCTCCAAATACTTTAACCGCAACTAATGTTACGGCAACAACTGCCGATTTAGGCTGGACCTCAACTGGTACTGAAACTCAGTGGGATATTGAATATGGTTTAAGTGGCTTTGTGCAAGGAGCAGGCACCACAATAAGTGGAACGACCTCAAACCCTTACAACCTCAGCGGGCTTAGCACCAATTCGGCTTACGAATACTACGTGCGCGCTAATTGTGGTGGTTCAACAAGCTCATGGGCTGGACCATTTGGCTTTAGCACACCTTGTGCAACGCCCAACCCTGCAACCTTGCCTTTTATAGAAGGCTTTGAAACAGTAAACGGCACTAGTCAAGTTGATGCAGCCATTGTCTGTAACACGGGAGTTAATATTAATTACTCTACAACTGGTCAAGGATTGGGTCGGGCCCGATGGGGAACCAACGCAGTTACGGCGATTTCTGGTTCTGGGGCGGTAACCTTGGATAGGAATCCAAGCGGAACTTTTGTTACCAACTACCTCGACATTACCGTGAATTTAAGTTCCTATACCGCAAATACTGATTTAGAACTATTATTCGACTACCAAGATCACGGTGACGAGGATCAGGCTGAGGATAGTGTTTGGGTGCGCGGTTCATCCGCCGACCCTTGGGTTGGTATTTACGATTTGAACCCAACCCTATTAGCTAATGGTACAACCGCTAATGTGGGGCCAATTGATATCGATGCCGCATTATTAGCTGCTGGACAAACGGTAAGCAGCACCTTCCAAATCCGCTTTGGTCAGAATGATAACTTTCCAGCAACATCAGTAAGTGGTAGTGACGGTTTTACCTTTGATAATATTGTAGTACGTCAAGCGCCAACTTGCTTAAAGCCAGACAACCAGTCGGTTAGTAATGCAATGGCTACCAGCGTTGACCTATCATGGACCGAGAATGGCACCGCTACTACGTGGTACATAGAATATGGCACTACCGGTTTTGCACAGGGCGCGGGCACCACGATTACCACAACGACCAATCCACACAACCTTTCCGGTTTAACTGCGGATACAGAGTATGATTTTTATGTAAGATCTTATTGTGCGGTAGGTGATACCTCCTTTTGGGAAGGACCATTTAGCTTCCGTACAGCTTGTAACCCTTTTACCGCCCCTTACTCTCAAAACTTTGATGGAGAAACAGCACCGGCAGTAAATTCTTGTTGGACGGTAATTAATACCGCAACTTCTGCACGACTGCAAACGGATGCAACTCCAATTGGCACCACCGCCAATTCGGCTCCTAACTCCGTAGAGTTTTATAATGGCTCAGGTACTACTCCAAGTCAGCAGATTTTGGTTAGTCCAATGTTCTCGGACTTAGACAATACTAAACGCATCAAATTCTTCCTTTACGATTTCTCAAACACTTCCGATATGATTATCGGAACAATGAGCGATCCTAATAATGCAGCTACATTCAGTCCTTTCGACACGATTACCGAGGCCGATATGGACGATGATGTTTGGGAAGAGTTCACCGTGAGCTTTGCCTCTTATACCGGCAGCGACAAATACATCGCTTTCGCGCATGGGATGAACACTACATTTGATTATATCCATTTGGATGATTTTCAATATGAAGATATACCAAGCTGTCCTGAGCCGAATACATTAACTGCTTCAGGAGTAACCGCAAACAGCATTAACCTTAATTGGGTTGAAGCTGGATCTGCTACTTCATGGCAGGTTTCTTATGGCGCGGTTGGCACTACAGCAATAGCCGGAACAAAGGTTGTTGTGAGCAGTAATCCTTATACCCTTGGCGGTTTAACGGCTGGAACCTCGTACGATGCTTATGTAAGGTCTATCTGTGCTCCCGGTGACACTAGTCCATGGATTGGGCCAGTGAGCTTTGCAACAAATTGTGCAATACCAAGTGCGCTTACTATTCCTTATGCTCAAGACTTTGAAACGATAAATGGTACCTTAATTGGCGACGGTATCGTTTCTTGTAATAGTACCGCGAACTGGAATTTCTCCACCGCAGATCAATCTGCTGGTCGAATTCGCTGGGGTACAGATGCATTTGCCAGTGTCAATGGATCGGGAGCGGCAACCTTAGACAGAAACCCAAGTGGGTCTTTCGTAAGGAATCAATTGATCCTAACCCTAAACATGACTAATTATGCCAGTAACACCGATTTGGAGTTCTTGTTTAATTATGTTGATCACGGGGATGAGAATCAAAACGGGGATAGCATCCTGATGCGAGGATCTACCTCCGACTCTTGGATTCCAGTCTATTTCCTGAGCCCGCAAACATTAGCAGGTAACCAATCTGTTGGACCACTTGATATAGATTCAATTATCGCGGCCAATGGCCAAACCTTGTCAAGTACCTTCCAAATTTCATTTGGTCAGGAGGATAACTTCCCAACCGGATCGGATGGAATTACTTTCGATGACGTTTTAATTAGACTAACACCGAACTGTCCAGATCCTAGTGGATTAAGTGCCTCTAATGTTAGCCAAAGTGAAGCCGACATTGATTGGACTGAAAACGGCACCGCAACCGCCTGGGACATTGAATATGGAGCCAAAGGCTTTAGCCCAACCGGAACCCCGTCAAATGCAGGTATTACGAAACCTTATACCATTACTGGTTTAAGTGGAGCAATGGCTTATGATGTTTACGTTCGTGCCGCCTGTGGCGGAACCGACGGTAATAGCAGCTGGGTTGGACCAATGGAATTTACCACCTTGCCAGATACCGCTGAAGGGATCACCTGTGGAACCGGTGTTGCCAGCGTGCTCTTCTCAGAAGATTTTGAAAATAATTCTGCGGGATGGACAGGCTCCATTAACTCCGGTAATGGTAGCTGGGAAATTCCCGATGGAGCGACTTCTTCAGGAACTGGCGCCAACGCTGGTTTCGGAGGTGGAAACTACATGAATTATGAAGCGTCGAGCTCCGTAAATAATAATGGAAGTATTGTTTCTCCAGCCATAGACCTTAGCGGTGCGGTAAGTGACGCCGAACTATCGTTTTACATGCATGCTTATGGTTCAGGAATGGGAACTTTAAACGTGGGAATTGGAACAGATCCAGCTGGGCCATTTACTAATGAATTCACCTCGACCGGACAGCTACAAACTTCTGGTGCTGACGATTGGGCCAATGTTGGAATTGACCTAACGGCTTATTTAGGCTCAACCATTTATGTGCAGTTCACACAGTATGACACCCTCAACTCTGGTGGCAGCTTTAGTGGCGATATGTCTATTGATGAATTAAGCGTATCGGCTTGTGTTAGTTGCCCTGCGCCAAGTGCCTTTACCACCGATACGGTTGGTATTGATATTGCAGATTTTTCTTGGACAGAGAACGGCTCAGCCACAACATGGTTATTGGAATATGGCGCATCTGGCTTTAGCCCAGGTAGCGGAACAGAAGTTTCAATAAGCAGTAACCCTTATAGTTTAACAGGTTTAACCGAGAACACTGCTTATGATGTGTACCTCAGATCATATTGTGCGGTGGGCGACACCAGTACCAGAGTTGGTCCTTTAAGCTTTACCACCCTTTGTGCGGTGATAAATAGCTTCCCTTACACCCAAAACTTCGATGGCCTAAGCCCTACGAATGGTTCAGTGGTTTGTGCAACTACCGATGCCTTGGGCGATTGCTGGTCTAATGAAGGTAATACCGATGATAAAGACTGGGTGGCGCGCAGCGTTGCGACAGGCTCATCTAATACCGGACCATCTAGCGACAATACCGGCGGCGGAAACTACTTGTTTATTGAGACTAGTGGTTGTTATAATCAGGATGCTGACTTATACAGCCCAGTATTCGATTTTACCAGCAATACCGCACCTCGTTTAATATTTAATTACCACATGTATGGTGCTGCAATGGGTAGCTTGAATGTCGCTTACTCTATTGATAGCGGCTCAAGCTGGTCGGCACCATTTATCACTATTAGTGGTGATCAAGGAGACTCTTGGAATGGTACCGGTGCACTTTTACTTTCCTTAGCCGGAGAAGACAAAGTGATTTTCCGATTCCGTGCTACTTCAGGAACGAACTTTACATCTGATATAGCAATCGATGATATTACCGTGGATGAAGCGCCTCAGAATGATGTAGGTGCCTCGGCAATCGCGATTAATGGCGATGGATGTGGAACCAATCAAGCCTTAACAGTGGATATCGGCAACTACGGTGCTGCCACTCAAACCAGTATTCCAGTAGCTTATACCTTCAATGGTTCTACAATTACTGAAACATGGACGGGTAGTTTGGCTCCTGGAGCTAACGCTCAATACACCTTTACCACTCTATTTGACGCAAGCGCAGCGGGTAATTATAACCTATCTGCTTATACCGTTCTTGCTACAGATGCGGATAATAATAATGACACTTCTTTCGCCAACATTGTGACGCCGCCAAGATATAGCACCGACTATCGTGCCGATTTTGAAAGTGGCCTACCAACTGATTGGTCTACCGATGGAAGTGTTGGTTCAGGACATAATGCAGGTTCAGCGGTTCTTTTCCGCAACCTTTATAGCAGCGTCCCTAACTTTACTTCAACCTCAGCTCGTTTTGAGAATATCGCGGCCGGTGACGTGTTCCGATTTAATTATCGTTACTCAAACTGGTCTGCCGGTACCGTGGGTACTACCCTCGGAGCAGGCGATACGCTAAAAGTGTTAATCTCTACCGACTGCGGTGCTAACTGGACCCTTTTGGATACCATTCACGCGGGAAATCATATACCAAGTGCCGATGTAAGCCGAATGGAATACGATATGTCGGCCTATGCTGGTGACGTAGTTACTTTCCGCTTTGCAGCAGAAAGAGGAACTGGAGATTACTACTTGGATATAGATGAATTCTACATAGGTGAAGGCCTAAGCAGCGCAACGGCAGTGATTTCCGACTTTAATGGAGAGGATATTTCTTGTCACTCTGCTAGCGATGGCGAAGCTCTTGCCACGGCCATGGGTGGTGTAATGCCTTATACTTATGAGTGGGATGTAAATGCTGGCAATCAGTTAAATGATACGGCAAATGGTCTTGGTGCAGGCGAGTATTTTGTAACTATTACAGATGCTCAAGGTTATGAGATTAAAGACTCAATCACTCTAGTTGAACCAGACACCCTTACGGTAAGTGTTAATGCCACTAACCCAACTTGTGCGGCTAACTTTGATGGCGCCTTAGATTTAACAATTAACGGCGGAACCCTTCCATATACTATTTCTTGGGCCGATGGTCCAAGTACGGAAGATCGTACCGCTATTGATACTGGTTCCTACACCATTACCATTACTGATGCAAATGGATGTAGCTATACCGATACCTACACCTTAATTATAGAGGATGTAGTACTTCCAACGGTTGTAAGTCGAAACATTAATGCCTACCTCGACGCTAGCGGGAATGTTAGTATTCAAGGTTCGGATGTAGATAATGGTTCTAGTGATAATTGTGGTATCGCAAGTTTTGCGGTTTCTCCATCGGCCTTTACTTGCGCTGAAGAAGGAGCTAACACCGTTACCCTTACGGTTACCGATATCAACGGAAATCAGAACACGGCAACGGCAACGGTTACGGTAATGGATACTATTTCGCCTAGCGCGGTTTGCCAAAACCTCACTGTGTATCTAGACGCCACTGGCAATGCTAGTATTACGGCCTCTGATATGAATAATGGTTCATCGGATAATTGCACTGTAAGCAGCACTGTTTTAAGTAAAACAAGCTTTAGCTGTGCTGATGAAGGAGCCAATACAGTAACGCTCACGGTAACCGATCAAGCGGGTAATGCCAGCACATGCTCGGCAACCGTAACCGTTATGGACACTACCGCTCCTACTGCTGTTTGTCAAGATTTAACCTTGTATTTAGATGCATCTGGATCAGCTAGTATTTCTGCAGCAGATGTAAATAATGGATCAAGTGACAACTGTACGATAAACTCCTTAGCCCTAAGCCAAACCAGCTTCAACTGCAGCGACGAAGGTCTTAATGTGGTTGTTCTTACAGTTACCGATCAAGCAGGGAACAGCAGTACATGCGCGGCAAACATCACGGTGATGGATACTGTTTCACCAACAGCGATCAGTCAGAACATCAACGCCTACTTAGATGGCACTGGTCAAATTAGCATCCTTCCATCGGATATTGATAATGGTTCAAGTGATAACTGTACAGTTGCAAGCTTAAGCCTCGATAATAGCAGTTTCACCTGTGCCGATGAAGGAGCCAATACGGTAATACTTACGGTTACAGATCAAACAGGTAACTCCAGTACGGCAAGCGCAACGGTAATGGTTATTGACACCGTTTCTCCAACTGCAGTTTGTCAAAACATAACGGTTTACCTTGATGGCGCAGGTCAGGCTACGATTAGCACCGCCGATATTGATGCCGGTTCAACCGACAATTGCTCGGTACAAAGCCTAGATATCGACAATGCTAGTTTCACTTGTGCTGACGAAGGTGCTAATACGGTAACCTTAACGGTAACCGACCAAGCCGGAAATCAATCTACCTGTACCTCTACAGTTACAGTAGTGGATACCATTCCTCCTACCGCAGTTTGCCAGAACCTCACCATTTACTTAGACGCAAGTGGTGCTGCTAGCATTACTGCTGCAGATATGGATAATGGCTCATCCGATAATTGTACGGTATCAAGCTTAAGCTTGACTAAAAGCAACTTTAGCTGTGCTGATTTAGGAAGCAACACGGTTGTTCTTACGGTAACCGATCAGGCTGGAAACGCTAGTACCTGCGCCGCAACTGTTACTGTAATGGACACTATTGCACCAACTGCTCTTAGCCAAAACCTAACTATTTATTTAGATGGTAATGGTGCAGCGAGCATAACTGCAAATGATGCGGATAATGGATCTAGTGATAATTGTTCCATAGTTTCAAGAACCGTAAGTCAAACTAATTATGGCTGCTCTGATTTAGGAGCAAACACCATAAGCTTTACTATTCTTGATCAATCTGGAAATCAAAGCAGCAGTAACTTTACGGTTACAGTTATTGATACGATTAGCCCAACTATTTCAACCCGTTCGCATACCGTTTACCTCGATGCGAGTGGCAATGCCAGCATTGATGTAATTGATGTAAGTAGTGGAACTTCCAATGCTTGTTCTATTGATACCGTATTCCTAGACATCTACAATTTCAATTGTTCGAATGTTGGAGCGAATACAGTAACAGTAACGGCCCAAGCAACGGGTGGCTCCGCCTCTAACACGGCAACGGCAACGGTGACGGTGGTTGATACCATTTCACCTGTTGTAAATACCCAGTCCTTAATAATGTACCTCGACGCCAATGGGCAAACCTCCATAAACACCAGCATGGTAAATAGTGGAAGTACCGATGCCTGTGGTATTGCTTCTTTCAGTTTGGATATTACAAGCTTTGATTGTAGCAACCTTGGTAATAATACGGTAGTGTTAACTGCTACGGATGTTAATGGTAACTCTGCAACCAATACCGCCATTGTTGAGGTAAGAGATACAATCAGACCGGTGGCAAAATCTAGAGACCTTACGGTTTACTTAGATGCTACAGGAAGTGTAACAGTTTCACCAGCTACCGTAAACAATGCTTCTACCGATAATTGCGGCATTACGCCAAGTTTAAGTCAGAGCACCTTTGGATGTGGTGATGAAGGTCTTAATCAAGAGTACCTTATTGTTACCGATGCAGATGGTAATAAAGACAGCACCGATTTCTTAATCACGGTACTGGATACCATCAGCCCCAGCGTAATAACCCGTAACATTACGGTTCAATTAGGTGCCACTGGTTTAGCTAGTATTTCACCAAATCAATTGGATAGCGCGAGTTCTGATAACTGTAGTAATCAGTTATTCTACACCGCCACGAAAACCAGCTTTAACTGCGGCGATTTAGGCACAAATACAATAACCCTTACCGCCACGGACGTTCACGGAAACAGTACCAGTAAAACGGCCATTGTTACCGTAGAGGACAACATTGCTCCTACCATTCAAACGCAACCCGTGATCCTTAGCTTAGATGCTAGTGGAAGCGCATCCTTAACTGCGATGATGCTGAATAATGGCAGTAGCGATAATTGCGCCATCGACAGTATGTGGATTTCGCAAGAGAGCTTTGATTGCAGCCATATTGGCTCCAACAGCGTTACTCTATTTGCGCGTGATGCCAGTGGTAATCAAAATTCCAGTGCAGTAATCGTTACGGTTCAGGACTTAATAAACCCTGTTGCTCAAGCGACAAACCTCACGGTTTACCTCGATGCTAGCGGTAATGCAAGCATTGTAGCCATGGACCTTGAGGGTGGAAGCACCGATAACTGTGGAATTAATAGCCGCAGTATCGACATCAGCAGCTTCACCTGCAGCAATGTTGGCAACAACACGGTTACCTTAACCGTTAGCGACGCCTCAGGAAACAGCAATAGCAGTTCCGCAACGGTTACAGTAATGGACACTATTTCGCCTAGCGCTAGCGCCAAGAATATTGGTATAGCCTTAGACGCGACTGGTAATGCCAGTATTAGCGCTTCAGATGTAAATGACGGAAGTAGCGATGCCTGTGGAATTGCAAGTTTAAGTGTGAGTCCATCGAGCTTCGATTGTTCTGCCTTAGGCCTCAATACGGTAGTATTAACGGTTACCGATAATAATGGTAATGTTTCTACAACAACCGCCCAGGTAACGGTTTCCGATAACCGCGCTCCAACCGCAGTTGCTCAGAATACCACCATATATGTTGATGCCAACGGAAACGCTAGCCTAACAAGCGCTCAAGTGGATAATGGAAGTAGCGATAATTGCGCTATTAGCACTTATGCCCTAAGCAAAACCACCTTTAGTTGTGGCGACCTTGGGAATAATACAGTGGTACTTACCGTAAGCGATGCCAGTGGCAATTCTGCTAATACTGCGGCTATTGTTACTGTGATGGATACCATTTCTCCCACGCCAATGACTCAGAATATTAGTGTTTACCTAGATGCTAGTGGCTCGGCCAGTATTAGTGCCGGCATGATCGACAATGGAAGCAGCGATAATTGTTCTCTCGGAGCAATGAGCTTAGATATAAGTTCCTTCGACTGCAGCAATGTTGGCGCAAACACGGTAATGCTAAGTGTAAACGATGCTTCTGGAAACAGTGCCATGGCAAGCGCTACCGTTACCGTTATTGACACCATCAGTCCAAATGTGTTAACTCAAAACATTACGCTTAGCTTGGATGCTAATGGTAATGCGAGCATAAGCACTTCGGATATTAACAATGGTAGCAGCGACGCCTGTGGAGTAGCTGGAATGAGCCTGGATATGAGCAACTTTACTTGTGCCAACTTAGGCAGCAATATGGTTACGCTTACGGTTACCGATAACAATGGTAATTCTCAAACCGGAATGGCTACCGTTACCGTATTAGATAATATGGCGCCAAATGCGATTGCGCAAAACATTACTATTTACTTAGATGCGAATGGTAGTGCGAGCACAAGCGCTTCGGCTGTAGATAATGGCTCAAGCGACAATTGTGCGGTTAGCGGCTTAAGCTTAAGTCAAACGACCTTCGGTTGTTCCGATTTAGGACTTAATGCGGTTACTCTTACCGTAAGTGACGCCAGCGGCAACAGCAGTACAGCGACGGCCAATGTTACTGTTCTGGATACCGTTTCACCGCAAATGAGTACGCAAAACATCAATGCTTATTTGGATGCTAATGGCGTAGTGGCCGTGAGTGCCACAGCGGTAAATAATGCTTCTTCTGATAATTGCGGAATTAGCAGTTATAGCTTAAGCACTACCAGCTTTACTTGTTCGGATGTAGGTGCCAATACGGTAATCCTTACGGCAACCGACGGAAGTGGTAACAGCTCTAATATGGCGGCCACCATTACGGTGATCGACACGATTAGTCCAAATGCTGTTGCTCAAAACATCAGCGTAAGCTTAGATGCCAATGGCGCGGCCAGCATTGTGGCCTCCAATATTGCCACCGGTAGTTCAGATGCTTGTGGTATTGCCAGTATGAGTGTAAGCCCTTCGAGCTTCAGCTGCTCGGATGTAGGTGCTAATACAGTTACCCTTACGATTACCGATGTAAATGGAAATTCCAGTACTGCTACATCAACAGTAACCGTTCAGGATAATATTGCACCAACTGTGGTAACTCAGGCACATACAGTGTACTTGGACGCTAGTGGAAGTGCAACAATCGCCACTACCGACATTAATAATGGTAGTACCGATAACTGTAGTATATCTACTTATGCACTAAACATTAGCAGCTTTACTTGTAGCAATGTTGGACAAAACCTTGTTACCCTAACGGTAACCGATGCCAATGGAAATAGTGCCAACGGCGGAGCAATTGTTACCGTGTTGGATACGATTAGTCCTACTATCGCCAACACACCGGCAAACATCACCGCTTACAGTACTGCTGGTTCTTGCGGAGCAACAGTTAGTTGGCCAACAATTACCGGTAATGATAACTGTAATATCAGTGGTATTAGTTCCAGTATTTCAAGCGGAAGCTTCTTTAATACCGGCACCACTACTGTTGTGCTAACCGCCAATGACCCAAGTGGAAATAGCGGTAGCAGTAGCTTCACCGTAACGGTTATAGATACCATAGCACCAGTGTTTACCTCTACAGTTAGCGGTATTACAATTACGCCTAATACAGCGTCTTGTGATGCGGTAGTTACTTGGACTTCACCAACTGCAACAGATAATTGTAGCGGTGTTACTTACAGTTCAAGCCATAGTTCTGGAGGCACCTTTGCCTTAGGAACAACAACGGTTACCGTAACCGCAACTGATGCGGATGGTAATAATCGTACCGTGAGCTTTGATGTAACGGTTAGCGATATTGTGGACCCAACCATTAGCAATGTTCCAGCGAACATTACGGTGGGGAACGATGCAGGATCTTGTGATGCAGTAGTGAACTTTACGCTACCAACGGTTAGTGATAACTGTACCGGAGCAACTATTACCAGCTCACATGCCAGTGGATCAACCTTCCCACTTGGAACTACCACGGTAAGCTTTACGGCCACCGATGGCGCGGGTAATACCAGTTCTGCAAGTTTCGAAATTACCGTTAATGATCAGGAAGCGCCAGTGTTTACCACGGTTCCTCCTAGCGATACGGTTGGACAGTGTGGTCAGATTTACACCTTCACCATGCCAAGCGGAACGGATAATTGTACCGGACTCTTACTGGTTCGTCAAACCGCTGGTTTACCAAGCGGTAGTGTATTCCCTCCAGGGGCAACCACCAATACCTTTGAGATCTCTGATCCAGCAGGTAATACCAGTACCACCAGCTTTACAATTGTAGTAGTGCCACAGGGTCAACCACAGTTGCCAAACATAATTGAGGCCTGTGTTAACGATCCTGCTGTGAACATCACTCTAGGACAAAGCATAGTTTGGACAGGAAACGGAGTAGTGAATAATGGAACCACCTTTGATCCGGCAACGGCAGGAACGGGACGTCATTTATTGTCTTATGTTTTCACCGACTCTATGTCTTGTAATGCTTCTGGAACGATAGTAATTACGGTATTACCGAAACCAGTTACACCAGTAATCAACAAGATTGGTAGTACCACTTTACAAACGGGAATTTATAATTCCTACCAGTGGTACCGCGACGGGGTATTAATTCCGGGAGCGAATACCAGAGATTACACTTATTCTCAAAGTGGAAACTTCCAGGTTGAGGTGAGTAATACCGTGGGATGTTTCACGTATTCTGCCGGATTTGTAGTAGGAACTAGTGGCGGGGGCATTGGCCTTCAGGAGCTAGACCTTAAGCAGCTGGAAGTATATCCTAATCCAAGTAATGGTAAGTTTAATATTGAACTTAACGTTGATGGAATTGAGGACTTGAACATCAGCCTCTACAGTTTAGATGGCCGCAAGGTTTTCGAACAACAGGCCCAAACTGATCATGATGGCAAGGTTCAAGTGGATGTTGGTCATTTACCAACCGCGAACTACTTCTTGTATATCCGAACCACCGAACAAGTGGCGGTACGTAAAATGCTCATGAAATAAGAATTCCAATGCTTGAAAAAATGAATAACAATAGATTTAGCATAGCGCTTATTACTTTATTCCTTTTTAGCTTTTCCCTTTCGGCCCAAGACGGGTCGGAAGCGGAAAGCGAGGAACCCCTTGGTGAAATTCAAACCTCGCAATTGAGAGGTTGGAGCATCGGCATCCGCGGTATGTGGTTGTACGATTTGGAATCAACCCTGTATGATGGTAACATATCTGAAGACCCCCGCGGTTTAAACGGAGATAATACCAGTTTCGACCTAGGTTTTGATATCTATGTAGAAAAGCAGTTCACACCTTTTTTCGGCTTACAAGCCGGCTATAGGATGGGTGCTATGTCTGGCGCAACCAGCACCGAGTATTATGCCAACGACTTCAGTGAGTTTCGCTTAGGAGCGAGTCTTATCTGGAGCAATTTGGATCCCAATCACACCAATAGTAAATGGAATTTTTACAATGGTGTTGGGGCTTCCTTCGGTTCCTTTGAGGCCAATCGCTTTTTAGAGTTTGATGATTCTGAGAATGGCTCGGTGGATGATAGCTACGGTGGAATATATGTTAGTGGCGGAATTATGTATGAGCTGGCGCCATCTTGGCGAATAGAGTTAGATGCCGCTTATAACATTGTGCGCAATGATGGCTTTGATGGATTCGATTATGCCACTGGCTGGGACCCTTATTTAAATGTGGGTATTGGCATCGCTTATACCTTCGGTAATAAAGAATTCCCAGCGATGTATGCCGGGAACTACTTTGAGGCTCCTTATTCGGATTTGGCTAAAACCAAAGCCAGAGTGAACGAGCTAGAAGGCCGTGTAAGCAATTTAGAGGCCTCTTCAAGCCGCCGAGATGATAAGCTTAATGAGATTAAGTCGGATAATGAGAAACGCGATCAGGCTTTAGCTAAAGCAGATAAGATGTTGGAGTCCAAAATTGCTAATTTGGAAAGAGGCCCTGAGAAATCGACCTTGGCCCCTAAAGCAGTGGTGTTCTTCGACTTTGACTCATCCGTACTGAATATCGAAGCCAAAGAAGAACTTCTTAAGAGCCTTGCTGGCTTGAGTGAGCCATTGGTAATTAGCGCCTATACCGATGATGTAGGCTCGGATGACTATAATGCCAATTTACGAGAAGAACGCGCATTAGCGGTAAAAGACTTCTTAGTGAATGAGTTGAAAATCAGCGAAAGCCAGATAAAAATCGTACAAGGGAAGGAAATGGACTTAAAGGACCAATTCCTTGCTCGCCGTGTAGAGGTACGTTAGAAGGAGTGCTATACTTCTCAATGGAAGCCATCTCTTATTGCAAGGGATGGCTTTTTTTCGGCCTATAGAGCAAAAAAAAAACGTCAACCGAAATTGACGTTTTTTTCTAGCGCTCCCTCTTGGGCTCGAACCAAGGACCCTCTGATTAACAGTCAGATGCTCTAACCAACTGAGCTAAGGAAGCCTATTAATAATTCCCTCATAAAAGGGCTGCAATATTAGCACCTTCAGACAAATTACACAATATTTGCAGCAAAATTTTTAAGCCCTTTTTTATGAGCCTTACAATTGTTGGCACCGTTGCCTTTGATGAATTAATTACCCCCTTTGGTCAATCAGGTAAAATTATCGGAGGATCAGCGACTTACGCCTCACTATCTGCCTCAAATTTATTCAGTGATATTTCCATTGTTTCAATCATTGGTGCCGACTTCCCAGAAAAAAAACTGGAGTACATGCGCTCGAAAGGCATCAATACCGATGGCATAAAAAGGGTAGAAGACGGTAAAACCTTCTTTTGGAAAGGCGAATATCACAATGATATGAATTCACGTGACACTTTAATTACCGAACTCAACGTGCTAGAATCCTTTGATCCGGAGCTTCCAGAAAAAGCCCGTGAATCAGAATACCTCATGTTGGGAAATCTTACTCCGGCGGTCCAAATGAAGGTATTGCGCCAGATGAAGAAACGTCCGAAATTGGTGATTATGGACACGATGAACTTTTGGATGGACATTGCCATGCCCGAACTAAAGGAAGTGTTGAAAGAAGTGGACTTATTAACCATTAATGATGAGGAAGCCAGACAACTTAGCGGGGAGTATTCTCTAGTGAAGGCCGCCAAGAAAATATTTGAGATGGGCCCCAAATACTTGGTGATAAAAAAGGGAGAGCATGGTGCTCTTTTATTTCACGGATCCAAATTGTTTTATGCTCCTGCTTTGCCTCTAGAAGAAGTATTTGATCCCACTGGAGCGGGGGATACTTTTGCCGGTGGATTTATTGGACACATCTGCGCCAGCGACGAAATTTCTTTCGATAGTATGAAGCGCGCAATTATTTATGGCTCTGCTTTGGCTTCCTTCTGTGTAGAGAAATTTGGTACCACTAAACTTCTGGAAATCGACCGTGCAGAACTGCATAAAAGAGTAATGCGATTTATTGAGCTTACTCAATTCGATATGAAATTAAATTAGCACCCAACTAATTAGAGGACAGGAACGTCATCTTTACCCATGCTAGTTTGGAGTTTTCTATTTACAGCAGAAAATATAAATTAGTAGACTTGGAAAAATGACGATCGACCAACAATTGCTAGACGGATGTATCCGCGGTGAGCGGAAAGCTCAATTTAGCCTGTATAAGCAGTGCTATGGCATTTTGATGGCCGTATGTTTTCGATACGAGAGGAATAAGGAGGACGCTGAATTCCTCCTAAACAAAGCCTTTCTTAAGATCCTCAATAATTTAGAATCGTATTCCCCTAAAGTTCCCTTTGAAGCCTGGATTCGCCGGATCACCATTAATACAGCTATTGATGAGTACCGAAAAAATCAACGCTCGAAAGTGGATTATGTGGAAGAACCTATGCAATTAGCCTCCCTGGAGGAAATGGATTACAATGATGCCGACAAGCGTTTTGATGCCGAGGAGCTATTGGCTTTGGTGCAGAAACTGCCTCCAGTTAGTCAGAAGGTATTCAACCTCTATATTATTGATGGCTATAATCACAAGGAAATTGCTGAGAAGCTCGGAATGAGCGAAGGAACAAGTAAATGGCACTTAAGCAGTGCTCGCAAGAAATTGCAGGAAATGATGCGCAAATTAATGGACAATGTAGCTTAAGGTTCATGAAAGAGCAGGACCTAAAAAAACTATTTGATCAAAAGCTGGGAGCGGCGGACTTTGAGTTCAACCCTTCCAATTGGGATGCATTTGAGCAAATGGCGGATCCTCAAGAAGCCATGTCCGAGCAAGAGTATAAAAAGCTCTTTAAGGATAAAATGGCCCAAAGTTCTTTTGCCTTTAACCCTGGAAATTGGGAGGCCTTTGAGCAAATGACCAATCCTCAAGAGCCGCTTTCTGAACAAGCCTATAAAAAACTATTTAGAGATAAACTGGCGCAATTGAACTTTCCCTTTAATCCCGCTAACTGGGATGCGATGGAAGATGAGTTAGGGCCCGAGAATGGAATGACGGGAGCAGAAATGCAAACCTTATTTCAAAAGAAAGCCAGCCAATCAAGTTTCGCTTTTAACCCGGAGAATTGGTCGCGAATGGAGGCCATTCTAGACCAAAAAGTTTCCAAGCCATTGGCTTACTTTTGGCGCAGCGCGGCAGCAATTCTAATTTTCGCTGGAATAGCCTGGTCTATGTTATGGCAAGGCGGCAGCCCTAATTTAAACTTACCAATTGAAGCCGAATTGGTAAACCAAGCTCCCAAAGCGAGCGATCAAGACCTTTTAAAAGGAAGCCCTAATTCTAGTGAAGCGCCAAGCAAAGAGACCCTTCAGGAAAGGCAAATAGAGGAGTCCGCCCTATCCAGTAATTCAGTTCCGACTTCTAATTCAGTTCAAGCTACTATTCCCCCAATTGATCAAGGCCCTAGCAGCCCAAGGACAAGATCAGCGGCTCCAAATCAATCCGGGTTGGCCCTGGCGAATGACTCCGAATTTGCGAATAGCACAATAGAAGGCCCTAGTGACTTAGAGCAAGCTCAACAAAATATTTACAGCGCTATACAGCTACCAACAAAGGAGATCCAAGCCTGGAATACATTCACTAGCCTTGTGCCAGGAAGCTTAAAAGACCTGAATTTTGACCCTTCTCCTTTCGTGAAAAACAAGGATCTCTATGTTCCTCAGGCTTACTCTAAGCTGTACCTATTAGCAGGCCCGGCTTTTAGTGCTCCTATGAATGGCAAAATGGGTAGCCCCGGTTGGCAGTTAGGTTTGGAATACGAATATGGCTGGAATGAAAAATCCGCATTAAGCACCGGAGTAATTTACAATCGTAGTGGAGATATAGGTTTAGAAACCGTGCACGATAGCACATTCTTTGGCTTGGGCCGAACCGATATTCAAACTCATCGTCATTATAAGAGCTTATCCTCCATACGTATCCCATTAAATTACCGCTATAATTTTGCCCCTAAGCAGAGTTTTGGTTTTGGCTTAAACACCGACATTTTGGTGAGCGTGCGTATGGATCAAACGAAGACTACCCAGGTTTTTAAGCAAGACCCGCGCGTGGAAGAGCAAGCATTTAACCAAATGATGGAAAGCTTTGAGCCGGTGAATTTTTCGGCACACTTTAGCTATCAATATCAATATAGTCCCCGTTTGAGCTTTGCATTTACTTATGCCTTAGCCTTAAATGATATTAGCCGTGACCAGGCGCAAAATTTTGAAGCGGATCACCGTCCGGGACAAGCCAACCTTCAGTTGAGGTATCGATTATTTGAAGAATGAAAAAGAAGGTATTAGTAATTGCAAGTTTCCTCATAGCCCTATTTTCAGGCTGTAAGGAGGATGAAGGGCCCAATCAAAGCTCCTTTATGGAGAGCCCTCGTTTTTATGTGAATTCCACCATTAATGGTTTGCCCTTAAACTTGGTAGCCGGCGAGGAAGGTTATCAAATGTTTACATCCTACGAATTGGAAGATTCCGTTTTAGTGATGAACGGCGTTTTGGCAGCCGATAGCCCCGCCTATCAAAAAGCGGTGGTTCTTAAAATTCGTGGATCAGAGCTATTAGGACCGAACAGTCAAATAAGCGCAGGCAATGTTTTTCAGCAGGGCCCACTTCCATTGATGGACCCAAGTGGAGCAACGGTGCAGCCAGGGTACTATGACTATCACTTCTTCGCAGATTCCATTAATAGTCATATTAATTTATTGTGGTCGGCGCCGAGAAGCTCCTACTATGGCGACAGCTGCAGCATTATTGGATTAAATAGCAGCCTAAACCAAAGCTTTACCATTGAAATGAGTAGCGCTGGACCCTTAAGTTGCACTCCTTCAGTAAAGCACACCATTCAAACGGGTAAAGAGTGTAAAGCGCAAATTCACGTAATTAATAGTACTAGCTCCGAATTACATGTTGAAGTGCAGGAGCGCATTGGCCGAATTCAAGAGGTAAATTGGCAGATTGCTGGTCAAAACGCTGGCCAAGGAAGTAGCCTTCTCTATTCAGTGGTGGGTTTTCAGCCAGGCTATCGCGTTAAAGCGGAAGTGAAATTTGAATCGGGATGCACGGAAATAATCGAAAAAATCATCTTGCCTGGAGGCCCAAGCTGTGATATAAATATCGACTATCGGATGGAGGGTCATCGTGTAGCTAACCCTCATAACTTAGCTACGATAGAGTTGCAGTATTATGATGAATCAGGCAAGCTTTTCAGCTCTGCTTATCCAAATGCACAAGGAAGTTTTGTTATAGAATCCGTAAGCGCTTACAGCGACGCAAACTCAAGCCTTAGTCACCAGCGATTTAGCTTTTCGGGTGAGGCGGTATTAAAAAGTGCCGATGGGAGTAGCTTACAGTTTAATAATATCTTCGGGAGCTTTGCCTTAGCGCACCCTTAAACGTCAAATTCAATTAAAATTTGACTTTTTTCTACGGCCTGTCCCTTCTCGCACATAATGCTTTTAATTACCGCGTCGTTCTCGGCTTTTAAGACATTCTCCATTTTCATGGCCTCTAGAACCAAAATGGCCTGCCCTTTTTTGATGCTTTCACCCGGGCTAACCTTAATGTCTAACACCAAGCCTGGCATAGGCGCTTTAAGATCATTTACTGCTACATTGGCCAAATGCTCCATGCCAAGGTCCTTTAATAAAAGGTCGAAGCGATCAGCAACGCTAACCGGATAGGCCTCGCCATCTACCTCAATAATAAATTCTTTAGACTCGTAATCGGCTTCAACCACATGGATTTGGTGGCTTTTATTATTCCGTAATAAGTGAAAGCCTTTTTTGGCATCTCCTAGTAGGTCTAGGTTTAAGCGTTCTCCGTTGAGACTTATTTCCGCTCCGTTTTGAGCGACCTCTACATTGAAGTCTGCGTCTTTAACTTTTACTTGATACTTTTCGCTGGCCATGATAGTATACTTTTGCGCTAGCTAAATTACGCATAAGCCATGCATCTTTTCCGTTTTTGGTCCCTTTTATTCATCTGCATTAATGCACTAAACCTTGCAGCTCAGCGTCCGGCCATTGAGCTAAATTGGGATTTTAAAGAAGGAGGAGATCAATATTTTGAGGCCTGGATAAAAGCCCAGAAGCTTGATTCGAATTTTTATTATTTGGAGGGCGCCGAAATTCTTAGTCTGCGATTAAGCGAAGGACGCTTAAAGCAGAAGCTAGATTATCAATACGATTCGAAGCGACTGGCATTTAAGCTGCCCGCAGAAGCAGATGATCGGGCTCGCGTTTACCTAGAATATAAGATTCCCTGGGAGCATTTAGAGCGCTCCGCCTTTGTTAGTCTTCTTGAGCCAGGCTTAGTTCTAAACGCTTTAAATATGGAGTCCAATCAAGGCTCAGGAAAGTTGGGCTTGGTTTTCCCCTCACCTGCCGACGCTTCAAAGCAATGGCTTCGCTTAAACATCGCTTCCGCTAATGACTTAAATATTGAAGTTCCCTTAGACTTAGAATTTCAAGCAGCGGAAGGAAACAACCTAGTTCGGTTTTACCGTTCAGAGGAGCCACTTTCCATGCATGATTTCTATTTGGCGATTGGTTCATTTCGTCGATTTGATCCCGAGGAGGTTTTGGCAGATTTAAAAAATCAGGAACTAGCCTTGGAGGATCAGCGCATTGAAAACTTTCAAAGTAAACATCTCGATCTGCTTAACTATATCGCCCAAGAAAAGGATTATATGTTTACTCGAGAAGGTCTACTCGGTTTAAGTGAAATTGAAGCCGCTACTATGGCTCCTAGCTTTCCAAGTCTCGGCAGTTTGGATGCGGAATTAAATCAACAGCGAATAAGCTTGGCAATTTTGCAAGAGTTTTATCCAGACGACTGGCAGTTTCATTGGGCTAATTGGAACCGCAAAGCTTTGGATGACGAGAAATGGAAGGCGCTGCTAAAAGATCAATACGAAAAGCAAGATTCATCTTTTCTCTTTTGGCGATTTTACCTCGAAGACTATCTGGCCCAATATCAGTTGGCATGGACAGACACCCTTGGCATGCAAGGAGGAAAAGACTCCCTAAGGCTCGCCAAGGCGAAGTACTTTTTGAAACAACGCAAAAGCATGCGCGTGCAGCTCAACTATCGCATGAACTTCCGAGAAGCGAGAATGGAGCTTTACCTTAAACACCGCGATACCACCCAAAACCTGATTTTGGAATGGCAGGGAGAGGCCTATTTAAAAAATGATACGCTATTATTTGAGCGTATTAACAGCCTCAAGGCAAATGATACGCTGTTTTTTGCGGTTCCCGAGTCGCCGCGTGCGGTTTATTTGAACCCAGATCCCTATCAACTCGTTTTCCTTGCCGAAGAAAGGCCACTTAACTTTTTACTTTTTGATCTATCCCAAAGAAACAAGCCCCAAATTAGGCGAAGGGCCATGCTCAACTTATTAGAAAACGCCAAGCCCAGTTTAAAGGCTACCGTAATTGGCTTAGCCCTCGATAGTGAAGAAAAAGAACTACAACATTTAGCCCTCGATAAGGTTAATGAGCTTAAACCAGACGGCAGGGCCAGACTTCAATCTACCCTTGAAGCCCTAGCCGCTCAAAATGAAGATGTTAAATTGAAGCAAAAGGCGGCTGCTCTGCTGCGGTCTGAACCATAAGTAATTGGTAGATTTGTCGCTTCCAAATTTTTGAAGACACTCAATGGAATTCATTATACAAGCCTCGCAGTTTTTACTTTCCCTTTCACTGCTAATCATACTCCACGAGCTTGGCCACTTTATACCGGCTAAACTCTTTAATACCAAGGTGGAAAAATTCTACCTCTTTTTTGATTATAAGTTCTCTCTCTTTAAAAAGAAAGTGGGCGAAACGGTTTATGGTATTGGCTGGATTCCCTTAGGCGGCTATGTGAAAATCGCCGGAATGATTGATGAAAGCATGGATACTGAGCAAATGCAGGAGGAGCCCAAGCCTTGGGAATTCCGCTCCAAACCAGCTTGGCAGCGATTAATTATCATGATTGGTGGGGTTACTGTAAATGTGATCTTGGCCTTGGTTATTTACTCGTCTATGTTCATGTATTACGGCGAAGCCTACATTCCTGTCGATAATATTGAGCAAGGATTAATGGTTACCGACAAGGGAAAATCCATTGGCTTAGAAAATGGAGATCTCGTAATACGTGTTGATGATCGCCGCCTAGAACGTTATTCGGAAATTAATAAAGAGCTCGTTTTAAGTGAGTCTAGCATTGAGGTACTGCGCGATGGAAAAAACATTCAATTAAACGTTAAGCCCGAAGATAAGGAGGCCCTCTTAGAGGGAGATGGTCCTATTGTAAGCTTGCGCTTTCCTTTTATTATCGGAGCCTTTAGCGACACCTCCGCCGCAAGAGATGCGGGCGTTCAACAGTTAGACAGTTTGGTGAGTATTAACGGAGAAAGCTTAGCCCATTATGACCAATACACGGCTGAGATTCCGAAATACGCTGGGGATACCCTCAAGCTTGGCTTATATCGCGACAAGAGCTTTAAAGAATACAGCATATTAGTTCCAGCGGATGGGCGCATAGGCATTAGGCCAGGAGGAACACGAGATATTACCGATTATTATACTAAGGAGTACGATAAGTTTACTTTTTGGGAAGCTATTCCTGCGGGCTGGAATAAAACTACCGGTGTCTTAAAGGATTACATCCGTCAGCTTAAGCTGATATTTACCCCTTCTACTGGAGCCTATAAAAAGGTGGGCGGTTTTATCGCTATCGGATCTCAGTTTCCGAAGGTATGGGATTGGGAGTGGTTTTGGGGCATCACAGCTTTCTTGAGCATCATGCTCGCCTTTTTAAATATTCTCCCCATTCCAGCTTTAGATGGTGGCCATGTTGTTTTTGTACTCATTGAAATGATTACCGGCAGAAAGCCTTCAGACAAGGTTTTGGAATATGCTCAGATGGTTGGTTTTTTCCTTTTGCTTGCCCTAATCATTTTGGCAAATGGGAATGATGTCCTCGGCCTTTTTAAATAGGGCATTAAGCCTAGTCGCCTTCATTCTGCTATCCTTTTCTGCGCAAGCGCAGGAATCGATTTTTAGTGGACGAATAAATGACCTTAACAATCAAGCCTTAATTGCGGGGGTAAAAATCACCGTCCATGAATCTGGCTTAATCGCTTACAGCGACAGCCTGGGCGAGTTTAAGCTGCCTTTAAGGCCAGGGCATTATCATATTCACTTTGAAAAAGAGGGCTATATCGCTCAGGATTTAAACCTTGATCATCCCACTAGTAAAAGCCTTACGATACAGTTAATTCCCGGTTCCATCGAGTTAGATGAACTGCTCATTGAGGATCAGTTTTTTAAGCTTCCCAATGCCAATTTCTCCCAGGATTTAACCGCTATCCGATTGGATGAGCAGCAACAGGCCAATCAAATAGATCTGGCCAATATCTTAGAAGAACAGGCCGGCCTAAGTGCTTTAAATACGGGGGTGGGTATCTCTAAGCCAATTATCCGTGGCTTTAGCGGGAATCGAGTGGCGGTGATCGACCAAGGTATTAAACAGGAGGGTCAGCAATGGGGCATGGACCACGGGCTAGAAATCGACCCCTTTCAGGTTCAAAGAGTAGAATTGGTGAAAGGGCCCGCGGCACTGCAATACGGTAGTGATGCCATTGCTGGAGCCATTCGCATTTTGCCGCCAAGCTTAGCCAAAGAAGGCTGGAGCGCCAACTTGAGGTCAAACTATCATTCCAATAACCGGGCATTGGGAAACTCAGCGGCAGCGGACTATCGCAAAGGAGCGCTGGCAATTGGTTTGCGTTTAAGTCAAAGAAACTACCACGACTTTCGGGTTCCTGCGAAATCATTTGTGTACAATGGCTTTGTGCTTCCTATCACCGATAATACCTTGAAAAATACTGCCGGAGCACTGCAATCGGCCCAAGGCTATTTGAGCTGGAATACCGAAGCCTATAGAGCTCGTTATCTTATCTCAGTGTATCAACAAAATCAAGGCTTATACCCCGGTGCTACCGGAATTCCAAGAGCTTTTGATGTAGGGAATATTGGCGATACCAAGGATATTGATTTGCCATTTCAAAGCATAGGGCACTATAAGGTATATACCATTCAAAACATTAAAATCGGAAAGCATTGGTTGGAAGCCGAATTGGGTTATCAGTTTAATGATCGTGAAGAACGGAGCCTGCCTCATGCCCATGGTTTTGAAGAATTAGATAGCGGCGCCACCTTGGCCTTAGGTCTTAAACTTCACAGCCTGCAAGCCAATTTGCGCTACCGTTTTCATTGGCGGGCCATTGATTTAATCGCCGGTACCGCTCAACAGTATCAAAGCAATGAAAGTAGGGGCTTTGAGTATTTGATCCCAAATTATACCGCTTATCAGTCAGGGGTATTTTTATTGGCCAAGGGCAAGCTTTACGAGCAATTGCATTGGGATGGCGGCCTGAGGTGGGAATATAAAAGACAGCAATCTCCGCTAAGCACCACCCTTTGGTGGCAGGATATCGATAGCATAGTAGTGCGCTCTCCCGAGCTGGATCGACAGTTTTCAAATTTTGCCGCTGCCGCGGGAATGGTCTATAGTCCTAGCGATAAATGGCGATTAAAGTGGCATTTAGCCCGTAGTTTTAGAGCGCCTAATGTTGCGGAGCTCAGCAGCAATGGGGTGCACCATGGCACTTTTAGGCATGAGGTCGGTAATGCTAACTTAAATCCCGAAATAGCCTGGCAGGTAGATTGGAGTGCCAGCTATCAAAATGAAAACTTCCTCATCCGCTTCAGTCCCTTCTATTATTATTTTGAAAACTTCATATTCCTCAGACCTACCGCGAGGTTCTCCAGCCTACCAGAAGCAGGGCAGTTGTACGAATATCAACAGGCTCCCGCTATTCAAAGTGGTGCGGAGCTTTATTTTGACTGGCACCCTTGGTCGAAACTTCATTTTAGTAATGCCTCAGAACTCATCCTAAATACCAATTTAAACACGCAATTACCCTTGCCCTTTAGTCCGCCCGCCTCTAATTTAACCAGCTTAAACTGGGAGGAGGATCAATGGCAGCTGGGCCTTAGCTGGCGCTATACCGCAGCCCAAAACCGAGTTGATCGCAATGAAGCGGAAAGCCCCCAATACCATCTCTTTCACTTAAATGGGAGCTATCAATTTAAATGGCGAAAACAAGAGTTGCGCCTACACTTTGGCCTCCGAAATATTTTCGACCAATTTTACCTTCGGCATCTTTCGCGCTATCGTATCCTAAACCTACCTGAGCAAGGACGCAATGTAATTTTTGGATTAAGTTGGCGGATATAATTGCAACATTGTTGTAATAACAATATGTTTGCAGAAACTTAGAAAGATGAATAAGGGATATCTATTTGTTTTGCTAGCGCTTGGCGCGATGGCCTGTTCGGATGATGAGGATCAGGATACAACAGCTCCTCAAATATTAGCGGCGACCATTAATGGTGAAGATCATGACTTGGTGTTTAATTCAGGCGATAATCTGCAAGTGGAATTAGACCTTAGCGATAATGAGGCATTGGGAGAGTTGAAATTAGATATACATGATATTTTTGATGGCCATGATCACAATAAACGTGGCGGAGATGCCTGGGAGCTCACGGAAATAATCCAAGTTTCAGGAGCGAGTAGCACCGTTAATCACAGCCTTTCTGTGCCCGACCCGGTGCTTGCCGGTCCCTATCACGTAATTTTTAGATTATTGGATGCTGCTGGCAATGAATCTGAGTTTAAAGAGTTAGACTTTCTAATTCAGAATGGAGAGGAGCCACTATTTAATATCAGTGCCCCCGACTTCAGCAATGAGGTTCACCTTTCAAAAGGTCAGAATTTAAGCTTAGTGGGCACCATTAGCGACGATGTGGACTTAGATGAAATTATCATCACCATAGTGGAAGAGGAAGAGCATGACCATAAAAATAGCTCGGGCTTGTTGTTTAGCTATGATGAAGATTTGCCGGGTAGCTCGGATAGCAGTTTCGATTTAAGTACCGTCACTATTCCCATTCCTGGCGATGCCGAAACGGGACACTATGAACTGCGCATCTCTGCCAAAGATAGCGATGGTAATTATGGACAGTTTACAGCGGATATACACATAATGTAATGAAGGAAGCTTCAGCAGACGAAATATTAAAATCACATGGTTTAAGAAAAACGCTAGGACGCCTAAAGGTCCTGGAGTTTTTTAGTTCGCAACAAAAGGCGATATCGCATAGTGAGCTTAGTAAACACTTTGAGGGTCAGCTGGATCGATCTAGCTTATTTCGTACCCTTCAGGACTTTGAGAGCCATGGCTTGGTTCACAAGGTGCCCGATGATGTAGTTTCAACCAAATTCGCGCTTTGTAGCGGGCCTTGTGACGAGGGAGCCCATTACGATAGTCATCTTCATTTTAAATGCAGTGATTGCCAAGAAACCTATTGTTTAGACGGCGCTCAATTGCCAAAGCTTAGCATCCCTAGCGGCTTTAAGCCCGAGCGGGCGGAAGTTTTGGTGCATGGCATCTGCCGAGCCTGCGCCTAATGCAGTTTTTTCCAAAGTCGTTCAAACTCCTGCTGAAAGGATCTAACTAAGTTGGCTTCAGTACTCAAAACTAGGTTTTCATAATTTCTCTCTGCCGCAGATCGGGTCCAGTTATAGCTACCGCTAAGCAGCCGCTCTTGGTCAAAGAGGGCAAATTTATGATGCATGTGCACCTCCGTATTGTCGAGTATTAAAGGAATACCCAAGCGCCGCAGGAAATCGATATCGGAACCCATATCCGCGCTTTTATCATTGTCGCTAATAATCCGGATGCGCTTCCCTAATTGGTGCATGGAGGCAATTTCGTCGCGAATTTGATTATCGCTAATGGTAAACACGCAAATGTCGATGTGTTTACGAGCTTTATGCAATTGCCTAATAATTGCCGACCTACAAGCCGTTCCAGGACTGAAATAAGCTTCCGAGGCCTCCATCGGTGGCGATTCCTTGGGCTTAAGGGCTTTAACCGCTTCATAGAACCAAGCCATTACTATTTCAGGCTTTTCAGGCAGCCGACTCATCGCTAAATCGCGAGCTCTGCTTAAGAGCCAGTCGCGTTGAGTGGAGCTAATTGTTTTTAGGGCGGGACTTTTCTTTAGCGTCCTTTTTTCTTGCCGCGAGAAAACTAGGTCTTCCAAGCTTTCCTCCAAGAGGGTCTCCAGTATTTTAATATTGTTTTCCACGGGCTTAAAAATAGGAAAACACAAAGGAGCAAGGCGCAATGCCATAAGGGTTTTATCTTTGTGCCCTCACCTAAAATAAAAATAGAATGTACGGTAAACTTCAAGATCACTTGCAAGCGGAGTTAAATCAGATTGAGGCCGATGGGCTTTATAAGCGGGAGCGCATTATCACGGGCGAGCAGGGCGCTGAGATTACCGTTGAAGGTGGACAAAAAGTACTCAACTTCTGTAGTAATAATTACTTGGGTTTATCGTCCCATCCGCGGGTAATTGCCGCAGCGAAGGATGCCTTGGATACGCATGGTTTTGGCATGTCATCCGTGCGTTTTATTTGCGGAACCCAAGATATTCACAAGGAATTAGAGCAACGAATAGCTCAGTTTTTAGGAACCGAAGACACCATTCTTTATGCTGCGGCCTTTGACGCCAACGGTGGAGTCTTTGAACCACTATTAAGCAAAGACGACGCGATAATTTCCGACAGTTTAAACCATGCCTCAATTATCGATGGTGTTCGCCTTTGCAAGGCCGCGCGTTATCGCTATGAGAACAATAACATGGAGGACCTGGAGAAGCAATTGCAAGCAGCAGCGGATACAGCCCGCTTCAAAATTATTGTTACTGATGGGGTTTTCAGCATGGATGGCTATGTAGCGCAATTGGATAAAATTTGTGATCTCGCTGATAAATACGATGCCTTGGTCATGGTTGATGAATGTCACGCCAGTGGCTTTATTGGAAAAACAGGTCGAGGTACGCATGAGCTAAATGGCGTTATGGGCCGGGTAGATATCATCACAGGTACCCTAGGCAAGGCCCTAGGCGGTGCTATGGGCGGTTTTACTACCGGCCGCAAAGAGATTATTGATATGCTCAGACAGCGTTCACGCCCATACCTATTCTCTAATTCCTTAGCCCCAGCCATAGTTGGCGCTTCAATTGCAGTTTTTGAACTACTTAGTGAAACTACCGAATTGCGCGATCAATTGGAGTCTAATGTGAACTACTTCAAGGAGGGAATTCGCAAGGCTGGTTTTGATATTAAAGATGGCGACTCAGCGATAGTGCCAATTATGCTCTATGATGCGGCCTTGTCTCAAAAATTTGCCGACGCCCTATTGGAAGAGGGTATTTATGTTATCGGATTTTTCTACCCGGTAGTACCTAAAGAACAAGCTCGTATTCGGGTTCAACTTAGTGCCGCCCACAGTAAAGCGCATTTGGATACTGCCATTGCAGCCTTCACGAAAGTGGGAAAAGAACTTAAGGTAATAGATTGATAATTAAACCTTAAGATTAAGTACATAAGGCGTTTCTTGCAAGTAGATGAGATAGGCGGCCTCCACTTTAAGTCCAGCATTATTTAAAGTGTGGCAGTAGGAACGAACTTGTTCTTGATGCCTGTCCATTACTTGCCCGGTCTTATAATCGGCCAAATACCACTTACCTTCAAATTGCACCAAGCGATCTGGAATTTGTTTGTCGTGGCCAGGAATAAGCAAGGAACGCTCATTATAAACTTGAGCTTTAGGCTCAAACAGGTTTTTTAGTTCAGGATGCTGAAAGAGGGTCTGTAATTGCTTTTTAAGTTCTGTAATTTCTTCCTTCTCAATCCAGGCTTCGTTTTCTGCTCCTTGTAAGACAGATTGTAGGTCATCCCTGGATTTAAGTCTCGCCAGGAGGTCATGCATTTTACTACCCCAATGCGCTTCTTTTAAGCGATCTTGTTGCCAATGTCTAGGCACATTGCTAATGGTTTGTAGCTTCTTTTGCCAAGGGATGGTTTTAAAGGCCTTTAAGTCGAAACTTTCGCTTTCGTACGGGACAGCAGTCCTCTGTGATTTTTCGCCGATTTCATGGATTCCTGGGCCTTCGGCTTCAAACTGTTCGCAGAGGAAATCTTGCATATAGGCCTGGCTGCTGCCATTTTTCGGAGCCATCTGCGAAAACAAGTGCAACTCCTGAACGGCGCGGGTAAAGGCAACATAATATACATTGACTTCATCCATCATTTTCAAGGATAACTCTTGGTCATACCAAGCGCTATATTGTGGTTGATAGTCGGGAAGCGGGGGCTTTTTAATGTCAATTAGACTAAATGGCAGTCCGTATTTGTCTGGATTTAAATTTACCCAAGCTGAGGTTTTATTACCCTTAGCAAGACTGTCTAAAGCACCCTCAGCGGAAAGGTAAATCACCACGGGAAATTCCAGTCCTTTAGATTTATGGACACTCATGATAGAAATGGCATTGGTCTCTTGCGGAATCCCAACGCTTTTTTCATGACCACGATCCAGCCACCAGTCGATAAACTCAGCCGTTACCGGTCGGTGGTTTCCTTGGTATTCACGCACCTGATCGAGGAAGAATTGCAAATAAGGATCTTCTTGCCAATTCATGTCAAAGCACTGCATCAATAAATAGCACTTTTCAAATAAGTCTGATGATTGCCATTGCTGATAATCAAAGCCCTCTAAGTCTGCACTTAGTTCTTCTAAAGACTTGGTGCTAAGTCTTTTGCGATAGAGGTGTAAGTCTTCCCCTTCCTTGTTAGGCGCAAAGCTTAGCCATGGTATTCGCAGTTCTTTTTGATGCGGCCACTCCGTCATTTGCAAGAATGAAATTATTGCTTGAACCTCTGCTGAAGCACCTACGATAAGGCTATCGGCCGAAAGTATTTGCAAGGGTTCCCCTCCCGGAATGTTGAGTCTTTTTTCGTGTTCTAATAGAAAGCGAGCGCTCTCCTTTCCTTTGCTGTTATTTCTACTTAAAAGGCAAATGTCTCTTGGTTCAAAACCGCGCTCAAACAAATCATTAATTCGGCTGATGAGTGCTTCATGATAATTTTCTATGGCCGCTCCTGCATCAAATAACTCCAAACTTAAATAGGCGCCACTTTTGCGAGCGGGCTCCTGCTTTCCATGATCGTAAATTGCCCGAAACTGCGGATTGGGTAAATGCGCACTAATGGCTTTAAAAAGTCGATTGTTAAAATGTACCAATTCCGAGCGCGAGCGAAAGTTTTGGCCCATTTGTACAACTTTTCGCTTGTACACCTCCCTTCCATTTACTCGATTAGAGGGGTCATCATCATTAAATAGATCCACAAAAAGCTGTAAGTCGCCGCCTCTAAAACGATAGATACTTTGTTTAGCATCCCCAACTATCATTACCTCCGAATCGGCACCAGCCAGTGCATTATTAATTAAGGGAAGCATATTTTCCCATTGCAAACGAGAGGTATCCTGAAACTCATCAATGAAAAACTCTTGATAGCGCTCTCCCAAACGTTCATAGAGAAATGGGGCGGGTTGAGCTTGTAATTCTTTAGAAATGATTTTATTGAAATCACCAATTGGCAAACGACCACTTTCAGCTTTAATATCTTCAATTCGACTTTCCAGGGCTCCCAATAATGCTAAGCCGTGCAGGCTCTTTAAGCAAAGCTCCGTTAAAAAGGCGTCTTCATAATGCGCTTCTAAGAAATCTTTGATTTCCAGGGAACTGGCGTAAAGAAGTTCCTTGAGTTGATCGTCAAAAACACCTTCTTTTTTGGCCTTGCTTGAAGGGATATGGTCTGGCCCAGCGCCATCGAAGGTTTCCTGAATAGTTTTATTGTAGGCGCTAATTTTTCCCGCTTGGATATTGGCAATAAAGGTAAAGAGTCCGCCTCTGCGGAAATGAGCGGAAACCAATCCATGTTTGCTACAGATCTCAAAGAAACTTTTAGTTCGCAACTGGATTTCCTTTCTAAAGGCGGAGAGGCCTTTACTTAATTCGCTTTCAATGCGCAGAATTTCATTTACCTCCAATTCTTTTAAAGCCTCCAAATAGGGATAGGCTCTTTCCGAGAATAACTCTTTTCCTTTTTCTAAAAGTAAATTTCGGCTGTTTGAGGATCGCTCATCTTCTAATTGCAAACGAATATAGCGGCTTAGTACCTCAGTATAAGGATGGTCCGGAGCAAGTTCGTCGAAAAGACGGTCCACCGCCTCTTCTAGAATTCGAATGCTATCTAATTCTATTTGGAAATTCGAGTTTAGGTTGAGGTCCTTACTAAAACTTCGAAGAAGGCGATTGGTAAAACTATCAATGGTGGATACATTAAAGGCCGCGTAATTATGAAGAATTGAAGAAAGGCAGGCGGAAGCACGATACTTAAGCTCCGTTGGATCAAGCTCGAGCTCAAGGGCGAGCGCCTCCACATATTCTAAATCCTCCGCTTCCAAATTAGGATAGGCTTGCAGGGTTTGGAGTTGGGAAAGAAGCCTGTTTTTCATTTCCCTAGCCGCCTTGTTGGTAAAGGTTATCGCCAAAATCTGCATGAACTTTAGCGGCTCCTTACTTTGCAGGCATAACTTCAAATAGTTTCTAACTAGTTGATAGGTTTTACCAGCTCCGGCTGATGCATTGTATATAAAAAATGACTCCTCCATTAGGGCCTAAATTAGCAAATATGTCTGGCCACGGAATAGTTAAGAAGGGATTTATTAAAAGGCCGCTTGCTAATTTTTTCTAGGCTAATAAGGTAAAGTAAATCAGGCTTAGAATCCGCTTGGACCTTATTTGAAACGGAGCTTTAGCGGAAGAGAAAGCTAAAGCCTATTGCTTGTGAAAATGGACATTGAGCTAGCCAAAGCCTCATAGAGAACAACTTTCGTTTTTTAATTTTCAATAACTACTTTTGATACTTGTTAAACAAAGGCAAGCTTTTGTTTAGCCGGTGCAAACTTTATGCGCCGTAGAATGTTCACATAATACAATCTTAAAACAGAAAAAATGGCTTTTGAACTACCAGCATTACCTTATGCTAATGACGCATTAGAACCACATATTGACGCTCAAACAATGGGCATCCATCATGGCAAGCATCATGCAGGATACACCAGCAAGCTAAATGCCGCCATCGAGGGAACCGATTTAGCAGCAAAGAGTATAGAAGAAATTATGGCAAACGTTTCCAAGCATGGAGGCGGAGTTCGCAATAATGGCGGAGGCTTTTACAACCACAGTTTATTCTGGTCCGTTATGAGCCCAAATGGCGGCGGAAACCCAAGTGGCGATCTAGCATCGGCCATTGATGGAGCCTTCGGATCTTTTGAGCAATTTAAAGATGCCTTTGCCAATGCAGCAGCAACGCGATTTGGTTCAGGTTGGGCTTGGCTTATTGTAGATGCCGACGGAAAGCTTCAGGTAACTAGCAGTCCTAATCAGGATAATCCGCTTATGGATATTGCAGAAGTAAAAGGGACGCCAATAATGGGATTAGATGTGTGGGAACACGCCTATTACTTGAAATACCAGAACCGTCGTCCGGATTATATTGAAGCTTTCTTCCACGTAATTAACTGGGATGAAGTAGCAAAAAACTTCGCGGCAGCTAAATAAAAGACTGTCCTAATTTTATTTAGCCCCTCAAATGGCCAATTGCTTTTTTGAGGGGCTTTTTTGTATCCAGCTTTTTGGAGCTTCGGCCATTCTTCTATCTTCGCCAGATGCAACTGGAAGAGGGAAAGAAAATTTATTTCGCCAGTGACCTCCACTTAGGAGTGCCTAGTCATGAAGCAAGTTTAGTTCGTGAGAAGCACTTTGTACGCTGGTTAGATTTGATAAAGCAAGACGCGGCCGAGATTTTCTTAGTTGGCGATGTTTTCGATTTCTGGTTCGAGTATAAAAAGGCGGTTCCAAGGGGCTTCGTTAGGTTACTGGGCAAATTAGCGGAATTAAGCGATGCGGGTATTCCAATTCACCTTTTTACAGGCAATCACGACATGTGGATTTTCGATTACCTTCCACAGGAAATTGGCCTAACCTTATATCGTGAACCTATTGAACGTAAGTGGAATAACAAAAGCTTTTACATTGGTCACGGCGATGGTCTTGGCCCGGGGGATCATGGTTATAAGCTAATTAAAAAGGTTTTTGAAAACCCCTTCCTACAATGGTGCTTTGCCAGGTTGCACCCTAATTTTGGTATTGGTTTAGCCGATTACTTCTCACGGAGCTCCCGTGCGAAAACCGGTGAAAAGGACGCCATCTTCCTAGGGGAGGACCAGGAGTGGCTAGTCATCTATTGTAGGGAATTACTGGAAAAGGCGCATCGCGATTACTTTGTCTTTGGCCACCGTCATCTTCCCCTAAACATTACTTTAAATTCAGCCGGAAGTAAGTATATCAATTTAGGTGATTGGATTTCCTATTATACCTACGCCGCCTTTGATGGGCAGGAGCTACAGCTATTTAACTTCCCCTTGCAGGCTGAAAGTCCAAGTTTATGGACAGAAAGTAAGTTCTAGGTAACATTGGGCCGTAAATATAGGAGGCATCGCGATCGGCTCCTGTCGGCAAATCTTCCTGAAAAGCATTAAAGATATTCTTAACACCAAGTTTTAAACGGAGCGACCATAAATCGCTTTCGATCATAACACGTTCTAGGGAAGTTTGAAAATCAAAGAAGGCCGGTGTTTCAAGAAGTTCCAACTCTTCAGTATCGGCATCAACTAATCTAGCAATGTCCATAGAGCCTGTATAGTTAAGAGCAGCATTAAGGGTGAACAGTTCCTTTAGGGGATACTGCAGCCTGAAGTAGCCATATAGATTAGGTGTTCGCAAGAAACGATCACTGCTTAGGGACCTAAGACCATCATTAGCCTCGTCTTCCCAAAGCAATTGAGGGCTATTAAAAAAAGCTTGTTGGGCGGTAAATGAAACTTGACTTTCAAGGCCATTGCGCCAAGCCCCTTGATACTCCAAATTTAGCCCCCTTACAAGGCCTTCATCACCGTTTGATTTAAGCTGTACCGCCGTACCATTTATTTGCGATGCCCGCTCGATATGAACAAAGGGATTTCTTAAAAGGGTATAAAAGCCAGAAAGCACAAGCTTATGTTCGCTAAAACTGTTGGTAATGAGATGTTCAGAGGATAGGTTAAAGCTATTGCTGCTTTCAGGTAATAGTTCTTCATCAATTTGAACTAATAAGGCGGCTCCACCAACTGTTTCGATATGCAAATCCTCATTAAAGGCCTGTGGTACTCGAAATCCTCGCGCATAGGATGCTCTAATTTGCCATTGATCACTGGCGGTATACTGCAGGTTTAAACGCGGCGATACATTATAGAAGTTCTCATCTTGAATAAATTCACTGTCATTTAAACGGTACAGTCCATCTATATGATTGATATCAAAGCGACTACCTATGTCAAGTTTAAAGCTATTTGAAGCTTTCCAGGAAGCCTGTACATAAGAACCCCAATTGTTAACGGATTGAATGATTTGGCGATTATAGCCTGGAATTTCCTCGTCCACTTGATTAAATTGATACTCGCTTCCTAGGCTTAATAGGAAGGCATCATTTAGAGATTTGGAGATTTGCCCGCCGGCCACAAAGCTGTAGTCGATAGCTTTTCCATAGGCGTTCAGCGCGATAATATCGGATTCGCTAAGGCTGTCGCCGGGATTCAAAATTCGCCCTCCGGCACCGTAGTAGCTGTCGCGGATGGTGTTTTGTCCAGATGTATAAACTGAGTATTGAGTTTTCCCATCATCAGACAAACTTTCATAGGCGAGGCCACCGCCAATAATAGCGTGCTCGAGTTGCTCGGCAATCCTACTTTGATGTGGGGGGCGTTCCAGCTCACTACCTCCTCGGCGAAACTCATCAATAATAAATAGATCCAGGCTGAACTTTGAACGAGTTCGCGGTTTCCAATAAGCATTCAATCCTAAGGTTTGATTTTGCAATTGGGTAATTTCAGTAAAGCCATCCTGATTGGCATCCCAGGCTTGTCTGCTTCGGCGAAAGCCAAAGAGGTTCATTCCCGATTGCATTGTAGCATCTCCGATACTAGCGCCAAAGCTTTGACTATTTTCCCAGGCTTCGCCCGCAATGCTTTGCAGTTGTGAGCCGGCGTAAAAGCGATTTTCATGAGGCTCGGCGGTGATAATATTAACTGTGCCCCCAATGGCATTGCCGCCGTATAAAGCGGAACCACCGCCGCGCACCACTTCCACCCTTTCTACCATGGGGGCGGGAATCATTTCCAAACCATAAACCGCCATTAGGCTGGAGAAAATGGGTCGCGAATTCATTAGAATTTGAGAGTAAGCCCCACCTAAACCGTTGATGCGTAATTGGGTGAAACCACAGTTCTGACAATTGTTTTCAACCCGAAGGCCAGGGCTAAATGACAAACCTTCAGCAAGACTCAAAGCGGCTACTTGATCGAATAGCTCGGGCTTCAAGGTTTCTACAATTACCGGGGAATTGTATCGGCTTATAGCCCGCCTATTGCCGCTAACCACCACCTCTTCTAATCCCAGGCGATCTTCTACCAGAACAATGTCGAGATGAGCCTCATTGTCACTTAATTTTAGACTTTGGCTGCGAAAGCCAACATAGCGAACAACAAGTTTACTGTCGGCGCTAAGGCTCGATATTTCTAAAGAGTAGTAGCCATTCTCATCACTTGTAGTGCCTTTTCCTTCGGGGGTGATTATGAGGTTTACCCCTGCCAGGGGCGCCCCCGACTCATCTTTAATATGGCCGTTTATTTTTTGCCCATTACTATGAAGGACTAAAAGTAGGAGAGTAGTAATTGATAATATTCGCAAAACAATAAATTTAGACAAATCTAAAAATGATTTTCCTATTTTCGCAAAAGATTATTTGAAAAAGCAAAGAATTGAATTTAAGCCTTACCGAAGAGAACTACCTCAAGGCCCTTTTTTTTATCAGCGGAAGTGAGGGAAATCTTGTGAACACCAATGCTGTTGCGGAGCGAATGGAAACGAAACCCGCTACCGTTACGGACATGTTGCGCAAACTGAAAAAAAAGGAGCTGATTGAATACCAGCCCTATAAAGGCAGTCGCTTGAACAAAGAAGGTCGCCTATATGCCATTCAAATTTTAAGGAAGCACCGTTTATGGGAAACCTTTTTAGTAGATAAGCTGGGTTTCGGATGGGAGGAAGTGCACGATATCGCGGAGCAGTTGGAACATGTTCGCTCACCCAAGCTAACTCAGCGCTTGGCAAGTTTTTTAGGAAACCCACAGTTTGACCCTCATGGGGATCCCATTCCCGATGAAAGCGGGGCATTTCCAATAAGGGAAGAGCTAACGCTCGACCGTTCGGTGGAAGGAGAAGTGGTGATTGTTAAGGGCGTAAAAGACAGTTCGCCAGAATTCCTCAATTACATAGCCAAGCTGGGAATAAAACTAGGTGATAGTTTAAACGTACTAAGCGTGGAGCCTTTTGACGGCAGCATATTGCTTGTGCATAACCGTCAAGAGTTTCGTCTATCCGCCCAGGCATCAACCAACCTCTATATCTCTAGGGCATGAAAAAGTTAGTTTTATTTTTTGGCCTAGGTCTGCTATTCATAGGATGCCAGGAGAAAACATCATCGGCTCCTTTTAGCATTGTATGCACTACCGGCATGCTGGCCGATGCGGTGACAAATTTATTAGAAGGGGTAGACTCGGTTGATATACATGCATTAATGGGCCCCGGCACCGACCCTCATCTTTACAAGGCTAGTCAGAGTGATGTATTGGCCTTAAGCCGCGGCGATCTTATAGTTTATAACGGATTGCACCTTGAAGGGAAAATGCAGTCTTTATTTGAAAAACTTAATCAGGAAAGAGTTTTTGCTGCCGCGGAACAGTTGCCAGATTCAATGCTGATAAACGCTAGTGACTACGCCCAAGCCCATGATCCACATGTTTGGTTCGACCTTAGCCTGTGGTCAATGGTTTGCCAAGGACTTTCTCAGCGCTTACAAGAAGCATTGCCCCATGCCGCTAAAACCATCGCCAAAAATGAGCAAAGCTATCAGAAGGATCTTGAAAAAGCACATTCATGGGCTTTAAATAAGATGTCCTTAATTCCTGAAAAACAGAGAGTACTGGTAACTGCACATGATGCCTTTAAATATTTTGGCCAAGCTTATAAGATTGAAGTGCGTGGATTACAGGGGATTTCAACTACCGCGGAATTCGGTTTACGTGATATTAGCGATCTAGCGCAGTTTATTAAAGACCGCGGAATTAAGGCGGTTTTTGTGGAGTCTTCCGTTTCTCCAAAGGCGATTGAGGCCGTTCGAGAGGCGGTATTGCGAGAGGGAAGAAACTTAGAACTTGGTGGAGAACTGTATTCTGACGCCCTAGGTGCCGCGGATTCTGAAGCGGGAACCTTTCTAGGAATGTTTTATAAAAATGTTCGAACCATAGAATCATCTTTACTATGAGCCTTGAAAAACAAGTAGTTGGAGAAGTGGTGTTAGAGGTGCACAATCTAAGTGCCAGCTACAACCGCAAACCGGTTCTTTGGGATATTGACTTTCAATTAACCGCGGGCCAGTTGGTAGGTATTGTGGGTCCAAATGGAAGTGGTAAAACCACCTTATTAAGGAACATCATGGGCTTAATGGAGGCGGATAGTGGTTATGTAAGACTTTTTGGAAAGGGTCTTAATGAGGTAAGGGATAGAGTAAGCTACGTTCCTCAAAGGGAATCGGTGGATTGGGATTTTCCAGTTTCGGTGCGAGAGGTAGTGGAAATGGGTCGCTACCGCCCCAAGAATTTATTGCGTCGATTAAAAACTAGCGATCAGGATTTAGTAGATCAGGCTTTGGAAAAAGTGGGCATGTTGGAATATGCCGCAAGACAAATAGGGCAACTTTCTGGAGGCCAGCAACAGCGAGTATTTCTGGCCAGAGCATTGGCTCAGGATGCGGACCTGTATTTAATGGATGAGCCTTTCGTTGGGGTTGATGCCGCTACGGAAGATGCTATTTTAAAGGTGCTTACCGAATTAAAGGAGGATGGAAAAACGGTGGTAATAGTGCATCATGACCTGCAAACCGCTTTTCAGTATTTTGATTCGATGGTGCTACTTAACACCCGTTTAGTGGCAGTAGGTCCAAAGAATAGCGTTTTCACCAAAGAGAACCTGCAGGAAGCTTATGGCGGTCGATTAACCGTTTTATCGAAACTATCGCAGGTAATTGCAAGTTCCGAATTTCCGGTAAGGGAAAAGGGTTTTAAAGAGAAAACAGGCAAGGGGGACCCGCAAGATGGATAATTGGTGGATATATGATACCAGTTTGTGGTTAGTAGCTGGCGGAACCATGTTGCTTTCCATTACCGCAGCTTTAGTGGGAGGCTTTACTTTTTTGCAAAAGCGCTCCCTTGTTGGCGATGCAGTTGCCCATTCCATATTACCCGGGGTTGCAATCGCCTTTTTAATTAGTGGCCAAAAAGACCCTTTGTGGTTAATGCTCGGTGCCTTAATTAGCGGCTGGCTTTCCTTGGCGGTGATGGACTACCTAAATAAACACACCAAGCTGAGCGAGGATACGGCCATCGCCAGTGTCTTAAGCGTATTTTTTGGCGTTGGAATTCTATTACTCACCTACATTCAAAAAAAGGCAAGTGGTGAGCAAAGTGGATTAGAAGGCTTTCTTTTTGGACAAGCTGCAGCCATGCGACTCAATGATCTTTATACCTATTGTGCCTTGGCCCTGCTTCTTATTAGCATCACCATTGTCTTTTTTAAAGAATTTAAGCTCTTGAGTTTTAATCCAGAATTTGCCCAGAGCCTTGGTTTACCGGTGGGCATTTTACGGGTTTTACTCAATAGTATGATGGTTCTAGCCATTGCTTTAGGAATTCAAGCGGTGGGAGTGGTTTTAATGGCGGCCCTACTAATTACACCCTCGGCCGCTGCTCGAAACCTCTCCAATGGACTTAAAGGCATGTTATGGGTATCGGTTATAGTGGCAGGCTTTTCCGCCCTGGTTGGAACCTTGATAAGCTTTTCTGCGCCAAGCATGCCCACTGGGCCTTGGGTGGTGGTTTGCTTATCGGCAATTGCATTACTCTCTTTATTTTTAGCCCCACAAAAAGGTTTGGTAGCGCGACTGATGATGCAAAAGAGGCATCAAAAGAAAATTACCGATGAGAACCTTCTTAAAGCCATTTACCATTTAGGTGAAAAAGAAAATTCCTTTGCCGCTTGGTTCCACGTGGAAGAAATTACGGGAATAAGAGACTTTGAAACTGATGTTTTAAAATCAGCTTTAAAGCGACTCATCCGCAAGGGGCTCTTGCTACGGCAGGGACATTCCTTTCAATTCAGTCGCGCAGGTTTGGATGAAGCACGACGAATTGTTCGATTGCACAGGCTTTGGGAAATGTACCTCAATAAAAGACTAAGGTTAAAAGCGGACCATATTCACCCCAATGCCGAAAGCATGGAACATATTATTTCCCCGGAAATAGAAGCGCAGCTATTGGAGGAATTAGATTATCCTGAAAGAGATCCGCATCAAAGTCCAATACCCTATAAGCCATGAGTATTGAAGCCTTATACATAATACTTACCGGGGCCTTAGTAGCGGCAAGCTCAGCATTATTAGGAAGCTTTTTGGTGCTCCGCAAAATGGCCATGCTTGGAGATGCAATTTCGCACGCTGTTTTACCAGGAATTGTGGTTGCCTTCTTGCTATCGGGACAAAGGGAAAACTTGAGTCTCCTTATTGGCGCGGCGGCTAGTGGCTTGCTGGCGACTTTTCTTATTGAGTTACTTCATCGTAAAGCGCGACTGCAAGAAGACGCCTCCATAGGTATTAGCTTTACTTGGCTATTCGCGATTGGAATTTTACTGATCAGTACCTATACCGGTCAAGTAGATTTAGATCAGGAATGTGTTTTATACGGGGAGATAGCTTATGTTCCCTTAGACCAAATAAGCTTGGGAAGCTGGTGGACCGGCCCTAGGCCTTTATTGATATCGGGCTTACTATTTCTGGTAAGTCTAGGCTATATCATTATTTCATTTAAAGGATTAAAGCTGCTTTCATTTAACCAGGATCACGCAAGATCTTTAGGTGTACGTACTCAGGTTTGGCATTTTAGCTTTATGGCTATGGTAAGCCTCGTAACGGTTTTGGCTTTTGAAATAGTGGGTGCTATCCTAATTGTTGCCTTTCTGGTAGTGCCCGCAGCTACCGCCTATCTCTGGAGTCGCTCATTAATCCCCATGCTTATTTTGGCGGTAGTTTTTGGAGTATTATCCTCGGTTGGCGGTTATTACTTGGCCTTGGGTTTAGATGGTAGTATTGCCGGTGCCATGGTTAGCGTCGCCGGTATACTAATGGCAATTAGTGTGCTGATAATTAAAGTACTAAAAAGAACATAGTGCTATTTTTTTCTCCTTCCTAAGAAGATAAATAAACCGAAAAGGAATAAGGCTATGCCGCCTAATATGAAATAGCTGAAATTCGGCTGTTTTAATTCAGAAATGCGGACGAAACTAAAAGTAGTGGAAGCGGCAAGCACATCTTCAAGCTCTTCATCGCTGGCATTACAGAGAAAATCGTTTTGATCAACATCTTTATAATCGCTAAGCAAGGAGGAGTCGAATTGAGGAATGGTGATTTTTAGACTGTCTGTACCAATGTCGAAAACAACTAATTTCCATCCTTTATACTCCTCTTCAAACCAAGATAAATAATAGGCATCCTTATACTCCCGAAGAGCAAGTTCGGAAGGTTCTTCGCCTTTATCATCGTTTAACTCCGTTAAGCGGCCTTGTTTAAGGTCCATGATAAAGCCTAAACGGAATAAACCAGAATCGGAAAAGGAAACAGAATATCGTTTGGACTCCATTTCTTCAACCCGAATAAGGGTAATGCTACTATCCGCCTCTAGCTCTACCATTTTATATTCGCCCGGAAATTCCCAGGGGAAGTCGGAGGCCGATTTGCCAGCCTGGGGCATTACATCAGCGAAATAGAGGCTATCGCAAGAACTGAGTAGCACCAGGGCTAAAAACAAAATAGGGAATGATGATATTTTCATTTTCAAAAGCATTGCCTTCACAAGGTACTAAGTTGAATTTTAGAAGCTATATATCCAAAACAAAAGAGCTACTTTTAATTTGGATTTTAACATTAGAAACATGACTAATTCAAAAGGCTCAGACGCTAAAAAACGCGTCATTGTGGATTATAAGAATGTAACGAGTGAAATTCTCGATCTTTTCACGGATCGTTATCCCTACGGTTACGATGATAGTGATATTATCCGATATAAAAACGCAAAGGGCGAGATGATTGAGGCGGTTCCCTTTGAAACGCCAGGCGTAAAGTACCTGGTTAAAATCGGCCTTAAGATGGATCAATACATCGAAAACTTTCTCGACGACGACAATGATGATCCCCTCCCTGGCGACGCGGCCGACGGAATGATTGATGAGAGCCTAGAGGAATGAAGCTTAGCCGGATAGATTATGTATGGGTGACTTTGCAAATCCTACTTTTTGGCGCCTATTTAGTGCCGCTCTATTTACCCTTTGAAATCCCCAGTTTACTGCTTTGGCCTACACAGCTGATTATCTTATTGGGGATACTAGAAATTTGTTGGGCCCTATTACAGATGGGTCGATTTTTAAGCCCCTTCCCAAAACCAGTGCAAGAATCTAAGCTAATAACCGGGGGCGTTTTTGCTATTGTCCGACATCCTATCTACAGTGGTATTTTTCTTATTGCTGCGGGTTATGGCTTTTATTCTGAAAGTCTTTACCGCGTTATGATGGCTTTTGTACTCTTAATCTTTTTCTATCTCAAGAGTTTATATGAGGAGCGTAATTTAAAGGCCTTTTTCAAAGACTATGAGGCCTATGCTCAACAAACCGGAAGGTTATTCCCCAAGCTATTTGGCACTAAGCCATAAAAGCGGATTAACGGCTTTATTATCATTCCAAATCTCAAAGTGCAATTTGGTCTGCGCATTTATAGGATTGGTATAGGCAGAACCTATAGTTTGACCTTTTTTCACCGTATCTCCTTGATCGATGGTTACTGCAGTTATACCTTGATAAACAGTGAAATAAGAACCGTGATTAATAATCACAACCAATTGTCCATCGGGCATTCGGAACATCCGACTTACCTCGCCATCGAAAATAGCCCGAATGGGTGCATTGCCCTCCGTTGCGATGTCAACACCTTTATTATCAATAATAACCGACTTTACAACCGGATGCCTTTGCGGGCCAAATTTGCCGGTTACCAAGCCTCGCTCTACGGGCCAGGGCAAACGTTTTTGATTGGCGGCAAAATTAGCCGCTAAGGTTCTAGCCGCTGGAGTAAGTTCAAAAGCCTCTGGTGCAGCTGCCACCGGTTTGTTTGCGGCTGCCCTTGCTTTTTCGGCTGCTTCAATAATTTCCTCTAGGCGCTCATTAGAGGTATTGGAACTAAAGTCCTTACCACGAACCAAGCCCAGGTCGATGGCTCGATCTTCTAAGTTCTTACGAGCCGCAAGAGCCCGGGCGCGAGCTACTTCTTCGGCAATAATCTTTTGAATCTGCTTTTCAACTTTTTCGGCCTCTTTTAACTTGGCCTTTAGTTTTTTCTCGAGGTCACTTTCCATGGCCCGATAGGTTTTTATGGCCTCTTCCTGGCTAAGCTTTTCATTACTAAGCTTTTGACTTTCCGCTTGTAACTGACCCCGAACGGCATTCTTTCGAACTTTTTGAACGCGCAAACGCTCTATAGCCGCCTCTAAATCTGCTTCCTGCTTTTGTATTTCTTTAATTTTCTGTTGTCGATAAGCACTGTATTGCTTCAAGTATTCTATCCTTCGCATCGCCTGATTGAAATCCTCCGAGGACAGAATAAACATTAAACGACTGCTGGTTTTGCGACTTTTATACGCTTGCCTTATCATTTCAGCGTATTGCGCTTTTTGCCGCTCTACCCGCACTCTAAGGGTGTCTATATCTCTTTGCAGCTCCGCCTCTTCCTCGTTCATTAAAACTACCTCTCGGTCGAGGGTGCGAATAAGCTTTTTCCGCAATTCAATTTTCTGTTGAACCGTTTCGATGGTACCCAGCGAGTTTTTACGATCTTTTTGTGTTTCAGAAAGGATGCGGTTGGCGAGGGCTATCTCGTCCATCAAGCGCACTTTTTGCTTTTCTAAATCCCGGCGCTTCTTGCTCTGGCCCGTTAGGTCTGCACCAAGGCCTAGGATTAATCCTAATATTAATATGAGTCTAAAGCTTCTCATACGACGAAGGAATGCGGAAAGGGTAACTTAAAGCTTCATCGAGCTTAAGGCTATTTATCTTAAGCTCAATCTTTATATCTCTCTGGTTTTCTTGGTAATGAAAATTCACCTGACTGGGAAAATCTGTCCCTTCAAAATCTTGATAGTTTAGAAGCTCAATGCTGATGTTTTGACCTACTTGATTACGACGGATTCGATAATCAATTGGGCGATAGCTATTGGCCTCTATGCCCTGAGAAATTAAGGGCATATTAGGCGCAGGTGGCGCTTGATTAACTTCGAGGGGATAATTTACTAGCTGATGCTTGCCAGGCACCAAATCTTGATACCAGTTTTGATTCCAATCGAGAAAACTCGCACTGAGAATTGCCATCATCGGTTCAAAATCGAAGCTTAAGCCCATCTGTTCCGCTAGTTTTTCGCTGCTTCCCTGGCGGTAATTTCGTTCTAAGCGATTGTAATAGCTAAGCTCTGTTTTGCTTAGTCTTCCTCGCGCTACTTTTAGTCCTAAGAAGGGATCGGCAAGATCTACCCAAATCAAACTGTCCTTTGCCATCCGAATTTCAAAGCGAAAGCTTTGCGATTTCCCGGCTTCTTCAAAGCGCCCAGAGCCTTTTATGGAGAGGGTATTAAAGTTTAGGCTCCTTTCCTTCGCAGCTTTAATAAGGGCATTGGTTTTAATATAGGCGGGGGCACCTTCCGGTAATTCTATCTTAGGACCACAAGCTTGTAAAAGGCCCATCACCAATAAAAAGGGTAGGAACTTATACATTAGGGCAAGTCGTTTAATTTTTTTGCCCGCTCTTCAGAAAACTGAATATTTTGGGCTTTTTCATATTGAATTCGAGCTAAATCGTTTTCGGCCAAAGCCCTTAAAATATCGCCATAATGCTCTAAGAGTTCGGCATCATCTGCCACCATTAGTACTAGGGCTCTTTCGAGGATGGGTTTAGCTTCTTCATTACGTTCTAAACGATGAAGAATCCAGGCTTTCGTATCTAAATACACGGGGTTTTCCGGACTAAGGGTATTGGCCAGGGTACTCATCTCAAGGGCCTCATCTAAACGCTCATCTCTTTGGGAAAGGTAATAGGCATAGTTGTTTAAAGCGCCCGCATGTTTGGGGTTAATGGCAAGCACTTCATCAAAGTAATTGTCGCTTTCGCGATGATTTTCCAGATCGTGATAAACCGCCGCTAATTGAAGGTAAAACTCACTTTGCAGGCGAGCATTATTAAAAACATAGGTTAAGCCGTCCTCTAGAAATTCCAGCGCCTCATTAAGTTTATCCCCCTCCTGATGTGCAATGCCCGCCAATAGATAGGGCAGCGGTTGATTGGGGAAGGATTCAATGGCTTCTGGGGCATCATTCCTTAAATCTTCAAAAAGGCGATTTTGCATCTCAATGAGCAAAATTTGCTCCCAAATTTGAAACTTCTCACCGTAAGCCAAGGCTTTTTTATAAAAGCTAATCGCCTCCCTATCTCGCCCTTCACGAGAAAGATAGTCGCCATACATGGCATAAATACGTGGATCCTCTGGTTCTTGACTTACAATTTCATCTAGTAACTCAAAGCTTTTAGCGGTTAAAAGGCTATCCTTACTGGAGACTTCAAACAAGCTTAATAAAACGGCAATTTTCCGTTCCATATCTAACTGACTACTGCCCATTGCTTGTTTAAGGTGAAAGAGGGATTGATGTAAATCCCCTTTTTCCTGGTAATAATTGGCGAGGTCGAGATGTGGTCGCGGATCAAGCGAATCAATAAGCAGCATTTCTTGATATACTTGAAAAGCCTCTTCTACTTTTCCATTGGCTTGATAAACCTGACCCAAGGAGCCACGGTAATCGAGGTTTTTCGGATATTTTTGAATGAGTTTCTTCAACTCTAATACCGCACCGTCCAAATCGCCGATTTCAAGGTATATGCTTTTTTTCTGGTTCGAAATCTGCTCTTGAACTCCGATTAATGCTTCTAGCTTTTCAAGCTGATTGAGGGCCTTGTCGCTTTTTCCTGAGCGGTAATAAGATTCCGCCAATTGAAAGTGCAGCGCTTCGTTTTCAGGATTTTTCCGCAGGGCTGCTTTTAGGCTTTTTTGCAGAGACTCCTGAAGTCCAAATTGCTCATAAACCGCTAGTAATAATCGAAAGTACCAACTATTATCGGGGTCCAAGTCTTGGGCTCTTTCCGCATGGTAAATGGCTTTCGCCTGATCTTCTTCTCGGGCATAAAGTTGTGCCAGCTCATAATGAACCAAGGCGTTTTCGGGATCCTTTTGATGCAAGGCTTCAAAGAGAACCAAAGCTTTATCCAGCTCATCCCGATTTTTGGCGTTTTCGGCAGCAAAAAACTGCTCATTAAAAAGCCGCAGCCTTTCTGCTTCAATCTTCGATTGAGCAGAAAGGCTGAGGCCAATAAGAATTAAACTCGCTATGAGTCCTATTTTATTCCAAAACGCTGTAATCACCAATAGAGATCTCGGTAAAGTTTCCGTCAAATTTTGCTTTATTTCCAATCATGGAGTTGCTCAAGGTAGCATTTTTAACGATGCTTTCTTCCTGTATGAGTACATCCTTTAAGCTGCTATCGCTAACTTCGGTATTGGCGCCAATACTAACGCGTGGTCCAATTTTACTATTGCTCAATTTTGCACCAGCACCAATGTAAACGGGAGGAATTATTTCGCAATTGTCAATTTGTGCATCCGCACTCACTAAATCTTCTTCTCCGTCAATAAAACCTAAAATTTTACCGTTGGTTTCTAGAGTTACAGCTTTATTGCCACAATCCATCCATTCATTAACGGTACCACTGGTAAACTGACTGCCTTTGGCTTTCATGTTTTCCAAGGCATTGGTGATTTGATATTCACCCTTATCGCGGATGTCATTGTCAATTAGATATTGCAATTCACTGCGTAAGTAGGCCCCATCTTTAAAATAATAGATGCCAATAATGGCCTCATCCGACACAAACTCTTGTGGTTTTTCTACAAAGTCGGTAATGATTCCTTCGGCATTCTTTTTCACCACCCCAAAAGCTTTTGGGTCCTCTACCTTCTTGGTCCAGATTACTCCATCGTTTTGAACGTCTAAGCTAAAGTCGGCGCGAAAAAGGGTATCTGCGAAAGCAACTACAATGTTCCCCTCCATGCTTTCTTTAGCACATAATATGGCATGCGCGGTACCTAGGGGTTCATCCTGAAAGTAAATACTTCCTTTTGCACCAAGTCCTTTAGCGATGGATTTAAGGTTGTCTTCAACCTCTTTTCCAAAATCACCAATGATAAATGCAATTTCATCCACTTCTTCACCGGCAACCTTTACGATATCTTCCACTAAGCGCTGCACAATAGGTTTTCCTGCAATGGGAATTAGGGGTTTGGGAACGGTAAGAGTATGAGGACGAAGGCGGCTTCCACGGCCAGCCATGGGTACGATAATTTTCATTCTAGTTGGTTTTTATATCACAAATTGGGCACAAAAATAGTTTTTGAAAAGTACATCCCGAATTATCAGCGCTTTAATTATCTATTGGCCAGTACTACCAAAACCACCGCTGCCTCTATCCGTTTCATCAAGATCACTAACTTCTTGCCAGTCAATTGCTTCATATCGAGCAAGAACCAGCTGGGCAATTCGTTCGCCCGGGGCAATACTTACGGCCTCATTGGAGAGGTTAACTAAAATAACTCCGATCTCGCCTCGGTAGTCGGCATCGATTGTTCCCGGACTGTTTAAAACGCTAAGGCCTTTTTTAAGCGCCAAGCCACTGCGCGGTCGAACTTGCGCTTCCGTACCGGGAGGCAAGGCCAGAAACAAGCCTGTTTTTAGGAGTATGCGCTCCAGGGGAGCTAGCTCAACAGCTTCTTCCAAAACGGCTTGTAAGTCTAGTCCAGCCGCATGTTCGCTTTGGTACTTAGGTAAGGGATAGGGCGATTTATTAATGATTTTTACTTGACTCATGTTCTCTTGAGGTTTTTTAATTGGGGCCATTCCAGCCAAAGCACGAAGCTGCCGTACAGGCTAAAGATAATAAGGCCACTTAACCAATAATGATCAAAAATATAATAGGCCAAAACAGCACCAATTAGCGATAGGCCTAAATACATAAAAATGGCCCTAAGGGGATAAGCCGTTCGGGCGTGTTTTTGGTTTAGATGGTAGGAGTAAGCCGTCATTGCAGCATAACTTATTAAGGTGGCCCAAGCGGCCCCCGCGTAGCTAAACACCGGCACCAGCAGCAAGTTAAAAACCACGGTGAAGGCCAGTCCGAAAAAAGATATATAGGTGCCTATCTCAGTGCGATTCTCCAGTTTATACCAAATGTTAAGATTGAAATTTATTCCCAAGAGTAAATTGGCAAAGAGAAGGATGGGAACGATATGCCAACCTTCCCAAAATTTGGGATCAATAAAATGAGTCCACTGGAGGAAATCAGTAAAACAAACCAAGGCCAGGAAAATGATACTTTGAATGAGCACAAAGTAGCGCATAACCCGAGCCATTTTAGTTTTAAAATCTCCTTCGCCACTAAAAAAGAAAGGCTCGGCGGCAAATCGGAAGGCCTGAATAAATAGCACCATAAAGGTGGCAATCTTCATCATGGAGTTAAAAACACCCATCGCCTCCGTATTGCCAGGCTCGGGCAAAAGGTATTTCATAAACTGAAACTGGGCCTTCTCATTTGCTACTCCGGCCATCCCGGCGATTACCAGTGGACTGGCATACAGCAGCATTTTCCGAAGTAATTGAGGGTCTAGGGTCCAGCGAATTTTTATAAACTCGGGCAGGAAGAGAAGCATCAAAAAGGCATTACCAATGAGGTTTGCCAAGAATACATAAACCACAAACCGCTCGGGATCGGCCGCACCGTAAAGCCAAGAGTCGGGATCAGCACCTGCTGCCAAGGGTGGAATTACCTTAAAGAAAAAGAGATTTAAGGCTACCATTAAGCCAATGGATCCCAGTCGTAGACTTAGGAACCGCATGGGCCGATTATTTGCTCTTAGGCGCGCAAAGGGAACAGCCGCAATGGCATCCATAGCTACAATCGCCAACATCCAATGCAAAAGATAGCTGCGCTCCTCGTACTTGAGGATTTGAGCTAGGCTGTCATTAAAAACTAAACTCAGGATTATTAAGAGCGCACTCGTAAAAGCTACAAATAATAGGGAGTGACTAAACACTTTATCTTGATCGTACTTAGCGTCTCGGTTGAATCGGAAGAAAGCGGTTTCCATGCCGAAAGTGAGAATCACCATTAAAAAGGCAATCATGGAGTATAAATCGCTGAGTACCCCGTAATCACTTTTAGGAATAAGATCGGTATGGATAGGCGTAAGGGCGAAATTTAGCAAACGCGCCAATATGGTGGTTAGGCCGTAAACTACAGTTTGCGATGCTAAGTTCCGAAGTGAAGACATAGTAGATATTGGGCTAAATTACGTTGCTCATTTGCATCAACAGGATATTTCTCTATTGATTTCTACACTATCCTATTAACAGCAGTGACCTATGCAATTGCCTATCTTTGGCGCCTTAATTAAGAGAAAATGATGAGGAATTTCTTTTTATTGCTAATGCTTAGCTCCTATGTAGGGGCACAAGACAATCCTTCAGTATGTTATGAATTCCCGCGGGATGCGGTGGCTCAGATCAGAGTGGATGTTGCATTTTTAGCTTCCGATGATTTTAAAGGGCGCAAGCCAGGTACTGTTGGGGATGACCTTAGCCGCGAATACATCATTAAACAATTTAGAGAGAGTGGCTTAAACCCTTACTTTAAAACCGGTTTTGAACAAGAATTTAGCGTTCCCAATAGGGTTGAGCGCGCGGTTGATGGTACTTATTTTAAGTACAAGAATGAAGACCTGAAATTGGATTTAGATTACTATCCGGTTAATTTATCGTCAAGCAAGCAGGTAAGCGCTAAAACCGAGTACGTGAAATTTGGTATTGAGAGCACCAAGTTGAAGCGCGATGATATAGATGATGAAGATATTAAAGGCGCCATTGCCGTAATGGAAATTAGTTCCCCAGATGGTATTCACCCACATTCTAAATTTAAGGATTGGCATGACCTGGGTAAAAGGGTAGAGCTCTTAAAGGAAAAAGGCGCTAAGGCGGTAATATTGGTGCATACCAAAGGAAACGCCAATAGCCCCAAAAGTGAGTTCAAGTCTTTGGATGATAAGGGCATACCGGTGGTTTACCTAGCGAACAAAAAATATGCGAAAAAGCTGCGTCGCAGCAGAGAGGTATCCCTATCGGTTTCCCTTAATGCGATTGAAGACATTACCTACAATATTGGAGGAGTCATTGATAATGGTCAGGAGAAAACGATAGTTATTGGCGCTCACTATGATCATTTGGGAATGGGTGGCGAAGGATCACGCTATCGTGGTGAGGAGCCCATGATTCATAATGGTGCTGATGACAATGCCAGTGGAACGGCGGGATTATTGGCACTGGCGCGCTTTTTATCGCAGACTGAAGATCCGAGCATGCGTCGATTCAATTATTTATTACTCGCCTTTTCGGGTGAGGAAATGGGCTTATTGGGCTCTAAGTACTTTGTAAAGAAAACGCGGCGCACCGAAAATCACTGGCACTATATGCTCAACATGGATATGATTGGGCGTATGGAAGAAGAAACGATTGCGCTTAATGGAGTTGGCACCAGCCCGCTATGGCCCGAAATTATTGAACCTATCGAATGCGGCTTAAACATCGAAACCTCCGAAAGTGGTGTTGGCCCTAGTGATCATACTAGCTTTTACTATGCCAATATCCCGGTACTTCACTTTTTTACCGGTACTCATGCAGATTATCATAAACCTACCGATGATTTTGAAAAAATCAACGAAGTAGGCATTTACCGCACCTTGGCCTTAATGTGCGCTATTATTAGAAATACGCCATCCACCGCTGATTTTCCTTTTAGTGCAACCAAAGTGGAAAGCACCAAGGCACCCAGTTTTTCGGTTACACTTGGCGTGATGCCAGACTATCTATACAGTGGCAATGGGATGAAGATTGACGGGCTTAGTCCAGATAAGCCCGCAGCTAATGCCGGATTGCAAGCCGGAGATATTGTAACCCAATTAGGGAAGGTTCAGGTAAGCGATATGCAAAGTTATATGCAGGCATTGGCCCAGTTTAAGAAAGGCGATAAGGCCCAGTTGCTATACCAAAGAAAAGGCGAAGTGAAACAGGTAGAAATTCAATTTTAAGATGTCGATAGCGGTTATAGGAGGAGGAAGCTGGGCTACGGCCATTGTTAAAATGCTAACCGAGAATAATGAGTATGTGGGTTGGTGGATGCGTGACGAGGAAAATGTCATGCACATTAAAAAGTATCACAATAACCTGAGGTATTTAAGTTCGGTGGAATTGGCCACAGAACGCATCGATATTTCAACCGATATGGATCATATAGTGGCCAATGCCGACTATTTGATATTTGCTGTTCCTTCGGCATTTCTAAAATCGGCGCTCTCTAATCTTAATGAATCTATTAAGGGTAAACACGTTTACAGTGCCATTAAAGGAATCGTTCCAGATGAAAACCAAATTGTAGGGGAGTACTTTCACAAGCAACATGAGGTACCTCTGGAAAACATTGGCGTTATAACGGGTCCATGCCATGCCGAGGAAGTGGCGCTGGAGCGCTTGAGCTATTTAACCATTGCAAGCTTAAACGCGGAATCCGCCAAGCACATAGCGGCTAATTTGGAATGTGAGTACATTATTACTCAAACTTCGGATGATATTTATGGAACCGAATATGCCGCAGTTTTAAAAAACATTTATGCCTTAGCGGCAGGCATGTATCATGGCTTAGGCTATGGCGATAACTTTCAAGCGGTATTGGTAAGTAATGCCATACGTGAGATGAAGAAATTCATTAAATCCGTGCATCATACCAAACGCGATATCAGCGGCTCGGCTTATTTGGGCGATTTGTTGGTTACAGCTTATTCGCAGTTTTCCCGCAATCGTACTTTTGGAAACATGATTGGCAAAGGCTACACTATTCGCAGCGCCATGTTAGAAATGAATATGGTAGCGGAAGGCTACTATGCCGCCAAACTGATTCATGAAATCAGGAAAGAAAAAGAAATAAAAATGCCCATCGCCGATACGGTTTACAAGGTGCTCTACGAGCAAAAGAACCCTAAAAAGATGATGGCTAAATTGGCGGCTAAACTGCGTTAAGCCTATACGCCATCAATTGTAAAGCCCTTTAATCCTCCCTAAATGAAAAAGCCCGAAGCTCTTGAGCATATTCCATTGGATTATCATCCGAATCCTAGTTCCGAGGAACTTATTGCCCACTCGGAGCAAATGCTTCAGGCCTATCGCAAACGCCGCAGTTGTCGTTTTTTTTCGGATAAAGATGTACCAGAAGAGCTTATTCAAAACCTAATTGAGATTGCGGGTTCTGCGCCTAGCGGTGCCAATAAGCAGCCCTGGTATTTTGTGGCTGTGCGCAGTCAGGAGCTAAAGGATAAAATTCGCGAAGCAGCAGAAGCGGAGGAAAAGCTCTTCTACGAAGAAAGGGCTACCGAAGAATGGCTGAAAGATCTTGCTCCTCTGGGAACGGATTGGGAAAAACCCTTTCTCAGTATCGCACCATGGTTAATTATTGTTTTTAAAGAGCTTTATGGTCAGGAAGAATCGGGCGAGAAAGTGAAGCATTATTATGTAAACGAATCGGTTGGTCTTGCCTCTGGATTTTTAATTTCCGCCATTCACCATTTGGGCCTTACCACCCTAACCCATACTCCTAGCCCCATGAACTTTTTGGCCAATATCCTCGGTCGACCAAGTAATCAGAAGCCCTTTTTATTGCTGCCGGTGGGCTACCCTGCCGAGGATGCTACCGTTCCCAATATTGAGAAAAAGGGATTGGATGAGATTTCCGAAATCCTCTAAATAAGAGCAGGGGAACTTCATTTAAAATGACCTTTTAAGGGCATAAAAGACCTTTTTCCAGAAGGAATTTCACCACTAATCGGGCTAAAAAACCCTCTAATCGAAAGAATTAGAACTTTCTATAGTATCTGCTACACATTTGTATCAGATAAAGAATTAGAGGGTAATGTCAATCGTAAATAAATATCGGGTTCACCTGTTCTTAGCTATTGTAGCTTTGGCTTCGGTTATTGGAATTAACCAGTACCACTTTGGCATGTGGAATCAGTTTATCTCCTTGCCTTGGTTATACGAAATCCTAGACCCCGCCTCTTATCCCAACGATCTTTTAGTTGAGCAATACAATAACTCACCAAGTTTTTTCCTCTACAGCTTAAAACTTGCACTTCCTTACTTCGGTCATAATATTCCTTTACTATTCTTTAGTATTTACATGGCCTCATTAGCACTTTCTGTTTATGCCTTCTATCGCTTAGGTAGCGAGATCTTTAATTCTAAAGAGGCAGGAATTTTAAGCGTTGTACTATTGAGCTTCTCTTTTCCCGTAATTGGCTTTGTAAGTATCTGGGATACTATTCTCATGGAGCGCACCATTGCCTACCCCATTTTGCTTTTTAGCATTTTGCACCTTTACAAAGGACGCTTGTGGTACGCGGTTATTCTCTTAGGCATTGGTTTTAATATTCACCCACTTTCTACGATCTATATCTTAGGAGCAGGCACCATTGCCCATCTTTTGCGCGATGGCTTTAAACGCGAGCAAATTTGGTTAGGGGCATTTTTAGCATTAATGCTTAGCCCAGTTTTGATATTAAAGTTTGCAAATGCTTCTGGCGAGTCTTCCTTAACTTTTTCGGAAACGTGGTTACAAGTGATGCAACTTCGCAATGGCCAGCACACTTTTCCTAGTGCTTTCCCGCCAATGATGTTTTTTAAGTCGGCCTTAGTTTTAGTAGCTTTTTTCCTTCTTTTAGAGAAGGGTAATTTTACGCTTAAGGCGAAACGCTTCTTACAAGGCTTTGGCCTGAGTATCATTTTAATGATAATTATCGGAACCATCTTTACAGAAGTTCTACCGGTTAAATTGATTATTCAATTTCAGTTTTACAGAGCCTTTCTTTTCATAAGCACCCTAACTCTAGTTTTATGGGCGGGCATGTTAGTGAAAAACCCCAAGCCCATCTTTTATTTACTCGCTATTCCCATCCTTGCACAGTATGCTTATGGCGAATGGTCAAAAACTTTTTCGGCTTTAATGCTATTGGGTGCAGCCTGGTATTTAATTCGCTTTCAAGGCTTTAAAAAATGGGCTCCCATAGGTTTGTCCAGCGCCTATCTGGTTTTGGGCTTGCTTGCTTTTGCCATGCGTGGCGGGCTAAGCATTGATGAAGGAACTCAAGATAAAGAATGGTATGCCTTACAAGATTGGTTTAGACAGAACACCGCGCAAGATGCTTTAGTTATTGTACCTCCATCTCAGCCTGGCTTTAGAGTAAAAAGCATGCGTAGCTCTTATGGCGACTGGTACGATGGCACCAAAGCATTCTTCAGCGAGGAATACGCCGAGTATTGGTTGGATCATATGACCAAGCTAAAATGTACGGACCCTCATAACTTAGAAGCCGATTACAGTGCTTTGGTTTCTGAGGACTTCCTATCGATTTGGGAATTAGAATCGGATCGCCATAGCGAAGGTTATGTGGTGCATTTTGCCGATCGCAGCGTAGAGAAACTGCCCATTGCTTTTGCCAACGAAAAGTTTGTGGTGTATCAATTACCAAGTGCGCAGCAGCCTTTCTTCTTAGCGCAAAATACCCCCTAGTCTCACCAAGGATTTTATATCCTAGTTAAGGCTTAGCTTTTCAGCTCAGGTTTGCAATTAGAATGACCATTTTAAACGGGCAAAAAAGCTTTGAACAAACCAGTCATATTGATCAGTTGCTTGCTGATTGTCGGCCAAGAAGAATTGCCCCGCTAGCAATACGTCTAAATTGGTACTTAAGGAGTAAGTTATGCTCGGAAAAACGATGGTACTGTTGCCATCGGGGCTATACATAGATGTAAGTGAGCCGGAGATTAGAGGATTAAAAGGATAGCTGAGACTAAGTACCGTGGTATGGCGAAAAATAAAGGGGTTTTTAGGGCTTAAAACCTGTCCGTCGCTAAGGCTATTAAAACCCATTACACCTAGTCCTTCCGCGGCGCTTTGATTGTACAGGTATCCCAGACTAAGGTAAATTCCATTTGTAAAAACGTAATCGATATCAGTGCTTCCTACTAATACCTCCTCACCCTTATCATTAAAAGGCAAGTAATAGTTCGCCTCTCCTTTAAAGCCAAGTCCACCAATAGATCCGGCCCAGCCGCCGCCAGCGGTAAAATGCTCATCATACACCCCGGTAATTAGCTGAAAGTCGTAGGCATAAGCATTGTTTCGATAAAGGAGGGCGGCAGTGTGCATGCTTCCATTTAAAGGCGCTAGGGCGAGCTCAAACTGACTAGAGAAATTCGGGAAGAACTGAACCCTTAAGGCGTCAACACCGGGTCGCTCTTCATAGTCAAAGTCTAAAAAATTGTATTGGTTCAATAGATCATTGGGATTAAAAACACTGGTCATCCCCCAATTAATCCGCTGCCTACCCAAACGAAATGACCATTTATCCTTCTCATATTGCAACCAGGCACGATCGAAGATAGTATGCATCAATACTCGGTCGCTTTTCCAATAAAGGAAACTTAAACCTACCAAGCCCGCATCATCATCTAATAACTTATAAAATGAATCGCCTTGCTCGGGACTAGCGCCTTGGAACAGTCGATTTCGCATTCCTATTCCCGCTGACCATGGACCGCCATAGTACCGTAAATCAAAGCGGTTATGCAATTGCTGATCAAAGGAAGAGGTTGCCGTTGCGGCCTGTTGTTCTAGAGGAATGAATTGCTCATTGACCAGGGAATAGCTGCCAAGGTATTTTAAATAGCCGCTTAATTCCCAAGGCGAAGCCTCTTGAGCCGCAGCACCGAAGGAGATGAATACTAACAATAGGCCCCACTTTTTCACTTCTTCTCGTCGCTTTTTATCTGACCATCTTCAACATAAATCAAGCGCTCGGCACGGTCAATCACCCTTTGGTCATGGGTTGAAAAAAGAAAAGTTATGCCTTCTTCTTTGTTAAGGCGATGCATGATATCCAATAGGTCCTCGGTGCTTTTGGAGTCGAGATTAGCGGTTGGCTCATCCGCTAAAACAAAGCTTGGTTTAGAAGCCAAGGCGCGCGCAACGGCAACTCTTTGTTGCTGGCCACCACTAAGCTCTGAAGGGCGTTTATGCATTTGCTGTTCTAATCCTACTGCCTTAAGGAGCTCCTTGGCGCGGCTTTCCCTTGCAGACTTAGATTGATCCTGCAGCAGCATGATAAACTCAACGTTTTCTTGGGCACTGAGCACCGGGATTAAATTGTAAGCTTGAAAAACGAAGCCAATATGCTTTAAGCGAAAGTTTATTAGCTCACTATCCTTGAGTTGATGAATAGGCTTATTCTCAATAGTTACCGTCCCTTCAGAGGGGGTATCTAATCCGCCGATGAGGTTGAGGAGCGTTGTTTTTCCCGATCCTGAAGGACCTATAATCGCGGTAAACTCACCTGCCTCAACTTGCAGATCAACTTGGTTTACGGCGTGTATCAAACTATCGCCATCCTGATAAATGCGGCTTAGCTTTTTTGTTTCAATTACTGACATAAGGAATATTTTTAAAGCGTTCGCATGGTTTCTATTGGGTTAAGCTTCAAAGCATGTCTGGCTGGGTAAATTGCTGCCAGCAGGGTCATGATGAAAACTATCGCCGCGGTTCCAAAGTAGAAGCTGTTGGGCAATACCGGATAAATGACGGTTCCAATACCATAGCTAGCAAGTCCATCACTAAACATGGCTAAACTTAAACCGGTATCTGCCGTGCCACTTACGCTGAGGTAGGCTGCTAGTATTCCAAATGGACCGCTGAGAAGCGCCAGGAAAAAAGTTTCAAGAATAACCATGGTAAATACTTTAGGCTTGGTCATGCCAACGCTCATTAGCACTCCCAATTCCTTTCTTCGCTCCAGCACCGCCATTAACATGGTATTGATGATCCCAAAGGACAAGGCCAGCATAATAATTCCGATAATGATATACAGTGCTTGACTCATGATTTCATCGGCAAAAGCTAGTTCAGGGGCTATTTCCTTCCAGCTTTCAATAAGGTAATCAGCATGCTTTTGCTGCAGCTGAGATTTTAAGGCATCAACCCCTTTATCATCATCGAGTAAAACCGCTAGTTCATGATAGGCGTTTGCATCTAAGCCTAAAAGACTTTGCAAGTCCTTGGCTCTAACGAATACCTGTAGTTTTTCAATTTGCGAGGAAACATCGTGGTAAATCCCTTTCACTTTAAAGGAAGCCGATACCAGATTAAGATCCTGATCACTAAAACTTAAGATCACTTTGGAGCCCGGTTTAACTTCTAATTTTTCCGCTAAAGCGGCACCAATTAGAATTGGGTTTCGACCTTTTTCCCCTAGGTAATCACCGCTATCAATTCGACTGCCAAGTCCGGTTAGTTCCGATTCAGTATCGGCATTAATACCAATAATTTGAACCCCTCCACTGTAATGAGCCGTGGCGGCCATACCCATGCTTTTAAGACGCAACGTATGATTGGGGGCTCCAAGTTCTAGAAGACTTTGGATTATGGCATCCGGTTCATAAAGGAGGTAGGAAACATCTGCTTCTTGTGCCCAGGCTTTATGGTGCACTTGCAAGTGAGAGACCTGATTCCGAATCATGCTTTCCTTGCGCTGATTGTTGAGGCCGAAGCTAAAAGCACTCACAAATATCCCCGCCCAAATTCCTAATATGATGGAAATGATTACCACCAAGCTTCTTAATCGATGGCGCCAAATATTTCGCCAAGCTATTTTCACTAGAGTTTTCATCGGCGCATGGCATTTACAGGGTTCAAACGATAAATGGTAACAACAGCATAAAAGCTGAGAAGTAGGCTAATAATCAGCATAATGCTACCATGTGTTAGCCATATATCACCATCAAGACTAAAGGGAAGTAAGGGTTCCATGCCATATTCCTCCATCATGGCATCCATATCGCCACCCAGCTCTATGGGATTGTAATGGTAATAGGCCGCCAAGGGCCAAGCTAAGAAGCTGCCTCCTAATATTCCTAAGAGGCTTAGCAATCCAGTTTCCATAAAAGAAGTGAGGGCCATGCGGCCGCGGCTCATGCCAATGGAAAGCAAAATGCCATACTCCGGTTTTCGTTCCGCCGTAAGCATCAAAATGGTGCCGAATATTCCAAATCCAATCACTAAATAAAGAATGAATAATATCGCTAGGCCTCCAGCGCTATCGGCTTCCATGGCTTCAATAAGCTCGGGCATCATTTCTTGCCAAGTTAAGAGGTCGCTGCTTTCATCATCAATTATAAGGGCCAAGTCTTGTTTCAGCTCTATAAGCTGGTCTTTGCTTTTTGGAATAATAACTTCAGCGCTCACCTGGCCGTAGGCGCCGGTTAAAAACTGCAGCTCTTTGAGGTCGAGGTAAACCGTGCTTTTATTAGCAATGGGGTTTTTTAAATCGGCAATTCCAATAACGGGGTATTTACCATTGGCACTCATGCCGTGGTAACCTTGCCCAATAATCACCATGGTGTCTCCTAATCCCAAGCTCAGGTTTTCGGCCAGGCCAGAGGCCAATAAAACGCCATTGTTTTGCGAGTTGGGAAGTTCCCCTGCTAGTAATTTTTCATTGAGTTGAAAGTACTTCGCTTCTAGTTCGGCATCAACACCTTTTAAAAAGCCCGGCTTAGTATCGCTATTGTTTGAGGCCAGTAAGGCAAAACTTTCAAGTCGCGGTAAAAGGTCCAGAACCCCTTCATGGGCAAGTATTTGCTTACGCTGATGGGAGTCGGGATGGAAACTTCGATCTAAGCTTTGTTTATCCCAATAGCCTTCCCCTTGCCATTGCATATAACCAGTGGTAGCATTTATTACCGATGAATAGGCCTGATCATAGGTGCCCGTTTGCATGCTCCGCATGATGATGGCAAAGAACAGTGCAAAAGCTACCGATGTTAGGGTGATAAAGCTGCGCCGTTTATTGCGCCAAATATTTCGCCAGGCAATTTTTAGTAACATCTCAACGAACGCGTTTCATGTATTGAGTAGTAAAGTGCTCCCTTGGGATGGTCACTCTAAAGTCTAAGGCGTGATACTCCAGAACAGTTTTGTGCTCAGGGTCTGCAACAGGCTGCATTACCACAACAATGGGCAGGATTTTACCACCGAGCTCCCCGATTTTTTTGGCTTCCATGATATTCACAAGGTCGCCCTCTTCATCATAAAACTCTGTACGCAAATGAATGTACTCTGCTTGGTCCACGTGCAGAATAACCTTGCCCCACACTACCGCGGCATCCTCCTTGGCGATTAGCTCAATTTTCCAAGCTTTTCGGCCATTTAAAGAGACTTCTCCTATAAGCTTATGATCATAGTCCTTAACGAGGGAAGATTCAGTTACTAGATCGTCGTTGGTAAAATCGGAACCCATCCAACTTTGATTCATCATGCTCGGCGGCAGTTTTATTTGTCGCTCTATGCTTGGAATCCAATTGTAAACTTCTTTTCGTTTTTTAAGAAACACGGTTCCCTTGTCGCGGGCGGGTTGGGTGATAAGTATTAAGGAATAGTCGGTTCCTCTGCTCCAGCTTTTCATTTTAATGGTCCGGTTCCAATTGGGTCGAACAATGGTCATGCTCATTTCGGCATAGGATTGCTCTCCTTTTAATTTGTCCTCTGCTTTTTGAACGATCGCAAGAGGATCTTGGGCAAAAAGGCTACTACTAAAGAGCAGGATTAGGCTTAGCATCGTAGTTTTCATAAGTCGTATTTAGCGTATAGTACTTTTTTCATGGTGTCTAGCGGGTAATCATTTCCAATTGCGAGGTTTCCCAAGGCAACCCCGTCGAGCAGGGCACCAAAGGCGTAGGCTTCGGCCTCTGCTTCCTTATAATTGAGTTCGGTAAAAATCTCTTCGTACACTTTTATATTGATGAGCTTTTGAGCTTCAATCAAGGCTTTTAGGTGACTGGTTACTTCGGGTTGCAGGGCGAGGGCCGTCATGAAACGCACAGTTTGAGGCTGTTCCTTGAGAATTTGAAAGGTCATTTCTATGGCCATGGCTAGCTTTTCACGAGGCGTTTTGCCTTCCCATGCTGCCTCAAGACCATCAGCCATTCCGGCCAACATTTCGAATATCCCCACCAGGAGGTCTTCCTTGTTTTTAAAATAATGGTAGCTGAGCCCTTTGGAAATTCCGGCCTCTTTAGCGATGTAACTAATACTGGCTGAGGCATAGCCCTTTTCGGCGAAAGCCTTTAATGCCGTCTCTAAAATTAGGAGACGGGTTTGAGCCCTTTGGGCTTCATTTTGTTCGGTGCTGCGTGGACTCATTTACATTGAACGAATGGTCAAAGTTAAACAAAAGAGGTTAACTGACCAAGTGTTCAATGTAAAATTAGAACCAGAATCCTAATCGTACGTAGGCGAAGAGGTCGGGATGGTTAGAGCTAGCCGCCAAGTTTAATTCTAGGGGGCCAATTAAAGAATTGTAGCTATAGCCGATGCTGTAGCCGTCTAAGAGCACATCCGAATTGAAAAGATCTTCAAAGGAGTTTTCAACTCTTCCGTAGTTTGCCTTAAACTTTATATAGTTGTTTTTAAGGAACTCATAGCGAAAATCAGCTCTAAGCGTAAGGGCATTATTCCCCGATAGTTCCAGAAAGCGATATCCAACGAAGGGCTGCATATAATTAATGTATCCTTGGCCCTGACTGCCGAGGTAGATTTGATAGGGTTCATCTAAACTTGGACCAATTGCGGTGGCTCCAAACATCTCTAGCAGCATCGACCATTTAGGTCCTAAACCCACGGCCTGTTTAAAGTTAATATCTAAAACCGAGCTTGGTTCTCGAAATATCTCAAAGCCTTCTCTTTCAGCAATGATGCGATACATCATATTTAGCTGAAAGCCAGCCCGTGGAAAATTGGCATCATCAAAGGAGTCAAAATCGAGAAAAGCAAAGTAGTTGATGTAGGCCTTTTGAAAATCGCCCATAGTACTGCTTTCAAAACTTTGATTGATGCTAATATCTTCCACTTCTACTCCGCCTCCAATGGCATAGGCATCACGCCAAGTAGATTGTAAAAAAAGCTGAAGGCTGTAATCCTGATAGGTTTTTTCATTGACCGCGAGGCGATTTTGGAATTTGCTATACTTAAAGCGATGGCTGCGTAATTTAAGCCCAAGGGTGGGGATGAAGCCGCGATCTACAAAGTAGCTTATTTCCCCTCGAGGCATATCGCCCAGGGCTAAGTCCACACTTAATTTGGAGTTCTTAAAAAATAGCTTGCGGTTGGTATAGTTTAAAAGAAGGGCGGCATTGTAATCGTCGCTGTAGTTAATGCCTACATTAAGTTGCTGGGAGTATTCTTTTTCCCTTAGGTTGATGTTTAAAATATAACCGGTATCGGCAGGAACAAGGGTATAATCGATATTGGTGAAATACTGCGTACCATAGAGTTGATCCAAACCTTTGTCGAGTTTGCTAACCTGGCAGATTTTATTTTCGCGTACTCGCAGCTTGCCTTTTACAAAGTCTGGCGTAAGGTTTTGCAAGCCATTTACTTGAATTTCTTTAACGAAAAACGCACTTAGTGGAGTGGCTTTTTCGTGATTTTGTGGAGGGCCTCCATCCATTTCGGCCAGGGCCACTAATTCATCCCAATGTGCTCGCGCTTCTGCTTCTCCGGCCGCTACTATTTCCTCAAAAATATCAAAGCTTGTAATGTTGGCTTCTTCTATTTTAGGTGTCATCCAGATGTCGGTTAAAGCCTCCGACTCTTTTCGGTTTTGGGCATTTAGAAAGGCAGAAGTTTGGGCCATTACCTTAACCACGCTATTTAAGTCTTCTCGACTGTTGAGGTAGTCTTGCATATCCACCCCGATTATGTAATCCAGGCCCTTTTCTGCCATAATCTGAACGGGGAAATTATTCAGCACACCGCCATCAATGTAAAGGCTATCTTCTAGGAGATAGGGGGTGAAAAGAGAAGGGAAGGCAGAACTGGCTCTTAAGGCGTCAATGAGGCGTCCATGCTCAAAAACGCGCATTTGACCTGACTCTAAGTTGGTCGCCACGCAGAAGAATGGAATTGGTAGTTCGGAAAAATGCAAATAGGGATAGCTTTGCTGGGTAATTGTGCTAAGCTCTTTCATGATGTATTGCGCAAAATTCACCCCTTTGGGAATATTAATCCCATTATTGTCAATAGGAAAACGCAAGAGGTAGCGCGAATCGGCCTTGCGATCAAAAAAGCTTAAGCGGTTTCTTGGTATTTCATTGCTTAGGAGGGCGTCCCAGTTTACATTCTTCAGGTAAAGCTCAATTTCAGCCGCCGAATAGCCCAGGCTGTACATGGCGCCAACTATTGCGCCCATGCTAGTTCCTCCGATATAATCGAATTTAATACCGGCTTCCTCCATCACCTTGAGGGCGCCAATTTGAGCCATGCATTTTGCACCACCCCCACTTAGTACGAGACCAATTTTAATGTCTTTCTTTTGAGCTTGAAGGCTCAAGCTGAGGAGCAGAAGAATAATCAGTTGTTTCATTGTTCCGAATCCTGGGGATGGTAATGCTTAAATACAATTGTGGCTCGCTTAGTACCTATGACCTCTTCCAGGCTTTTTAGATCGGCTTCCTGAACCTTCTTCACACTTCGAAACTTTCGCAGGAGAAGCTTTACACTTTCATCGCCAATGCCCTTGATGTCGTTTAATTCGCTTTTAAAGGTTCCTTTAGAACGGCGATTGCGATGATGCGTAATACCAAAACGATGCGCCTCATCTCTTAATCGTTGGATTACCTTTAAAGTTTCTGATCGCTTGTCGAGGTATAAAGGGTATTTATCACCGGGGAAATACAGTTCTTCCAGCCTTTTGGCAATTCCTAAAATGGCAATTTTACCTCTTAGCTCAAGATCTTCTAAAGCCTTTAATCCGGCCCCAAGTTGTCCCTTTCCCCCATCAATAACAATGAGTTGTGGCAAGGGCTCGTCTTCGTTTAGAAGCCGGCGGTATCGTCTGTAAACTGCTTCATACATGCTGGCGTAGTCATCTGGGCCTTCAACTGTTTTTATATTAAAGTGACGATAATCCTTTTTACTGGGTTTGCCCTCTTTAAAAACTACACAAGCTGAAACAGGATTTGTGCCTTGAATATTAGAGTTGTCAAAACATTCAATATGCCGAGGTTCTTCCGCCAGCCGAAGGTCTTGTTGCATTTGGGTCATCAAGCGCTTTACATGGCGATCCGGATCTACTATTTGTATGTTTTTTAGTTTTTCTAAGCGGAAGTAGCGTCCATTCTTTAAGGAAAGGTCGATCAGGCTTTTTTTATCGCCCCTTTGCGGCCTAAAAACTTTAAGCTCGGGAATTTCAAGCCCTATTTCTTCAGAGACATAAATTTCAGTGGCATTAGATTTAAAGCGCTGACGGAGCTCGGGTATAGCCATTTCTAAAATTTCCGAATCTTTTTCATCCAATTTTTTCTTGAGTTCCAAAGTGTGAGATTGCAGCACGGAACCGTCCATAATTTTCAGAAAGTTCACATAAGCGAACTCGGCATCACTAAAAATGCTAAAAACATCCACATTGGTAATACCAGGATGAACAACTGTGCTTTTAGCCTGATAGCGGTCTACAATTTCAAACTTCTCTTTTAGGGCTTGGGCCGTTTCAAACTGAAGGTCGGCAGCGGCTTCACGCATTTGTTCTTGCAACATTTGCTTCACCTGATTCAAATGACCTTTTAAAAGAGCTCGTGCCGATTGAACATCATCCAAGTAGCTTTCTTCCTTTTGCAAGCCTTCACATGGCCCCTTGCAGTTACCGATATGATACTCTAAACAAACTCGGTATTTTCCCGATTCGATGTTTTCGGGACTTAAATTGAGTTTGCAGGTCCGAAGGGTATAAAGCTGGCGGATGAGGCCAAGGACCGTCTTCATCACCTTGCCAGAAGCATAAGGCCCAAAGTACTCGCTGCCATCTTTAATGAGGTTTCGGGTAGGAAAGATCCGAGGGAAGGGCTCCTTCTTTATGCAGATCCAGGGATAGGTTTTATCGTCTTTTAAGTTGATGTTATAGCGGGGCTGATACTCTTTAATGAGGTTGTTTTCAAGCAATAAAGCATCAAACTCCGTTTCGGTAATAATGGTGTGGATATCGGCAATTTTGCTCACCATTACCCGAATGCGGGCACTATCGAGGTTTTTATTAAAATAGGAGGAAACCCTTTTTTTAAGATCTTTAGCTTTGCCTATATAGAGAATTTTCCCGTTTTTATCGAGATGCTGATAAACACCGGGTTTGTTGGATAAGCTTTTAAGAATATTCGCGATTTTATCAGAAGGCATTTCACAAAAATACTTAATTGAAGCACGAAATGACAGCGGTTGTATGCGCTATTATCACAAATTATAAAGGTCAGGTTTTTGCCGCTCGGAGGGCAGAAGGAAAGCCTTATGAAGGATACTGGGAGTTTCCAGGAGGCAAACTTGAAGAAGGGGAACTACCGGAAGAAGCTCTAGAACGTGAATTGCGGGAGGAGCTTTCGGTTGGCATTAAAAAGTTCACTTTTTTAGAGGCAGTAGAATGGAGCAATAAAACGGGCTCCTTTAAATTATCGGCCTTTGTTTGTAAGAGCGATTTGGAGGGGATTCATTTGGTGGACCACGACCAATGGGCTTGGTTTGAATTTGAAGATTTAATTGATTTGGAAATGATGGTCGCCGATTTAGCCTTTTTGCCGCATTTGGAGCGCTACTTGAATGCTTAGATCACCTAGATCAGTTCAACCTTAAAAATCTCTTGGAAGTAGTCCAATGCTTTTTGCTCCACCTCAGCCATAGCTACAGAATGTCCTAATTCCTTTTCCAAGGAAGTAACGGCTTTGTCGTGAATGCCACAAGGTACAATATGTTCAAAGTAGCTCATATTGGTATTTACATTAAAGGCCCATCCATGCATGGTAACCCAACGACTGGCGCGAACTCCAAGGGCTAAAATTTTCCGGGCCTTATCGGTACCCACATCAAACCAAACTCCTGTTTCGCCCGGAGATCGCTCACCTTTCAGACCATAGTCTGCCAAAACACGAATAAAGACTTCTTCCAAAAACCGAAGGTATTTATGGATATCTGGAAAAAAGTGATCGAGATCTAAAATAGGGTAGCCTACCAACTGGCCGGGTCCGTGATAGGTAATATCCCCACCGCGATTAATGGGATAGAAAGTGGCTTCCAGTTTTTTTAACCCTGCCTCGGAGACCAATAAATGCTCTCGCTTCCCGCTCTTTCCAAGGGTGTAAACATGGGGGTGCTCGCAGAAAAGCAAATAGTTTTGCGTTTTCTCCTGTTCTTCGGGAGGGAGCTTGCGGTTCTTAAACTTCCGATCTACAATTTCTTGAAATAGCTGTTCTTGATAGTCCCAGGCTTTTTGGTAATCCATGCTGCCCAGCTTCTTAAATAGAACCGGTACTTTTAGAGTGGAAGCTTCGATAATTCAGACTTAAGAAGGTCGATAGACTTAATGTCGATAATATCCACCTCATTTAATTCGGACAGATAATAAGAGACCCAATCGCCTAGATGAACTAGGTAGAGCGCGCGTTCAATATTGCTATTTCCCTTGCTCCAAACTTCATAAACGTGTGGGGTTTTAGCCCCAATAATGGTTTTAATGATATCCATCCGCTTGGCGTTTCGGGGATTATCACTTTCATTGCGGAGCATTAAGCAACTGAAGCTATCATTACCGCCTTCCCAGCCAACCAATTCATTGTGGTTCATTTCGGGAACCTCTGCTTCCCAGCAAAGCATTTTGGCATTTTCGTTAAGCTGCTGGCGCATGCGAGCGGCCACACCAATAGAGCCCGAGCAGGCTAGGATTTGGGCGGTAGTATTTTGCAAGGCTTGCGCCAGGCGATCCGCCTCTCTTTTAATGTTATCGCTTTCACGCTCTAGCAGTTGAATGCCGGCATTTAGGTGGTCAATAGGATCTTCGCTTATAATGCCATAGGCGCGCAAGTAGTAGAGTAGAAAACTAAAGGGGTAAGCAAACATGGAGCGGGGAGGGTTTCCACCAATCATGCTTAGGCAGTTGTAGCCATTTTCGCTCGCTTTAGCTTTTAAGGTTCCGCCGGAAGAGATGCAGGCTATGATAGCGCCTTTTTCCTCGGCCTTGGCAACTGCGGTTAAAGTCTCTTCGGTGTTGCCCGAATAAGAACAGGCTATAAACAAAGTGTGGCGACCAACGAAGGCCGGTATGTCATAATCTTTATTTACATGAATGGGCACAATGGCTTGATCATTAACTAAATCTAATACCGCCGAGCCACCAATTCCAGAGCCACCAAGACCAGTAATTACCACATTATGGATTGCACGATCGCTAGCTTTAAAGTTAAAGCTATTTATAAGGTCCACGGCATCCTTAAGGTGCAGGGAGAAATTAGCAATAAGTTCTTTCAAAGTATAGTTTTAAGCTTTATTAATCAGTTGCCTCTTTTTCTTTAGTCTCTTCTTGAAAAACAGATTTCTGGTTTAAAATTAGTAAACCTACTCCAGTGGAGATAGCGGCGTCTGCTAAATTAAATACGGGTCTAAAAAAGATAAAGTAATCACCACCTAACCAATCGGGTAAATAACCCTTGATAATGGGAAAGTAAAACATATCCACCACCTTCCCGAAAAGTAAGGGGGCATAACCACCACCTTCTGGAAACATCTCCGCTACGGTATAGGCGTCTGAAGCTTGAAAGATTAAACCGTAGAAAGCAGAATCAATGATATTTCCCAGGGCACCAGCCAGAATGAGGGAAACGGCAATTATTCCGCCTTTACTTACTTCTCGCTGAACCAAACGTTTTAGCCAGATAAAAATGAATACAACGGTGGCAATTCTAAAGATACTAAGGAGTAGTTTACCCCAGTCTCCACCAAATTCTACCCCAAAGGCCATGCCCGGGTTTTCGGTAAAATGAAGAATAAACCAATCGGTAATCACCAAGTCTTCTCCAAGGGTGAAGCTTGTTTTTACCCATATTTTTAGCGCTTGATCCAAGATCAATACACCCAGGATAATCCAAAGGGCTCGGCGCATACTATTGTTTGTTTTTAGCCTCAATACTTAAAGTAGCATGAGGTACTAACCGCAAGCGTTCTTTGCTTATAAGCTTGCCGGTTACGCGGCAAATTCCGTAAGTCTTGTTTTCAATACGATTTAGAGCATTGTGCAAGTCGCGAATAAATTTTTCTTGACGAGCAGCCAATTGGCTGTTTGCCTCTTTACTCATGGTATCGCTTCCTTCTTCAAAGGCCTTAAAGGTGGGCGAAGTATCGTCGGTACCATTATTACGGTCATTCGCAAAATTTTCCTTTAGAACCGCTAAATCAGCTTCAGCGCTTTCTATTTTATTTTGGATAAGTTGCTTGAACTCCTCGAGTTCTTTGTCGCTATATCTTAATTTGTCCTCACTCATAACGAGTTGATTTTAAGTGAAATATATTATTCTTTAAAAGCCTAGTTTTTAAGAATCCGCCAAATATAGAAAAAACCCTTTCTAAGTTTTAGAGAGACTCAATTTGCTTTTTACCTCATCAAATTCAAGCAGTTCGCCTTCAAAATCATCGCTTGTCCAATGCAGGTCATCGGCCAAAACCTCTTCTTTAACATAAGCCTCATTTGCGGCCAGTGCGGCTTTTAAATGCTGATCTTCCAAGATTTGCACCTCGATACGATCGGTTACCTCCAAGCCGCTATCTTTCCGTAAATTCTGAATACGGTTAACAAGCTCCCTTGCTATACCCTCCGATTTTAAGTTTTCGTCGATATTAATATCAAGGGCCACCGTTAGCTTATTCTCGCTCATCACCAGCCAGCCAGGGATGTCTTCGGTATGAATTTCTACATCCGTCGCTTCAATGCGATGCACTTCACCGTCCAGCTTTATATCGCAATAGCTTTTGCTTTCTAATTCGCTTATTTGCGCCTGATCAAATTTACGAATGGCAGCGGCAATTTCTTTCATTTGTTTGCCAAAACGTGGGCCTAATTTTTTAAAATCTGGCTTTATGCTTTTTACTAAAATCCCTTCTACTGCTCGAAGGATTTCAAGCTCCTTAACGTTTACTTCGGCCAAAAGAATATCCTGAATACTGGCTAAGAGCTCCGCTTTTTCATCATTTAGAGCCGGAACCATTATTTTCTTAAGCGGCTGGCGCACTTTGATCTGTTCTTTTTTCCGCAGGGCCAGCACCATAGAGGTGAGGCTGCGGGCCAAGGCCATTCGATCATTAAGATGGGTATCTACTGCCTCCTCACGAAATTTTGGCCAGTGACTAATATGAACAGATTCTGCTTCACTTTGATGCAAATCTTGGTATAATCGATCGGCGAAAAAGGGCGCTACCGGAGCAATCATTTTGGCCAAAGACTCCAAGCAGTAGTAAAGTGTTTCATAAGCCATTTGCTTATCCTCGCTCATCTCCCCTTTCCAGAAACGACGTCGGTTTAAACGAACATACCAATTACTGAGTTCTTCATCTACAAAATACTCAATCGCTCTTGCCGCCTTGGTGGGTTCATAATCCGAAAAATGAGACTCTACACTCTTAATGAGCTCTTGCAAACGCGAAAGTATCCAACGATCGAGCTCCGGTCTTTTAGACCAATCCGTTTCGGCATTGGCATCATACTGGAAGCCATCAATATTGGCATACAGGGCAAAAAAGGAGTAGGTATTGTAAAGGGTGCCGAAAAAGCGCCTGCGCACTTCCTCAACGCCATTTAGGTCGAACTTTAAATTGTCCCAAGGCGAGGCATTGCTTATCATATACCAACGCACCGGATCGCTGCCATACTTTTCGATGGTGCTGAATGGGTCTACGGCATTTCCTAAACGTTTCGACATTTTGGCGCCGTTTTTATCTAAAACCAATCCATTGGAAACTACGTTTTTGTAGGCCACCCGATCAAATACCAGGGAGGAAATAGCATGGAGGGTATAAAACCAGCCACGGGTTTGATCAACCCCTTCTGCAATAAAGTCGGCAGGACATAATTGATCAATTTCCTCTTTATTCTCAAATGGATAATGCCACTGCGCATAGGGCATTGAACCGGAGTCAAACCATACATCTATCAAATCCGCTTCCCTACGCATCTCTTGTCCCGACTCGGATAGCAAAACGATTTTGTCCACCACATGTCGGTGTAAATCTATTTGATCGTAATTCGCTTCACTCATGTCACCCACTTTGAAGTTTGCAAAGGGATGCTCTTTCATTAGCCCTTCAGCCACAGCATGATCGCAAGCCTCTTTAAGCTCCGCAACAGATCCGAAGATGCGTTTTTCGGAACCATCCTCTGTAGACCAAATGGGAAGTGGAATTCCCCAATAGCGGGAGCGACTAAGGTTCCAGTCATTGGCGTTTTCCAGCCAATTTCCAAAGCGACCTTCGCCGGTGCTTTTGGGCTTCCAATTAATGGTTTTATTAAGGGCAACCATTTGCTCCTTTTTCTCGCTTACGCGGATAAACCAAGAATCGAGTGGATAATATAGAATGGGTTTGTCCGTGCGCCAGCAATGGGGGTAGCTGTGATTGTATTTTTCAACCTTAAAAGCTTGGTTTCGCTCCTTAAGACTGATGGATATTTCAACATCTACCGATTTTTCTGGCGCTTCTCCATCGGAGTAATATTCGTTTTTCACGTAGAGCCCGGCGAAGGGCCCAATGCCTTCTCTAAACCTACCTTGAAGATCTACTAGGGGAACAGGATTATCGTTTTCATCCAGCACCAGCATTGGCGGCACCGGTGGTTTGGCTTCTTTGGCTACTTTGGCATCATCGGCACCAAAGGTTGGCGCGGTGTGCACAATTCCGGTTCCATCCTCGGTGGTCACGAAATCACCTAAAATTATACGGAAGGCATTTTCGGCACCTTCATAAGGACTGGCCCAATCGAAGAGCTGCTCATATCGCAGGTTTTCCAAGCTTTTGCCCGATCCTTCCCAAACTACGCGCCAAGGCAGGAGCTTATCACCGGCGGAAAAAGTATCCAAGTCGAGATCCTGAGCTTCGGCTTTGAAATATTTTGCCACCAGGCTTTTCGCTAAAACTACCTTTTGCCTCAATCCAGTGTATTGATTAAAGCTTTCAATCATTTGATATTCAATCTTCGGGCCCACGGTTAATGCGGTGTTCGAAGGAAGCGTCCAGGGCGTGGTGGTCCAAGCGATATAATAAACGCGGTCATCGGCAGCAACGGCATCACCAAATACCGCTAAAAAGGCATCATCCTTTTGAGCAACAAACTGAGCAATGGCAGAAGTGTCTTTTACATCGCGGTAACTGCCGGGCATATTTAATTCATGCGAGCTTAGACCCGTGCCCGCTTTTGGGCTGTAAGGTTGAATGGTATAACCTTTATAGATGAGGTCTTTATCCCATAATTGCTTCAGCAGCCACCACACCGTTTCCATGTATTTTGGCTGATAGGTAACATAGGGATTATCCATATCTACCCAGTAGCCCATCTTTTCGGTAAGGTCATTCCAGATATCCGTGTAGCGCATCACCGCTTTTTTACAAGCTTCGTTATAGTCTTCTATGCTGATGCTTTTACCGATATCTTCCTTGGTAATTCCCAATTCCTTTTCTACCCCTAACTCAACCGGCAAACCATGGGTATCCCAGCCCGCTTTGCGGTTTACTTGATATCCTTGTAAGGTTTTAAATCGACAAAAAATGTCTTTAATGGCGCGAGCCATAACGTGGTGTATGCCGGGTTTGCCGTTGGCTGAGGGAGGGCCCTCATAGAAAACAAAACCCGCTTCGCCTTCGCGACTACTAATGCTCTTTTTGAAGCTCTCGTCTTTTTTCCAGAATTCCAGAATATCTTGGTTAATCTGGGCGAGGTTTAAGTGCTTGTACTCAGGATATTTGCCTGACATTTAAAAGTATATTTTAGAAGATTGCGAAGGTAGTAATTTAGAGGGCTATTTTTAGGCCTAAAATTGTTTCTGTTACGGCAAGCGGAAGCAGGGCATTGGGCGCTTTAAGGCTCACAAATATGCGCGGCGAAAAGCAGCAATTATTGCCTTTTGCTCTGATTTTAACAAGGCTGCTATTTGTTTTCAGCAAGATGTTATTTTAGGGCCACTAAATACGGGACTATGCGCTTTCATCATTTATTAATCTTTCTCTTGGCTTTTCTTTCTCTTAAAGCTCAAGATTCAACCTTAACAATTGGACTTAAAGAAACGCCTCCTTTTGTAATTAAAGACGCCTCTGGTCGTCCCGCAGGGCTTAGCCATAGCTTTTGGGAACTTATTGATGATGAGGTTCCTGCAAGGATTAAGTATCAATGGTATGATAATGTGGAGACCATGCTAAATGGCCTGGCTCAGAACGAGGTAGATTTATCCATAAATCCGATTACTGTAACAGAGCAGCGGATGGACAGTCTCGATTTTTCCCAACCTTACTTTATTTCGGGAACCGCCATGGTAAGACGTGCCGAAAGTAGTTGGATGGTTTTCTTATCCAATTTCTTTAGCAAGCAGTTCTTCTCGGCTTTAGCCATTTTACTGGGAATCATTCTTTTATTTGGAATTTTAGTTTGGTTTTTTGAAAGGCGAAAGGCCGATGGGGAGCAGTTTCGAAAAAACTGGCGCGGCATATTTGATGGCTTTTGGTGGAGTGCTGTAACTATGACCACTGTTGGTTATGGCGATAAGTCACCGGAAACCACTGGAGGAAGAACCATTGCCTTTATTTGGATGTTTACCGCGATCTTATTGATCTCGGGCTTAACCGCCGGTGTGGCTTCTGCCTTAACGGTGAAATCCATTGAAAGTAAAATTGAAAATGTGGAGGACCTTCGCCGCTTTAATACAGGCACCATTGATGCTACTGGCACCGCCGAATACTTGGGCAATTATGGCCTTCCTAATCAATTCTATTCAAGTGTAGATGAGGGTTTCGAAGCGGTACGTAAGGGAGAGATAGATGTGTTTATTTTCGACCGCCCTGTTTTGCGTTTTTACCTTGAGAAGGGATCAAATAGTGATTTGCATATGGAAAGCCGCAATCTTAAAACAGATTATTACAGTTTCACCTATCCCAAGAATAGCGCTCTACGAGACGCACTAGACCCCAAAATTGTAAAAGCCTTAAAATCGGATTCTTGGAATTTTATCCTTCGTAAAGCAAGCAGTCAAAAATGAAAACAAAAATGATATTAAAGCTTCTTAAACCTGCACTAAGCGGTTCAATTCTGCCTTTGGGCATTGGTTTATGTTTTGTGTTAACATTAGGTGCTTGCAATACTGCCCCAGAACAAAACAGGGCCCAAGAAGAGGAAGCTCCTAGCTCAGAGAAAAAGGAGAGCAACAAAGCAAGTTTAGAATTGGCTTGGGAAACGGATAGCCTTTTCCCCACCAATGAGTCGGTGCTTTACTTGCGTGATGAGGATCTTCTCTTTGTAAGTTGCATTGCCGGCAACCCAACCGAAAAAGATGGCCTTGGACATATCGCCAAGCTTTCTACCGATGGAAAAGTTTTGGACGCTGCCTGGGCTCCTGGCTTTAATGCACCAAAAGGGATGTGTGTTTTTGAGGATCGCCTGTATTTTACGGATATCGACCGGGTGGTCTCTATTGCCTTAGCAAATCCAAAAGATCAGGTGACTTACCCCGTGGCGGGCGCTTCCTTCCTTAATGATCTGAGTGCTGGTAAAAGAGGTGTTTACATTTCAGATATGCAAACTGCCAAGCTCCACTATCTGGAAGCGGGTATAGTACATACCATCAACGAAAGTTTAGAAGGGCTCAATGGTTTGGCCTATTTCGAAGATCGACTTTATGCCTTAAGTAATGAGGGTTTATTAGTGCTTTCGGAAGGAGGAGAGGTTTTAGAAACCATAAACAGTGAGCTCAAAGGAGGAGATGGCTTGATTCCCTTAGGCAATAATCGTTTTATCATAAGTCGTTGGCAAGGGGAAATCTGGTATGCCGATGGCGCGAAGAGCAGTTTACTTTTAGACAGTAAAGAGGCGGGAATACAAACTGCCGACATTGGTTATGATGCTCAAAGTCAGATGCTTTATGTGCCTCGATTTTTCGCCAATAAAGTGAGTGCCTATAAGCTACATCTTCCTAAATAAGATCTCCTTAATTAGAGATTGAGCTTATTCCTTTTTGGAAATACAGGTGTTGAAGCCAGCGATGAAGCAGCGGGTTTTTTATTTGATAGGCTTCTTCTGTTCGCAGGATGTAACCGCTATCCAATAAATTGCGCAAAGCCCTTTCCACAGAGCTGGCAGCACCCAAATTATGTTGCACCAGAAAATCGAAGGCATGTGGCTGTTCCACTTGTTCGTTTAGGGCCAAGGCCCTGAGCAGGCGCCACTGTAAACTGGTAAATCGATTCTTAAGCATGAAGAAATAATCGTGATGAGCTTTAAAGAAAAGATTGGCATGAAAGCCTTGATGCTCTTTTACACTGATCATTAGTTCTTTTAAGAAACTTAGGTTTCCCTTGGAGTAAGCCAGTAAGTTGAGTTCTTCTTCGCCATAGGATTCCCAAATTGCTTCGGGCATTGGTGCAAGGAGGGCTATTTGTTCACCACTTTTTAGAAATGCCTGTTCTGAGATAACTAGCAATTGAATATTTACCGCGGTACTCATCTTTTGAAATTGCTTCAGCAGCTCATCAAGAGGAAGTTCATCAAGCTCGCAAAACTCCGGGTCTTCCAAGCAAAGCACCACATCCTGTCCGGCTTGAAACAGCACATTCATTAAGTCTTTGAGGTAATCAAATAAGCTTTTTACATTTTGGATGCGATGCGCAGGGTGTTCTTGATGTAGCCTCCGCATTTGATAGTCTAAGCCTGCATTTTGGTTTCCTGCTCCTTCAAAGCAATTTCGGATTCTAAAAACCAGTTCCGAGAATTGATATATTCCCGTGAAGTTGAGGCTAAAAATGATGCGCCGTCCTTTTAAGCGTTTACTAAGCTCCGCTTGAAGATGACTTTTACCAGAACCTGCTTGCCCGATGATTTGAACATTTTCACGCGCCAGGATGCGCTCATAAATATCTTCTAGCTCTTTCTTTCGAACTATTTCTTTCATGCAGATTGGCCTTTAGGGCGAAGGTAAAGAGCTTAGACCTCAGAAGCTAAAGATGCCTTAAATAAAATAGGGAATAATTTATTAAAACGCTGTTAATCAGCATTTTTATCCAGTAATTTTTGTAGGAGTTCTTTCAGCTCATTAATCTGACTTTGGTCGCCACGATCAAAGACACGAGTATCTGAGAAGCGATTCTCGGAAATAGGCAGCAATAGTTCATGGATGGAAACCGCTAGTATTTCCGCAATATCAAATAGCCGCAAAACGCTCAGTTTTGTCTCTCCCAGTTCCAGTTTAGAATAACCACGGACACTGAGATCCAACTTCTCCGCCATATAGGCCTGCGTATAACCTTGCATTTTCCGATGGCGCCTGATTTTAGCCCCTAAGGAACTGGAATCTGGCGAATAGTTTGCTCCCTTATTCATGATTAGCTCAATTAATAAAACAGGGGGTTCTAAACCATAAAGGAACTAAACAGTTTGCTAAAAATAAAGAAATTAGAAATATTTATTTTTTTAATATATTCTATTGTAGAATAATATAGGAGACATATAAAAAACAATAAGTACTTGTAAAACAACACTTAAAGTAGATAGTGAATATTATTAAAACAGAGTATTAAGGAATTAAATATTCAATTTAAGAATAAAAAATTCAAAGAATGAAGTGCGGGTTCCGGAATTGGAATAAATCATTCAAAGTCTTTTTTAGGCTTTATTCCTTAAAGAAACTTCCTTAGGCGTCTTCGGCCGACCATTCTTGTAGAAATTGCTGCAGGAAAGCTTCCATATAGCGATGTCTGCCCTCGGCCATTTCGCGCCCTTTTTGGGTGTACATACCATCTTTAAGCTTTAGCAGCTTCTCATAAAAGTGGTTTATAGTGCTGCTAATACCCCTGCGGTATTCTTCGATCGACATTTTATCCCGAACGGGAATTTGGGGATCGTATATCGCTTGATTTTTAAAGCCGCCATAGTGAAAGCTGCGCGCAATTCCGATGGCGCCAATGGCATCGAGGCGATCGGCATCTCGCAAAATTTGGAGTTCCAAACTGGGATTGTCATTGGCTTGACCGCCTTTATAAGAACAATTAGCCACCAGATTGGCCACCTTTAATTGAAGCGCTTCGGGGGCACCTAGATCTTTTAAAATCTGCAGTGCTAAGCGACTGCCAGCCTCTTCGTCGCCTCCGTTAAACTTGGCATCATCAACATCGTGCAGCAAGGCAGCGAGATGCAAGGCGAGAAGATCGCCACCCTCGGCCGCTTGTAAACGCAAAGTATTTTTTCTTACCCTTTGAATGTGAAACCAGTCATGGCCTTTTTCGGCTTCTTTAAGCAGCTCCTTTACCTGTGCTTCGCATTGGGCAATAAGCTCCTTAGCCTCCATTAAGTTCTGCAACGCACTTCAGTTCAATGGCAATGGGTGTGGGCAAGGCATCAATGGCAATTGTTGTGCGACAAGGTTTGGGATCTACATCGGCAAAGTATTCTGCATAAAGACGGTTGAAGGTTTGAAAGTCACGCTTCATGTCCACCAGAAAAACCTGTACATCCACCAATTTGTCCCAAGCACTATCATGCTCTTCCAAAATGGCTTTAACATTAGCAAAAACGCTTTTTACTTGTGCGGCAAAATCAAATTCTTTGAAATTTCCATTATGGTCGAGGCTCAAACCTGGAACACCGGAATCGTGCTGATCACTGCCCGCTAATCGCGGCCCAACACCGCTTAAAAATAATAAGCCTCCTGCTTTTCGGGCTAATGGATAGGAACCAACTGGTTTTGGGGCTTTGCTGCTCATTTAAAAAAATTTGCCACGAAGATACAAAGCTCTTAAAGGGTTTTCTTACGCTGAAATTCAATTTCTTCATTGGTGGGCGTATAAAGCTGAGGCCCAAGGTAAAGAGGGGTGTTTAGGGAAGTTTTAGCAACCATGGTGTAGCCCTCTTCAATTAAATAGGCCACAAGCAGGTATTGATCGGGATTGCTAGGCAAAGTCAGTGGAATATATGGTCCAGATTGATCTAGTTTATTGATAAGAACAGGCACACCATCCTCATTGATGCGTACTAAATACCAATCTACTTGAAGGCTATCCGCCGGGAGCACCCGCCACTTTTCATTAGCTTTTATAAGGCAGGTGAAAGTTTGGCTTTGGCCGGCAAAAACGGCTCTAGCGGTAGGAATTACTTTAAAGCCTTCCAGCTGAAGGGGAGCGGGCATCTTGGGCTTTTGCAGGCCCTTTTCTAATACCGCAAAGCCTTCCTTTTTATAGCCATCTAGGTTTTTCAAACCATTGAGGGAAACGTGGGACTCAAAGATGTCATCCTGCCAAGCGCTAAAGCTTACGTAATAACCTTCCTTGGCTAGTTCTGCGCCCAACTCCGGACCAGCGGCTTTAATAAAAAGAGGTCTTTTACAGCTGGCCATTTGGGCCTTAAGCCTTAATGCATCTGGCGGATTAGTGGAGATGTCTATTCCAATAGCATCAATATCCTCCAGGGCATTGTATAAGGTAGCCGCTTCTCGGGCTACATTTATATTGTATTCGAGCTCGAGGCTAATGGCACGATTCGGGTCTAAGGTTTTTATTTTCTCGGTTAGGGAGCCCAACCATTTTAGTAATAGCTGGCGCTGATAGCTTAGCTGGGGTGGGTAAAAGTATTGGTCTAACTTGCCATAGATAGAGCCGCCTAAATGCCAATCTTTGATGCTCTCTTCATCTAGCTTAGATTTTACTTCGTTGAGAATAAGCTTCTCGCGAGCTACTAAGGCAGGATTATCAGCATCGAAATTTTTAAGGTCGCCTATATAAAAGGAGTAACTAATTCCGAAATCTTGAATTTCCGCTTCTTTCAAGATATTATCATTATAAATACTTGGTCCGTAGCGGTAGATATGCCCTATCCCAAGATCCTTCATTTCCTGAAAGTCCTTTTCAATAACTCTTCTGAAAAGGGGATGACGGGTGTTTTGCCACTCCAATCCCTTATAATAATTACAGGCTAAGCCGCTATGTTTAGAGACTCCCGAGGCCCTGCTCTTATTTAGGGTAGATGGAAAATAACTTAATTCCATTGGCGGCGGAAAGCTGTTCTGCCCGAAGGAACTAAAAGCCTTCTGGTCTACAGCGAGGTCTTTCGATTTCAATAAAAGTCCAGCAAAGCTTGGATTAGCAGCTGCTAAAGAATCTATAAAGGGAAGTAAGGAGCTGGGGACATGGCGACTAAAGCTTAAAAACCAAGGCGTTCCAAACTGGAAGCTTTCTTGAACTAGAAAAGAAGCTAAGGCGTTTTCAGGATCAGTGCTATTTAAAACTTCATCGCCATCCAGTTCTAGGAAACTCAGCATTCTCAACTCCGGGAGGGAATAGCGAAGTAGTTCAGCTGGGGGGCAGTGGTAAACCAACATGATATTGTTTATATCCGCGGCATTGAAATAGGTGTTTAAATACTGCCAAAGATCGGGGTGACTTTTAAGTTGGCTACTGTCGTTTAAGTTGGCAAATGGCGCTAAGTAAATCGGAAAACGGCTGGTTTGAAACTGCCTAATCCAAAAATCCAATTGGCTATTAAACTTACCGTTGATAAAATCTTTTATAAGCTGCGCTTCACCGCTACTGTCAGTTCTAAAATGCCATTCCACATAGGGATACTTCCCGGCATTTAGGGCTTGGTTTAGGAACTCCTTAGAAACAGCAGTATCATTAAAAAAGCTTAGGCTTTGATACCACAAATCGCTTTCTTCCTCTAAATCGGCGTTGCCAATAAAGTGCAAAGTGGGTTTAGCAGCCTTAAGGCTAAAACGTTGCTGGGTAATACCTCTATCGGAAGTTGTAACGTAAATAAATATTCCCGCTAAAATGGCTACCGGTAGGGCAACTATCCGCAAGAAGCGGTAAGAACCATGTCTTAATTTCCAAAACCAATCTTTAAGACGCCAAATGCCGATAAAAAGCTGCTCCAACCAAGGAACTCCTACTTTATACTTTCGCCAACGATTTTGCATACTGGCAAAAAAGATGAAGCCTATAAAGAGAAAGTTAAGGCAGGCAAAGCCCGCCATAATGATGCTGTAGGGGTTGAGGTCTCGCGATAAACCATAAACAATGGCTATTACAGTCGTGAGGCCCATCAACAAATTAGGAATATTAAGGCCCAAGGTGTTCTCTTCCTGCCCATCCTTAGGAGTAGGATTGTAGGGAACCTTTCTTCTTAAAACGGTGTAAATAAAGCCCAGGCAGTGAATCCACCAAGTGCCAATGGCTATTAAACCACCTTGGATATGGAAACCCCGTTCATCTTCTTCCATCACCCATTTTTGGACATAATGCCGAATAATGATAATAGAGGTAAGCAAGGGTGCCGCATAACTTAAGAAGTAGGCCAAACCCACCTGCATAGGAATATGGGCGGTAAAGAGGGATATTATAGGAACTAGGAAATTTATAAGGAACAGAAAGCCCATGAAATAATGCCAAGGCAGAAGTCCATAATGAAAGCGTTGCCGCCAACTTAAAGAATTAAAAATTTTGGGATAGGTAGTCACCAAAAGTTCAAAAACTCCACGCGACCACTTTAGCTGTTGCTGATAATAAGCCGAAAGGGTATTGGGCACCAAACCACGAGTTAGAACCCTTGGAACATAGCTTGACTTCCAGCCTTTGGCATGCAATTTCATGGAGGTGTGCATGTCTTCCGCTAATCCTGGAGCATGGCCACCAATACTGTCTAAGGCCTCTCTTCTAAAAGTACAGTTCGCACCAATGGCTTGAGCAGTTCCATAACTGTTCATGCTCATCATTATAGGCCCATAAAATTGAAAGGTTTGTTGGGCGGAAGCCTTGGCAATTAGGTTTTCATAGATGTTGTCATAAGCTTGTACCACCTGCACAAAACCAATCTCTGGATCTTGAAAATGAGGTAGTACCCAATCTAGAAAGTCCGGCGCAGGAACGTGATCGGGATCCAGGATTAAACAAATATCACCCTGAGCATGATTATAAATAGCATGATTGATGTTACCGGCTTTGGCATTGGTTTTTACCGGCCCTCGGTAAACATGTACAATACCCAATCTTTCACATTGTTCCTTTAGATAAGGATCGTCGCCTTCATCGCATAAATAGGTGGTATGGGGGTAGCTTATCGCTTGTATGGCCTCCAAAGTTTGGATGAGCATATCGTAGGGCTCACCTGGAACATAGGTAGTGAAAATATCTACCTTAAACTCTTGCCTAAGTTCAATGGATTCGGGTGCCGATAAATCCCAATAGTGATACCATTCGTACAAGAGCCTCAGTCCAATGTAGAAGAGCGAAAACAAAAGCGGGTAGTACAATGGTTTATAACCAATGTACTCCTCCTTGGTTACCTCCCAAAAGAAAAACCCCATGGCCATAACCCCCACCACGATCATAATACGGATGGTAATCCGTTGAGCTCGGTTTGGAGGCTTAATAGGTATCGGTCGCGACTTATTGTACCACATAGAAAGGGAGATTGGCGCTAGCAAAGTTTCCAAGGCTATCCGTCACTTTTACAAAAAGGCGATAGGGGCCAGGTTTAGAGGGACATTTAAAGCTAATTTTTCTAGAGTCCTCGGATACCTGGATAAGACCGGGAAGGGCAGGCGGAGTGTCGGCTTTTAAAAAGTACCAATCTTCGCTTCTGAGGCTCCATTTAATATTCAGCTTCTTTCGCTTTATGGAGTCCATCTCCAAGCTGGCTTGATGCAAGTCATTCGTTTCAAACCAAAATTGATTGGCCTCATTTTCCCCGTCAATACGAAGGTTTCCAATTAGGGGCGCTCCTCCTTTTTGGGGATGGCCATATTTTTCCGCCAAGTAATAATAGAGCGCATTTTTCTCTCCTTTTTCCGAGAAAACGTTAAACCAGGTATGGGTTTGTTCTTGCCGCCAACCCCAGTTAAAAACCAAGGCGCCTAGGTATTGTGGGTGTTCCTTAGGTAGCTCCGAAAAACGCTTTTTTAAGACCTCAACTTTTTCGCTGCTCTTGGGCTCTATTGGTGCGCCCCAGCTAGTCCAATTTGTTTCCCAAGGGCCATTTTCTCCAAACTCCCCAATCAGGAAGGGTTTGGAAAATAAAGATTCCAAGCTGGCCATGTCTTCGCTTAACTCAGGCAACCTGCCGAAGGTATTAATGATAAGATAGTCTAGGTCCTTAATTTTCAGGGCAAAGTTGAGCGCCGCCTTTTGGCCAAAATTTGCAAATGCCGTTCCTACGGGGTGATTGGGGTCATTAAGGCGCAGCGAATCTAAGAGGATATTATAGGTCCTTGAAAAACTTAAATCGTAGAGATTATAAAAAACCAATTCATTGCCGAGGCACCAGCTGAGCAGGGCGGGATGCTGGCTGTATTTACGACCAATTGCCGCCAATTCACTACTCAGCTTTTCGGTTTGCTCATCATTTTCATAGAGCCATTTTTGATTGCTTTTGGGAAGCCAAATGCCGGCAACCACCATGAGTCCAAATTTATGAGCGCTATCTAATACCGATTGCAAGTTTGTAGTATCGTAGGTTCTAATGGTATTGGCGCCAATTAGTGCCGCCTCTTTTAAATAGGATGAACCCGATAATCCCTTAATAGAATACGCTTCCCCCGCCACAGTAAACCTGGCCTGCCCATCGATCGTCTCAATTTTAACACGCCCATTTAATGGTGCAGACTCTTGGCAAGCACATAAGCATAGGGTGATAAAAAATAAGACTACAGTCTTTTGCATTTCAGGTATTTACAAAAAGTAATGCTAAAAAATACGATAGCGGTTCAAATGCTAAACTTACAAACTGACTGCGCTTTGAGCTGCTCTAGGCGCTATAATTATTAACAGTCAGAAATCCATTCTCGGCAGTTTTAAAAGAAAGAATGACAGGATTAATATTCGGAAACCTAAGATTTATTTTCCTCTAAAGTCGCTTATAAGCTTGGCTTTCCGCAGGCTTTTAATTCATGTCCTTTTCTTTCAGCACTAAGTCGAATGGCTAAAGATATTAACATTGGGACTCAAAAATAGCGCTTTCGGCCACAAGTTTCGGGAGCAGACCGGCAGAAATAGATCTTGATTTTAAGCTCCTGGCAAATACGGCTGAAAGCTAGAAATGCGACCATTCCAAAAATAGGTCCACAGGAATTAGGAGTTTGGGGCCTTTAAAAAAAGCTACGGCCTTGTTTTAATTATGATGTATCGGAATAAAAGCCAAGCTATCTCCTTTGGAAAAATCGGGTAGTTCCCGAGAAATAACTAGGATTTGGTCTTCTGCCAATCGAAACAATGGGATAATCCCAAAGGAATATTCCTTTACGATAGCATCATAGTCTTCCTGGCTTTCACACTTTCGCTCCAAAACCTTTTCTGCTTGTCGAACAGATTGGGCAAGGTTCAAATAATCTACATTACCAGTAAAAAGCACATCCCTTGGCGGGTCTAATTCTGGTAATTCCTGTTCCTTTTTGCTACTTAAACGAAAGGTTTTATTGGGGCCAAATTCTTCATCGAAATACTTTAAGGCCAGGCCATTGATTTCGGCACTAGAGGTAAGTGCGAGTAGGGTGCCGGTATTATTGAGGTCTAAATCCTCATAAACATTATCGCTTAGAATGCTGCCCTCGTAAACCTCAAAACCCATTCTGCGCGCTTCTTTCTGATTGGTTTTAGAGGTATCGGCTAAAATGATATCCGCCCCTTTATCTTTTAAATAGCGACCTAAAAAGCGCGCATTTTCATTGGCACCGGCCACCAAAAAGCCGCGTGGTTCTTCGCGCTCTACCTTGAGCAATTTGGCAATAGGTTTGGCACTGGCTCCTTGTAAGATTACCGTACCTACTATCATTAGGAAGGTTAAAGGTAAAATTAGTTCGGCTTGTTGAATGTTTACCGAGCCTTCTTCTCCCGAGGTTAATTGCAAAGCAAATAAAGAGGCCACGGCAGCCGCTACAATTCCCTTAGGCCCAACCCAAGACATAAAGACAACCTCGCGCCAATTAAAGCCCGATCGCCTGGTGCTTAGCCAAACTGCTAATGGACGCAATACCAGCACCACCACGGCAAATAGAATTAGGGAGTTTAAACCTAATTTTTCAATTTGGCTGATATCAATGCGACTGGAGAGAAGGATAAATAGTACAGAGATAAGAATGATGCTCACATCTTCTTTAAAGGATAGGATTTTCTTTAATTCTTGTACCCGCACGTTGGCGAGAATAATCCCCATGAAAGTGGTAGACATGAGTCCTGCTTCATGAGCGAGAAACTCGGCAAAGGTAAAAGCCAGAATTACCATGCCTAGGGCCATTACATTGCGGAGGTAGGAAGGGATTCTGTTTTTTTGAAGCAGCCATCTCAAGAAAAAGGCTGCTAAACCTCCAACAAACATTCCTGCCGCTACCGTTAAAAAGAATTCTTTAAAAACCCCGGTGGTGCTGGGACTAGCGAAATCAGAAGTTTGGATGAACTCATAAACCAAAACCGCTATTAAGGCACCGAGAGGATCAATTAAAATGCCTTCCCATTTTAGTACATTATTGATGCGAAGGTTTGGCCGCACATTGCGGAGGATTGGAATTACCACCGTAGGTCCTGATACAATGATTAAAGCACCAAAGAGAAAAGATAGACTGTAGTCCATGCCCATTAGGTAATGCGCAGCTAAACCGCCACCTACCAAAGTAATAATGGGTCCAAAGATTAATAAGTTTCGCACCACTCCTGCTTGATGCCGTATTTCTTTGAGCTTTAGAGTTAAGCCTCCTTCAAAAAGGATTACACCAACCGAAATAGAGACAAAGGCAAATAATAGGTCACCCGAAAAAATAAGGTCGCCATCCAAGAGCTTTTCACCATCGGTAGTAATAAAGGTGGATCCCGGGCCTAGGGCCAGACCGATTATAATCAATGGCAAGATTGCAGGAATCTTTATTTTCCAGGCCATCCATTGCGCAAAGACGCTAAGTATCAGAATACTGGCTAACTCTGCCATTCCTTCCATGTTTGGTTTTATTTAGGGAGCAATAATATACAACAAAGTGGCTCAGGAAAGGTGCTGATCAATAAAGTTACTGCACTTTAAGCGCAGTGTGTCCCTAAGATGTCGCATCGCCTCTTGGCGTTCTTGACCGCCAAAACCGTCTAAAGCGGGAATGGAAAGAAGGTGTAGAGTGGCATTCCTAAAACGCTGTCGCCCTTTATCGGCCAACTCTTCTTCAAAGGTGATAATATGATCAAAGCTAAAGTCTTCAAAGTCCTTTAGTTCATCTGAAGTTTGTCCAGCAATTACAACGCGATCTTCGGCCATAGCACGGATAGCCTGCGGGTCTACGCCACTAGGTTCGACCCCACAGCTATACACCTGCGCTAAATTGCCCAGGGATTTTTTAAGATAGCCTTCCAGAATTTGACTGCGGATGGCGTTTTCTTTACCGATGATTAGAATTTTCGACAAGGCAGATTATTTGAACAATTCCTCTTATTTCTTGATATGCTATTATTGCTTGGTGAAAATAATAAATAGCCCTCAAGGGAATGAAGATATATACAAAAACAGGAGATAAAGGTCAGACTTCTCTGGTTTCAGGAGAAAGAGTAGCTAAAAATCATTTGCGAATTGAAGCCTATGGCACTGTAGATGAGCTAAATGCCTGCATAGGTCTTATGAAAGATAGTGCAAAGTACCGCGCTGCTGTGGAACGTTGGGAGGAAATCCAGAGCCTACTTTTTAGTATCGGATCACATCTGGCCGCGACCGAGAAAAACAAAATGCCATTGCCCGAACTGGAAGAAGGCGATATAAATCAATTGGAGGCAGACATGGATCAGATGGATGGAGAACTCCAAGCCTTGAGGAATTTTATTATTCCCGGTGGTGATCTCTCCTCATCTTATGCGCATATGGCGAGAACCATCTGTCGCAGAGCGGAGCGCAGGATAATAGACCTAGAGGCAGCGGAGCTAAGTATCCATCCGGTTATTTTACCCTTTTTAAATCGTTTAAGTGATTACTTGTTTACTTGCGCTCGATTCCTTACTCTTAAGCATGAGGGGACAGAGACTACCTGGAAACCTCGTAAATAGCAAAAAGCAAGAGATTGAAAAATGGCACTTGCATAGGTCATTTAAAAATTTATTTTTGCAAAAATTTTGATCTAACTCTTTTATTATAGCCTATGTACTGGACCTTAGAACTTGCAAGCTACTTGAGCGACGCTCCCTGGCCTGCTACAAAAGATGAACTGGTTGATTATTCAATCAGAACCGGTGCGCCTCTAGAGGTAGTAGAAAACCTACAAGCCATGGAAGAGGAGGAAGAAGAGATATATGAGGGTATAGAAGATATATGGCCCGATTACCCCTCGGAAGAGGACTTCCTATGGAATGAAGATGAATATTAGCACAGTCTAAAAACAGCCTTCCTTTTGGAGGGCTTTTTTTTCGACTTATTTAGACTGTGCGCGGCTTTCCATGCAAAGCGTGATTTCTCTCAATAGAGATTCACTTTTAAAAGGCTTGGTAACATAACCGTTAAAGCCGCTTCGTTCTACGTAGGTTTTGGTCTCCGGCATGGCGTCCGCGGTAAGCGCTAAAATGGGGGTGTTAAGATTTAGATTGGCATCATCTTCACGAATTTTCTCTACCGCTTCAAAACCATTCAGCTCAGGCATTTGGAGGTCCATTAGAATAACATCATAAGCCTGAACTTTCGATTTTTCAACCGCAATACGTCCATTATCGGCAATGCTAATGTTGGCGTTCCAGTTTTTGCAAACCTGCTTAATAAGCATTTGATTAACCTTATTATCCTCGGCCACCAGTATGTCTATTCCGTTGAGGTTGCTGCTTACACTAGTATCCAATTCAGGAGTTTCAACTAGTCCATCGGTACTTAAGCCTAAAATCACATTAAAAAAGAAGCTGCTGCCTTCGCCGACTTTGCTTTCTACCCAAATTTTACCCTCTTGTAATTCAATCAATCTTTTGGAGATGGCCAATCCTAAGCCGGTTCCTCCAAAGTTCCGTGTAGTGTCGGTATAGGCTTGGGTGAAGCTTTCGAAAATAGATTTTAATTTACTTTCGGGAATGCCTATTCCTGTATCACGCACCTCAAAAAGAATATCGAAGCGCTCTCCCAAGTCAGCTTGCATTTTGGCTTTAATAGTAACCGATCCTTCTTTGGTAAACTTTAGGGCATTACTAATGAGGTTTAGCAATATTTGGTTTAAGCGATAAGGGTCGCCAAGTAAGGTTTCGGGAATTTGCTCATCCCAATCTAGTTTTAGCGCTACCTTTTTACCATCGGCCTTAAGTCGCCAAGTATCGAGAAGTTTACCCAAGGCCTTTCTAAGGTTGAAGGGAATTTTCTCTAAATCAATCTTATTGGCTTCAATTTTAGAGTAATCCAAGATGTCGTTGATAATAACCAATAGGTTATCGGCGGAATATTCTACCAATTCTAAATTGCGCTTGGCTTGGGCCGATAGCTCTTCTTCCCGTAAAATGATTTCCGTTAAGCCAACAATTGCATTCATTGGCGTTCGGATCTCATGGCTCATATTGGAAAGGAACTCACTTTTTGCCGCCAGGGCTTTTTCAGCCATAAGCTTAGAAGCGATAAGTTCTTTTTCAAAGCTTTTTCTTTGGGTGATGTCCATTAAGGTTCCGGAGATAACATCCCCTCTATTCAATCGACCCTTTTGCTTTTCAGCACGAACCATCATCCAAGCGGAACCCTTGTTTACCGGAACCTCCATATTTATCTCTCGGGAATATTCCTTTAAAGCAATTATGCTCTCCCTTAGCCTTTGCTGATGAGGTTCATCAATAGCGGTGAGTAAATCTTCTAAATTTGGTTGTTTGTGCCCAGGTCTGCTAAGGAGTTTAAACATTTGGCCCGACCAATAGGAACTTCCTTCGGCATGCAATGGATGTTCAAAGGATCCTAATTTGGTAAGGGTTTGAGCTTGATTAAGGTTATTACTTGCCTGTCGCAGTTTTTCCTCGGCCACATAACGCGCATTAATATCGGTTAAGGTTCCAGAAGCCCCTAATAGTCTTCCTTCTGCATCAATATCAAGGGTAACAATGGCTTCCGTCCAACGAATTTCTCCAGACTTAGTGATATACCTCAAATTGTAACGACTGGTTTTCTCCGTTCCATTTACTAGCTCGGAAAGGTGATACATACTGGTTTCCTTATCCTCGGGAAAAACCATATCCGTAAAACTCGTGCCCAAGCTTTCCTCCACAGTATAGCCAGTGATGCGTTCCCAGGCAGAATTTAGGAATGTCCAACAGCCATTTAAATCGGTTTGAAAAATAACCTCTTGAACATTATTTACAATTCGGGCTAAACGTTCGCTTAGGGCATCAGCCTCCGCCGCTTTGGAATCTGCTTTACGCTTCAGCTCTTTATTAGCAACAAACAGCGCCTTGGAACTTAATTCCAAAATATTCTCAGCTTGCCTCAGGTCTTTATCAAAGGAATGGTAGGCCTCATTTATCGCTTCCAAGAAGCTCTCCGGCACCTGATCACCATCTTTGAGGTATTTGCGAATTTGTCGCCGAAGAAGACGATGTTGATTTGAATTTTTCAATTATTCCGAAAAGCTAGTTATAGTCATGGTTTGGTTGTGAAGCTCACATTCCACTCCTTCTCTAAATGGGGCTATTTCACCATAAGAGTAGAATCCACTTATTTTACATTGGTCACCAAGGTGCTCTTGCACTGCCTCAACTTCCTCTTCTACCAATTGCCGTAAAACAAGTTTGCGACCCACACAACTAATACAAATGGCAAAATCATTCTTGCCCTGCGTAGCCTCCTCTGCTGCTTCTTCGGCTCCATCAATAAGGCGATTTACATTCGCTTTCATTAAGCGGATATAAGAACCTTCGGGAATATCTCCAGCGAAAGTGAGGCTTTGCTCTTCTTCACTAATCCCTAAAATGGTGCGAACCAAAGGCGCTCGATCTTCACTGTAGCGCATACTAAGGGGGAATAACAAGCCCGAGGCTGGTAGGTTCGCAGCTTCTTCACCCAAAAAGCTTTTATAAAGTTCTAAGGCTGGCTGACCATCGAGTTCAAAAAGAATGTTATTATGACTTTTAGTCACCAGTCTTTCAATACCAAAAGAATCCCAACCACCCATAGAGGCGTAGGAGATATTGATGTCGCCATAAAAGCCCAAAGCAATAATTAGTTTATCGCGAACCTTTCCTTCATTATCAATGAGCAGGGTACGTTCAAAGTTAGGACCATCACCAGCTAGACCACCAGTAAGGGCGGCAGCTTTGGGCTTAGCTTCGCGCATTCCTTCAACCAGCTTGCTGCCGTTTACATTTAGTCCATCGGAAAGAACAAAGATGTGCTTTAAGCCTTCTTCATCAAATTTACGCGCCAGCTCCGCCCCTCTTTCAGCACTGTGATCGGGACTGTCGATTTCAACTTCCTTGTAAACAAGGCTGCTTTTTTCGAGCTTTAGAAAGTTTACGGCCAAAGATTCATCACTTACAGACACGCCAGAAATTTCACCTGCGGTGCTGCATCCTGCCATTATGGCCTGCGGAAACTTTCGGCGTATTTCTTGAACATGGTCGCTTTGTAATAAAAGTTCCTTTCCACCGAATAGCAGAATCAAGTCTGGGCTAAAGTCAATATGATCGAGCTTTGTGGGTTCGCCCTGACCAATAACGAGTTGAGTTGTTTTCATGAGGGGGATTTTAGAAAGTTAAAGTACAAATAAAACCACTGTGAGACTTTAAATTTAGGAAAAGGCTTAATTCCAGCGCAAGACCAGCCGCCTTTTAATAAATTTGTCATCCTTCGCAGGACTAAAAAATACAGACACAATGTTGGGAAACGTTCTCACTAAAATATTCGGCACAAAGAGTGACCGTGACATGAAGGCCTTAATGCCGGTTGTTGAAGCAGTAAATGCCGAGTATGCTAAGCTTCAGAGTTTAAGCGATGATGAGTTAAGAGCTAAAACCAAGGATTTTCAGGGGCAAATTAAATCAGCCATTGCCGAAGAGGAAGAGGCGATAGAAAGCCTGAAGTCTAAATTGGAGCAAGAGCAAGAGGTTGAGCTTAAAGAGCAACACTACGAAAGAATTGATGAACTGAAGGAGCAGATTACCGAAAAAATTGAAACGGTACTCGAAGAATTAAAGCCTCAAGCTTTTGCAGTAGTAAAGGAAACGGCGCGCCGTTGGAAAGAGAATGGTGAGTTGGTGGTTAAGGCTACCGACATGGATCGTGAACTCGCTGCTAATCACGATGGTTTGCGTATTGAGGGCGAGCAAGCGATTTGGTCCAACAGCTGGACCGCCGCTGGAGCTGAAATTATATGGGAAATGCTGCATTATGATGTGCAGCTTATTGGCGGTTCGGTTTTACACAAAGGCTCAATTGCCGAAATGGCCACCGGTGAAGGAAAGACTTTAGTTTCAACCCTACCGGTTTACCTTAATTCCTTACCAGGGCGCGGGGTACACGTAGTAACGGTTAACGATTATTTAGCCCGACGTGATGCTCGTTGGATGGGTCCACTTTATGAATTTCATGGCCTGAGCGTTGACTGTGTGGATCTTCATCGACCTAATTCGGAAGAGAGAAGAAAGGCTTACCGCGCTGATATTACCTACGGAACAAATAATGAATTTGGTTTCGATTACCTCCGGGATAATATGGCGGTTAGTCCAGATGACCTGGTACAAAGAGATCATAACTTTGCCATTGTTGATGAGGTGGACTCGGTTTTAATTGATGAAGCTAGAACCCCTCTGATTATATCTGGCCCAACGCCACAAGGAGACCGACAAGAGTTTAACCAGTTGAAGCCCCATGTGGTGAAGTTGGTGAGTGCACAAAAAGCCTTAGCCACTCGAGAGCTAAAAGAAGCACGTAGCTTAATTACATCTGGAAATAAGGACGATAAAGAAGAAGGGGCGAAAAAATTACTCCGCGTTTATCGGGGAATGCCTAAGAATAAATCCCTAATCAAATTTCTTAGCGAAGAAGGCATGAAAACCCTCTTGCAGAAGACAGAGAACTTCTACATGCAAGAGCAAAATAAGAACATGCATTTGGTGGATGATGACCTGTACTTCACCATTGAGGAAAAAAACAATCAGATTGATCTTACCGACCGAGGCATTGAATTGATCTCTAGCGATACCGATAAAAACTTCTTCATTCTTGAAGATATCTCTACCCAACTATCGGCATTAGAAGGAGAGGATTTAAGCGACGAGGACCGCAAATCGCGCAAGGAAGAGATCATGCGGGAATACTCTATAAAGAGTGAGCGCATCCACACCATGAACCAATTGTTAAAAGCCTACACCTTGTTTGAAAAAGACAATGAGTATGTGCTTATGGACAATAAGGTGAAGATTGTAGATGAGCAAACCGGTAGGATAATGGATGGTCGTCGCTATTCTGACGGATTACATCAAGCCATTGAAGCCAAGGAAAATGTAAAAATTGAAGCGGCCACCCAAACTTATGCAACGGTAACCCTGCAAAATTACTTCCGTATGTATAATAAGCTGAGCGGGATGACCGGTACAGCCGAAACGGAAGCAGGTGAACTTTGGGATATCTACAAATTGGAGGTAACCGTAATTCCAACCAATAGACCAATCGTTCGGGATGACCGGGAAGATTTGGTTTATCGCACCAAGCGGGAGAAGTTCAATGCCATTATAGAAGAGATTTCAAAATTGGTGGAAGCAGGCCGACCAGTGTTGGTGGGTACTACTAATGTGGAGATCTCAGAAGTATTAAGTCGAGCACTTAAGATTCGAAAAATCCCTCATAATGTCTTAAATGCCAAGCTTCACCAACGTGAATCGGAAATTGTAGCGGAGGCTGGGTTCCCCGGCCGAGTGACTATTGCAACTAACATGGCTGGTCGTGGAACGGATATTAAACTTACGGCAGAATCGAAGGAAGCGGGAGGTTTAGCAATTATTGGTTCCGAACGACATGATTCTCGTCGGGTAGATCGTCAGTTGAGAGGTCGTGCTGGTCGCCAGGGAGATCCCGGTAGCTCTCAGTTCTTTGTCTCTTTGGAGGATGATTTAATGCGCCTTTTTAATTCGGAGAGGGTGGCAAAAATTATGGATCGCATGGGCTTGGAAGAAGGCGAAGTGATTCAGCATAGCATGGTAACCAAGAGCATTGAACGCGCTCAGAAAAAAGTTGAGGAAAACAACTTTGGGGTTCGTAAACGCTTGCTGGAATACGATGATGTGATGAACTCTCAAAGAGAGGTTATTTATCGCCGTCGTCGCCATGCTCTATATGGCGAAAGAATGCAGGTTGATATCGCCAACATGTTCTATGAAACGGTGGAGGCTTTAATCGGCGAAACCCAACAAGTAAAAGACTACGAGGGCTTTAGTTTAGAGATGCTGCGCGTGTTTAGCATGGACGCTCCGGTAAACCAAGAGGCATTTGAAAAAACCAATAGCCAAGAACTGGTAGAATTGGTGCATGAAGCGGTGGTAAAGGCCTACACATCGAAAAATGAAAGGATAGCCCAAATGGCATTACCCGTAATTGATAATGTTTACAAAAGCCAGGGCCATCAGTATAAAACCATTCAGATTCCTTTTACAGATGGCGCCAAGCAAATGATGATCGTTAGTAATCTGGAGCGCGCAGTGGAAACTGAAGGTCGTCAGCTCATCCGAGATTTCGAAAAATCGATTACCCTTGGAATGATTGACGATAAGTGGAAGGAGCACTTGCGGGACATGGATGACTTGAGGCAAAGTGTAGGAACGGCCCAATATGAGCAGAAAGATCCTTTGCTGATATATAAGTTTGAGGCTTTTGAACTCTTTAAGTCTATGGTTGACGGGATGAATCGCGAAATTGCCTCCTTCTTATTTAAGGGACAATTACCCAGTCAGGATAGCAGTCAAGTGCAGCAAGCTAAAGCCCCGCGCAGAAGTGCTTACGACAATATTCAAACCTCGCATCCATCGGCAGACGGAACAGCTTCGGGCGGCAACCAAGCTCCAGCACCGAGGCCAAAACGCCAACCCGTTGTGGCCGAAAAGAAAATTGGCCGTAATGATCAGGTAACGATTCAAAACCTGAATACGGGCGAAAAACAACAGATGAAATATAAGAAAGCAGAGGCTTTGGTCGCTGCTGGGCAATGGATTGTGGTAGATGCTTAGCACACTAATCCTCAGATAATGAGATGTTAAAGAGGCTTCCAATCTAGGGAGCCTCTTTTTTTTTAACTAATTTGGACAACGCTTCGTAATATTAGTGTCTATACTATTAAGAACCCGATTAAGGATTGAGCTCTAAACCCGACCATATCATTCGATTAGAGGACCTGGAAGCCTACGTGCCGCCCAAGGAAATACTCCTCAATAGCTCCGAACAGGAGCTGGTTATCGCATGTGCGGCCGGTGAGAAACTCGCCCAAAAGCGGGTTTATGAGCTCTTTGCAGGTAAAATGCTGAACATTTGCCGTCGATACGCTAAGGATACCGAGCATGCTCGCGATTTAATGCACGATGGCTTTATCAAGGTTTTCCTAAACATTGGAAAGTTTAAGGGCCAGGCTTCATTGCAAACCTGGATCACCCGGATAATGATAAACAACAGCATTAGCGCCATTCGCAAAGAAGTACGAAAGGGAATAAAGGTGAACTTGGAGGATGTACAAATCCCAGAACCCGACCCTCAGTTCTTTGAGATTGACGCGGAGGCAGAAATAAGCGCAAGAGAGGTTTTTGAAAAAGTGAATGAATTGCCCTTGGGATACCGCACTGTTTTTAGCATGTATGTTTTGGATGGTTACAGTCATCGTGAAATAGCTGAAGAGCTCGATATCAGTGAGGGGACAAGTAAAAGTCAATTGGCCAAGGCTAAAAAACTATTGGTTAAAAAGCTGAGAGGCGAAGCATAAGTGAACAAGAAACTGCAACATATCGAAGATTTTGTCCGAGCTAAACTAGGTTTAGTTGAGGGCGCTAGCCAGCCAGACTGGTTAGACTTTGAGCGCAAATTGCGGAAAGCCACGCGAATCCGTCAAATGAAGCGGGCAGCGGGTATGGTTGGTGTTCTTTTATTACTGGGCTTAAGTCAAACCCTTATTAGTGGCGATTGGCCCCTGAGAACTCGAAATTCTGAGTCGGCATTAAGAGTCTTACAGAATACCGAATCGGAGCCAAATAAGGCTAATTCCCCAAAAAGGAATAAACAAAATGGGGAAAGCCCCGAGCACTTAAAAGTACTGCACAGTCCGAAAGCGGCAGACCATACCGTGGTTAGTACTTCCACTTCGCCTAATAATCAAAATCCATCGGCAGCGAGTTTAAACAAGAGTTCATCTCCGAGTACCCGGCGTTTAGCCATGGCGGAGCCGAATGATCAAAAAAACGCAGCGGTCCAAAAATCGGAATTAGCAGAAGCAAGGATCCCGCAGGAGCGGGAAATTGTGCGTTTAAACAACTTCAGTTACGAGTTAGAGGTATTGGATCTTCCAAAAGGAGAAATTATTGAGAATGGTGAAGTGGTGGGAAGGATGCCACTTCCTTTTGATTACACCGCTCCAAAGGCCACAATAGGATTAAGGGACATGGCTAATCGCGCCCCTAACTACAAAGTTCTTGAAGGGGCATCGGGCCCTTATATCAGTCCTTTGCAGGAAAAACGACCCTGGACCTACAGTCTTAACCTATACCCCAATTTCGCCTTTAGAGAGTTTAAAATTGACCCCACAAAGAGGGCCTTATTGCACAGCGACTTTATTGACGCCATGCAGCATTCTGAAAGCTCGGGTGTAAATTTAAATGTGGGTTTTGAAGTAAGTCGCAGAATAGGTCCTATTACCTACTTTAATACTGGTATCGAATACATCAACAACAGTTACAATGCCGAGTACGACTTTGTAAACTTTAGAGATGCAAATTTTGATAGCCGTGGTGAGATCATTAATTACACCCTCCTGGATGATCCTCAAAGGATAATATTTAATGATTTAAACAGTTTCCACTTTTTAAATTTCCCGGCCAGTATTAGCTACCAACCTTGGGCAACCGATCATTTGCGGATTAACTTAGAGTTTGGATTTAGCATGCTCTATTTCCTTAAGGCGCAAGGTTCCACCATTGATTATCGTACCCTGGAACAAATTGATTTAAAAGACCGGGGGTATCGGAAGTTTATTGCTTCCAGCAGCTTGAAAATTGGGGTGCAGTATTATTTAAGTCCCAACATGAATATTGGCTTTGAGCCCACCCTAATGTATTTTACCAATAGCATTTACACGGAAGAATACCCCTTTGAGGTGATTCCATATTCTATGGGTCTCAATGTAAATTTACAGATGAAGCTTCAGTAATTAGAGCTTCGTTAATCGGCTTACTCCTTCTTCTAAAGTCTCATTGTTTTTAGCAAAGCAAAAGCGCAATACCTTGTGATCTACAGGATCTCTGTAAAAGGGACTAAGCGGGATGGTGGCTACGCCATATTCGGTCGTAAGCCTTTCGGCAAATTCCAATTCCGGAGCATCACTAATTTCTGAGTAATCTACCAGCATAAAGTAGGTACCATCACTTTTTAAAGGTTTTAATCTTGTTCGCTCCAAGAGGTTTTGATAAAGCCAATCGTGTTTCGTTTTAAAGAGTTGGCTTAGGCCATCAAGATCCAGTTGGGGTAAATAATCAGCTAAGGCCTTTTGCAAGGGGTGATTAATACTAAAGACCTGGTATTGATGTACTTTTTTAAACTCCTTCATTAAGTATTCAGGCGCCATGCAATAACCAATTTTCCAACCGGTAACATGGGCCGTTTTCCCTAAGGAACCCACCACAAATGAGCGGTTTCGGAGTTCGGGAAACTGTCGAACGCTACGTTTTTCCTGGGGGTCAAAAACCAAATGCTCATAAACCTCATCAGCGAGTATAAGGATTTTGGAGCCAGCCACCAGTTCCTGTAACTTTAAGAAATCCGATTCCGACCAAAGTTTACCACTAGGGTTATGCGGGCTGTTTACGATAATCATCTTGGTACGATGACTCAGCAAACGCTTCACCTGCTCCCAATCCACTGAATAGTTAGGATGCTGCAATTTGATTGTAATTGGCGTTCCGCCATATAATTCAATCATGGGGAAATAAGAATCGTAGGCAGGGCTAAAGACTATTACTTCATCACCTTCTCTAATTGCCGTTGCAATGGCAGTGCCCAGGGCCTGGGTAGCTCCTGCGGTAATGCAAATTTCCGATTCAACGCGGTAAACATGGTCAAAGGTCTTTTCGCTTAATTCCACCAGTCGCTTACGAAAGCCTAAATCGCCAGGCATAGGCGCGTATTGATGCGGACCTTTCTGATGATAATGCTGAACCCTTTCCAATAATTCCGGATCTGGATTGAAATCGGGGAAGCCCTGGGATAAATTAATGGCCTGATGCGCTTGTGCAAGAGCAGACATTTTACTGAAGATGGTTTCCTTTACGTGGCTCAGGTTGCCATTGAAACTCATATTTACGGTGCTATCAGACATAATTTGTGGATTTCTCCTCTATTTCTAAACTTAGGAACAGCTTTCGGGTTTAAAAGACATGAAGGCGATTGAACCCAATAAAATTGTAGAGCTAAAGTACACACTTCGAGAAGGTGGTGAAAGCGGCAATGTAATGGAAATTATGGATGAGCATTGGCCCATAAAATTTTATTTTGGAGCAGGGAAGATGCTGGCCGCTTTTGAGTCCAATCTACTCGGGAGAGCAGAAGGGTCGGCCTTTAGCTTTACCCTTAAGGCAGATGAGGCCTATGGATTATTAGACCCCCAACTTATAAAGGAAGTGCCCTATAATGAAATGCCAGAAAGTGAGCGTTTCCCCAATCGTAATTTTGAAGCAGGTGATCGTTTGGTGTTTAATCTCGGTCAAAAAGATGAACGTTTAGGAACAGTGAGTGAGGTGCTCAACAACAGCGTCTTAATTGATTTTAACCACGCCCTGGCTGGAAAAGATTTGCATTTTTCGGGTCAGGTACTCTATATCCGCGACCCTCGAGAGGAAGAGCTAGTAGCAAAACGCTATATAGAACCAAATGGAATTCGTTCCGATAGTCGTTTAAGAGATGAATAAGGGGCAGTGGCTCCCGCAAAGTTTTCAGATCCTAGAAGACTTCTTTAGCCAAAATGGCTATCACTTTTTACAAATCGGCAACCAATTCCGCAAGGAAACAAAAGGAGGTTGGCAGAATGTGATCCTTGGTTTTGGGCACTATGAAGACTGCACCTATGTGGAGGTTAGTTTTGGTAGCAGACTTAATATCGTTGAGCAATTAATCGCTCCATATAGCCATGGCCTAAGGGGTTATCAGGCAGAAAGCAATACCACCATTACCAATTTGGCCAAGTTTCAAAAAGAAGCGCATTTACGTTTTGAAATAAGGGATGAAGCCGATTTATTTCGAATGGCCGCTCATCTGCGTGACTTTTTCCGAAAGGAAGGCTTCGCTTTTTTAGACTCTTTAAGCAATATTGGAGAGTTGGATAAACTTTTTAATCAAGATCCAACTGGTGCCTGTTTAGTCAGTTTTAATCATCAGCTTCGAAGCTTTAGAGCCTTGGCCATTGCCAGCTTAAACCAAAATCCCAACTGGGAGGAATTGGCTGAATATTACCGGGGATTATTGGACAAGTACAGCAGTCCAAGAGTTGTGATAGATCGATTTAATGATTTTAGCCGCTATCTGGCCACTACCGCCCTTAACTAATCCTTATTTTCGCGCTTATCGCGATGAATTACCTCTCTGTAGAAAATATTGCCAAAAGCTATGGCAGTCGGAAGCTATTTAGCCAAATTTCATTTGGTTTAGCGGAAGGCGAAAAAGCAGCCCTTGTGGCCCGTAACGGAAGTGGAAAAACCACCTTACTCAATATCTTGGCGGGAAAGGAAACACCCGATCAGGGCAATGTTACCTTTCGCAAATCAATCCGGGTTGAATTTTTGGCCCAGGACCCTGACCTAGATCCCGAGGCAACCGTTATCGCGGCCGCCTTAGCAGCTGAAAACCCCATGAGCAAGGCTCTAATAGCCTATGAGCTGGCCTTAGAGAATATGGAGGATTCCGAGGGCTACCAGAATGCCTTTGATCAGATGGAGCATCTTAAGGCCTGGGATTTTGAAGGACAAGTAAAAACCGTTCTTGGCAAATTGGGCCTGCACGATGTAAAACAAAAAATTGCAAGCTTATCTGGAGGACAGCAGAAACGCGTAGCCCTGGCTCGAATTCTTATTTCTAAACCCGACTTGCTAATACTGGATGAGCCAACCAACCATTTAGATCTTGATATGATCGAATGGCTGGAGACTTATCTCGGGCAAAAAGGCATGACGCTTTTGATGGTTACGCATGACCGTTATTTTTTAGAAACCATTTGCGATACCATCTTGGAGATGGATCAAGGGAATTTATACCGACATCCCGGAAATTACAGCGATTTCTTAGAGCGTGTGGCAGAGCGTCAGGAAGTAGAATCTACCAATGTAGATAAGGCGCGTAACCTTATGCGCAAGGAACTCGAATGGATACGCCGACAGCCTAAGGCCAGAGGAACCAAAAGCAAAGCACGAATTGATGCTTTTCAGGATATAAAGAAAGAGGCCTCCAAGGATCTAAAGGAGGATCAGCTTAAGCTGAATATTAAAATGACCCGCTTGGGGAGCAAAATCATTGAGCTTCACAAATTGAAAAAGGCTTATGGAGATAAGCTCCTGCTGGAAGGTTTCAATTACGTTTTTAAGAAAGGCGAGAAGATTGGCATTGCCGGCGCCAATGGTAGTGGTAAATCGACCTTATTACGCATGATCACTGGCCTGGAAGAACCCAGTGGAGGAAAGATAATAATTGGCGATACCGTGCAGTTTGGTTTTTATACGCAACAGGGCTTAAAGGTGCCAGACGATAAGCGCGTGATTGATGTCGTAAAGGATATAGCCGAATACATTCCACGCGAAGGGAAGGGAGGCGATTTAAGTGCTTCTCAATTATTAGAGCGCTTTTTATTTGACGGTGATAAGCAATACACCCATTTCGCCAAGCTTAGCGGGGGCGAACGACGAAGGCTTTACCTCTGCACCGTGCTTATGGCCAATCCAAACTTTTTGATCTTGGATGAGCCGACCAACGATTTGGACATTTTAACCCTAAATGTTTTAGAAGACTTTTTGCAAGAATTTCCAGGCTGTGTATTGGTGGTTACTCATGACCGTTATTTCATGGATAAGATTTGTGATCACCTGTTTGCCTTTGAAAAAGAAGCCAGCATAAAGGATTTTCCAGGGAACTATACGGAGTATCGTCAGTTTAAGCAAAAAGAAGAAGCGGAACGCAAGCTGCGGAACGAGAGTATGGTGAAGGCCAGTGCTTTAAAGCCAAAAAAGTCGGAAAAGAAATCTAAACTCACCTATGCTGAAAAGCTGGAATTTGAGGCTTTAGAAGCGGAAATTGAAGCGCTGGAAGAGCAAAGAAAGAGCTTAAGCAAAGAATTAGAATTAGGCGGAAGTGAAGCCCAGGTTGTAATGGATCTTTCCAAGCAATTAGAAGATTTGCAAACAAATTTGGAGGCTAAAGAAATGCGATGGCTGGAACTAAGTGAGTGGATGGAGGCTTAGCTTTTAATAGATTTCAAAAAAAAAGGAGCCCTAAGACTCCTTCTTCCAATTCCATTTTTTAGAAACGTTTTTTATAGGTATGGCAATAGGGTGTGCCTCCTTTTTTCTCGTAATAATCGTGATGGTATTCTTCTTTCTCGCGATAGAATGTTGCACCTCCAGTAATTTCCGTTGCCACCTCTAAGCCATTGTCTTCTAATTGCTTTTTAAGTTTTAAGGCAACGGCCTTTTGCTCATCGTTAAGGTAAAATATTGCACTGCGATACTGAGTACCAATATCTGGACCTTGGCGATCAACCTGACTAGGATCATGGGTTTCGAAAAACAATTTGCAGAGGGTTTCATAATCGGTTATTTCCGGATCATAAACCACTTCTACCGTTTCTGCATGCCCCGTTTTACCAGAACAAACTTCGCGATAACTAGGGTCGGCAACATGTCCACCGGCGTAACCCACGCTAGTTTCAATTACACCTTCGGCTTGTTGTAAATAATACTCTGTTCCCCAGTAGCAACCGGAGGCAAACAGGGCACGGGCATATTCTTTATTCTCACTCATTTCTTGGGCATTCATTGTAAAGGCACTTACTGCTGTTATAAAAAGGCTCGTTAATTTTCGCATAGCTTTGAATTTCCTAATAGACGGAGAGCAGTAGCTTTTGTTTAGGGCATTATCATTTTTTTAACATATTCCCTTTTACAGAGGCTAAAAATAGTAGCTAAAATTTAGGCATTTGACTTATGAAGCCCGCTCATTTAGCAACCCTTTTTCGAGTAGCTTCTCCAAAATTTGCACCGCATTAGTGGCGGCTCCTTTGCGAAGGTTATCCGCTACTATCCATAAATTTAGGCTGTTCACTTGACTTAAGTCACGGCGGATTCGACCAACAAAAACCTCATCTCTACCTTCGGCATAGCGCGGCATCGGGTATTGGTTTACATCCGGGTTATCTTGTAATTGAAGTCCTTCGCTTTCTGATAGAAGCCTTTTTAAATCGCTTAATTGAAACTCCTTTTCAAACTCAATATTAACGCTTTCGCTATGCCCACCTTTTACAGGAATACGAACCGAAGTTGCAGTTAAGGCAATACGTGGGTCTAAAATTTTATGGGTTTCCCGAACCAGTTTCCACTCCTCTTTGGTGTAGCCATTCTCCTCAAAACTGTCGCAATGCGGAAGCGCGTTCTGGTGTATTGGATAAGGATAGGCCATCGCTCCTTTTAAACCTTTTTGCTCGTTTTCTAATTGTTGAACCGCCTTAAGCCCGGTGCCGGTAATACTTTGATAGGTACTCACAACCACCCTTTTTACCTGGTATTTGTGATGCAATGGCTTAAGAACCATCACCAATTGTATAGTAGAACAATTTGGGTTTGCGATTATATACTGCCCTTCTCGAATGGTATTTGCATTAATCTCCGGTACCACTAAAGGTACCGATTCATCCATCCGCCAAGCAGAAGAATTATCGATCACATAACAGTTTTGAGCCGCAAATTTTGGTGCCCATTCCTTGCTGGTATCGCCACCAGCGGAGAACAAAGCCACATCGGGTTTGGCTGCTACCGCACTTTCCAGGTCTATAACACTAAGCTCTCTTCCGGCAAAATTTAGCTTTTTACCAACCGATCGTTTAGAGGCGACCAGCAAGATTTCGTGATGCTCAAAATTACGCTCTTGCAAAACTTGCAACATTATGTTGCCAACCATTCCTGTTGCGCCTACCACGGCAATTTTCATGATACTAGATTTAGAGCGGTAAAATTAACTTTAAATGCGGCCAATCCATTATTCCTTCTTCTTCCCTTTATCGACTACTATTTCCATACTTATGATTTTGTCCATTGAGACAGGCGCCCAAAGCATCGTATTTGAGGATTTTAGTCAAGGTCAATGGAATAGTACTTCTTGGTTTGGCGATAGCAGTAATTTTCAAATTATCAATCAACAATTGGTTTTAAAGGATAGCCTTGCGGCGAGCTCCTGCTTGTATCACCCGAGCGCGGCTATGGCTTTCGCCCGATGGGAATATCATGGCAAACTAGACTTTAACCCGAGTAGTTCTAATTATTTGGAAATCTCCTTGGCCCTTGATCATCCCAATCCCGATAGTGTATATTTTTCCTACTTCATCCGCATTGGTGGTAATTCCGAGGATCAGCTTCGATTTTATCGGCAAGATTTAAACGAACAGGTTCTATTACTTAGCAGTAATTCCGATTTGCTAGATCGAGACCCACTAAATTTTCATCTGCTAGTACTAAGGGACAGTTTACACAGATGGTCAGTTTTTACGGATACCGGGGCATTTAATCAATGGCAAGCCCTGGGAACCATCGTGGATAGCAACCACAGATTCTCTATTGCCAGCGGCTTCTCTTGCAATTACACCAAAACAAGGAGTAGTCATTTTTACTTGGATAGCTTGCGTATTAGTGGCAGGCCGGTAGCAGATGTGCAGGCTCCAAAGCTCATCGACCTTCTGTTGGATTCCAATCGGCTGAAAATGACTTTCAATGAAAAGTTAGCCGCCCCTGCAACAAATGCGCAGTTTAGCAGCGAACCGCCCATTGCTCTTCAAGGCTTCAGCTGGCATCGATCCAATCCCAAGGAGCTTAGCTTATTACTCGATAGCCTTCCCAAGGCCAATCAAGCCTATAAACTATATTTAAGCGGGGTGTATGATTTATTTGGCAATGATTTTTCGGATAGCCTAAACCTGCTTCGTAGAGTCGTGGAAACTGGGGATATCCGAATAAATGAGCTTATGCCCGACCCAAGTCCCAAGGTTGATCCAAACCCCAACAGCTTTCCAGAGGTTGAATACCTAGAATTAGTCAACACTTCTGCGCTAGCAATTGAACTTTTGGGATTTAAAATAAGAGTTGGTAATCGCGAATATCCCCTTCCTAAAACAACCGTGGAGCCAGAAGAGTTTATAATCTTAAGTGCCGCTAATAGCCTGGCCCTTTGGCCTAGCGCCATAAAAGTGCTGCCCTTGGAGTGGTCCTCCAGCGCTCTTAACAATTCTTCAGCCGCTATTGCTCTTATAAGTCCCGAAGGTCTTGTAATTGATGAACTTATTTATTCTGATTCTTGGTATAATGAACCTAATAAAGCGGAGGGAGGCTGGAGTTTAGAAAGGGTCGATGTAAACTCTAACTGTGCCAATGAAAAGAATTGGGCTCCTTCTCAAGATCCAAGTGGCGGCAGTCCAGGAAGGCAAAACTCTATTGCCGGTGACTACCATGACAGCATTATGCCCCAATTACTGTACTACGAGCTCCCAAGTGTAAGGAGCCTGGCCCTCCATTTCGATAGGAGCCTAAATGTATTGGCCCAAAACTTACAGGTATGGGAGAACCTGCAAATCGACAGCATAGTACTTGCAAATGAAGCCAAGGTGTGGACCCTTTATTTTAATTCTGATTTGCAAGTTGGAGACCTTTACCAGCTGAGATTAGGAGAACCTATTTTTGATTGCAATGGGGCTGCTTTGGTCATGGATACTATAATCTTTGGCTTAGCTTTAAAGCCTGAGCAAGGTGATATCCGAATCAGTGAAATTCTTTTTAATCCCTTTCCGGATGGAAGTGACTTTGTGGAGTTGAAAAACCTGAGTGCTAATTTTATCGACCTAGCAGATTTAAGCCTGGGAATTTGGAACCAGGAAAATGACTTATTGACTAATATTGCGCCCATTAGTTTCCAACATCGCATACTAGCGCCGGGAACCCTGGTGGCTCTCACTGAGGATATTGTAGCCCTTAAGAGGGATTATAGCTTAGCCCTAAATAGCGTTCATGAGGTGGCCGAACTTCCTTCTTTAGCCGATCAAGGGGTGGCCTTGGCTTTAATCCGTAATGACTTTGAAGTACTGGATCGAATAGTAGTTGAAGATGATTTTCACTTCCCCCTATTAGGAGATCAGGAGGGTGTAAGTCTATACCGTCTCGATTTTTCTCAAAATGCCATCAATAGCGCTCAATGGCAGAGCACCGCCCGCATACACAATTTCGCAACTCCTGGCTGGGAAGTTACGCTTAACGAAAATCATTCCAGCTCAAATTGGTTTCCCGACCCTGAATATCTCAGCCCGAATAATGACGGCTATAATGACTTCATTCGACTAAACTATAATTTGGCCTCTAGCGCCTGGGTGCAAGTTTACATTTACGATCGTTATGGTAATTTGGTAAAAGATATTTGCCACGGAGAGCAGGTTCCGGAGCGAGGAAACTTTATTTGGAAAGGTTTAAATAATGCCAATGAACTTTGTCCAAGGGGCGTCTATATAGCGGTCCTTTCCTATTTAAATCCCAATGGTAAAAATGGCTACTATCGATGTAGCTTTGTTTTAAGTCAATAATGCAATTATGATTTCACCACAACAAATTCAGCAGATTCTATTCTTAGATATCGAAACGGTAAGTGCCCATAGCGACTTCGAGCAAATGGATGCCGAATGGCAAGAATTATGGAACTTGAAAACACGCTTTCAACGACAAGATGAAAGCCCAGAGGAATTTTATCCGAAAAGGGCCGGCATACTGGCGGAGTTTGGGAAGGTGGTGTGCATTTCTTGTGCTTTTATAAGCAATCAAAATGGCCATTGGGAACTGCGTATGAAGAGTTTTTCCGGCGAAGATGAAGCGGCCCTTTTATTGGATTTCGCGAATCTTTTGGAGCGCCTACCAAACTTTCGCTTGTGTGCGCATAATGGTAAGGAATTCGACTTTCCCTATCTAAGCCGACGCATGATTAGTTTGGGTATCAAATTGCCAGGCCAACTAAACAATGCCGGAAAAAAGCCTTGGGAAGTTCCCCATATCGATACCATGGAACTCTGGAAATTTGGCGATTATAAAAGCTTCACCAGTTTAAGGTTATTGGCTGCTTTATTTAATATTCCTACTCCTAAAGATGATATTGATGGCAGTATGGTTGGCGATGTTTATTGGAAGGAAAATGACCTAAACCGCATTCGAGTGTATTGCGAAAAAGACGTGCTTACGCTGGTTAAGGTGTTTTTAAAAATTAGCCAATCCGATGTGCCCGCCGATATGGAGGTACTTATTAGCGATTCGGATCAAAGCTAAGCTTCGATTTCAATATTTGAAAGGCTCTTTATTATGAGGCTTCTATCACAACCTAGATTCGCTTTAGTCGAATAAAGCGGCACAAGAGCGAAGGTGATTTTAAGGGCTGTTTTAGCGGAGCCTAATTTGTACCTTCGTGTTATGAGCAACACGCCCTTGCTTGAGGTTGAGAAGCTTCAGATAAAAAATGGTAATCAAGCCCTGGTGCAGGATTTAAGCTATTCCTTAAATGCTGGAGAAACCCTTGGTTTAGTAGGAGAATCAGGTTCGGGAAAAACCCTAAGTACTTTAGCCCTGATGGGCTTATTAGCACCTAATTTAAAGGTGCAAGGCCAATTAAAATTTAAAGGCCGCGATTTAAGTAGCTATCAGTCTTCCGATTGGACAAAAATCCGCGGAAAGGAAATTGCCATGGTTTTTCAAGAGCCTATGTCGGCTTTAAACCCTTCTATGAAATGCGGAATGCAAGTGGCGGAAATGCTTCAGAATCACGGTCAAAAGGAAGGAGTAAAGGCGAGCGTATTAGAGCTATTTGAAAAAGTAGAGCTCCCTCGAATCACAGAAATATACAATAGCTATCCTCATCAGCTAAGTGGCGGACAAAAGCAAAGAGTGGTAATTGCTATGGCCATCGCTAATAATCCTTCATTACTTATTGCCGACGAACCAACCACAGCCTTGGATGTGAGTGTTCAGGCGAGCATATTAAAGCTATTAAGCAAACTCCAATCTGAGTTTGGAATGGCATTAATTTTTATTTCCCACGACCTGGGGGTAGTGCGGGATATTGCCGATCGAGTGATGGTAATGTATCATGGAGAATTAAAGGAAAGCGGGCCAACTAAGGAAGTCTTTGAGCAAGCTAAGGACCCTTATACCAAAGGTTTATTGGCTTGTCGCCCTAATCCGGATACCCACTATAAACGACTGCCTCTAGTGCAAGACTTTATTCTGGGCCATGTGCAGGATTTAGAGCAAGTTTCACCCCGGCAAAAGGAAAAGCAGGCCCAAATGAAAACAAAGCAAAGCCCAATTCTAAAAATCAAGGGGCTGGCAAAGGTGTATCGATCAAAGTCTGGGATTTTCGGAAAAGCCAAGGAGCTAAAGGCGGTTGATGATGTGAGCTTTCAAATATTTAAGGGTGAAAGCCTAGGCTTGGTAGGTGAGTCTGGTTCTGGCAAGAGCACTATTGGGCGGATATTAGTTGGATTGGAGAAATTAAATGCGGGAAGTCTGGAGTTTGAAGACCAGCTCCTAAGCGACCTTAAAAACTCGGATTGGCGAAAGCTTAATCGCTCCATTCAGATTATTTTCCAAGATCCCTTTGGCAGTCTTAATCCCAGGTTAACAGCAGGTGAAAGTATTGCTGAGGTTCTTAGGGAGAACGGCCATTTATCAAAAGCAGATGCCCGAGAAAGAGCCTTAGAATTATTGGAGAAAGTAGGGCTTTTAAGAGATTATGCGGCTAGATATCCCCACGAGTTTAGCGGCGGACAAAGGCAACGAATTGGCATTGCACGAGCCTTGGCCATGTCTCCGAAAGTTTTGGTTTGTGATGAGTCAGTTAGCGCGCTTGATGTGAGTGTACAAGCTCAAATCTTAAACCTTTTAAACGATTTGAAGGAGGAGTTTGATTTTACCTACCTCTTCATTTCCCATGATTTACAAGTGGTTCGTTATTTCTGTGATCGCGTTATCGTGCTCAAGGATGGCAAATTGGTGGAAGAGGGTTATGCCGAATCTTTATTCCGCAATCCACAGCAAGACTATACCGCAAATCTTATTGCAAATCAGCATTAGAGCCGAGCTTCATTAAGCCCGACATTTGACCGGAATCATCATATTTTAATTGATAGACCTCTAAATTAAGACGACTAGTTTGCATTTTATAGGCTCTAGCCAGGGCCGGGTCAAGAATAACATGCTTGGAATAAAACATGCCTTCAATTTGATGAAGATCTTTAGCCCCAAGAATTAAAATAGGTTCGGAATACTTCTTATCCAGGGCCATGAAAAATTCGGCGCGCCCATGTTGTGAGGGGAATCGCTCAGAAAAGTTAATAAATGGCATATAGGCCATTTGGGCAATGGCCAAAACTATAAAGCCCAAACTCAAATAATGTGACTTCTTTTGAGAGCTGATCCAACTGGCAAGTACTACAAGGAAGATGGGCAAGAGAATAAAGGTAAAGGCTTGAAGCTTGGTTTGGGCAATGCTAAAAAACAAAAACACAAAACCGATAGAAAGGTAAGCTGATCTTAAGCTTGCGGTGTTTTCAGGGATTGCGGTTTTTGCACGAAACCGCAGTACTATCAGGCAAAATAAAAGAAGCAAGCTTAAGAAGTAATGCTCGCCCCATTGCGCAAAGTGATAGTACCATTGATGACTGTGTCCTTCAAGGGCCTCGAAAAAATGGCGTCCGTTATAATTTAAAGCTTGCATCGCTTTCTGCGGAAAGCGTTGATGGATGTATAGATGCCATGGACTTACCATTAGCGTTATTAGCAGGAGGCTAATAAGCGTGGGCTTAATATTCTTCCAACTAAGAGAGGGCCTGAGTCCAATCCAGAAAAGTAATGGCAGCAAACCCGCAAGCCATTTTGTTAATATGGCGGCGGCAATGGCCATTGAAAATAATAAGAGCTTTACGAAATGGGGTTTATTGTGATAAGACAATGCTGCCAAAACGCCAAGACTGATATAGGTGATAAAGGCCAAATCGTTATGATCCATTCCTTTCCATCCCATCATTAATTTAAGTAGAAAGGGATTTAAACAGATACCCAAGGAAATAAAGGCCGCGTTAAAAGGGCTGGCTTTGCATAAAATTGAAATACGCAGAAAGCACAAGTATAGCAGGCTTACACTTAAGGCGCTGGCCATTCTAAATTGGAACAGACCAAGTCCAAACAGTTTTAAGAATAAGGCCTCAATGTAAGTAAAAAGGGGTGGCTTATGCAGCCAAACGGCACTCTGATACCAGGCTGTTTCGCTTTGAGCTAGCTCTTCAAAACCTTGTGGTAACAGCCTTGGAATAGTAGGATCCTTTAGCAAGTTTTTTGCGACTAAAGCATGAAAACGCTCATCCCAATTGAAAAGGAAATCGGCCTTTTGAATTAAAAAGAGGTTTAAGGCCGTAAGCATTAATGGTATTCCCAAATAAAGGATAAAAGTGCTGCTCTTCCTCATTCTTCGGCACCTTTAAGCGCCGCATCATAGTCTGGGGGATCGAGATATTTGCCATGATCCTTAATATGGTGATCAATGAAGAATTGCTTCCAAAACAACTCTTTTGTCATGCTATCCCAATGAAGAATGGAGCTTTTATATTGCTTATTCATAAAAATGGACCAAAGGGCCAGGAAGCTAATTAGGCTTAAAGCGGGGATTTTCAAATAGAGCTTTTGCCCGAGAAGCCACTGCAGGCTAAAAGCTAGGGCCAAGGCCATAAAAGGTAAAAACTCAATTAAGGCTCTTGCTCCAAAACTACCGCCATACCACCAGCACCACCAACTAAATGTTACCCATAAAGCAAAGGCTAGACTTAGCATTGCGGCTAAGGCCTCTTTTTTTCTTTCCTTAAAGAGGAAATAAAAACCAGGTATGCAAATGAAAAGCAAAGGACTGTAAACAAACCAACCCTTGCGGTAGCTAAAAAGACCTTTCCAAATTTCGGGATCAAGGAAGAAAAAACCTTCTTCGGTATAAGAGTACACGATCCAATGGCCGGTCATGTATTTCCAGTAAAAAAGCTGAGGACTTACGGCAAGAAATATTAGTAGGGCTGCCACTAGGGGATGACTAATCCACTGCTTGCCTTTTAAAGGTTTATCAATGAAAATAAGTAGTAATGGAAAGAGTAAGACTATAATATTAGTGGGCCGGCTCAGGATAATAAAGCCCGCACTTAGAGCCATAATAATTACTTCCTTCATTGAGGCCTTCCTGCGGTATATTTCAAAACGCCATAGTATGAGGCAAACCAGAGCAAAGCTGAAAACATGGCTCATGGGTTCTACAAAACTGTAATGCGGCAAGTTGGTGCCGGCAAAGATGAGTACGGAACTTAAAGCCGCGATGCCCGCACTTACATAATGCTGAAGGAAGCGTTTTAAGAAATAGAGTCCGGCAAGAGCATAAGCCAGGGCTGCCGCTAATAAGGCAAAACGGTAGGGTTCGCTAAAGCCATCCGCTACATATTGATCTGTAAAAGTAGCATAGGCATGAGCCATAAAAAAGAAGGGACTGTATAAAATGGCTGGCCCAGCGGTCATCTTTACAAACTGATTACCCTCAGCATCAGTTTTCATGTAAAAGTGTCGTTTACCCCACTCGGCTACTGGCTGCTCAAATTTAAGGTCATCGTAGATAAATAAAGCCGGTAAATAATGGTAATAGAGCGTGATATCCCAATCTATTACGGGCTTTTTAATCCAAAACTTAGAGCTGAGGAATACTACAAGGCAAACTACAATTAGAAGCTGATAAAGGCGCTCCAGCCTAAAGATGGCGGACATGGCAAGATTAATCCAATTGCATCGTTGGAATGTCGCCCTCAATAATTAAGCGTCCTTCGGTAGCGTTCCGAACTTCGTCCACGCTAATTCCGGGGGCCACTTCCCTGAGGTGAAAGGCATTATCCTTAATGTCGAGAACGGCAAGGTTGGTCACCACTTTCTTTACACAACTTACCCCAGTTAATGGGAGGGTGCAGCTAGTAAGAAGCTTGGACTCTCCTTTCTTGTTCGTATGCATCATGGCAACAATGATGTTATCGGCAGAAGCCACTAAGTCCATTGCTCCGCCCATGCCTTTAACCATTTTGCCTGGGATTTTCCAGTTGGCAATATCTCCAGACTGCGATACTTCCATGGCCCCTAAAACGGTCATTTGTACGTGCTGGCCGCGAATCATTCCAAAGCTTGTGGCTGAATCGAAAAAGGTAGCGCCTGGCATGGCGGTTATGGTCTGTTTCCCAGCGTTAATAAGGTCTGCATCCACGTTCTCTTCGGTAGGAAAAGGACCCATTCCCAAGATGCCATTCTCACTTTGAAACTCTACGGAAATATCATTGGGAATATAGTTTGCCACCAAAGTTGGGATGCCAATACCTAGGTTTACATAATAACCATCTTGCATTTCTCGAGCTATGCGCTGAGCGATTCCGTTCTTATCGAGCATGATTCTTTATTTTTCTATTCTAATTAGGGCCTCTCCACGAAGATTTTGAAGCTTAAAATATTCTGATTTAGGATTCCAGCAGATTAAGCGCAAGGAATCTACATCCATTTCTAAGCCTTCCAAAACTACAAAAAGCCGCCATTCTTGCCATTCAATTGAAGGCTTTAAATAATGCTTGGCCTCAAATGCCTCAAAATAGATGGATTGCCCTTGTTCATCAAAACCTTGAACAACAAATGAAAGCTTTTGGGCCTGCTTCGGAATTTGAATTTGAACCTTCAGCTCCAGGGCATCAGGAATGGAATCGCCAGTGAATTCAATAATTTTTAAGCCCTCATTTCCTTGATAGGAATTTAAATGTAGCGGCATTATTGCCCCATAATCGATTGAACCGAAATCGGTATATAAGGGCTCAGATTGTCCGGTCAAATTTCTTTGATTCAGCATGATTTGATGCTGGGCCTGTTTTGTTTTTTGAAGAGCCGGCAAAGACTTTCCAAACTTCAATTGATAATAGTACCACTGTGGCGCCAGTAAATAGCTAGCACCAATACTTCGGGGCTCGATAGTGGCGATCGAATCATAATCAATTTCGGAAATTTGCTCCTTTGCCCATGATTCAAAAGTGGCTTCTGTTAGTCGAATTTGCGATAGGGCCACAAAAGGGAATACCAAGGTCCAAGCAAGCAATAGAAGGCTCCATTTAGACCCTGCCGACTGCAGGGCATTTACGATGGCAAAAAAGCTAAGTAAACCAAAGTAAAGCCAATAAATCAAAGCGCGATCAAAGGGGAATTTGAGGTTTAGAATCCAGTGCCCGATAGGGTAAAAAAGAGTGATTAGGAAAAAACAAGCACCAAACCACAGGGCATAAATACGGCTTGGGCTCCTTTGATTTTGCACGATAACTAAAATCAAGCTTAAAGCTAGAATTAGACCTGCCCCAAGAAATAGCCAGTGGGAAAAATAGGGACCAAAGGCGGATTGCGCCAAAGTTCCCAAGCTATTTTTTATAAAGCCTTCATTAGCCCCATAGTACAATTGATGATGGCTCTTTAGGCCCCAGGAAAACCATAGAGCATAACTTAGGGGAAGGAGGTATAAAAGCAGAAAGGCCCATCCTTTTTTTTCCTTAAAAATTTTAAGCAAGGCCGTAGCGCATAGCAGACCGATTAAAGGCAAACAACTTACATTGCTTAAAACTGCCAAGCTAAGGGATAGTCCTAATTTTAAATGATTTAGCCATCGAGGCTTTTGCCAAACCTTGTACAAAAACCAAAGGCTTGCGCTGATGAAGGCCAGCATTAAACCATAACCTCGGGCATAGGAGAAAAACTCCAATAAATAATGGTTGGAAAAAAGCACTAAAGTGGCAATAAGCCTTAAGTCGCCGCTGTGTAGGAGGGATATCAGCTTAAAGCTGAAATACGCAAAAATGGGAAAGCAGAGTAAATTAGGCAGTCTTAGCACCCATTCGTCCATCCCAAATACACTATAGCTTAGGTAGGCTAGAGCCGAGTTTAGAACATGGTTATTTGCCGACCAAAAGGCTTGACCAGGCAGGAAAACCCCACTGAGTATATAGTTGAAAAAGCTGCTTGCCTCATCAAAAACCAAAGGATTGTAAATGGCTCTAATCCAGAGGTAAGTCCAAACCAAAAGAGCAGATGCCCAGAAGAAGGCAGTTTGTTTTTTAGCTATGTGCACCCGCTTTAAGCTGATGGGCGGACGGTACGTTGTTCAATGCGTTTTTCGTAATTCTGACCTTCAAACAATCTTTGTACAAAAATACCGGGCGTGTGAATTTCATTGGGGTTTAAGCTCCCTACTGGAACCAATTCCTCCACTTCGGCAACGGTGATTTTTCCAGCCATGGCCATTAAGGGATTGAAATTACGGGCGGTTCCCTTGAATATTAGGTTTCCAGCTTCATCACCTTTCCAGGCTTTCACGAAAGCAAAATCTGCCTCAAAGGCATGCTCTAAAATATGGGGCTTGCCATTAAACCAGCGTACCTCTTTGCCATGGGCTACTTCGGTTCCATAACCAGCGGGAGTGTAAAAAGCGGGAATACCAGCTCCAGCAGCTCTGCATCTTTCTGCCAAGGTACCTTGGGGAATAAGCTCCACTTCTAATTCGCCGCTAAGCATTTGTTTTTCGAAGGTGTCATTTTCACCAACGTAGGAACTAATCATTTTTTTGACTTGCCGGGTTTGCAAAAGAAAACCTAAGCCAAAATCATCTACCCCAGCATTATTGCTAATGCAGGTAAGTCCTTTAACGCCGCTGGCTCGAATAGCTTCAATAGATTTTTCGGGAATACCACAAAGTCCAAAGCCACCCAACATGAGGGTCATATCGTCTTTTAAACCTTGCGCTGCTTCCTCAGCGTTTGCTACTACTTTGCGTATCATAAATAGCTTCCTTATTGGTAGTTAAATGGATCGTCGTTCGCAGATTGAGAGTTTAGGCTATCCTCAACAGCACTGGCTCCCAAGCTTGTTTTATATCGTTCGCAGTTAAGCTCTATGCTTAAAGGGTCAATGGGCTTTTCAAAATCCGATTTGCTAATATGAAGATCCTCATCGGCATAGCATTTTTTCATATAAAGCGCCCAAACCGGAAGGGAAACAGTGGCCCCTTGTCCATAATAAGTGGAACCAAAATGTGCCGATCGATCTTCGCAACCGCCCCAAACGCCGGTTACCAAATTTGGGACCATGCCCATAAACCAGCCATCAGCATTATTTTGAGTAGTGCCCGTTTTCCCGGCAATGGGATTGTTAAAAGCCCAAGGGAATCCAGTTACAACATCATAGCGATATGAACCCCAGCGCGACTTTAACCTGGCGCCAGTTCCGGTTCTTGTAACGCCTTTCAGTAAATCCAACACCACATAGGCATCTTGCTCACTCATTACCTCATTGGTTTTAGGACTAATTTCCTCTAAAACAACGCCATTTCGATCTTCGATTCGGGTTAAGAAGATGGGCTCGGTATACACTCCCTTATTAGCGAAGGTGGTATAGGCGCCAACAATATCGTAAACGGAAAGATCCACGGTTCCCAGGGCGATGGAAGGTTGGGGGTCAATGTCTTCTTCAATTCCCATTTCATTTAGCAAGCGAATCACCGGAACGGGCCCCACTTGTTTCATCAGATAGGTAGTAACCGTATTTATAGAGCCTGCTAAGGCGTCTTTAAGGTTTAGAACACCACCATATTTACCATCGGAGTTTTTTGGACACCAATCCTTCAACAAATTATACTTTCCCTTTTCGATGCAGGTGCGCACATTGGGCACTTCAAAACAAGGAGAATAGCCTTTTTGGCGCATGGCCGTGGTGTACACGAAGGGTTTAAAAAGTGAACCCACTTGCCTTTTTCCTTGAATAACATGATCATACTGAAAGTGGCGGTAATCGATGCCACCCACCCAGGCCTTTATAAAGCCAGTTTGAGGCTCTACCGACATCATCCCGCTTTGGTAGAAGTGCTTGTAATATCGAATGGAATCCCAAGGACTCATTAGCGTATCAATATCGCCACCCCAGGCAAAAACACTCATTTGCCTTGGCGTTCGGAATACCTTTAATACGCTGTCCATCGGCAAATCCTTAGCGCGCATTTTTCGAAAACGCGGGGTGCGACGCATCGCTGCTCCTATTACATCTTCTATGGCTCCTTCGGTTAAACCGTGGAAAGGGGCTTGCTTGCGATTTTTCTCAAGTTTAAAGAAAGCATCTTGCAAGTTGCTTACATGTTCATTTACGGCTTCCTCGGCATAAGTTTGCATTCTGGAGTCGATGGTGGTAAATATTTTAAGGCCATCGGTATAAAGGTTGTATTCGCTGCCATCGGGCTTGGGATGTGTTGCAATCCACTCCTTCATATACTGACGAAGATACTCGCGGAAATAGGGCGCTACTCCATCGCGATGTCCTTGTCGTACATATTCTAATTCAATCGGTCTTTTCTCCAAGGTATCCACCGCCGCTTGATCAATCATACCATTGCGCAACATTTGGCGATATACTTGATTGCGACGACCTTCCATCCTTTCCATATTGATTTTAGGATTGAAGTAGGCCGGGTTTTTTAGCATTCCCACAAAAACCGCAGATTCCTCAAGACTAAGGCTATCCGTTGGCTTATTGAAGTAAATAGCGGCTGCAGAGTTTATCCCATCAGCATTGTAAAGGAAGTCCACCTGATTGAGGTACATCGCTATAATCTCCTGCTTGGTGTATTGTCTTTCGAGTTGAACGGAAATAACCCACTCTTTAAATTTCTGGCCAATTCTTTTGGTGAGTGAAATTCTTTTACCCGGCTCGTGGAAAAGCTGTTTTGCCAGCTGCTGAGTTATGGTAGATCCACCACCGCCACCGCCTAGTTTGGCCACGGCACGGGCTAGGGCTTCAAAATCAATTCCGCTGTGGTCATAATAGCGCTCATCTTCTGTAGCGATTAAGGCGTTTACCAAATTTGGGCTTAAGTCCTTATACTCAATATGGGTGCGGTTATCGCGATAGAACTTACCCAAAAGCTTACCATCGGAGCTAATGATTTCAGTGGCCACATTGCTTTTTGGGTTTTCAATTTCCTCGAAGCTAGGGAGATCACCAAAAACGCCAAAGGTGGTTAGGGTAACAATTAAGGCAATACCGAGAATGCCGGTAATAAATAGAAGCCAGAGGTATCGCACCAATTTGCGATAGTCGTTTTTTTTAGAAGCGGGACTTTTAGTTTTCCTTTTTGCCATCTGCCACTTTGTATATAGTAATGCCTACATCTTTAATACCCGGTAGTGGGTTTTCGCGCATGGCCTGTTGTAGCTCAAAACGGTATTTCCCTTTTTGGTTAAACCGAAGGGGCTGCCGGCGATACATGCGCACGAAGGTTTTTACAGCGCCCATTCCTTCGCCCAGCCATTTGCCATATGGATCGGCCATGATGAAGTTAACGGTGTCGCTATAGGCTTCGCTACCTTTATTATAAATCTTTCGAAAAAGATACAAATTGGAAAAGGGATAATCATTAGTTCCTCTAAAATTTAAGAATATGCGATAGCTGCTGAGGGTATCCTCAATTTCAACTTCGAAACTGATAAGGCTATCGGCATACCATCCTGCTTTAGCCACGGGCTGGTACTCCTCGTAATAAGGTTTTTCGCTGCAAGCAAAAAGACTTATAACAAGCACCACAAGTGTGATAAGGGATCTAGCTCGTCGGCTTATCATTGTTATTATTACTTTTTCGACGATTATTACGGTTTCGATTGCGATTGCGGTTTCGGTTTTCGGTCGGCTTGTTTTTTTCAGCTGGCTTTTCGCCTGAGCCGCCTTGCTTCTTTGCCTGTGGTTTTCTGGGGCCACTCGGCTTTCGGCGACCTTTTCGGCGACCTTTATTTTGAGAATCAAATCGCGTCAATTCATCTTGACCGACCACATTTTCGTAGGCTACACTCTCTTCCGAAGGTTTTAGGGCATTAAAGTCGCTAAGCGATTCCGGTTTTTCACCTTTCTCATTCATAGCCATAATGCGCTTAACATCTTCCAATTTTACTGCCAGCCATTCATTTCCCTGATCTGGAAGGGCATACCATAGCAGCTCCTTAAAGATGTCCATTTTTTGGAAGTAAGCTTTACCAGCCTTTGTTTCCAAGTTCTTATTGGTATCGGGAAAGTTCTTTAAAGCATCTAAGTAGGTATCCAGCTCGTAATTAAGGCAGCATTTTAGTTTGCCGCATTGCCCTGCCAACTTAGTTGGATTTAAAGAGAGTTGCTGATAGCGTGCGGCAGCTGTATTCACCGAACGGAAATCCGTTAGCCAGGTGCTGCAGCACAGTTCTCGACCACAAGAGCCAATGCCGCCTATTTTCCCTGCTTCCTGCCGAGTTCCAATCTGCCGCATTTCGACCCGAATTTTGAACTCTCCGGCCAATACTTTTATAAGCTCTCTAAAATCTACTCGCTCATCGGCGATGTAATAAAAAGTAGCTTTAGCATTATCACCTTGAAACTCAACATCGCTGAGCTTCATGTTTAAATTCAACTCTTTAATTATTTCGCGACCGCGCACCATACTGCCGTGCTCTCGTTCCTGAGCCTTGCGCCAAATATCAACATCCCTCTGATTTGCCTTTCGAAAGAGCTTACGCACATCGGGAGACTCCGGGCGAAGTCGTCTTTTGTTCATCTGTAAACGCACCAATTCACCGCTAAGTGAAACCGCGCCAATGTCGTGCCCAGGACTTCCTTCCACGGCCACCACATCACCCATATAGACTCGGATGTTGTTTACATTCTTATAATATTCTTTGCGCCCATTTTTAAAGCGCACTTCTACAAAATCGAAGGGAATCGCTGCTCCCGCTTGTTCCATATCGCTCAGCCAGTCGAATACGGTGTGCTTTTCACAACCATCAACTCCGCACGAGCCATTATTGCGACAGCCTTTGGGAATCCCACTACTGCTACAACTTCCACATCCCATGTTTAAGGTCCTTTTAATTTCTCCGCATTTCGCGGTTTCCCGCAAAGATACCATTTCACATCTTTGGCAATTTCAACAAGTCACTATCATTTTTGGCTACTTTTAGCGTTTCAATGCAAAAACGCATTTCCTGCATGAGACTTAGCCTTGGATTTTTATTGTTTTTCAGCGCTTTTAAACTGAGCGCTCAGGTATCCAATAGCCTAGGAGTTTGGGTAGATCATTTGAGCTACGCTCGAACGGTGGATATCGTTGAAAACAACGGTATTGCTTATGTTGCAACCGAACAGGGGCTTTACAGATATGAGCTTTCGGACCGTAGTATTCAGCGCATTTCAAAGGTGAATGGCCTAAGTGATGTTGGCCTCAGCTGTTTGGCTTATAGTTCGCGTTATGATCAATACTTTGTAGGTTATGCGAATGGAAGCTTGGATATTATTATTGGCACTGAGGTAAGCAGTTTCCCAGATTTGCGACTTTCCAATAATTTTAGCGGACTCAAGCGAATTAATCATATTCACATCTTAGACTCGGTAGCTTATATCGCTACCGACTTTGGCATCTTAGCCTACGATATTGAGGCGGGCTTAATCCGCGAGGCACCTTATGTTATTGGTCCAGGAGGCAGCACCCTTGCGGTTTATCAAGTGGAGGACGATGGCGAAAAACTATATGCCGCAACCCCAGATGGTTTGTACAGCGCGGATTTAGATGCAGCGAAGTTCTTTTTTGCAAATTGGTCTTTGGATCCGAGTATGGCACGTGAAATTGATCACTTGGCCTATTTCGATGGTAAGCTCTTTGTAAATCGCAATATTGGCGCTAATACCGATTCTATACTCTATCGTGAAAATGGAACGTGGAACTGGTTTCCTAATAATGAGATAGCAGACAATCAGGATTTAAGAGAATCGAGAGGCAGCTTAATAGTGGTGAATACTTTCAGCGCTAGGGCTTATGACAAGGATTTTCAATTTTTAAAAAACTGGAATAGCACTACCGTTGGGGATACGGCTTTTTTCCCTGTGGCCGCAGAACTGGGCTCTAATGATCAGAATTTTTGGATAGCAGATGCCCTTAATGGCATTTATAATGTCTTTCAGATTTTCCCATTTTCCGTGGTTCCAAACAGTCCTCGTTCTAAAAACACTTTTCGATTACAGCAGGATGAAGGTCGAATTTGGGTAGCCCCCGGTGGTTACGATGCGGTGGGTTCTCCTGTTTTTAATAATGATGGAATTTTTACGGTTGATGGCCTTAATTGGACCAATTACCCTAGCGCTAGTTTGCGTTGGGCCAAGGATATTGTTCAAATTATTCCCAATCCCAATGTGGAGGGTAATTATTACGCTTCTTCATTTGGCAATGGTATTTTGGAGCTTAGCCTGCAAAATGGACAGATTTCGGTTCTTCGCACTATAAACGAAGCCAGCACCAATGGCGTTTTGCCTTCGGTAAGTGGCGGGGGTACGCATCGCGTGGCGGAAATGGCCGCTGATGAAGAAGGAAATGTCTGGTTTAGCAATGCCCTTACAGATAGGCCATTGGGAGTAATTCGACCTGATGGAACAGTAGAGAGCTACTCCCTTGGAGCCAGCGGTTCTGGGGCCAATGTGCTCAGAATCATGGTAACTTCCGAGGGACAGGTTTGGCAGCAAGTTCGCAATAATGGAGTTTTAGTTAGCCGCCTAGAGGACGGTGTGCCCCAAGAAACCATTCGATTAAGCTCTTCTGAAGGTAGCGGAAACCTGCCTTCTGAGTCGGTGCTTTCCTTTGCGGAGGACCAGGATGGAGAAATTTGGATTGGCACCAATGAAGGTTTAGCGGTTCTGTTTAGTCCAGAGAATATTTTTGAACCCAATCGCAGCTACGATGCGAATATCATTGTAATTGACGACGATGGCGACAATAATGGCGACCGCGTTTTAGGTTCTGAAGCGATTACGGACATTGAAATTGATGGGGCCAATAAGAAGTGGTTTGCCACCGCCAATAATGGCGTGTTCTATACCAGTGCCAATGGAAGGGTGCAGTTGGCCCGCTTCAACAGTAGTAATAGTCCTTTGCCTAGTGATGTTTTATTGGATATGGAAATTGACGATAAAACCGGTATGGTCTTTTTCGGAACCGATCAAGGTATTGTCTCCTATCAAGGTCAGGCTACAGCCGGAGAAGAGCGCATGACCGACGTTTTTGCTTATCCTAATCCAGTGGAGCCCGGTTATAATGGCCCCATATTAATCCGAGGTTTGGTAACCAATGCTCAGGTGAAGATTACGGATATGGAAGGCAATATTGTTTTTGAAACGGTTGCTGAAGGTGGTCAGGCGATATGGGATGGATTAAATTTCGATGGAATTAAAGTGGCCTCTGGCATTTACTTGGCTTATATAAGCGATGATCTAGGTGCCAATACCGAAGTGGCGAAGATTATGATTCTCAATTAATGTCGGAAACGAGGGAAGGCATTGTTTTACGCAGCGTACCCTACGGTGAAAACCGATTAATTGTAAATATTTTCACCGCCGATCGCGGAACATTCGGTCTTATTGCCACCATTTCAAAAAAGGGAAAGGCCGGTTTAAAGAAGGCGCATTTTCAAAACCTCCAAATCTTAGAGTTTAGTCATGCTGAGAAAAGCAAGGGTGAACTAAAACGTTTAGAAGAAGCCCGAATTCACTACAGTTATCAAAACCTATTTTTCGACCCTATACGATCTTGTTTAAGTCTTTTTTTAGCCGAACTCCTCTATAAGGTTCTTAAAGAGGAGGAGCCACAAGCCGAGCTTTATGCCTTTATAAAGGAGAGTTTAATTCAGCTAGACCAGGCGGAAGGGAGCTTAGCGAATTTTCACCTCGCTTTTTTAATGGAGCTAAGTGGTTTTTTAGGCTTATTCCCGGATCTAAGTCAAAGTGATCAAAAGCCTTATTTCGATTTATTGGAGGGTCAAAGTTGTTTAAAGCCGCCTCAGCATTCCTACTATTTAATGCCCGAAGAAACCTTGCTTTGGCAGGAAATACAAGTTCAAGGAATGCGCAATTGGCAAGATATTAAGCTTAATAAATCGAGCCATCGACGCCAAGTACTGCAAAGTTTAGTGGATTATTTTCGACTACACCTCAATGATTTCGGAGAAATACGTTCCCTTTCTATCTTGCGAGAAGTGATGGCTTAAAGAAGTTCTAAACTGCGCACCAGAGCCTCCAATTCGAATAAACTTTTGCGCTTTTTCTTCTGAGGAGCTAAAATGAAGGATTCAATGTAAATCATTCTTCCTTTTTCCTCATCGTAAATGGTATAGCTAACGAATGGGCCACCCATAATATCACCAACTGTTCGCCATAAACCTCTTGCCTCTATGGCAAAATGCCCCTCAAATTCTATGGTGTTAAACTGTGGTTTGATGAGCGTTTCAGTAACCATATAGCTGCCCTCTCTTTCACCAGGTACATAGAGCTTGGTTAAACTGTCGCGTAAGGGAATAATTTCATTACCAATAATAGATCCTTCTGCTGGTAGATCACCAACGTAAATGAGGAGACCGTTATCCGAACGGGTAGTGGTTTTCCAATAGACCACTACATCTTCTTCGGCAACGGAAACACCAAAGTCTTTCGGGATTTCCAGCTTCAATCCATGTTTATTGAAAAACTCCGGGTATTCTTTTAAGGTGAGGGGAGTAATTTTCGCCATTAAACGATCGCGTTCTAAAGATTCAATGCGATCACCAATAGCTTTTCGACTGCTTTTAATCGCACGGCTGAGGGAAACTTCATCGGCAGCGCTCATGTGCACCACCAACTGCCCTCTGGCCCATTTATCCTTTTCATAGAGAAATTCGGCACTATCAGTTTCGGCGCTTACTAAGAATATATAACGAGAACGTTGCAGTAGATCGCTAAACTCCTCATTGTTTACTTGACGCAGCGTAAAACGAGGTTCAGGTTGCGGCAGGCCATAAACCATACCTATGAAATGCTCCTCCAAGGCACTACCAACATCACCTTGCCACATGGCGTCATCACATACTACTAAAACATCTAAAATCCCACCGTTGGCAGGAGGAAGGGTAGTGTCGGTTAGCATTTTGGTGATTACAGAATCTTCACCCTCCGGCCCGCTGCAGGCCATAAAGGAAAACAGAGCAAGGAATAATAGGCCGGATTTTAATTTCATGCGATTAGCTTTTCGGATAGATCTTAAGCGTCATCCCTGGTTTTAGGCGACGAGCATTGTTTATACCATTCCAGGTCATGATGTTTTGAGCACTAACCCCTGGAAATTTGCGAGCAATGGAGTAAAAAGTTTCGCCGGTACTTACGCGATAAGTTTTATGATCTCCTTTGGCCACTACCTTAGTTTCGTTGTTTGCAGCAGTACTGCTTTTACTGGCCGTTGTGCTAGGCATTCTGCGCGGGTAAATCGTTAAACGTTGTCCTACGCGAATGGTATTTCCTCTTAAGCCATTCCATCGGCGGATGCTGCTTACGCCTACCCCATATTTTTCGGCAATGGTACCGAGAACTTCTCCTCTACGAACCTTATGGCGAATGCGGTCATTCATTTCCACCACTACCGGTGCTTTGGCTTTGTTTTGATCAAAGTGCTGAGCGGCAATGCTGTAGATGGAATCTTCATTGGCGATAAAAAGACCAAGCTTATCAGCGGGTAGAATAATATTATAGGGACGAGATTTTATCTTCGGGATAACTTTATAGCGGTAAGCGGGATTAAGAAACTGCAGCTCCTCTTCACTTACGGCAATCAGTTTTGAAAGTTGCTCAAAACTTACCTTTTCACGAATCACAACCGTATCGGTGCTAAAAAAGGAAGGCTTCAAATCTTGGGGGAAAATCAGGTGATCTTCATGATAATTCATGATGTAGTTTACCGCGATGAAGACAGGTACATAACCCGCTGTTTCGCGTGGTAGAAAGGGACGAATTTCCCAGTAGTTGGTTTTCCCTCCCGAGCGACGAATGGCCTTATTTACATTTCCTGGTCCAGAATTATAGGCCGCCAAGGCCAAATTCCAATCATTAAAAATACCGTACAAGGTGGTGAGGTATTTACAGGCTGCTTCGGTGGATTTTATAGGATCATGGCGCTCATCAACATAGCTATTAACCTGGAGGCCATTTAGTTTCCCCGTGGCATACATAAACTGCCAAAGGCCAGCAGCTCCTGCTCTAGATCGAGCGGTAGGATTAAGGGCCGACTCTACCACTGCCAAATATTTTAATTCCAGAGGCATATCGTATTTATCCAAGGCCTGTTCAAACATTGGAAAATAGTAATGGGCTAATCCCAACATTCTACTCACTTGCTCACGGCGCCTTTTACTGTAAAGGTCTATAAAGGAACGCACCACAGGATTATAGTCGAGCGCCATAGGGCTAAGGGCATCCAAATCTTTTATTCGCGCTTCATAAATGGTATCATGCCAATCTGGAATTTCGGCGGAAGCCAAAACGGAAGAATCGATGGAGGCCATCTGATTGCTCAACTGAAAGTAGTTGAGGTAGAGCAAAGAATCTAAACGCGCCGCAACCGGATGGTCTTTTAGGTCGATAGAATCTAAGTCCAAAAAGCTGGGCTTAACGATGGTATCCGTATCACCTTTGCCTTGATCGCTTGAACGAGCCATGGAGGAATACATCCCTAGTGAGAGACAAAGAATAATAAATTTGAACTTCATTGTGTGAGTAGAAAATGTGAGGGAAAAAGGTACTTTAATGCTTTTGACCCTCCAAGAACGGATAACGAGTTTATTAACCTCTAATTGTGAACTAAAGTTTGAACGAATTGCAAGAGCTCCGCCTCCTGATATTTTGGCGCAGAAAACTGCATCCCAAGGGGTAGGCCATTGCTATGGGTGGCGCTAGGAATGCTAATCGCCGGAATACCGGTGATATTGGCATGCACCGTAAAAATGTCCTCCAAATAGGCTTGGGTAGGATCATCTTCTTTCTGGTTTATAGGAAAAGCGGTATGCGGAGTAGTAGGTGAGAAAATAAGGTCGTAGTCTTTAAATAGCTCATTGGTTTTATCCAATACTATTCGTCTCGCTTTTTGGGCTTTGCTGTAATAAGCATCGTAATAGCCGCTGCTTAACACAAAGGTTCCCAGTAAAATTCGCCTTTTCACTTCCGGTCCAAAACCTTCTGTACGCGATAATTTGTAGGTGCTCTCTAGGTCGTTAGCATTGCCGCTGCGATAGCCATAATGAATACCATCATAGCGCGCCAAATTGGAGCTCGCCTCAGCGGTAGTTAATATGTAATATACGGGCACCATATAGTCTAAAAACGGAAAGTCCACCGCTTCAACACTGTGCCCATCAGCTTTAAGCTTCTCAATAAAGGCCTCACTTTCTTTGCGCACTTCGGGGTCTAACTTCTCCGACTCCAAAACATCACGGAAATAGGCAATTTTCTTTTTTCCCGCCTTTGGAAGGTCTTTTACAGACACAACTTTCTTGCGGCTTAAGGTATTATCATAACCATCAGCACCAGCCATTACTTCATAAAGTAAGGCGATATCCTCTACCGATTTTGCAAAGGGTCCGATTTGATCGAAGCTGTTGGCAAAGGCAATTAAGCCATGACGTGAAATTCGACTATAGCTAGGTTTAAAACCATAAATTCCGGTGAAGCTAGCTGGTTGACGAATAGAGCCCCCCGTATCACTTCCCAAAGAGGCCATGCAAAGTCCAGCGGCTACCGCCGCCGCACTACCTCCCGATGAACCGCCAGGAACACGGTTTTTATCTAAGGGGTTTTTTACGGGGCCAAAGGCACTAAAGCGGTTGGAAGAGCCCATGGCAAACTCATCGCAGTTTAAGCGACCAATAATTATGGCGTCCTCCTCTAAAAGGCGTTCTACCACCGTTGCTGAAAAAAGAGATTGGAAGCCCTCAAGGATTTTTGAAGAAGCCGAAACAGGATGATCCTTGTACACGATATTGTCTTTAATACCGATAACCATTCCAGCTAGTTTCCCGCTAGTTCCGTGTTTCAATTTAGCGTCGAGTACCGTGGCCCTAGCCCTAGCGTCATGAGCATAAACATCTAAAAAAGCATTTAGATCCTGATTTTGCTCAATCTTCTTTAAATAGTCTTCAACAAGTTGGACACAGGTAGTTGCCCCTGTTTCAAGGTCATTTTGGACCTCACTCAGCTTCTGATAATCCTTCAAGGTTCTGAATTAAGATTTCTTTTCGCTTTCGCCTTCTTTATCGTCTTCTTTTACCGCGTCCTTAAATTCTTTAATTCCGCCGCCTAAGCCGCGCATTAATTCTGGAATTTTACGTCCACCGAAAAGTAAAAGTACCAAGGCTACAATCAGAATGATTTGCCAAGGTCCTACAAAGCCCAATAATATAGATGCCATCGTCATTATTCGCAAATTTATTGAGGCACAAAGGTATGAATTAAACCGCCCCGAATTGGGCCTAATAATGCATTGAAACTTTCAAGCATTATTAAGCTTAACTAAGCCGCTTTTACCATGGATTTCTGCCGCGATTGATAATGATGTTATTGGGGAAATCAAAAAGCTGAAAAAGACTAATACAACTCTCCCAAGGAATCGCCATAAACTGAAGGAGATAAAAACTGATGGCTCCTAATGCCCTTTTCCCCTAGAAGCGATTGCAGAAGCTGCTACTTTTGCGCAGTCAATATTGTATCTTTCGCAGCCAGAATCTAAAACATGGAAGAAATCATCAAGCTTCGCCAGATTAGACGTGATTTCCCTTTGGGTAGTCAAATCGTAAAAGTCCTTAAGGGGATTGATCTGGAGGTGAAACCAAATGAATACGTGGCTTTAATGGGCCCCTCGGGTTCGGGAAAGTCAACCCTAATGAATTTGCTAGGTTGCCTCGATACTCCCACCAGTGGCGAGTATTGGCTTAATGGCAAAGATGTAAGCCAGATGACGGATAATGATTTGGCGGAAGTACGAAACTCAGAAATCGGTTTTGTATTTCAAACCTTTAATCTCTTACCGCGTAGCACCGCACTCGAAAATGTAGCCCTGCCCTTGGTTTATGCCGGCATGCCTAGTTCCGACCGCCAGAAAAGGGCAGAAGAAGTATTGGAATCGGTTGGTCTTGGCGACCGGATGGATCACCGCCCCAATCAACTTTCAGGTGGTCAACGCCAAAGAGTGGCGGTTGCCCGTGCCTTGGTAAATCACCCCTCCATTATTTTGGCCGATGAGCCTACCGGTAATTTGGATTCAAAAACCTCTATTGAAATCATGAAGCTCTTTGGCGATATTCACGCCCTTGGAAATACGGTGATTTTAGTAACCCACGAAGAAGATATTGCACAGCATGCCCATCGAATTATTCGACTTAGAGACGGCATGATTGAATCAGACGAAAAAACCAAAAATGGATCTTAATTTAGTTGGAAAACAAGCCCTTATTTGTGGCAGTAGCGATGGAATTGGAAAGGCATCGGCAGAGGAAATTGCGCGCATGGGCGCTTCCGTTACCCTCCTGGCCCGAAACGCCGAGAAGCTAGAAAGTGTAAAAGCTCATTTAAGCACGGCTCATCAGCAAGAGCATAAAATTCTTGTAGCCGATTTTGATGACCCCGTTGGCCTTGAAGCAACCATAGCGGAGCATTTACGCGGCGGAATAGACTATAATATCTTAGTAAACAACAGCGGTGGCCCTCCTGCCGGCCCCGCGCATAAGGCCGATTTAGAAGAATACCTGGTGGCTTTTCGCAGGCATTTAATGGCCAATCAAATTTTAAGTCGAGCCCTTTTAGAGGGAATGCGAAAAACGGGCTATGGCCGAATCATAAACGTAATCTCTACTTCGGTTAAAGCGCCTTTACCCAATCTTGGGGTGAGCAATACCATTCGCGGTGCGGTGGCCAATTGGTCGAAAACCCTAAGCCGCGAATTAGGTCCGGATGGAATTACGGTAAATAATGTCCTTCCCGGTGCCACGGAAACCGGCCGCTTAAGTTCGATCATTGCCAATAAGGCCTCCAAAACAGGAATGTCTGAGGCGGAGGTATCGGCAGAAATGACATCCGAAGTGCCTTTAGCGCGTTTCGCTCAACCTGAAGAAGTAGCAAATGCAATTGCATTTTTAGCATCACCAGCGGCCTCCTACATTAGTGGAATAAATATCCCAGTTGACGGCGGTAGGACGCCAAATCTTTAATTATGGAGAAACTGCAAAACTATATTGGTGGAGCTTTAGTAGCACCTGCAGATGGCACTTATCTTGACAATTACGAGCCCGCTAAAGGTGAAGTTTACTCCCTGATTCCACGTTCAAAATCGGCCGATGTGGAAGCGGCAGTTGAAGCTGCAAATAAGGCCTTCCCCGCTTGGTCTGCCTTAAGCAATGCCCAGCGCAGTAAGCATTTAATGGCATTAAGTAATCGCATTTCCGAGCGCTTGGATGAACTGGCGCATGCGGAAAGTCGTGATAATGGCAAACCCTTTAAGCTAGCGCAAAGTGTGGATATCCCACGAGCGAGAGATAATTTCGCTTTCTTCGCTACCGCCATCCTTCATCAGGAAGATGAGTTCCACAGTATGGGAAGCAAGGGCTTTAATTATACCCTTCGCCAGCCGCTAGGTGCAGTAGCCTGTATCTCGCCATGGAATTTACCGCTCTATCTATTTAGTTGGAAAATTGCACCCGCCTTAGCCAGTGGTAATTGTGTGGTTGCTAAGCCTTCGGAGGTAACTCCATACACCGCCTATTTGCTTTCGCAGATTTGCATAGAAGTAGGCTTTCCAGCAGGAGTATTAAATATTGTTCATGGCTTAGGCGCCGAGGCAGGTCAGGCCATGGTAGAGCATCAAAACATTAAGGCCATTTCTTTTACGGGTGGTACTCAAACAGGAGCGCGAATCGCTAGCATTGCCGCACCTCGTTTCAAAAAACTGTCTTTGGAATTAGGAGGTAAAAATCCCAATATAATTTTCGATGATTGCGATTTTGATCGAGCGGTAAAAATCAGCACCCGTGCAGCATTTGCAAATCAAGGGCAAATTTGCCTATGCGGTAGCCGAATATTTATCCAAAAAGGAATCTACAATCAATTTAAGGAAGCATTCCTAGAACGGGTAAAAGGATTAAAAGTAGCACCGCCAGAAAATGATGATTCCCGCATGGGAGCGGTGGTTTCTGAAGATCACATGAATAAGGTGCTTTCTTATATTAAACTAGCGCAGGAGGAAGGCGGCACTATTCTTCATGGTGGGAATCGGGTGCAAATGCCCGCGCCACATGCTAAGGGTTACTTTTTAGAGCCAACGGTTATTGAGGGTCTTAGCTATGATTGCAGAACCAATCAGGAAGAAATTTTTGGGCCAGTAGTTACACTCACCCCTTTTGAAAGTGAAGAGGAAGTTTTGATGATGGCCAATAGCACCGAATACGGATTGGCTTGCACCATTTTTACGCAAGATTTAAATCGGGCGCATCGGGTAGCCAAAGATATCCATAGCGGTATAGTTTGGATAAATGATTGGCTCGTTCGCGATTTAAGAACTCCCTTTGGTGGCGTGAAAAACAGTGGCGTGGGCCGCGAAGGAGGTTTTGAAGCCCTCAAGTTTTTCACCGAAGCAAAAAACGTTTGTTTTAACTTTTAAAGCCTTGCCCTTTCTTTTAGTAATTGGTTTTAATTCATAGTCAGTGGCTTAAATAAAGCCTCTATTTTGCCGCCCTTTCTTACCTTAGAGGGATGTTTCGCATTGCCTCCATTCACCATTACTGTAACCGCTGGTGCGCGCGTTGTTCTCTAAAAACGATGTGTGGCTTTTACCAGGCCAAAGAGCAAGGTACTAGTATTGAGGCCCAACAATGGTCGGAAAATATTCCCGAACCTAAAGTAAAAAACGAGTTTCAAGAACTAGACTTTTCTAAGCTGGACCAGCTGGAGGAAGCGCTATTAAAGAAGGAAGGCCAGGGCGATTTCGACCCTAATCAATCTAATTTGTTGTCCATTTATGACCAGTGGCAAAACTACTACGGTCAGGTACTGACTTTTGTTAATCAGGAATGGGAATTGGAAAAAGCTAAACAGAGTGCTTATGTGGAAGGCTCACGGTTTTTTATCCTGTGGAATGCCCGGGAGTTTTTATTGCATTACCGAAATTATGTAGGTCCTAAACTTCATCGAGCTCTTGGAGGACTGTTTGATGCTGGAGGGGAGATTCCTTTACAAAGCGACTGGAATGGCAGTGCCAAAGCCATTTTATTAGTGCTAAAGGATTTGCAACTAATAATTGAGAAGCTAGTAATTCAATTTCCCGAAAATCAAGTACTCAAAACCTGGCAAATCTGCCATCATGATTTTAAGCTGCAAATGGAAGCAACCTTTCCAAAGCATACGCATTTTATACGACCAGGATTTGATCAGTTTTAAACCTTTAGGACGTGGAACATTCTTATAGCACAAGATGAAGTACTATCTCTTTCTTTTACTCCTTTTTAAAGTTTGCTTTGCCGAAGCTCAGTTGTATTTTCCCGGTAATCAGTGGGATACCCTTAGTCCCAGTACTTTAAATTGGTGCCCAAATGAAATTGCCGCTTTAGACAGTTTTTTAATCGAGGCAAACTCTAAATCTTTCATCATTTTAAAGGGAGGCAAAATTGTGCATGAGGCTTATTATGGTACTTATACACAAGATTCACTTTGGTATTGGGCCTCTGCGGGAAAAACGCTAAAAGCCTTCCTAATTGGCAAAGCACAGGAAGAAGGTTATTTATCAATTCAAGATTCTAGTTCAAAATATTTAGGTCAGGCTTGGACGAGCCTTAGTCCGGCTAAAGAAGGCCTGATTAGCATAGAAGACCAATTGCAAATGACCACCGGCCTTGATTATTTAATTCCCGACTTAGACTGCACCGCGGATAGCTGTTTAAAGTACAAGGCGGATGCTGGTAGTCAGTGGTTTTACCATAATGCCCCTTATTTATTACTTAAGGATGTGCTGGAAAATGCTACCGGCCAAAGCCTAAATCGTTATACCCAAATTACCTTGGCGGGAAGCATTGGTTTTAGAGGATTATGGTTTGATAATCTTTACGTTTCCACCGCTCGTCAAATGGCAAGGTTTGGATTGCTGCTGCTGGCTGAAGGCCAATGGAATGGCAATACAATTTTAGCCGACACCAACTATTTTAATGCGATGATAAGTAGCAGCCAAAGTATAAACCCGGCTTATGGTTATTTAACTTGGCTTAATGGAAGTTCAAGCTACATGCAGCCGGGTTGGCCCTTTAGCTTTAATGGGATGATGATCCCAAGTGCCCCAGCAGATTTATACATGGCAGCGGGAAAAAATGATCAAAGGATATATGTAGTCCCTTCCCAGCAATTGGTGGTTGTTCGCCAAGGTAATGCTGCCGACTCAAGTACTTTTGCCCTATCTAGCTTTGATGATGAGCTATGGCAGCGGATTTCCGCTTTAAATTGCCAGGGAGTAGCGCTAAGTGAGAATAAGATTAAGCCAAGCATTTATCCTAATCGAGGTCAAGGAATTATCCATCTTCCCGAGGAAATAAAGCTTATTCAAGTAAGTAATGTTGCCGGTCAGCCCATAAAACACTTAAGGACCAATTCTAATTTAGACCTTCGCGGTCATCCCCCAGGAGTTTACTACTTGAGCTTTGAAGACGGCAGCACCCTGCCTTATGTTTTGCTGCCTTAATTATTGAATATTAAAAACAGGAGGCATTAGATAGCGCGTTTCGTTGCCAGCTAGGTCGTAGGCCTTAATCTCCACTTTAAAAGCGGCACCAACAGTATAGCTAGGATTGCCAAGCGCTACATATACATTGGAATAGGAAGTTACACCATTCATTTGGATGGTGCCACCATCAAACTCGGCTCCTAAATTTGCTCCATCCCAAGCCCGAAGGCTAAATTCGATCCGACCTAAACCTTTGTCATCTGTTAATGAATAAACAATTTCAAAGGCCGTATTGGGGCTGCGGCTAAGGAAGCCATTGTGGTAAACATTTTGGAACTGCGGTGGAACATTATCGGGGTTTATCACCACAAAGGGTTTTTCCGCAATGCTTTGATTGCCATCTTCGTCCTCACATTTTACCAGAATATAATTAGACCCCGTAATATTAATTACGGCTGGAACTAAAGCTCTAAACTCTAATTCGTCATTTAATCCACTTAATCCACGTTGAGAACTGTGGTAAACAGTATTGCCGCCGCTCTCGGTACCCAGAGTGACTTCGGTAAAGCTTAAACCGCTATTGTCGTTGTAAAGAATTTTAACCGCTACACTGTCGCCGAGACTTATGGTGTCCAATGGCTCCACTATGGTAATTTCCGGTTTTATACTAGTCGGGTCTGTGGCATCATCGCTGCTGTCGTCGCCACAAGCGCTAAGCATAAACAAGCTGAGGCAAAAAACTAAAATTCTATTTATCATCTTCCTGACTTTGGTCTAACAATCTATTATCAATACTTTTTTGGGAGCTAACCGCTCCTAGGTCCTGCAGTTTTTGGGCCCTGCTCACGAGGTTTCCTTTTCCATCGCTAAGCTTATTCATGGCCGAATCGTAGGTCTTTTGTGCGGTTGCCATTTGGCCTCCGAGTTTAAGGAGATCTTCTGTAAAATTTCTGAATTTATCGTACATCAATCCCGCTTGACGGGCAATTTCCTCCGCATTCTTATTTTGTGCCTCTTGTCGCCAAATGTAAGATATGGTGCGCAAGGTAGCCAGTAAGGTTGAGGTGCTAACCAGCACAATATTCTTGCGAAGGGCTTTGTCGAAAAGCTCTATATCTTCGGCCAAAGCCAAGTGTAAAGCCGGTTCATTGGCCACAAAAAGCATCACATAATCCGGTTGGTTGGTGCCGGGTAATTCTTGGTAATTCTTTTTGCTTAAGCCATCAATATGCCCGTGAATGCTTAGCAAATGCTCCTTTAGGGCCTTGGCTTTTTCGTGTTCATCTTCACTTTCGCTGTAACGCAGATAGGCGCTTAGGGAAACTTTAGAATCTAATATTAAATGCTTTCCATCGGGGAGGTCCAAAAAGAAGTCAGGCCTTTGATTTTGATTCTCGGCATTTTTAAAGTTTTCCTCCCTGCGGTAATGAACACCTTCCTGCAGGCCTGCCGCGTTTAAGATGCGCTCGAGCTGATATTCGCCCCAATTACCTTGAGTTTTGCTTTCTCCACGCAGGGCTTTGGTTAAAAGTTGCGCTTCTGACTGCAGGTTATGATTAAGCTCTTTGAGGTTGTTAATCTGCTGCATCAGAGCGGAGTTTCTTTCGGCACCTTCCACATTTGTTTTGTGCACTCTTTCCTGAAAGTCCTTGATTTTATCGTTTAGTGGCTTTAAGATGCCTTCGATGTTTTCCTTATTACTCTGGGTGAATTTGGCGCTTTTTTCCTCCAATATCTTTTGAGCGAGATTTTGAAACTGCTCACTAAATTGCTTTTGAAGCTTGCCGAGTTCTTCTTTTTGATTGCTAAGCCTTTCTTGGCTATAAGCCAAATCACTTTTTAAATGGGCCAATTGCTGCCCGTCTTTCCGGTAATCTTCCCGCAGTTTTTCCAGCTCTAAGTCTAACTTGGCCTTATCATTTTGGGCGCTCTGCAGCTGCGATTCTAATACCATTCGGCTCGACTCTAAAGCCTGTTGCTCTTTTAAAAATCTGGGATGCGGTCTTTTTTGGGAAATCAACCAAGCTAGCGCAAAGCCTACAGCAAAAGCTGCGATTATATAAATAGAAGTGAGCATCATCCGAGATAGCTTTTATAAAGTCCAAACAAGCCTTCAAGAAAAATTTGAGCCGCTAGAGAACCTACTACTAAGCCCATAACTCGGTTAAACACCTTTAGCCCGTTTACGCCCAAACCTTTTTTAATTAGCTGCATGTTCTGTAAAATGAGCAAGGCGGCAATAGAACAGAGGATAATGGCAATTACCCCACTGAGATAATCTTCCCAGCCCTGGGCTTCAATACTCATGTTTATTAAGGTGGTAAGCAGGCCTGCTCCCACTAAAACGGGAATGGCTAGTGGCACTACGCTAATATCATCGCGATCCATCGCCGCTTCTTGATCCTTAAGGGTATGATTAACCTTTTTACCATGACCTTGAACCATATTTAAACCCATCATAAAAAGGATGGTACCACCAAAAATCCGCAAACCATTGGGGGAAATCCCAAAGAATTGAAAGATGTAATTCCCCAAGAGGAAGGCCACAATCATAGCGATAAAGGCCGCCCGTGTTGTTCTGGAGCTTACCCTGCGAATCTCACTTTTAGGCGCATCTTCGTCTAAAAGCCCAAGCATAATAACGCCCACCGATAATGGATTCATAATGGTAAAAATGGAAATAGCATCGGCTAAAATGCTGCGGAGCAGGTCCAATATCATTCGGCTTATTTTGGCCAAAGGTAAAAATTTGACCAGCATGGATTTTTAGAGGCTTAAGGTCTTTAGCAGATTTTTAGCAGCCTTGTAGGGATCAATTTATACTTTTGGGAGATGGATTTCAATTTCCCGAATTTAATCCACCACGCTATCCCCTTTTTTGTGGGTTTCGTATTGTTGGAAATCGTGCTTACGTCAATTCGGCGTATTGCCACCTATGAAGCTAAGGATGCCCTAAGTAGCATTGGCATGGGTTTGGGAAATGTTGCAGTGGGCATAGTGAGTAAGACTCTTATTTTCGGCGCCTACCTCTTTGTTTATGAATACCGCATCTTTACCTTGGAAAGCACCTGGTGGATGTGGCTTCTACTTTTTTTAGGGGATGACTTCAGTTATTATTGGTTTCATCGCAGTTCGCATAACATCCGCTACTTCTGGGCCAGCCACGTTGTTCATCATAGTTCCCAGAAGTATAATCTGGCCACAGCCTTACGCCAAACGTGGACGGGAGGAATAAGCGGGAGTTTTATTTTCTATCTGTGGATGCCCTTGCTGGGTTTTCATCCTTTGGCCATCTTGTTCATGCACAGCATTAGCTTATTATATCAATTTTGGATTCATACCGAGTTAATTGATCGGATGCCCCGATGGTTCGAGTATATTTTTAATACCCCTTCTCATCACCGGGTACATCACTCTAGTGATGCGAAGTATTTAGATCGAAATCACGCTGGCATTTTAATCATTTGGGATCGAATGTTTGGCACCTTCACCGAGGAGGAAGAGCATCCAACTTATGGCCTAACAACAAATATTAAAAGCTTTAATCCGCTGTATATAGCGAGCCACGAGTGGCTAGCGATTTTTAAGGACTTATGGGCCCACCCGCGTTATGCTTGGCAGTATCTCTTTGGTCCTCCCGGTTGGAGTCATGATGGCTCTCGTAAAACCAGCGCTCAATTGAGGGCAGAAAGAAATAAGGCTCTTTGATTAGTCGCTTCCTCATCTTGACCCTTTGTGCTCTTAACCTAAGCTTAGAAGCCTTTAATCCTCCACTGGAGCTAAAGACCTTTGCTTATAATCGCCGCTTAATTGCACAGCGACCAGTGCCAAAGGGCGACTTTAAAAAATTGGTTATTCCCGTAAAGAGAGTGGGGAACCTTATAATCGTAGAGGCCACTGTGGACGGCATTAAGGGAAATTTTATATTTGATACTGGAGCGCCATATTTGGTTTTAAACGCCACTTATTTTAGAGATTATGAAGAGGATCCACAGCATTTGGCTACCGATGTAACCGGGAATTTAGTGCCTCAAAAAATCACTAAGGTGGATCGCCTAAAAATGCTGGGGATGCATTATGAGGGCTTAGAAGCCGATGTGGCCGATCTCTCAACTATAGAAAACCGCAGAGGTATTCAGATTTTAGGACTTTTAGGGGTAAACCTCTTTATGCGAATGGAGATTGAACTCGATCTTCAAAATGAGCAATTGATTGTTTACCGCGTTGATCGCGATGGCCGGAGGTTGGATAAGCCCTACCTTCCGCAGACCGGCGAGTACCGAAAAAAGTTTGAACTGGAGAACAATGCAATTATCGCTGAAGGCAGTATCGCTGGTATTCCTTTAGATATGTGCTTTGATACCGGTGCAGAAGTACTACTCTTAGATAATGATTTATCAGCGCAAGCTTATGAACAGATGCGCATATTGAGAACAGCTGAATTAAATGGTGCTGGAGGGAATAGCACCGAAGTACTATTTGGCGCATTACGGGCATTGGAGTTTGGGCCTAGCTTAAAAAGCTGCCAAGTAATGATAGCGGACCTCGAAGAAATTGGTCGCGCTTATGGCCATCCGGTTGATGGATTTGTAGGCTTTGACCTTTTACGGCGAGGCTCCGTATGCATAAATTTTAAAACTAAGGAATTGATTATTAATGTTTACCCGTAGATACATAGGGCTGCTATTTGTGCTTCTTCTGGGTGCGATTCGTTTTGCATCGGCTCAAGAGATGGAAGGGGTGGAGTATAAAATAGAAGGCACCGACCTCTATTGCTACATTGACCGCGACATTGAAAGCGCGCAACTAGATAGTTTATTAGGCACCTGCGGTATCGATTTTAATCAATTATTAGAATTGCAGCGCAGTGGGGCTTTAAGTCCACAATATTGGTCGGTAAGCGCTTTAAGTGAAGAGCAGATTGTGTTGCAAAAATCAATGCTTAAGTTAAAGGGGAAGCCCCAAAGTCAGAAAGAAATACTCAGCCTTTTTGTAGGAGAAGAAAAGAGCAATGCGGCCCATATTAAATTTGGCTACAACGACTTTATAAAACCCGCAGTAATTGAACTGGACAATGGATTTACCCGCTTCTTTCTCAAAGTTCAGGGCAATGCGCAATCGGTATTGCTAAGTGGCACATTTAACGAATGGAGCACCAGCTCTCACCCGATGAATCCTTGTGATAGTGGTTTTTTCCTCGACCTTAAGCTGGCTGATGGCGCTCATCTATATAAATACATTGTAAACGGTTATTGGATACTAGATCCGCGCAATAGCGTAAAGGAGATGGATTGGGCCGGAAATGAGAACTCCGTTTACTTTAAAACCAATACTGAGTTTAAGCTAGAAGGAAATTTAGCTGCGAAGGAAGTGGTGCTGGCCGGTAGCTTTAATGATTGGAATGAACAGCTGTACACTTTGCAGAAAACCCCTTGGGGCTGGCAGCGAAAATGCTTTTTGAAGGAAGGTACCCATGCTTATAAATATATAGTTGATGGTGAATGGATCTTAGATCCCGGCAACAAAACGGTGCGATCCGATGGCGACGGAAATGAAAACAGCTTTATTGCGGTTGGGGATACCTTTTACTTTTTTTATCCGCGGCATTTAAAAGCCGAATACGTTATTGTATCGGGTAATTTTAACGACTGGAATGAGGAGGAGTTAAAAATGAGCTTGAGCGATTCGGGATGGGTATTGCCCTATGTTTTGCCTGCGGGAAATTATGAGTACAAGTTTAGAGTGGCCGGGCAAGCGCTGTGGCAGTTAGACCCTTTGAACCCCATTAGCACCGGCCTTGAAAAGCATCGGAATTCGGTATTGTGTATAAAGGCTAATCAACACTTCTTTTACCCGCATCAAGCTAATGCTGATGAAGTTCTTTTAAGTGGCGACTTTAACGGCTGGCAAGAGCATGGTTACCGCATGGAAAGAGCCTCCGATGGTTGGCATATCGATATATATCTACCCAAAGGTAAAACGCGCTATAAGTTTATTGCCGATGGCAAGTGGATACGGGATCCTTCCAACCCGCTTTTTGAACCCAATGAATACGATGGCTATAATTCGGTATTATGGCGAAGGTGAGAAACTGATTAAGCAAGTTTTAATGTCCATCTCATAGTCTATGCCCAGCAGAAAACTTCCTTTTACCGATAGTCTTTCCACTATTTTTAATGATGCCAAAGGCTTTACGGCCTTGTTCCTTTTCTTGGTTAGCGCTTTCATTATCCAAAGTCTGCTGCCTTATTTAGATTTAAAGGCTTTTTTCTTCTTGAGGGGAGAACTAGAAACTACTACCGGAATAATTAGCGACGTGGCGGTAATTGACGTGATGGATGATAATGGCCAGTTTAATGCCTACACTTATAATTTCGATTCGCCAATAGGGCCATTGCAGTGGGTGTCTTACGGTGAAGGAGGGCTGATAAAATACAATATTGGCAAGCGCGTGAAAATTGAATATCATCCTGATAATCCGCAGATTAGTCGCATTGTTGGTTTGACCAACACGCCCGGAGGAAAAACCTACATTTCCTTTTTATTAGGTCCCTTGATATCAGGCTTGTATTTGCTTTACTGCCTAATAGTAGGTTTTCGGAAGTATCAATTGCTGAGCAAGGGGATTATTGGCAAAGGGAAGCTAAAAGATAAAATTGGACTTAGGGGAACCGTGGAAGATCGTCCGGTTTATAAAATGACTTTTGAGTTTAAAGCCAGAGATGGAATGAACTATATCGTAGAAGCGAAATCGCATCAGCCTGAAAAGCTGGAAGACGAGGAGGAGGAGTTGCTAATTTATTGGCCCAGCAATCCTAAACGCGCGGTATTAGTGGATGACTTGCCTTATAATTTACCTGATTATATCCGATATAATTGCCTTTAAAGGGCGGAGCCGAAACTAAGCCGGCCAATATATTCGTCCATTTTAGGGTTATGGCATTAAACGCAAGCAGATGTTGCATCCATTAAAAAGGCTTGGGCTAATTCTAAGCCTTTGTATTACGCCCTTATTAGCGCAAACACCAGACGACTTTTATCGCGAATTAGCTATTGCCGCTAAAGCGATAGAGGATCCAAGTATATATTACGACCCCAGCTATTTTAGCATAGATTATCCAATGGGAGATATCCCCTCAACAAAAGGCGTTTGTACCGATGTTGTTATACGCGCCTATCGAAAATTGGGAATAGACTTACAGGAATTAGTGCATGAAGACATGCGCCAAAACTTTACGCTTTACCCTTCTAATTGGGGGCTTAAAAAGGCAGATTCAAATATCGACCATCGTCGAGTTCCCAATTTAATGTGCTTCTTTGGGCGAAAAGGAGAAACACTAGTAAAAAGCACCAGGGCCGAAGATTACCAAGCTGGAGATATCGTTTGTTGGAGTTTAGGCGGTGGGATTACGCATATCGGCCTTGTTTTACAAGAGCGCTCCAGTGATGGGCTGCGTCCTTTGCTCATGCATAATATCGGTAATGGCCAAGTGGCGGAAGACCTATTATTCGACTTCACCATAATTGGCCACTACCGATATAAACCCTAATAGAGTTCTACTTTCATTTCGTAACCATCTATAAGAATATTAAAGCCTTCGCCTTCTTTGCGGGCAATGCTTCTCACTTTGGCGATGGTTTCATTTCCGTTTTCGCTAATCTCCCCGCTGGCGGCTGCTTTGCGGTAATCGATGTTTCCATAGCGCATATTGGCAACCAAGTCAAAAATGGCCTCGGCGGTGTTTATTTCCACCTTCATATACTTTCCATTGATGCTAATGTTTCCTTTGGCGCCACTTAGCTTATCAATACGCACCGTGCTTTCATATCCATTGAGGCTGTAGCTTTCATCAAGGGCATCAATCTCATGCTTGCAGTATTTGCTATCACCGGCATTCATCGCTTTCAGCACTTTAATGCGCATGCGATCCTCAAAGGCCTGCTCCACATTTACCTGCTCCACCTGATCAATATCATAACGACTGTACTTGGAGTCGCTCAAATTCATTGACTTCACTTCCTTAATCTTAAAGCGACTTTCATAACTTACTACCGCAAAGCTTTTTACGCGTTCGGCGATTAAGCTAGAATACTTGAAGTTGCCACTAAAAGCCTTTAAACGTTGAAGTTCAATTTCACTTTCATAGGCCTCAACATCGAGGGTTTTAATATCCCTCGAGCGCAATTGGCAATACTTGATATTCAATTTCAGCTCGTCTATTTGCTCGGCTTGTAAGTCATTTTCATAAAGGTATATATCACCTTTGTCGAGGCGTTTTAGATAAGCCTCGCCATATTTTAAACTTAGCTTGGCCTCTTTAACTTTATCCAAGGCCAAGCGACCGCTGTACTGGCTCAACTCCAGTTGATTCAAGTTTCCATCAATGCGAAGATCGCGGTAGGAATGCTTGATGTTCACCTTGCCTTTAGCCGGCATTTTAATGCGATACTCCAATTGCACTTCGTCCTTAGAGTAGGTATATTGTAGAATCACAAAATCGGCCACACCCAACTTCACCTTTTCAGGTAATGATCGGTAGGTTTCTATGCGAACTGCGCCTGGGGATTGGAGGATTCCCTCTTCAATATGCTGCTGAAACTGTCCTAGAAATTCGGTGATTTTATCGCTGTTCTTTTCTCCGCGATAGCGAAAGATTGCTTCAATTTCAATACGTGGCTCATCCCATATTTCAATGTGCATATCGGTATTGCTACCATCAATTTCAATATTTACATCTTTTTCAACCTCTAGGTTTACACTAGCGGTTTTTTCGATGCGCGTAAGTCCGGCGCTAGCCCAAGCCGTGCTGAGTGATAGGCCAAATAAGATACTATAAACTAAGCTTTTCATTTTCTATGATTTTTTGATTTCGTTCAATTTCCATTTGTAGTCGACGCAAGAGGCGTAAACGTTTTTCGTAATAGTCGATAAGCACCCCAAGAAGCTCCTCCTTTGGAACCGGAGTATTTAAATCGGCGCGATATTGATTGTTAATGCCCTCGAGCTCCTCTAATTCTTCAAATACCCAAGCGTAATCGGGGTTCGAGGCAATTTGAGATAAGTCTATTTGCGCCTCAATCATTTGTAAGTCTTGCTGATAATTAGCCTCCTGCGCTAAAAAGCCAGCTGGTAAGTTCACCTTAGGATCCGCGTCTGCAATAGGCTCCGGATCGGCTTGATTCCACCAAAAGCCAATGCTCAGTAAAATCACCGCAGCGGCCGACCACTGCCAGTACATTTTTCCGGTTTTTTTCTCCTGAGGAATATGTTCTTTTAGTCCGGTCCATATTCCTTCTGGCGGCTCTGCCTCATCGAAGCTTTGGCGGTTCTCCCGCATCCAATTATCGAGTTTCATAAACCATCTTTAATTTTTCTTGCAATAATTGCTTGGCATAGCGCAACTGAGTCTTCGAGTTAGAAATACTCGTATTCAGTTCATTGGCAATCTCAGCATGACTGTATTCCTCGAGGTAAAACAGTTGAAAGATTATCCTACATCCGGCAGGCAATTCATTAATGGCGCTTTGTATGGTGCCGAAAGCTAATTCGGGAATTTCCACTTCTTCCTCCCTGGCATCAAAATCATTTATTTCCTCTAAGGATAAAGGAAATTGTTTTTGTTTTCTAAGATGCTCAAGGCTTCTGTTAATGGCAATGCGTTTAATCCATCCGCCAAAGGCCTGCTCGTTTTCGAGTTTATCAATCTTTTCAAAAGCTTGGATAAAGCTTTCTTGCAAGAGGTCGCTCGCTATATCGCTCTGCGGCACAATTCGCAAAATCGTATTATAGGTTGCTTTGGCAAAATGCTGGTACAATTGAAAACCGGCTAGTTGGTTGCCTTTGCGAAGTGCTTTAATGTTCTTTTTAAGATCGATGCTCAAACTGGGGCATTTACACCATTAGGATGCAGAATCTTGTAAAGGTTGTAAAAAGCACCAAAAAATTCCCATTAAAAAGGGTCAAATGCTAATCTGGGACGTCTTAAGGTCATCATGAGACCTTTGATTAATGGTGCTTGCAGACATTCGCTCAAAACATTTAATAGCATGAAAAAATACTTGGTCAAGATATTAAGGCCTTCGGTTTATCCAAATTATGGCGCTGAATTCTTAGCAGCCATTCCGCGTATTTTAGGGGGATTGCTTTTAAGCTTGGAGTTTGGGTCCAGCAAATTTGGTGTCCCCTGGTCGCAAGGAGATCAGGCTTTGGGTTTTTTTGAAGTAGCTACTTGGTTTCCCGAAGATGTGGCAAATTTTGGCGCGCCTTTTTCTTGGGCGCCGCTTTTCTTTGCGTGGATGGTGGCCTTTACAGAAACAATCGGTGGGCTATTTATAAGTTTGGGATTGTTTACCCGCTATTGGTCTTTTTTGCTGGCAGCCTCCATGTTAGGCGCCATTTTTTTACAAAAATGGCCTTCGGCTATAGAGTATGGCTCATCCTGGCCATTACTGCCTGCGGCGGGATTTTTATGGATTGCCATTTATGGTTTAATCTTCGGGTCTGGACGCACGGGTTTAGACTTTTGGTTTTTTGGCCGGCAAGCTTCAAATAATAACTAATTTGGAGCCATGAGCTGGTATAGTACCCCACTGCAATTTGCCTATATATTTAGTCTTCTCTTTGCCTTAATTTTTGCCTTTCGCGGTTGGCAGGAGGAGCGTTTAAATAAAAAGCTCCTGGCCTTTCTCATGCTTATTATGGCTTTGGAGCTTCAGGATTACACCTTTGGCTTTTCTGGTATAAATATTTTATGGAATGAGTACAATGGATTTCCTCGGGGCGTTAATCTGCTCTTTGGCCCGGCGATGTACTTTTACCTTAAAGCGCAGCTAAATCGAAATTTCAAGCTTAAGCCCTCCCATGCCCTACATTTAGCACCTTGGGCTTTTTTCTTCCTACCTCAATTGCTGGTCTTTCTTATGGGTCCAGAGCAGGTCGAAAAAACGGCTAATACGGAGCTTCACCAATGGATGACTCAATTGGCTTATTGGATGCGGCTCTTTTCCTACGCCTGGTATTTTTATCAATCTTGGCGCCTTTTAAAAACCTTTCGTCTTTGGCTCAAAAATCGTTTTTCGCAGGTTGAAACGGTGAGCATGGCTTGGTTTCAGAACTTCATCTTTATTATGGTGAGCTGGGTAGTTTTTAGAGAGCTGATGAATATTATTGATAGCATGGCGGATCTACCTTTTAAACAGGATTGGTGGTGGAATTTAGCCCTGGCCTTTGCGGCGGTTTATGTTGGGATTAGCGGATTAAATCAGCGCCAACCGGCAGATTTAGTTTTTGAAGAGCCTTCTAAACAAAGTCCAGATGAGTCCACCATAACTGTGCAGGATGAGAATCAATCTTTAATGCAAATGGTGGATCAGAAAATGGAGAAGGAGCGTTTTTTCCTGCAGCCGGAACTCACCTTAAGGGAACTAGCAGCCCAGTTGAAGCTCAGCGCCAGTGATTTGTCGGGCGCTATAAACGCAACAAAAAAGGTGAATTACAATGATTATGTAAACGCTTGGCGGGTGATGGAATTTATACGGGTTTATCCCTTGCCAGAGAATAAGGCCTATACCATTCTTTCCATTGCTTACGATTGTGGTTTTAACTCCAAAGCCACCTTTAATCGAGCCTTTAAAAAGGAAACTGGTAAATCGCCCAAGGAGTATTTTGCTTAAGCTTAAAGCTGATGGATTAGCAGCTACTTAATCCCAATAGTCGTGCTTGCTGAGGTCGGCAATAAGAGGCATTCCAATTTTTTTAATTCGCAAATGCTCGGGATGCTCTTGGTAAACTTGTAATGCCGATTCATCCGAAAACCGCATCAAAATTAAAAGACTATGACCTTTATTGGAGCGAATAAGCTTTTTGAATGAGACCGCTTCAAAGCCGTCAATTTTAGAGGGTAGGTTCTTAAAAATTTCGAGTACTTTATTTTTATCGTCTTGAGCCGCGTCTTCCTTCCATTCAATAAGCAATGCGTGGTAGAGATTCTTAGATTCGGATAAGTCTTCCTGTGCTAAAGGCGAATTAGTGGCTATAAAGAAAAACAGGAATAAAGGGTAAAGGGCTTTTGTTTGCATTGCCCTAAAATAAAAAAACCCCGACACTCCTTTCGGAGGTCGGGGTTACCAAATGTAACCTACTAATGAACTATTTGGTGATGATCAGTCTACGACTTGCCGAGCTATTCTCATTGGCAAGGGTAATCATATAAATACCGTTGTTCAACTTACTTAGGTTCAGTTCCCCTTGGTTTAGTTGCTTAGTATTAGTTTCAAGGATTAAACGTCCGTTAAGGTCGCGCACTTGAACGGCGTAATCTCCCTCTAAAAGACCTTCAATGCGCACAAGACCCGTACTTGGGTTTGGTGCAAGACTTAAGTTTTGAGCCCAGCTAGCCTCAGTTAAGCCAACGCTGTTGTCAAACTCAATATCGTCGATGTAGTAAGTTTTTGCACCTACCGCGATTCCTGGAGTTCCGAAATTCGGGAATACAACAACTACATCATAGGTAGCTGCGGGATCAAATGAAGGAGTACCCATTGGCGTATTCGAAAGATCGAAAGTTAGTGTTTCCCAAGCGCCAGCCATAGTAGTGGTAGCGATAGTTTCGGCCGAAATAGTGGCATCGTTCTTATCTTCCACTTTTAAAAGGAAGTCAGTACCTGCATCAGGAGACCAAACACGCATAGTCATTTTGGTCATGGTTGATGTAAATGGTACTGCGTTTTTCATTCCGCCACTCGTTACAACAATACCACCCCAAGTTTCAGCACCGGCAGTTTTCTCAATTCCTAAAACGTTGTTAGTAGGATCAGTAGGATCTACTTGTAAGCTGTCAACACAACCACCGAATTGACCGGTAACATTATAGTTAACATTAGGATCATCAAAGCTAATTGGAAGATCAATAGTATCCATAGCTGGAGATGGAGGCATAATCATACCGAAGGTGATATCATCTACATAGTATGTTTTAGCACCAGCAGTAGGGCCATCCACACCGAAGTTAGGGAATACTACTACTTTGTCGTAAGTGTTAGCATAGTTGATAGCTGCGGTACCAGTGGCAACGGTAGTAAAGTCGAATACAAGGGTATCCCAAGCTCCGGCAGTACTAATAGTGTCAACCGTTTCAACAGAAATTGTTGGATCAGTGGCGTCTTCTATTTTCATACGAATTTCGATTCCAGCATCTGGAGACCAAACACGCATGCTTACAATATTATCATTCATGGTAAATGGTACTGCATTAGCCATACCACTGTTAGTAATTACAATACCGGCCCAAGTTTGAGCAGTGGCATCTTTAGTAATTTCAGAAACCATGTTAGAGGCATTGGTAGGATCGGCTACGATAGTATCAGAAGCTCCACCAAACTCACCACTAGTATAATCTACATTGGGGTCGTCGAATGTAATTGGGAGACTAGGTAAAACCATGCTTGGCCCGCTACCCATACCGAACATTAGATCGTCGATATAAAAAGTTTTAGTTGTGCCAGTAGCTCCGAAATTCGGGAATACCGCAATCTTGTCATAGGTGCTACCAAAGTTAATGGCCGCGGTACCTGAAGCTTGATTTGAAAAATCAAAAGTTAGGGTATCCCATCCGCCAGCAACAGTAGTAGAATCTACAGTTTCAACCGAAATAGTAGGATCGGTAAAGTCTTCAACTTTTAAGCGAATTTCTACACCCGCATCTGGAGACCATACCCGCATCATCATAGTGGTGTTTCCTGGACCAAAGCCAATTGGAGCCGCTAAGCCACTGTCACCTACAATAGAACCAGCCCAAGTTTGAGCACTTGCGTCTTTAGTAATTTCCAATACCATGTTGGTCGGATCGGTTGGATCAACAACAAGGGTATCAGCCGCTCCTCCGAAAGAAGAAGAGTAATAGGTAATGGTCGGATCATCAAAAGTGATAGGCAGGCTTAATTGGCCGCCCATACTTCCACCGCCGCTTCCACAAGCCATGCAAGATTCCCAGCATACTACTGGTAATACGGTATCTCCGGTGAAAACAAGCTCACGGTTGGTAAAACCACCAGTAGTAATAGTACAAGGCATACCAGAAGTTAAGTTTTCCTGATCTGTCCAGCCATCAATGGTGAATTTGTACTCAATAGTGCCAGCCGTTAAAGGAAGGGCAACATCCCAAACACCGTCGTTATCGGCATCAGTCATCGGGTTGCAAGAGCCACACCAGCCATTAAATGTCCCATTAACATGGGCAGAAGTAAAGGTACCGCCAGTGTAACCATTAAGGTCAACCTGGAAGGTTACCGTATCCGTCTGAGCCGACAAAGAAAGTGCGGCAAAGAAGAACATCAATAAAGTAATCTTTTTCATTAGTATAGATTTTAGGCCCCTAAATTATAACTTTTGGTAAAAATGACATTAAGTAAGTCAAAATAATTTCAAATACCCTGAAAATAAAGGCCTCCCAACAGATGTAAGAAATACACTTATGGTAAGTGTTACTAAATGAATTTTGTTATTTTTGATTTTTGACTAAATCAGCAAGATGGCCGACAATACACTTACACCAGACGATACCGGGCGAAAATCACAATTCGCAGTGCCTTATTATGAGATTTCTTACGACAAGTTCTTTCAATTTGGCGTTTCAGTCGACTGTGTGGTTTTTGGATACCACGATAATCGCCTAAAGTTACTACTTATAAAAAGAGGCGCGGCACCTTTTAAAGGAATGTGGGCCTTGCCGGGCGATTTAGTTTATCCAAATGAAAATATTGATGTAGCGGCTCAAAGAACCTTGCGAGATCTTACCGGTATCGAAGATCTATATATGGAGCAGACCAAGGTTTACGGTAAGGTAGACCGACATCCCGCCGGACGCGTAATTACAACCGGCTATTATTCCTTAATAGATATTGCCAAACACGATCCCCATGCTTCGGCTTGGGCCGATGGGGTTTATTGGGTAGACCTAGAAGCAGTTCCCGAATTGGCCTTTGACCATAGTGAGATATTAAAAGACGCCTTGCAGTTATTACAACAACGAGTACGTCATCAGCCAGTAGGCTTTGAGCTTTTGCCGGAAAAATTTGCCTTGGCCGATTTGCAAGCCCTTTATGAGGCATTGCTCAACGAGAAATACGATAAGGCCAATTTCAGAAAGCGAATATTAAGTATGAACCTTCTGCTTTCGCTCAAAGAAAACCAAAAGGATGTACCGCATCGACCGGCCCGTCTCTATAAGTTCGATACCCAGCGATATGATGAGCTTATCGCCAAGGGATTCTCTTTCGAACTTTAAAATTAACCACAGTCTCCAAACAACACCAACATGAAACAAAGCAATTCTAATGTAGTATTTCTCATTGCCCTTATTGTAGCCCTTGGGGGCTTATTAATGGGTTTCGATGCCTCAGTAATTTCTGGGGTGGTAGGTTTTATAGAGGAAGAGTTTGAACTTACAAAACTTCAATTGGGTTGGTCGGTTGCCTCACTTACCCTTACGGCAACCTTAGCAATGATGTTTGCTGGTCCGCTTAGCGATCGCTTTGGAAGGAGGGCAGTTTTACGAATTGCGGCCATCCTCTATGCTATCTCGGCAATCGGTTCGGCGGTAGCACCAGACTTTAATACCCTTGTTATTGCCCGAATGCTTGGGGGCTTTGGTGTTGGTGCCTCACTTATTCTCGCTCCTCTTTACATCGCGGAAATATCCCCCAAGGAGTTAAGAGGCCGCTTAGTTTCCTTTAATCAACTAAATATTGTTATTGGTATTTCCCTAGCCTTCTTTACCAATTACTTAATTCTTCAGCTTGGTAAGAGTAGTGCTTCTTGGGTAGAGAGTTTAGGCTTGGCAGAGCATAATTGGAGATGGATGCTTGGCTTGGAAACCTTACCCGCCATCCTGTACTTTTTTGGCTTGTACTTTGTGCCGCGCAGTCCAAGGTGGTTAATAATGAACGGCCAGGAAGAGGAAGCCCAAAAGGTGATGTCTCGCATTGCTGGGAACGAAAGAGCCCTGGAGGAATTAGACCGTATTCGTAAAAATATTGAAGAAGATCAAGATAAAGAAAAGGCCAGTGTTTGGGATCTCTTCCAGCCTTCTTTAAAACTAGTACTCAGTATTGGTATAGTGGTAGCCGTGCTCCAGCAGATTACCGGAATTAACTCGGTGTTTTTCTATGCACCAATGATTTTTGAGCAAAGTGGTTTAGGTACTGATGCCTCTTTCATGCAAGCTATCTTGGTAGGCTTGGTCAATTTGCTTTTCACCGTTTTAGCCATCTTATTTATAGATAAACTGGGCCGCAAGCCGCTCCTGGTTTTTGGAGTAGCGGGAATTGTGGTCTCCATGTTCGTGCTGAGCTATGGTTTTAATTCGGCGACCTATACTTTAAAAGGCGAAGACATTCAGAGTCTGTCCTTAGCAGTGGATCTCAGTAGCGTAGAAGGTCAGGTGTTTGAATCATCGGATGATTTTAATGCCGCAGTTGAACCCTTAATGGCCGCGGAGCTTTGGGAAGAAAAAGGTCAAGATGTAATTAATGCCGCTATTGAGTTAAACACCTATCTTATCCTAACGGCGATTTTGGCTTTTGTGGCCTCCTTTGCCATCTCTATTGGACCAGTTATGTGGGTCCTCTTTTCCGAGCTTTTCCCCAATCGTATCCGGGGAATTGCCATCTCTTTTGTAGGGCTAATAAACTCAGCGGTAAGCCTGGCAGTTCAATGGATATTCCCATGGGAGCTTGAGGTCTTGGGTAGTGCCACAACTTTTATGCTGTATGGAATATTTGCCCTCGCTGGCCTAGTATTTATTATTAAAGTAGTTCCCGAAACCAAAGGCCGTTCCTTGGAAGAGCTGGAAAAATTACTAGTGAAAAATGACTAAAATGAAAAGACTTTTATTCGCACTTTCTATCCTTATTTTAGGGGCTTGTCAGAATGCCAATTCGGCGGAAACAAAAGCTCCGTCGGATGATCCCTTAGAAATTACGGCGCTGGAATTGGGAGGCGATAGTCTCTATAAACTGGAAGGTCAAAGCCATGTTGATTTCCAGCTTAAAATTAGTGAAGCGGGCCGTTACAAGGTAGAGCTTATGGCCCAAGGAGCAGATAGCGCAGCGCTTTGGCTGGAGGATTATATTGACAACAAGGATGGCCGCACCTACAATATCACTGGTATGCTAAGTCCTAGTGGTGAAATGGGTACAAGCACTATAGATGGCAGTCCATTAAATATCGGTGTGCACCCCATGCGTTTGCACCTCGATCGCGGTTCGGCTTCGATTAAATCGATAAAGTTCAGTCTTATTAAGCCGCATCAGCAAACCCAGAATATCCTCTATCAAAACATGGCAGGAGAAGAATGGGAATTAGTATGGAGCGATGAATTTGATGGGGAAGGATTACCAGATACCAGCAAATGGTCCTATAATATTGGCGATTGGGGCTGGGGTAATAATGAACCTCAATATTACACCGAGAATAAAGTGAAGAATGCGCGTCAAGAAAATGGACATCTAATTATTGAAGCCCACCGTAATGATGATGGGCATGATTGGACTTCAGCGCGCCTCACCACCCAAGGTAAATACGCTTTTACATATGGGAAAATAGAGTTTAGAGCCATGGTGCCCGAAGGCCGTGGTACTTGGGCTGCCGGTTGGCTTTTAGGCAATGATTATCGCGATGAAATTTCCTGGCCTTATTGTGGCGAAATAGACGTTTTAGAAACCGTGGGCTATGAAATTGACGATAGCACGGGTAGCGGTCTTAATCATGCTACCTGCCACACCCGGGCTTATTATTTCAAACAAGGAAACCAAATTGGTTCTGAGATTGCCGTAGATAGCATGAATACAAAGTTTCATACTTATGAGGTGCGTTGGTACCCCGACCGTATGGAAGCTTACTTAGATGGAGAATATTATTTCACCTATGATAAAAATGCTAATGACTTGGAATGGCCATTCCACAACGCACAGAATATTATTGTCAATCTCGCGGTAGGCGGCGGTTGGGGTGGCGCCAAGGGTATTGATCCCAATTACGACAGCCATCAGTACATTTTGGATTATGTGCGCGTCTATCAAGCAAAAGTTCAAGAATGAAAATAAAAAACCTCCTAAGCTTAGCAGCCTTATTAATTGGCGCATCAGCTTGCCAGCAAGAAGGTGAATTAGGTATGCAGGTCATTCAAAGTTCCGCAAGTGGCGATCGCCTTAAAGAGGTTCCTACAAAAAGCCAAAACGGAGATTACCTCATTCAAATTGATACCAGCATAAGCTATCAGGAGATAGAAGGTTTCGGTGGCGCAATTACCGAATCAAGCGCCCATTTACTGCAACACTTACCAGTAGAAAAGCAGCAGGAAGTTCTAGCCGCTTATTTTAGTGATAGTGCGGCGGCTTACAATATTGTGCGACTTCACATCAACTCTTGCGACTTTTCCTTAAGCAAATATGCCTATGTGGATAGCGGCGATACCAATCTCAGTAGCTTTTCAATTGCCCCCGATAAGGACGATATTATACCGATAGCTAAAAAGGCTTTGGCCTTAGCCGGAGAGGATTTACGGTTTTTCGCATCGCCCTGGACTGCCCCTCCTTATATGAAAGACAATCAAGATTGGTACGGCGGGAAGCTGCTACCGGCCTATTATGACCTGTGGGCGCGGTACTTTGTAAAGTACGCCCAGTCTTACGAAAAGGAAGGCCTTCCCATTTGGGGATTTACCGTGGAAAATGAACCTCTGGGGAATGATGCCAATTGGGAGAGCATGCATTTTACTCCAAGTGAAATGGCCTCATTCATTAGCAATAACTTAGTTCCTCAGTTGGCGGCGGCAGAAATGCCACAGAAGATTTTTATTTATGATCAGAATCGAGGCGAAGAGCTAGAAGAGTGGGCTGATCTTATGATTAAGGATCCTCAAGTGCGCGAAAGTGTTTATGGAACCGCCGTGCATTGGTATACCAGTACTTTTAAATGGTTCCCAGAGTCATTGCAGCATACCCATCAACTGGCGCCCGAAAAGAAAATTTGGAATACTGAGGCCTGCGTCGACGCAGAAGTACCGCATTGGCAGGATGATGCTTGGTATTGGAAGAAAGAAGCGACCGATTGGGGCTATACTTGGGCCAAAGAAGAGGATAAGCCCGATCATCCTAAATACGTTCCGGTATATCGATATGCCCGTGATATCATTGGCTGCCTTAATAATCAAGTTAGTGCTTGGGTCGATTGGAATATTGTTTTAGACCGTGAAGGAGGGCCAAATCATGCTTCCAATTGGTGCGTTGCTCCAGTAATAGCAGATACCACTGCGGGTGAGGTTTACTTTACACCTCTTTACGATGCCCTGCGCCACTTTAGTCACTTTATTGAGCGAGGAGCGCAAAGACTAGAATTTAATGGCGAGCTTCCTGAAGGCTTACATCTTACTGTGGTTCAAAACCCCAATGGAGAAATTGTAATTCCCGTTTTGAATACTAGCGAAGAATCACTAAGCTTAACTTACCAAATAGGAGCTGAAAAACTGCAATGTCAAATTCCTTCAGCCGCCTTGCAAACTATAGTGATTTCGCCAAAAGATTAGTCTAATATGAGCCGCATTAAAATCGGAAAACAAGTTTTAAACTTTAGTGATGCCCATCCTGAAGGGGCCTTTGTAAAGATTGAAGGTCAAGAATTTTACCGAATCTCCAAGGTGGATCAAATGCCACCTTTTTTCATGACTTTGGTTAGCCCTTTCGATCATTGGATGTTTATTTCCAGCAATGGAGGCTTAACCGCAGGACGTAAGGATGCAGACCATTCCTTATTTCCCTATTATACGGATGATAAGCTGGTTGATAATGCGGATTTTACGGGCCCTAAAACCCTTATCCGGATGCGTGATCCAGAAGATGCTTCGGCCGCATTTTTATGGGAGCCTTTTTCGGATCGTCAAATAGGACTTTACAATTGCGAACGGAATTTATACAAAAGCCTAAGTGCTGAGCAGCTGATTTTTGAAGAGCTGAACAAAGATTTGCAATTGCGCTTTAGATACAGCTGGGGTTTTTCGGAAAAGTTCGGATTTGTCCGAAAAGTGAGCCTTAAAAACATGGCCTCCGAAGATCGAGAATTGGAATGCCTCGATGGCTTGCAAAACATATTACCTTCTAACGTTGATGGTCTCATGCAAGACCGTCGCTCTACCCTGGTAGATGCCTATAAAAAGAATGAACTAGACCAAGATTCCGGAATGGGAATCTACAGTTTAAGTTCCAATATTGTGGACAAAGCGGAGCCCAGTGAGTCGCTAAGTGCTAATGTTGTTTGGAGTCCAGATAAGGCCGCTTTCCACTTACTAAGTGACTTTCAATTAAACCAATTTAGAAGAGGCTCCAGCTTAAAGGGAGAGTCTTTTTCCAAAGCGGTAAAAGGGGCTTGGTTCACGATGCGTAATCATCAGCTTGCGGCTCTTGCCGAAGATAGCTGGTATCTCATTGCCGAAACGGCATTGTCTAGCGCCGCGGTACATGATTTAAAAGCGCTCATTTCCAAGGAGATTGGACATCAAGAATTAGAAGCGGAGCTCCTGAAGACCAAAAAGGAATTGGAATCTTTGGTAGCTCAGGCTGATGGTCTGCAATTATCTCAGGAAAAGCTGGTGCAAACCCGCCACTACGGGAATGTGCTTTACAATATTATGCGCGGAGGAATCTTTGAGGATAGCTATGCTATTGACATTGAGGATTTTAAAGCATACCTAAATTTAAGTAACTCTAAATTATCAAAGCAATTTGCCCAGGATTTAGAACAGCTACAAGGCCCAATATCCTATTCAGCATTGCAAGAATGGCTAGAAGAAAAGGCTAATGCAGATTTATGCCGCTTGGGAGCCGAATACCTCCCATTGAGCTTCAGCCGCAGGCATGGCGACCCTTCTCGTCCCTGGAACAGGTTTAGCATTACCCGTTTAGATGCCCAGGGAGATAAGATTTTAAATTACGAAGGTAACTGGCGCGACATCTTTCAAAACTGGGAGGCCTTGGCTTTTTCCTATCCTCGTTTTATAGAAGGAATGATCTTTAAATTCCTTAATGCCAGTACTATTGATGGTTATAATCCTTATCGAATTGCTAAGAATGGCATTGATTGGGAGTTGATTGAACCACATGACCCTTGGTCATTTATTGGCTACTGGGGCGACCATCAGATTATCTATTTATTGCGTCTTTTAGAACATTCCGAGAAACACTATCCTGGCATGCTAAAACAGCTAAATCAGGAATTTAGCTTTGTTTATGCCGATGTGCCCTACCGCCTTAAATCGCATCGCGAGATTATGGAGGACCCTCAGGATACTATTGAGTTTAATGATGAGCTCAACCGCAATGCCGAGAAGCGTTATGAGGAGTATGGAACCGATGGGAAGTTAATTTGGAAAGATGGCGATCCATTGCGCGCCAATTTAGCGGAGAAGTTATTATTGACGGCCCTCACCAAGCTTTACAACCTGGTGCCAGATGGCGGTATTTGGATGAATACCCAAAGACCAGAGTGGAACGATGCCAACAATGCTTTGGTGGGTAACGGCCTAAGTATGGTAACACTTTCTTACCTCCGTCGTTATTTGCGATTCTTGGAGTCTTGGCTTAGTACTCAAGAGGAAGACTTGCATGTTAATGCGGCGCTGCTAGATTTGATTCTTTCCGTTTCAGATGTCCTTAGGCAGCATCAAGCTTATAGCGAAATGACGAGCCAAGAACGCCTGGAATTCATGAATAAAATGGGTGAGGCAGGCGAACGCTATCGCAGGAAGGCCTATGCATTAGACCTTGGTGCTAATCAGGCTTTAGGCGTTATCGAAACCCGTGAGTTTTGCGCGCGTACCATTCGCTTTTTAGATCGCAGCATTGAAAATAATGAGAAGGAGAATGGTCTATACCACGCCTACAACCTCTTAAAACTTGAGGACTCCGAAGCTAAGATTGAATATCTCTACGAGATGCTAGAAGGCCAAGTGGCGGTGCTAACTTCCGAAACACTTTCCCCTGAAAAAGCCTTAGCGGTTTTGGACGGCTTAAAAAAGTCGGCGATGTATCGTGAGGATCAGTATTCTTATATGCTTTATCCCGATCGTCAATTGGCAGCTTTCTTAGAAAAGAATCGCATTTCACCGGCCGAGGTCGAAGGGAAGACACTCAAGGATGAATTGTTAGAGCGAGACTTTCAAGGTCATTATCACTTCAAAGCCCATCATGCCAATGCCAAAGAGCTAAATGCAGATTTAGAGGCTTTAGCCAGCGCTGGACATGAAGAGGCAGTGAGAGCGGAAACTGATTTTTGGTTGGCCCTTTACGAGGATAAGTTTATTCATAGAGCGTTTACCGGTCGATCAGGAACTTTTTATGGCTATGAAGGCCTGGGAAGTATTTACTGGCACATGGTGTCTAAACTTTTATTAGCGGTTCAAGAAAATTTAATTGGCGCCAAAAAGCGTGGTGCAGATCCGGCGATAATTGGACGATTGATTGACCATTACTATGAAATTAGAGCCGGCATTGGGGTTAATAAATCACCCGATCTTTATGGGGCTTTTCCTTTCGATGCCTATTCCCATACGCCATCAACCGCTGGTGCACAACAACCCGGAATGACCGGGCAGGTAAAAGAGGATGTTTTAAATCGCTGGGCTGAACTTGGTTTACAAGTAGCCAAAGGCCAATTACAGATTGATCCATTTTTCCTTTCCGAACAGGAGTTTTTAAAGGAGTCGCAGACCTTTCGCTATTTGAACCTCCATGGCAATTGGAGTGAGCTAAAGCTGGAGCAAGGGGAACTGGCCTTCACCTATTGCGGAGTGCCATTTGTTTATCGTAAAAAGGGACAAGCCCTATTGCGAATCCTAAAAGAAGGCGGCGAAATCCATCAGCAAAACTCATTAATAATGGATAGCGACCATAGCAAGGCCTTGTTTGCACGCTCGGGAAGCATCCTTCAAATAGAGGTAGAGCTGCCTTAGAACAATTACTCTTTAGAACCAAAGCATGATTAAGACTTCCCTTTTTAGATTCATTTTTTTTATTCTAGTTGGAGGTCTTCTTCAAGCTCAGGTAGTACAAAAAGGATCAGGCTCCTATACCACTAATTTTCCCGGTACGGATGCTGCCGGTAGAAATGGATTTCCATCGGGCACACCCTATGTAACGGGAGCAGCCGCTTTAAAGCCAGTGCCAACCAATGAGTGGTGGTCGCATAAGGTTAAAAATGCGCATTCCTCCAATCTCTTTAACTATCCCTTCACCTTAAAAACAGTGAATGCGGGGCTGGTCGCCACTTATATTCCTTGGGGTCCCATTGATAATATTGAGCCGGTTCAAATGGGCTTGACGGGTCTTAATGCGAGTTCTGTTAAAATAGCTGATCATGATGATTGGATGATCACCATGGATTGGCAAAATGGAAACCGTCACATGCAAGTGAAAACGGGTATTGGTATGCCTTTCCTTTATTTTAATAAGGACAGTGCCAGTGTTGCGGAGCTTGTGGTAAACCAAGGTACCGTAACCGATTCGGGTTCTTTCCTAATAATTAAAGGGGTGCGGAATGGTGCCGATTTCGTGGTTTATGGCCCAAGCGGTAGCAGCTGGCAGAAAAACGGTAATACCTATACTTCCAGTTTAAATGCAAAAAACTATTGGTCATTAGCCTTTATTCCTCCCGGTGGAAATATTGATCAAAAGGCAGCGGACCTAAAAAAGTATGCTTTTGTATTTCCGAAAAAATGCCAGGCCGATTATCAGTATAATGAGCAAAGCGCAACGGTACGAACCGATTTCCATATTGATACCGAAATCATGGAAGGCAGCGATAGCCTTTTTCTGCAAGGCTTACTACCGCATCATTGGTCGAAATTAGCGACGGGTTCCGCAGTTAATACCAGCCACAGTTTTAGCACGGTACGCGGTGATTTAAAACTTATGGCAGCCAATGATTTTGCCACGGAAGCTACTTTTTATGGGATTCTGCCAACCTTGCCAAATGTAAATTGCAGAAGTGCTAGCTATGATCCAGGATTATTAAAGGAAAAAATTGACCTTCTAAAAAATGAGGGCTTGGCTACTTGGACCGACTCCTACAATGAAGGGCAGTCCATGAACCGATTAATCCAAACCGCACGAATAGCAGAACAGATAGGAGATACCGCAGCCCTAAATAGCCTACTGAAAACGGTAAAAGAACGTTTGGAGGATTGGTTGTCTTATCAATCTGGGGAAGTAGCTTTTCTATTTTACTACAATCAAACTTGGGATGCTCTTATCGGCTATCCCGCGGGTCATGGTCAGGATGTAAATATCAATGACCACCATTTTCATTGGGGATATTTTATTCACGCTGCTGCTTTTATGGAGCAGTATGAACCAGGTTGGGCCGCAAATTGGGGACCAATGATTAATATGCTGGTTAGGGATGCTGCCAGTTCAAACCGACAGGATAGTCACTTCCCTTATCTACGTAATTTCAGTCCATTTGCCGGACATTGTTGGGCTAATGGCTTTGCTAGCTTCCCGCAAGGAAATGATCAGGAATCGACCTCTGAGAGCATGCAGTTTAATTCCGCCTTAATACATTGGGGGGAGGTTACCGGGAATGACTCAATTCGAGATTTAGGCATTTACCTTTATACCACTGAGCAGGCGGCGGTAGAAGAATATTGGTTTGATAAAAACCAGCGAAACTTTGGTCCAAATCAGCAATACAGCTTGGTGTCGAGGGTTTGGGGAAACAGCTACGACAATGGTACTTTCTGGACATCGGACATTGCCGCATCCTACGGAATTGAGCTCTATCCCATCCATGGTGGATCCCTTTATTTGGGTCATGATCAGAGTTATGCCACTAGTCTTTGGGCGGAAATTGAGCAGAATACTGGAATCCTAAACAATACACCCAATGTAAATTTATGGCATGATGTAATGTGGCAATACCTGGCCTTTACTGATCCCGATAAGGCCCTAAACCTTTACGATTCCTATCCCAATCGCGCATTGAAATTTGGCGTTTCAGATGCCCAAACTTATTATTGGTTACACAGCATGAAGGTGCTAGGCGGTGCACCAGACCTTACGGTTACTTCAAATCATCCTTTGGCCACCGCTTTTCAAGGAGACGGTAATCGCGTTTATGTCGCACAGAATTATTCAAACAGCCCCTTAACCGTTCAATATTCGGATGGTTACCAATTAAGCGTTCCTGCTGGAGAGCTGGTAAGCTCTTTAGATGCTGACTTAGAAGGTGATTTAGCCCTGCTTTTCGATCGAGCCTATACCTGGGGCAAGGCACAATTAAGCTTTAATCTCACCGCGGGTAACCCCGATCATTTAATCTTATACCAAAATGGCGATAGTATTGGGAGCTTACTGCAAGCACCTTACAGCTATACCGTTGATAGTTTGCCGGCGGGAATTCATAGTTTTTATGTGCAAATGATTAAGGGCAGCAGCTGTGCGACTTCCAATTTGGTGAGCATTAGAGTTGGAGAGCAATTACCTTATGCGGGGCAGCCCAGCGTGATACCCGGGAAGGTATTTGCCGGAGAATACGATCTTTTTGAAGGAGGCTTTGCCAATGGTATAAGCTATGCAGATGTAAGCCCGGGAAATAATGGGAACTTCCGTATGGGCGAATGGGCAGATGCCAGCCTTGAGCCGAGCGAAGGAGCGGTTATTGGCTGGATTGATGCGGGCGAATGGCTGGAGTATACCGTGGATGTGAAAACCGCCGGCCTTTATGATGTAGCGATTCGCTATGCCAGTGGTAATAGTGCTGGCGGTGGCCCGATGCGCATGGACTTAGAGGGTCAAGTCATTCGGGATAATATCAGTTTTAATTCAACTAATGGATGGAGTAGCTGGTCAACAAAAACCCTTAGCAATGTGCCTTTAAAGTCTGGAGTTCAAATTCTTAGGCTTTACTTTAAGTCGGGGGAGTTTAATATAGGAGAACTCGATTTCCAGTTAAAGGGACCATTAGGCTATAACCAGCCGATCGCCGATGCTGGTCCGGCCCAGGTTATCCTTTGGCCACAAAGCCAAGCAAATTTAGATGGGAGTTTAAGCTCCAGTCCGGGTGGCTTGGCATTAAGCTATCAGTGGACTCAAATTTATGGACCAAGTGCAGCCTCTCCTTTAAATAGTCAGGCTGCTAGCACCAGTATTAGCAATTTGCAAAAGGGTGTTTATAAGTACAAGCTTCTTGTAGATAATGGCACTTATCAGGATCAAGATGAGGTTTTTATTGTGGTTGGAGATAGTCCAAATGTTCTGCCTACCGCTAGCTTTTTAAGTCCTTCCAATGGCGATCACTTTTTTGAGGGGGAAATCCTTCTCTTAAATGCCACGGCGAATGACTTAAATGATAGTGTACAACATTTAGACTTTTACCTGAACGGGCAGTTTTATCAGCGTTTGAACTCGCATCCTTATCAAGTTAATTGGACCGCTGGTTTAGGCCCCGCGGTATGGACTCTTTTGGCCCACGATTATTACGGCGACTCGGCTTGGTCGGCGCCATTAAGTTTACAAATCGATACCGCGCCATCTTGTTCAGGAACCAGCTATAATGGCGATTTTGATTGGAAGTTTAGTTCGGATGACTCTAATCCCACTTTAACCTTTATACCTTCTCAGGCGGGAGTAGGGGTGCCAACTTGTATTTTATATTACGGCACCGACCCTGGAGCGATGCCCGGTTATCCAGTTAGTCCAAACCAGCCTTTTCAAATAAATGCCAATAAAGGAGATTTGATTTATTTCTATTATACCTATTCCTTTCCCGGAGCAGGTGAAAGAAACAATTCTGGCAATAAGGATACTTATGTGGTAGGCACCTGCAGCGATATAGGACTAGACCAGTACTGGGAAAACTCCATTGCGGTTTATCCAAATCCGGCTAAGGGAATGCTAAAAGTGGACTTGCCATTTGAGGGAGCCAACTTGCAATTACTGGACCTCCAAGGTCGGCTGCTTTTAAATTTAAATAACGCTGCTTTTCATAATGAACTAAGTCTGCCTGCTTTAGCAGATGGCATGTATTATCTAAATGTAAGCTATGATCAAAAATCTACGAGCGTCAAGCTTATCATCCAAAATTAAGCTCGGCCTTAGCGGCTTGTTGGCTGCTTTATTAATCGCCTGTCAAGGCCCAAAAGATAAAAACGCCTCAGAAATTCTGGGCCATCCGGATTACCCTGCTATTGCTTATGGCGGTTATCGTAATGTAGATCGTTCTCAAGCGCCAAGCATTGACGACATCAAGGAAGATTTACTTCTTTTAGATGCCATGGGAATTCGAGTTCTTAGGACCTATCATGCCCGGCTTTATGAGCATACACCCAATTTGCTTCGAGCGATACGCGAAATGCGGGCGCAGGACCCCAGCTTTGAAATGTATGTAATGCTGGGTGCTTGGATGCAATGTGAAGGCGCCTTTAGCGATTCCCCAGATCATAATAAGCCGGATAGTATTGAAAATCAAGCGGAGATCGATCAGGCGATTAAATTGGCTAAAGAGTATCCCGAAATCGTTAAGGTTATTGCGGTAGGAAATGAGTCCATGGTGCATTGGGCGGCTTCTTATTATGTTCATCCTCGCATTATTCTTAAGGCGGTAAATCATCTGCAGCAGCTTAAGGTAGCTGGTGAATTAGCTAGCGATTTATGGATTACCAGTTCCGATAATTTTTCCAGCTGGGGAGGTGGAGAAGAAGCCTACCATGTAGCAGCCTTAGATTCGTTGATAAGGGCCGTGGACTACCTTTCTGTGCATTCTTATCCCTTTCACGATACGCATTACAATCCAAATTGGTGGTGGATGCCAGAAGGGCAGGATACGCTTCCCAGGTTTAAAATCTTAAAATTGGCGGTCGGCAGGGCGGTCAACCGAGTAGATGAACAAATTGCTGCGGTAAGGTCCTACCTGCAAGATCTTGGACTAGAAAAGGAAATTCATATTGGTGAAACCGGCTGGGCAAGCAGCGATAATAATCTCTACGGAAAGGAGGGATCGGGGGCAGCGGACGAGTATAAGCAAATGTTGTATCATTTGTGGATCCGCTCTTATTGCCACGAGAATGAAATGGCCTGTTTTTATTTTGAGGCTTTTGATGAGCCATGGAAGGATGGCAATAATCCGGGAGGATCAGAGAATCATTTTGGTGTAATTACCGTGGATGGAGCGGTGAAAATGCCCTTATGGAATAGTTTCGATCAAGGAGTTTTTGAAGGATTAAGTCGCAATGGCAAGCTCATTCGCAAAAGTTTGGAGGGCGATGTAGATCGAGCCATAGAAGAATCGACTTTACCGCCCTTACTGGAGGATCAGCCGGCCATTCGGCTTCAGCGAAATGATAGCCTAATTGAAGCGGTGTCGATTTGGGGCAATGCCGGAGATCGCGCCGCTTATGGAGCGGATGCCTTTTTGACGATTAGTCCTTGGGAAAGTACCTGTAAAATGATCGTCAATGAGAATCAAGAGCTGCTTATTATCGGTGGCACCGGCGATTGGTGGGGTGGTTCATGCAGTTTAAAGGCCGCTCTAGATTTGAGTGAATTTAGCGATGGTTATATGGAGCTGGATATTTGTGGCTCCAGCAAAGCGACTTTTCAAATAGGCTTTCAAAGTGGCCAGTACAATGAAGGTGATCAAGAGGATGCTTTTATTAGCATTGGACCCAAGGAAGAATTTCACTTAGAGCCAGAAATTAAAAGGATTCGGGTAGCGCTTAAAAATATAAAAGCGGAGACGAACTTAAGTGATGTTCGATCCCCGCTTTTTATAAAAGGACTTTCTAATTTCGATGGTAAAGAGATCCGTATAAAACGAATGGCTTTTACCCGTTTCTGATTATTGGAATACGCGCACGTAGTCTACAACCATTTGCTGTGGGAAGCTTGTGCTGGCGTCTGGAGCTCCAGGCCATATTCCGCCTACCGCTACATTGAAAATAAAGAAGAATTCTTCTCGGAACTCATCCATTGCAGCAGGGCTGGTGCTAATTTGATGGAATTGAATATCATCATAGTACCAAACAATTGAGTTGGCATCCCAAACAATGGAATAAACGTGAAACTCTCTAGATAGCTTTCCGGTAGTAGATTTAATAGAACTGCCAAAATCGGCTTTGCTGCCATTATTATCCCAGTGTAGGGTTCCAAAGCAGTATTCATCGCCGCGGTTAGGACCAGATCCTCCCACCATTTCCATGATGTCAATTTCACCACATTCAGGCCAACCGATAGTGTTAAAGTCATCGCCTAACATCCAAAGTGCAGGCCATAAGCCTTGACCTTCGGGCATGGCTGCACGAATATCGATGCGGCCATATTTAAAGCTCTGATTGCCATTAGAAACAATACGCGAAGAAGTGTAATTGCGTCCACCAAAGGCTTCTTCCTTGGCTTTTATAATCAAATACCCATCGCGTACTTCTGTATTCTCTGGGCGGTAATATTGTAATTCATTGTTGCCCCATCCATTATTACCGGTTCCAACTTCATGGGTCCAGTCACTGGATAGACTAGTTCCATCAAATTCATCACTCCAAGTGAGGGTATAATTGGGATAGGTGAGAGGCGTAGTATAACCTCCGGTTGGAATTCCTCCATTAGTAGTTCCACCGCCAGGTAAAACTGTAACGCTCACGGAATCTATTTGCTCAATATAGTACTCGTAACTAGTTAGAGCGCGGGAACGAATAGCATAGGTACCCGTTTCACTAAAAGTGTAGCTGGCATTGCCATCTGGGCTTTCGATGGTCACTTCGGTGCCTTTATCCATAAAGGTCACTTGGTAGTAGTTGGCAAAAGCCGCACTTAGACTAACATCTACGCGACCTTCAACATCATCAGATACTTCAATATCTACAGCTAAATTAGTAGGTCGTATAACGGCAACAGTGCCGCCGTCCTCCTCATTACAGCTGCTAAGCCCGAAGATAAGAAGGGTTAAAAATGTAAAAAGACGGTAATTCATAGTAGGTTTTTTTGAAAAAAAGGAGGAAGGACATTGCTACCCTTCCTCCCTAGTGTTAAAAATTATTCCTGCTTGATATCGTCGATGTAGAAGATATCTGCAGTTGAAATTCCCCATCCTGGGAAGATTACCAAGCGATCGAAATCAGCGGCAGCACCGGTAAAGTCGAAAGTAAGTTCTTGCCAAGTATTGGTTTGGGTAATGCTAGCGTCCACTTCAACAAAGTTGTTCGCATCAGCTTGCTCCTCAATTTTCATACGGAAAGTACCCGTATCAGAAGCCCAAACTTTTAATTTGATGGTCATTTCTGTTGAGAAGTCTAATTTGTCTTTTAAGTTCACAAATTGACCGGCCCAAGTTTCATTACCATGTGTAACTTCTAATACGCTAGAGCTGGTGTTGATTCCGCTCATGTCTGGATTAGTGATATACTGATAACCGCCATTACCGAAGGTAGTCCAAGTTGGCTGCTCAGTTTCAAAGTCCAATGGAAGATTAGGGTCTTCAGCTGGATTAGGATTGCTGTTGTAACCTTCAGGAACTAAACGCACATACCAGGTAAGACCTGGGTTAGCCGCTTTAGTATCTACAAAGCTCAACCATAATTCGTTTTCTTCAAGACTGATAACGGTATAGGTACGAGTACCAGCCCAGTAACCAATCATAGAGTTTCCACTAACGGTAAGGGTAGTATCTGCTCCCGTATCATCTAAAGTCCAAGTTTCCCCCATTTGATTAGGTAAAGCGGCAATAAAATCAGCCACTGGAGAAGCAGTAGTGTCATCATAAGGAGGGATACCAGCATGCTCAGCATTTACGTACACACCACCATTGGTAACTTGGTCAAAACCAAAGCCACTTAAGTGGAAAGTATAACGGTCATCATACATATCAGCACCTGATTTCTCAACTGGTGCAGCGGCATACCATTCTGGGTAACGGCCTGCGGCTCCAATAGGATCTGGACCAACACCGAAGTGAGCCGGGGCAGCTGAATCAACAGCCCAAGTTTTACTGGTGCCACCGGTTAAGATGGTGTACAATGGATTGTTTACCAAGTTAGGATCATCCTGAGCAATGGTAATAGTTTGAGTGCTGCTTGCACTTCCACCTGAATTTTGCACTGTAAGGGTAACATCGTAGTCGCCGGCAAAAGGATAGGTTGCAGATGCATTAGCACCGGTTCCTGTGGATCCATTTCCGAAATTCCAGCTGGCTGCTAGGCTTCCGTTGCTGGCGGTAAACTCGATTACGTTGGCGCTGCTAGCAGATGCCTGATAGGTAAAAGCGGCGTCTGCCTGACTTGGTGGTTGGCCAAGGGTTGGCTCATCGTCATCATCGCTACATGAGGTAGCAAATACAAGCAGGCCCATGCCGAGCCAAAGGCTTGTTTGTCTAAAAATTGATCTAGTAGTCATTATTTGAGGTTTAAACATTTAGTATAAAAATTAATTGCGTTTGTTTCAAATAGAAATTATCTATTTAGTATCCAGGGTTTTGAGTCCAACTACCACCAGAAAGGTCAATTTCTACTTGCGGTAAAGGGAATAGTTCGTGCTTACCAGTTTGGAAGCCATCAATTTCATCTGCGGCTTTTCCGGTTCTAACCAGATCGAAGAAGCGATGACCTTCACCGGCTAACTCGAGATTGCGCTCTGCCCAAATCTGCTCGGTTAATAGGGTACCGGTGGCACTTAAGTCCGACATATTAGCTCTTGCACGCACTAGGTTCACATAAGTTAAGGCTTGTCCGTCATTGCCATTTCTATTGTGGGCTTCTGCCGCCATAAGAAGTACATCGGCATAACGAATCACCTTGTAATTTAGGGGACTGGTTAAATCGTCATCAGGCAAACCTAATTCAGCTTGGCGCTTGATGTATTTGTTGTTGTAATAACCGGTATGACCACCGCCACCAGTTGCATAACTGATGGAACCCGGATCTGCTTGGATGCTGATAAATGAATCGATGTGTAATATTGATAAATCACGACGAAGGTCGTTTACACTAAAGCTATTATAGAGCTTTGAGGTAGGGAGGATATAAGAGTTTCCATCTGCATAAAAAGGTCCCTCATATTGGCGGATACCATTAAAACCAGCGGCGGCATTTCCTTCTAAGCAAATTAAACAATCATAGCTTCCACCTTCTAAAGCTGAATATTCTACGTCAAAAACGGTTTCAGAATTATTCTCATTAGCCGCTAACCAAAGATCTTCGTAATTGGGCATCAGGCTGTAATTGCCCTCATTAATTACCCGATCTAAAACAGTCGCCGCATCTGCAAATTTGTTTTGAAAAAGGTAAACCTTACCGAGTAGAGCAAGAGCTGCTCCTTTGGTGGCGCGACCTTTTACTGGTTGGCTCCAATTTAAATTAGCTACTGCATATTCGAGATCGCTCTCAATTTGAGCGTAGATCTCCGCCTTGCTAGCACGACCAATAGTAGTCACCTCTTCCGAGCCAATGCTACGATCGATAACTAAAGGCACACCCCCGAAGTAACGCACCAACTCGAAATAGTAATAGGCTCTTAAAAAGCGGGTCTCACCAAGGATAATTTCTTTGCCGTCAAAATCGGTTTTATCCTTATTTTCCATGATATAGTTGCAACGCGTCACACCAGCATAGTTAAAGCGTAGTATGCTACGAAGCTCGTTGTTAACGCCGTCATGGGTCATATTATCAATCTGATGCAATCCCTCGGTATCGGTTACCGATTCGCCACCAGCAATTGAGTTGTCGGATGCGATCTCACCAATCCATTGGGTGAGGTAAGAACCCTGCAATAGGTCATAGGCTCCAATAAGGGCGAGTTCATAATCCTGCTCCGAGTTAAAATAATTATCGGCTCCAAGGGAGAAGGCAGGATCTACTTCAAGATACTTTTCACAAGAGGAAAAAGAGATCAGGAAGGCTGCAATAAGTATGGTAAATTTATGTGCTTTCATGCTAATTTCCTTTTAGAATTTAATGTTAAATCCACCCATAATCGTCTGTGCCTGTGGGTAGAAACCATAGTCAACACCTGCGGCTAAAACACCACCAAAGTTTCCAATATCGGGATCGTAGCCCAAGTAATTGGTAAGCGTATAAAGGTTGTTTGCACTGATGTAAACACGAAGCGACTCAACCTTAGCAGTTTTAAGCCATTTCTTCGGGAAGGTGTATCCTAATTGGATATTACGCAGGCGGAGGAAAGATCCATCTTCTACGTAAAAATCAGAGAATACATTATTACGGGTAGCGCCAGTGGTAACGCGTGGGTAGATGTCAGTTGAGCCTTGACCAGTCCAGCGATTAATCACGTAGTTTAATTGGTTAGCATAAGGCTGCTGACGCTCGTAGTTGCGAATAATCTCTTGGCCTAAAGAAGCGTAGATATTACCGGAAAGGTCGAAACCTTTATAGCTAACATTAAAGTTGAAACCAATGGTTACATCAGGAATTGGTGATCCCAGTTTCACTTTATCGGTATCATCACTAAAGTTGATTACACCATCACCATTTTGATCCACAAAACGTAGGTCTCCTGGTTGGGCGCCGGCCTGACTAACTGGAGCGTTATCAATTTCTGCTTGAGATTGGAAGATACCGTCCGTTTCGTAGCCAATGTAGTAACCAATAGGCTGACCAACTTGAAAACGAGTGGCAACAACGCCACCTACTCCAAAGCCTGCACCGGGGATGAAATCTACTCCGTCTGGTACGCGCACTACCTCATTAGTTAGGGTGGTGATGTTGGCATTAGCATTAAATACCCAATCATTAAGGGGATTACTGTGATAGCCGATTTCAAACTCCATTCCGCGGTTTGACACGTCACCAGCATTTACATAAGGAGGGAAACCTCCAGGGCCATAAGTTCCTAAGATAGCCGATACATCAGGCTGGAAAAGGAGGTCATTGGTGTTCTTAACGAAATAGTTGAAAGTGAAGTTAAAATCCTTTAGGAAGTTAAAGTCAATTCCAATATTAAACTGCTGAGTTGTTTCCCATTTAAGATCTGGGTTTGCTCCACGACCAATAGCTACACCATTGGAGATAAAGTCGTTTAATACATATACACCTTCGCCGTTTAGCAAGGGTAGGTAAGCAAAATTTGGAATTTGGTCATTACCTGAAATACCATAGGATACTCTCAGTTTTCCGAAGTCTACCCAGTCAAGGTTTAGACCTTCCCAAAACACTTCATCACTAAATACCCAGGCACCAGAAACGGCAGGGAAAATACCCCAGCGGTTGTTAGCTCCGAATTTTGATGAACCATCACGACGAACGATGGCGGAGAACATATAGCGGTTGCGTAAAGAGTACTCTGCTCTTAAGAATGTGGAAAGTAAACGCTCTTCAAACTCAAAAGATCCCGCATTATTAAGGAAACCACCATCTGCCTGGTTAGCAGAAATGTCGGCAAAGTCGATAGAATTATTAGGGATATTAAAAGCAGTGGCATTTAAGCCATTTCCGCTACGGTTGAACACCGAAACCCCAATAGTACCTTTTACCTTGTGAATTTTATTAAAGGTGTGATTGTAGTTTAAGAAACCTTCATAAGTAAGGTCAACATAGGTGTCGCGGTTTTCATAAACACTAGCACCGCGATCAAGAAATACGCTATCGGCGATCTCCACTTGTGGTGCGTCTAAGTCGGCATTTACCGCTGTGTTCTGAGCTTTACCTGGTCCGTACCATGTTAGGGGTGAAAAGGTTTTACCGTCAACCAGGGCAATGTTATAATTAAAGCGGTTCGTGAGGGTAAAGTCCTCGTTGATCTTGAAAACGGGTTCAATCTTACCTACGAATTTGTTCACATTAGAACGGTTGTAGGTGTTCTCCATTTGCGCTAATGGATTGATGATATCATTCACCAACTCTAGGTAGCTGTATTCGCCATTATCTTGACGAAGAGGTTCTGTAGGATAGGCGTTAATGGTATTGTAAAGAACGGATCCAATTCCATTTTCGGCCAAGGTGCTTCGCCCTTCATTGGTATAAAGTAAAACGCTGTTCACTTTAAAGCGCTCATCTATGTCAAAGGAAACATTGAAACGAGCGTTGTAGCGACGGAAGTTCGATTTAGCACCACCAACAATACCATCTTGGTTATAGTAAGAGCCTCCAACCGAGTAGCGGGTTTTAGCATTTCCACCATTAATACTGATGTTGTAAGATTCAATGGGCGCGGTTTGGAAAACGGCATCCTGCCAATCGGTTCCTTCACCTACTGAAGTGTTGGCAAAAGGTTGAGCTTGGCCACCGTTAAAAAAGGCATTGTTTTTTACCACCGCATATTCGGTAGCATTTAAAAGATTTAGCTGGCGGGCAGTACTTTGCATACCATAAAAGCCGCTAAATTCAATTTGTGGTTTTGCGTTTAGACTTCCTTTTTTGGTTTCAATGATGATAACACCATTGGCAGCGCGTACACCATAAATACCGGCGGTTCCGTCTTTTAAAACGTTAACCGATTCTATATCGTTCGGGTTTAAGGCGTTTAAACCTTCGGTATCATACACGATTCCGTCCACTAAAATTAAGGGGTCATTATCGCCGAAGGTGGATAAACCGCGAATTCGAATACTACTCGATCCTCCTGGCGATCCTGAATTCGTATTAATGGTTACCCCAGATACCTGCCCTTGTAAGGCGGCATCAACTCTGGAAATATTGAGCTTTTTAAGTTCTGCTCCGTCCACTTTGGCGGCCGCACCGGTAATCTCCTTCTTGGTTGAAGAACCATAACCCACTACCACAATCTCATTTAAAACAGAAGACTCTTCCGCCATTTTCACGTTGAGGGTACGCGATTCATTGACTTGAATTTCAATATTCTTAAAACCCACGAATGAGAACACTAAGGTTTGACCCTTCTGTGCCTCAATGCTGTAATTCCCATCAAGGTCAGAGGTGGTTCCGATGGAGGTCCCCTTGATGCTGATGTTTACGCCCGGAATGGTTACTCCGTTTGCAGCCTCGCTAATTTGTCCCTTAATGGTGACCTTTTGAGCGCTAGCAGCAAATGAAAACAGGCAGAGTAGGATTCCTAAAACGGATCGCCACCCTTTCGAGTACATTTGTTTCATAGTTTAGTAATTGGTTGAAAATCAAACAGTTCATTAGTTAAACAAGAGCTTAAATTGTTGTATTAACAATTATAAAGCAACCAAATGTAATTCTTTTGGTCAATTGTACCAAAAGACTTTTGAAAAAAACGGGAATTTTAAAGGGCAAAACTTCGTTAATCGGTCCGTTTCCGTAGACTAATAGTCTATTTAACCATTAGTGTAGTTTTTACGTTTTTACTGGAGCAAGAGCTGTTTCGTCAAAGAAGAAGCAAAAATGAATAGACCAATGCGGAATCACAGCGTCCGTTAAGAGTGAGTATTTGGCCTTTTTTTGGTAGTTGAAATTCTAAAGATGGGAACGCAAAAAAGGCGGCTCGCGGAATAGATTTGGGAAAAAGAGCTTGGAGTGGGGCATAAAACAAGCACCTTAATTAAAGGGGCTTGTTTTGGTGGAGCATATCGGCTTTGAACCGATGCCCTCCCCGAATGCCTTCGGGGCGCTCTCACGCCTATTCTAGGCCTTTAAAACAAAAAACGCCCAGAACAAAATTTGGGGCTTGTTTTGGTGGGGCATATCGGCTTTGAACCGATGACCTCTACACTGCCAGTGTAGCGCTCTAGCCAGCTGAGCTAATCCCCCATTAATTTTTTTGGGTGCGCAAATATAAGGGAAAAAAATTTTTAGCTCTTCCCTAGGAAATTTTCTTTTTAATGTATTCCAAATCTACATTTTGCTCAATCAAATCAATGGCCCTTTTAATTTTCCAAGGAGTGTCGCGATTAATTTTCACCTCTATCCTGCTGATTTTTAAAACCACGCCATAGGTGTCTAGATCCGAATAAATTAAAGGGGTTTCATATTGGTCGATAATGGCCCTGGTTTCTTCATTCACATCTCCTTCACCGCAAAGTACTATACCACTTAGCGGCCATTCTTCAATTTCAGACTCTTCAATAATATTCAAAATCTTTTTCAGGGTTTCATCAATGCGATGCTTCCCCACTACCAATAGGAGGTTGTTGCGTTTCTCGAGCTTAGTGCGATCTAATAAGGTTCCGGCAATCACATCGGCCACCTTATTGCGGAGCATATGCGCATTAGACTGTACAGTGCCGTTAATTGCGCGGCAAACGGTGGACATTACTGGCCAGGCCAAGGTTCGATCATAAGGAACAACTCCTAGTAAGGGTATGCCTTGACCATCTAACCATTTTTGGAGATAGGGTTTGATTTTATCAATCTTTTCTTCGCGAACTTTATTAATAATCACCCCCAATATTTCTACTCCTTCTTCTCTAAAAAGGGAGAGACACATATTCATCATATCAATGGTAGAGCCCACACCACCTTCGGCAATAAATATTACCTGAGCATCTAGCATACGCGCCACTTTCGCATTGCTCAAATTCACAACACTACCCACTCCTGGATGCCCGGTACCTTCGTGGATGGTTAGCTCTTTTCGCTTTTCTAATTCGGCCTTGGCCTTTAAGATCCGTTCTTCGTAGTCGTAATTTTCGGGGTGATCAATAAATTCCGTGGTGGCACCCGAGCCTAAAATCACCGGACTATGTATGTCTGGCCTTAAGTCGAACTGAATGAGATCGGAAAATAATATGGTGTCTTTGTCAACCTTTAAATCGTTGAGATCTACAAATTGCTGACCCACTGGTTTGCAATAACCGATGTCGATCCCAAGGCGCTGTAAGCAATAAGCTAGGCCTAAAGTGGAGGTGGTTTTACCAACATGTTGTTTCGATGCGGCAACGTAAAGTGTTTGATATTTCTTCATGTTTCGAGAATTACTCAAATCTATAAAGCATTTTGGCAATTCCCTTCCCCGCTGAAAAAAGAATTGCACATTTAGAAATCCTCCCGACCTTTGAAGCATGGAATTAACCTGGACCAATTGTTTTAGCCCCAAGCGTTATGGCGATGATCGGCTTCCCGCCGATGCGCGATCGGTGTACGAGCGAGATTACGATCGAATAATATTTTCCTCCGCTTTTCGACGCTTGCAAAACAAAACTCAGGTATTCCCGCTACCAGAGAGAGTCTTTGTACACAACCGCCTTACCCACTCTTTGGAAGTGGTAAGCGTTGGCCGTTCCTTAGGTATGATTGTAGGCGAGGCCCTGGCTCAATTACCCGCTTTGAAGGAGCATCCCGTGGCCCAGGATTTTTACCGCAACCAACTAAAATCGGTTTTATCCGCAGCCTGCCTAGCTCATGATTTGGGAAACCCCGCCTTTGGGCATTCGGGGGAAGAAGCTATTTCTAAATACTTTTTAGACCGTGAAAAGGACCCTTCCTTTAGAGCCGCTTTTACCGATGGTGAATGGCAGGATTTAAGTCATTTTGAGGGAAATGCAAATGCCCTGCGTTTGTTAAGTAGGCAGTTTAATGGTCGCTTAGTCGGGGGCTTGCAAATGACTTATACCACTCTCGCTAGCATTCTTAAATACCCCTGCGAAAGTTTAGCCCAAGACAAGAAAAAGGGAAAGCACCGCAGTAAGTATGGCTTCTTTCAGGCGGAGCGAAAGGTTTTTGAAGCGATTATTAAGGAGTTTCCTTTGGATAGGGATAGTGCCGAACCGCTGGCTTATCGCCGACATCCTTTTGTTTATTTGGTTGAAGCCGCCGACGATATTTGTTACAGCATAATCGATTATGAGGATGCCCATCGCTTAGGCATTTTAAGTTTTGATGAGGTAAAGGATGACTTCATGCTCATTCTCGAACAAGACCCTAAAACCGATTTGCCGCGCCTAATGCGGAACTTGGAGAATTTAAGGGAAGATAAAAATGAATCGGTGGCCTATCTCCGTGCCAAGGTTATAAATGCCTTAGTTCAAGCTTGCGCTGATGCCTTTATACGGCAGGGGGAGCAAATGTTGAAAGGTACTTTTAAAAGCTCCCTTTTGGATAGTCTTCCTCAGTTTAAAAATGCCCTGAGCCGTATTGAGAAGAAATCGATTGGCCGAATTTACAATCACGATAGCGTGATGAAAATTGAATTGGCCGGCTTTAAAATTATGAGCGGACTCATTGAAGACTTCGTGGAAGCAGCCTTGCTAAATCCTAGTCAAAGACAAAAGAGGCATCAAAAAGTACTGGCTCTAATTCCCAATCAATTTCAATTTGATGAAGAGGACAGACCCTATGAAAAGGTGATGTGCATTTTGGACTATGTTAGCGGAATGACCGATAATTACGCCTTGGAGCTTTACCGCAATTTGCGGGGTATTTCCGTACCTGGGATCTAGCGGATTTTCAGGAGGTCATCGGCGGGAAGCCAACCAATTTTTCCATCGATTAATCGAATTTTCACCCAGGTCTCAAATAAGTCCACCTGCTCCACTTTAGTTCCGGCATGCAGAATGAATAAATCTTCAGCTTCCTGACCAGGTCCGCTTTTTACATAAGCGGAATCACTCATGATGATTAGGCGGGGATGTTCTTCCAAATAATGCGAATGACTATAAGCCATTGCCAGGCAAAAGCCAAACAGTAAAACACCACCAATTAAACTAATAAAGCCAATCCTGCCAAAGGAGCTAAAGAGGTAAAAACCCAATCCGGCTATGGCCAATAGGAGAAAGGCAATGCTTAAATAAGCCCATTGATCGGAGCTAAATAAGCGCACAAGCCCCAGGCGAAAGGCCTTGAATAAATTTGGAGGCATGGCTTCAAAACGATCCACTCTTTTTTGCTCTGCCAAGCGTAAGTTATGGAGGATCTCTTCATCCTTAGGACTGAAGATTAAAGCCCTTTCATAATTTAAAATTGCCAGGGCCAGAGCACCATTCTCATAATGGGCATTAGCCAAATTGTAATACAATTCCGGACTTTCAAAACCCAGCTTGCTGATGCTATCATAAAGCTCAATCGCTTCCATATAGTCCCCTTCTTGAAAGGCCTTATTAGCAGCCTCAAACAAATCGTTTTGGGCAAGAGCATTAAAGCTAAAAACACTCAAAGTCATTAGAATAAGATACCTCATCATAAGTGCTTATCTATTTCGGTGAGTAATTCCATGGCATGCTCATAATCCTGTTGGGCAGCATCTATCTTTAAGCCTGTAAAGCGGGCCATTTCGCATTTTTCCAGCAGTTGTATCACTTCTTGAATCTTCTCTTCTGGCGCTTCTGATTTATGAAGTGCTTGGCTGAGAAATTCCTTGTTCAACAGACTTTTACCAACATTGAATTTAGCACTAAAAAACCCGTATAAGGCGGTCTCCAACTCTTGGTAAAAGAGCTCCGCTTCTCCTAAGCTAAGGGCTTTTTTGGCTTTTTGAAGGTTTTTCTTGGCCGCTTTGCCGGCACGTTGAACCCGCAGATTATCGCGGTTTTTCAATTCACTTTTAACCCTTAACCACCAGCCAATTAAGGCAAGGGCAATAATAAGGGGTGCCAAAATTAATATCCAAAACAATCTACTGCCTAGAAACTGATGATCGTGCTTCAGCCAAGACTTAGTCTTCGTTTTAATAAATAGGATATCCTCATTAATAAAATCAACCGACTCACCATTATCGCTTCCAAGCCTCGATTTTGATTGGCTTGAATTTGCGGGGCCAGATCCACCCTTTACGGTAATTTCGAAAGCCTCGCTTTGTAATCGAAGGTATTTTCCTTTTTTTGGATCAAAGTAGCTGAACTCAATGGGCTCCATCTTGTAGCTGCCACCATAACGCGGAACAAGCAGGTATTCAATTTCCTTAAACCCCTGCATCCCATATCTCCCCACGCTGCTTTTCTCCTTTATCTCGGGGTCAAAAACTTCAAATACTTTTGGGAATTCCACTTCCGGGAGGTCACAGAGTTTAATATTGCCTTTTCCTTCGATGCGGATTTTAAGGCTCAAGCTTCCATCAACGTTGATTTCGGTGCTGCTTAAATCCACATCCATTTTGTATTGACCCACCGCACCGCTAAAATTTTGGGGCCTACCTTTAGTGGGTAAAGGCTTCACCTTTAGTTTTGGGAAGTCGGCACTTAATTCCGCGGTTCGAGTGGCATAGCGCATAAAGCCAAATCGATCGCGGGTTCCAGTAGCATATCGAATAGGGATTTTCAAATCCAAGGAACCTAAGTCATAGCTGCCTGCCTTTTGAGGGATCAGTACCAATCGTCGAATGTCTCCCACTTTATAGCGTTGCCCATCTAAAATTTCCGTTTTACCATTGTATTCGTCTAACTTCACATCCTCCTTGTAGAAGTCTTGATAATTGGGTTCGCTTGTTATTTGATACTGACCGACATCGGTGCGGTAGTACAAGGTGTAATTAGCGAAAAGGGGCTCTCCTTGATAAATGCTTTTATCGCTCACTGCAGCCTGTAGGAATATGAGCTCCCGGTTACGAGATTGCGGCTTGGATTTTTGCTTTACCACTTGCACTGTCACTGGTTCAGTGCGGTAGGTTTTCCCTTCTATTTGGATAAAAGCGGGGTCAATGGCGTATTCCCCTTCCTTGCGTGTTTGGAGGATATAGGTATAAGAAATTTTATAGCGGGTGCCCGAATTGTCTCTAAAGGTGTTTACCGAAAAGTTTGGTCCCGATAACACTTGGAAGCCTTGAAAGCTTGGAGCCCGAAAATTCCGACCATCTTGGTTTACGGAGAACTCCACTTGGAACCGCTGGCCCACTTGAACTTCCTTTTGAGAAAGTTTAGCACGAAAATCTACCTGGGCGTTTAGGACGAGGCTCAGTAAGAGAAAGGCAATTATTTCAAGCGATCTTTTCATCACCAGTCTTTAGCGCTTTTGTTGGGCTTGGCCTTAATTTTCTTTCGCAGAACCTTCTTTTGGGTTTCTTCTTCCTGTCGGTTAAGAGCTTCCAATAAGCGCTCAACATTTTCGCGATTCAAATCTTTTTTCTGCTGCTCAGCTCCGCCTTCCTTCGATTTTTCATCTTGATTTTTCTGCTGGTCTTGGTCCTTTTGCTTTTTATCCTGATCCTGCTTTTGGTCTTGCTTATCTTTCTTCTGATCCTTTTCTTGATCTTGATCCTGATCCTTTTTCTGGTCCTTCTTCTGATCTTCCTTATTATCTTTCTTTTGATCCTGCTTTTGCTGTTCTTGCTTTTTCTTAAGCATTAGGGCCTGGGCTAGGTTTTGACGAGTATCCTCCGCGGCTGGATTGTTTTTTAGAGCGTTTTTATAAGCTTCTATGGCTTCCTCTAATTTTTCTTCCTTCATAAGGGAATTCCCAAGGTTGTGATAGGCATCGGCCTTATCTACAGGGTCTTCAATTTCCGCTAAGCTTGCCTCAAATGCCGCTCTGGCCTCTTGCCAGCGCTCTTGTTTATAAAGGGCATCTCCAAGATTAAACTGCGGGGTAGCCTTGTGCTTAAGCTTGGAGCTTTTTAAGGCTTCACGGTACTTTATTTCAGCTTGATCAAAAGCACCTTCTTCAAAGGCTTTATTGCCTTCTTGCACTTTTTCGCGTACTTCTTGAGCCTGTACTATAAGACCCGAAAGCAAAAGAACTAGGAGTTTAATTTTCTTCATGACGATCAAATAGATTAAGATTTTTAAACCACTGGGTTTTGCGCTCTAAGATGAAAATATCAAGCATTAAAAGTAAAAGCGCCGGAGCTAGTAACCATTGAAACTGATCTTCATAATCAGCAAATAGAGAATCTTCGAATTTGGTTTTTTCCATTTTCGACATTTCTTCAAGGAGGTATTCTACCGTTTTTCGGGTAGAGTTGCCTAAAAAGTACTGCCCATCAGCATCAGCTGCGATTTCCTCAAGTAATTCTTCATTGAGTTTAGTTATAACAACCTCCCCATTTTGATCTTTTTTATAAGCCTTAATCCGTCCACCTTGCTTTATAGGAATAGGACCACCGCGTTCGGTTCCAATACCGATGGTGAAAATTTGAATATTCTGTTCCAAGGCTTTGCTTATCGCTCGATCTAAGTCGGCCTCGTGATCTTCGCCATCCGATAGAATTACCAGCAATCGATTTTTCTGATCTTCATCGTCATAAAAGCGGGTGGCCAAATCTATCGCATCACCAATGGCGGTGCCTTGCGAGGGAATGAGTTTGGTATTTACATTTTTTAGAAAAAGCTTGGCGGCACCATAATCGGTGGTAATAGGCAGCTGGGGATAGGCCCTGCCAGCATAGCTAATAATGCCAATTCTATCGCTAATTAATTCATCCACTGTGCGGGAGATAATCAGTTTTGCAATTTCAAGGCGATTTGGTTTTACATCCTCGCAGAGCATGCTTTTACTAACATCTACAGCGAAAACTAAATCCAGTCCTTCTCTTTGCACCTTCTCCATACGGCTACCAATCTGAGGGTTTACTAGGGCCAGGGAGACTAAAACCACTACGGTAAGGTATAGGACAAATTTAATGATGGGCTTGGTGCTGCTGCGCTCAGGACTTAGTTGTTCCAGAAGCTGCTTATCGCCAAAATACTTTTGTGTTTTGCGTCGCCAAGCCAGATAGAGGCTGTAAACCAAAACCAAAATGGGTATCAGCAATAGCAGGTAGAAATATAAGGGTTCCTCCAATCGATACATTACACAAAACTCTTTAAGAGGGTATATCGCAGTAGTATTTCTAAAACGAAAAGGCCGAGTGCCCAAAGAGCGAATAAGCTAAACTCTTCACTGTAAGAGTAAAATCTCAACTCCTTTAATTTTATTTTTTCCAGTTGATCTATTTCCTTGTAAATTTCTGCGAGTTTACGGTTGTCGGTTGCTCTAAAATATTGACCGCCAGTTTTATTTGATATTTCAGTAAGTAGCTTTTCATCGATCGATACGGGCTCATAGCGGTAGATAAACCCACCGCGCGGATCGTAGCTAGCCGGCGTGCGCGCCTTTCCTTTAGTACCTACGCCAATGGTGTAAACCCTAATATTAAATTCCTTGGCCCAATCCGCAGCGGTTAAAGGGTTTACCTCACCGGAGTTGTTCTCACCATCGGTCAATAAAATGATAACCTTTCCCTTGGCCTTACTTTCTTTTAGACGGTTTACAGAGGTTGCCAAACCCATACCGATGGCGGTACCTTGTTTAATGAGGCCCCAGCGTAAATCGTTTAATGATGTTTTTAAAATACCCTGATCGGTGGTAAGTGGTGTTTGGGTGTAGCTTTCACCTGCGTAAACCACCAAGCCAATTCGATCATTGGGTCGCCCATCTATAAAATCGCTAGCCACTTCTTTAGTTGCTTCTAAGCGGTTAGGCTTTAGGTCTTCTGCCAGCATACTGGCCGAAACATCTACGGCCATAACAATATCGATACCTTCATTTACTCGGCTCTGAGTAGCGACCTCAGTGCTTCTTGGTCGGGCAATAGCCACAATTAAAAAGGCAATACTAAATACCCGCAGTAGCCATGGCAAGCCAAAAAGCAGGGCGCTGCGATTGTGTTTATGATTGGCTAACCAGGTCGATTCGGGGAAACGAATCTCGGGATGACTTGACTTTCTGCGCCAGAAATACCAAAATAAGAAAAGGGGCAGCAAACAAAGCAGCCACAAGAATTCTGGATTTTGAAACTCGTAGTTAAACATCCCTCTCTTCGGTTTTTGGGGCTTCCTTACTTATAACAAACTGACGCACCGCGGCAAGGGCTTGTACATTTTCCTCTGGCAGGCTATGATGCTTTGCGTATTTCACCAAAGCACTAATCTGTAAAGAGGATTTCATCTTCTCGAATAAATCCTTAGAATCAATTAAAGGCCTGATTTTTAGAGTGAGTTCTTCCGCGGTTGATTCCATTGCTTTTAGGGCGAATTTTCGCTCTAAGTATAAACGTAAAATATCCACTAATTCGGAGTAGTAAGCCTTGGTGTTTCCCGCTTGCCATAAGCCAGCCGCCTCTAGTTTATCCAATTCCGCCAATGCCCATTCGCCGGGAGGTATTTTGTAAACTGCTGCCTTTTTAGTCTCTTTTTGAGGTCTATTTTGGGCCGTTTTCCAAAGGAAGTAAAGCAATCCTGCTAAAGCCAAGGCGCCTAGTATCCAATAAGTTAAAATCCAATAGTCGAAAGGTATTTCCTTGGGACCTTTAATGTCGTTCAGCTCTTGGCCTTCCTTTATATCGGGATAATATACGAGTAAGGGAATAGCGGGGTTTTCCATAGTTGCAAAACCCTCTATATTTAGGCTTAAAGCCGGAATGGCAACATCGCCGCTATCGAAAGAGGTTAATCGAATTTCTTGGCGAATGCTTAAATATTTGCCTTCTTTTAGGGTGTCAATACTTCCTCTAGAAATAATGTCTATGCCATTACCATCGGGGAGTTCTGGCCAGCTAAAGGCGCTATCTTGAGGCACCAAGGCGTGTAGGCTGAGCACCACTGGTTCGCCGAGTTTTATTTGCTGGGTATCGGCAACGGCGGTAAAGCTAGGCTGGGCCGCAAGGCCAAGGCTGTAAAAAAGGGCGATATAAAGAGCTAGTTTCTTCATCGACTGCGCTTTTTAAAATAGCCAAGGAGTGCTGCTGGGTAAGACTGATCAATACGAATTGATAGCTCACCTGCTCCGCTTCGTAAAAAACTTTCGCGGTAATAGCCGTGGTATTCTTTAAAGCGACGCCGCATTTGCTCACGAAGTTTTTTGGAGCTGGTATTTACCCATTGCACTTTACCACTTTCCGGATCTTTCATCGGCAATAAGCCCAGGTTAGGGAGCTCCTCTTCGCGGGGATCATAAATTCGAATCCCGGTAAGATCGTGTTTGCGGCTGGCGATTTTAAGGGCATCTTTATAGCGGGCATCCATAAAATCACTTAAAACAAAGGCAATGGCCCTGCGTTTTTGAAAGGCGCTGAAAAACCGCAATGCCTCACCAATATTGGTTTTATTGCTTTTAGGTTTAAATTCAATCAGCTCGCGGATGATGCGTAGTATATGGCTTTTACCTTTTCCTGGCGGGATGAATTTCTCCACCTGATCACTGAAAAAGATCACCCCTACCTTATCATTGTTTTGTATTGCTGAGAAAGCCAGGGTGGCGCAAATCTCTGTGATCATTTCACGCTTTAATTGATGCTTGGAACCGAAGTTTTCAGAACCACTCAAGTCCACGATTAGCATCAAAGTAAGTTCCCTCTCTTCTTCAAAAACCTTTATGTAGGGTTCATTAAGTCGGGCGGTAACATTCCAATCTATAGCGCGAATATCATCTCCATATTCGTAGCGTCGCACTTCACTAAAGGCCATGCCCCTTCCTTTGAAAGAGCTGTGATACTCTCCCGAAAAGAGATGGTTACTTAATCGCCGAGTTTTAATCTCTATGCGGCGAACCTTTTTTAGAAGCTTTTGGGTTTCCATGGGGTAACTAGTCTTTAAGGTACCTCAATCTGGTCTACAATCTGGCTAATTAAATCTTCGCTACTGATATTCTCGGCTTCCGCTTCATAGGTGATTCCAATGCGATGACGCAATACATCTAGTACCACGGCACGCACATCTTCTGGAATTACATAGCCGCGATGGCGGATGAAGGCGTGAACCTTGGCGGCATTAGCCAATGCAATACTTCCACGTGGCGAAGCACCAAATTCAATAAGGGGCTTTAAAGAGGGTAGGCGGTATTCCTCAGGATTTCGAGTGGCGAAAACGATGTCGAGGATATAGCGCTCAATTTTTTCATCCATATAGACCTCGCGAATGGTTTCACGGGCCTTAACAATAGTCTCTAATTTAACTACCGCTTGAATTTTTTCGGGGCCACCTTGCAAGTTTTGGCGCATTATCATTTGCTCTTCCTCTTTTTTGGGATAGGTAATTACCGTTTTTAGCATGAAGCGATCACTTTGTGCTTCTGGTAAAGGATAGGTTCCTTCTTGCTCAACTGGGTTTTGGGTGGCCAGTACTAAAAAGGGCTCTGGTAAGATGTGGGTCTCTTCACCAATCGTTACCTGCCGCTCTTGCATCGCCTCCAATAAGGCACTTTGTACTTTGGCTGGAGCCCGATTTATTTCATCCGCCAAAACAAAATTGGCGAATACAGGACCGTGCTTTATGGCAAATTCATTCTTTTGAACATTGTAGATCTGGGTACCTACTACATCAGATGGTAATAGGTCGGGTGTAAATTGAACTCGACTATAATCCGCTTCAATAGCTTGTGCTAAGGATTTGATCGCGAGAGTTTTAGCGAGACCGGGAACCCCTTCCAAAAGGATGTGGCCATTTCCTAAGAGAGCTATTAGTAAGCGCTCTAACATGTGTTTTTGACCAATAATGGATTTGTTAACCTCCATCATTAATAGGTCGATAAAGGCGCTCTCTCTTTCTACCTTTTCATTTAGAGCTCTGATGTCCGTTGCACTTTGACTAGTATCCATTTTTTACTTCCAATTTTATTCTGGATCAATACCCCTTATTTGAGGTGCACGCGAAAATGCTATTTAGAGGCATTTTTAGGCGTTAAAGGCTTGTTAAAATCTTTTAAGAAAGCTCTTGCTTCTCAGCTTTATAGCTGATGATTAGCAAGTTTTGACAATATCTATTTTTTTCTTTTCAGGTCTTCCCGACATGGTGATAACATGGATTTAACCATCAAGTTTTGACTTTGGTATGGCTTAACATTTATTTAGGCTTGGGAAAGTTCAAGGCTTTCTTTCATCTGCCCTTATTCCCGCTGCAAGTAATTCTTTTTAAATTAAGGGACAGTGGAGCTTAATTGGACTAGTATAAATTTTATACAATGTAAAGGACTGATGAAGCCAAAGAAGGTTCTGAAATGCAAATATCGTTTTAGATTGTGCAGGTCAATGAGATAAAGCATCTTCTTCAACCAAAGTCTAAAGTTTGAGGCTGAATGGTTTGGTCTCCACATATTCATTTCAGACCTTCACTTCCCATTAAGAGATAATAATAGGTAAATTCCCAAAAAGGGAAAAAATATCTCGAAAAGGGAATATCAGGATTCCAGCAATTGATTTAAGCGATTAATAGTCAGTTACTTGTGTTTTTTGGTTTGGCCCTTGTTTATTTATGCCAGTTTATACAATGCGAATACAATCATACATATTTGGAGTTTTAGTCTTTTTGATGGCCTTGCCAACATTTGGCGCTCCTGTTTTAAATGGTGAGATTTCGCTGAATGAAAATTTCTTCGCTGAGGAGGAGGACATTGTCCTCGAGGGCAAATGGCGTTTCTATTGGAAGGAGTTTGTAAACCCAGAAGGAGAAGCGGACTTATCCCGCCGTCCGGTCTTTGTAGATATTTTACAGCCTTGGTCGGATTTACCCACGGAGAAAGGTAATTACCACGCCAAAGGATACGCCAGCTACGAATTAAGTATTTATTCTACCCAAGCTACCGATGGCCTGGCCCTTAGAATTCCGGAATACTACAGCTCCTACAAACTATACCTTAACGGTGAGCTACTATCTGCTAATGGAGAAGTAGCAAATAATATTTCAGATGCCGAGCCTTATTGGTTGCCAAAGGTGCAAGCCATTAAGCTCAAAAAAGGACAGAACAGATTAGTCTTACACGTTTCCAATTACCACCACCACAAAGGGGGATCTGTTGCAGCCATGGCCTTGGGGCCAGCTAAACGTTTTTTCTTCTTTAAGAATATGGCTGTTAGTGGCTCCCTTTTTATAGCGGGGGCTTTATTAATTGCGGCGGTTTTCTCCTTAATCGTTTATTATTTTCAGAAAACAGATTTTGCTTTTTTATTCTTTGGACTATTCGCTTTAAGCTATATCTATCGAATAATAGGAACAGACACCTACATCTTCCATGAAATCTTCCAAGGCATGTCTTGGCATGTGGGGATACGACTAGAGTATCTGAGCTTGTACGTCAGCGTAATATTCTTCACTTACTTCTATAAAAATTTAATTGCCCGCCGAGCGCCGGAATGGATATTCCATACCATTGCGATTGTGTCGGCAGTATTGGCAATTTCCATATTACTACCCACTCAAGTTTTTACGGCTTTAGTGGACTATTACTTGATTTTTATTGCCATTGCACTGCTATCAACAACTTATTTCTACCTGAGAGTTATTCGTTGGTCGCATACCATGAGTTGGTTTACTACCGCAGCGGTAGGTTCATTAATTCTAGTCATGGCATTGAAGATGTCGGCTTTTTTCGGTTTTTCCGTAAATCACCTCTTCCTTTCTTTCTTCGGCTATTTCATTTTTGTGGTAAGTCAAACTATTGCTTTAAGTCAGCGCTTTGGCTACAATATGCGTAATCACATTTCCCAAAGTGAGAATGCGGTGGTTTCGCAACGAAATTTCATGAATGCCGTTAGCCATGAGCTAAGAACTCCGATGAATGCCATACTAGGGATGACAGAGTTTTTATCGAAAACAAAATTAGAGGCGGATCAAAAAGCCAAACTGGAAACAATCCGTAAGAACAGCGAACAGCTCAATGGATTACTTCTCGATTTACTTAACTTTTCTCAGATTGATTCAGGAGAACTTAAACTGGACTCTAAAAAGTTCATGCTTAAGGAGGTCGTTGATCAAGCCTTGGAACAGGCAGGCGTAAATAGCTTGAAACCGGGTCTCACCTTTAAATTGGATTATGACGAGAATATCCCAAATGAGCTAGCTGGAGATGCGGAGCGTTTGGGACAGGTTATTTTCCATATTGTAGGAAATGCAGTGAAATTCACCACTAAGGGAATTATCACCTTTTTACTGCGATTGGAAAGTGTTGAAGGCAATCGGGTAAGGCTTCACCTTAAAGTAACCGATACGGGAGTTGGAATTAAACCAGAGGATCTCAATAAGGTCATTCAAGCCTTTAATCAGGGTGATGAAGGGAATACCCGTAAACATGGTGGTACCGGTTTAGGTCTTACAATTTCAGCCAATGTTATTGAGTTGATGGATGGCGAAATGTGGATCGACAGCGATGAAGGCAAAGGGACCACGGTAAGTGCCGATTTCACACTTAAAACACCGCGACTAAACCTCAGCAAGCATGCTGATGAACTGAAGGAAGAGAAGAAGGCTCAGAAGATTGAAGGTCTGCGGATTTTATATGCGGAGGACAATCCTATCAACCAAAAATTATTGGTGATGATTATGAAAACCATGGGTTACCAGGTAGACATAGCCAATAATGGACTAGAGGCTTGGGAGATGGCTATAACCACTAGCTATCACATAATTTTCATGGATGTTCAAATGCCTAAAATGGATGGTATCGAATCCACCAAGCGCATTATAAAAGATCAACCTCAAAGGCCAATAATTATTGCGGTTACTGCCAATGCGGAGGTAGCTGATCAAAAGCGTTGTATTGAAGCGGGAATGAACGACTTTATTCCTAAGCCTTTTAATGCTAAGATGCTTAAAGAAGCCTTGAGTAAATGGCAAGGTTTGTTAATGTATATGGAGGAAGATGCCCGATCTGGTAAACTCCGCATCATTTCATAAAGAACTTAGGGATCAGCTAAAATGTGTTCCAATACGCGCCATGAAGGCGGTATCGGGAGGCTCCATAAATCAATGTTTCCAGATTAGTCTTCAGGATGAAAGTCGGCTCTTTTTAAAATGGAACCGCTCTGTTTCAAAAGATTTTTTTCGGGCCGAAGTACAAGGCTTAAAAGCCCTATCTCGGGCTTCTAATTACCATGTTCCAGAGCTAATATTGCAGGGAAGCTATAAAGATGGGCATTATTTGGTCTTGGAGTATTTGGAGGCTGATGGCATTCAAAATGATCGGCTTCTTGCCAAGGCACTTTCCGAACTGCATAGTTTTACAAACCAGCACTTTGGTTGGGCGGAATCAAATTACATTGGGAGCTTAAGCCAAAAAAATAACTGGGATTCATCATGGCCTGAGTTTTTTGCAAAATGCCGCATTATCCCTTTAGTTGAAAGGGCTTATAATAATGGCTTGTTAACCAAAACCGACTTGAAATCTGCGGAAGCATTTTTAAAGTTTTACCCTGATCTTATTCCCAGCGAGAAACCCAGCCTTTTACATGGCGACTTATGGTCGGGTAATGTGCTTTTTAAGTCAAAGGCAAAGCCAATACTGATTGATCCGGCAGTGTATTACGGCCATCGCGAAATGGATTTAGCTATGATGCACTTATTTGGTGGCTTTGGATCCTCGGTTTACAAGCTTTACCAAGAAAGCCTTCCCCTAGAACCAGGATGGGAAAACCGCATTAAATACCATCAGCTGTATCCGCTATTAGTCCACTTGATTTTATTCGGTGGCGCTTATAAAAGTCAATGCGAAAGCATCTGGAAGGAATTTGCTTAGTTCATTTCAATAACCCGATCATCAGCAATTACAAAGACTTTATCCTTTTTAGAGATTTTTAAGAGGTGAGTACCAGTAAATTCTCCGAAAGCGGGAAGAATGCCCTGTCGGTGATTGAATACAAAGCAAGGCAGCCGCAAACTTTGACGGCCGGCACCGCGAAGACGAACTCCCGGGTGAATATGTCCACATAAATTATATCCTTCACATTCATCAAGCGGTTCATGACTAAGGAAAAAGGGCTTAAGCGCTAGTCCATCGGGGTGATAGGTTAAACGTGCGCGGTAATAGCTCAGGTCATCAAGAATATCGTGATTGCCACCAATAAGGTGAAAAGTGGTTTGGGGAAATAGCGCAATTACCTGCTTAAAGCCAATCCATTCGCGATTGAGATCGGAGTGAAACAGATCTCCTAAAAAGTACACCGATTTGGCTTGGGTGGCATACAAGAGTTCTTCGAGGCGAAGTAGATTTTGTACCGCTGCTTCCTTAGGGAGTTTATGACCATGCTTGCGGAAATGACTGATTTTTCCAAAATGTGTATCAGCAATAAAGAGGCTTCGCTCCGCTGGCCAATACATCGCTTTTTGGGGAAGCAACCATAGTTCTACCCCTTTCAGGGTGATGCTTTCTTTCATCGAAAATCTAGGGTTCTCCAACAACTTTCAGGCTATCGCTACTATTTAGAGGAATTAATCGGCGGTAATGATCGTAGCGCAAAAAGATATCGCGAACATATTTAAAGGGCTCTTCGCCTCTTACCGGACCATAACGCACTATGGGATCGGAATACACTTTGTACTGTCCCATTTTACGCAGCCAATCGGCGGTAGACTTGTCGAATTGGAGGGAATCCAAGCCGGCTTTCGCTGCTAGGCGCTGAGCATCTAAAACATGGCCATAGCCGCAGTTGTAGGAGGCCATGGTAAATTTGAGACGCTGAATAGAGTCACTAATACCGGGAAATTTATTGTAGAGTGATCGCAGATAGCGCATGGCAGCCATAATATTCTGCTCGGGATCATAGGGTTTACTTACGCCTAATTCCGCTGCGGTACCCGGCATAATTTGCATTAGCCCAGTGGCCCCTGCCCAAGAGTTTGATTTTGGATCAAAACGAGATTCTTGATAAACCTGAGAGGCCAGCAATCGCCAATCCCAATTTAAGCTGTCGGCCGCCTGCTTAATAAGGTCGTCGTACTCACTAATTTGGCCGCTGTTTTTGCTATAAAACTCGCTTTCTATACGTCGTTTTTGCGTTTTCTTATGCGAGTAGTATTTCTTGTAAATAAAGCTATAGGTGCCATTGCTTCTTAAACCAGCGATCCAGCGGTTAACCGCTTCTTCCAATTCGGGGGAATTGCTACGAATACCCCAGGCGATGCGTTGCGAAAAACTAATTGGAGTTTCCACATCAAGAATGGGGTAATAGGTGGCATTTATGGAGGCTAGATTGTAATCGGCTAGGGTGTAGTCAATCTTTCCATCGGCCACAAATTTTATGACATCCTCAATATTGTAATCGCCAGTTATAGTATCAATATGAATTTTCCCGCCAACTTCTTTTTGCAGGTTTAAAAGGCGCTCATAATAAGATGATCGACGATGCACATGCACGGTATCGCCAATTAGGTCATTTACATCGCGCACCAATTTGCGATCAATATTATCGAGGCGCATTTTCCGCCAATTTGCCGGTTTCCTTTGTATTAAAGCTTGATGGGTTTTATAGAGGTAGTCGGTAAAGTGGATGAGCTCCTTTCGGGCTTCGGTAATGGTTAAGCCATAAGCGATAATATCACCTTCTCCCTTATTGAGGAGATCGAATACTTCATCAATATTATTGGCGAGCACAATTTCCAGTTCCAAGCCAAGGTCACCCGCTAGGCGCTTTAGTAATTCATATTCATAGCCCATTGCTTCCCCGCGATAGAGGAAATAGGTGGTGCTGCTGTAAATCATTATTGCCTTTAGCTTACCATCCTCCTGAATTTGAGCTAAATCGCGTGCCACAATGGGCCCGTCTAATTTGGCCCTTGGTCCGCGATTTTGGGATGATGCTATATCGCCTTGATTACAAGAATAAGCACTGAATAAAATAATGAGTCCGAGAAGAATTCGACGCATTTGGGGAAGTTAATAAAAAAGCGGTGAGGCCTGAAAAGGATTGCCATTTCCACCAAAAAAAAAGAGGCCATTTGCAATTCGCAAATGGCCTCTCAGTTGAAAATTGGTCTTATTAATTAAAAATTCTACTGAACCAAGATCCGCGTTTTACGGGCTCGGTAATTATAGTCATCTCATCAATAATATTTTGGGCACCGGCATACTTGTCTACAATAAACAAGGTATAGCGAATGTCAACCGAAATGGTTCTTTGAATTTCTGACTCAAAGTTTATATCGCCACTCATGGCTTCCCAGTTTCCGTCGAAGGCCGTACCAATTAACTCCCCACGGGCATTAATAACCGGACTACCAGAGTTACCTCCAGTAATATCGGTATTGTGAATAAAGCAAACTGGTAATTCACCTGATTCATAGGCATACATACCAAAGTTCTTTTCCTTAATTAGTGTTTCTAATTGGGCTGGAACAACAAACTCAGGGTCATTATTATCTTTCTTTTCTAAGATACCAGCCGAAGTGGTGTAGTGACTGTAGTGTACAGCATCGCGAGCACCGTAATCGCCCACAGTACCGTAGGTTAAACGCATGGTGCTATTCGCATCTGGATAGTAGTTTTTATCCGAATTCATTTCGCGTAAGCCAGCAGTAAATAAACGGTAGGCTTTGTCCATTTTGTCACCCACGGCAGGATCGGTATTAGCGCCGATATAAGCGGCATACATGCCTTCACCAAGTTCAATACCCATGTCCTCTTCCAAGATGCTATCCACAGGATTATCTAAAAAGGCCATATAGCTTTCTTTACCGGTTAGGAAGCTCTTACTGAACAAGGCATCAGCGTAAGCTTTAAAATTACCATTGAAAGAATCTGCAATAGCAGTTAAAACTTCAGGATGTTGGGCCTTGGGGATGTCATTGTAATAAAGCTCCAAAAGACTAGCAGTCATTTCCTTGTCTAAACTTGGATTGTAGTCCTTAAAGAATTCCTCACCGTTTTCCTTCATGGCACCAATAATGGCATCTAAACGACCTTGCATTTGCGTTTTAGTCTCTTCGTCTTCCGCAGACTCCATTGCGCCCTTCGCCTGGAAGTAAGCGTTCATGGTGCGACCAAAACGAAATCCTTGTAAGGCAATTTCAGGACCAGTAATACCAGCCTCACGTGCATAAACACCAGCGGTTACACCACTGTTGGTTGCGCCATAGGCTTCTTTAAACATCGTTAATACCTCGCCGTATTTTGCTTTGCGCGTTTGATCGGCATTTACCCAATTAGCAAATTGCTTTTCAAGAGCCGCTTTCTTTTCAAAAACATTGTTGCTCTGTAATTGCTCGGTTTGACCGATATAATACTTCCAGTAGTTGGATACACGCGCATATTTAGAGGCGTATTGAATACGGGTTGCCGCATCGGCTTCCATGTATTTTTTCATCACCTCAAGTTTTAGGTCACGCACACGTACTACGGCAGGACCGTAAAGGTCGATTTGTTCCTTCACGCCCCAGCTGGTTAAATAACGGTCGGTAGAACCCGGGTAACCCATTACCATGGTAAAGTCGCCATCTTTAATACCGCTAATATTTACGGGTAAGTGATGCTTAGGTGTTAATGGAACATTGTCTTCCGAATAGTCTGCAGGCTTGCCATCTTTATCGGCATACACACGGAACATAGAAAAGTCGCCCGTATGACGAGGCCACATCCAGTTATCGGTATCACCACCATATTTTCCTACTGAAGAAGGAGGAGCACCAACTAGACGAATATCCTTAAAGGTTTCGTACACAAATAGGTAAAATTCATTACCGTGAAAAAAGGTTTTCACATTGGCATCGTAGCCTGTTCCTTCGGTAGCTTCATCTGCGATAGTTTTTCCTAAGGCCGCAATCGCTTTTGAGCGCTCGTCCTCAGTCATATCGTCATTTAAACCTTCTAAAACACGATTGGTAACATCTTCCATGCGCACTAAAAAACGCACGAACAAGCCATCATTAGGTAATTCTTGGTTTTTCTCATAAGCCCAAAAACCATCTGTTAGGTAATCGTGATCGGTGCTTGAGTGTGATTGAATTTGTCCGAATCCACAGTGATGATTAGTGAGAATCAATCCTTGGTTAGAAATAATTTCTCCGGTACAAAATCCGCCAAAAGAAACAATAGCATCCTTTAAGCTACCATTGTTTACATCGTAAATCTGTTCTGGAGTTAATTGAAGACCATGTGCTTTCATGTCTTCATAATTGCGGCCTAAAAGGAGGGGAAGCCACATGCCCTCGTTAGCAAAGGCTGGTAAAGACAGCGCAATTGCCAACAGAAAAGACAGTAATTTTTTCATTATAATGTTCTGTTTTGTTTAAAGTGACGCGAATTTAACAATTAGCCCGTTAAATGCCGAACAGAATTAAAAGGCATAGACGATAATCGGTACGGAAGCAAGGGGGCTTTCGTACTTTTGTGTAAATCTGAAGCGGCATTGAAAGAGCAAGAATTACACTTTAACTCCCTTACCATTCATGGAGGGCAGGAGCCGGATGAGTCTACCGGCGCAGTAATGACTCCAATTTATCAAAGCTCAACTTTTATCCAAGAGGCCCCGGGAAGCCATAAAGGCTATGCCTATTCGCGCTCTAAAAATCCTACTCGTAGTGCCTTAGAAAAATCAATTGCTAGCCTGGAAGCTGCGAACCATGGAATAGCATTTGGTAGTGGCCTTGCGGCGATTGACGCGGTGCTCAAATTATTGAAGCCAGGGGATGAGGTAATTGCTAGCACTGACCTCTATGGCGGCACCTATCGTTTGTTCACCAGTATTTTTAGTAAGTACGATATAGCTTTTCACTTTGTGGATATGTCTAATTTGCGGGAAGTACAAAATGCAATGAACCCTCGCATAAAGCTTATTTGGATAGAAAGCCCAACCAATCCAATGATGGCTTTGGTTGACATAAAGGCCTTATGCGATATGGCTCAGAAGCCGGGAGTGCTAGTGGCAGTAGACAATACCTTCGCGACTCCATGCTTGCAGCAACCGCTAAAACTAGGGGCCGATATCGTAGTGCATAGCGCCACAAAGTACCTTGGCGGTCATAGCGATTTGGTACTGGGTTTAATTGCCTTAAACGATAAGGAGCTGGCCGAGGACTTATATGCCATTCAAAATGCCAGCGGAGCAATCTGCGGTCCCATGGATGCTTTTCTGACCTTGAGAGGAATTAAGACCTTACACTTACGGATGCAAAGGCATTGCGAAAATGCTCGAGAAATTGTGGCATTTCTTCAGGAGCATTCTAAAATTGAAAAAGTTTATTGGCCTGGATTAGCCGCGCATCCCAATTATGAAATTGCCCGGAAACAAATGAGTGATTTTGGCGGTATGCTCAGCTTCCGCTTAAAGGAGAACAGCAGGGAAGCAGCCTTTAAGTTTCTATCGAGTCTAAAGCTAATTAGCTTGGCAGAATCCTTAGGTGGTGTGGAGTCCTTGGCTGGTCATCCGGCCACAATGACCCATGCCTCAATTCCCTTAGAAGAGCGGTTGAAAGTAGGCATTAGTGATGGCTTAATTCGCCTAAGTATTGGCATAGAGGATCACAGAGATTTAATTACAGATTTAAAACAGGCGCTAGCCGAATAGAAAAGAATGAAAAAATTTTACATCACCGGAACTAGTTCAGGTATTGGTAAGGCTTTGGCCGAGGCTGCTTTAGCAGAAGGTCATTTCGTAGTGGGTATTGCTCGGCGTTTAAGGATAGAACATCCAAATTACCGACATCTATCCATCGATCTGTCAGATTTGGAAGCCTATTCTTCCATTGGTTTTGATGGCTTTCGAGATGGTACTGATGAGCTTATCCTCATCAATAATGCGGGCACATTAGGATCCGTAAAGGCCGTGGCTCAACTAGATCCACGGAGGACAGCCGAAGCTTATCAACTCAACTTATTGGCCCCAACCCTACTCAGTAAATTGTTTTTAGAAAACCTTGGTGATCAAAATATTAAGAAAACAATTATTAATATTAGCAGTGGTGCGGGCTCCTATCCGATTAAGAGCTGGAGTGTTTACTGTGCCTCTAAGGCAGGATTAGATATGTTTTCCGAAGTGTTGAAATTAGATCATCCAGAAGTACGCTGCCACGCCATTTCCCCCGGTATAGTGGATACCGAAATGCAAGGCGAAATTCGCCGTACCCGAGAGGAGGACTTTCCCGATCGTCAGCGTTTTGTGGAATATAAGGAAAACAAGGAGCTCAGTTCGGCGGAAGAAGTAGCGCAAAAGATTATTCATGTTATTAAACACCCCGAGCAATTTTCGGAGGTTAGAGTTTCCTTGCGCCAGGTAGAACTGCCGAAAGCTTAAAATTATCTTAAAGACCGAAGGTCCATTAAACTTCATCGAGCTTGCGGCTTCCAAGTAGCAAATCAATACATTAAAGAAGATGAAAAAGTTAGTGATAGCCTTAGCCCTTGGAATGTTTAGCTTACCAATACTCGCCCAAGAGCACGCTCGAAACCATGATGAAGTAGTTTCACCAGAAGCACGCAGCAAGCAAATGGTGGAAAAGATGACCAAGCATCTTAATCTTAGTGAAGAACAAGCGAAAGCCTTGCAACCTTTGCTTTTAGATTTCCATAAAAATGAAAGTCAATCACGAGAAGATCGCAGGAAGCGACTTGAGGCGCTGAAGGCGGATTTAGCGGAAATCCTCGACGAGGAACAGATGAAGAAATTCGAATCAAAGATGAAGCATCGTCGCAAGAGAATGCATAAAAGTCGCAAGCATCAAGAGGCAGAGCGTGAAGCTCCCGAAGTAGAAGAGGAATAATTTTCAGATTTCGTTTTAGTTTCAAAAACCCTGAGGTAATCTTACTTCGGGGTTTTTTAGCTTTTAATAGGATTTGTAAAACATGACCATACTCAGTTTCTTGGAAACCATTCTTTAGTACTTTGCGGTGCTCAAAACAATCAAATACTTTTTCCATGTCAAGCATGCAGGATAAGATCAGAGACCTCGAAGCCAAAATTGAAGAGGCCCAGTTAGGTGGAGGACAAAAGCGTATTGATGCGCAACACGCCAAAGGAAAACTCACCGCAAGGGAAAGAATTCATTTCTTGCTTGATGAGGGCAGTTTTGAAGAAACTGGAATGATGGTTCAGCATCGCTCCAATTTTTTTGGTCTCGACAAACAAAAATTTCTAGGTGATGGGGTGGTAACCGGCTATGGTCGTATAGACGGCCGCTTGGTTTATGTTTTTGCCCAAGATTTTACCGTTTTAGGCGGCTCTTTGGCGGAAGCTCATGCAGAGAAGATTTGCCAGGTGATGGATATGGCCATGAAAAATGGAGCTCCGGTAATTGGATTAAATGATTCCGGTGGTGCCCGTATTCAAGAAGGGGTAGTTTCCCTGGGTGGCTATGCAGATATTTTTTACCGTAATACCCGAGCGAGTGGCGTTATACCTCAACTTTCGGCTGTAATGGGCCCCTGTGCTGGTGGTGCTGTTTATTCGCCCGCTTTAACCGATTTTATTGGCATGGTGGAAAATACCAGTTACATGTTTGTAACCGGACCAAACGTGGTGAAAACGGTTACCCATGAAGAAGTAAGCTCCGAAGAGTTGGGAGGCGCATCAGCGCATAGCACCAAGTCGGGGGTAACGCAATTCACTTATGCCAATGAAATGGCCCTTATTAAGGGTTTCAGGAAGTTGTTGTCCTATATCCCTCAGAACTGCGAGGAGGAAGCACCGACAGTAGCCTATGAGCCTGCCGATGAAAGTCGTCCGGAATTAGATCCTATTATTCCTGATAACCCTAACCAGCCTTATGATATACGGGAGGTTATTAATGGTACGGTAGATGAAAATAGTTTCTTAGAAGTTCACAAGGATTTCGCTCAAAATATTGTAGTTGGCTTTGCGCGCTTGGCCGGTAAATCAATCGGCATTGTGGCCAATCAGCCCGCTTATTTAGCGGGGGTTCTCGATATTAACTCTTCCACCAAAGGCGCGCGATTTGTTCGTTTCTGCGATAGCTTTAATATACCCTTATTGGTATTTGAAGATGTTCCGGGCTTTTTACCGGGAACGGATCAAGAGTGGAATGCCATTATTACCAATGGTGCCAAACTACTTTATGCATTTAGTGAAGCTACGGTTCCGCGTATTACAGTTATTACCAGAAAGGCTTATGGTGGTGCATATGATGTAATGAATTCGAAGCACATCGGTGCCGACCTCAATTATGCCTGGCCATCAGCGGAAATTGCAGTTATGGGTGCCAAAGGCGCAGCGGAAATTATCTTCCGTAAGGAGATTGCTGCCGCCGATGACCCGGAAGCGAAACTGAAAGAGAAAGAAGAGGAATACGCTAGCATTTTTGCCAATCCTTACCGAGCAGCATCGAGAGGTTATGTGGATCAAGTGATTCCACCCAATGAAACTCGGGCAAAGCTTATCAAGGCCTTTAAAATGTTAGAGAATAAGGTGGATAGTTTACCGAAGAAGAAACATGGTAATATTCCATTGTAGTATCAGATAGCTTATCAAAGGCCTGGCGTTAATGCCGGGCCTTTTTGTTAAAATAGTCTTAGGATGGTAGTTTAAGATAGCCACTAAAACATATTTGGCTAATTTGGGTTGAATTTCAAAACACAAAAAGATGAAGAAGAATTGGACTCTATTAATAGCCGCCATCGGCCTTAGCTTAAGCCTGGCTTTTAAAGGTGATAAACCTTTACTGGAATTTGGAGCAAAAGCACCAATGGCGGATATGGAGATGAAGGATATCAGCGGCAAGTCCTATAGCCTCGAAACGCTAAATGCCGAAAATGGCCTTTTGGTGATTTTCAGTTGCAATACCTGCCCCTTTGTAATTGGTTGGGAAGATCAATACCCCGGTCTTAAAGCTATTGCTGATGAGCAAAAGATAGGAATGGTATTAGTAAATAGTAATGAGAAGAAAAGGGAAGGCGACGATAGCATGATGGAAATGGTTAAGCACGCTAAGGAAGCGGGATATACCATGCCCTATGTGATAGATAAAAACAACAAACTGGCCGATGCCTTTGGAGCCCGCACTACACCACATGTGTTTTTATTCAACAAGGATTTAAAGTTAGTATACCGAGGTAGCATCAACGACAAGTATGAAAACCGCTCTAAAGAAGCAGAGGACTTTTACTTGGAAAAGGCGCTAAAAGCTTTAGGTACAAACATGGAGATAGATCCAAAGGATACTCGCGAATTGGGTTGTTCCATTAAACGGGTTTAAGTTTTCCCTCAGGGGGATTAAAATTTTTTGATCTCAACCGCGTTTCCTCATCAAAATTAAAGGGATGAGGAACGCGGTTTTTTTTGTTTTATGGCTTTTCTACTACGCTTTTTTCTGGCATGAAGGACTGGGGCTCAACCTTTTCATTTTTGCCATCCTTTTAAATTTAAGCGCCAGATTTTTTCAATCTGAATTCTATTTCCGAAGAGGAGAGTGGTCCTATTTTTTGGCCTTTTGCCTAAGTGCTATTGGCTTATTGTGGCTAAATTCTACCATCAGCATTTTCAGCTTTATCTTAATTAATATCGCCTACCTCAGCTTTATTTGGGGGCCGGAGCTCAGTGTTATGGAGCATTTTGGCAATGGATTTATACGCTTGTTTAATTTTACCAAATCAGTTTTACCAGCGCCTGTACTAAAGGGCTCACCTGCTGTTGGCGGTGTTTATTCGGTTTTGAAATTAAGCCTATTGCCGCTTGCTATTTTTGGAGTTTTCTTTAGCCTCTTTAGAGCCGGAAATCCCATCTTTAAAGAGTGGAGCAATGGCTTTACCGAGCTTTTTGGACAGCTGTTTGCCGATTTCTCATGGGCTATGTTTTGGTTTTTGCTGCTTGGCGGCTTAATTCTAAGAATGGTATTCTTGAGCCCTAAGTCGTGGCCGCTGGTTTTTAAGCTAAAGGATAATCTGCAAAGAAGGAGATTCGGCGGTAAAGGCCGATTTTTTAAGATTAATGCTTTGCGTCGCGAATACCGTATGGCCCTTATGGTTTTTGCATCTTTAAATGGCCTCTTGCTTCTGGTTAACCTGATTGATATCCGCTGGTTTTGGTTCGGATTTGAAATGCCTCAAAACTTTAGTTTAAAAGAATTTTTACATGAAGGAGTAGCCTTTCTAATTGCCTCCTTATTGCTTGCCGCGGCAGTGGTGTTTTACTATTTTAGGAATAACCTCAATTTCTACCCCGGTAAAAACACCCTGGTGGTTTTAGCAAAAATCTGGCTTGTACAAAATGCGATTTTGTCAATTTCAGTGCTCTTGCGTAGCTACTATTACATTGATTTTCATGGATTAGCCAATGGTCGGATTACGGTGATCACCATTATAAGCATTGTTTTAGTGGGTTTATTTTTACTCTACCGAAAGGTTAATGGCTCTCGCAGTCATGCTTACGTTTTCCGTTATGTTTCGCTTTATACCATGCTTTTACTTGCTTTTATGAGTGTATGGGATTGGGATCGAAGCATTGCCAAGCACAATTTGGCGCATGGCCGAATAAATGAGATCGATGTGGATAATTACCTCAGGCTGCACCCTAGAGTTTATCCATTAATTATTGCAAAGCTCGATCGGGTTGAAAAGCAAATTGAAGCACATGTGCAAAACGAAGAAGCTTGGATTCGCCATCATAATCTAACGGATTTTCAGATTAGTCTTGAGGAAAGAAGAAAGGATTTTTTAGACCGAGAAGCCAAGCAATCATGGCTTTCTTGGAACTACTCCGACGCAGAAGCATTTGCTTATTTGGGTCAGTGAAGTCCCCGTAATTATTGAGCGGCCTTTCTATAAAGCTTTGTACTTTTGTGGCGCTTAAATAAATCAGATATGAAAATTGGGGTAGTCATTTTTCCAGGTAGTAATTGCGATCAAGATATGATCTACACCTTGCAAAATTTGGGTCACGATGTTGTGGAATTATGGCATAAAGACACCGATTTAAAGCAAGTGGAAATGGTGGTTTTACCGGGTGGTTTTTCCTATGGCGATTACCTGCGGAGTGGCGCTATCGCGCGCTTTTCCCCAATTATGGAACAAGTAATTGACTTTGCTCAGAACGGAGGTTATGTTTTAGGAGTGTGCAATGGCTTTCAAGTTTTATGTGAAAGCGGCCTCTTACCGGGCACCTTGCTCCATAACACCAGTCATACCTTTATCTGTAAAAATGTGCAATTAAACCCAGCTTCTAAAACGGCTGCCATCAGTGCTTCTTTAGATGCCGAGGGCAGCTACAAAATTCCAGTGGCACATGGCGAAGGACGCTATTATATTGATGAGGATGGTTTAAAGAACTTAAAGGATAATGATCAAATCATTTTCCGCTATGCCGGCGAAAATATCAATGGCTCCATAGATCATATTGCTGGCGTTTGCAATAGCACAAAGAATGTATTTGGCATGATGCCACATCCTGAAAGAGCGGCGGATCCTAATTTGGGAAATGAAGATGGCCGTTTGATTTTCGAAAGCCTATTTAGCAATTTGGAGGTACCTGCCTGAGGGCATGCTAAGCAATGATAAAAATAAAAAGGCCGGCTTGTTATAGCCGGCCTTTCCTTTATAGCACCAATACTTTTCGTTTATATATTTGAGCGCCTTTGCGAATGCTCAAGATATATTCGCCCTTGGCTATATCTTTTAAGTAATATTGGCGCTTGGCGCTTTTATCCGACCAGCGATCGCGCCAAATCATCTGTCCTTGAAGATTATAGAGTTCTAAATCCCATATTCCACTACCTTCGAAATTTAAGCTAAACTGATTCTGAACGGGATTTGGAAACAGTTCCAGCGTAAGCCCTTCAGCTAGCTTAGGTTTTTCTTCTAGCTCTAGTCCTCCCGCAAATTGGGCGGTATATACACCCCTACCGTGGGTCGCGGCCATAATGGTGTAGTCGCTTTCCCGCAATTGCAGCATATCTACACGTACATGAGCTAGTCCAGTATTGGCGGGACTCCAGTTTGGCATTGAGTCCAAGAAATTGCGACTTTCCCAAACGCCAATTTCCGTGGCAAGGATTACATTGTTTTCATCCCTGGGGTTACGAAGAACCCAGCGAACGGGCATATCCGGTAGGTCGCCTTCTTTGCTCATCCAAGTTAAACCACCATCGGTAGTATGGAAAAGGGATATTACTCCATAATTGGAAAAACTTACAATTAGATCTTTTTCGCTTTCACCAACCTCTACACAGGAGATGTTTCCCGCAGGGAAATTCGGACCAGTAATATCGGTGAGGATTTCGCTTCCAGCTACATCGGCACTGTCCACTCTAAATAGTACACCAGCGCCGCTACCAACCCAAATTGTGGCGGTATCATCAACAAATGGACTAACTCGAATATGACTAGGCTGAGCTCTTAATCCCACAATTCGAATAACTTCCTCATTTACCTGCGAAGTAACATCGGTATAGCGGTAAACTTGAAAAGCGCTTTTACAGGAATAAAGGATATTAAGGTTATCATCGTAATCGGCCGGATTAATAAACCGACCATCACCATTATTGATAAACCTTTGTCCAAAGCTATTCCCGTAGTTATAGGAACGCCAATAATTGTTGTAAACGTAACTGGTAATCCAAAAATTAGGACTTTTCTGATCGATAAAGCAATAACCGCCATCGCCGCCGGTAGCCTGATCCGTAAGGCCGAATCCCGCTTGATCGAAACGTTGGGTTCCATTGTCTTGGGTACCAGCCGACATTTCATGGGAGCCAGCAATAGGCGAAATAGCACCGGCGTAAAACTGCGTGGTATTGTATGCGGCATTATGATGATCAAAATCCGGAGTAGCGCTGCTTAAGTCTGTGGAAATAGCCACTCCGCCATCATTGCCAAAAAGCGCTTCGGAAGAACTTCCCGGGCGGAAAATAATTTGATGCTGGTCAGCATGTACAAATGGGTATTGGGTGCCGCCATACCACTGACTCATCTTTTCCCAGCTGGTACCAGTATCTTGGCTGCGATGCAAGTTAATTCCACCCACGTAAAGCGTAGCTTCATCATTAGGATCAACCTGTACAATTAAATCATACCAAGCTTGCCCACGGGTAAAGTCGTTTGCCGAAATACCTGGATCATCATCATCTGGGAAGCTCATATTAGTCCAAGTCGCTCCAGAATCAACGCTACGAAGCATTCGGAAAATAATGCCATTTTTTTCAATTAGGGCATAAACGAAGGCGGCATTGCTAGGGGCAACGGCAAGGTCAACTCTTTCTCCAGTGGTATTTCGAACGCGAGTGAAATTTACTCCATCATCACTGTAAAGGATATCGCCTCCTCCGCGAGAACCATTTTCATTTATGGCATTCACCGAGCCTACCCAAATACGGTTATCGGGTCCAATCTCAATGTCTCCAATAGCCCAGTTATAGACTCTTCCTGGAACGGTATCCATTACTTGATTAAAGCTCAGCCCGGCATCGGTAGAGCGGAACAGACCTTCGTGGCTACCCGAAGTAGGGCTAAAGCCCGCGTAGTTAGCATCTCTAACCGCAACGTATAAAACGCCATTTCCATTTTCATCACGAACGGCAATATCGCGAACGGCATCAAAATCGGTAGATGCCGCCAACTGCGTCCAGCTGTTACCACCATCGGTAGTTTTCCAAACCCCTTGACCGCGAGTACTGGAAAGTGAGCCAATACCTTCACCTGTACCAACATAAAAAACTTGTGGATTGGTTGGGTCAGAGGCAATGCAGCTTACGCCGAGGGTCTGCCAAAAATCGTCTACTGGGACCCAAGGGTTATTGGCATCGCGAATATTGGTATTATACCATAAACCACCGCTCACTCCACCGGCCCAAACCTTGCTGTGACTTGGATCATTAGGATCGTACATTAAAGCTCTTGTTCGGCCGCCAACATCATAGGGTCCTCTTTCTTCCCAAATAAGATTGGGGAGATTGCTGCTGTCGTTGGCTACTTTAAAGCGAAATTCATTTTGAGCAGCCAGCAATCGTTCACGGGCGGCTACTAATCTTTCAGGAGTTGGGTATCCTAAGGCGGGATCCATGGTCATTAAAAAATTCTGCTCTCCAGCTAAGTCTGGACGGTCAGCTTTTGGCATAGCCTCCAGTTCCTCTAAACTTATCGATCGATTAGAAAAGGGATGTTGGGCCAGAAACTCGCCATAGGCCTCATGTTTATCTACAGTTTCTTCAGAGAAATACTCCCATCCAAAATACAATGAGGCGGCAAAAACAAGGGCAAACGCCACCCTTCCTTTAGTTATCTTCATTCGGGTGTTTTTAGGTAAAATCGGTAAATGCGAGCGAATGTAATTGAAATTCACTCTACATATAATACGGATTAAGACCTAAAACGTTTGGATGAAATGGAAAAAGCCGAAATTGAAAAGGCGCTTAGGCACTTTTTTGATTGGGTGAATTTGGCTTGGGATTGCTTGATTTTGCGGCAATGTAGAGTTTGAAATAGGATGGTTCTTCCAAGGCTTTGCTTGTATCTTCAGCTTGTACGTATGGGCTTTTGGATGATAGCTGGGCCGGCTCAAAATCTTGAAAGTAAAAAGCAGGATCAGTATCTAGAAAATTGACAATTTGCAGAAATCGCTCTAGGCTTAAGCGCGTATTGCCGTTCTCCATTTTTGCATAAGAACTTTGACTAATACCTAAATGAGCGGCAATTTCCGATTGCTTTATACGTCGGATTTCACGTATGGCCCGAAATCGACGACATACTTCTTTAGAATCCATAAACTTTAATTAGACTTCAAAGGAAGTTAAACCCTTCTAGGATTCGTGTAAACTTTATTCGTTTTTCCTTCAAACAAAGCTTACATTTTATTCGGATTTCGACTATCCGAACTCCATTAGTTTGCGGCGATATACGGAGAAAAGTTTACTCTTACTCACAAAGCCAATGTATTTGCCATTCTCAACCACGGGCAAGTTCCAAGCTCCAGTAGATTGAAACTTTTTCATCACCTCATTCATATTCTCTTCATTGTTGATAAGGGCTGGAGGAATGCTCATGAGCTCAGAAACAAAGGTGTTTTCATAGCGCTCGTTTTCAAACATAATTCCTCTAAAATCGTCGAGGGTTAGCACCCCCACCAAGGACTCCTCTTCATCCAGCACGGGGAAAAGGTTGCGACGGGATTTACTAACCACCTTAACCAGTTCACCCAAATTCATATCTGGGCTAACCTTTTTAAAGTCATTCTCAATCACCTTCTTTAAATTAAGAAGGGTTAAAATAGCTTGATCTTTATTGTGGGTAATGAGGTCGCCGCGTTTTGCCAATTGCATATTGTAGATGGAAAAGGGCATAAGATTTCTAGTAATCAAATACGAGATGGTAGAAACCGTCATTAGGGGAATAAAAAGATTGTAACCTTCGGTGATTTCGGCAATCATAAAAATCGCGGTAAGCGGGGCGTGCAGCACCCCTGCCATTAAGCCCGCCATTCCTACTAAAGCGAAATTGGTGGTGTTGATATCGCTAATGCCAAACTCGATAATGGTGAAGGCAAAAACGAAGCCCAAGGCACAGCCTACAAATAGGGAAGGAGCGAAAATTCCGCCTACCCCACCGGCGCCAATTGTAAATACCGCCGCGAAAATTTTAAAGAGAACTAAGCCCAGTAATAAGGACATGATAACATAAGGACCTTCGAAGTTTTGAAAAATCACACTGTCTTTTACCACTGCAGTGAGGTCGCCATTTAGGAGATTATTTATCGTTTCAAAGCCCTCACCATAAAGTGGTGGAATGAGCCATATGCTTAAGCCTAGAGCCAGACCACCAATTAGCAGCTTTCGCCAGCGACTTTCAATTTTGGTAAAAAACTCATCGAAATAGAAATAGATCTTGTTAAAGTAAACCGAAGTAAGGGCGGTAAAAACCCCTAAAAGTGCGTACCAGGGCAGATCATCTATTTTAAAAGGGTCGAGGGAGGTGTGACTTAAAAGGGTTTGATCACCTCCAATAAAGATGGAGGTAACCGCTCCCGACACGGAAGCTAATAAAAGGGGAACCAGTGAAGCCAGCGTAAGGTCGAGGCTAAAAATCTCAATGGTAAAAATAATGGCCGCGATGGGCGCATTAAAGATAGAGGCAATAGCACCCGCAGTGGCGCATCCGATCATTAAAATCCGTTGCCGGAAATTAAGATGCATCATGCGACCCAGGTTACTGCCAATGGCAGAGCCCGTGCTCACAGTGGGGCCTTCCAGTCCAACCGATCCTCCAAAACCCACAGTAAAAGCGGAGGTAATAATGGAAGCATACGTTTTATAGGGCCTTAAAAAGCCACTTCGCCTTGAAATGGAAAAAAGCGTCGAGGGGATTCCTTCACCCACGGGCTTTTTAATCCACATTTTTACCAAGAGGGTTAAGCCAATCCCGATAAGGGGAAAGGCGAAATAGTAAAGGCTGAAGTACTCGTTTAAAAAATCGGATTTGATAAACTCCTGCAGGTAGTGGGTGCTGTTTTTTAGAACAACAGCCACCAAACCAGAAATAAGGCCCACCAAAACACTCAGAATAAGTACGAACCTATTTTGAGGGATATTTTTGGCACGCCAAAAAAGAAAACGCCCAAGCAGGCTTTGCGGCTTTTTCGGCATTTTAAGCTTCTTGGCTGGGGCTAAGGTCTAGCCCTAGTTCTTCTAATTGATCGGCACTTACGGCCGAAGGACTGTTGATCATAAGGTCGCGACCGGCATTATTTTTTGGGAAGGCGATAAAATCTCGGATCGTTTCGGAACCTCCAAGCAGCGCCACTAATCGGTCAAAGCCAAAGGCAATACCACCATGCGGAGGTGCACCATATTCAAAGGCATCCATCAAGAAACCAAATTGAGCTTTCGCCTCTTCGTCGCTAAATCCGAGCACTTCAAACATGCGACTTTGTACCTCGCGATTGTGAATACGGATGGAGCCTCCGCCAATCTCATTACCATTTAGTACCAAGTCATAAGCATTGGCTCGTACTTTTCCGGGATCAGAATCCAATAATGCCAGGTCTTCAGGTTTCGGTGATGTAAAGGGGTGATGCATGGCATGGAAACGATTGCTTTCTTCATCCCATTCTAAAAGTGGGAAGTCGAGAACCCAGAGTGGCGCATAGTTATCGGCCTTTCTAAAACCTAATTCTTCCGCCATATAAAGGCGCAACTCACTCATGGCCTTGCGACAAAGATTTTTTTCTCCCGCCAAAATGAGAATAAGGTCTCCGGGCTTACTTTCTAATTTTTGATGCCAGTCTACTTGAGCCGCTTCATCAAAAAACTTGTCTACCGAAGATTTATAAGTACCGTCCTCATTATATTTTGAATAGATCAATCCATTCATGCCAATCTGTGGACGTTTTACCCATTTGGCAAGGGCATCCAATTGCTTGCGGCTATAGGATGCAGCTTGAGGAACTGAAATTGCCAAAACTAGCTCCGCATCATCAAATACCTTGAAGCCTTTATGCTGAACCATGGCGTTTATCTCATTCAATTCCATCCCGAATCGAATATCGGGTTTATCGTTTCCAAAGCGACGCATTGCCTCAGCATAAGTTATTCTTGGAACTTCTTGAATATCCACTCCTTTAACTTCTTTTAGCAAGTGGCGGATTAAACCTTCAAACTGCTGTAATATGTCTTCTTGCTCCACAAAGGCCATTTCGCAGTCGATTTGAGTAAACTCAGGCTGACGGTCGGCTCTTAAATCTTCATCGCGAAAGCAACGCACAATTTGATAATAGCGATCATAACCCGAAACCATTAACAATTGCTTAAAGGTTTGTGGCGATTGAGGAAGGGCATAAAACTGCCCAGTATTCATCCGGGAAGGAACCACAAAATCCCTGGCTCCCTCGGGCGTGGATTTGATAAGGTATGGAGTCTCAATTTCTAAGAAGTCCTCTTGATTTAAAAACCCTCTAACCGCCTGCGCCACTTGATGACGAAGTTTGATATTGGCTTGTACGGGCTCTCTTCTTAAATCTAGGTAGCGATATTTCATGCGCAACTCTTCACCACCATCGGTATCGTTTTCAATGGTAAAGGGAGGCGTTTTGGAGGCATTAAGAATTTCAATTTCCGAAACTTTAACCTCAATCTCCCCAGTGGGCATTTGAAGGTTTTTACTTTCTCTTTCCAATACCTCACCGCTCACACGAATTACAAATTCACGTCCGGTTTTACGTGCTTTTTCAAGTAGTTCCTTGTCCCAGCCATCATTAAATGCAAGCTGAGTTATTCCATAACGATCTCTTAAGTCGATGAAAGTCATTCCACCCAAGTTTCGCACACGTTGCACCCAACCGCTTAGCTTAACTTTTTCTGCAATGTTTGAGGCGTTTAAAGCCCCGCAATTATGAGATCGATACATTATCTTGAATTTTGGCTGCAAAACTACAATATCGCTGGGGCATGCCTATTTTTGAAAGCTAAAATCTACTATGATCGAACCATTTGATGACAGCTATTTTATGCGCAAGGCCCTAGAGGAGGCCCAACAAGCCTTTGAGGAAGATGAGATTCCGGTTGGTGCGGTAGTCGTGAGCAATGGAAAAATTATTGGCAGAGGTCATAATATGACGGAAAGGCTCAATGATGTAACCGCCCATGCGGAAATGCTTGCGATAACGGCCGCGGCCAATTACCTAGGCGGTAAATATCTTAGAGATTGTACGCTCTATGTTAGCCTGGAGCCTTGCAGCATGTGTGCGGGAGCATTATTCTGGACACAAATCTCCAAAGTTGTTTATGGTGCTCCTGATGAAAAGAGGGGCTTTAAAACTTTTGGCAGTCGATTACACCCTAAAACCCAACTTATTGAGGGTGTTTTACGTGATGAAAGCACAAGCCTATTGCAAGCGTTTTTTCGCTCTAAACGCAAGAAATGATATAGGCTTGATCTGGGCGTAAACTATTGTCTGGATTTTTGCGTATATAGTTTAGATTTATTTTAATTTTTTTCCTGATGGTCATCACAAATTTGCAAATTCGAAAATCGCTACAGCTTGCACCCCTAGCTTTATTGGTGCTCGTAATCGTAGATCTTGTCCTTTATTTTATTCCCGGGTTTTTGGGAGACCTTAAAGTGAATGGCTATTTAACAAGCGCTGTTCTTTTAAGTATAGTTGCTTTTTACGCTTATGTGGGATACCCTATGTTTTCCATGAATTTAAAAAAGGATAAGATAACCTTCAGATCTCATTTAGCCCTAAGCACCCTTTTTGGTAAAAAATTAGTGGTTCCCAGAAGAAATATTTCGGGTTTACACATGGACTATAGTGGCTTTCGCGATAAGCTAGTGGTTACATATGTGAACCGCTATGGCAAGGAAGTGGAAAAAGCCTTTTCAATTAGCATCCTTAGTGATCGCAAAAAGAAAATGCTTCAGCAAGCGGTGAAAGACTTTAACCGTGATCAAACGGCACAAAGCCTCCACCTATTTATTTAATTGATAGACAATAGCTATATAAGGCCCTGAGTGTTCCGCTTAGGGCTTTTTTAGTTTGTAATTTTGCCTTTCCTAAATAAAACAATACTAGTATGTATCCAGAAGATATCGTAGCACCAATGCGCAGTGATCTCACCCAAGTTGGAGTGATTGAAACCCGCACTCCTGAGGAGGTAAATCAAAATATAAAGGCCGAAGGAACCACCTTAGTGGTAATTAACTCGGTTTGTGGTTGTGCAGCAGCCAATGCCAGACCAGCGGTTAAAATGGCCTCCGAGCATAGCAAGAAGCCTAGTCGCATGATTACTGCCTTTGCCGGAAATGATGTGGAAGCGGTTAAAACTGCCCGTGATCTAATGGCACCATTCCCTCCATCTTCACCAAGCATCGCGCTTTTTAAGGATGGGAAATTGGTTCATATGATTGAAAGACATCACATTGAAGGCCGTCAAGCAGAAATGATTGCCGCTAACCTTACTGCCGCTTTCGACGAGTTTTGTTAGTCATTATCCTATTTAATTAAAGCCACTCTGAAAAGGGTGGCTTTTTTTATTCCTGGGCCGTATTCAGTTTTGAAATTTAATTAGCCCAAAAATGAACACCGTCCTAGGTGTAGGGTTTTGATAGTATGCAGAGAAGCGACAAAATAAAAGGCCTACTCCATGATTTAGGAAAAGGCCTCTATGAGAGAGATGAAGTATTAAAGCTTGCACTTCTTGCGGCGGTGGCCGGGGAAAGCCTCTTTTTATTAGGTCCTCCTGGAGTTGGAAAAAGTATGGTGGCCAGGCGTTTAAAATATGCCTTTAAGGATGCGCGCTCTTTTGAATATTTAATGACGCGTTTCTCTACTCCGGAAGAGGTTTTTGGCCCCATTTCTATTCAGAAGCTAAAAGAAGAAGACCTTTATGAAAGGAAAACAGAGCAATATATGCCAGGCGCAAATATTGTATTCCTGGATGAAATTTGGAAAGCGAGCTCTTCCATCCAAAATGCCTTACTAACCATTATTAACGAGAAAGTTTATCGCAATGGGGAGCAAGAAATTAAAGTCGATTTAAAGGGTTTAATTACCGCAAGTAATGAGCTACCACCTGAAGGCGAAAACTTTGGGCCTTTATACGATCGTTTACTGCTGCGCTATCATCTTGGTGAGATCAAAGGGAATAAGGATTTCCTGGATATGATAACCAGCACCGAAAAGGTGTACGAGGATACAGTTGAAGATGCGCATAAGATTAGTAATGCCGACTTGGAGCTTTGGCATGATCAAATTGATGCGGTTAAAGTTGAAGAGGAGGTGCTTAGCGTGATTCAGATAATTCGCGAAAAACTATTGGAGTTTAATCAGAAACAAGAAGACCCATCTTTACAAATAAAGGTCTTTGATCGGCGCTGGAAGAAGGTGATAAGATTGCTGAGGACTTCCGCTTTCCTAAATGAACGCGAGAAGGTGGATTTGATGGATTGTTTTTTAATGAGTCATGCCCTCTGGAATCAGCCATCACAAATTGCCGTGGTGCAAGAAATTATCGCAGAAACCATCCGAAAGCACGGTTACAGTGTGGCCATTGGCTTGGGAATGCTAAGAAGGGAAATTAGAGAGTTTCAAGAAGAGGTAGAACAGGAGGTTCGCGTGCGTTTCGCAAAAAGCGAAGAGGTCCTCCGCCCAGTGGAGGAGCAGTATTACGAGATTCTCAAGAATGGCGAACCCTTTGCGGGGAAGTATTTACAAGTGAAGGATTATAACCGACTTCAGAACTCGGATGTACCCGTTTTAAACCTCTACGATGACGATTTTAAATTGGTTTCACGCTTGGCAGCTGAAAGCAGTGATGCCGAGTTTCAAGTTCGATTGAAACACAATTCCCAATTTCATCAGCTCAAGCTAAAAACCTACCAAAAAGAACGTTTTGAGTATCACTATAAAGCTCCTCATCCCCTGGTGCGAAGTTTTTGGGAAGAGCGCTACGCCAAGCTAGAGGAATACCTCGAAAAGCAAAATCTTAGACTTCAGTCGGAACAACCATTAGAGTTGTTAAAAGGCAAAGAACACCTTTTTATTGATGCATCTCTATTTGACATTGTAGAAGCAAATCATAGAGAAGTAAAAGAGGAATTAGACGCACTTCAATTAAAATTGGAGAAGACCCAACACCTTTACGATCGTAAGAATTAGCAAAATTTCAATTAATAGAAGCAACGCAAAAAGGATATCATCGTCTGAATAAATAGACCTACATTTTTCTTTCTGCAGAAAGGAGTGCCATTGGAGAGACCAATGGATAAGAACCAAAATTTACCACTATGAAGCGGTACACTCCTTTATTTGTTTTAATCAGCATTTTTATAAGTTTTTCGGCATTTGCCCAGCTAAGGCCTGGCTCCTTGCGCGGCATTATTAGCGATGCGGCAGACGGAGAAGCCATAGCCTTTGCAACAGTAGTTGTAAAGCAAGACTCAACTACGATTATTGCTGGAGCCTATTCGGATTATGACGGAATTTATAGGATAAATCCAATAGAACCCGGAACTTATACCGTTGAGATTAAATACATTGGCTATGCCACGACTACTATAAAAGAGGTAAACATTGGTCCCAATACGCCCACTTTGCTTAATGTTAAAATGCAGGCGGAAAATGAAACCTTGCAGGAGGTGGTTATCACGCGTAAAGCACCTTTAATTGAAAAGAGTCGCAGTTCAAAAATCACCACCGCCAAAGACATTCAGAATATGGCGGTGCGCGATATTTCCTCGATTGCCTCACCGGCCGCGGGAGTAACACAAGATGCCAATGGCCTCACCTCTATACGAGGCTCCCGTAGTGAGGGAACAGTGTATTTTATTGATGGTGTAAAGGTGCGCGGAAGGGTGAACATTCCTCAAGCTGCTCTTGCTGAAAAGCAAGTTATAACAGGTGGTACACCGGCACAGTATGAATCGAAATCGGATGTTCCAAAGCAAGAATCAAAGGCTGAAGAACCGATGCAGATTTTTTATGAAAGAGCTCCGGCACAGCAATTTTCGGGGGAATATTATAAAAGCATCCCAGAGAACGAATTCCTAGGCGTTTATTCAAGCCCACTTTCAACTTTTGGTGCAGATGTGGATGTGGCTTCCTATGCCAATGTCCGTCGAATGCTAAAGTCTGGCGCTTTGCCTCATCCCGATGCAGTGCGCCTGGAAGAGTTTATCAATTACTTCACTTACGATTATCCCGAACCAGATGGAGCGTCGCCATTTTCGGTTACGGTAGACCAAAGAACTTGCGATTGGAATAAGGCCCATCGCCTGCTGCGAATAGGACTGAAAACCGAAAGCATTAAAACCGAGGATTTACCAGCTAGCAATTTGGTGTTTTTAATAGATGTAAGTGGAAGCATGTCTTACGAGAACAAGCTGCCCTTATTGCAAAGTGCCATGCGAATAATGGTAAAAAATTTAAAGCCCGAAGACCGCGTAGCCATAGTGGTTTATGCCTCCTCAACCGGTTTGGTTTTAGAATCTACGCCTGCCAGCAATAGCAATGAAATTTTAAAGGCTATTAACAACTTAAATGCCGGAGGTTCTACCGCGGGTGGTGCTGGAATTAAACTGGCCTATAAAGTGGCTCGTCAAAATTTTAACCCAGACCACAACAACCGGGTAATCCTCGCTACCGACGGTGATTTTAATGTAGGTGTTTCTTCCGATGAAGGCTTGATAAAGCTAATTGAGGAAGAACGAGAGAGCGGGGTTTTCTTAAGTGTCCTTGGCTTTGGAACCGGTAACTATCAAGATTCAAAAATGGAGCAGTTGGCCGATCACGGAAATGGAAATTACGCTTATATCGATGGCCTTATGGAGGCGCGAAAGGTATTGGCCGAGGAGATGGGTGCCAATTTGCACGTGGTTGCCAAGGATACGAAGTTTCAAGTAGAATTTAATCCAAGGAAAGTGGCGGCCTACCGTTTGCTGGGCTATGAAAACCGAATGCTTGAGGCAGAGGATTTTGATGATGATTTAAAGGACGCAGGTGATATTGGCGCCGGGCATACCGTAACTGCGGTTTATGAGTTGATCATGCGAAACCCAGAAGAGGCAGACAGCACTTGGTCTAAGGAGCAAAAACTGCGCTACCAAGAAGATGCGCTCAAGGATCAAGCTTTTGGCGATGAGTTAGCCTTATTAAAACTGCGCTACAAAGAACCTCAAGCTAAAAAGAGCAAACTAATGCTCTTACCTATTACAGAGTCGGAAAGTGTTAATCCTGATTTCGCCTTTCTCTCGGCGGTGCTCCAGTACGGCTTGCTTTTACGCCAAAGTGAATACGCGGCTAATAGCAGCCTGGAGTCGGCCATTGACCTAGCAGAGCGGCATCTGGGTAAGGACCCGCATGGCTACCGCCGGGAGTTTGTTAAGCTGTGCAAATTAGCTCAAGATCTAAATTAGAGCAGGGCAAGGGGCATCATTTGGGTGCCCTTTTTTTGTGGTTAAAAAATGCATTTCAAGCACAGAAAAAGGTATTTCATGAAAAGTTTACAGGATTTTCCCCCTTTCTAATGTCAAGGGCTTGGTCAACCTTTAGAATTTGACGTTTTTTGTAGGGTTCAAAGTGTGAGACTATTGATGATAGAAGTTGTCTATCACCTATTTTGTTTACCTTTAACCCATTAACCCCCTTTGGTCATGACAAAAAACAAGTACTTTTCACTGTTAGGCTTAATTCTACTGGCATTTGCCTGTACTAAGCCCGACGAAATTCTCGATGATTTTCAAGTTCACATTAGCCCCAGCTTCTACAAATATGTAGTAGAGGTTGATGTAGAAGATCTAACCGATCCGGCTAAGGATTTACCAAGCAATATTACTGTAAGCATTACTGGTGATGACGCTGCGGCAGTTTACAATATCGATGGCACGCGTAATTACCAGGTGAACTTTGGTACCATGCAGCTGATGATAGCTAAAGGGAACGAACCTACAGCAGGTAACCCCATTAACTTCATCATCAATTTGGAGGCAAATGGTTACCGTAAAACGAGCCTTCCAATGCAAATTACGGAAGAGGATTATTTTATGGCAGATGTAGCTCAGATGCTAAACTTAAATGACCTTCCAAATTCTATTAGCAACTCTACCTCAAATGGATCAATTGATCCAACCACGAATCAGTTAACCCAGCCATTAGTTGTTAGCACGGGTTCTCCCGATAGTCTTTCTAAAATTAAGCTTGTTATTCCAGCGGACGTTAAGTTCTTGGATGCTGATGGAAATGAGATAGTAGGAAAGAAAGGCGGCTCAGGTCTCAACGTTAGCGTTTTAAGTCTTTCAGATACCTCTCAAGTTGCTCAAATGGCAATGCCTAATGGTACCGGAATGATGCAGGTGGTAGAAACCGATGGTCAGAAGGACACCGTTATCATGGAGCAAACCGGTAGTTATAATATCACCATGGATTTGGATGGCGTTCCAGTACGCGGCTTTTCAGGCGGAAAAACTTCTGGTGGTGTTTCCACCCGAATTCCAATTCCCGCTGGTACCTATAATTTAGAATTTAACCGTGCCTACCAAGAAGGAGATTCTATTAGCTTGTTGAGTCTTTCGGATGGTGATGATGCTTGGCAGTTAGAGGATCGCTCCTTTGTTGTAGAGAAAGATCAAACTACGGGTGACTTATTTGTAAATCCTACAATCACTCACTTATCATGGTATCGTTGGAGAAGATGGAGAAGACGGTTTTCACCTAGAGTGTATCGCTATGGCTTATCCGCTCGCGACTTCGATCAGAATAACTCAAATGGAGCAATTAGTGGTGTTATTAGAGCTCGATACCGCTATACCTACAGCTGGTGGTGGGGATCTCGTTCTTATTATTTCCGTTTAAGAGGAAACTTTGGCCCTAATTGGAAGCGAAATCCTCGTCGTTATATTACGACTCGCACGGCCTGGGGAGCACCAACTATTTACAGTACCAGTTTTTCTCCAGCTTCTTTTAATACCACTTACGAGTTTGAAAACTTCAGAGGGTACTCCTTCAGAATTCTTAAAGTCGAGCCTAAGGTGCAACCACCTTCAATTGGATACACATTGTTTTGTAAAACCACCAATTCATTGGTTCAGCCTCCTGCCGGGGTTAAGATGTACTACCGAAAGAATGGAAGTGGCGATAGCTATCAGCATTTGTACACTTTTACCCAGCAAAACTTAAATGTTACTTATGCTTCTTTCCCAGCACTTGAGGCTGGTGTTAGTTATGATTTCCGCGCTCAGTTTAATGATGTGCAGAAGGATACTGCAAATGTACTGGTGTTAGATGGGCAAATTTACCAAGTAACATTACCAAGTGACGCCTGTAGGTCTCTAGGTCTATAACTAACCACACAAAAACTATCACTATGAAGAAGTTCATTTTATTTATTGTTTTGGCTGCGGTTTCTTACAGTCCCTTAATGGCGCAAGATGCACCAATGGCAACAGATTCCACCAAGGCCATGGAGGCTAAGGAAGACAAATACCCCATGTGGCAAAACCGTCATGCAATAGCACTGAGCTTAGGTATGCCAGGTATTGGCTTGGAGTATGCCTATAATATCAATCGTAGCTTAAACTTAAGGGCGGGTTTTCTGTCCTTTCAGCTTAATGACTACAATACGAATTTAGATATTTCAGGACAGTCTGTTAATGTAAATGCGAATCTTAGTTCATCAGTATTCGATTTATTCCTCGAATATCATCCAACACCGAATAAAGCATTTAAGCTGGTTGGTGGCTTTGGTTATTTAAATAATGTTGGTGTAAACACCCTTATCCTATTAAACGATGATATCGGTTTTGGAGACCTAGTTATCGATAATGAGGAAATTGGTGACATTGACATTGCGGTAACTTGGAGTGGCCTGGCCCCTTATATGGGCTTTGGTTTTGGTAGAGCTGTACCCAAAAAACGTGTTGGCTTTGGAATTGAAGTAGGCACCTATTATGCTGGTGGTCCTGATGTGGGCATTACTGCAAATGGGATGCTACAAAATACTGCTACCGAGGAACAAGAGCTTGAGGATAACCTTGCCTCTTATGCTTGGGTGCCGCGCGTAATGGCGCGCCTTGCCATAAAACTATAAGGATAATAGCATTTAATTGAAGCTTATATCAATTACACCACCCGCTGCTTAGGCAGCGGGTTTTTTTTTGTCTAATTGGGCAAAAAGTTCTTCATTTAAACTGAGATGGTAAAACAAAAAAGGCGTGCTAAAATCAATTTAGCACGCCTTTGTATATTAAAGTCAATTAGAGTATTTACTCTACAGTAACCGATTTAGCAAGGTTTCGTGGCTGGTCAACATTACAACCGCGCATTACTGCGATGTGGTAAGAGAGTAATTGCAGCGGAATGGTAGTTAATAGGGGAGAGAAAACCTCAATGGTATCTTTCACCTCAATTACGTGATCTGCCATTTTCGCAATTTCACTATCGCCATCATTTACAATAGCGATAACCTTACCTTCTCTTGCTTTTACTTCCTGAATGTTGGAAACGATTTTTTCATATTGACCACTCTTAGGAGCAATCACCACTACGGGTATGTTTTCATCGATTAAGGCAATAGGACCGTGCTTCATCTCAGCAGCAGGATAGCCTTCAGCGTGGATGTAGCTAATTTCCTTGAGCTTTAAGGCGCCTTCCAGGGCTACGGGGAAGTTATAACCTCGGCCTAGGTAAAGGAAATTAGGGGCATCTTTATAAAGCTCTGCAATGTATTTCGATTGAGCATCGCTAGTAAGCATGGACTCAATTTTAGCAGGAATCTCATTTAGCTCGTTAAGTAAACGATGGTAGTAGCTCTCCTTTAAAAGTCCCTTTTTATGGGCTATTTTAATGGCAATTAGGGTAAGTACCGCAACTTGAGCAGTAAAGGCCTTTGTTGATGCTACACCAATTTCAGGTCCAGCATGAGTATAAGCTCCAGCATGGGTTTCTCTAGCAATCGAAGAACCCACGACATTACAAACACCGAAAATTGTGGCGCCACGTTCTTTAGCGAGCTTAATTGCTGCTAAGGTATCTGCGGTTTCACCCGACTGGGAAATCGCTATTACCACATCCTTTTCAGTGATAACTGGATTGCGATAGCGGAACTCAGAAGCATATTCAACCTCAACTGGAATGCGGGCCAGTTCTTCAAAAATGTATTCGGCCACTAAGCCAGCATGCCAGCTTGTACCACAACCAATGATGAGGATACGATCCGCATTCATTAATTTTTCTTGAAACTGATAAACACCGTCCATCTGAATCAAGCCTTGTTCTGGTAATAAACGACCCCTTAAAGTGTCGCCAATAGATTTTGGTTGCTCATAAATCTCCTTAAGCATAAAATGCTCATAACCACCTTTTTCAATGGAAGCCAAGTCCATTTCAAGCTGATGGATATAAGGATCAATCGCGCGGTTGTCAGGAATCGATAAAACTTCAATGCCCTGATCGCGATTAATAACGGCCATTTCATCATCTTCCAAGTAGATGGCTTTCTTAGTAAACTCCAGGAAAGGAGTAGCATCGCTAGCAATGAAGTATTCGCCTTCACCAACACCAACAACTAAGGGACTACCTTTTTTGGCTACAACAATTTGATTTTCATTTGATATGTCCATCACGGCGATGGCATAAGCACCAATAACCCTATTTAAAGCAATGCGAACCGCTTTGGAAAGGGTGGTATTCTCACTTTTCTTTACATCCTCAATGAGGTTCACCAACACTTCCGTATCGGTATCAGATTCGAAGCTATAACCACGCTGAATTAAGGCCTCTTTTAAGGAACCATAGTTTTCGATGATTCCGTTGTGAATCAAAACTAAGTTACCACTATTTGAGGTATGAGGGTGAGCATTTACATCATTGGGTTCGCCATGCGTAGCCCAACGGGTATGACCAATGCCAATGCTGGCCTCTGGCATGCTACCATTAATTTTAGCTTCTAAATCAGAAACTTTGCCTTTGCATTTTACAAGACTGAGGTTTTTATTTAAAACTGCAATACCAGCACTATCATAGCCTCGGTATTCCAGTCTTCTTAAACCGTTAATTACAACTGGGACCGCATTTTTATGTCCTAGGTATCCAACAATTCCGCACATGGCTTTTCTAAATTAGGGTTTAGTATAATAAACAATAACAGTGGCTTTTTCCATAAGCCCTTCCCCTCCTCTTAAAACTGTCCGATTTGCCGCAGTAGTACGGGTTCTCGGAACGAGCGCTAAAGTAGGGTTTTCACCGCAGTTTAACACTTCAAATAAATGTCTTCTTAGGTCCATTACGTACTTGTTGTTTCTAAGTACGCCTCGGCTTAAAGCACCGCCGCCGCTTTCCGATTGAAAGTCGATAATTCGATCACCAAGGCTTTTTCCGTCCAAGATCCTAATCTCCATATTAGAACTAGGCGCAACCGGTTCGCCGGTATTGGGCACCGTATAAACCTCTACTGCCGCGCTGTTAATTATAAATCCTTGTTGGATTAGATTTTCCACTTTGGCAGGATCAAATTTTAATGCCGTACACACGCCCCCCATACTTTGTATATAGGTTTGCGCTTCACCATTAAGGGAATCTTGAGCCATGTTTTCCAATGGACTTCCGCTATAAAACTGCTCGAAGGTGCTAAAATTTATAGGCTTGAGGCTTTTGTCTTGATCAATATTGAATTCGGCAAAAGTGGTGTCATCATCATTGTGATAATAAACCCGAAGCCCGGTATAGTTGCTTGCCAGGTTTAAATCGAGAATGGCCTTTCCGGTTTCCGCGGCAACTCGAAGCCCATAGAAATAATCCAAGAAGTCTCCGAAACTGCTAAACTCATCCGCCGAGCCATCGGCAATGTCGGCAAAAGCAGTTTGGAAGAAGTTAATGTCCATCGGGATAGCAATCACAGGTGGAGCTATTTCGCCTTCAAAACGAGTATTGGTGAAGGCCCTAGGCATATAACCATCTAAGCGACCAATTTCGGCCCCAAGGGCAGGACTATAACTGCTGTAATAAATGCTATCCTGACTAAACTCTTCCTCTAATTCATGAATTACCAAATTCATGGCTTGGCTAGTATCGCCGTAGGAATCGGTTATCCGAAGGTAGAAATAAACCGAGTCAACAATTGGGTTTTGACCAAAGTCGAGATCCAATTCATCCGGTATCACCTGCGTGTGCAAATAGGCTTCCTCACTGCCGAATAAATTACTTTCGGTACGACCTAAAAGGCGTAGTGGATTGTAGCCACCTAAGCTAAGTTGACTGTTGTAATCTAGCGCTACGATAATACTATCTACCGGAGCAGTCCAAGTTACAAGATTCAAATGCATGGAATCGGCTTCTACAACGCCACCGATAATCTGTTCAAAACCAAGATCATCAGTTGGCTTTTCGCAGCTTATAAAAAACAAAGGAGCCAAAAGTAAAATGGCTCTCTTTAGTTGCTTTAGGATCATAAAGTGATGTTTTCCGGAATTAAGCTAAGGATTCCTCCTCCACGATAATCTCTTCGTAGAGTTTTGCGATTTCCTTGTTGGGCTCTTCCGCCTCAGTTAAATCAATTTTGTGAGTAACGTTAGACATCACATATTCTTTCATGCTTTCTTCCAACTTACTTCCCGAGAGGGCTACGCCGTCGCAATACTTCATGTTTGCTTGGTACACTTTCGTGATGTTGGCATCTGCATAAGGCGTGGTTTCCGCTTCTTCTAGTCCGTCGAATTCTAAATACTTCGGTAAGCCTTTGCTCATATTCTCCTCCGTTGCACCATATACAGATAATACCGTTTTACTATCGGCAAACATCGGATCATCATGATGGAACTTCTTAAGATATAAAGGAAGGAAACTCGCCATCCAACCATGACAGTGAATAATATCTGGACTCCAGCCTAACTTTTTAACTGTTTCAATTACTCCTCTACAAAAGAAGATGGCTCTTTTATCATTGTCTTCGTGGAAGTCTTCGTCCTCGGTGTAAAAAATGGATTTGCGCTTGAAGAATTCATCATTATCGATGAAATAAACCTGCATGCGAGCTTGAGGTACAGAAGCCACCTTAATAATAAGTGGCTGATCCTCATCATCTACAATAATATTAATTCCGCTTAAACGAATTACTTCATGTAATTGATGACGACGTTCATTAATGAGTCCATAACGAGGCATGAATACTCTTACCTGATGTCCACTTTCGTTCATTTTTCTGGGCATTTCCAAAGAAGGTTTGGAAATTTCATTTTCGGGGAGGTAAGGGTGAATCTCCTGACTTACATACAGAATTCGCTTGCTATCCATGATTCGAGTTTAATCTTCAATTTGAAAAGGTTTGCAAAAATATAGCTTTTTTGTGAATAACTCAATTTATAATAATAGCTTTACAAGCTGCAATGCCCTGAAAATGCAAGTGTTTCAAAGAGTCAAGGACTTAAGCGATTTTCAACAAGATCTAGCAGCTAAGGGTGCTAGCCTTGGTTTTGTAGCCACCATGGGTGCATTACACGAAGGGCACCTCAGTCTTTTAAAGCGTTCCATATCAGAGAACGAAGCCAGTATCGTAAGTATTTTTGTTAACCCTACTCAATTTAATCGAGCAGAGGATTTACAGAACTATCCCATCCGCACCAATGAAGATTTACAACTTTTAGAAGCGGCCGGTTGCACCGCGGTATTTATGCCCCCAGTTGAAGAAATTTATGGCGATTCGGTAAAATCGGAGCAAATAGATTTAGTGGGATTAGACCAGGGTATGGAAGGAGAGTTTAGACCAGGGCATTTTGAAGGTGTAGCCACCGTGGTAAAGAGGTTTTTTGAAATCATCAAACCGCAAAGGGCCTATTTTGGGAATAAGGACTACCAGCAGGTGCTAATAGTAAAGCATGTCGCCAAACTATTTAATCTGCCTATTGAAGTAGTCGGAGTCCCAACTTCCCGCTATTCTAATGGATTGGCAATGAGCAGTCGCAACTTTAGGCTTTCTGAAAAAGGAATGGAAGAGGCCACCATCATCCATCAACAAATGATGTGGGCTCGCGCCAATTATAAGGATCTAAATCCGGAGGCACTCAAAGCGCAAATCCGTCTGCATTTTAAGGCGAGTAATCTCGAATTAGAATATGTAGAGTTTGCCGATTCCGAAGGCATGCATATCGTAAAGGAATGGTCTAATCATAAGTCTGTTCGTATCCTCATTGCCGCATTTTGCGAAGGAGTAAGGCTTATCGATAACACCAGCTTATATTAGTTTCTTTGGCTCTAAATAGGCCTGTCATATTTAGACCTTATAAACTACTTTTGCACCATGTTAATAGAGGTCTTAAAATCCAAGATTCACCGCGTTAAGATAACAGGCGCCGATTTAAACTACATTGGGAGTATTACTATTGATGCGGACCTTATGGATGCGGCAAATCTAATTGCAGGCGAAAAGGTAAGTATTGTAAACATTAACAATGGTGAGCGTTTAGATACTTATGCCATAAAAGGCAGTCGCGGAAAAGGGGAAATTACCATGAATGGCCCCGCTGCTCGAAAGGTGCAAAAGGGCGACATCATTATTATTATCTCCTATGCCCAAATGGATTTCAATGAAGCCAAGGAGTTTCAGCCGACTATCATCTTCCCTAATGAGGAGAATAACACCTTAAACTAAAATTTTGAAAGCAAGGATAAAAGCCATCTTGAAGTATTTGCTTTTTACAGCGGTTGCGGGCTTGTTTCTCTATTTGGCCTTTAGAACAGCAGACTGGACTAAGATGCTGGAAGATTTTCGTTCCGCAGATTACCGTTACGTAGTTTTATCAATGCTGATGGGCTATGCAGCCTTTGTTTCTCGAGGGCTTCGTTGGAATTTACTGCTACGCCCATTGGGTAAAAGCGCTAAAAACTGGAATGCTATTCACGCTATATCATTGGGCTACTTTGCCAATGCCTTAGTGCCAAGAGCGGGTGAAGTTATGCGCTGCACCTCTTTAAAAGAAACGGATGATATTCCACTGGAACGCTTGTTTGGTACGGTGGTATTGGAACGCGTAATTGATGCCATAATCCTACTCAGCCTAATTTGCCTGGCTTTTGTAATTCAACTTGGCAACCTGCAAGCCTTTTTTGATCAGGCCTTAGCCGGTGGTGATCAACAGGCGGGTTCCTCTGGTATCGATTTAAAACTAGTCCTCTTGGGCATCATTGTACTTGTTGCCATACTATTCTTAATTTTCCGGAAACGTATTCAGGCATTACCTCTTTTTGCCAAGGTTCGTCAACTATGGGAAGGCTTTAAAGAGGGTTTTAAGTCTTTATCTAAGGTGGAAAACAAATGGGCCTTTTATGGTCATACCCTCTTTATTTGGACCATGTACTTTACCATGATTTATGTGGTGATGTTCGCTCTTCCATCCACCAAGGATATTGGTTTAGGAAATGGCCTCTTTGTTATGGTGGCAGGCGGTATGGGGATGGTGGTTCCTACTCCGGGAGGCATAGGTTCTTATCATTACTTAGTGCAATTAGCTTTAAGCGTATTGGGCGTAGACAAGGCCGATGGCCTCACCTTCGCAACCCTAGTGCATAGTGGTCAGTTAGTAATGACCCTTTTAGCTGGCTCCTTCGCTATTCCTATGGTATACAGAGCCCGCAGAATTCTTAAAAAATCCAAAGCATGAACTTAAGAGAAGCTTTACGCAGTAAAAAACAATCGGTATCCGCCATGAATTATCAAGCGAATGCTTGGCAGGTATATGGTGAAGATACCTTAGTTCTCTTTTATGCCGATTGGGCTTTTACCAGCACCAACCTCGATAAATTATTAGACTATTTAAGTTTGGTGGATAAACTGGTGGTGGCGTTACCAGCCAAAAGTAAAGACGACACACTGTTTAGAATTGCTAACCTTCAGGTTGTAGATGGCATTGTGCTCTACGATGATATTCAGGCCTGTATGGAAGGTTTTAGTTCGACCAAATTCGCCTTTGAAGGAACCCAAGCACCTAGCGTTCCCACTGCCTTGAAATCGAGAATCCTAGACCTTTAATGGCTAAGGTAAAAACAGAATATACCTGCCAAAACTGTGGTTCTAGATTTTCGAAATGGATGGGACAATGTTCCCGATGCGGAGAATGGAACAGTATTGTTGAAGAAGTTCTCGAAGTAAAAAACGAAACCAAAGCTTGGGAGGCTAAAGAGGCCCCAAAAGCAGCCAAGGCCAAAGTTAGATCGGTTAAAGATTTTATTCCCGATCGTTCCGAGCGTTTTAGTAGTGGCGATCCAGAGCTGGACCGCGTATTAGGCGGTGGCATTGTGGAGGGTTCTGTAAGTTTAGTGGGTGGCGAACCAGGGATTGGAAAAAGCACCTTACTACTGCAAATGGCGGTAGGTATTCCGGTTAAGGTGCTCTATGTAAGCGGAGAAGAAAGTGAACAACAAGTCCAAATGCGGGCCCGAAGAATAGGCATACGAAACGACGATTGCTACCTCTTAACCGCCACTTCAACCCAAGAAATATTTCAGCAAATAAAAAGCGAAAAGCCCGAAATCCTTATCGTGGATTCCATCCAAACCTTGCATTCTCCACTTATCGAATCCGCACCGGGATCGGTTTCTCAAATACGACAATGCTCTTCCGAATTAATTCAGTTCGCCAAAGAAACGGGTACCCCCGTATTCCTTATCGGACATATCACTAAGGAGGGACAAATTGCCGGACCTAAATTACTGGAGCATATGGTGGATACCGTACTTCAGTTTGAGGGAGATCGCCATCATATTTATCGCCTGTTAAGAGCGCATAAAAACCGTTTTGGCTCTACCCACGAAATTGGGATTTACGAGATGCACGGCGAAGGCCTTCGTGCGGTTAGCAATCCCTCACAATTACTTATTTCAGATCGCGATGCCGGTTTGAGTGGGAATGCCATCGCCGCTACCTTAGAAGGTATCCGCCCCATGCTAATTGAAATTCAGGCACTTTGCAGTTCGGCGGTTTATGGTACACCCCAAAGAAGCACTACCGGCTTTGACGCCAGACGATTAAATATGCTGCTAGCGGTTTTGGAAAAACGCTGTGGATTTCGGTTGGGAACCAAGGATGTTTTCTTAAATATTACCGGTGGCATTAAAGTGGATGACCCATCAATAGACCTTGCGGTAGTAGCGGCAATCCTCAGTTCCAGTGAAGATATTGCCCTAGCTCCAAAAACATGTTTTGCGGCCGAAGTTGGGCTCAGTGGGGAATTACGTCCCGTCCCCCGACTTGAGCAACGCATTGGCGAAGCCGAAAAACTGGGCTTTGAGGAAATAATTTGCAGCGGCCACAGCAAATGGAACCGTAAAAAAGTGGGAATCAAAGTCATTGAATTCACCAAAGTGGAGGAGGTTTTCCAACACCTTTTCGGCTAATATAAGCGGTGATTATGTTTTTCAAGGTGTGATATATATCATTACCTCAAGCCGAGCAAGTATCTTACTTTTGTATAAATTCTCATATTCCAATGGCATACTCTAAAAGCGACTTCATTGAAGCTTTAAAAAATATACCCGCCACTAAGGGCGGCACTAACTTAGTTGAGGCTGGTCACGTAAAAAACCTTCAAATCTTTGGTGATGAGGTGGTTGTTGACGTGATTAGTGAATCTCCCGCGCTTCATGTAAAGAAGAAACTTGAGGTGGACATTTTAAAGGTGCTCCACGAAAACTTAGACAAGAAGCTCAAGATTAAAGTAAATATCGAGGTACCCAAAGCAGCGGAGGAAAGAGCAAATCAAATCCGAGGCGCGGCTTTACCGGGAGTTAAAAATATTATTGCAGTGGCCTCCGGAAAAGGGGGAGTAGGGAAATCTACCGTTGCTTCAAATTTGGCCATCAGCTTAAAGCAGATGGGTTTTAAGGTAGGAATTGTTGATGCGGACATTTACGGGCCATCAATACCCACCATGTTTGACATTAGCAATGCCCGTCCGGGTACCATCAATGTAAATGGTGAAAGTAAGATGGACCCCGTTGAGGCCTATGGAATCAAGATATTGTCCATCGGCTTTTTTGCCAAACCGGATCAAGCAGTAGTTTGGCGCGGACCAATGGCCTCTAAAGCTTTAAATCAATTATTGCGCGATGCACATTGGGGCGAATTAGACTTTATGATTTTAGACTTACCTCCGGGTACTGGCGATATCCACCTCTCTACCGTTCAGGCGGTTCCCATTACTGGGGCGGTAATTGTTAGTACGCCGCAAAATGTGGCTTTGGCCGATGCGCGCAAAGGTGTAGCTATGTTTAGAGTGGATAATATTAATGTTCCGGTATTAGGTCTAATCGAAAACATGGCCTATTTCAGCCCACCGGAATTGCCAGATAACAAGTATCACATCTTCGGCGAGGATGGGGTTAAAAATCTGGCCAATCAACTTCAAGTACCCTTCCTTGGCGAATTGCCAATCGTGCAAAGCATAAGAGAAGCAGGAGATGTTGGACGGCCAGCAGCCCTGCAAGATGGAACCCTTGCCCAAACCGCATTTACCGATATTACCAGACGTACAGTAGAAGAGTTGCTGCGCAGAAATGAAGAGCTGCCACCAACGGAAGTAGTACGAATTACCACCATGTCGGGCTGTTCGGCAGTTAAAAAATAATACTATGGAAAACCGTGATGACATAATGAAGCGCATCCACATTGCTTTGGAAGAAATCCGCCCTTTCTTAAAGTCGGATGGTGGCGATATATCCATAGTTGATTTGGAGGAAGATGGCACCGTAAAAGTGCAGTTACATGGCGCTTGTATTGGTTGTAGCGTAAACCAAATGACCCTTAAAAGCGGAGTGGAAATGACCATTAAAAAACATGCACCAGAAATCACTTCTGTGGTAGAGGTAAGCATGGCCTAGGCAAATGAAGGAAACCCAAGCTTTAAGTAAGGTAACCATCCATTTCGCTGGCGATAGTGGCGATGGAATTCAATTGGCTGGTTCTCAGTTTGCAAATACCACCGCCTTAGCCGGAAATGACTTAAGCACCTTCCCCGATTTCCCTGCGGAAATTAGAGCCCCTATTGGTACCGTTTCCGGTGTTTCAGGCTTTCAAATAAATTTTGGTAGCGAAAAGATTCACACCCCTGGTGGTCGTCCGGATGTGCTAGTGGCTATGAATGCCGCCGCATATCGCAAAAACTTCAGCAGCCTAAAAACAGCCGGGGTGGTAATAGTGGATCCCGCCGGTTTTGATAAAAAGAATTTGCGTTTAGCGGGATATGATGAAAATCAAAATCCCCTCAATGATAAACCAACCGACTATCAGTTTTATGAGATTGAAGTAACACGGCTAAACCGAGAAGCGATGAAGGAAGTGGACATTGCGCCACGCGAAAGAGATCGCTCTCGTAATATGTTTGTGCTTGGCTTTATCTACTTTTTATACAATCGCGACTTAGATGTTACCCTAAACTTTTTAGAGGAGAAGTTTAAGAATAAAGCCGGCGTGCTGGAAGCCAACCGAAAAGCATTATTGGCAGGTTATAATTATGGCGATACCATTGAGGCCATTACCCGATATAGAATTGAAAAAGCCAAATTACCCGCGGGCACTTATCGAAACATAACCGGTAATCAAGCGCTTTCCATTGGACTTATTGCCGCGGCAAAGAAAAGCGGATTAGACTTGTTTTATGGTTCGTATCCCATTACTCCCGCATCGGATATCTTGCATGAGCTGGCCGCTCGCAAAAATTACGGGGTAAAAACATTTCAGGCCGAGGATGAAATCGCCGCTATTAGCTCGGCAATTGGCGCCAGCTTCGGTGGAGCAATTGGTACTACTGGAACTTCAGGTCCGGGAATGGCCTTAAAAACAGAAGCCCTTGGCTTGGCCATGATGCTGGAAATCCCCTTGGTTGTAGTTAATGTGCAAAGGGGTGGACCCAGCACCGGGCTGCCAACTAAAACCGAACAAAGCGATTTATTACAAGCCGTTTATGGGCGAAATGGTGAAACGCCCATTCCAGTAATTGCGGCTTCTTCATCATCCGACTGTTTTTGGGCCGCTTATGAGGCGGTAAAAATGGCGGTTGAGCATATGACGCCAGTAATATTATTGAGTGATGGATATTTAGCCAATAGCTCAGAACCTTGGCGCTTCCCGAAATCTTCGGATCTGAAGGCGATCAAAGCGCCCTTCCAAAAGCCAAATACCGATTACCTTCCCTACAAACGAGATGAGCGTGAAGTGCGAAACTGGGCCATCCCCGGCATGGAGGGATTGGAACACCGTTTAGGGGGATTGGAGAAGGAAGACCTTACGGGGAATGTGAGTTATGATCCAGAGAACCATGAGCTTATGGTTAAAACTCGTGCTCGCAAAGTGGCCCTAATTGCTAATGACTATCCCGCCAGTGAACTTGAGCAAGGCTCGGCTAATGCCGATGTTTTAGTATTGGGCTGGGGCAATACCTTTGGCGCTATAAAGGTGGCTGTAGCGGAAGCTTTAAACCAAGGTCTATCGGTTGCACAGTTGCACCTGCGATACATCAACCCTCTCCCCAATGATTTGGAGGAGCTGTTGGGAAGTTTCAAAACGATTTTAATTCCAGAGCTTAATGATGGCCAGTTAGTGCGAATTATTAGAGACCGTTATTTGGTTAAAGCGAGGGTCTTGGATAAAATTCAGGGCAAACCCTTCTTGGCTGAGGAAATAGTAGAGGCTATTAAAAAAATTGACCAGCATGGAGCTTGATACGAATTTAACCGCACGCGATTTTAATAGCGATCAAGAGGTAAAATGGTGCCCCGGCTGTGGCGACTATAGTATTCTTAAACAAATGCAATCGGTATTGCCGGAGATTGGTATTGCCCGCAAGGATTTAGTATTTATTTCGGGAATTGGTTGCAGCTCCCGCTTCCCTTACTATATGAACACCTATGGAATGCACAGCATTCATGGACGAGCCCCAGCTATTGCCACGGGTTTAAAAGCCACTAATCCCGACCTTAGCCTCTGGGTAATTACGGGAGATGGCGATGGCCTTAGTATTGGAGGAAACCATTTAATGCACCTCCTAAGGCGAAATGTCGATCTTAATGTTTTGCTCTTCAATAATGAGATATACGGGCTTACCAAGGGCCAGTACTCTCCTACTTCCGAAAGTGGCAAGCGCACCAAAAGCAGTCCCCTTGGTAGTGTGGATCACCCTTTTAATCCCTTAGCATTGGCGCTTGGCGCAGATGCCACTTTTGTTGCACGCAGTATTGATCGCGATCCCAAGCACTTGAGGGAAATATTAGCGAAATCCCATCAGCATAAAGGAACGAGCTTCGTTGAGGTTTATCAAAATTGCAATGTTTTTAATGATGGTACTTTTTTAAACTTTTCCGATAAGAAGTTAAAGGATCAAAACATACTGCACCTGGAAGAAGGCAAAGCGCTTATCTACGCCAATGGAAGTAAAGGCATTCGCTTAAATGGCCTCAAGCCCGAAATTGTAGATTTAGATGCTTCTGTTTCGGAGTCGGAACTATGGATACATGATTCTAGCGATGCCACCAAGGCTTATTTACTCAGTCGCTTTTTTGACAATGAGTTCCCAAGACCATTTGGTATTTTCTACCAAGAAGCGCGAGCAGTTTACGAAGATTTGATGTTGGACCAAATTGAGGAATCCCAAAACCGTTTTGGGGAAGGTGACCTCGATGAGCTCTTAGAAGGGCAGCGTAGTTGGATTGTGGACTAATTTAATCAGGCGGAAAGCACAAGCTAAAAATCGTCCCTGCACCCGAGGAACTCTGAACTTTAAGATCGCCCTGATGGGTTTTCATAATATTTTTACTCAGGCTTAAGCCGATTCCTGTGCCGCTTTTACGAGTAGTAAAGAAGGGAACAAATATTTGAGACATAAGATCGGGGTCAATGCCCTCTCCATTGTCGCGCACAAACAACATCATACCTTCCTCTTTTAATTCTGCGCTAAGCTCAATAAAAGCTTCCGCTTGATTTTCGAGGGCCATAAAGGCGTTTTTTATCAGGTTGATCAACACCTGCTCAATCATCTTTTTATCGGCCTTAACCGCTAATCGATTCTGTTGGATGCGATAATGCAGTTTTACGCCTCGACTTTCTGCTTCCTTCTGCATTAAATGCACGACTTCTTCAAACAAGTTTTTTACCGAAACCACCTTTTTTTCTGGGGCTGGTAGCTGACTAAGTTTGCGGTATTCTTCTACAAAACTGAGCATGCCTTTACTGCGTCGAATAATGGTTTTTAATGCCTCATTCATATCGGCGAGGTCCTCCTCACTTAAATCCTGCGGTTTTTTAGCTTGATTATTCTCGCTAACCATGCTCCTTAAGGTCTCACTTAAACTTACCACCGGTGTAACCGAGTTCATCACCTCATGGGCTAAAATCCGTATTAAGCGATGCCAAGCTTCCATCTCCTTCTCTTCAAGGGCCTGGCGCATGGTTCCAATGCTAATAAGGTGGTATTTACGGCCTGCCAGTTGTAAGTGTCGTAGATCTAAAAAATACTCTTCAGACACCTGCTCATCTTTTCTCGACCAGAGTTTACGGCCATTAAAATCAAAATCGCCGAGTATTTTATCCAGTTCCGGTAGTCGATCTGCCAAACGTTTCCATTCCTTATAGGCGGGTATCTCTAGTAATTCCTGGCAACGCTCATTAGTAATTAGGATTTGACCCTCTTCATCTACCAATAAAATTCCCAGACTTAAGTTCTCAAGAATCATTTGCATGATTTGATCCTGATGTTCCCCGCTTACTTTAGAAGCTTGGATAATTTGCATGAGCTGATTGAATTCCTGCTCTAAATCGGCAAAGGCCTTTCCACTTTGGGCCAGTTCAAAACGCGTGCTCATATCGCCATAACGCACGGCTTCTAAAAATTTCTTTGTTTCGCTAAGGAGCTTTCGCTGATAATAAACGAGTTCTATCCCTTGTCCGATAATAACCAAGACCAAAACGATTTGAATAAAGACCAAATCATAAGTCCATTCTAAATAGAAAAAGAGTCCTATAAAGAAGATCAGTAAAATTACCCGCAGGCTAAGTTGTATCGAGAATTTTCTAAAGTTCATGTTTCTCCATTCTTCGATATAAGGCGGCCCGAGTAAGTCCCAGGTCTTTGGCAGCTTTTGAGATATTACCTCGATGCTTATCTAAAGCTTGTAAAACAAGGTGTTTCTCCATTTCCTCCAAATTTAAGCCAGCCGGTTTACTTAGGCCGCTTCCTTTCAATTGTAAATCTTCGGCACGAACCTCAGACTCACTGCTTAAAATTACGGCCCTTTCTAAGCTATGCTCTAGTTCGCGCACATTGCCAGGCCAATGATAATCGCAAAGGGCATCAATAGCCTCAATACTTAAATGCAAGTTTTCTTTCTGGTATTTCTTGCAATTTCGATCAAAGAACTTGCGGGCCAAAAGCGGAATGTCTTCAATACGTTCTCGCAAGGGAGGTACTGTTACCTCCACAGTATTAATGCGATAGAGTAAATCCTGCCTAAACTTTTGATCCTCCACCCAATCGTGTATTGGGCTATTTGTTGCACAGATAAGTCGCACATTTACTTGTCGACTCTGGTTATCCCCTACGCGCCTAATCTCCTGAGATTGCAAGGCATGCAGTAATTTCGATTGCAGGCTAAGGTCAAGGTTTCCAATTTCATCTAAAAATAAACTTCCCTCATGAGCTAGCTCAAAACGCCCAGCCTTATCCTCAGCGGCGTCGGTAAAGGCTCCTTTTTTATGTCCAAAAAGCTCACTCTCAAAAAGGGTAGGGGCAATGGCTCCTAAATCCACGGTAATAAATGAAGCGGCCTGCCTCTTACTCATGCGATGAATGCTTAAAGCCAAGGCACTTTTACCGGTGCCATTTTCGCCGAGTAGTAAAATATTGGCATCTGTTTTGGCCACTTTGCGCAGCGTTTCTAAAACCGCTTGCATGGCGGGAGATCTACTTATGAGGTCCTCTTCCTGCAGGGCCAATTGATTTTCCCATTGTTTATTGGTGTCCTGGAGCTGAGCTACTTTTTGCTTTTCGCGCGCTAGTTTTAGGGCATTATCAATGGTGGCAAGCAGCTTTTCATTGGTCCAGGGTTTTAATACAAAATCAAAAGCCCCATCCTTAATTGCTTTTACAGCGAGCTCCACTTCGCCATAGGCGGTCATTAATACCACTTGGGTGCTAGGACTTAAGTCGCGGATGTGATTAAGCCAGTATAAACCTTCAGCACCGTCATTTCTTCCCTTCCTAAAATTCATATCAAGGAGGACCAAATCAATTTCTTTACGACTAAGAATCCGGTTGAGGTCCGAGGGAGCTTCAGTAGTTTCTACATTTTGATAATGCTGTTTTAACAGTAATCGAGCACTGGTTAAAATATCAGGATCATCATCAACAACTAAAAGGTGGTAAGGCTTTTTCACAATTCGAAAGTAGGGCCTCTGTTCGAAAATGGACAATTCCATGTTCGGAAATGAACACTTAAAATGGGGGTACGGGTCTATATGTGCTGATAATCAAGTGTTTATTTTTTTGGCACATCCTATGCCTAATAGAGGAGTGAAAACTAAAGCGTAAAAATTTGAATAAAAACCCCGGCGCTCTCCAAGGCAACGTTCTTTAATTCGAATCAGACTGCAATATTGAATTAGGTTGTTTAATTAGTTCAAGTAGCAGAATTTAGGGTTAAATCGGTTATCCTCCGCAGTCTATCGAATATCCGGGGTTTTTATTTATAATTTGCAAACTATGATTCTAGTAGCTATCATTCTATTAATCGGCATCCTCATTAGCAAGTTGTTCTGAGCTTTCGCAGATTTGTGCTAAACTTGAGCTATGATCCGTCTGCACAATATTTCCAAAATTTATCGCAGCCAAGGTGTTGAAACCCGGGCATTAAGCAATGTAAACCTCCATGTGCATCGGGGCGAATTTCTCAGTATTATGGGACCTTCGGGCTGTGGTAAAACAACACTCCTCAATATTATCGGTCTTTTAGATACATATGAGGAAGGGCTTTTCGTATTCGAAGATCAAGATATTAGTCAACACAATGAGAAGGCCCGACTTAAAATCCGCAAAAATAAAATTGGTTTTGTCTTTCAGAGCTTCAATCTCATCGACGACCTAACCGTTGCGGAGAACATTGAACTCCCGCTCCATTATTTAAATATCTCAAGGCAGGAAAGGCGCGAATATGTCGCGGATATTTTGGAGAAGATCTCCATGGGCCATCGTCGCGATTTTTTCCCCAATCAATTATCTGGTGGTCAGCAGCAGCGTGTTGCGGTAGGTAGGGCTATTGTTAGTAAGCCTGAACTCATTTTGGCCGATGAGCCTACAGGTAATCTCGATTCGGCGCAGGGTAATGACATCATGGAGATGTTGGCCAAATTAAACGATCAGGGAACAACGGTTGTAATGGTAACCCATAGTGCGCACGATGCCTCTTATTCGGAGCGCATCGTACGACTCTTAGATGGTGAGGTAACCTCGGAGAAAAAAGTTTTACATGCTCCTTTCTAAACTGCCATTTGCACTCCGAACGCTCTATCGCAATCGCCTCTATAGTTTATTAAACCTGGGCGGTTTAGCGATTGGTTTGGCAGTATCCATAGTTGTGGCCTTATATCTCCACGGCGAATTTACCTATGATCATCATTGGGAGGATCACGAGCGAATTTATCGAGTTAATTCAGAGTTTAAATTAGCAGATACCCAGGAAGTTTATGGGGGGAGCGGTTATAGTTTATCCCCACTATTGAAAGAACATTATTCGGGAATCGAATCGTCAAGCCACTTGCTGCATCTTGAAAACAGCATATTTTTTCGCAGTGACAGCTTAAGGCAGTATGAGGAGAAAGTGGCCATTGCGGATTCTAATTATTTCGATGTTTTTAAAACGCCTCTGCTTTATGGCGACCCATCAAAGGCACTTTCGGAAGAGAGGAGCATAGTGCTTACACGCTCATTTGCCAAGCGTTATTTTGGTACTGAGCGCGTATTAGGCCGAAGAATAAACACCAGTAATTACGAATATACCATCACCGGGGTTTTGGAGGATTTACCGCCAAATACCCATCATTATTATCAGGTTCTTATTGCGGAACCTCGCAGTGAACGCGATTCGATGCAAATGGCCGTAAGCCTTTGGCAGGTGAGTCATTACAGTTTTATAAAATTAAAACCAGGCATTGGACCGGGAGAAATTGTGGCTGGTTTCGATTCTTTCTTCGAAAAGTATATGTCGGGCTTGGCCAGCGCCGTGCAGGGCCATTATCAAATTCAATTACAGGCCATCGCCGATTTGCATTTTAATACCAATGCCAATTATGACTTGCCCGGAGGTCGATTAGCCTATGTTTATGGTTTTGCGGGCATTGGCCTATTGATACTGATACTCGCAATTATAAACTATGTAAACATGGCTACCGCCCGCAGTTTAAAGCGGGTTCGCGAGGCGGCCATGCGAAAGGTACTAGGCGCCGAGAAAAGGGATATCCGCTTGCTTATATTGAGTGAATCGGTTTTAATGTCGCTTATTGCCCTGCTATTAGCCTTTGCTTTAGTGGAAGTCTTTGTAGGTATTTTGCCATTTAATCAGGCAATTGGCAAAGACCTGGTTTTAGATTTTGGAAATTTTAAGGAATTATTACCCATGTCTTTAATGCTGGCGCTAACGGTAGGATTGGTAAGCGGACTTTACCCCGCCTTAAGTCTGGCTAGAGTAAGTCCATTAGATGCCTTCACCAATAAAAAGGGGATACAAAGTCGAAAGTCTATTCCACGAAAAGCCCTCGTAGGCTTTCAAGTTGTGGTTTCGGTAGCGGTGGTAATAACCGCGATTTTCATGTACCGCCAAATGCAATTCATTAAAAATCAAAACCTGGGTTTCAATACCGAGCATGTGCTGGTTATTAATGTGCAGGATACCACCAGTATTAATCGAATTCAAGACTTAGCGGATAATTTCCGCCGCAGCAGCTTGATAGAATCTGTCACTTTGGGCGCTAGCTCTACCGGTAGTGGCACCTTTAGAAGTCTTTTTGATTTGGAAGAAGAAAGTGCCAGTGGCTTTCGCCGGGCTAGTATCAATTTCTTGGGGGTGGGCCCTCGTTACTTGGAAACTATGGAAATTCCCTTATTGGCGGGTAGGGGCTTTCGAAGTAGTGATTTAGAAGATAGCATTAGAAATAAGGTGATAGTAAATCGAGCGCTGGTGCAGGAAATGGGCTGGGAGCGTCCTTTAGGTAAAATAATTCGCAGCAATTTTGATGAATCGGGTTTGGCAACTTTAGAGGCGCAGGTTATTGGCGTTTGTGATAATTTTAATGCCCAAAGCCTGCACAATGAAATGGCGCCCTTAATTTTAACTTTGAATGAAGGCAGTCTGCGGGTACTGCAGGTGAAGGTTGCGCCCGATCAAGTCTATGCCGCCCTGGATGATATCGAGCGCCGTTGGACGGCCATGGTTCCAAAGGTGCCCTTTCAATTTTCCTTTTTAAACAAGGATTTATTACTGATGTACAAAGAGGAAATGCGCCAATCGCGTTTAATCCTTTACCTCACGATTATTGCCATATTAATCTCCATCTTGGGTTTTGTGGGATTAGCCTCCTTTACCACCGGATTGCGTACCAAGGAAATTGCCATCCGAAATGTATTAGGCGCTACTAGCTGGGACCTTGTGAATTTGATCTACAAAGAGCTCGTTACGGTAATCCTTTTGGGGGTATTTATAGCAACACCATTGTCCATTGCCATAACTTGGCGTTGGCTGCAAAACTTTGCTTATCGCACCTCGGTAGACCCGCTAATTATTATCTTCACGGTTGGATTAACCCTGCTTATTGGATATGGCATTGTGGCCATTCACTCCCTTACCGTATCACGGAGAACAAGCATTAAAAGCCTGACTTAAAATTCATGCGCAGCATCGCGATTGCCTTTTTAATAGGGATTTCATTTTCAGCTAATTCCAAAGCAATTTTGGCCTTTAGGCATCAAGGCTTGCAGGAGTGGTATCGGCAATTACAGAACTTTGAAGCGGTTAATCTAGACTCCAAGTTACTAGCCGATTGTAATGAAGCGGAAAAACAGTTTGCCGGATTGCAATACCATTGGCAGGCCTTATTGAGAGGGAAGGATCCGCATTGGCATTTCCAACAATTAAAAAGCCTGCAAGAAAGTAAACTTCAAAAGCCATTTAGCGAAAATGAAATTCTGTTAAATGAGGTCTTATGCTCCTTTTTTATGGCGCGAGCAGCTTCCTTGCAGGGCCAAAGTTTAAGTAGTTTAAGCTCCTACTTAGGAGCAACAGAGGCCTTAGAGCGCCTAATGGAAATAAAGTCCTCCCATGAGGAAGCGCAACTCTTGCTGGTTATTTACAATTTGGCTTATCACGATTTTGCCTCTAATCCCCTTTACTGGACGATTAGTGCTTGGTTGCCAAAACCAAAAAAGGAATTAAGCCTCCAAAGCCTAATTGCATTTGAAGGAAGCTCTTCGCCTTTAATAGCTTCGGAAGCGCAGTATTACAGTTATCGATTATTAAAGGAGGAGCAAGCCGCTCAGGCGGAAGAAAGTTTACTAAAGCTCCTGAAAGCTTATCCGAGGAATTGGATTTTTCGCTTAGAGCATTATAAAAGCTTTGGTTTGCAAAAGCGAAATGCCCAAAAACAAAAGGCCAAACTGCTAAGGGAAATTGAAGCTTCGAACTATTTAAGCCAGCCCGAGAAGAAGCACTTTAAGACGGTTTTGGCGTCGTACTAGGATCGTTATCAAATACTTGTAAGACCTCTAAATAAAAGAGTTGACGGTTTTCCAAAAGTTTTTCTTTGGCAATCATTTCTGCTTTGTCGGTGCCTCCCAAGTAATAGCGTTGTACCCAAGGAAATACGGCCAGGAAAGCATCAAAGAGACTATAGTTAACCCCCACGTTTACCGCCAGAGCCACCATGGCTACATTTAAGGCTATAGAGTTTAATCCATTTTTCAGGTCACCGCTATATAGCTGTCCCAATCCGGGTAAAAAGTAGCTCATCTTTTTAGCGAGCTTAGGTCGAGGTCGGTATAGGGAACTAGTATCCGAGTAAAGCCGGGCAATGCTATTTACTTTCGCACTATCATCGCCCGCTGCCGCGGTGAAGGAGTGAAAAGATTGGTCAAAATCCTTGCGGGCATAATGGCAAATTCCTTCATAAAAATGAAAGCGTAATTCTTGCTCCTTATTGGCAGGATTGGAGGCATATATTTCAGCTAAGGCTAAGGAAAAGCGTTTTATTTGAATTAAACTTTGCACTTTGGCCAATAGCGCTTCTTGCTTTAGCAGGGCCTCAGAACTGGTGAAATAAACTCGATCAAAATAGGCTAAGGCTTTTTCCGCTTCAAAGGATCTGCGGTAGCATTGTCCCATTTTATAGAGGATCTCAACTTCAATTTCCTCAGGGCTAAAAAAGCGAGCACGTTCGTAAAAAAAGGTCGCCTCCGAATAACGCTCTTGCGCATAAAGCCTTTCCGCCAAAGCAAAGGTAGAATCAAGGCTTTGACTGCTAAGGCCACTTAGGAGCAGGCTACAAACGACGGTATAGAAAAGTCTCCACATCGGCTTGATAGTGTTCTAAAATTCCTCGATTGTACTTATTGGTAGCTTTAGCCGTACCAAAAATGTTTCCTAAATAAAAGCCCGTACTAATGGTGCCAAAGATCCAGCCATAGGCGCTATTTATTCCTTCTTGATTAAATCCACGATAGGAAGCATAGGCTGATCCTCCGATAAATAAAAGGGAAACCAGTCCGTCCTGCCAATTGCCGAGATATGCTTTCCCAGAACCGGGAACGATGGTACTCATTGCCACCGCTAGCGCTTTGTTTTTATATGGGAGATCTTCCCCCTGGCTAATCAATTGCTCCAATTGGATTTCTTGGAGTTGGTAATTTGCATAAAGCGTTTTGGCTTCCGGGGCATTTCCATCACGTAAGGCCAAACTCACTTCCGCTACCTGCTTGTATTTTAAATCGAGGGCATGATGATTTTGGATATACACTTTTAAGCGTCCAAAATCCTGATTAAGAAATAGCAAGCGAGCCATTTCCTGACCAAGGTCGATGCTATTATGGTATTGCTGATGATCTGGGAAAAGAAGATCAAATCTTTTAATGCCTCCTTGGAAATCCCCAGCTTGGCGGTAGGATCGAATTAAAGCAAACTGCAAGCTATCGCTATTGGGCTGCATCATATTAATGCGCTCCCATTCCAATATTGCCAAGCTATGATTTCCTTTTTGATCAAGGAAGCGGGCAAATTTTAGGGAATTCTCTAAATCGTATAGGTTTTTATCCTGGCCAAAGCTGGCGTAGGACAATACCAATAAGCAGAGTAAACGTAAGATTTTAATGGTCATGGTGTGGGTGACTTACCGGATCAAGAGCCAAGCCACTGGGCTCATGAAGCTCATATTGATCGAGGGAAAGAGGGTGGCAGCGGCTAATGCGGTCGAAGGCATCAACACTACCTTTAATAAGGCCATTGCTGCGAATAGTTTGCAAGGCATAAACACTGCAGCTGGGGTGAAAATTACAGGCTTGAATATCTTGCGAGGAAATGAAGAATTTATAGCCTGTAAAAAGCAGCTTCATAAATTCGAAGATTTCCGTTTCTCCTTGGTATTGATAGCTATAATCGGGCTTAACTGTTTCTTGAACTATCGATCGCGCTAAAGCAATATCCTCATCGCTTTGTGCGCTTAGCTCAATACTAGTTAGGAATAGGGAAATTATACATAGGCTCTTTACCAGCTTCATTAACCTTTATGTTTTTATAATTGGTTTTCTGTACAATTTCCAAGCCTTCTACATACACTAGGTCTACAATTTCGGTAGGGAATTCTAAACCATTGATGTTTTGAAAGTTTCGGAAAAACTGTTTCCGAAGGATATTTCCGTCTTTATCTAAAAACACTAAGCCGAATAAGCGCTTGTCTTTCTGGCTGAGAAGAACATTACCCAGCATCGACTTCATGATTAAAGGAGGCGTCCAGGTATAGATTACCATATCGCCGTTTTTCTCTACTTCCTTTAAGTCGTAGATGGATTCCCGCAGACCATAATCGTGGAGCTTATTATTTAGGATAAGGTGGAAAATAGAGAATTCTACAATCGAGGCCCCTTCTGTTTTTTCATAAAGGGTATCGCCTCTCATCCTAAAAATTAGCGAATCTGAAAGGATCCATTTTTCCTCGTGGGGAAAGTTAAGATCGTAAACCACCTTGCGGTGATTGAGATCATAGTAAAAGCTACCTCTAGTTAAACTTAAGGTACTATCATCTTTAGATTTAATCGAAAAATCACCAGAAATCCGATAGAAGTCTTGCGCTTCTGCCGAGCTTAGGATGATAGTGCAGAGGAATAGCCAAAAGATTTTTTTCAATGCGATAGCCATAAATTAAAAATTCCCACCCGGTAGGGGGGGGAATTTTAAGAAGTTAAAAGAGCTTAAATAGTTGAAGCTGCAGTAGTTGCTGCTGCTGCAAATACAGCGAAGTAGAGGATAATACCTACTACAGAAGCACCCACACAACCCCAAAGAGCTTCTTTGGTTTCGTCTTTGTTTTCAGATACGAAGTACACGATTGCTACACCAGCTACACCGAATACACAACCCCAAATCCAAGATGGAACTCCAAGTACACGGTGACGCTTAGCCATCGCAGGACTCATCATTGCCTGATCTGAAAGATTGTCCACCATTGGACTGTTGATAGCCTTAAGATCATTGAAACTTACGTTTTCGTTTTGATCTAGGTACTGATCTAATTCTTCAACCTGCGCTAGTTCCGCATTCACTTCGTCAATATAGAAGTTGAATAAGTCACTGTTGTCGGCTTTTAGATCATTCACAGCGAAAGCTGAGATAAGGAAAGCTAAAGATAAAATTCGCTTCATTGTTGTGGTTTTAATAATAATCTGCTCAAATATAACAAGCAAGTGCTAATATCACTAGGATAGATGTTAAAATATAGATTTTTCTCCAGCTAAACTTTTAGACCTTCTTGCCGCTAACAAAGCAAGGCGCATTATTTTTACTCGCCCAATTTGAACCAAAAAAGGGATTATCCCTTAATTAAGAGTCACTTAAGAAGATTTCATCGCATTTTAATGAAGCTGTCAACTACATTCATTCTAGCCCCCCTGTTTTTCGCAATTTTTTTTAGCAGCATGCCTTCGGCCAAGGCCCAAGAGTTCCAATACCCTGATCGCTATACCATCGTCCAAGATTTACTCAGCTTAAAGGATGATGCCATAGAGATGCAGATATTTCCACCATTATTAAGCGATACCAGCACCATTTTTCAGATGCCTGCGGTGGTGCCAGGGACTTATAAGCTTCATAATTATGGGCTTTTTATTCGCGACTTCCTCGCTTTAAATAGCCAGGGCGATACCCTTCCTGTTAGTCGCTTAGGTTTAAATTCTTGGCAGATTTCAAAAGCCAATGAACTCTATTTAATCAAGTATAAAGTAGAAGACAGCTTCGATGCTGAGGATGGCAAGCACATTTTCCCGCCCAGTGGCAGTTCGAATGAGCAAGGCGCCTTTTTACTAAATCAGTTCGCCTACATTGGTTATTTGATCGGCTATGATGATTTAGACTTTCACCTTAAAATACATCATCCTAAAGATTTTTACGGTGCCGGAGCGTGGACCGGTGAAAGAACGGATAGCCTAGACAGCTTTGTTTTTTCCAACTACTTCGATCTTCATGACAATCCCTTTTTATACAGTCCTGCGGATACCATCAGCATAAGCTTAGGACAAACCCTGGTGGAATTAGCGGTTTTTAGCCCCAACAAAAAGCTAAGGGCCGATTCTACTATGCAAGCCGTTCGGGAGGTGCTGGAGGCAAGTGCCCTTTATTTAGGTGGCAACTTGCCGGTAGATAAGTATTCAATTCTGATTTATTGTGAACAGGATATGGAAGGTCAGCTTTCCTATGGCGCCCTAGAGCATCACCGTTCAACGGTTTTATATATGCCCGAAATGATGGGGAAAGATCTCTATCAAAGTATTCGAGACATTGTCGCCCATGAGTTCCTGCATATCATAACGCCCTTGGGAATTCATTCGGAATACATAGCGGATTTCGATTTTGCGGATCCAAAAATGAGCCAGCATCTATGGCTATATGAGGGCGTAACCGAGTACAATTCCCATTTGGTGCAGGTGCGGGATAGCCTTTATGATCTGGAGGAGTTTCTTTTGGTGATGCGCGATAAGTTCTTAAATAATGATCAGTATGAGCAAGTGCCCCTAACCGTTGCCAGCGAGTACACCTTGGATCTCTACCCTGATAATTATCTAAACTTTTACGATGGTGGTGCCATTGCGGCCATGGCTCTGGATTTGTATTTAATAGAGCAAACTAAGGGGGAAATGCGCTTGGTAGATTTATTAAAGAAAATGCAATCTCAATTTCCAGCCGACACCTTTTTTGTAGATGATGATCTCTTTAAAATTATGGCCAATAATAGTTTACCGGAATTAGAAGAGTTTATGGTGCGCCATTTCAAAGCGGGAGAAGCTTTTCCTTGGGAAAGCCTTTTTTCCACCGTTGGTATCGAATACCTGGAAACTGGGGTGGCTTATGGTTGGAGTTTAGGCTGTGATGAATTTAGCTTTGATCTGGAACAAGGCCGATTTATAATAGCCAGTGAAGAGGGGATTGATGCATTTGGAGAGGATTTAGGCCTGGAGCTGCTCGATCAAATTGTGAGCATTAATGGCGATACCTTGGCCATCTATAACTTCCAGGATATTTTAGAGAAATTTCAAGACGATACCCGAGCGGGTGATGAGATTGAAATGGTAATTGCTCGTCCGAAAAAGAAGGAAGGCTTTAAAATGAAAGTTTTAAAAGCGAAGGCCATGCAAATTGAATATGAAGAATCGCATCAGATTCGCCTTAATCCGCAGACCGAGGAATGGATGATTAAAAATCGCCAATTTTGGCTCAATCAATAATGTGATTCAAATCACGACTAGTAAAAGTAATTAGCTGTTATTTTTGCCAAAAATTAATACCATGCAAGAACTCATTAATGACCCAAAGACTTTTTTAGTTGATGTACGTGAACCAGCGGAAGTTGCCGAAGTAGAGGTACCCGGTGCGGTAAATATTCCCCTTGGAACTTTGCCGGATAATTTGGATCAATTTAAAAATGCCGAAGGCGCAGTAGTGGTTTTTTGCCGCAGTGGTGGCCGGAGCGAAAACGCTAAAAACTGGTTAAAGCAAAACGGCGTAACTGATGTTCACAATGGTGGTGGTTACCCAGATGTATTACGACTAAAAAACTAAAATATGTATCGATACTTAAGTCTATTTTTTGCCCTTATAAGTTTGGGCGCTTGTGCCCAAAGCACGCAAAGTGCAGCTCGTACAGATTTAAAGGTGGAAGAAGTTTCGACCTTAATTAAATCCGAAAAGGAAGTTGTGCTCATTGATGTGCGCACACCGGATGAGTTCAATGGCGGTCATATAGAGGGAGCGCTACACATGAATATTTACGATGCAGATTTCGAGGCACGCCTTAAGGAATTGGATCGCGATAAGGAATATGTGATCTATTGCCGCAGTGGCGGCCGCAGTGGCAAGGCGAGCGATAAAATGGAAAATTTGGGATTTACCAATATCCATAATATGAAGGGTGGTATGATGGCTTGGGATCGGGCCGGCTTTCCTTCAAAGAAATAATATGGCCAGTTTTAAGGAATTGATACAATCTGAGAAGCCGGTACTCATCGACTTTTACGCCGATTGGTGCCAGCCATGCAAAACCTTAAGCCCTATCATAAAGCAGGTAAAAGAGCAATTGGGTGCTAAGGTTTCAGTTTTAAAGATTGATGTCGATAAAAACCCTCAGCTTTCGCAAAAGCTCAATATTCAAGGGGTACCAACTTTAATGATCTACCGCAATGGCGAGCAGAAGTGGCGCCAAAGTGGGGTTTTAAGCGCGGAGGCCATTATTCAGCAATTGCAGTACTTTGGGGCCTAATGGCTTCAAAGCGAAAGCCTTTTTCTTGGTAATATTCCAATATTTCCTCCAAAGCTATTTTTAAGCGGGGCCAAGCTTTTATGGAATCGTGAAAAACGATTATGGAGCCTGGCTTTGCCCGCTTCTTTATTTGTTTCACGCAGTCCTCAGCGCTAAGCTTGCTGTCCCAGTCACCGGCCAAAACATCCCACATAATAATTTCAAAACCCTCCGCCCTTAGGCCTTTTGCTTGGGCTTTTTTAATGCGCCCATAGGGAGGACGAAAGAGCTTACTTTGAAATTCTTTAGCACAAAGGGCGGTGTTTTCAAGATAGGCCTCGGTGCTGTACTGGCTGCCTTTGAAATGATTAAAAGTGTGGTTGCCCAAACTATGGCCATCCTCTACAATCTGAGCAAGAATAGCCGGATGCTTTTGCGCATTATCGCCTATGCAGAAGAAGCTAGCTTTGGCATTATAAGTCTTTAAGCAATCGAGCACCCAAGGCGTAACCCCCGGTATTGGACCATCATCAAAACTTAAATAAAGCACATTATCATTATCCTCATGGGGATAGCGCCAGCGGTATTTAGGCTTTAAGGCCTGATACCATTTAGGAATATGATGTAAGTAGAATTGCATAAAAAAACCCGACCATCGCTTGTGATGGCGAAGGTCGGGATTAATTTATAAGATGCTAATTAAGCAAGTCCTAGCGGACGAAGCGCATTAACATAGCGTTGATAAACTTCATCTTTAGTGAGTTTATTCTGATCATTATCGTACTCGTATTGCGCTACCAACTGTAGAATCATTCGGAAGTAGCTAGAAGCCGCATTGAGTTCCGCTTGGATGCGATTGCGATCCTTACCGGTAAATTGCTGGTAGTAGGCGAGCTCTTCTTCTAGTCGATCGGCAAACAGCCCAATGATTTCGCGTGCTTTATCATTTGCTCCAGCTTTGTAATAGCCTTCTAGGATGTTAAACATGAAGTAGTCAAAGGCGAATTTCTCTTCCGGCATTTTTTCCATAGCGTGGTCAAGCACGGTAATGGCCTCTTCATTGCGTCCTCTTGCCGCCAAGTCTTCACCTAAGCGACCGTATATATTACGGAGATTATAGATTACCCTGCGGTTGGTTTCATCCAGGTAAACACCCGGTTTCTCCATATTCCCCAACTTAAATTTATTGATGAGGTTATCGTACATCACATCGGAGGCAATTTTACCAAAGTCGGGATCATTACCATTGCGCTTGTTTAAAACCGGCACAAATCGGTAAGCCAATCCTTCTAATTGGAAGTAATCATCTAACCAGAAGAAGCTCTTGCTGCTATTTCCAACCGTAACGCTAAAGTAAATCGGGCGCGTCCAGTCGTTATTGGCGATTAAGTCAATCACCATAAGGTCGCGCTTGCTTAATACATTGGTTTTAAGATTCCAATCTATGTGATCCACAATACGTCCTGTATCTTCAGCTAATACAGCATTATTGGCCAATACCGCGGCTTTGTCAATATCAACTCTAAGTTTCTTAACTGGGAAATAGATTAATTCCTTCTGACCTCTAAAGGCAGAAAACTTATTTCGTTTATCGTCTAATTTAACCCAACGGATAAAGGTTTCTGCGGTCCAACGATCATTAGGCTTAGCATTTTGGCCATTGAAATAAACCACATCGCGGGTTCCCTGCTTGTACTGATCATGCTCAAAACTAAAGGGCACCGGTTGGGCATCGTAAACCGCGCGTTTAGCTTGGTCGATATACCAGTCGGTATTTAGTAGTGAAAGGTTAATCACGCGAACATCGGTGCGGAAACCTTCAATTTCCTGGGCATACCATAATGGGAAGGTATCATTATCGCCATTGGTAAATAGGATACTGTTCGGTTTACAGGAATCTAAATAGGCAAAGGCAATATCGCGCGCCACGTAGCGATCGCTACGATCGTGATCATCCCAGTTTTGGGCCGCCATTAATCCTGGTACAGCAATTAAGCTAACCACGCTTAATCCCATGGCCGCCACTTTTCCTTTGGTCTTTAAAAAGTCGTAAAGACCCATCACGCCCAGTCCAATCCAAATGGAATAGGCATAAAAGGAGCCCACATAGGCATAGTCTCGCTCTCGAGGTTCAAAGGGTTTATGGTTTAGATATACCGCAATGGCTAATCCTGTAAAAAGGAAGAAGAGGGAGACCACCCAAGCATCTTTGCTGTTCTTTTTGTACTGGGCTACTATGCCTGCTATACCCAGTAAGAGTGGCAAGAGGTAATAAGTGTTTCGTGCTGGATTGTTTTCGGCATGGTAATGCAAATTGTCTTGCGGTCCCAGGCGCGCAGCATCTAGGCCTTTAATACCGGTTATCCAGTTTCCTTTGGTGTCCTCCATACGGTGTTGGAGGTCATTTTGTCGACCAGCGAAGTTCCACATAAAATAGCGCCACCACATGTGGCCGACCTGATAGTTGAGGAACCAACTTATGTTTTTGCCCAGTGGTATTGGGTCATCGGTATTTTTAATACCGCCATGAAGTTTATAATTCTGGATGGAGGCGGGGTCATCATTCCACATTCTTGGGAATAGGCCCACATATTTTTTATCAAAATTTCGGATGGAGGCTTTGCGATCGTCGCTTACCACGTATTTGCCGCTTTCATCATCGCGACGGTAAACCGGATTACCATCGAGGAAGGGCTCATTAGCGTCGAGCTGGGCATTAAAAGTTTGACCGTAGAAAACGGGGAAATCGCCGTATTGCTCCCTTTTGTAGTAAGCTAAAAGAGACATTGCGTCCTCGGGATTGTTTTCGTCGATTGGCGTATTGGCATTAGAGCGCACCGCCAAGGTTACGAAGGTGGAATAACCTAGGATTATAAAGAGTACCGAGAGGATTAGGGTATTCCAAATAGGCGTTTCCTTTTTGCGGGTAAAAGATAAACCGAAGGCTGCCGCTCCACCAATTAGGATTAAGGTAAAGATGGTTCCACTGTTAAAGGGTAGGCCGATATTGTTAACCATAAAGATCTCCAGCGTACCGAAAATCCACAGTACAAATGGGATAATGGCAGAAAAGATCATCCCTAAAATAAGGATGCCCACTACATTGTAGAGTAAAAATTTATTGGTGGTAATCTTGCTGTCCATTTTATAGAAGTACACCATTACAATAGCAGGAATGGTAAGGAACACCAGGATGTGAACACCAATAGAGAGGCCGATCATATAGGCAATGAAGATTAGCCAACGATGGGCGCGAGTGCTATGGTCGATTTCATGTTCCCACTTAAGAATCGCCCAAAAGGCAATTGCTGTAAAGAGGGAAGACATGGCATATACCTCACCTTCTACCGCCGAAAACCAAGCGCTATCGCTAAAGGTATAAGCTAAAGAACCTACAATGGCACCACCAAGGATGGCGATAATACGAGCATCATCGAGTTCTCCGTATTTGATAACCATTTTGCGACCTAGGGCGCTAATAGTCCAGAATAGGAAGAGTACCGTTAGGGAACTCGATAGCGCCGATAGTAAGTTTACCATTCGCGCCTGTTCCGTAACATCACCAAAGGCGAATTGGGAGGCGAAGTTACCCATCAGCTGAAAGAGCGGTGCCCCTGGAGGGTGACCAACTTGCAGTTTTACCGATGTGGCAATGTATTCCCCGCAATCCCAAAAACTTACAGTGGGTTCGATGGTAATAAAATAGGTAACCGTAGCGATGGCAAATACCAGCCATCCTAAAAGGTTGTTCAGTTTCTTGTAATTGGAAAGCATCCTCATGAATTTGTAGCTGCGGGCGAATTTATGAAAATAAGATGCTAAGGTGGTGTCAATACTTTGTTAAAGCCCAATTGTGTCAAATTTTAATAAAATGCGCTTCTCTTAACTATTTATTTGCTGGTTTAAAAGCAGCGGCTTACTTTTGCCCTCCCAAATTAAACGATGCCCCATCGTCTAATTGGCAGGACAGCTGGTTTTGGTCCAGTCAGTCGAGGTTCGAGTCCTCGTGGGGCAACAAGGAAAAAGGTTCAAGCGAAAGCTTGGACCTTTTTTTATGCCCAGCCGCCGCAAGCTCGCTTGCAGGGCGGGGCTGGGCATAAAAAAAGCAAGGCCGACAAAGTCGGTTCTTTTTTCTTGGGTATATCTGCCAATGCATAAGGTCCTTGCGTGAGCAAAATCCTCGAAACGAGATCTAATGCAGCCGCCGCAAGCTCGCTTGCAAGGCGCAGCTGGGCATAAAAAAAGCAGGGCCGACGAAGTCGGTTCTTTTTTCTTGGGTAGAATGCGAAATGCATTGGGACCGTGCCTGTGCAAGCGGGACAATCCTCCTTAGGATCGATAATTTCCGAAATTTAGCACCTGTATTTTCCTTAGGGCCGATGGCTATTCCTTAGTGAAAGCGTCTGTGTGAGACCACTGACCTACCTCACTAAAGTCATGAAGCCCTTCATTACCTTCTGCTCACTTATAGTATTGTCATAGGAAGCCACCCAATAGTACACGCCTTCCGGACAATCCATATCATTATGGGTTCCATCCCATTGAGCGGATTTTATATCACTTTCATAGACCTGCTCACCGTTGCGGTTAAAGATGAGCAATTGACCACCTTCCACCCCAGATATGGTAATGGGTTTAAAGTATTCATTAAGGCCATCCTTATTGGGGGAGAAAACATTGGGCATTTCTAGATTAATGCTGCAATCAAAAAAGTCAACCCTAACTGTATCTCGAATTGGACCGCAATAGTCACCAAGGGAAACCCAGTAGGTGCCTGGCTCTGAAATGTGTAGAATTGAATCTGTAGAACCATTTTGCCAAAGGATATCTCCATAGCCTGCGGGAACTTGAGCATTATAGGTCTCCCCTAGGCACAGGATTGTGTCTTTTCCAATTTCAAGTTTAGTCTCTGGGTACAAATCCACCTTGATGGAGAATGTATCATTTTGGGTGATAAGAAGATAGTTTGTTGGCTCCTTTGGGGAAACGACTAAGGTATCGTTGGTGGAAATCAATGCGTTGGGCAGGGAGTCAATAGCCCATCCAATTAAATTATCATAGGATACAAGTAGAGCAGTATCACCTTTACAAATAAGAGTATCTCCAGAAAACAGCATTAATTCTTTAACAGAAACGTCATCAATGAAGTAATATGAAAGACCTGATTGTATCATCAGTTTTGGCGTCCTGATGGTGATGGTGTCGGTTAGGCTATCGCGTGAAAAATTTCCGATAGTGAGATATTCGTAGTTTGATTTTGCAATAAACCTCCCACTGATTCGGGTCCACGCGGTGATGTTATCAATTATTGATTCTTCAACAACTTGAGGTTCTAGATCTATTAAGGTCCTGTGCGTTGTATCTAATAAGCTCGTGTCTGAAAAGCACATCCCAAGACTATTAGTGGCAAACTCAATTGAATCTGCAAGTGAAACAAACATTTCAGCTTCATAGAGCTTTCCAGTTTTAAGCTTGGAGGATAATTTCACGCCTAAATATTCCCGATATTCCCCTGGACGTCCATTGCCACTGTCTGGTTGTACATATGTTATAAAGCCAGCACAATGTGCACCTGTCTTTGGAACTTGCCAACCCGAAGTCCATAAATTGACGCTAGTAGGATTTAAAACACAAGTAATCGGTAAATGAGAACTGTAAAGGTCAGATGTGCCTAAGGTTGGCACAAACCATTCTTTAACAGCCTTACTTAAATCATTTGGACTTACGTGATATGAACATAATGGCTTTAAAGTATCTTCAAAACTAGGATTTGGAACCAAATTCTGACCCGAAGCTCCAATAGCAAGGGCAAATAGTATTGTAAGGAAATAGAGTTTCAAATTGCGAAGCTTGAAAATTCGAACAATGGTATTAAGATGGAAAGATACAGATAAATTAGGGTTGTACTTGAAGCTAATATATTGATACGCCTGATATAAAAAGTATTGGTGCTAATGCCTAATTCCTTGCAGATAAGCTGCACTTTCCTGCCAGCCTCATGCTCCTTCAAAACTTGGCTGATCTGGCTTTCACTAAACCGAGCAAAGCGAACTCAGGTCCAATTTGTAGACCGAATCTTGATTTTTTCATCGTCAACAGTTTAAATTTACAGGCGCTTTTTACCGGAATGCGCTGGGCAATCTCAATTTTAACCGTGGCTTTGAGTGGATCGTATCCGCTTCCGATGGTAATGTGGCTTATGTCGAAACGCTTCCTTTGCGTTTTGACCACCCCGGGGATACCTTATTCCTCATTGAACACTATTAAGCTCTTAGTATGAAGAAAGCAATTTTAATTCTAATCGTCATGAGCTGCTGGGCCTGTTATGATAATTGCCATGAATATAATATTCAGTCTATCGATGTATTGCCCGCT
>JANSYJ010000008.1 GCA_024742495.1 Bacteroidota bacterium
AGCGACACCATAACCACCTTGGCAAGCTAAGTCCTGTAGACTTCGAAAAAAATCTTTCTGGGATGCATCCCAGAAAGATCATGACTATCTTTAACAATGAAATACTAATCTAAAACGGTCAACCTTAATCAGGGATGCGCAGTGAGATGTGAGAATTTAGATTTTTGGAAGCTAAATATGTCTTCCCAGACTGAAGAAATTCTCAGCGATTAAAAGTGGTGATCTCAATTTCGAATTGGTAGAGCTTAGCCTAAATGCAATAGGTGTAATAGTCGGGTAAAAATAATTGATATTAAGTCAATGCCATACTAATGCTAGCTAAGTGACCGGTCAAGGTTCTCGGCGCGCTTTGGATTTAATCTAAATCCTTACGAATCTCCCCTAAGGCCTGCTTAATCATCTTGAGCTTATCCACTACCTCGGCAATACGGGCCGTATCTTCACGGTTTTCCTTCAGCTTACTTTTGGCGCCCTTTAGGGTAAAGCCCCGTTCTTTCACCAAATGGTGGATGAGCTTTAAATTCTGAACATCTTTTGGCGTAAATAAACGATTGCCTTTTTTATTCTTTTTAGGCTTAATGATGTCAAACTCCTTTTCCCAAAAACGAATGAGTGAAGTATTAACATCAAACATGGTTGCCACCTCTCCGATGCTGTAATAGCGCTTTTCGTCCTCCAAGTAATCCTCCATTAGTCAAAGGATTGATTGGTTTGATTGGCCATATCGATGAGCGTATTAAACTCTTCCGCGGTTAGTTCACCATAATAGAAATTTACCGGATTTAAACGCTCACCATTGAGATGAACCTCATAATGCAGGTGCGGACCTCGGGATCGACCGGTATTACCTACATAGCCGATTAAATCGCCACGCATTACCTTTTGCCCCACCCTTACATTGTAATCATTTAAATGCGCATAAATGGTGATGTAGCCATAACCGTGATCGATGCGTATGTGATTTCCAAAACCACTAGATTTATTGTCGGCACGAATAACCTTGCCATCGCCAGTAGCGTAAATTGGTGTTCCCGTTTGGGCCGAGAAATCCATTCCATGGTGGAATTTTCGAGTCTTGGTAAAAGGATCCGTTCGCCAGCCGTATCCAGAAGCCATTCTTTTTAGATCCTCATTTGCCACGGGCTGAATCGCCGGAATACTAGCCAGAAACTCCGACTTATCCTTGGCCATAGTCACAATTTCGTCGAAGGACTTACTCTGAACATATACTTGTTTAGTTAACTTATCCAAGCGAGAAGCGGTCCGCTTAATTAGGTCGGAGTTTTCATAACCTTCATACTTCTGATATCGGTTTGCTCCGCCAAATCCCGCTTCTCTAACCGAGCTCGGTATAGGTTCAGCTTCAAAGATGACGCGGTAAATATTATCATCCCGTTCCTGAATATCCCCCACTACCTCGCTTACCTGATCTAAGCGATCGTCTAACAAGGCATATTGAATCTCCATATTCTCCAGCTCTCGCCTTAAACGCTTCTCTTTTGGCGAATCTATAAAGCTATCAGCCACCAAATAAAAGATAAAACTGGTAAGCAAAATAGAGCCTACATAGAGCAAAGTGCGCCTTAAGCGGTAAGCCGGCGTTTTCTCAATTTTTCGATACGATAATGTTTTCGGGTCGTAATAGTACTTGACCTTAGCCATAATCCTTAATTTTGGCCCTCATTGGGACAGGGCAATTTACTTTAAACTGCGATCTCAATGCAAAGTTGCACTTATTTAAATAAACACATTTTTGTGTAATACTATGGCTTCAACTAAGTCCTGGACCGCTCAAGCGATTCGAAAGCAATTTCTCGATTTCTTTAACGAACGAAATCACGAAATAGTGGCTTCGGCCCCTTTGGTAATTAAAGGTGATCCCACCTTAATGTTTACCAACGCTGGTATGAACCAGTTTAAAGAGGCCTTTTTAGGAAATCGTGAACCGAGTAATGTACGTGTTACAGACACCCAAAAATGTTTGCGCGTTAGTGGAAAGCATAATGATTTGGAGGAAGTAGGGCATGATACCTATCACCATACCATGTTTGAAATGCTGGGTAACTGGAGTTTTGGTGATTACTTTAAAAAAGAAGCCATTGCTTGGGCCTGGGAGCTATTAACGGAAGTTTATAAACTCGACAAAGACCGACTTTACGTAACGGTATTTGAAGGCGACAGCAGCGAAAATCTTAGTCGCGACTTTGAGGCAGAAGTAAACTGGCAAAACTTTATCGCCCAGGACCGAATCCTCAATGGCAATAAAAAAGATAACTTTTGGGAAATGGGGCTTACCGGACCTTGTGGCCCTTGTTCTGAAATCCATATTGATTTGCGTTCTGATGAAGAACGTGCTAAAGTGGATGGTGCTAGCCTTGTAAATCAAGATCATCCCCAGGTAGTGGAGGTTTGGAATCTTGTTTTCATGGAATACAATCGTTTGGCAGATGGCAGCCTGCAGGCTCTTCCGGCCAAACACGTTGATACCGGAATGGGCTTTGAACGACTGTGTATGGCGCTACAGGGAAAGCAGTCTAATTACGATACGGATGTTTTCCAACCCCTGATTCAACACCTTAGCAAGATTTCGAACCATCCTTATGGCGAAGCCGAAAAAACCGACATTGCCCTTAGGGTAATTGCCGATCACGTAAGAGCGGTAGCATTTGCTATTTCCGATGGACAACTGCCTTCGAATAATGGAGCCGGTTATGTGATACGACGAATCTTAAGACGAGCCATTCGTTATGGTTTTTCCTATCTCAACTTAAAGAAAGCCTTCATCTATCAATTGGTAGATATTCTAGCCGATCAAATGGGTGAAAGCTTCCCTGAGCTTCTTGATCAGAAAAACCTGGTGCAAAAAGTGATTTTAGAAGAGGAACAATCCTTCCTCAGAACCTTGGATCAAGGCCTCAGTCGATTAGATCAAATAAGCTCGGAAAGTGCTTCAAATCAAATTGATGGCGCTAAGGTTTTTGAACTTTACGACACCTTTGGTTTCCCGCCAGACCTCACGGCATTGATCCTTAAGGAAAAGGGGAAAAGTTTTGACCAAAGCGCTTACGAGGCGGAAATGAAAAAACAGAAAGAACGCGCTCGCTCCGCCACCAAAGTGGATACCGGCGATTGGGTTGTTCTGGAAGAAGATGATCGAGAAGAGTTTATTGGTTACGATCACTTAGAAGCTAAAGTTCGCATTACCCGATACCGCAAGGTGCTGTCTAAGAAAAAAGAACTCTATCAAATTATCCTCAACCTCACTCCCTTTTATCCTGAAGGCGGCGGTCAGGTTGGCGACAGTGGAAAGCTCATTTCTGACACTGAGGAGCTCAGTATTTTTGATACCAAAAAGGAGCATGGTTTAATTATTCACTTTAGCGATAAGCTTCCTGCAAACCCGAAGGCCAACTTTAAGGCGGTGGTAAACCGTAAAAGACAAAAAATAACCAGCCTCAACCACAGTGCTACACATCTAATGCATCAGGCATTGAGGGAGGTTTTAGGCAGCCATGTAGAGCAAAAGGGATCCTTAGTTCACCCCGAGTATTTACGATTCGACTTTAGTCATTTTAGTAAAGTAGAAGCGGGAGAAATTGCCCAAATAGAGCAGTTAGTTAATGAACGAATTAGAGCCAATTATCCTCTGGAAGAATTTCGCAATATTCCCATTGAAGAAGCAGAAGGCATGGGCGCCATGATGCTTTTTGGTGAAAAGTATGGCGATACCGTTAGAGCGATAAAGTTTGGAGAAAGCATTGAGTTATGTGGCGGAATTCACGCTAAGGCCAGTGGAGAGATTGGCTTATTTACAATTGTTTCCGAAGGGGCAGTAGCGGCAGGAATTCGTCGTATAGAAGCTTATACCGGAGAAAGCGCACGCACCTACCTTAAGGATAAAGCAGGCATTTTGGCGAGCCTACAGCAAGAGCTAAAAAACCCCAAAGATCCATTGGGCGGCTTGCAGAAATTAAAAGAAGAAAACAGTCAATTAAAGCGTGAAATAGAACGCTTTAAACAAGCTCAAGCCACCGCAGAACGCCGAGCATGGAAAAGTGCCATTGTTGTAGTAAACGACTTTGAACGACTGATAATTAAAACGGAATTAGACCCAAAAAATATTAAGGATGCGCTGTTCCAACTAAAAGGGGAGCATCCGCGTTTAGCTGCAGTAGTGGCCGCCGAAAGTGATGGAAAAGCGAATATCGCAGTTGCTCTTGGTGATGCCTTGCTCTCTGAGAAAGACTGGAAAGCTGGCGCATTAGTGAAAGAGCTAGCGATGGAAATCGGCGGCGGCGGAGGTGGACAACCAGGCTTTGCCATGGCTGGTGGCAGTAAACCACAAGGAATTGAAAATGCCTTGAACAAGGCTAAAACTATTTTACAATGATGCGTACTTATTTAGCAATATTCACCCTTCTTTTTAGCTTCGGCTTGATGGCACAACCGGACGACGAGATTGTGTATTACACCGATTCGGAAGTAAACAACTCGAAGTTTAACCTGGCTCTAAATCTGAATCCCTATTACTCGGATATGCGCTTGATTAACAACGACGCCAGTAATAGCCTCTTTAATACTTATTCGGAAGAATTTGACGCCCGTGGCAGCTTCGTTTTTGATTATGGTTTAGACCTCTTTTATGAGGTAGGACCCTCCTTCCACGTGGGAATAGGGGTAACTCGTGCTCATGGCGCTTATACTTGGCAGGATGTAGTTTTAGATACTTTAAATCCGAGCCTACTAGCGGACAATGCAGTGGAAATATCGATGATTTCCATTCCAATTAAGGTGAACTTCACAACCCGCATTTCCGATGTTTTTAGTTTGGAAGTAGTCCCAATGGTGGAGCTTAACTTCTTGGATCAATACAATGGAAGGATTAGCTACAATGACTTTTCAGGAGCTCCCGCTGATTCATCATTTAATCTCAATGACGACCTACAAGATCTCAACTGGTCGGTTGGTATAGCCTTAGGCGGAACTTATTGGATCAGTAATGAATTTGGAGTTTTTGTACGTGGCTCTGTGCGCTACCTACTCAATGATATGATAGACCCGAATGGCTATAGCTGGCCACGTGAAACCATGCTAAATTTCGGATTAAATACAGGACTGAGGGTGAAGTTCTAAGGCCAGCTTTGACGCTTTGCTTTATTTCACCAAGACCGCTTCAACATTGTCTGGCCCACTGCCATCATCGGCAGAAAAGCTTAGCGCAATTTGACTGTAATCTGCATTTGCGCTGCCACTGCCAACAAATACAATTTCAGCCGAAGTTTGATTTGGGATGCTTAATTCTGTCCCATTAATTAAGGCTACAACTCTTGTATTACTGGTATTGTATAAGCCTTGGAGCAGCAGTTCATCATCTACATCACCCTCTACAATGCTAATCGAATAAAATTGCGGATGATTAATTCCGGTGTTCTCCGTAACCTGCCAAGTACCTAAGTATTTATCTCTTATGGCCGTAGGATTTTCTGTACCATCATCTGGCTCACAAGCCACAAGAAATACGGCTATCGCTAGGATAGAAAGGTAAAACTGCTTGGAAAACAGTTTACTTATTTGCTTCTTTTTGTTGATAAGCTTCATTTAGCTCTTTTACTACTATATCGGTAATATCATAAGCAGGGTTGGCCATTAAAAGTTCAGAGGCAGGATCGTAACTAAAAATAAAGTCATAACCCTCACGGTTTTGAATCTTCACCAAGATGGAATCCATATCCGCTTTGATCGCCAAGTTAAGCTCCTGTTCCTCCAGCGCTAACTCCTGGGTACGCTCATCCCTATACTGCATTAAACCCTGCTGCAATTGCTGCAGTTCCATTTGGGTTTGCTGAATTTGCTGCTGACTCATAGTAGCCGCATTTTGCTCCAAAACGGTAATATTCTCTTGAAAAGCCTTGCTACGACGATCAAGCTCCATCTCTATATCTGCTGCTTTAGCTTCTAATTTCGATTTAAACTCCTGATGCAAATCGTACTTCGATAATAAGGTATCGCTATTTACATAAGCGATGCTGATGCTACCATCGGCCTTTACCATTGGCTTGGACTCGGAGCTTTCCGCTTGAGTGCCGGCCGTTTGAGGCTTCACCGTTACTAAAATATAGATCACTCCCGCTAAGGCAAGCACCGACAAGATGGTGGCCAGATTTTTCATATTCGAAATAAATTTCGGCAAAAGTACGCAAAGGCTTTAAAGTTGAAAGTCCCAAACTAAGCTGAAGTCAACAAATTCTGCAACATTAGCATGTGCCTTTAAACCAGGCCCAATCGCCAAGCCGGGAATAGGCCGGTACAGCAGACTGTAACGCTGATAAACATCAGCGGAAGCACCATAATCTTTGTACAAATACAAACCCATGGCCTGACTAAAGCTAAACTTCCCCAGTAGGAATTCGTGACCAAACAGCAAGCCGATTTGATTGTGATCATTAGTTAAACCTGCTCTTTCCATCTCCTTTCGATAAGCTAGATTGTTTATCCATTCGCCGCCTACGATAAAAGCCGAGCTGCGCGAAAATTGCTGCGTGTAAAGGGCGCTTAAGCCTGATACTAAATAGGTCAACTGTTGCTCATTAACACCTTCTCCAACGAAACCACTTGCCTTGCCTGCCAAGAAGCCCCCCAGTCGTAACCGTCTTTGTTTTTGTGCAGGATTATAAGCCTCCTTGCTTTTAGCTTTTAGCTGTATTGGGCCGGGGCTATAGTCGATACTTAAATTTAAAGTGGGGTAATTGATACCCTTGTTGGGTTCTCGGAGTCCACCATTACTTGTATGATCATATCGAGCCTGAAGGCCTACTCGCCATTGATCATCTAAGGAATAAGCCAAGCCACCACCTAGCGATAGATAGGCCTGAACCGGCATGGAGTAACTCACATTTAAGGGGTTTGATTGTTCATCATAAGGCTTGCTTAGATAAACCAATCCTACAGCCGCTCTTATGTTTAAGAAAAAGCCGTCGTTAATTTTATACCAAGGCTCTAAAAAACCATAAAGGGGAAAACCCCAACCTAAAACATCTGGATTATCAAAATCATGCACCGCCAAGCTCCAACCCAAGCGGGGATAGCAATGACAGTTTTTCCAGTGTTTATCAGCTAAAAGCCACTTTTGGGCACTAAATCCGAGGGCAAAAGGGTATGATTGTCCAATGGGGGCAATATCCTGACTATGGATTATTATAAAGCCCTTTTCAATCTCCAATTGATACGAAATGGGCGATTGAGCGCTTAGCGAAATAGTGGTGAAAAATAGCAGCAGCGAAGCAAAGGCTCTAGTCATCACTTAGTCTTTCTTTCCAATCTTCAAAAATTAGCTTGGTCCATAAACGATGCATTTCACTGGAAAAATGCAAACCATCACTTGCGATTAAAGCGGCATTATTTAAAGCGGTTCTGCTTAATGGGGTAATATCAATAAACCTTACCCCTAATGTGTCACAAATGAGTTTTTGCGCTGCATTAAAAGCATCTATTTCACTTGCCACTTGGGCGCGATTAGCAGCACCTGCCGGGCTCACCCCCCAATCTGGAATACTAATTACCACCACATTACTATAATCTTGTTTCCCAAAGCTAGCTGCTTTTCCCAGCAAAATTTTAAACTCACTTTCGTATTCCGCTATGCTGCGCCTCTGATATTGGTTATTAACCCCAATGAGGATGCTTACTACATCGAAGCTCGAATCGGGCTGGCTGGCTGAAATGCCTTGGAGTAAGTCTTTAGTGGTCCAGCCGTTTTTAGCGATCACCTCATAAACCAGCGAATCCTCGGGATTAGTAATCGCCAATGAATCACCCAAAATGGCCGCATAAGAATTTTCTGGACCAATGGCCGTTCCGATGGTATAGGAATCGCCCAGCGCCAAGTAGCGATAGGTTTTTGAGGCTTCTTTAGCTACTTTACTAGTAGGAGGAGCATCCTGCTTTGCACAAGCGAGCAGGACAAACAAACTGTAAATAAGAATTAAGCTTCGCATCTGCTGTTTTAAGCGAATATAAAGCAGAAGGCACTTGCTTGCCTAATTGTAGGCTTATCTTTGCAGCATGGAAATAAAGAAGGTCGAATTTGTTATTAGCAATACCAAACTTGAGCATTGCCCAACAGACAAGAAGCCGGAATATGCCTTTATCGGCCGTTCAAATGTTGGTAAAAGCAGCTTAATCAACCGATTAGCCAATCACAAGAAATTGGCACATACTTCATCTAAGCCAGGGAAAACCCAATTAATCAATCATTTTATGGTTGATGATAAGTGGTATCTTGTAGATCTCCCGGGTTATGGTTATGCTAAGGTGAGTAAGAATTCTCGTCAGAAGTTTCAAAAAATGATTGAGGACTATATTCTTGAGCGAGAGAGTTTAATCAATCTTTTCGTGCTCATTGATTCCCGCATCCCTCCTCAAAAAATTGATTTAGAATTTATGGAGTGGCTTGGTGAAAATCAAATACCATTTTCCATGGTTTACACCAAAATCGATAAGCTAAAGGGTAACCAGTTGAATAAAAACCTCCAGGTTTATCACAAAAAGATGCTGGAAACTTGGTCTCAATTGCCCGTATATTTTGCCAGCTCAGCAGAAACTGGTGCCGGGAAAATGGAAATCCTAAGTTATATCGCAGAGATCAATCGACAGCTCAAATAAGCTAGCCTCTTTTTAAAATATTCATTTTTTCACCAAGATCCACGGCATAGGCGCGAAGTTCTTTTGCGAATTCCCCTTCACCGCCCGCGCGCTCTAGGGTATCAGCCATCGCGACGATATTCTGGTGGATGTACTTTTTCATTTGATCCAAAGGCATATCCTTAGTCCAAAGATCTATCCTGAGGGTTTCCTGGGCCTTTTCATCCCAAATTGAAATCATGGTCGCCTTAGTCTTAGATTTTTCAACCCCACTATCCGGTGCCGACCAAGTTATTTCTTCTGGAACGCGGTTCTCATCTAAACCAACATTTATCGTAATATCTGAGAGGTGTTTTACAGCCATTTTTCAATTTTGAGGCAAAGGTAGATTCAAATTAGAAACTAGGGCTTATAGGCCGATAATTTCAAAATCTTACGAGCATCTTTTTCATTGATGAGGGCCTTTAAATCCAGGTTTGGATATTCCTCGAGGTAGGCATCAATAATTCGATAACCAAACCATCGCCCTATACGACCCGGGGTTTCTGGATCTGTTTTGGTTCGGAATTTCGAAAAAGGAGCCACTTCAATAAAGCGCCTTTGCAAATCTTGATCAGTTTTAAAAAGCAATTGATTTTCAATAAAGTAAACCCACATATCTTTTTCATGCTCTTGGCTGAACACATACTTATCGGGAGGGTAAACCAGTAAAGTGGCTTCATCAACTTCTCCTAAAAGCCTTTCGCTCACTTTCAAAAGCTTACCATAATACAACATGGCATCTAATAAGCTCAGCGGCTCCTCGGGAGGAGGCACTTTAGATTGGGCCATGGCAAAAGCAACATCGCGTAAGAGAAATGCCGGCTGGCGATGGTATTGCAAATAAAGCGGCAAGGTTTGGTAATAATCTGCAGCCCTTTCGCCAAGGTAGAGGTCGAGACCGATAAACAAGTAGGGAGAAGAAAAAACTACCGGAAAATTAAAGTCGAGCGATGAAACATAGGTATAAGCTGAGATAGTATCACTCGCGCCGAAGTAATAATAATACCGTTTTATAAGATTATTCAATCGCTGTTCATAGGCCTCAAAATCGGCGAATTCTTGCTCGCATAAAGCATAAAGCTTGGTATTCTGCTCATTAACACGTTGGTTACGCCAAAAGATATTCTCAGCTCCAGAGCTAAAGAAAGGCCCATACTCCCCTTTAATAGAATTTAGTTCCGAAATAAAATTGCCCGTATCTAAATTGTAAAAAGCACGTTCGAAGCGCTTAACTTTGGTGTCAATAGGAATTTGATTCAGATCCACTTCCGGCTCCGATTCGCAAGAACTCATCAAAGTGGTGAATAGCATTGTGTACAATATCGATTGCAAAAAGCGTCTCATTCGCTGGAAGGGTCTTAATTTTGCCCAAAACTAAGCATCTATGCGTTTATTATTAAGTCTAGCCCTTATTCTAACATTTAGCCTTGGCTTAAAAGCCCAAGATCGAAACTTCCAATTGGGAGTTATGGGCAGCACTCAAGTTAGCTTCTTAAATACCAACCATGAAAACGCGGATCCCGGTGGGGCGGTTTTATTTGGTTTTGGTGGTTTAGCGGAATACTCCTTTGCCGAGCGCTATGCTTTCTCTTCTGGTTTTGAATATTTAAACCGCGGAGGCTCACTTCGTTTAAACGATACCACTGCAGATTATCGTGCAGGTTTTATCCAAATTCCGCTGCAAATAAAAATGCGAACTCGTCAATTCGGCTACAGCACCTACTTCGCGGAAATGGGATTTGCCATAGGCTTTGAAACCGGTGAAGAAGTAGAATGGGACCCGCGACCAAGCAGCCTTGCCTCAAGCTATATCAGTCTTTTCGACGCTACCTTCCGCATTGGTATGGGCATGGAATATGACTTGGGCGGACAAACGCGTATTCTTGGAAGATTGCAATATCATCGCGCCCTAAGCGATAATTTAATTGATGATGTTGACAACCGTCTTAATGACCAATCAAATTACAGATTTGATTATATCTCACTGAGTGTAGGCATCTTATTCTAATTTTCTATGGACCGCAAAGGCGTCATCGACCACATTGTTAATTGGTTGAAGAGTTATACCGAAAAGTCGGGAACCAAAGGTTATGTGGTAGGCGTATCAGGTGGCATCGACTCCGCTTTAACCTCAAGCTTAGCTGCGGCTACTGGCTATCCGCTTAGCTTAATTGAAATGCCTATTTACCAAAGTTTTGATCAGGTATCAAGAGCGCGGAAGCATATTGATCAGCTGCAAAAGCAATATTCTAATGTAAGTCGCATAGAAGTTGATCTTAGCCCCGTCTTTGATCAATTCATCGGCGCCTTACCAGATATCCCTAGTAATGAAGCCCGCGAAATGAGCTTGGTTAATTCCCGAGCCCGCTTGCGCATGACTACCCTTTATTATTTTGCCGCTCTCGAATCGAAACTGGTAGTGGGTACAGGAAATAAGGTGGAGGATTTTGGGGTTGGCTTTTACACCAAATATGGTGATGGTGGTGTTGACCTAAGCCCCATTGCCGACCTCTATAAAACCGAAGTGTACAGCTTGGCCGAAGAAATGGGGGTGATTGATGAAATTATGCAGGCTCCACCAACGGATGGATTATGGGGTGATGATCGCACCGATGAAGATCAGATTGGCGCTAGCTATCCCGAGCTGGAATGGGCTATGGAACAGGTAAAGGCTGGAAAAACCACCGCCGATTTCCGGGGAAGAGAAGCTGAAGTCATGACCATCTACAGTCGCTACAATCGTAATAACCGCCATAAAATGGAAGCCATTCCAGTTTGTGAAATCCCCGCTGAACTTCTCTAGCTTTACCGCGTCCTTTTAACCTATCTTTGCCAAAATTTTAGTTTTGGGCAATATTGTCGCCATCGTAGGGCGCCCAAATGTGGGCAAATCAACTCTCTTCAACCGATTAACGGGTCATCGCAAAGCGATTGTAGACTCTGTGGCCGGTGTTACGCGTGATCGTTTATACGGTCAGGCCGAATGGGCTGGAAGAGAATTTTCCGTTATTGATACCGGTGGTTATATCATTGGCAGTGACGATGTTTTTGAAGGAGAAATTCGAAAACAAGTCGAAATTGCCATTGACGAGGCAAACCTCATCCTGTTTATGGTTGATGCTGATGACGGCATTACGGGTATGGATGAAGAAGTTGCCAATCTATTGAGACGCGCCACCAAGAAAGTGATGCTGGTTGCAAATAAGGTAGATAATGCCCTTCGTCAGACTCAAAGTGCAGAATTCTATAGCCTCGGCCTGGGTGAGATTTACAATATCTCCGCCATGAACGGAGGTGGAACGGGTGACTTCCTCGATAAGATGATTGAGGAACTGCCTCCAGAAAAGGAGGAGGAAGAATTAGACATCCCTAAAATAGCGGTTATTGGTAGACCTAATGCCGGTAAATCCTCCTTCATCAATGCCATTACTGGAATCGAACGGAACATTGTAACCGATGTTGCCGGAACTACCAGAGACACCATCAATACTCGTTACAACCTCTACGGTAAGGATTTCCTACTGGTAGATACTGCGGGTATCCGTAAGAAGAGTAAGGTTCATGAAAACCTTGAATTTTATTCGGTATTACGCTCGGTACGCGCCATCGAAGATGCAGACATTTGCCTGCTTTTGGTTGACGGGGAACGAGGATTCGAAGGCCAAGACCTTTCCATCTTTGCATTAGCAGAACGCAAGAAAAAAGGGATAGTGATTTTGGTGAATAAGTGGGACTTAGTTTCCAAGGATCATCAAACTGCTAAAAAGTTCGAAGACATGATTCGCGAACGCATCGCTCCCTTTAGTGATGTTCCGATTATTTTCATGTCGGTTCTCAATAAACAACGTATTTACAAAGCAGTAGAAGAAGCGGTTAATGTTTACGAACGTCGCCAAAACCGAATGTCTACGAGCAAGCTGAACGACTTGATGCTGCCTATAATTCAAGGTACACCGCCGCCATCTACTAAGGGTAAAATGATTAAAATTAAGTTTTGTACTCAGCTTCCTACCGCGGTACCAAGCTTTGCTTTCTTCGCAAATTTACCCCAGTACATTAAGGACCCGTATAAGCGATTTCTAGAAAATCAGCTGCGTCAGTATATAGATCTAAGAGGAGTTCCTATTAATATTTTCGTTCGTAAGAAATAAGCGCTGGAGCCTAATCCTTAAGGAGCTTTATGAAATGCTGCTCCCCTTGCCATTCCACCAAGGCTAGGTAAATCCCTGGCTTAAGTGACTCTATTTGCCAGGCCTTCCCTACTTTGGGAACTTTCAAAATTTGTCCCGATAAATCACTTAAACTTATAAGCTCTCCCTTACTTAAGCGAATTTCTGATTGGGCAGGGTTAGGATAAATTTTTGGTGAAATCCATTCCAATTCCTCCTGGCTTACCATGCTTCGATCGTGGGGTGCCATTAAATGGGCTACAAACCACATAAAGCCTTTCGGCTGATAGCTTCCCGTATTAAACTGACTACAGGCACTACCACTGAGACTCCCCGACTGTGCGGCACTGTCTAAACGCAATAAGTATAAATCTTCCGCCTCATCCACTTCGTATGGATAGCCGTAGCCAGGGACACCTGGATCAGGGCAAATATCATCAGGGGGATTAGTCGCAGTAAAAGTGCTATCCATCCAATCTCCCCAGAAATCATTCCAAGACTTCGTAGGGTCAAATCGTGAGCAAGCCACTTTAGCCGATTGATCTTCCGCGGAAAAAAGTGGCCAATATTCTGTTCCGCTAACAGCGTTTGCCCCCCAGGCCTCTATAACCTCGCAATAACGCTCCAAAGTATTGGGAACACATTTAAAATAATGGGTCACCAAAACACGATCCGCTAATGCCGCTAACTCCAATGCTTGATCTTGCATAGGAGTAATGCCGCTTGGATCATGTTGAATGCTTTCATAGGTTATAACCTTGGCTTTGCAAGCGTGACTTAAATGAAGGATGCTGCGCATGGCGCGTAATAAATCTTCATGGTCATTTAAGTTCTCACGAACGGGGCCGTTTCGCCACCACCATTCATCCTCTAATACTAAGTGATCGAAAAAATGCTTTCCGGCGGCTTGCGACTTTCCTCTTTCATGGCTGAGGTTTGGTCGGGATTCAATGGCATTGAAACCATAAAAACTGGCCACGCGTGCGAAAAACTTTAGAACCTCCGCCTGATAGCGTTCCTGGGGATTGGGGTTAATCGGATTTAATATCCGATTTAATTTATTAGCACTTAAGCCCGTGTAAAATTCATTGGGGCAAGCCTCATCCGATACTGGACTGAAAATGAAGTTTCCGGTTTGCAATTCCTCAAAATGTTGAGCACTTATTTTCCCGGCACTTGGATCTTGAATACCGCCTCCAACCGCGCCAATTTGAATATTGGGAAAACGATTCCGAAGTCCTGAAATTATTAACCTCAGCTGCGTTTCCTCAGCATTGTCCTGCGGATTGTTATCGATAATATGATGCAAGCCATAAAAGGCTAAAAACTCGAGTTTGTGCTCCGAAATGGTTTGTACTAGCTCTAAAAACTTCCGGTTAGAACCAGCGGCCATATCAGCAGATATATCATCTACACAAGCGATATATGCACCTCTTGGAAGCTTGTGCTTCTGAGCGTGTGGCCCGGGGTGATAGACTTGCGCGAAGAGCAAATTAACCGGCGCCAAGAACAGCAATAAAAGGCTTTTCTTGAGCATTTTCATTTGGCAAACAGGGTAATAGGCTGTGAAGATAATTCATTTCGCTAAAGGCTTGTACCAATATTATAGGCCGACCTCAAGTTTTTATGCAGAAAATCTAAAAATGATTACGATTGATTGGGAGGCAGATTTCCCCTTACCTTCGACTCATCCCCTTCTTAATTTGCCATTTCTACCAAGCTTAGTAGCTTTGCCATCCAACCTAATTAATTCAGGCATGCGCTTTCGCCTAATTCTACTGCTTCTTAGCAGCTTTCCCAGTCTCTTTCTCTTTGGCCAAAGGGAGATTGATTTTGAAATCCTTGAGTTTAACAATGATTTCGAAAAGGCGAATTTCCAAGCCCTAAATGCGGGCGACACCAATTATTTGGCCATTCTAATCGCCTCTTCCGGAAGAATCAGTCAAGAGGATGGCCAGAATTACCTCATGGCCGTTGAGGAATTATACCAGTCTTTAGATTCCGCTAAACTCAAGCGTAAAAGCATGAAGCGCATCGTAAAAACGGTATTCAACGCTGTACACAACAACTTGCTGATAAAGTATGAGTTCGAGAATCAGTTTTGCGAAATTTTCGAAACCGGCTATTACAATTGTGTTTCGGCTTCTGCCATGTACGCCTATATGTTTGATCGTCTTGGAATCCACCATCAGATAATGGAAACACCCAATCACGTTTATGTGGTTGCTTACTATGATGATGAATCTTGGGTGGTAGAAAGCACTGATCCACAACAAGGTTACTTTGAGGTGGATGAAGGCTATTACTCTTCCTATATCGACTATCTATTAGAACAAAAGCTAATAAGCATTGAACAGGTAAGCTCCCCAAACTTTGATTCAATCCTAAATTCAATTAATCCCACCGAGCATATTTCTATGGCCCGGCTAAGCTCCATTCAATACCATAATCAGGCCTTGTACGATCTCGACAAAGACCGGCCCTGGTCTGCGGTTCAAAATCTCCTTAAGGCGCTATACTTGAAACCAAATGGCGACTTCGCTGGTACGCAAGTAATTCTTGGGAATTGGCTCAACAAAAACATGCTTCAAGATCCTAAATTCAACTTGATTCTGGACCTTAGCATGAGCTTTATGGAAGAGGAGGAACGCCTTCCCTATATCCAGAGTTTCGAATATTATTCAAAGCTGTTTACCGAAGGGCACATCGATGAATCGAAATACGAAAATTTCTACAAGACCTTCAAAAAGCATCTGGCCTTCAAGGATTCGGCCCTACAAAAGGTAGATGAAACCTATATATACGCCCATAATTATTTCCACTATCAAAACGGTGCTGCCTCAAAGTGCTACCATGGCTCGAAGGACTTAATGAAGCTCAATCCACATAAAACCGCCTATCAATCCATGATGGTAAACGCAATCGGCCTCAATATTCAAACCAAGCTTTGGGCTGAAGAAAACATTGTGGACAGCCTGGAAACTGTGCACAATAGCTTTCCCGAATTGCTTGAACTGGGGCGGTGGCGAAATCTTGTAGTTCAACTCTATATCTATGAAGCGGTAAAAGCCGTAAACGAAAAAAGACTTCGCAGTGCCGAAGGTCATTTAAATAGCTTAGAAAATATTCTTCAGGGGCAATTGCCTGAAACTATCGATGAGGACGCAGTGGCCTTAGCTTACTCCAAAGTTGCGCATTATGCCTACCGCCGAAGTACTCAAGATGCTTTAGATTGGATTGAACAGGGCTTGCGTTATTCACCAAAAAGCACCTTGCTTTTGGGCTTGAAGGATTTTTATAAGAATCGTTAAAAGTTCTCGTAAGAGAGCTTCAAGTTTCGAGCGCCAGCCACCTTTAATCCTTTTTTCAAATAGTAAAGCGCTATTAATTGACCATCAAGGGCAATGTATTCTCCCGGCTCCAGATCAATATTTAATAGACCATTATCATCCATAGCTTCGCTTAGGGCATATTCAGCTAAGTCTTCATTTGAAATACTGTCCCAAGTCTTGTCCTTAGGCAATAAAAAATAGCTCACTGGGCCTATAGCTTTTGACTTAGACAGATCCAAGTAGGCCTCAAGCATAATCCTTTTGGTTTTATTTGCGAGAAAACCTTCTTTTTCTTTGAAAGCTAAAGTAGGCTTAGCTTCTTCCTCTCCGCGATAATCCTTGCTTGAATATCCAAGTAATGGCCTATCCATCTTGTACTCGATTGCGATTTTTGGATTACCACTTTTAAAGTATTCAATGTAAGATCCATTACGCAGTCCGCCAGAGTAATTCGATTCTCGTTTCACCTTACCATTGCGATAATAAATTAGTGCCTTGCCATCAAGTTTACCCGAGGAGTAGTGGGTTTCCTTCCAAATTTTACCATTGGGATAAAAGGATTTTGCTAGGCCTTCTTTTAAGCCATCTTGATAATTAATCTCTGTTTTTACCTTGGTAGATGGGTTGGTGCTACTCACCAAGCCATTTTTCTTTTGCTCCTTCTTGGGCTTGGCTTTATTCTCTATTAAGTCCTCTTTTTCGGTGCTTAAAGCGGATTGAAATTCCTGACAGGCACTGAAAATAATTAGAACTAATGTTAGCTTGAGAAGCCTCATACTAGTTTGTCGTGAGTTTCTTAAACACTTCCTCAAGGCTGGCGGATCGTTTTTGAATTTCTAATACTGCCGCTTGATTATTCACCGCGAAATCAAATACGCGGGCTCTAAGGTCGATATCGGGACGCGCTTCCAAAAGCCATCTATTTCCTCCAAGCTCCTCTTGCTTCACCAGTCCATCGATTTTCTTTAGAGCTGATTTGCTAAAGCTTTTATCAAATTCCACTTGATACACTGTTCCACCACTAAGGGCTTTTAAATCCTCAATTGGTCTATCGGCCACAATTTTACCCTTATTAATGATGATGACTCTATCGCATAGAAACTCTACCTCCTGCATGATATGGGTACTCAACATCACCGTTTTATTAGCGCCGGCCTCCTTTATCAATTGGCGAATTTCCACCAGCTGATTTACATCGAGGCCGGTAGTAGGCTCATCTAAAATTAGCACTTCGGGCTCATGTAGTAATGCTGCAGCTAAACCTACCCTTTGGCGATACCCTTTGGATAGCTGACCCACTTTTTTATGCTTTTCTGGGGCCAAACCCACTTTTTCTATCATTGCATCCACCAGCGATTTATCCGCCTTGTGCACCCCAGCCATAAAGCGCAGGTATTCCTTCACATACATTTCTAAATAAAGTGGATTGTGCTCGGGCAGATAACCGACCTTTTGGCGCACGGCAATACTTTCTTCCTCAACATCAATATCACAAACTTGCGCACTTCCTTCGGATTGAGGGATATAGCCCGTTAAAATCTTCATCATTGTTGATTTCCCAGCGCCATTAGGACCTAAAAAACCAACGATTTCTCCCTTGGGAATTTCAAAAGTTACTTCATCCAGGGCCTTTTGCTCGCCATACAATCTGGATAACTTAGAAACCTTAATCGACATGCTTCAGATTTTGGAGCACGAAGGTAAAGCTTTTGTTCCAGCGAGAGATTGCGCACCTTTGCAAGATGAAGCTGGAAGGACTGGTACTGAAATCAACCGGAATGTGGTACAAGGTGCAAACCGATGAGGGGATCTTGGAATGCCGTATCCGAGGGAAATTAAGATTAAAGGGCATTAAGAGTACAAACCCCGTAGCGGTTGGCGATCGGGTATTAATAGACACCGACAATACCGAGGAAGGTCAGGCGGCCATTACTAAACTCTTGGAGCGCAAAAACTATATCGTTCGCAAATCGGTAAACCTCAGCAAGCAAAATCAAATTCTAGCCGCCAATGTAGATCAGGCCTTGCTTATTGCGACCCTCTCCCATCCTCAAACGCATATTCCCTTTATTGATCGATTTGCCGTTAGCGCCGAGGCTTACTCTATACCGTTTGTTCTAGTTTTTAATAAAGTAGACATCTATGGCGAAGAGCAAAAAGATGAATTAGAATACCTGCGTATCGTTTATGAGCAGGCGGGCTATACCGTATTGGAGGTCTCCGCCAAGGAAGGCACAGGCTTAGAGGACTTAAAAGCCTTACTGCAAGGAAAGGTGAGCTTATTAGCTGGACATTCAGGAGTAGGTAAAAGCACCCTCGCTAATAAAATCGACCCTCGCTTAGATTTAAAAACCAATGTGATTTCACAATCCCATGAGCAAGGGCAGCATACCACCACCTTTGCCGAAATGCATGCACTGCCAGAAGGAGGTTATTTAATTGATAGTCCGGGTATTCGTGGCTTTGGACTTTTTAATATGGATGCCCAGGAAATAGGCGATTATTTTCCAGAAATCTTTCGCCTTAGCGGCGATTGTAAGTTCAACAATTGCCTGCATCAACACGAACCAGGATGCGCGGTTAAAACTGCCGTTGAAGCCCATAAATTAGCCTTTACTCGCTATGAGAGTTACCTCAATTTTATAAAAGGAGACGATGATGAACACTACCGCAAAGATATTTACGCTAATTAGCATTGGCCTTTTAAGTGCCTGCCAAAGCCCAAACGACAAAACCCCTCCTTGTCCCGAGGGCGAAAAGGAAAGTGATGCCATTTTAATGAGCACCCTCTGGCTTCAAACCGCCTCCGAAGCCAAAACGGCTAGAGAACAGGCTTTCGACCTTGCTTTTCTTAAACTCCAAGAGAATAATAAGCTCTACACCGCTTCCCGTCAAGAATTAAAGCAAAAGCCAGCAGCGGTGGTTTTGGATCTGGATGAAACCGTTTTAGATAATTCACCTTATGAAGCGCGGGTAATCAAGAATGCTGGAAAGTTCGAAATGGATTCCTGGTCTCAATGGGTTGAGGAAGCACAAGCCAATCTAATTCCTGGGGCCGAAAATTTCCTTCAAGAAGCGGTGAATTTAGGGCTTGAAATTTATTATATCTCCAATCGCAGTCACGAAAGACTTGGCCCTACCCTAAAGAATATGCAGGCCTATAAGCTTCCTTTTGCCGACTCGGCACATGTTCTTTTACGCAAAGAAGATTCCGACAAGTCTGGCCGCAGAGCCGCGGTAGATTCTGCCCATAAAATCATTCTTATTGTAGGCGATCAAATGGGTGATTTTGCCGAAGCAGAGGCCTTAGAGCAAATTGCAATCGATAGCCTTCGTCAACATTTTGTACTTATCCCCAATCCAATGTACGGTTCATTTACCCGCCTTAGTGAAAGTGAAGAAGCTGCATTTGACTCGAAATTAGCAGCTTGGAGAGAAAAGCTAAATAGCAAAAGTAGCCAGGAGTGAGGGCTTTAATCCAAAGAGTATCCAAAGCCTCCGTTAAAGTAGAGCACAGCACCATTGGCCAAATAAACCAAGGTTTGCTCATTTTTCTAGGGGTGGGCCCCGATGATGATGCCGTAGATAAAGATTGGTTATTGCAAAAAATCCTCAAGCTTAGGATATTCAATGATGAGGCTGGTTTAATGAATTTGTCGCTCGAGGACATCGGTGCTAGCCTTTTAGTGGTGAGCCAGTTTACCCTTCATGCCAAAGTAAAAAAAGGCACGCGCCCCAGCTACGCTAAAGCGGCCGGTCCCGAATTAGCTAAAAAGTATTACGAGGAATTTATAGAAGATGCACAACAGTTGCTTGGCGATAATCGCGTAGCTAAAGGTGAATTTGGTGCCCACATGGAAGTTGAGCTAATAAATGATGGACCAGTTACTATTTGGATTGACACTAAAAACAAGGAATAAATGAAAGGCATAGAAGCGCTACAGTCTGAGGTAGACCGGTGGATAAAGAATCACGGGGTTCGTTATTTTAATGAACTCACTAATATGGCCCAGCTAAGCGAAGAGGTGGGCGAAGTAGCCCGAATAATAGCCCGGCGCTATGGTGAGCAAAGTGAAAAGGAAAGCGACAAGACCAAGGACCTTGGTGAGGAACTCGCAGATGTGCTCTTTGTGGTGCTTTGTTTGGCCAATCAAACCAATACCGATTTGCAAGCGGCCTTTGATCGCAAAATGGAACACAAAACCAAAAGGGACCACGATCGTCATCACAACAATGACAAGTTGAAATAGACCGGTTTGTCTTAACTATCTTTGCCGCAAATTTTAGCTTCGGCTCATGATTTACATCGAAAGAAAAGAACGTTTTAGCGCTGCCCATCAGCTTTACAATCCGAATTGGACAGAAGCACAAAACGATGCTGTATTTGGAAAATGTGCCAATAAGAACTTTCACGGCCACAACTTTACGCTAATCGTAACGGTAAAGGGAGAAATTGATCCCGATACTGGTTTTGTGATGAACTTGGTAGACCTCAAGAAAATAATCCAAAAAGAAATTATCGAAAAGGTGGATCACGCCAATCTCAATCATGATGTAGATTTCATGAAAGGAAAGTTTGCTTCCACAGAAGTTTTAGCCGAGGAGTTTTGGAAAATACTAGCGCCGGCTATCGCAGAGCACGGTTGTGCCCTTCATCGAATTCGGCTCGAGGAAACCATCAATAATGCGGTGGAGTATTTCGGATAAAGGAGCTCCCGTAGCAGAATTTAAGCTTATCTAAAGTCAGTATAGCAAGCAATGAGAATTTTTAGCAGCCAGGATTTTGATCCAAAAAATATATTTTCACGGAAGTAAACGAGCTTAAACCATATTCGACATAGGCCTAATTGGCTCATCTGCAAACCAACAAATATCAAATATGAATGCATTTATTTTCCCCGGACAAGGGGCACAGTTTTCTGGAATGGGAAAGGACCTCTATGATAGTTCGGAGGCCAATAAAGCCTTATTTGAAAAAGCCAACGAAATTTTAGGCTTTCGCATAACCGATATTATGTTTGAGGGCTCGGCAGAGGATTTAAAGCAAACCAAAGTTACTCAACCGGCAATTTTCTTACACTCTGTAATTCTCGCTAAGAATATCGAAAACTTTAAACCGGATATGGTTGCTGGCCATTCACTGGGTGAGTTTTCGGCCTTGGTAGCCAATGGGAGTCTTGCATTTGAAGATGGCTTGCGCCTGGTTTCGGCTCGTGCCCTAGCCATGCAAGAAGCCTGTGAAGCGCAACCAAGTACTATGGCTGCTGTTCTTGGTCTTGAAGATGAAAAGGTAGAATCCTTATGTGCTCAAGTGGATGGAATTGTTGTTCCTGCTAATTATAACTGCCCTGGGCAATTAGTGATTTCTGGCAGTGTACCGGCGGTAGAAGCCGCTTGTGAGCTGATGAAAGAAAATGGTGCTCGTCGCGCCCTGCTATTACCAGTCGGTGGAGCCTTCCACTCCCCCTTAATGAAACCCGCAGAAGAAAAACTCGCGGCAGCAATTAATGGAACCACCTTCCACAGCCCTATTTGTCCAGTTTATCAAAATGTGAGCACCACTCCTATTTCAGATCCCGAAGAGATAAAAGCCAATTTAATTAAGCAATTAACCGCACCAGTTAAATGGACCCAAAGCGTTCAAAATATGGTTGCTGATGGCGCCACTCACTTTACGGAAGTTGGACCAGGGAAGGTGCTTCAAGGCTTAGTAAAAAAGATTCATCGAGAGGCGGAAACCCAAAGCGCCTGAACCATTTGATCGCTTTTAGGTTAGCAAGCTTCATCTATCCATCATGAACAAAAGCAGTTGGCGCAGTCCATCTAACATCGCCCTAGTTAAATACTGGGGAAAATACGATCCGCAATTACCGGCGAACCCTAGCTTGAGCTTTACCTTAAAGGAAAGTTATACCGAAACAACGCTAGAGCTTTTAGGAGAAAGCGCCAGTGAGGACTTTGACTTCGATATTTTTCTGGACTCCGTAAAAACAGACAGCTTTAAACCTAAAATTAAGCAGTTCCTTCAGCGGATTGAAAAGGATTTAGACTTCTTAAAAGGACGTCGCTTTAGCATCGAAACTTATAATAGCTTTCCACATAGTAGTGGCATAGCCAGCTCCGCCAGTGGGATGTCGGCCTTGGCTTTAAACCTTTTAAGTTTATCACCCGAAGGAAAAAACCTGTCGCAAGAAGCCTTTTTTCGCAAAGCCAGTGAATGGTCTCGATTGGGATCAGGATCCGCCAGTAGATCGGTTTTTGGTCCTCTAGGACTGTGGGGTAAAACGGCAGGAATCGCCGAAAGCTCCGATGAATATGCCATTCCTTATCAAGGTAAGGTTGATTCGGTCTTCACCTCATTTAGGGATACCATTTTATTAGTTGAAACCGGGCAAAAGGCCGTTAGCAGCACCGCTGGTCATGGTTTAATGAATGGACATCCCTTTGCGGCTGAGCGATTTAAACAAGCGCATCGTAATATGGCCGATTTACAAGATATCTTGGCTCAAGGCGATTTAGCGGCATTTGGTGAATTACTAGAAAGTGAGGCGCTCACGCTACACGCCATGATGATGAGCAGCAGACCTTATTTTATTTTAATGAAACCGGGGAGCTTGGAGATTATCGAAAAGATTTGGCAATGGCGACGTGAAACCCGCAAGCCAATGTACTTTACCCTCGATGCCGGTGCCAATGTGCATTTGCTTTACCCTGAGGCCATCGAACAAGAAGCGCTCGAATTCGTTAACAGTTCATTAAAAGGCCATTTAATAAACGGAGCGTATATTTGCGATCAAGTTGGAAATGGCCCTACTCCATTGACATGAACAAAAACAACCCGCTATACTATGCCAAAATTCTACTCTTCGGAGAGTATGGCATAATCAACGATTCTCAAGGACTTTCGGTACCCTACAACTACTATCAAGGGGCTTGGAAGCAATCAGAGCAGCTTGATACTGTTGCCCAGAAATCAAACGAAAGCCTACGGAATTTCTTCACTTATCTTAAAAGTCTGCAGCTTTCAGGCGAGGCCTTTTTCAAACTAGATTTAGTAGAATTTGAGGGTGATCTTGATGCTAATGTTTTCTTTGACAGTAGTATTCCCGAGGGTTATGGAGTAGGTAGCAGCGGTGCTTTATGTGCTGCCATTTACGATCGCTATGCGGAAAACAGAATTGATCCCGACGAAGATATAAGTAGAGAAAACATCCATCAGCTTAAGCAAATCTTAGGTCAGATGGAATCTTTTTTTCACGGAAAAAGTAGCGGCCTAGATCCCCTTATTTGTTACTTAAAATTACCCGTTCTTATAAAGGGTAAAGGAGAGCTTGGCACCGTTCGCATCCCTCAAATGGAGGAAGGCAAAGGAGCCATTTTCCTACTAAATAGCGGGCAGCCCGGCGAGACCCAGCCTATGGTGAACATCTTTATGGACAAGATGAAGCACGAAGGTTTCCGGAATGTAATGAAGGAGCAGTTTACCAAATATAATGATGCCTGCATTAGCGCTTTTTTGGAAGGCGATACCAAACCGCTTTTTAATAATCTTAAGAAATTAAGCCATCTAGTATTCGAAAACTTTAGTCCAATGATCCCCCATTCGGTGAAGGATTTATGGAAAAAGGGCATTGAAACTAATGCTTATTACCTTAAGCTTTGTGGCAGCGGCGGCGGCGGATTTGTACTTGGATTTACGCATGATTACGAAGAGGCGAAAAGCCACCTGAAAGGTTACGATACCGAATTGATTTACCGCCTCTAAATGGCACTGCGCCGGAGGGATAGAATTCTGATCTTCAAACTCTCCGCACTACTTTCTTTGGTGCGGTGGTACAATATTTTCTTCCTAGCCTTGGCTCAATACTTGGCGGTTCTTTTTGTTTTAAATGAACCCAGTGATTGGCGCACGATACTTTTAGACCCTAGTGTACATGCCATAGTTTTCGCCTCCCTGTTCTCGGTGGCTGGGGGTTATATCATCAACAACTTTTACGACTTAGAAAAAGATTTAATCAATCGCCCCAATAAAACCCTATACGAGAAAATTTTACGGCAAAGCACGGCTTTACGGCTTTACATTCTTTTTACGCTTACCGGCTTAGCACTTGGCATCTATGTGAGCTTTAATGTTTTTCTGTTTTTCGCTGCCTTTAATTTTAGCCTTTGGTTTTATTCGCATAAGCTTAAAAAAATCACTTTTCTAGGGAATTTCATGGCAGCCATATTGAGCATTACTCCCTTCTTTGCCATTTTCCTTTATTTCCGTCTCGAAGATTTAGTTATTCTCACTTATGTAAGCTTTTTACTCTTGGTGATATTTATTCGTGAAATCATCAAAGACCTTGAAGCATTGAAGGGTGATGTTATACTAGGTTATCCTACGCTTCCTGTGGTCTTGGGTTTAAAGCGTACTAAGTGGTTGGTCGCTGTTTTTACCTTCAGTGGATTAATACCAGCGGGAGCTATTTTTTACAAGGTTGGCTTTGTAGGCATTGCCTATTATTTAGCTTTAGGATTAGCAGGACTATTCTTTAGCGCTGGCCTCTTGGCTTTAGCCGAAAAAAAAGAACATTTCTATTACCTCAACTACCTCTATCGCATCATGATAATTGGTGGCATTATCAGTTTGATTTGGGTTTAGCTAGAAATTTTCCTCAACCCATTTAAGAAAGTCATTAGTTTCTTTTTGATGCTCAAGAATCCAAATTTCGGACTCCGAATTTTCTGACTGTGCTATATAATGACCGTAGATGGTCATATAATCACTTTGAGCCAATTTATAATAAAACCTTGTGTAGGTTTCATTCCAAAAATCATCGGAATCATTTTCACCCATTTCTCCGACAATTTCAAAGAAGGTGGTCGTGTTTTTCACGAATTTCTCTTGTTCACTTAGGTCCTTATTCTCATCCAAACTATTGGTGGCCATAAGCATGGATATCATCATGTTTGCAGATGAAAAATCAGAATCTATACTGCTTGGGCTTAAACTTATATTAATCTGATTTGGCTTATCAGGGTCTCGACTTACTCCTGCACCAAATTGACTCATGAGTTGATTATAGGCGCCGGGTGATCTTGCACTATTTGGTTCCAATAATAAAAATGTATGGAATGCTAAAAGGCTCTCAACTCGAGCTCTTTGACTTTTCTTAATACCTGCTAATAAAAGGTGACTACTGCTGTGACTTGGATTATTTAAGATTCCTTTTTGCAAAACTTCTTCCGCCTCATCGAATTCATTAATATTAAAATAATCTAAGGCCAGATTATAGGCTAAGAGATAATGATCATCGAATTTTCTTAAAGCTTTTTTGTAAACCTTAATCGATTTTTTGACTTCTCCTCTTTCATCCAAACTTGATCCCAAAATATTGTACGCGGATAAGCTTAGTATATCGCTTTCATCTAAATCAATAACTATTTCTGCATGCTCTTGCGCTAGCTCATAGTCCTCGGTCAACATTGCGCTATACGCCAATTCGTAATGCGCCAAGCCTGACTCTGGATTCAGCTCAATTGCTTTCTGGTAACTTGAAATGGCCTTTAAGTAACTGCCCGCATCATGATATTCAACTCCAGCTCGAATTAAACTATCAACCCTAGATTGGGCAAAAAGGCTTTGACTAAAAAGTAAAAGTAAAAATGAGAAACGTTTCATAGCTTTATTAAAATCAGGTTGTGTATTTATCTGTCCTTACTTCATGACAGCCATCACAAAATAGCAATTGCTGCAGATACCCGCAAACTGCGGCTAGAGGAGTTCCTAAATTTTCAAATGCTTTATATCAATGTACTCGACTCTTTGACATACAATGTGCTATCCAATTCACCAATTGCACTTCATCAACTATTGTCCATGAATGACATTTGCGATTGCCGGCCCGGTCGAAGCCTTTGCCGCTTGTGCTAACCATCTTAATCCTACTATTTCCCAACTGCCTCATACTTTGGGTGAAAGCCACTAAGTCGAAGGAGTTGATATCGTAGTAGGAGGCACCTCTTTCTTCCAACCACCAGTTGATGTCTGGTTCATGATAAATAATTATATCAAGGTCTATAAAGTGATTTAAGGAAGCTTTATACGGTTTGGAATGCGAGAAAACCGAAGCCTCTTGATAGGCTTCAAGAGCGGTATTCGGACTAGCACCAAACCATGATTCAAATTTGGGGACCATAAAGGCGGCTTCCTCGGCCATTCCCTTTTTAAAACTTGGAGCATGTCCCTTTGCGGATTCATAAAACCGCACTAAATCCAGTGGGGAATCCACTATAAATAGGCCCCTTAATTGAATTTTAGAATTTGTTCGCTTGCAAAATTCTGCAAAACGAAGGGCGCGAGTCCCGCTAGCCGAAATGCCACCCATAAAAATGGCCGAATCTGGAATAGCATGCTCGCCTACAACTGTGCTAATCATCGACTCTAAAACTTCCATGGGTTCATCCTCAATATACAGTTCTGGAAAGTCGGTGGAGCTTCTGGTGTAAAGGCAAATAAAACCCGCCTCCAAGAGCATCGATTGGAACTTATAAGGACTGGGCTTATCCATATCTGGCAGCTTAGAAAAATCGCGTACCACCAAACCTATCGGCTTACCTTCGGGTAGCACCTTCAGGTAGCCCAAGCCATTACTATCAGCAGGGTCCTGGTAATAATATTGATGACTTTGGGCATGCATTAAATAGCCGACTGAACTTAAAATCACAAAAAACAATTGACGCATGCTTATTTCGATTTGGTTTATTAGCATAAAATTCAGCTGCCAAATTAAACAGCTTCACATAGGCAAGTCTTTAAGGTCTTGTTAAAGCTTAGCTCTATAAGCTTAGCTGCAATTTCTTGTGGAGTTCAGACCTCACTTGAATCAAAAATTTCTCTTGCGACCTATATTTAAAGCCACTACTACTGAGCTCTATTTTGAAATTCAATCCTTCTATTAGAAGCGCATTAGCTTCAATTTGATAGGTCCTTTCCCAAGCGGCCAGAGTTTGTCCGAATGAACTAGATAATAAACGCCTAGCACCAATTAGGCTCAGTAAGCTTATCGGCCTTGGCCTTATAGCTTCCTTCCCCCTTTGAAAACTAATTTGAAGGACATCCACAAATGGCAGAGCTATTCTAATAGATCGGTTATTTTTCGATAAATAGAGTAAGAATCCCTTTTGATGCAAGCCTATTATTAGCAGTGCATTAGCCCAGCTACTATATTCAAGATTTTCTACTTGCATGCCTTGAAGGAAAAAGGATGGACAAGATTTCAACGGCGCCTTAGTGGGGGCTCCAATGAGCTTGGCAAGCCTAGTGCTGGCGGTATTATCATTAAGAATTTGCATCCCCCTTAAATTTATAGACCGGAATCTTACCGGCATCTTTAAAGCCAAGTCGCTTGTACAAGGAGTAGCCGGCTTCAGTAGCCTGAAGCCAAACCGAAGAACAAGACTTTTCCCTGGCTCTCCGCAAAGCTTCTTGCATTAGGGCTTTAGCAAATCCTTTCGACCTTTGTTCTTTTCGGGTTGCCAGCAAGTAAATACCGGCATGTTCTTCATAGGTATAGAGCAGAACCGTGCTTACAATTTTAGCCTGCTTATAAAGGGCTAAAAAATGAACATTGGGACTTTGGTTTAGCGATTCAAATAAGTGGGAATTTAAGGTCCCGCCTAGCATTAGCTCGGCCTTTACCACAGCTAGCCAATCCTCCAATTTTTCATCATTTCCAAATTCCTTGACGCTAAATTGCCCTTTTGTGTCAAAGCTCAAATTACTTGGATTGATGCTCATGGCCGTCCAGGTCCTTCGGTGATAGTCTTGCTCCAAGAAAAAACGATTTAGCTTTTCCTCACTATTGGCTTCCCCTACAATGATGGCAGGGAGCTTATTTGCAGCTTGATCAGCTCTTATCTGGCCGGCCATTTCTGGCCAAAGGGACTTGGCCGATTTAAAGTTTAGGACTTGATTAGGCCAAACTGAATTCAAGGTCTTAATACTATCAAATTGATTTCCAACACAGTATTCACAATCTACCTGCTCTCCCATTTCACGGAAGAGTTGGATGATATTGGATGATTTATAATCTGCCAAAATTGATTCGCGAATTAGATTCCTCTTGCTGAGGAAAAGGTATGAATTCTTTGCATGGAGAGCTCTAAAATCCATGCTTTAAAAAATGGCCTTTTATCATTTGAACCTTACCTTTACAGGAAATCACTTTACATATGTCCTCTCAAAAAGACTATATCGATAAAAACAAAGATCGCTTTGTAGAAGAGCTCTTTGACATTTTACGAATACCTAGTATTTCGGCAGATAGCGCCTATAAAAATGATGTTTTAAAAACCGCCGAAGTGGTGGCCGACAGCTTAAAGAAAGCTGGGGCTGAATCGGTTGAAATTTGCGAAACACCGGGATACCCCATCGTTTATGGGGAGCGAATTTTAGATAGCAATTTACCAACGGTTTTAATTTATGGGCATTACGACGTTCAGCCACCTGATCCCATGGAGCTTTGGACAACGGAGCCTTTTGATCCGGTTATTCGTAAAACCGACATTCATCCTGATGGGGCTATTTTTGCCCGAGGCGCTTGTGATGACAAAGGTCAAATGTTTATGCATGTAAAAGCCCTGGAGGTAATGATGCAGACCAATACCCTAGCTTGCAACGTAAAGTTCATGATTGAGGGAGAAGAAGAAGTTGGATCCGAAAACCTTGAATGGTTTGTAAAACGCAACCGCGAGAAGCTTTCCGCTGATGTTATTCTAATTTCTGACACGGGAATGATCGCTAATGATACCCCGAGCATTACTACTGGACTTAGAGGTTTAAGTTATGTGGAGGTGAAAATCACTGGACCCAATAGAGATTTGCATTCTGGACTTTATGGAGGAGCCGTGGCCAATCCCATTAATGTTCTTACCAATATGATAGCCAGCTTGCAAGATGATAACCTGCATATTACCATTCCTGGTTTTTATGCCGATGTGCAAGAGCTAAGTGAAGAAGAAAGAGCGGCAATGGCGGAAGCGCCCTTTAATTTAGACAACTATAAAAAAGCTTTAGATCTTAGCGATATTCACGGTGAATTAGGCTACAGCACACCGGAAAGAGCCTCTATTCGTCCTACCCTAGATGTTAATGGCATTTGGGGCGGTTATACCGGTGAGGGGGCCAAAACGGTAATTCCATCTTGGGCTAAAGCTAAAATTTCCATGCGCTTGGTTCCGCACCAAGACCCCGATAAAATCACCAAATTGTTTCAAGAACACTTCGAATCTATAGCCCCAAAATCGGTTAAAGTAGAAGTTACACCCCATCATGGTGGACTACCTTACGTTTCACCAACTGATGATCCTGGATACCGGGCCGCAAGCAAGGCCATGGAAGAAAGCTTTGGTAAAACTCCGGTTCCAGTGCGGAGCGGAGGAAGTATTCCTATTGTTGCTTTGTTTGAGCAAGAACTTGGTTTAAAAAGTATCTTGATGGGCTTTGGCTTAGATAGTGACGCCATTCATTCTCCGAATGAGCATTATGGCCTATTTAATTATTACAAAGGAATTGAGACCATTCCACTATTTTTCAAACACTTTGCCGCTGCCGCCGAGTAGCAGCTGTGTCTGGCTCAATAATTTAAGACCGCTCTGGAAACAGGGCGGTTTTTTTTACTTCTTACGACGATTGCTGCGCAGCAAGGCAAACACGGCCAGTACAAATAAAGCCAGGGCTACATATGAGCCTCCAAAGCGAATGGCCAAGGCGATTATTGCTGCTGCGCTAAAGGCTGCGAAAGCGGTTAAAAACCAACCACCAATTACATTTACCACTCCCGCCACTCGATAAGGTGCCGATCCAGCACCCCAGGCACGGTCCGCTAAACTTGCCCCCATAGCTACCATAAAGGAAACATAGGTGGTAGAAAGCGGTAATTTAAGGCTAGAGGCAAAAGCAATTAAGATACTAGCAATTACCAGGTTAACAGAAGCGCGAACCAAATCAAAGGCTGGCTTTTCCCCCTCTTCTATAATTTCAATTCTAAAGCGACTATCAATTCGAGCCAGGGTTCTATTTGGTACAACGTGGGTAAAGAAATTTGAAAAAGCCGTCGCTACTGAGATAATTCCCCTGGATACCGCATTGGGCTTAAAACGCTCATCTACCGCACCTTGAGAACCTAATTTCACTGAAGTATCGGTCACTTTTCGGGCCTTAGCCGAAAACCAAAGGGTTAAAACCATTATGGCACCAGCCAAGAAGAGTAAAACCTTGGGAGTTTGTACCGCCTCCGCTAAGGCTATCATACTAAATGCGTCAGCAGCCAAGCCAGAGTCTTGCCAAAGAAAGTACGATTGGTAGCCAGTTATGGGTACACCAATAAAATTAACCAAGTCATTTCCGGCAAAAGCCATGGCTAGGGAAAAGGTACCAGTGAGAACAACAATCTTTAATGGATTAACTGAAAACAGTCTTTGCAAAAGGGCCAAAATTACCGTGCTAGCTAGCAATGAAAACCCAACTATATAAAGGGTGTTTTCTTTAAAAAAGCTATTTACGCTTTTGCCAAAATCTGCTCCCTTGATACCCTTTATCAGTAGGAAATATATAATGATGGTCATGCAAATCCCTCCGAATAAAGCACCATACTTCTTTATGCCATGCTTGAGATTAAAAGTGAACCATAAGCGTGAAATCCATTGGGAAAGTGCGCCCACCGAAAAGGCCACTCCTATTGAAAGGAAAATACCCGCGATAATCTGACTTGCTTTCGCGGTATTGATAACGTCTAAGAGGTTTAAGTTTTGGGGATTGTCCTCACGCAGCATTAACCAGCCCACCATTACACTGGCCCCAAGCAGTTCAAATACAATAGATACCGTGGTACTGGTAGGCATCCCGAAACTATTAAAGGCATCCAATAAAATAATATCGGTAATCATAACCGCCATAAAGACGACCATCACATCAGCATAGCTAAAAAAGCTCGGGTTAAAGATTCCCTTGCGAGCCACCTCCATCATGCCGCTGGAAAATGCAGCTCCGGCAAAAACACCAGCCGCGGCGATAATTAATATGGTTCGTTGACTAGCAACCTTTGAGCCGATGGCCGAGGTTAAGAAATTCACCGCATCATTACTAACCCCAACGACCAAGTCACCAACGGCCAAAATTAAAAGGGCGATTACCAGAATTAAATAGATATCCATGAAGTGTCCGCTGGTCTAATGATAATTACAAAAATTGGATTCTAATGTTACCTCCAAGTTAAATGGACCTGCTTAAATAAGGCAGAGCTTATCCGCGCATTCTCCTTTACCTTGCCGTCAAAAGTAAGACCTTCATGAGCATTCACCGCAATAATCTTGATCATTCTAAAAGCCCTTATTTACAGCAACATGCGCTTAATCCGGTGCATTGGCAAGCTTGGAATGAGGAAGTTTTAGCCGAGGCCATTGCTCAAAATAAACTTATCATTCTAAGTATTGGCTATAGTGCATGCCATTGGTGCCATGTTATGGAATCTGAAGTTTTTGAAAAAACCGAGGCAGCGGAGATTATGAATGCTCATTTTATATCTATTAAAGTTGATCGTGAAGAGCGACCGGATATTGATGAAATATATATGCGCGCCTTGCAATTAATGAAAGGACAAGGAGGTTGGCCTTTAAACGTGGTTTGCCTTCCAGATGGGAAACCCGTTTGGGGAGGCACTTATGTTCCACTTGATAAATGGAAGGAAGTGCTTACCGAGCTTGCGAAAATGTATGCGGAGGACACAACACGCATGAGGGATTATGCCGACCAACTAACCAAAGGAATCCAACAAAGTATGTTGGTGAGCCTCAATCGAAGTCCCTTAAACATAGAGGCCAATGATTTGGATGAAATGTTTACAGAATGGTCTAAGGCTTTTGACCCCCAAGAAGGTGGCCCCAGGCGCGCACCTAAATTTCCCATGCCGGTAAACTTAAATTTCCTACTCGAGTATGGGTTGGTGCACAACAATAAAGAAGCCTTGCAGCACCTTCATTTAAGCTTAGAAAAAATGGGGCGAGGTGGCATTTACGATCAAATAGGAGGAGGCTTTGCTCGTTACTCGGTTGATGCTTTTTGGAAGGTGCCTCATTTCGAGAAAATGCTTTATGATAATGCCCAGTTAGTCGCTCTCTATAGCAAAGCTTATCGCGCCTTTAAAAATCCAGAATTTGGCAATATCGCAAAGGAAACATGGCAATTTTTAAAACGCGAAATGCTCCATAAAAGCGGCGCTTGGTATTCTGCGCTTGACGCGGATACAGAAGCGGAAGAAGGCAAATACTACGTTTGGACTTTGGCGGAACTTCAAAAAGTAATTAGCCCAAAAGACTGGCCTATTTTTAATGCTTACTACAGTATAGATAATGATGCTCATTGGGAAGATGGCAAACTCATATTGCTGCGGAAGCAAAGTAGTGAATCCATAGCCAAGCGTTTTAAGCTTAGCGCTGATGAACTTGAAAAAAGAAATGACCAATGGCGTAAGTCATTACTAGAAGAAAGGAGCCTTAGGGTAAAGCCAGGCTTGGATAATAAGGCCTTAAGCAGCTGGAATGCCCTAATGATCACTGCCGCTTGCGAGGCCTATCGCGCCTTTGAAAATGAAGATTTCATAGCAGTCGCGGAAAAAACAGCCGCATGGATCCTTCGGCATCAATGCTCGGGAAGTCAGCAATTAAAGCATGCTTGGCAGGATGGGCATTCTCATATAGATGGCCTGCTAGAAGATTATACATTTTGCATTGAGGCCTTCATTCAACTCTGGCAAATCACTGCAAAGGAGGAGTATTTAAGTCAGGCTAAAATTTGGACAGAATTGGTTTTACAAGACTTCCAAGATCAAAAAAGTGGATTATTCTTTACCCGCTCTAAAAAGGCAGTAGCTTTAATAAGTGATGGCATTGAAAGCCAGGATAACGTTATACCATCCGCCAATTCTGCAATGGCCCATAACCTATTTCAGTTGGGTTTAGTGTACAGTAATCATGCTTGGATTGAACAGGCCGCGCAGAATTTGGCCCATCTTAAGAAGCAGATGATAGACTATGGTGAAAGCTATGCCAATTGGGGCCGCCTAGCTTTATATATGGCACATCCTTATCACGAGATTGCCATTGTTGGGCAAGAGGCGAAGACTTATCAAAATAAGCTTCAGGCCGACTTAAGTCCTTTGGAGTTCATTTTTCATTCGGAGGCAGCTTCCGCTCTTGGAGCCTTCAAATCGAGACATGTAGCAGGAAAAACACTCATTTATCCTTGTCAAAAAGGAGCCTGCCAGCTTCCTTATACCAGTGTTTCAAACTACTTAAAAGAGTTTCGAAAATAGAGAGCTAATCAGGAATCGCAGTACGCTTAAAGGTATATTCCCCTTTGTTTCTAATTCCTAACAGAATTTCACTTCCTCTCATTTGCTCGAGTATGGCACAATAGTCGCCAACTTCAGGCTTTTCTGGCAGAAGCTTCCCATTAACCGAAACGATGGTATCTCCCAGCTCTAAGTGCTCCAGGTGTTCCGGCATTAAGCTATTCTTCATGCCGATAATAATTCTGTCATTCTCGAAATACGGTGCCAAAGGATAGGAGCCTCTTAGCTCTGGTGCTTGCTTTGGCATGAGTAATATTTGAGAAGAAGGGTAATCAAAAAACACATGAAAATCTCTTAAAAAACGCATTCCTAAGAGTTTACCCTTTTTCCGTTGTTCCTGCTCGATAGGGACCCGAATATTGGTGTCGGGAAAATTAAAGGTCATCATAAACTCATGAGCGGTATCAATGGTACTTCCAAAAAGGCCTCCACTTAGATAACCATAAGCGGAATAGCGCGCATCTTCGGCCTTATAGCTGGAAGTCATTGACTTATTAAAAGACAATACACCTCCCGATCCAGTGTCGAAAGTAATGCCAGGTACATCCGTATCATTCACCTTTAATTGCACCACTGGGGTTCGAGAACTCTTCATGCTAAATGGTAAAATATACTTCTTCCCACTGGGCCAATGCGCCTTAGTTTTACTCAAGCGTAAAACGCTATCGGCTACTGAAAAATCCCAATATTGTAGAGCCATGGCATTGGCTCCTATTATCCCATCTAAACCCAGGCAATTTAAAATGGCAGAAGACTTTAAGTCCGAGGCCAAGCCAACTAAGCCCGTGAAACTACGATCGCCAATTTTCAGATCGGGGAGCAAAACATAGTCTTGCCGCCGTACCTTACTTTGAGAATCTCTAATGTCGCCTTTCTTCATGATGCGACATTTATACTTCTCGGCTAAATCCTGGGAAATCACCATGGGCGCTCCTGAATCAAATAAGAAGTTATAGGGCTCTCCCTCTATTATCACTTCAACAAAAATCAAATTGCGTTCTATGTGAATAGGCAGTTCACAAACCTCCTTACTGGACTCGGAATATTGCACTTCCCCCCTACCGAATAAGCTAGAACTAGAGCGACATGCTCCCACTAAAAGTAGCATTGAGGCAAAACCTAAAATGAGCTTTAATTTCATGAGCCTGAATTTCGGAAAAATGATGATATAAAAAGGCCATGCCTAAAATTTTGCAATTCCAGTCTTTTGAGGCTTAGCCAGCCATTCCTAGCCTTGTTCGTTTATTTTCTTTACTCTTCTGAGATGAACAAAGAAAATAGGTGAACATCTAATTCCCTTTTATACTTTAGAGAGATGCCAAAAGTATCCTTAATCATGCCTTTCTACCAGTCGGAGCATTTCCTGCAGGAGGCATTGCTTTCTTTAATTGGGCAAAAATTTGCCGATTGGGAACTGTTGGCTATAGATGATTTTTCTGCTGATGGCGGTCCACGAATAGTGCAAGACTTTGCCTCTTACGATTCGAGGATTCGGTACATTAAAAATCAACAGAAAGGTATTATCCCAGCCTTGCAATTGGGTTTAAAAAAAGCTCAAGGAAAGTATATCGGTCGTTTTGATTCTGACGATTTACTACCGCCAGAAAGATTGCTGCTGATGCTTAATTATTTGGATGAAGCGCCGCCTAAATCCATCGTAACTGGTTTGGTTCAATACTTTTCTAATCGGCCCATTTCTCGGGGCTACATCAAATACCAAGCTTGGATAAATGAACTCAATCTCAATGGTGAAACATGGGAGGATATATATCGCGAATGTGTTATCGCCTCACCAAACTGGCTCATGCGGCGAGAGGAGCTCTTGGCGATAGGAGGTTTTAATAAACTGGAATATCCCGAGGACTATGATTGGTGTTTCCGCTGCTATGCTGAGCAATTTGAGGTGCATTGTATAGGCAAGGTAACCTTACAATGGCGGGAGCATCCCGATCGAACTTCTCGAAATTCGGAGCATTATCAACAAGCGGCTTTTTTTAAATTAAAATTGAAGCGATTCTTAGAGCTAGAAAGTTTTGAGGAGCTTATCCTTTGGGGCTCGGGAAGAAAGGCCAGAATTAGCGCCGCTTATTTCCTCTCCCAAGGTCAGCCGTTTCGTTGGATGGATTTAGATCCTAGTCGATTCCCCAGCGGTATTTTAGGGGTGGCCATTGAAGATTATCGATTACTCCAGAATAGAAGCGGTCTGAAAGTGCTTATTGGAGTTTACCCTAATCCTTCGGAGCGACAAGACTTAGAGACATTTTTAAGCAGTCGTCAACTGCAAATCGGTCAGGATTATTGGTACTTATAAAGATCGGGATCTGAAGGGTGCGTATCCTCCGGAATTAAAACGAGGCCAAAACTAAAGGTAGAGCCAAAACCTAATTGACTTTTTATTTCCAAGGAAGATGCATGTTGCTTTAAGTAATCCCGCACTAACATTAAGCCAAGGCCAGATCCTTTTTCATTGGAGGTACCAAAGGTGCTTTCTAATTCTCCTGCCGACTTAAGTTTTTGCAATTGCTTTTCGGTGAGGCCCAAACCATTATCTTCAACCGCAAACCAAGCTTCTTCTCCTTTAGATTTTAAAATCACCTTTATATTGCCCTTCTCAGGGGTAAACTTGATGGCATTATTAATTAGATTCCTCAGTACAATTTTTAATCTTTCCCGATCGGCATAAAGGGAAATTCCTGTTTCTATCTCCTTGAGTAAATGCTGTTGTTTCTTGTCAATAGATGCTTGCAGGGGTTCAACTGCTTCTTTTATGAGGTCCTGGGCTTCAAAAAGGCTCAGTTCTAGCTTTTCGCCTTTTTGCTGACTTTGTGCCCAATCGAGCAAATTTTGCATTAAGCCAACACTTTGATCAACTTCAGTAGTCAGTAATTTAAGGAGTTCATTTCGCTCCGCTTCATTGATGGCATTGCTGTTAACCAATTTCATGGTTTCCTTGAGACTCAATAATGGGCCGCGCAAATCATGCGCGATCACCGAAAACAAGCGATCCTTTAAGTCATTGAGCTTCATCAGCTCCTTGGTTTGCAACTCCAATGCTCTTTGATTCTCTACTCGAGCTGTAACATCTTTAAACAAAACGGCATGACCTTTAAAGATGCCTGTTTTCTCAAATAGTCCATTGGTGCTGACCTCAAAAACACGTCCATCTTTAAGCCGCACCAAATAATCCAGGATCCCTTTCTCATCTAATTCTGGGAAGGGATCTTCAACTTTCCCTAAAGGTAGCAGCTCTTGAATTTTAAAACCAAAGAGCTCTCCATCTTGCTGCACTATCTGCTCAAAAGCCGGATTAAAATCAATCAGCCTAGCTCGAATGTCTAGAACGGCAACTCCATCTTTTAAATTCTGAATAACCTTACTCCTGGCCATAGGACTAATATCAAAGAGGCCGAAACGCATAAGGCCAATGGCGATAATAAAGGAGGTAAGTAAAAAGGCGAATGGGGTTAAATCGAGGTGACCATAGGGACGGATATCTAAAAAGATATAACCGATATTAACCGTAAGTGGAATTAAGGTTCCAATAATTAAAAGCCGGTTTTGAGCCCTAAAAACTGGCTTGGTATGTCTTAGGTGCGCAATTAAAGCCCAATAGCCTGCCAAAACCAAGCTATAGAAAACAACCGTATGTAAATGATAATAAGGACCTGGAACAATATTGAGTAAGGCAAAGGGACCTGAATAATCGATATTGGTAGATTCATAAAAAAGATGATGACCGGCATTGGTGAGAACAACGATGTAGGTGATGCTAGAATAGCCGAGTAGACTTAAAAAAGTGAGGTTATTAAGTCTATTATCTCTACCAATAAAGCTGTAGCAGAAAATTAACCAGAGTGATGGAAGACTCACAATTCCCAGATATTCGACTTTTATCCAGGCCATCATTTGATCGAGCCTCGTGCTTGCTAACTCAAAACCATAAGCTACGGCCCACCAGGCGGCAGCGGCAAGCATGAGGCTAAACCAATTAAAAGTTTGCCGGCGCTTACGCATAATCCAAGCGGCCAAAATAAATGCAAAGCCTCCTGAAAGGATAAGGCTTAATGCAAAAATGTTAAATTCAAGATCCTTAAACATCTCGCTCTAAAATACGCTTTTCGCCTTTATGGCCTGAAAGTCCTTACCGTAGAAGGGCTCAAAATAGGCGACATCTTCAAACTGCTCATTATTAATCTTATCCGCTATTAGGTATTGAAAGTGCGAGGCTGAAGGATAAGTGAGATCTAAAAAATGATGATTCTGAGCCTTTAAAGTTTCTTCAAATTTTGAAGCTCCATCTCCGAAAAAGAAATGCTCCACGGGATCTTGATACGAATTTTCATCAATAATTTGCGCTGCTATCGATAGCTCATCTTTAGAGCCAAGTTTATGGGCTGCGGTATAAACCTCCATCCTTCGGGCATCAATCATGGGATGAAGCATAGCCTTTGGTGGAAATTGAAATTGATGCAAGGCAGCCGCAATTAATAGCTCTAGTCCGGTAGCGCTTATAAGCGGTATTTGCAGACTATAAGCCATGGCTTTAGCTGCAGAAACGCCAATTCTCAGTCCGGTATAAGAACCTGGCCCAGCCCCAACGGCAATGGCTTTTAAATCGGCTGGGGCCACAGCAGCTTCCTGAAGCACGTCTTGCATAAATAAATGCAGACTCTCCGAGTGAATATACTGATCCGAATGCGCCTCTTTTTGAGCACGTACAGTGGAATGCTCAATTAAAGCGACCGAACAATTTTTAGTGGAGGTTTCTAATGCGAGTACCAAGGCTTATTCCTCTTCTTCGGAACTCTCGTCCTTTGCTTTAACTTTAGAGCCTGGACGAAGGTCTTTGGACACTGCGCTCCATGGTCCAGTGATAATTTCTTCACCTTCTTCTAATCCCGATAAGATTACAATATTCTCATCATCCTGAATTCCGGTTTTCACTACCCGCAGCTCCGCCTTTCCATCGAGGTGCACAAAAACGATTTCAAAAATATCATCGTCATCTACCTCGCTCGCCTTTTTGCGTTTGTAGGCGGGCAGGTCCGAAGTATCAGCACGAGTAGTTACCGCTTGTATAGGTACGGCAATTACATTGGATTGTCGGTCTGTTAGTATATCTAAGGAAGCGGTCATCCCTGGTCGAAATGGACTAATACTAGCATCTTTCATAAGCTGCTCGTAAGATGATTTTAAGATGCGAACCTTTACTTCAAAATTTGTAACCTGATCAATGGAGGTACCATTGAGATTAGCCGAATTGGCGATCTCGGTTACCGCTCCTTTAAATTCTTCATTTAGATAAGCATCAACCTCAATAATGGCGGTATCGCCTAACTCAACTTGAATAATATCATTCTCATTTACTTCAACCAAAACCTCCATGAGGTCTAAATTAGCTACCCGCAGAATTTCCGTTCCCGACATTTGAGCGGTACCAACTACGCGCTCCCCTACTTCGGAGTTAAGCATACTAATGGTACCGTCCATTGGCGCATAAATTGTGGTTCGAGCCAAATTATCTCGAGCCTCTTGCAAGGTTGCTTCAGCGCTTTGTAATTGATATTTGGCACTTTCCACTCCGAGCTCCGCCACTTGGTAGGCGCGCTTTATCGCATCAAAATCGGCATCACTAATTACGCCATCCTTATGCAAGGATTTATTTCGGTTAAAGCTGCGTTCCGCTTCTATAAATTGTGCTTTCGCAGATGCCAAGGCGGCCTTGGAGGTATTTACTGCAGCATTACTGCGATTAACGGCGGCTAAGAATAAATCGGGATTAATTTTCACCAATAAATCGCCTTTCATTACGGAGGCGCCTTCCTTAAAAGGAAGTTCAATGATCTCACCAGATACTTCGGCCGAAATCTTCACTTCTACCTCGGGTTGAATTTTTCCACTGGCCACCACCGTTTCGGTTATCGTGGCGCGTTCAACGGTTCCTAAATCCACAGACATTCCCTCATCCTTATTAATCCAGCCCGCCTGTTTGGCAACAACTAGGAGAATAATAAGAAGGACTATCACGCCCAGGATAATCTTCATTGTTTTGCTCATGGCTTACAGGTTTACTTGATTGGTAAGGTAAAACTCGAGGACTTTAATCTTAAATATATAGTCGTACTTGGCTTGAGAATATTGCGACTGAGCGGCAGCCAAGTTATTCTTGGCCGTTTCAAAATCCACTTGGTTTAATGCTCCCACTTCAAATCTTTGGCGGGCATAATCGAAAGCCTTTTGATTGGCATTAACTGATTTTGTTGCCGCTTCAAATTGAAGTTTAGCCGCTTTAGCATCAGCATGAGCTCTAAAAATAGTTTGGCGCAAATCATTCTTAGCTTGCTCCAAACCCAGTCGGCTAAGGTCGGCGTTGATTTTTGCGTTTTGTAAGTTATTGGAAACAGCCCGGCGATTAAAAATCGGTATGTTTAAACTAAGGCCTACTACTTCATTTAGGTTATCAGATACTTGGTCGCCAAAGGGCTTTACACCATCGGTTTGAGGAATGGATTGGGTAATGAAGACGGGGTCATTGGTTGTCCCTACAAATCCAAAAGGTATAACAGCATCTTCGCTTCCGGTTATATTTGGAATTTGATCGGAATAATTGGTTCCAACCTGTCCGATAAGACTTAATGTTGGCAGGAAGCCACTAAAAGCCACATCAACGGATTCTTCGCCAGAAAGCACGCGCATTTCGGCGGCTCTAATATTGGCTTGCTTCTCTACGGCCACCTCGTAAACATTGTTGGCAGGGCGATTTAAAATTGTTGGATCGGGAAGGGTTAATTGCGGGCTTCCAACTGAAAACTGCTCAGGATCCTCCAGTTGCAATAAGTTCGCTAATTGAAGTCGGCTTAAGGTAACCGCATTCTCAGTTGCAATCTTATTCTGCTGGTCTCGGGCTAATTGCGCTTCTAGCTGCAAACGTTCACCTTCGGGTAAGGTACCCGCCTTTACCAATTTATCGGTTCGTTTTAATTGTAGATCGGTAATCCGCAATTGCTCACGTGCCACGGCCGCGATTTCTTTATTTAATAATATTTGTAGGTAATTGGATGCTACCAAGAGTCCAATATCATTTCGAGCCGCCTCATAGTCGTACTGAGCGGCTTTTAAGTCGTGATTTCGTTGCGCAATGGTATTGTACTTGGCACCACCATTATAGATGGTCCAATTGGAAGAAAGTTGAAAGTTTACGGTTTGCCTCGATTGCCTCGAAATCTGGTTGGTTACCGGGTCAATGTTAAGACCAAAGTTCCAGAATAGATTGTTACCGAGGTTTAGATTCGGTAAGTAATCATAGCGGGCAGTTTGTAAATTATTCTCCGCTATCTCAGCCCTTAGCTGGGCTTGCTGTACGGTAATATTGTTTTCAAATGCGTGGCTGATACAATCCTGCAAAGTCCAAACATCGGGCATGGTAGATTGGCCCATCAGCCCAAAGGCAGATAAAAAAAACAGGAAAAAAGATAAAATTGACTTTTCCATATTCGGGGAGTGACCCATTGGTTAGCCCCACAAAGATAGGTTTTCGCACTAATCCTCAGAGCCCGCTGCTGTTCTTTGTGCCTTTTTATGGCGATAGATGGCAATCCCCAAAACAGTAAGGATTAAATAGGGAAAAACCATTAGGTAAAGAATGCCTCCATTTAAACCAGTTGCAACGGTGCTTCCGGTTTTAGTACTGGTTTCGGCAATAGCACCGCACATGGCACATTGCGCATCAGCCGAAAGGCTAAGAACAAAAAAAAGTGCTAGAGTTATTAAAGCTTTACGCATGCGATACTAGTAATAAGGTTGCATAAACAAATATACCAGAACCCCAGTAACGGCTACATATAGCCAGATAGGGAACGTATATCGAACTAATTTGCGATGCTTGGCATACTCTTGAGTAAGGCCTCGGTAAATGGACAACATAGCTAGGGGTAATACCGGTACGCTAAGCAGAATATGGGAAATTAAGATAAAGAAATATAGACTTCTTAAAGCGCCTTCTCCTCCATAGGGGATGGGATCGGCATTTAGTTTACTGATAACGTAAGAGACTAAGAACACTGCCGATAATCCAAAAGCGGTGAGCATGGAAAAGCGATGCGCCACAAGGTTTTTCTTCATTATGAAGAAGAGGCCCATTAGCAATAGGATGGCGGTGGAACCATTTAATATCGCATGAAAGGCCGGTAAAGTGCCGCGGTTAATTCCCATTTCCAGTTTAAAGGTTTCGGGAAACAAGATTAAGAGCGCCACTGCTATGGGCACCAAAACAGAGAGTAGGATAATAATTGGAATTGCAATTTTATCCGATGATCGATTTTCGGTTTTTAGTTCTCGAACTTTCGCCATTACTTTTTTTCTTTCGATTCCCGGTATTCGTTCACAGACTTGGTTTTCTCATACTCAGCGATAAGTACTTTTATATCGTCCTTGAGCTCATTAATCTCTACCGGAGATGTACCAGAATAAACCGCTTTAAGATTACCTTGTTCATCCTTGCGGCTTCTAATTCTTCCTTCCCAATCCACCAGCACTAAATTTTCAGAATGCAAGAAGCCACCAGGCGCATCTTCATCTACTTGAGCACTTAAAAAGAAGTTCGCGGCAGTCTTATAAATTTCCTCCTTTTCGCCAGTGAGAAAATACCAGCGGCCATTTACTGCTCCAATTTTTTGCTCATAAGCCTTTAAAACCTCCACGGTATCATGGTCAGGGTCTACAGTGAAGGACAGGAAGTCGATATATTCATAGCCGATAAATCGATCTTGAACTTGCTGCAAATTATAGTTCATGGCTGGACAAACCGTTGGGCAGGTGCTAAAGAAGAAATTAGCAACATAAATTTTCCCGAGCATATCCTCCGAGCTTAAGAGCTCATTGTCTTGGGTGGTAAATTGGAAGGGCGGAATCTTGTAATAAAGGGTATCCGAAACCAATTCTCCCTCGACTTCCTTCTCAACTACAGTTTTTGGTCCTACATAATCTAGGGTTACAAAGAAGTTACCCTCTGCACCATAAACAAAAATGAAGTAAAGCACCGAAGGCAGTACTAATAGAGTAATTAGTACTGCCTTCGCTATTGAAGATTTTTTAGCCATGGCTACATGTTCATCAAAGTATTCATATAACCTCCTTCAGTTAACAGAATGAAGGTTAAATAAGGAATAAGAACAATAATTGGTAAGGTAATCGTCCACATGAAGTTTTTACGCTCATGTCCTAAGTGCATAAACTCAGCCACGATATAGTATGCTTTACCAATGGTAAGAACGATAAATATTACGTTTAATAAACTAGTTCCCAAAAGGTGGGTATCGGTTAAAGCTGCAGGCTTAATAATACCTAATACCACTTCAACTGTAGTTACAATAAGGAGTATCCAAAAAACCTTCCAAATCCATTTGGTGCCTTCTGGGCCTTCGTGATGTTCGCTTGGATATGCGTTATTATCTGACATATTACAAGATGCTTAATAAGGATTATACTAGATAGAAGAAGGTAAATACGAATACCCAAACAAGGTCTACAAAGTGCCAATAAAGGCCAACTTTTTCAACCATTTCATAATGTCCTCTGCGCACATAAGTGCCCATTAATACATTTATGAAAACAATGATGTTAAGGACAACCCCCGAGAAAACGTGGGTTCCGTGAAAGCCTGTAACGAAGAAGAAGAAATCCGCAAATAGGACATTCCCATACTCATTGGCTCGCATGTTAGCTCCTTGTAAAATCTTAGCGTTCTTAAGTTCTTGGAGAGCTGCCGCTCGATCGAGGGTAATGGCTTGGCCATCTACTCCCTTACCCGGCATTCTTAAGGTCATATTCTCATTTAGACCAAAAGCAGCAATCATGTCCGCCGTTCTAAATTCTGAATGGTCGCCATGGGGCTTTTCTTGACCGGTGATTAGCTCATACATGCTAATTATCTCACCTGCTTTTTCACCTTCCAGGGGGGTTACATACATAACCGTATTGCTCTCGGTGATGATGGCACCTTTGTCGCCATTAATGAAGTGGTACCACTCCCAGGCCTGAGAACCTAAGAAGGTAAAGCCTCCAACAATGGTTAAGCCTAACCACAATATTACTCCCTTAGTGTTCATTTTATGACCGGCATTTACCGCCAATACCATTGTTACCGAACTAAGGATAAGAATGAAGGTCATTAAAGCCACGAACAACAGCGGGTGTTCTCCGTGTAAAAAGGGGAAGTGGGTAAACACGTCCTCCGCAATTGGCCAAGTCGTTTCATATTTGAAACGGTACATTCCCATTGCAGTTAGGAAACCCGAGAAGGTTAAGGCATCTGATAAGAGGAAGAACCACATCATCATTTTGCCATAACTCACGCCGAAAGGTTGGCGTCCTCCACCCCAAAGGGCGGTTGTGTTTTGTTCTAAAGCAGCTCCGTTAGCCATGCATTAAAATTTTTGCAAGTTTAGCGAATAAAATATAAAAAGAGGTACAAATACAGCCAGAGTCCATCGAGGAAATGCCAGTACAAAGCACTAACTCCAAAACCTTGATGATTACTTGCCGAATGAACCTTTAAAATTGCGGTGCGAAACCAAGTGTAAAGTAACACAATGATTCCGGATAAAGCATGAAACCAATGCAAACCTGCGATAGCATAAACCCAACTGCTAGCCGAGTTTCCACCGGTAAAGTATAAGCCTCTATCCATTAAATCCTTAGCTCCCATCCATTGCAGTAGCAGGAAGGCAATTCCCAAGCCTAAGGTAACTAGAGTTAGGGCCGAGGCGGCCGAAATATTGTCTTTTGCTAAGCTCCGTTTGGCCAAATAAATGCTTAGGCTGCTTAATAAGATTGCAATAGTTGCATACAAGAACTCTATTGGCAAGGCGAACTCTAGCCAACGATTATCCGCCGCCAAAGCGGATCGGCTCACAAAATAGCCACTGGTAAGACCAGCGAATGTCATTACGATACTCGCCAAACCCACCCATAATAATGGTTTTTGAACTTTTCTTTTTTCCGCTACAGATAGTTTTCCCACGTCAAATAAATTTATCAATCACCAATAACAATTGTAGCACCGGCAAGTAAATAATACTGAATATCATCAACTTTCGAGCAGCCGGAATAGTTCGCTCCTGATACAGTTTCCATGCAAAATATAAAAATACGGCGCCCATAGCCGCGGCAATCACCGTCCCCACAATAGAGAGACTTAAGCTTCCACTTAAGCCAAAGGCCGGTAATAAGCTAATTGGAATGAGGAAGAAGGTATAGATTAATATTTGCGAGGCGCTTTTAGTATCTCTGTTTCCTGAAGGGAGCAGCACATAGTCCGCTTTTTTATAATCGTCATCCGCGATCCAAGCAATGGCCCAAAAATGAGAGAACTGCCATAAAAACTGAATGGCAAATAAAGTTCCTGGCTCAATATCGAAGTCGTTAGTAGCCGCCACCCAACCCAGTAATGCCGGAATAGCCCCGGGAAAAGCGCCCACAAAAACGGCAATCGGCCCATAGGCCTTTAGTGGCGTGTAAACTAAAACATAGACCAATAAAGCAAAGGCGCCAAATCCTAAGGTTAGAGGATTGATGTAGTAAAGAAGCAGCAAACCAATAAAGGCCATTATTGAGGAGGCGAGCATGGCCTCTGAAACCTTTAGGCGACCCGTTGGCAATGGTCGATTCTTAGTGCGATCCATCAAGGCATCGCGGTTTTTTTCAATCACTTGATTAAAACCATTAGCAGCTCCTACCACCAAATAACCGCCAAAGGCCAATGCAATTATGGTCCACACGGAAACCTCATCCGCGCCAAGCAGATATCCCGCGAGTGCAGAATACACCACACTCATATTTAACCGAGCTTTGGTAAGCTCCATTACGGCCTGGGCCTTAAGCTTGAAGCTTGTAGTTTGAGCTTTGATTTCGGTACTTGTATTCAATAGGCCTTATTGGGCTGCAAAAATACGCTTCACAGCCCGCCTAAACAAAATAGATTGATTCTAACTATTGGGCTTTTTAACAATAAACCAAGGATTTAATAAATCCTCCTTATTGTACTGCAGTGGCTCGCTATCATTTTTAGCTTGATAAATTTCGAAACCAGCGCCTTTAGCTACGGCGTGGCCAGCAGCTGTATCCCATTCCATGGTTGGTGCGAAACGTGGATAAACATCGGCTGATCCCTCGGCTACCATGCAGATTTTCAAACTAGACCCTCTGCTTATCACTTCAGAATCCGGGTATTCTCTGCGAACCTTCTCAAAGAATGCCGCTGTTTCATCGCTCATATGAGAGCGACTGCCAACCATGGTATAAGGGCGATCTTGCTGCTCCGGTAATTTTAGTCCTTGATTTAACCAATCATCCAAATTATCGGTATCCTTAATGTGCGCTGCTTTATCTATGCGATAAGCGCCAAACTCAGGAGCTCCAACATATAAAGTTTCGTCTACCGGTACATAAACAACACCCATAATCGGCACTCCTTTTTCAATCAGTGCTATATTAACGGTAAACTCGCCATTCTGCTTAATAAACTCCTTGGTGCCATCTAAGGGATCAACCACCCATAATAAGTGCCAATTTTTGCGCTCCTCGTAGGCCAAAGCGCGACCTTCTTCGCTAAGAACAGGAATACCCGTTTCTTCTAGCATATGAACGATCTTTAAGTGAGCACGCTTATCGGCAATGGTAAGGGGCGACTTATCGTCTTTATATTCTACTTCAAAGGTGTTTTCGTAAACCTCTAATATTTCCTTACCTGCCTCAATTGATGCCAGAATAGCATCATAGGCTAAAACTTTTGTCTCTATGCGGTCCATGACTGTTGGTTTGATTATAAAAAAATAGCCGCCTTTGGATTACCAAAGACGGCTATAAAATTACGAAGTATTGTTTATTGAAGCTTCGCGTTGATCGGCAAAGTAAAGCTCATTCTTACTGGCTTTCCCCTTTGCTTCGCAGGCGTTAGCTTAGGTAGCATTTTCACTACCCGCACTGCTTCATCGTCAAGGAGAGGATCTACACCTCTAACCACCTCAACATTAGTTATTTTACCATTTTTCTCAATAACGAAGTTTACATAAACGCGACCTTGAATTCCCATTTGGCGGGCCATTTCCGGGAATTTAAATTCGCGACCTACAAACTGTAAGATTTTTTGCTGGAAGCAAAGCTTGCGTTCGTCATTGTTCTTAGAATCTTCACAGCCTGGGAAAATAGGAACCGATTCCACAACCGCAAAGCTTAAAACCTCATCGGATTCTTCCTCTTCCATTTCAATTACCTCAACCTCTTCCATCATATCGGTTTCGGTAGTTTGAATCTCTAGTTCTTCTTCGAGCTCCACATCATCTTCTACAACCTCAATCACCTCTGGTGGCGGTGGCGGTGGTGGCGGTGGTGGGGCTAGATCACGATTTGTAATCGGGATAATTTCATCATCTACCTCAACGTCTAATTCTCCGAGATCAGCAATTGACTGATCATAGGTTTTCCATTGGATTAAGATGATGCACAATAGCAATGAAGTTAAGAGACCTGTAAGGAGGAATAAACTCCTGATGTTCTCTAAATCTGCTTTTTCTGATTTCTTTGGTTGCATATTCGATGGATTAGCAAAGGCTAAATTAAAGAAAAACTAAAAGGGCATACAAGAAATAAGGCTATTTTACCTAATCTTAAAATTTACAGGGATGCGCACCCTTACCGGAACCGCCCTACCCAGCTGACTAGCAGGAACTAATTTGGGCAAATTTTCTATTACACGCTTGGCTTCCGCTCTATACTCGGGGATTTCCCCACGCAGAATTACCACATCGCTAACCTTACCATCACTTTTAATTACAAATTCAACAAAAACCTTTTCGCTCCTGGCCATAAAATCTGGCACATCGGGGAACTCAATTTCATTGGCTAAATAGGTGGATATCCAGGTATTAAAACATTTCATTTGCTCCTCCTTTCCGCGCAGAGCTTCACAATCTTGGGGCCGCGCCATATTCTCTACAAGTATTGCTTCAATAGGCTCAGGTACTTCGGGCTCTAAAGTTGATTCAAAAAAAATGGTATCCATGCTTACTGGCTGTAGATTACTAGTGTTAAGCAGGGTAGTATTGTCCACAATTTTAAATCGCTTCTTTGGATCTACTATAGGATCTGGTTCCACATCTTTCTTTAGGGGCTCAGGTATCTTAGGTGTTTCGCGAAAGGTTTTCGGTATTCGCACTGTCCCCGCTTCACTTTGCTCGGCTTGATCAGTTTTTAATTCGGGAAAAGAGTAAGCGCTTTTTAGCTCTAAAACTTCAGTGGTAAGCAACAAGCTTAAGGCAATACCGGCGAGAAAGAAAATGCTGCGATAGTTTTCGAGATTAGTTCTCCAATTCTTCTTTAATTCCATGTGATTTCGTGTTAGGTTTTCTTTTAGATCTCTCGATCAATCAGGCCTTGCGGCTCTGTATTAGAAACCACAAAAGCACGGCAATAGTGACACCCACGGTATTGGCGATAAAATCCAACCAATCGCCATGGCGACCACGTATAAGTTCATGTTGAAGGATTTCAATGAGTCCTCCAAAAAGTACAGTAACAAGCCAAATTGATCCTATTCGGCGAATACTAAGAACGTTCTTGAAATTATAACGAAGTGATCCAAGGATTATTAAGAAGGCGCTGAAAAAAAATATCCCCGCGTGTATGAGTTTATCATTGAGGTCCACCAATTCCCTTGGAATTTGATCCTTGGGCAAAAGGGTGAGATAGGCTATTAAAAAACCCCAGCATAGCGCCGGGGTATAAGAAAGAAATTTTTTATTTCTAGTTTCAGCCATTAGGCGATCAGCTCTTTATAAGCATCTGCATCTAACAAATCGGCTAATTCAGAATCGTCGCTAATTTTAATCTTTACCATCCAGCCTTTGCCGTAAGGGTCTTCATTCACTAGTTCTGGATTACTTTCAATTTCCTCGTTAAAGGCTTCTACTTCGCCTGATACAGGCATAAACAAATCCGAAACCGTTTTAACGGCCTCCACAGAGCCAAAGGTTTCTTCACGATCAAGGGTTTCGCCTTCTGTTTCTACTTCAACAAAAACGATGTCGCCTAATTCGCCTTGAGCAAAATCTGTGATACCTACGACTGCAGTGTCGCCTTCAATGCGAATCCATTCGTGGTCTTTTGTGTACTTTAAATCGGTTGGGATATTCATGCCTCAGTATTTTGATGCCACAAATTAAAAGGTTTTTTAGGACTATTGCCCCAAATTTAAGCGTACACTTATTCCAAATTGATTAGTGGTTAAAGGGAAGGCATTTGAGGTTTTGAATCGCGACATGTTTAGGTCGTAAAAAATCTTTGTTTGCACGCGCTGGCTGAGGCGGTAATCGGCCGAAACTTTAACCGTAGTTACCCTTTGACCCGAGGTTGGTTGATCCACATCTTCCAATATCCTGCGAATGAGAATGATATTATCACGGATACCCACATCTGCCCTGAGCTCTAAATTTGCCACCGGATTTGTACGGCGCTTTCCTACTCGAACAAAGCGGAGCTTAACATCCTTAATAATATAACCGGCACTTACCACCCATTCACTACCGCGGTTCTCCGTGATTTGATTATTGGTTAAACTCAACATCATATTACGGTCGCTCTTATACTCCACCCGGAAAGTCATATTGTTTTTAAACTTGGTATTTAAACCAATTAGAGGGGCGAATTGCTCCGTCATGGAGACGCTGTTAATTTGATCTGCCGGTAAGAGATCTCCATTGGCATCTAATGGCAATTCCCCTGGTCTATCTTGTAATTGTTTTTGTCTTAATAGGTTGGTGGAAATACTGGATACGGTATAATTGGAGCGATAAGCGTGATTTAAAGTAAAGCTGGCGAAGTACTTTTTAAATAGCTTCATCTTACTTAATCCATCGTAGGTCACTTGCCAGTTTGGAAGCGGAATAGCCCTACCAAAGCCTAATTCAACCGAATTGGCATCCACCCCCGAGTAAGCGGCAATGAAAGCTGGTATCATCACCTCCTGAGCGCTCACACTATAATAGCGATAGCCATAATTAGATGAATCTGGGCTACCTACTAATTCCGCGGAATAGCCTGGGATGCTATCTACTTGCGCTAACTGTTGCGCTAGTCGCTGTGATACTATCAATCGATTTTCTCGGAATTGATCGTAGACCGCCGAATTGTACTCAGGTGCCTCCAAAGTTTCAAAGGCAGTATTCATCATAAACCAAGAAGAAGAAAAAGTTTGGGTTTGAAAGCTGTTTTGGCTATTGAAAGCAAAATTTGAGAAATCCCCAGTTACTGGATCAAACACACTATCAGCGCGGAAGAACTCACTTAAATTGCTGCTCCCTTGTCTTTGAGCGGTAATTACAATTCGCAATGAGTTAAGTGGCTCCAGGGTTAGTCGCAGATTAAGATTTTCATTACTGGTTCTAGAGTACTGGGTATTCAAATTCGGATTTCGGATCAGCCAGTCATTTGCAACCGCCGAAGTGCGGATATCCGATTGATCTCCAACCGTAAACCAGAATCCCGGTGCCGCCCCAGCATCTGCCATTCCTAATAAGGTTGGATTCGGTCTAAAACCTGGTAATACTTGCCCATTATTTTGACTGTAATTTACCGATCCAGACTTAACCATCATCATAAACTTGGCAGACTCCATCAGTATTTTTCCAAATACCGAAGGCTCGTCTTCTTCCTCTTTTACACTCTCATTATTACGACGTTCTCCTGGCGTTGGAATTCCCCGCGGTCTGCGTCGCTCACCGCCGCCTCTGCCTTTACCTCCGTTGAGGGCCTTCTTTAAATAAGGCACCTTATTGTAGAGGGCATTAAAATTGAGCGTGCTGTTTAATTGAATTTGACGGTTATTTTGAATGGTGTTTCCAAAGTTCAAATTAAACTGGCTGTTCCCCGGTGCATTGGCATTACCTCTGGTTGTGGCCAGAGATGGAGCCTGCCAATCATAGTCGGCATTATAGGTTGCCGTTAAATTCACAAAGTCCATCAGCGGCAGCTTATTAATAGGCACCTGCCAATTGAGGGTGACCTTTTGGTGATAAGTAAGCGGTCGACCAAAATCTCTAAGGTTCTGAATGATGGTATCTCGGTTTTCTGCTGAGCCTGGCGCGCCATTCGTTTCATCTATCCTTGATCCAGATCTCGCATTAAAATCGAAACGCAATGATTCCGTAATGTCGTAGAGTAAGGTGTATTGCCGGTTTAAATTGAAGTTCTTATTGTAAGTGGCTTCAATATTTCCCAAAAGCTCAGGTGGAATATCATTTAAGATGGCGTCGGTATTCCGCATTTGCATGGCGGTATAATTCCGATCAAAACTGGCAATGGCCGTAAAACTTTTAGGATAAGGGTAAAAATTGAACTCCCGAATTAGGGCCAAGTAATTACTCTGTAGCCATTTTACCTTGGTGAAGGGTTTAATTGGTTTTGGTCGGGCGCGGTAGGTATAATTAATATTTCCGGCATGCTGGCGGTTAATATCAAAGCGCGTATTGATGTTCCGTCGGAAGACCTCTGAAAATGAATAGGTAACCGCAAAGTTCTCAATATCATAAACCTTTGGCTTGCGTTGCCCTTCATTGGCATTTCGTTCTTTGCGAACGTTGGTAAAGTTTATTGATCGACGACGGGTATAGTCTTGGGTCGCTTGCCTTAATGAATCTTGTGCTCCTGGATCTTCAATATTGTCGATGGCATCATCAAACTCAATATCCAAGTCTAAGGGATTAAAGCGAGGATTTATCCAGGTCTCGCTGGTTCCATAGAACATAGGAATTCTAATTCCCAAATCCTTATTGAAAAACTTACCCAACTCAACATTAGTTTGCAGATCGTAAGCATAGCGTTGCTCCTGCTGAAACTCGCTTACCGATTGATCGAGGGAACCCCAGCCAATGGAACTGGTGCTACCAGTAAGACTTACATTGGCAAAGTCGGCTAATTTGGCTGCCACCCGAGCATTGGCCGCCCATCCCCCTTCTTGATCGAAGTCGGTAAGCCTTAATTCGTTAATCCAAACTTCAGCATTTTTAGAGAGGCCATCATCGGGATCATTGGCAAATCGCTTTTTAGGGTTGCGCACCCCGATAAGCACGGTTCGTACATTCCCTAAATTGGGTGCCCCTACAACCGTTACACGGCCTCCCGCTCGATCTACAGAATAGGGTTCATTGATGGGGTCCCCGGTATTGCGATAAGCGGCATTTCGTTCGAGCTTGACATCCTTTAAAATCTGCAAAGCAAAATCCATCTGATTCTCTTCGGGCCAAATGGCATTTACATCCGTATTACTTACCCCCCAAGGTGTTACGGTCATGGGGATTTCATACTCGTAAAAGTTTTGATCGTAGTCGCTGCCCAAGCGAATGAAAACTCTCAAATCGCCATCGGCCACATCATTATCGGTAATTGCCGACTCTACGTGGGTATAAAGCTTTAACCTTTTATAAAGGCGCATATCGAAATCGATATTGCGGAATACGGCGCGGGCATCACCATCTTCAAGATTTAATATCCTTAAGCTTAGTGCCTGCTCATTTTGTTGGTTAGCCGAAGTTGTGCCAAATAAAACCTGACGGTCGATTCCGGGAGGAAGTACATAGGGAACTGGTTCACGCGAGCCGTTCTGCTCAATATTAACCGCATTTACCTCAAATACGGTATTGTTCTGATCGTCTTGAGTTAATCGATCGCGGGTACCGTCTAATGCAAACTGGTAACGTCGCCACTCCCCTCGCACCAACTCCATCCGCGCAAAGCGAATAACAATATCATCGGGGAAGTTTTTTAAGAAAGTACGGATGAATCGGATGGAACGGAAATCATTAATTGGTCCAACCTTAGAATCTGGATTAAACACCGGAATTTTAAACTGAATCCATTGGGCTGGATAAGACTGTCCATTAGGCTGATCTGGAGAACGCGTTCTTTGAATTGCGGTGATGTAATTCTGTCCTTCCACTTGCAAATCCTCAGGACGCATGCTGATGCGATACTGAAAATAGGTTTCTGCCTTACTTAAGGTTTGGTCTCTATTTACATCCTCAATATCTGGGAGGTTAGTGGCAAAAGCCGAAACTCCACCTACGGGGGTTGGATTAGAGTTTCCTTGAGGATTATTGAAATCCTTGTATCGCTCCAAGATATTGGCTTCCGCCTGATCAAGATTATCCCCGCGATAGTATTGGAAGTTATCTGCCGCAGGATCCTGATCGGCCTGCACATAAGCTGGAGATGCGGTGCCGTAGGTATTAATTATACGCTGTATATAATTCGCATAAGCGGTATCCGTATTCCAAGTCCTTTCCTGGGCGTCATTTAAGAGGTCATATCCAACATCTTGCACATCTCGAGCAGAAGGATCTGCATCGAAAGCCACAACTGGAGGGCGAACATTAGTGGCATATCCCCAGCGCGTGGAATCAAGTTTACTGAGATCGCCATTAACCGGTACACTATTCTCAATCGCTTGAACGCCATCGCGAAGAATATCTTCCGATACACTTCCTAAGTTTATATACATATCGCCACCGGGAGGTGGGTTATCTACACCTACGAAAGGGTTTAAAACCCAAAATTGAATAAACTCAATATTCTGTTCCTCAAAATTGGTTACGCTCACATCGCGCATAATTCCGGCCCATCGGCTAGAAGCATTGCGTAAACTACCATCCTGATTAATACCGTCAGAGAAAGCAGTAGGATCTACATCATAATTGTAGGGACCTCGCTCGCGCGGATAATAGGCCAAATCCAAGGTGGCAATATTTCGCGGTTGGCTATTATCTAACTCCAAATTGGGGAAAACCTCATCCACCAAAACTTCGCGCACATCATTGGTGGACTGCAAATCTTTATTATTGCGGATGTTGCTTGGTGTTCTCGACTCGTCATTGTGAAACAGTGGGTCGATGGTGTACCAAGCTAAACGCGCTCTATTAAAACCATAGGCTACGGTATTCTCGCCGGCCTCAGGGAATAAATCTGGCTGCCCGGCAGGGGTAGAGGCTAATCGCCAGGCGCTTGGATTGCGTATATCAATGGTGGTTTGGCTGGACTCAAAATCATCTAAGAAGGTGGTTTGCTCTCCGTTAATCTCTATTCCACGTGGGCTACCGGGAATCATCTGAGCTACCTCACCACTCACAAGAAGGTTAGAACTTTCCTTGGTATCTATAAAGGGAATGGCATCAACAAAACGAGTTAAATAAGGCGCTTCTTTAGAATAATTTCCATTTAAGCCAATAATGGTATTAGAGATGGGCTCCTCGCCAATATTTACTTTTTGAGTTAAGGGGCGTTCATTTAAATGAACCATGGTACCGCCTAAATTGAGGTTTTCATTAAAACGGTATTCGGCATTAAGCCCCATAAAAGTTTTGGTTTGGAAGTTGAAAAGCGCATTGTTCTCAAAGTCCACTTTAATAGGAACCCCTGAGTTTAAAATCCCATCATTTAAAATGGTTACTCTTCCAAGGTTATAATCCACTCGGTAATCCTGCCCTTCCACCAAGCGAGTACCGCCAGCGGTTACCTGAACCGATCCTGGCGGAATATTAAAAGCATTCAGCTGAATTTCGCTACTGGAAGATGATTTAAACTGACCCTTTATTAAATACTTATTGAGTCGTGTTTCATTTTGAGCAACAAAGCGCGTAGAATCATAGAGCTCTTGAAAAACAAACTGCTTTCTTTCCTCATCAGTGGCTAATTTTTCGGCCAAGTTTGAACCAAAAGGTTCCAATACGGGGAAGAATATTCTTCCATTTTGAGGATAGATAGTAATATCGGGTATAAAGTCAAAAAAGCCATCCGGCTGATCGTCGTTGTTCTGGTTTAAGCGGTCGAGGTCCATTACCCTTAGGAGCAACTCTGACCTTAAACTCGATTCTGGGAGAAAAGGAACCGGAGTACCTGTTTCATCATTTTGATAAAGAACTTGCAGACGAAAATCTTCAGAACCAACTTGAAAAGCACTTAGGGAATAAACGTTCTTCATCATCAGATCCCAGTTAGGAACCCGAACATCCAGAATGAAGCTTTTTAACATCTTCACCACTAGGTTGCTTGGTGGGCTAACCCCATCTGTACTAAACTCCCCTACTTGGAAAGTTCTACCACCTGCGGTATACTGGAAAGAAACCGCCAAAACCTCATCTTGATTTAAGGCGCTATTAAGGGTGATATACCCTAATTGTGGGTGAAAATTAAATTCATTGGGATTCAACTTTCGGGCATTCGCCAATTCCACAAATTCGGTTGCCTCTTCAAATCCCGCACCGATTAGGGTTGAGTTTACTTGGGAAATGTCGCGAACACCAGGATAAGTTCGAACTAAAGTTTGAGGATCTAATTGGTTGCTTAAATTATCTGGGAAATTGGTATTGCTTTCTCCTGGGAAAATATTAACCCCCGGTTTATCACTAGTGCGGTAAGCTCTATTCTCGCGTTCACCAAGGTCCAATAAGGCCACAATATTCCGAGTATCCTGGGTATTCTGGCGGTTGTTCGTTACCCAAACCTCCACCTTAGTGATCTGCACGGGCGAAGTAACTAAAGGTGAATTTTCTAAGAAGGCCTCATAATTATCACGGAAGTAGTGGGAAAGGAAATAATGTCGGTTTGCCTCGTATTGGTCGCCCCAGATTTCAAATTCTGTGGTAGTTGCTCCCCCTTGTATATTTAGGGATGATGTTTGGCTACGCTGCTCCGAGAAAACGCCAGTAAGCATCAACTTCCCAAATTGGAATTGCCCCTTCACCCCGAATAAGCTTTGCGCCCCCGTTATTAGAGAAGAGTTAAGTGGAAGGTTTACATTACCTAATTCAATTTTTTTAACGATATCATCATCAAAGCCTGTGAACTCTGTTTTTATCTGATTCTCGAAGGCGAAAGTCGCTTCAGTATCATAGTTCACATTTAATTTTAGTTTTTCACCGATGCTTCCATTCACATTCATCTGAATGCGTTGATCGAAATTAAAGGTGAAAACATTCCGGTTTCGCTCTGGAATAATGGGATTATCAATTTTCTGGAAGCGGCCGCCAAAGGTTAATTCTGCAAAGCCTTGGGGACGAATATCAATGGTATTTGAACCAAAGAGCAGGGCAAAATTATCGCTGTTTACGGTAATTTGTGGAATGAGTGAAGTGGCAGGGTCTCGACCTTCAGCCTTTTGTGCTTCCTGAGTCTTGCTTCTTGCGTTCCAGTATTCTCTAGCTTGTTGTTTAGAGATGTAATCACGGTATTCATTTGGGGTCATTACCACCGGAGGGGCCCCAGTAAATTTGCCATAATTGCGGTACACGAAATAATTTCCCGACTCTGCATCATAAACCACATTCTCCTTGTAGTTTGATGGCTCCTCTCCAAATACACCTCCAGATTCACCACCATTAAAGGGATAGGGCAATAAACTATCCGGATCATTAGTATCGGAAGGAGCTAGGACTTTATCAAGCTCATTTACTTCTTGTATAGAAATGAGGTCTTCCGCAACATTCCTTCTATAAGTGAAGGAATAAATGAGGAATAAACCTGCTAAGGTGGGTAATCCGTAATATTTCAAAGAAATTCTCAAAGCTTCTTCAGGGCGGATTTTATGAGTTCTTCGATTTCAATTTGAGGATTATCCTGTAGGAGCTTGGTAAGCACTCGCTCTGTTTGACGATGCGTATAACCCAGGACTTCTAGCGCTGCGGATGCCTCGGATTTCACTGCTGGATTTAGGCCGCTTAAAGCTACTTCTTCGGCCATAGGCGCCAGCTTATCTTTAAGATCTATGATAATCCTTTGTGCCGTTTTAGCGCCAATCCCTTTTACCGACTTTAATAGGTCCACGTCTTCGCGGCCAATTCCAGCAATTACCTCCGCTGGACTCAAACTGCTTAAAATAGTTCTAGCAGTATTGCCACCTACTCCACTTACTGATATAAGATGACGGAACACTTCACGCTCTTGCTTTGAGGAAAAGCCATAAAGTGTTTGAGAGTCTTCCTTATAAATAGGATATAAGTACAAACTCAATTCCTTTTCATGCGCTATGGCAGAGTAGGTATGTAGCGAGATATTGATAAGATAACCAAGGCCTTGACAATCAACAATGGCCTCTGTTGGTCGAACTTCTACCAATTTCCCGCGGATGTGGTGTAACATATAAGCTGTATGAGCTAAGGTTTGAACCGATCTTAAAAAACGCCAAAAATACGTTTTTCATACACCGTGGCAATTATATTTCTCATCCTTCCTGCCCAAGGAGAAGGATGGGTCTTTAACGAGGCACAATTGGGCTTAGTATAGGATTGGAAAAAGTATTTTCAATGCCGGAAGCGACGAATTCCCTTAAACTAAAAAAGGGAAGGCCAATGACCCTCCCTTCTAACTCCAATTGGAATGTTTTCTATTATTTCAAAAGCAGTTTCTCAATGGAAATCTCGCCGTCGATAGAAAGCTCTAAAAAATAGGTGCCCGCTGGCAGATGCTCCAGAGAAAGAGTCTTCTTATGGAAACCTGCCGCTAAAGTCTCAGGACTAATATTAAGCACCTCGCGTGCCGCCAGGTCCATTAGGCGAATAGAAAGTTCTGCCTCAGCTTCCAAATCAAATTCAAGGAATAGGTCCTTATCAGTTGGGTTTGGATAGAATTTAAAAGCATTTGCCAGTCTATTCTCTTCCAGGCTCACATAGGTGTTATTTCTAAACTGAACATTATCTACATAAAGGTTATTCCCATAATTTGAGGTTCCTTTAAAACGAATCATTAATTCAGCTGAACCATCATAAGTAGAGATGTCAACGGTTTCGGTGCGCCAATCGCCACTAGCGGGAATGTAGAAGGCAGTGCTTGCCGCACGGGTTGATAATTGAGCGCCTGCTTTATTGTAAACCGAGGTCCAAGTAGCTCCACAATCGGATGAAACCTCAATTTCCAAGCGATCATTTTCGCTGGTATACTGAGCATAGGCCAAATCGAAAACTATTTCATTGCCCGTTGTAGCACTCAAATCCAATTTCTCCCACATTAAACTCATACTGCCGCCGCTTCCTGTATTGTAGAAATCAAAATACAGACTATTCGCAGAAGCTCCATAGCCACCAAGGTTGTTTGTTACACTAGGATCAATATTTTGATTCATTACGCCAAAATTGTTACCCTCGGGATTCAGGCTGTGACTATTCTGAAAGCTGTCGTCATTAAGGGCATAAGCTTCAAAATCCTCATACCAATAAGTTCCAAATGGGGCGGTGGCTACCACGATAATTGGATCTGGACTAGAGGTATTATTCGCCGATGTGAGGTCAAAAAGGCTATTATTATTAGCAGTAGACACCTCATAGGTAATGGTATTAACTCCTGCATTTAAGGTAGTAGCACCAAAGGTTATGGTTGTGGAATTACCCGCGGTTAGGGTAGCCGTAACATTCTGGCTCACCGGCGTTCCACCATTAATACTGTAGGAAACATCAAAATTGCTCGCATCTTGATTGCTATTATTATTGATGGTTACCTCTGGGGTGAAGTTGGGATCACAATAGTCTGAAGAACTATTTGAAGCAGCATTAGCACTAAGGTCAGCCACTACAGAACCCGCAGGAGCGGTAAAATTCATAGGCCCTTTAGCTCCGGTGATTACATCCGTTTGTCCTTCCGCAACATAAGCTACTACTTCTAAATCGCCAATGGAAACTGGAATGTTGTTGATGTTTGCGGGAATATTATAGGTGTACTGGCGCGTAACGGTGGTACCCGAAGTGGTAGTGGTAATTACTTCACCCCACTGGCCCGTTAAAAATTCACGAAGCATGTGCATGTGATTGTAGGTGCCATCTGCATTAACCTGACTGGGGTTGCCAGAAGATCCGGACTGTGGTCCTGTGATATTGTTTTGCAATAGGGCCACATTTAAATTCACATCCGAAGGAGCGTTGGCGGTAAAGTACATTTCAACGTCAACGGTAAGCACATTAGTGGTGATGTCTATATCACCTTCTAAAGCGATATTCACATAGGATGTTTCTCCTAGTACAGTTCCTCCAGCACTAGCCCATGAACCGCGACTCATGGCCATGCCGCCAGGGTTTTGACTAAAAGATGAGAATACCCGTCGGTTAATATTACCAGCTGGGTAACCCGCTACATTTGAAATGATATCGATGCTATCGCCATAATTAGTGGTGAAATCTGGATCATTGCCACTTGGGTTTGCAAAGGGACCAGCGTGAACGTTTACTAGCACCACATCTCCAGGATTAGCTGCAGAAAAGTTTGTGGCCACTAGATGTCCATCCGGACAAAAGCCACAATAAATCCCTGTGAATTCTTCCAGCACAACATTCTTGTTTTCTGGACTTGTTCCAACAGGTAGTTGAGCCCATTAGCTGCCGCTTGAGAGAAGACCGAGAGCCAGGGAAAGATTTAGTAATTTTTTTTGACATATGTTATTTGTTAAATGAAGCTTATGAAGCTACTAATTATATGATAGCTCAAAAGCCATCTTGCCCTTTAATGCAAGGTCATAAGAAGCTTGCGATTAAATATGTCGCAAAAAAAAAGCCACTGCATAAACAGTGGCTTTTAAATATTTTCAAGGATGCTACTTACTAGCGAATCACTAATTTTTTTGAAATCAATACTTCTCCATCACTTTTTAGGGAGTAGAAGTATATTCCTGGATTCAAGTTTGTGAGATCCATTTCGAGTTCATTTTGCTGCGCATCTAAATTTGTATGATACACTCGCGCTCCTACTAAGTTGATTAATTCGAAGGTGTTCTTAGTTGAAGAACTTACTTGGTATTGCACTATTAGGAAATCATCAGCAGGATTGGGATAAACCGATACCGTTGGTTTATTTAATTCTACTTGACTTAATGGCTTCCCATCAACTCTAAAGTTTACTCTAAAGCCAGCACTATCGCTTGGATTGAAATAATCAAACAAAGAGTAGTCTATAAAACCATCACGGGTAAAACCGTCTTGATCTGGGTAAACATAGTAAATGGCAGTATCCCTATCTCCCGGTTGTAATACCTTATTAAAAGAAGGCGGATTTTGCGACGTAGAGGAGGTAAAGCACAAACCCCAACAAATGGCATTGCTATCTGTAAGCTCCGTGTAATTAGCATCAAAACGCTTAAAGGCCACTTCAACAGCAACGCTAGAAATGTTCTCTATTACGGCATAGCCGCTTATGTCTCGGTCAGTGTAGGCGTTTCCCACCACAATACTGTCCAGTGAAACAATCTGCAAACTTTGCTGTGCTTGAACCGCGAAAACGGTACTCAAGAGCAAACTTGCGAGTAAAGTAATTTTCTTCATATGCAGAGATATTTTTAGATATCCTGACAAATGTATAAAAATCAACGGCTCAGAATAGCGTTTATATTAATTTTCCTTTAATTTCGTCGAATTCAATCTTATGTAATTACTATGAAAAAAATCTACATTTCCCTATTCCTAGGTGTTTTCAGCTTAGGTTTATTTGGTCAAGGTTATTATCAGATTCCTTCTGTGAACGCAGGAATGAACCCTGGTAACCTAAACAACGACCCAGAACAGCCTGAAGGTTTCCTTACTGCAAACAGCACAGGATACAGTAATGTATTACCATCTTCAACTGCTGATGCTTGGTCTACTGTTCAAACTATTCCATTTAGCTTCAATTTCAATGGCGCTGCTGAAACGCAGTATCACGTATCTTCATCAGGTGTTGTAACCTTTGGCGCAACTACGCCAACTACCACTCCGGGATTTACGCCATCATTATTGCCAGCTGCCACAATTCCACCAAAGTCGATTTGTGCTTGGGGTGTGAATTTAACTGGAGCTAATGATGCGGTTGTTTCTAAAACATTCGGTACCGCTCCAAACCGTCAGCACTGGATTATCTGGGCTTCTGCATCCAGTACAGCGCTAGGTGCAGGTTGGACTTACTGGGGTATCGTAATGGAAGAAGGAACCGACAATATTTACATTGTTGACATGCGTAGCTACTCTCAAGGTGGAGGTAATGTTGCCATTGCAGCAGGTATCCAAGTTGATGGTTCTACTGCTTATACTGTAGCCGGTTCTCCAGCTTTAACTAGTCAAAATACTGCCACAGGTGGTAGCCAGAGTGATGCTTTAGACAACTCTTACTATCAGTTTGTATACGGTACTCAGCCACAGTACGACATGACTGCTACTGGAACTTCTGTACCACAGTATTATGATATCAACAACGCTCCTTTTACTTTGGACGTTGACTTAAGAAACTTAGGAACTGCTGCTGTAACTTCTTTTGATCTTAACTATTCTATTAACGGTGGTGCCGCTGTTACTGCTCCAGTTACTGGAAGCTTAGCAACTTTCGCTTCAGGTAACTTCAACCACCCAACTGCTTGGACTCCTTCAGCTTCTGGTAGCTATACCATCGAGCTTTGGGCTAGCAACATCAACGGTAACGCTGATGAGAACATGACTAATGACCGTATCTCTACTTCTGTAACTGTCGTTGATACCGCTGCTACTCGTCAGACATTAATGGAAGTATTTACTTCTTCTACTTGTGGTCCTTGTGCTCCGGGTAACGCAAATATGGACCAGAACGTAGTTCCTAATGTTAGCAACTATACTATTGTAAAGTATCAGCAGGATTTCCCTGGCAATGGTGACCCTTATGTAACTCCTACTGCCGTTAACCGTCGTGGTTATTACGGAATTAACTCTATTCCTAGAATGGAGATTGATGGACAGTGGGACGAAAATGCGGCCTCTTTAACTACTGGTGTATTTAACGGTTTCCAAGCTGTACCAGCTTTCATGCACATGACTTTCAACGCTAGCAGCATCAGTACTAATCAAGTAAGTGTTGATTTTGACATCAATGTATTAGCAGATTATCCAGCTGGTACTTATGTTGTTCAAACCGCTATCGTAGAGAAAAAGACTACTGGTAACGTTGCAACCAACGGTGAAACTGAGTTCTTCTACGTAATGATGGATATGCTTCCAGATGAGAATGGTGAAGTTATCACTGGTTTAACCAAGGACAATACCATCAACATCACTCGTAGTGCTGATTTATCAGGTACTTTCATCGAGGACCTTTGGGATCTTAAAGTAGTTGTTTGGGTAGAAAACACTCAAACTAAAGAGGTAATGAACTCAGCTTGGGCTGATGTTATTCAATTGGTTTCTGTGGACGAAAATGAGCTTCCAACAGCTTCTATCTTCCCTAACCCAGCGAATGATGTTCTTACCATCCAACTAGAAGATGAGCAAGAGGTAAGCGTTAAAATTGTAGACCTTAGCGGTAAGACTGTTTTCGCTAAAGACTTCGGTTTAACTAGCACTGAAAAAGTAGCTACTAGTAATTTCGCACCAGGTGTATACATGGTTCAAGTAATTGCTGATGGCCACATGTCTAGCGAGCGCGTAGTGATTTCTCACTAAGAACTCCTCGATAAAATATTGAAGAACCGCACTGCTTTATGCAGTGCGGTTTTTTTATCCCTATTGGCACGGTCTCTGATTTGTGATGAAGAGTACTCTTCCCACTCTGTAGCGACATCGTCCCTTTAGAATGGCGGAAGTATCTATTAAAAATGTTTAATTTCCCCCTCTGTTTAAAGACTAATACCCTTTCGAAATGAATTTTAAGTTAATCGCAACCTTCAGCCTAGTAGCTGGTCTCTTCTTCTCTGCCTCTGCCCAAGAACAAATGCCCAACATCCAACTTAAAGATCTAGTTGGTAATATGATTAATGCCGCTGAAATTGAAAATGACGGTAAACCTATGATTATCAGCTTCTGGGCAACCTGGTGTAAACCTTGTATTCGCGAGCTAAATGCAATTAATGATCAGTACATTGACTGGGTAGATGAATCAGGGGTAAAGCTCGTTGCCATTTCCGTAGATGATTCACGAAATTCTGCTCGTGTAAAGCCTTTCGCTAAATCTCAAGGCTGGGATTATGAAATTTATATTGATGAAAATCAAGAATTAAAAAGAGCTCTAAACGTAAATAACATTCCACATACCTTTTTAATTGATGGTGAAGGACGCATTGTGTGGCAGCATAATGGTTACATTCCTGGTGATGAAGATCATCTTTATGAATTGGTTGCTTTATTGGCTGCCGGTGAAAGTATCGAAGGTCACGAATAAGCAATAGCCCGGCAACCATCCTTTACACCTTATGAAGAAAATTACAATTTTAATCCTGACTCTAGGATTAAGTGCGAGCATACTTAGGGGTCAAGAACGTCAGTTTCAAGCTGGTGAGATCCATGGTAACTTTCAAACCAATGCACAGTATTATTTAAGAGATACGCTCATTGACCCCAATGGCACCGCATACCCCGACGAACGGATGTTAGCGGCCGGTTTTCTAAACCTGATTTACACCAAAGGCGATTTTATGGCCGGTGTGCGTTACGAGAACTATCAAAATAACTTGGTAGGCCTCCCCGAAGGATTTCAAGGTCAAGGCGTACCTTATCGTTTTGCACGTTATAAGAAAGAAGGTTTCGACATTACCGTAGGTAACTACTACGAGCAATTCGGTTCGGGCTTAGTATTTCGCACCTATGAAGAGCGAGGTCTTGGTTTAGACAATGCCATGGATGGATTGAGACTAATCGTAAATATACGACCAGGTTTAACCGCCAAAGCCTTAGTTGGGCGCCAACGAATTTACTTTAACACCGGTGACGGTATAGTTAGAGGTGGCGATTTGGAGTTTAACCTCAATGATTTTAAAGGCCTTCCAGCCAATCGAAATCTCATTATTGGCGCGAGTATGGCAAGCCGTTTCCAAGAGTCGCAGGATCCCTTATTTAATTTACCCGAGAATGTTGCCACGGCAGGAATCCGGGCCAACTTCATTACCAGCGATTTCAACTTTTTTGCGGAGTATGCCTATAAATCGCAGGATCCGGGAAGTGCTAACCGCTTTATTTACAAACCGGGTCATGCTATTTACTCTACTGCTTCTTATGCCGGTGATAACCTGGCTATATTATTAGGCTATAAATACTACGACAACTTTCTATTCCGCTCCCAGCGGGTAGCCAATTTCACCGAAGCCCTTATCAATTACCTTCCCCCTTTGGCAGAATTGCACACCTATGCCCTTCCGGCGCTTTACTCCTATAATATTCAAGCCAATGGAGAAACCGGAATTCAAGCGGAAGTGAGTTATAAATTTGACCGAGGTACCGCATTAGGTGGCCGTTATGGAACCTTAGTGAATGTGAATTACAGCAACTCCTATGCTTTAGATAAAGATTTCACCTTCCGTACCGGATTGGATTCTAATGAAACTATTTCAGGTACTGATGGCTACCAAGATTGGGCCGGACTTGGAGATATTCGCTACTCTCAAGATTTTAATGTAGAGGTAAAGACTAAGCTCAATAAGAAATTAAAAGGAACCTTTAGCTATTATAATTTCATTTACAACCGTAGTGCCCTTTTAGATGGGGTTATCGACGATTTAGTGGGTGATCCCAATGATCTCGATTACGTTTATGTAAATGCCGTTGTAGCAGAAGTTCTTTGGAAAATAAAACCTCGTCATTCCTTACGAATGGAAGGTCAATTTATGCATACCGAACAGGATCGTGGCTCTTGGGCTTTACTTTTATTAGAATACTCCATTGCCCCAAAATGGTTTGTTGCCTTACAGGATGCCTACAATTATGGCAACCCCGATCCCAATCTTCAAGTCCATTATCCTTTGGTTTCATTTGGATATACTCGCGGAACGAACAAACTTCAGATCAATTATGGTCGTCAACAAGAAGGAGTGTTCTGTGTAGGCGGAATTTGCCGCGTTGTGCCAGCCTCCAATGGATTTAGCTTTTTACTCACTTCAAATTTCTAGTAGATATGAAGACACGATTTGTTTTATGCGCTTTACTTGCGGTAGCCTTTTGGTCCTGTGATACCATTCCAGAGGATGAATACCTTTTAATTGATGATTCAACCCCCACCTATCAAGGTACAGGTCATCGCATTCTCTTAGAAGAATTCACCGGTGTAAAGTGTAATAACTGTCCGGCCGCATCCTTGGAAGCAAAAAGACTGCAATCCATATTCGGGAAAGAAAATGTAATTATCATTGGTATTCATGCTGGCAACTTGGCCACTACCGACGAGAAGCATCCTAAAGCCTTTAATACTCCCGAAGGCACTGAGCTCTTTAACTTTTTTCAATTATTTGGAGTGCCGGTAGGCTTTGTAAATCGATTGGACTATGATGAGGGCACCATTATTAAGGCAGAGGGCGATTGGCGAAATATTATTCCTTCCGAACTAGAACGTTTGCCTGTGGCGGAAATAAACCTCATTGAAGATTCCTACAATGCCGGAACCCGTGAGCTTACAGTAAATGGACTTATAGAAGTTTTAGATACCGCCGATGGCATACCCGCCAATACCAATATTGCTATTTACCTCACTGAAAATAATATTATCTCCCCCCAAACTATGGGCGATAAATCGGTGAACGAGAATTATGAGCACAATCACGTTTTACGTGGAAGCTTCACCGGCACCTATGGTGAAAGCGTTGACTTGAGCGGTGGTAGCGCTAATTTCTCTGAAAGCATTAGCCTTCCTCAGGATGCCGTGAAGGAAAATTGCGAGGTTGTAGCCTTTATTTACAATTCCGACAATTATGAAATTCTGCAAGTAAATGCATTGAAGCTGAACTAGGCAAAACCATAATTTACAGTATTAAAAAGCCCCGCAATTATTTTTTGCGGGGTTTTTACTTTTTAATTCTTTACAAATCGTTGAATTTCCTTCTTTCCCACTTTTAAAATATAAACACCACTTTCAAGATCGGAAACATCGATTCCTTCTCCCAAATTTATTTGACCACTTTTAACGCATTTTCCATTGACATTATAAATGATAAAGTCAGCGTTTTGGAGACCTTCGATTTCGGTCAAACGGATAATACTCTGCACTGGGTTAGGGAAAATCATTGTTGCATCATCTTTCATTTCAATATACTCCTGATCTAACAATGTTCCTTGTTCATCAAAAAGCCATAGATGAATGCGCACAGTAGGCGAGTTCCAGCCATCATAATCCTGATCCATAAAGCATAGAACCCAACTTCTCCCAAGTTTTTGAACTGATACATTTGATATCGTTTTGGGCCATTTAAAGTTAGTCCGCCAATTTAGCTGCCCAGTTTCCAAATTGAGGTTATACAAGTACAATTCCATACTATCCCTAGCGGTATAGTTAAATGTTGTGCCTGTAGTTTGTGCGATAAACACGCTGTCCAAATCCTGAGCATCCACTGCATCTGGAGCTAATTCAGGATGGTCGTAATTTGAGCTTGAAATGTTAAAGCTAGATTTTATTCCGCAAAAAGGGAGGGTGTCAATTCTTGATTTTTGCCCTTGGATAAAGAGGCTTGAACTAATAGTCCACGAATACAAGTTCGAGGCAACTAAGTCCCTGGATGTGCCTAGGACAAACAGACTATCATTCCCTTTGGAAATTATCTTTTGACGGCCATAATGGCTAAAGGAGCTCGAAATAGTAGAGTCTTTTAAACTAAATACCTTCTTGTATTCTAAAGCGCTATCAACCTTCAACAATCGGGCACCATCCATCAGATAGTCTGGTGTTAGTCTGGTATACAATCCACTGTTCGTGATAGTTGGCTGAGAAAAGCTATAGGCATAGCGCTGTAGAGAGTCTTGAAGACTTCTATTTTCCTTTAATTCCCCGGTAGCTAAATCCAACTTTAGTAGGAAAGGCCTCCTTCCAATTTGGCTTCCGCAAAGTTCATAATGACCGCTAAAAAGCACTTCATTTCCCATACTATCAAAATAATTCAAATACAAGTTAGCATCACTATTCAAACCTAAATCAAAGCTCGACTGAAGGTTTAGATCCGCGTCAAAAACCAAAAGAAAGGGTTTGGTGAACCCACATGGTCTAGGTCTAAAAGGTAAGATGCGTTTAGTATGATTAACCAAAATCAGCAATTGTCCTTGCACAGTAGCGGACATTTGGACTTGATCCCACATAAGACTGGTAGAATCAAGGTACAGTGAGTCAAGAATTGGAATCAAGTCAAGCTGCTTTTGAACCACTAAGCTATTATCAAGCTTTACTAGCAATTGTGAGGGGCGATGCCTTGGAATGTATTCTCCTTGTTGAATATTAAGGTATAAATAGTTTCCTATGGATTCTAGCGAAACCGCTTGGTTTATTGTCGAATCGTTAATGGTCTTTTTTAAGTCCTGACCGCTAAACACTAATGGAATGAGCACGGCCAGAATGGTAATTTTTAAAAGCTTCATGCAAATCAGTTTAATACTATAGACCAAAAAACACGTAAAAGGTTGTCCGAACTTAGTTCATTAAATCCCCTTCCTTTAAAAAGTCCAAATTCCTTTGCAGGCCTTTAAACTTGGTCCGCTTTACCGCTGATTTCCTAAACACTTTCCTAAAAACTTCCTCAGTCATTTCAAACCATTCTCCGCTGCTCAATTCCAAAAGTTCGGGCTTCGGCTTCAATAATGGTTCCGAATGAGGGGCTGAGAAGCGGTTCCAAGGGCAAACATCTTGGCAGATATCACAACCAAATGCCCAATTCTCCATTTGCCCCTTAAAATCATTGGGTATGGCCTCCTTTAACTCTATTGTGAGGTAGGAAATGCATTTAGATGCATCCAATAAATTTGGACCAATTATGGCCTCCGTTGGACAGGCGTCGATGCAGCGGGTGCAGCTTCCACAGTGATCAGCCTGAAAGGGATCATTATATTCTAAGTCGAGATCAATGATGATTTGCGCTAAAAAAAAGAAGGAGCCTTTCTTTTTATTTAGCAAGAGCGTGTTCTTCCCTTGCCAGCCTAAACCCGCCTCCTGCGCCCACTTGCGCTCCATAACAGGCGCCGAGTCCACAAAAGCTCGGCCCTCAACTTCACCAATATTCTCGCCAATAAAGGCTAAAAGGTCTTTAAGCTTTCGCTTGATTATAAAATGATAATCCTCCCCGTAGGCATACTTTGCTATTTTAGGTGCTTCTGTATCTTTCTGTAGCTCCTCAGGATAGTAGTTAAAAAGCAAAGAAACCACCGACTTCGCACCTGGGACCAATAAGGCAGGATCGAGCCTTTTATCAAAGTGATTGGCCATCCAAGCCATCTCACCCTGGTAATTATTCTTTAGCCATTGCTCCAAGCGGGGTGCTTCTTCCTCCAAATAACGCACCTTAGCGAAGCCACAGTCCATGAAACCTAGTCGGCTAGCCTCTTCCCTAATAAGATGGGTATAACGTTCCTTAGAGGTCAAATAAACCGTTTTGCAGGTTAGGGTCTTTCTTGTCTAAGTGTTGATAAGCCCTTTCGGTTACCATCCGTCCTCTTTGGGTTCGAACCATAAAGCCTTGTTGGATAAGGTATGGTTCATAGACTTCCTCTAAAGTTCCGGCCTGCTCCCCTACTGCGGTGGCTACAGTATTTAAACCCACTGGGCCACCCTTAAACTTTTCAATAATGCAGAGTAGGATTTTGTGATCCATTTCATCTAAGCCATAGGTATCCACGTGTAAGGCTTCCAAGCCATACTTAGCAATTTCTAGACTAATGGTGCCATTTCCCTTTACTTGGGCAAAATCGCGCATTCTCCGCAATAGAGCATTGGCAATGCGTGGCGTTCCCCTGCTTCGTCGAGCAATTTCAACTGCCGCATTCGCTTCAATGGGCACATCCAGAATATGTGCTGAACGTTCTACTATGCTCGAAAGTAATTCTACGGAATAATATTGGAGTCGACTATTTATGCCAAATCGAGCTCTTAGCGGTGCGGTTAGTAGTCCACTTCTGGTAGTAGCGCCAATTAAGGTAAACTTGTTTAAGTTAATCTGTACGCTTCTTGCTGCTGGACCACTATCTATCATTATATCGATGCGATAGTCTTCCATGGCCGAGTAAAGGTATTCTTCAACAACCGGGCTCAATCGATGAATCTCGTCAATAAACAGTACGTCTCTTTCTTCAAGGTTAGTGAGCAAGCCCGCTAATTCACCAGGTTTATCAATAACTGGCCCCGAACTTAATTTAAGTCCGGCTTCCAGTTCGTTTGCGATAATATGAGCGAGGGTGGTTTTTCCTAAACCGGGAGGGCCATGCAATAAAACATGATCAAGCGCCTCCTCTCTTTGATTGGCGGCTTCTACAAAAACTCTGAGGTTTTCCAGAACTTTATCCTGACCAGCAAAGTCATCAAAAGACAAGGGCCTGAGCTTCTGCTCAAACTCCTGATGTTCATTTTCCAATTCTCCTTCTCCGTCCAGAAAGCGCGTCATGTTTGCCGTTTCAACAAAGGTATCCAAAATAAAAAGTCCCGACGCATGCGCCGGGACTTCTATATCTATAACCCCACTCTATTAATGGCCTCCGGCCATCTCATCATCTGACATAGGTACAATTTGAGGAACGAAATCCTCTTCTGCACCAGGTTTAGAGTAATCGTATGGCCAACGGTGAACTGCAGGAATTTCTCCTGGCCAGTTACCATGGATATGTTCAACTGGAGTAGTCCACTCCAGGGTATTTGAACGCCAAGGATTTTGCTCTGCTTTCTTCCCGCGCAAGGCACTGTAGAAGAAATTATATAGGAATACGAGTTGCGCTATACCTCCAATAATGGCAAAGTAGGAAATCAATACATTGATATCTGCTAAATCATCAAACATTGGGAAAGCGGTATTGGTATAATACCTTCTTGGTAAACCGGCCATCCCTAGGAAGTGCATTGGGAAGAACACGCCATAGGCGGCGATGAAAGTCACCCAGAAGTGGATGAAGCCTAAGTTCTTGTTCATCCGGCGTCCGAATAATTTAGGGAACCAGTGATAAACTCCGGCAAATAGTCCGAAAATCGCCGAAAGGCCCATTACAATATGGAAGTGACCAACTACGAAATAAGTATCATGAACATTAATATCCAAAGCACTGTCTCCCAAAATCAAACCGGTTAAACCACCAGTAATAAAGGTAGAAACCAATCCAATGGAGAACATCATACCAGGAGTCATTTGAAGATTACCTTTCCACAGTGTGGTGATGTAGTTGAAAGCCTTCACGGCTGAAGGAATAGCAATTAAAAGTGTAGTAAAGGTAAATACAGAACCTAGGAAAGGATTCATTCCCGTTACAAACATATGGTGACCCCATACGATGAAACTAAGGAAAGCGATTGCCATAATAGACCCTACCATTGCGCGGTAGCCGAAAATTGGCTTTCGGGCATTGGTTGAAATTACTTCCGAGCTAATACCTAAAGCTGGTAATAAGATAATATAAACCTCAGGGTGTCCTAAGAACCAGAATAAATGCTGGAATAAAATTGGACTACCACCTTGATTTTGGAGTAGCTCACCGGCCACCATAATATCTGATAAGTAGAAACTAGTACCGAAGCTACGGTCGAAGATTAACAACAAGGCCGCTGAAAACAAAACTGGGAAAGAAAGTACACCCAAAATTGCCGTTACAAAGAAGGCCCAAATTGTTAGGGGAAGACGCGTCATGCTCATTCCCTTTGTTCTAAGATTTAGGATGGTAACGATGTAGTTCAAGGCACCTAATAAAGATGAAACAATGAACAAGGACATTGATACTAACCATAATGTCATTCCCGCACCAGAACCTGGTATTGCTTGCGGCAAGGCACTTAATGGAGGGTAAATTGTCCAACCCGCCGAAGCCGGCCCACTTTCCACAAATAAGGAGATTAACATGATCACACTGGAAGCAAAAAAGAACCAGTAGGATAACATATTGATAAATCCTGAAGCCATATCACGAGCTCCAATTTGAAGTGGAATTAAAAGGTTGGAGAAGGTACCACTTAAACCTGCCGTGAGTACGAAGAATACCATGATGGTACCGTGAATAGTTACCAAGGCGAGGTAAATGTTAGGGTCCATAATTCCGTCGGTACCCCATTTTCCTAGTAAGGCTTCCAATATTGGCCATTGCTTATCGGGCCATGCCAATTGTAAACGGAATAAAAGCGACATAGCAACACCGACAATGCCCATGATCATACCAGTGATCAAGAATTGCTTTGCGATCATTTTGTGATCGGTGCTGAATACGTACTTAGTTATGAAAGTTTCTTTGTGGTGTGCGTGTGCTTCCATTTGCTTCTTTCGATTTCTGTTCTTTAGTGTCTTTCCTAATTATTCTTACAACATTTCAGCAAAAGTTTGCTGTTCCTTCATCCATTTGTCGAAATCTTCTTGTTCTTCAACTACAACTTTCATTTGCATGTTGTAGTGGGCAGAACCACAGATCTTATTACAAAGGAGTACATAATCAAATTCCCATGGATCTTCACCACGCTCGGCTCTTAATCCATTAATACGCTTTACTTTTTCTACTACCTCGGGATCCTGACGCATTTCTGTGGTAGTCATGCTAGGTGTAAACTGAAACTGAGTTTGGGTTCCCGGCACACAGTTCATTTGAACTCTAAAGTGTGGTAAATAAGCCGAATGAATGACATCCTGAGATCGGAACTTCAATAATACCGCTCTTCCCTTAGGTAAGCGTAATTCATTGCTGATAACATCATTTGCCGAAGCCTTATCACCTGGATCCACACCTAAAGTATTTACACCTTCGATAAGGCGAACATTAGCGTATCCTAATTGATTATCACTGCCAGCGTAACGCGCCTGCCATCCAAATTGTTTGGCATAAAGTTCAATCACCATCGGCTCCTCCTCATTCACCGGGTTCATTACATTACTCCAAGTTGTTAATCCATAAAGGATTAATCCAGCAAGGATAACCGCAGGAATACCGGTCCAGAAAAGCTCCAACTTATTGTTGTGCTCCATATAGGTGGCCTTGCGATTTTTGTTTCCGCGAAAGCGAAAGGCAAAACCAAATAGTAAAGGTTGAGTAACCAAGAAGGCTACAACAATTACGGCCATGGAAATATCCCACAGACTATCGATATCCGATCCGTGCTCCGATGCAGATTGCGGTAAGGTGAGATCCATATAGGCTGCAATCTGCCAAGCAAATGCGCCAAAGAAAAAGATAATAAACAGGAGCATTAACCAGCCCTGGGTATTATTATCGCGATCATCAACCTTAACATCGCTGTCGCTATTCTTAATCTGAGATGAAATCTCGAAAATTCGAACGGCTTGAGTTAGAGCGGCAATTGCGAGGAGCGCAATTACAATTATTAACAAAGTCTCCATGTTAATCCTATTGTTTCAAAATTATTGATGAAAGTGCTTACTCTCTACTAACATTGGGTGATTCTCGGGCATCAGAGGCGCCTTGCTCAGATTTCGGAATACCACATTAATAAATAAACCTACAAAGCCTAAAAGAGTTCCAATTTGAACTAAGCCAAGGCTCCAATTAGATCCAACGGATCCGGGCATAATCATAATGAAAATGTCTAACCAGTGTCCAAACAGAATTACGATACCAGCAGTGAATACAAATCCACGGTTACGCTTGGCGTCGCGACTCATAAGAACTAATACTGGGAACAGGAAGTTTAAAGCAACCATGGTAAAGAAGATTCCTTTATACTCGCCGAAGCGCGCCATGTAATAAGTTACCTCCTCAGGGATATTTGAATACCAAATCAGCATAAACTGAGAGAACCATAGGTAAGTCCAGAATATGGAGAAGGCAAACATAAATTTAGCGATGTCCTGAATGTGACTATCATTAACTTCCTCGAGGTATCCTTTTCCTTTCAGGTAAAGAACAATCATCATAAGAGCAGTTAAGGCAGACACAAACATAGTGGCGAATACATACCATCCGAATAGGGTACTGAACCAGTGGGTATCGATACTCATTACCCAGTCCCAAGCACTCGTAGATGAGGTTACTGCGAAAAATACCAAGAAGCCTGCACCGAAGTTGCGCATCTTAATCCAGTTTTTGCTGTAATCAACTCCTGGTTGGTTATACCTTAAACTCATCTTGCGAATCATATACGCGGCACCTACCCAACCTACTAGATAGATTATAGCTCTTAAGGTAAAGAATGGTCCATTTAGATAAGCCTGCTTACCAGCAATGATGCTGTCGTAATTAGCACTTCCTTCTTCCATTATTCCTTCAGCCATCCAGTGATAAACATGGTTACCTCCAATGTGGAACCAGCCAGTAATGATGATAATTAATATGATCAAACCTGGAATCCAGATAAAGCCAGACATTGCTTCTAATATGCGCAGTACAACAACAGACCAGCCAACCTGTGCCGCATATTGGACTGCCATAAAAAACAAAGCGCCTAGTCCAAGAGCCAATGCCCAAAAACTACTTACCAATAAATTCGACCAAGGCTTGTTTTCAATTTGATGATGCATGTGTTCGGCATCATGATGACTTGGTGAACTGTAAAAGTGGTTATTCTCTGGAATAGCTCTAGAGGCCGCTTTGTGATAGGTAAAATCGTCGGTGTCGGGCATAGCATCATGATCGTGACCATGAGCACTATGGGCGGCATGCGCATCATGCGACTCTCCGTGATCGGAGTGCTCATCATGACTTGCGTGATCCGCATGATCATCATGCATTGTAGCATGATCGCCTTCGTGAGACTCATCGTGGCCGCCCCCTGATAGGAAGCTAAAGCCCACGGAAATCGCACCGATAAGAATCAGTACGTATGAAATTGTTTTTAAGCGACTTGAAAATTCAAACATCTCTGCGGTCGTTAAATATTGTTAATGTGATTATCAGCTTTCTGTTGTTTCTTCAGTTTCCTCAGTGGTTTCCTCTTCTGCCGGAGCAGTAAGGTCCTCTTTCAACTTCATCACATACATGGCTAATTTCCAACGTTCTTCAGGTGTTACTTGTGAGGCATGGGAGCCCATTACTCCTTTACCGTAGGTTACAACATGGAAGATTGTTCCGTAATTAATATCTCTATCAGCATAGGATGGTACTCCTAAGAATTTTTCATTCTTAACCAATACGCCTTGGCCGTCACCTTTGTCTCCATGGCAATGTCCACAGAAAATACGATAAAGCTCTTTGGCTTCCTCCATAGTCGCTTCAGTGGCCATAATGCTGGAAGGCATTTGCAAGTAAGCTTTCGCTGAATCGTAGCCGGCCGCATCCGCACCGTAGTCGGTATAAGACATAAATCCTCTCGCTATCGTTCCCGCAACAGGTTCTCTTGACGAGGTACTATCGCTAAAAAGATCGGTAGGCGAGTATGCCTCAAGCGCAGGGCCGTCATACATGTCTGGCATATACTGATAACCCCTATGATTCTCTTCCTTATTACAAGCAATCAAAACGATCGCTGCAGCTGTAAAAGCAAATAGTTTATTGATGCTACCTTTTCTAATCATGCTCAGCGGTATTTACACTTACTTCAATTGCGCCAGTATCTTTCAAGAGCGCCATGATATCTTCATCACTGTGATCGCCACCAGCAACAACTTCCATTAGGAATTTATCGTCGGTAGTGCGTGGATCTGGGTTTTGAGCCTTAGCTCCTGGATAAATCCTATTTCTAAAGAAGAAGGTCCATACCATTAAGTGAGCCGCAAAGAAAACGGTAAGTTCGAACATGATAGGCACAAAAGCCGGCATGTTCTCGCCCCAGCTAAAACTTGGTTTACCACCAATGTTCATTGGCCAATCTACGATCATCATTCCATAGGTCATGGAAATGGCAGTGGTTAAGCCTAAAACACCGTATAAGAAGGCCGCAATTGCAATGCGCGTTTCTTTAAGGCCCATGGCTTTATCTAGTCCGTGAATTGGAAAAGGGGAATAGACCTCTTGGATCTCCAGTCCTTTTCCTCGAACTTCTTTCACGCCGCTCAACAACACATCGTCGTCGTCGTACAGCGCATTGATAATGGTTTGATTAGTGCTCGACATGCTCTTGTTTCTCTTGAAGTTTCTTGTAGTTATCTCCGGAAGATTTCAAAATTGTTTTTAATTCCGCCTGAGCAATCACCGGGAAGGTGCGTGCATAAAGAAGGAATAATACAAAGAAGAATCCAATAGTACCGATAAAGATGCCGATATCCACAAATGTTGGAGAGAACATACTCCAGCTGGATGGCAAGTAATCGCGATGCAAAGAGGTTACAATAATTACAAAACGCTCGAACCACATTCCAATATTTACAATAATGGAAATAAAGAAGGTGAACATAATGCTGGTTCTTAATTTCTTGAACCACATAAATTGAGGTGAGAATACATTACAGGTCATCATGCTCCAATAAGCCCACCAGTAAGGTCCGGTTGCTCGATTTAAGAAGGCATACTGTTCATATTCTACTCCTGAGTACCAAGCAATGAATAGTTCGGTGATATAAGCAATACCCACAATTGAACCGGTAAGCATAATCACAATATTCATCATCTCGATGTGCTCGATGGTAATGTACTCCTCCATTTTGAACATCTTGCGAACGATAATCAAAAGGGTTTGAACCATGGCAAATCCTGAGAAAATTGCACCAGCCACAAAGTAGGGCGGGAAAATCGTGGTATGCCAACCTGGAATTACGGAAGTCGCAAAGTCCATGGATACAATGGTATGTACCGAAAGTACCAGAGGAGTTGCCAATCCAGCTAATACCAAGGAAACCTCCTCGAAACGCTGCCAGTGTTTAGCTTTTCCACCCCATCCAAAGCTTAGTATCTTATAGATATGCTTTTGAACAGGCTTTACGGCACGATCGCGGATCATGGCAAAATCGGGGATTAAGCCCACATACCAGAATACCACCGATACCGAGAAGTAAGTTGAAATTGCAAATACATCCCACAGAAGTGGTGAGTTAAAGTTTACCCATAAGGAACCAAATTGGTTGGGAATGGGTAGTACAAAATAGGCTAGCCAAATACGACCCATGTGAATTCCTGGGAAGAGGGCGGCCTGAATTACCGAGAAGATAGTCATTGCTTCCGCAGAGCGGTTGATCGACATTCTCCATTTTTGACGGAAAAGTAAAAGTACCGCCGAAATCAGGGTTCCTGCGTGACCAATTCCTACCCACCAAACAAAGTTGGTAATATCCCAGGCCCAGCCTACGGTTTTATTCAATCCCCAAGTACCAATACCTACACCAATGGTGTAAAGGATACAGCCAACTCCCCAAAGGAAAGCAAGCAGGGCTAAACTAAATACCAGCCACCAGGATCTGGGCGCTGAAGACTCTACCGGTCGAACTACGTCTACCGTGATATCATGGTAGGACTTTTCGCCTTCAATTAGAGGTTTACGTATGGGCGCTTCGTAATGCATGTTTTCCTCGAAATTAAGCTGTTGTGTTACGTACTTTCACTTGATAGAATACCGATGGCTGCGTGCCTACTTCGGCTAACAGATGATACATCCGCTTGTCCTGCTTCATCTTGAAGACCTTCGAATCCTTATCATTTACATCACCAAAGGCAATAGCTCCGGTGTCGCAAGCCGACTGACAAGCCGTTTGCACTTCACCATCTTTTAATGCTTTACCGCGTTTCTTAGCCTCTAGTTTTCCTAACTGAGTCCTTTGAATACACATGGAGCATTTTTCCATTACCCCACGTGAGCGAACGGTCACATCAGGATTTAATACCATTCTTCCTAAATCGTCGTTCATGGCATAATTGTCGCCAAACATGCCAACCATATTGTCATGATATTGGAACCAGTTAAAACGACGCACTTTATAAGGACAGTTGTTGGCGCAGTAACGCGTTCCAATACAACGGTTATAAGTCATGTGATTTAGTCCTTCCGAACTATGGGTAGTTGCCGCAACCGGACAAACCGTTTCACAAGGGGCGTGGTTACAGTGCTGACACATTACTGGTTGGAAGAATACCTCTGGACTTTCAGAAGGTTTTTCCATATCCGCATACATGTCGGTGGTTCCCTTTCCAAGTAAGCCTAAGCCCTCATAACCATTCTCATCGGCATTCTCTTCCGAGATATCCGAGCTGTAATAGCGGTCAATACGCAACCAGTGCATATCACGGTGCTTACGCATTTCATCCTTACCTACTACCGGTACATTATTTTCTGAATGACAAGCGATAACACAAGCACCACAACCATTACATAGGTTTAAATCGATAGACATATTCCAGAAATGTCCTGTTTCGTGATCGAAATCATCCCACAGATTTACATCTTCTCCAGAAAGAGGTCCTTTATGCGTTTCGAAAATTGGAGGCTCATTCCAGCCATCATGGCCGTTCTGAGCATCTTCATTTAGATATGTATCTAGATTTACTTCTTTAACAATATCACGACCCATCATGGTGTGGGCAAGTTGGATACAAGCGAAACCGTGCTCAGAATCTGCCACCGCTTCAATGCTTACTTCAGCGCTGTGATCCATCCCCATAAGGCTATAGGCATTAACCCCAACTTTATCAGCAATTGAACCCGCTCCAAAGCGACCATATCCAACCGCTAGTGCTACTGTTCCTATAGTTTGTCCGGGCTGAATGAATACTGGAACATTCTCCAAAGTATTTCCATTCACCTTTAAATTAACGGTTGAACCATTAAGGGCACCGTTGGACTCATTCCAGTTTTTAAGACCTAATTCTGCCGCATCAGCTGCTGAGATACTTAGGTAGTTATCCCAAGATACACGAGTAATTGGATCTGGGAACTCCAATAACCAAGGGTTGTTAGCAATGGTGCCAACGCCCATACCGGTCATTTGGGTAAAGTTAAGCTCCATTGCTGGCGCTTTTTTAGCGGTGGCCAATGCCTTAGCTGCCGCGGCTGCCAAGTCGATGCTAACTCCCGCTTCCATTTCTGTTTCGGCAGTCATTTCTTCAACCACTGCTGCAGATTTCACAAATACACCATCGTGCAGCACCTTAGTCCAATCGGTTGAACCGAGAATACCAGCATTCCAGTTATTCTTAATGAAATCGATATAAGAACCATTTAGGCCCGACCATTTCATCAAGCACTCTTCAAATTGACGGGTGTCAAATAAAGGCTTAATGGTTGGTTGCTGTAAACTGTAGTGGTTATCGGCAGCGCTAAAATCGCCCCAGCTTTCTAGGTAGTGACTTTCTGCGGCAACATGCTTGGCAAGTTGGGCAGTTTCATCATACTTCATGCTCACTGCGATACTGCTTGGCACTTTTTCAAAAGCCGCTTTGAAATCTGAATTACCAGACATCACATAGGCTGGGTTTAGATTGTGCGTAATAAGCGCACCAACCTTCCCTGCTTTCATATCTCCAACAAGAGTATTGAAGGCTTTTTCATCACCTTGACGAAGGTAACTGCGATTCGCGTAGGAAACCGTTTCCTCGGTATTGCCCAACATCTTGTTGATTGCAATACATAGGTGTTCATTCTCTTTATTATTTCCGCCACAAACTACAAGTGCTTTACTACCGGCAGCTAATAGCTCTTTTGCTGCGGCTTTGGCCTCGGCTTTCATAATCGGGCTTCCCGACATGCTAGTCATACCTTTAGCGCTCGCAATCTCATTGTAGAGATTTACTAAAACAGCACCGTATTCGGCTGCCTTAACCTTGTAGCGTTTATCGGCATTGGACCCAGTAAGGGACATTCCCGACTCAAACTGTAAGTGACGAGACATATTAGGACCCGGGATGCGAGTAGTAGCATAATCGCCACTTACCGACTGGCCCACCCAATCGCCTAAGAAATCCGCTCCTACCGATACTATTGTTCTTGCATTAGCAAAATTGTAGAGTGGTAAAGCGCGTTTGCCAGTGGCTTCTTGCCAGGCATCTAATTTATTCGAGTAGCTAAATGGATCTAAACTTACATGCTTGAAGTTACTGAAGCCAGCTCCAAACTTGTTAATTAAGGCCTTTTGTGAAGGGCTGATAACCGAAGAGGTAAGAACCACCACTTGTTTACCAGCTGCCTCAGCAGCCTTTAAACCTTTCATTACTTCCGCATCTAGGCTCGACCAATCTGAATCGGTACCACCAACAACAGGACGCTGGCGACGGGTTGCATCGTAAAGGTTTAAAACAGAAGCATGCACACGGGTATTAGCCGCACCATTTAGCTTCGCTTCTTTATTGTTTTCTACTTTGATAGGACGTCCTTCTCTCGTCTTAATGAGGATCGAAGCGTAATCATGTCCATCGTAGTAACTCGTTGCATAATAGTTTGCGATACCGGGAATAATTTCCTCCGGTGCCACTACATAAGGCAAGGATTCATATACCGGCGACTCACAAGCTGCCAGGGTAGCGGCAGCAGTGGTAAAGCCCATATACTTAAGGAAATCACGACGAGAAGTGTGCGTACTCTCTAGATTGTCACGATTTCCTAAAAACTCTTCTGCTGGAATATTCGAAGGGAATTCTTGCTCGGCAAGTCCTTTCACTAATTCAGGATTCTCGAGCTCTGAGATCCCTCTCCAGTATTTTTTATTTTCAGCCATTCTTGTTCGGAGATTTAGCTTTTAATAGTGACATTTTCCACATTCCAATCCACCGATCATCTCTACAGTAATCTCGGCTTCTGCTCCATACTTCTCTTTGAGCTTGGCATGCATTTCTTTATAATAACTGTTGCTCTCAACTTGCACCTTGGTTTCACGGTGACAGTCGATACACCATCCCATGGTTAATGGAGAGTACTGATATACTTCTTCCATTTCCTCGATAGGACCATGACAAGTTTGGCATTCTACATTACCGGCGGTAACGTGCTGGGCATGATTGAAGTAGGCCAAATCAGGAAGCTTATGAATGCGCACCCACTTAATTGGCTTTTGCTCATAACCTTCGATATACTGTCCTTTATCCGCATCCCAACCTACAGCAGCGTAGATTTTGCTAATTTCTTCAGTTCCATACTTAGGACCTTCATTAATGTACATGTGGCAATTCATACACACATTTGCAGAAGGGATATTTGAATGCTTCGACTTACGAGCACCGCTATGGCAATAGTTACAATCGATTTGATTTTCGCCAGCGTGCAATTCGTGAGAGAACTTAATGGGCTGGCTTGGTTGATAACCGGTATCAACGTTAACCGCCATCAGGTTCACATATACCTGCTGGAAGAACACCACTGCGATAACAATAGTTAATACCGTAATCACTCGAGGATTCTTGAGGGCCGTGCGTGTAAACACGTTGGCATCCTCCATCATGGTAGTGGTTAAATCTCCTTTTACCGACTTCAGAGTGTTTTTCACCCTTGCCAATAAAATCACCAAGAACAGTAGGATTGCCCCTAATATGTAAAGGAAAATAGAATTATCGTCCTCTTCTACCGTCCCTACTGACCCATCAGGATCACCAGGAACAACTTCTTTAGGTTTAGCGGCATCAATGGTATAAGCCAAAATATCCATCACATCCTGATCGGATAGCGCTGGGAAAGCAGGCATGATTGAACCATTGTATTCTTCGAAAATTGCAATCGCATCCGCGTCACCCGAAGAGCGCAGCTCTTCATTGTTCTTAATCCAAGCGATTAACCATTCCGTTTCACGTCGCTGCGTTACATCACCTAGCGCCGGACCAACAACCTTGCGGTCGATCTTGTGACAAGCGGCACATTGGGAGTTGAAGAGCGATTTACCATTCGCAACATCACCCTCAATCTCTTGTGCCTGGGACTTGGCCGGCATAAAAAAGACTGTGAGCACCAGTAGGGATCGCGAAAAGAACCTGAGAGTACTTCTTTTATTCATAGAGGACCTATAATAGATAGATGTCTAGTTTGGAGCGCAAATTTAAAGTATAAAGACGTTTCTAATAAGGGAGACCTAAAGCACTTCTAATTTAAAATGACTCTAAATAATTTAAAATACCTCATTTAGAAGCTCGTCAAAAAGCTTATTTTTGCGGGAAACAATTTATAAAATGTTGCGGACATTCATTCTACTATTTTTAATTTCTGGCAGCCTGATTACCAAGGCTCAAAGTACGGATTTCAAGCCTGGACATAAGCCTCAAGTGGCGGTTGAAATGTCGGAATCACTGCGCAATGTGCTCTACCTTTATAAGGCAAAATCTAAAAAATACCCTCAAATAGCGGGATATCGCATTCAAATTTTTAATGGTCGCAGAGATGACTGCCTCAGTAAACGCTCCAATTTCCTGCGTCAATTCCCCAATATGAAGGCCTATCTCCTTTATGAAGTACCGGAATACAAAACTCAAGTAGGCAACTTTCGAAATCGCTTGGAAGCGGAAGGCTTTTTACAGAAAATTAGGAGCGATTTTCCTGGCAGTTTTGTGATTTCTTGTCAGATTGACCGACCACAGATTTAAGGGAAGGAATTTTAAAAATGAAAAGGCCGCTTATCGTTTAGACAAGCGGCCTTTTTTATTCTGATCAATCTTGATTAGAGAGTCTTCTTAACCTCTACTTCTTCGTAACCTTCAACAATATCGCCTACTTTGATATCATTGTAGTTCTTGATGTTCAATCCACATTCGTAGCCTTTCTTAACTTCTTTCACGTCATCTTTATAACGCTTCAAGGAAGCCAGCTCACCAGTGTACACTACCACACCGTCTCGTATAATACGAACTCTGGTATTTCGGGTAATTACGCCATCTAATACATAACAACCAGCGATGGTACCCACCTTAGATATTTTAAAGGTTTCGCGGATCTCCACATTACATACGATTTCTTCTTTCACATCTGGTGAAAGCATACCTTCCATCGCATCCTTAATCTCATTAATCGCATCGTAGATAATGGAGTACAGACGAACATCTACACTTTCCTTCTCTGCTAAGCGACGAGCGTTTGCTGATGGACGTACTTGGAAACCAACAATAATGGCATCCGAGGCGGCGGCTAGAAGAATATCACTTTCGGATATCTGACCTACTGCCTTATGAATGATATTCACCTGAATTTCTTCAGTCGATAACTTCTGAAGTGAATCAGCCAATGCTTCTATCGAACCATCAACATCACCTTTAACAATAACATTTAGCTCTTGGAAGTCGCCCACAGCAAGTCGACGACCAATTTCCTCAAGGGTAAGATTCTTCTGAGTTCTCGCACTTTGCTCACGTTGAAGCTGTGTGCGCTTGGCAGCAATGTTCTTCGCTTCACGCTCATCCTCCATTACTACAAAGGAATCACCTGCTTGTGGCGCACCATCTAAACCTAGTATGGATATCGGACGTGCAGGTCCTGCCTCTTCCAGTCGGTGACCGCGCTCATCTAGCATGGCTTTCACCTTTCCGCTGTATTGACCAGCAAGCACGTAATCGCCAACCTTTAAGGTTCCGTTTTGCACCAAAATTGTGGCTACATAACCTCTACCCTTATCCAAAGAAGCCTCAATAACAGCTCCATTACTACGACGGTCTGGATTGGCCTTAAGATCTAATAATTCAGATTCTAGTAATACTTTCTCTAGAAGCTCACTAACACCATCTCCCGTTTTAGCCGAAATATCATGGGACTGAATTTTACCTCCCCAATCTTCAACTAAAAGGTTCATGCCTGCTAATTCCTCCTTAATCTTCTCTGGATTTGCAGTGGGGCGATCTACCTTGTTAATTGCAAATACAATAGGAACATTCGCCGCTTGAGCATGCGAAATAGCTTCCTTAGTTTGTGGCATCACGGCATCATCCGCAGCCACCACAATAATGGCAACATCGGTTACCTTAGCACCTCTGGCTCGCATGGCGGTAAAGGCCTCGTGACCAGGTGTATCTAAGAAGGTAATATTCTGCCCGCTTTCTAAACCTACCGAGTAGGCACCAATATGTTGGGTAATACCACCACTTTCACCGGCAATTACATTGGCCTTACGCACGTAATCCAGTAGGGAAGTTTTACCATGGTCAACGTGACCCATAACGGTAACGATCGGGGCGCGTGGTTTAAGATCTTCTTCCAGATCCTCTTCATCCACAATGGCATCCGTAACTTCACTATCCACAAACTCAACCTGATACCCAAATTCCTCTGCAACAATGCTTAAGGTTTCGGCATCTAATCGCTGGTTTAAGGTTACCATCATTCCAAGAGACATACAGGAAGAGATAACTTGGGTTGGGGATACACTCATCATGGTTGCCAACTCGCTAACCGTAACAAATTCTGTAACCTTTAATACCTTGTCCTCTTCTTGTTGGATAGCCTCATTTAAAGCTTCCTGATCGCGGCGTTCTTGACGTTTTTCACGACGAAGTTTAGCGCCTTTATTCTTGCGACCTCCGGTTAACTTCTCGAGGGTCTCCTTAATTTGTTTCTGTACTTCTTCTTCCGTAAGCTCCTGCTTAGGCTCATTCTTGCGACCACGACCTCTTTGGTTTCTAGCTTGATTCGCATTAGGTCGGTTAGTGCCTCCGGGCTTATTATTATCGCTCGCTATGCGCTTGCGCTGGCGTTTTTTATTGAGGTTGCTTTTATTATCTGTGCTCGAAGCCACCTTTTTCTTAGGCTTCTTTTCAAATTTCGATAAGTCTACTTTTTGACCCGTAAACTTAGGACCACTTAAACGCTCGTATTTGGTAGTGATAGTATCATCTTTCGGCTTCTCAGCATCAGAGCTCGGCTCTGTGCTAGCTCCTTCAGCTGCTGCTTTGGTACTATCTTTAACTTCCTCTTTCTTTTCCGCTGGCTTTTCAGCCGCGGGAGCTTTAGGCTCTTTTTCCACCTTTACAGTGGCTGGCTTTTCCACTTTCGCACTTGGCTTGGCAGGAGCTTCTGCCTTTGGAGCTTCTTTAGCCACCTCTTCCGCCTTAGGCTCTTCCTTGGACTCCTCTACCTTCTTTTCCGCGGGCTTTTCAGCCGCAGCTTCCTCAGGTTTCGATTCTGGCTCAACTGCTTTTTCGGCAACAGGCTCAGGCTTAGGCTCTTCTTTAGGCTCTGGGGTTTTTTCAACTTCCTTCGCTTCGGGAGCAGCCTCAACAGGAGCTGTTTCCTTTTCAGTTGGAGCTTCAACCGCCTCTACTTTGGGCTCTTCCACTTCAGCTGGCGCTTCAGGCTCAGCTGCTTTTTCGGTTTCGGCTGCTTTGCCAATTGGCTTATCCAGATCAATCTTGCCCACCATCTTAGGACCGCTAAGGGTAGGACGCTCGATACTTTCCGGTTCGCTTTTTGGCTCCGGTTTGTTCTCTTCGCGTTCGCGCAACATGGCCTCTTTTTCTTGCTGCTTCTGACGAACTACTTCCGCCGAAGCTTCTTTTTTGGCCTTGTCTGGAGCAAATTTTTCTAAAACCTTCTGGATGTAATCTCCTGAGATTTTAGTGTTCGGACGTAGCTTCTCCTCCATACCCAGTTCCTCCAGGTAATCAGAGACAGTACTAACACCGATGTTGCACTCCTTTGCTAATTGACTAAGTCGTAGCGACTTTTCAGTCATGAAATTGATTTAAATTATTCTTCAAATTCGGCGCGCAATATACTGCGGACCTCTTCAACAGTTTCTTCTTCTAAATCTGTACGCGAAAGTAGTTCTTCCAATGACAGTTCTAAAACACTTTTGGCGGTATCACAACCGATGGCTTTAAAGGCCTGAATTACCCAATCCTCGATTTCATCCGAGAATTCTGTTAACTCAACATCCTCATCCTCATCTACGTCGCGATACACGTCAATCTCATAGCCAGTTAACTGCCCGGCTAATTTAATATTTAGACCGCGCTTACCAATGGCTAGAGAAACCTGATCCGGTTTCAAAAACACATCTGCACGGCCATTCTCCTCGTCCAGTACTATACTGCTTATTTTAGCAGGGCTTAAGGCGCGTTGAATGAGTAACTGATCATTACTGGTGTAATTAATTACATCAATATTCTCATTACCCAATTCACGTACAATGCCATGAATTCGGCTTCCCTTCATTCCTACGCAGGCTCCTACTGGATCAATGCGATCATCGTAAGATTCTACCGCTACCTTCGCCTTATCGCCTGGTTCACGAACTACTTTCTTAACGGTAATTAAACCGTCAAATACTTCTGGAATTTCCTGCTCAAAGAGTTTTTCCAAGAAACGCTCATCGGTGCGCGACAAAATCACCACCGGCTTGGTTCCTCTTAAATCCACATCCCTTACTACCGCGCGAATGGTATCTCCCTTGCGGAAAAAATCACGTGGAATTTGCTGATCCTTCGGAAGGATTAATTCATTCTGGTCATCATCGTAAATAATTACGGCACGAGGCCTTACGTGATGTACCTCTCCAGTTAGGATTTCCCCTTCAAGGTCTTTGTACTTCTTATAGATAATACCATTATCGTGCTCCTGAATTTTCTGCACTAGGTTTTGACGGAAGGCCAATACGAAGCGACGACCTTGGTCAATCAACTTCAATTCTTCCGATACCTCCTCCCCAACTTCAAAGTCAGGTTCGATTTTTATCGCTTCGCTTAATTCAATTTCAGTATTATCGTCTTCCACATCGCCATTAGCAACGATTTCACGATTTCTCCAAATTTCCAGATCACCTTTATCTGGGTTTACGATAATATCAAAATTATCATCGCTCCCATACTTCTTGCGAAGTTGGTTGCGTAAAGCATCCTCAAGAATTGCCATCAGGGTAACCCGATCGATATTCTTTTCGTCCTTGAATTCGGCAAAACTTTCAATGATAGCCTGATTTTCCATAGCTGCCTTTATGCTTAATTGAACCTGACTTGAACCCGCGCTTCTTTTATTTCTTGCAGATTTAGTTTCACGTCTTTTTTAACCGTTACTTTTCCTTTTCCCACTTCTTTAGGCACTCTTTCACTCCATTGGAGACTAAGCTGGTCGTCCTCAAACGCTATCAGCTCACCTTCATGCTTGGAGCCATCTTCCATTTTCACTTTAAGATCGCGACCAATATTTTGTAGATATTGCTCTCTCACTTGAAGTGGACTACCAACTCCAGGTGAACTCACCTGCAGTTCAAAGTCTGCTTCTTCTCGATCCAAATTGTGCTCAATACCTCTCGATATAGCCGTTATTCCCTCCAGACTTATACCCTCTAGGGTATCTACCAATACTTGAATGACATTACCCGGGGTGATCTGAAAGTCCACTAAAAAAGCTTTTTGCTCCTCGAGAGCAGCATATAAAAGCTTCTGCACTTTCTGTGAATCGATCATATGGCCTAATAAAAGAGGGGACACGCGTCCCCTCAAAGTGGCGGCAAATATATAATTTTAAAGAGTAAATCCCTTACTAAAAAGACTTTAAAACATTGTGAAGCAAATTCAGTCCTTCCGATGCTCCTAATTTGAGGTGTAAGATAGGCCCACCCGATTGGACAGGCACTTCACCAGGGTCAATTACAATAAGCGGACAAGAGGGGTCAATCATCTGAATAAGGGAGGCTGCCGGATAAACCATTAATGAACTGCCAACCACCACCATTAAACCACAATCATCCAAATAATCAATGGCCTCATCCATGGCCGGAACCATCTCACCAAACCAAACCACATGCGGGCGCAATTGCGAACCCTTCTCACAAAGGTCTCCTATATCTAAAGCCCAGCCATCGATGGGATAGATTAAAGAAGGATCAACTGTGCTTCGGGCCTTCCGCAGCTCTCCATGTAAATGAAACACATTCCTGGTCCCGGCTCTCTCGTGGAGGTCATCTACATTTTGAGTGATCACTTTCAAATTATAATCGCGCTCCAAGGTGGCGATAGTTTTATGCCCATTATTAGGTTCAACGCTCAATAATTGTTTGCGTCGCATATTGTAGAAATCTAAAACCTTTTCTCGGTCTTTACGCCATGCTTCAGGGGTAGCTACCTCTTCAATCGGGTGATTCTCCCATAGTCCACCTTTATCTCTAAAAGTGCTAATTCCACTCTCGGCGCTCATTCCTGCCCCACTAAACACAATAATTGATTGGGATGTCGTAAATTGAGCCTTCGATAAAAATTTATTCAGCCCTTGTGCGGTCTTTTCTGTAATGTACATGTCTTTACGTCTTTAAAAATGGACCTTTCGTCTAAATTTATCTTACTAATCATTTCCTCCATCTACATTTGTTCACAGTAAAAGTCTGCCTTTAATTATTAATGTCATGAGTGATAAAGCAAAAATTCTAATTGTTGACGACGAACCTCTTATCCGAGATGCTTTGGCGTTTAAACTAACCAAAGATGGTTATGAGGTTGACACCGCCGAAGACGGAGAAAAGGCAATCCAGAAAATAGAGAGTGAAGAATATCACATTATTATAAGCGATATAATGATGCCCTTTATCAGTGGTTTTGAACTGGTAAAAATATTGAAAGAGAGAGGAACCGATGCTCCGGTATTGATGTTAACCTCATTAAATTCTGAAACGGCAGTTTTAAAAGCATTCGACCTTGGTGCGGATGACTTTATGACCAAGCCCTTCAGTCCTAACGAACTTTCAGTACGCATCAAAAAATTGCTGAAAAACAGTAAAAAATAAGTCATGCGCCAGTTCATTATCGACATCTATTATTTCCTTTTGGCTTTAGAGCCGAGGTATAAGATTGTTATTATATTAGTAATAGTACTGCTCATCTTTGCAGCGGTAATGATATCCATTGTGCTGCGGGAACGCTCCCGAAAAAACAGCATTGAAGCGCGAGAACGTCGTATTAAAAGACAGGTTGAGCCCATTATTCAAGAAGTGGTTTTCACCGATTTAAATGCCAGTGATTTTAAGGATGCGGTAAAAAAGATCAATAGAATTGTTGACTCTACGCTCTACCGTCGTTCGAATATGAATATCTTAAACGAGCTTCTTATTTATTACCATCGCAATCTTGGTGGCGAAGCATTTGAACGTTTAGAAAACTTATACCGTGAAATCGGCTTAAAGCAAATTGCCCTGGAAAACTTGCGCAATGGCGAATGGCATATTCGTGCCAAAGCAATTAATGACTTGAGCACGATGCGCATGGGAGAAACCCTCTTTGAGATTCTTCAGTACACCGATGCCGATAATGTGCATGTTCGAAATGAAGCGCAATATGCAGCGGTTAAGTTGGGTGGTAAAAAAGCGATGAGCTTCTTAAATGATCTAGAATCACCAATGAGTGAATGGCAGCAAATTCGCCTTCTTGATCAATCCAGAAAATTTGAATACGAGCTTATTGATAACATTGGTCCATGGTTGCAATCTAAGAATGATACAGTAGTTATCTTCGCGCTTATGCTGATGCGCCACTTGAATCAATATCACGAGCGAAATCAATTGCGGAAGTTACTCTATCACAGAAATGAAAGAGTACAGGAAAAAGCAATAGAAACTACGCAAGAACTTGCTTATTCTGAAGCTTTAGAGAATTTATACGAAGTTTATGAGCTTACCAAAAATATGCGAGTACGCACTCGCATCCTACGCGCCATGGGCGAACTAGGTGGAGCAAAAGAAGCAGGATTTTTACGAGAGGTTTTGGTTTCAAGTAAGGAACATCCTCTAGTGATGGAAGCGGCAAAATCTTTAAAACGCATGGGTCGCCATGATGTATTGACCAGCTATCGCGAAAATGAACTTTCCGAGAAAGGAGAAAACATCGTAAAACACGTACTCGATGATAGAATATGACACGCAGAATTCTCTGGTAGACATTCTCATCTACATCTTTTATTTCATTACCTACGGTTATACCGTATTTGTAATGGTATCCTATTTAATTCTAGGGGTTATTTCGGTTTATCACGCACGTAAATACTTGCGTAGAAACACCTACACGGATTACCTCAACATCCTGCAAAGTCCCGAAGCGCCATCGGTATCTATTATTGCTCCTGCTTTTAACGAAGAGGCGAGTATTATTGAGAACATCCGTTCGCTGCTCTCCGTCCGCTATCCCAACTTTGAAGTAATTGTAGTTAATGATGGTAGCCGCGACCGCTCCCTCACCAAACTCATTGAAGAATATCAATTGGAGCCCGTAAACTTTGCGGTGAACTACCAAATTGAAACCAAAAAAATTAAAAACGTTTATAAGTCCAAAAATCCCACCTACAATAACTTAGTGGTGGTGGATAAGGAAAATGGCGGTAAATCGGATGCCCTTAATGCCGCTCTAAACGTTTCGGAAGGAGATTACACCTTAAACATTGATGTTGATTGTATTCTGGAAGAGGATTGCTTACTTAAGCTGATGAAACCCTTCCTGGAAGAACCCAATCAAAATATGATTGCCACTGGTGGGGTGGTGCGGATTGCTAATAACTGTAGGGTTGAAAAAGGCCGTATCGTTGAAGTAAATGTACCCAACAAACTGCTGGCTCAATTTCAAACATTAGAATATTTGCGCTCTTTCCTATTGGGAAGGGTGGCCTGGGGTTCCTTGGATGGACTGCTACTTATTAGTGGTGCCTTAGGGGTTTTCCAAAAAGAATTAGTGATTAAATGTGGTGGCTACGACAAAGACACCATTGGAGAAGATATGGAGCTCACGGTAAGAATGCGCCGTTATGCCCGCGAAAAAGACATCGATTATGTAGTCGGCTTTGTACCTGATCCACTCTGTTGGACAGAGGTGCCAGAGTCATGGTCCGTATTGCGTAAGCAGAGGAATCGCTGGACCCGCGGAGCGGTAGAAACCTTACTTTCACATAAGCGCTTATTCTTAAATCCCTTCTATGGTAAAATGGGTATGATCTCCTACCCATACTGGTTGCTGTTTGAGTGGCTAGCACCATTAATTGAGGCCTTTGGTATTATCTTATTGATTCTATTTAGCCTTTTAGGTGTAATCAACATTAGTTTCCTTTACCTCTTTATTGCCCTGATATATGGCTATACAGTAGCCTTTACCATTGCAACCTTATATATAGAGGAAATTACCTTCTTCCAATATAAAAAGAGGCGGCAGCTCTTACGACTAGTAATTGCCGGTCTTATTGAACCTATCATCTTCCACCCCTTTGTAGTTTACTGCTCGGTTACGGGTAACTGGGATTATTTCTTTGAAGGTAAGAAGGCATGGGGTTCTATGAAGCGCGTAGGCTTCTCCAAACCCGGTAATTCCGATAGAGGAAAGCGCATAACTGGTGGAAAAAAGTCCGGCTCACAGTCCGGACCCGTTCCCAGCAATAGTATTAGAACGCGACCTGCTACTTAGTTTGTAGCATAATGGCCTTTTGATCTATTTGTGTTCCGGTGCTTAACTCCATAAAGTAAAGGCCGTTTAAACCTTCTGGCATCTGAAGTTCGCTTACAGCGGAAGCAGCACTATTAAGCTCCTTCTGCCATAATATACGACCTTGGGTATCACTTAAACGAAGCTTTATTTCCTCGCTATCTGGACCGCCCCAATCTAGTTTTATCTGCCCCTTACTTGGGTTTGGATAAATGGACCACATAGAGCTTAATGCGATTTCATCCTCAAGGCCAATGCTATAGCCAACGGTAAAGTATTGCCTTAGCTCAGTACCGAAATTAGGATTATAGGTTTCATTAAAAAAGTTACCGCCCACATTGCGCATCAAAATTCGTCCGGAACCATCGCTATTGGCGAAAAAACTCAGTCCATCCTTATCCCTATCACCAATAACAAGGTGGTAACAGCCCGGATCTAAATCGAAGGTATCGCGATAGGTTGTATTATTGGCAAAGTTGTCGCCAGAATCAATCACCATTCCCGAGGCATTATAGAGCTTCCACCAAGTTTCACTAGCCGCCGCATTGGTTCTTAATTCGAATCGCATGGGGTTCGGGTACATCTGAGGCAGTACTATAGGACTGCTCAAGCGGTCGTTAAAAGCAATTTCATCGCCTACTTGACCATTAACTCTTTCAATTTGCGCTACAAATTCCAACTTGCCATTTAAGCTGGTCCAATCCTGCAACAAATCCATAGGCAAGGTTATTTCAGCAAACTCCAAAGGCATTAGGCTGCCAGTCCAATTGAAATTCCTCCACTGCGTGTTTCCTTTTAAACCGTAGGCAATTTCCAGGCTAGTTACCTCCAGGCTTCCTCTATTTTGGACTAGAATAACCGCGTGATCACAAACAGGATTAAATCGGGCATGCTCATCATTATTCGAGGGTTTAATGATATCTGCTAAAGCAATGTCTAAATCTTGATTAAAATCACCAAGGTGGAAAAGCTGAGCTAGCATATTATAGCTTGCTGGGCTTTCGCCCGGAGGAACGGTGTAGGTGTAAGGCTCCACGTCGATATTAATGCTATCCGCATTGGGTAAATAAGCGCTTAAATCGTGATGGTACTCATTCACTCTATCGCCAGGACACCAATTCGCACGATCATAGAGCCAGGTTCCTGCCTGCGGCCAAAGGTCATTTAGACCACAATCGTCGCGCCACATATTTTGTTCCGCCACCTTTTGGCCATCTACAAAAACATAATAATCGCGTTCGCAAAATTCAGCGCAATTTAGGGCGTTCACAAATCCATGTCCACTCGGGGCCATTTTAAGATCGAACTGAGTAGCCGAAGGATGCAGGTCTAAAGCCCTAGATGGCATGTGGTTGGTCTCGAACTGGGCGGTAGTACGGTAGGTAAATCCTCCTCTATATAAATTTTCAATCTTGTAAACATCCCTTACCGGCTTACCTTCAATCATGTGAAAATCTAGGCTTGCGCTAAAGCCACTACTCCAGCCTTGATATCGGACATTAATTTCTATGGAGTCCTTTAATAATGGTGCATAGTTGCTAACATCGAAATAGAAATCCCTTTGCCAATTTTGAGGCAAGGAGCCACCATAAGGAGTAATTACTTTACAAAGCTCGATCGCCTCCTTTACGGGACTAATGTTCCAAGTTGTATCAATCTGCAATGGATTTAAGCTGATGGTATCGATACTTGCAATACTGCTATCTAAGGCACCAGTTGGAATTAAGAGATCAACAACGGTTGTGTAATCCCAATCCGAACAACCACCACTAGCGCAGCCCATGGTGTACTTTAAAATAATTTGATGCCAGTTATTTGTTTGACTCGGAAATACTGCCCAATCCTTATAGGATCCGTACCAAGTGAGGTCTCTTTGTTGATGTGCGCTAACTAAAGTGGTATCGCCATCAGCCGCAAGGCCTGAAAATAAAATACTTAGACTAAGAAAAAGAGAATAGATATACTTCATCATTACTTTTTGGGGGCTTCATCAATCCGTGTAACACCGGCTGAAATTACATACTTCATAACATCGGCGGCAGGCAAATCTAAGGGTTCTACCCGCTCTTTTGCAACTAGGTAGATACATCCTGAAACGGCATAGCTATGCGGACAGTAAACGGTTAAGTATTCTTCCTCTAAATCCGCGTCTTTTCCAAAACCGCGATGGGTTACAAATCCAATTCGTTTAACTCCCGGGTCATCAAATAGTTGCACCATAACCGGGTACTTAAAGCTTCGCTTTTCACCCACTAAAGCGTTGAGCACATCCGTAATTGCGGTGTATATCAAACTAATTACTGGGGCCTTTCGAATTTGCCGGTCTAACCAGCTACGCAACCTTTCCGAGATAAGATTATTGGCAATGAAACCAATTAAGGAGATCCCTAATACAATCACCAAAATTCCCAAGCCCGGTATATCTAAGGGAATTAGGCCATCCAAAACGATGAAAGTTTCATAGAGCACATAAATGGTAATTCCAATAGGCGCCACCACTAGCAATCCCTGCAAGAAGTACTTTATAAATTTAGTCATGCTGCTTTAATTCCTTTTGTTTGTACTTCGGCAAACCACTTACCACTAGATCGTAAGAATCTGAAATCCAATTTCGTAACTCCTCTTCCGACACTTCGCCATCTACACTAACAGTGCTCCAATATTTCTTATGCATGTGATAGCCATCTACCACCGAGTTATAGCGCTCACGGTATTCGATTCCATTCTCGGGACTGTGTTTGAAGTTAAACCTTAGGGGTTGATGTTGAAGCGAGCTTAATAGGAACATCTTATTAGCTACTTTAAACACTAGGGTGTGTTCATCAAAAGGGAACCCTTCTGTAACCGACTTAAAACTAAGGGCATAGTCTCTTAAACTTTCTAAATCCATAGGCTTATGATTATCCTTAAAAATAGAATCTTCTAATTGAACTTTGAGGCCAAAGCGCAGTTATTTGATGGAGTGTCTTATTTTATTAAATTCGATACTCGATTTTAGGAATCAGATGAAAATGAATATGATGGGAATAAACTTAGAGAAAGCGCTAGAGCGTGAACGCAGAAAAGACGAACTGAATTCCCCCGATCAAACCTTAGCGGCCTTTAAAGCTGTTTTAGAGGAAGATGATCAATTAGACCAAGACATTTACAGGCGAATTTTTGGAGATGGCCCGCAGGTGCCCAGCAACTTTGATTTTAGAACTTTAGATCCTACCAAGGTTTATAGCTCGGCCCAAATAAAGAAACTCTGTACCCGCTATCGCTTGCGCTTTTTGGATACCAAGCATTTTAAAGGGGATATTCCCTATGAAGCTATTGCCAAAATAAAAGCCCTTCAAAAAGCACAAAACGCCGATTTGCAAGGCTTTAAAATGATTGCACCAGCGCCAATGTTTAATCTAAAGAATAAGGATAAGGATCCCTTGCTTATGCTACCTCTTGGCAAGGACCGTTTCTACCTGGTACACAAATGGGGGCAAGACTTACATCCTTTAAGGGCTTTAATGGTTCTTCCTTTTCGAAATTTCAAAACCCTATTAGCTTCGGTCGCCCTCCTCGCGGCAATGGTAGTTAGTTTGTTCCCCGATAGCATGCTTATGGGACCTTTAGATCAAAGCAGTTGGAACATCAGAATAATTTTCTTCTTCTATCTCTTCTTAGCCTTTAGCGGACTTACGGCCCTTTATGGCTTTAGCAGAATGAAAAACTTCAATTCTGAGCTTTGGAATAGTAAATATCTAGACTAAAGCTCTATTTCTTTATACCTTTTAGAGATGTATCCATGAGCTCCATGTTTTTATGGAGCTACATTTCCTTTTGCCAAACTTGTAAGTTGGATTAGCTAAAGCTGATTTTAATCCGAGTCTGGATTTTCAAATAGCTGTAAGAATGCCGGAAGGCTAAGGGCATCATTGATGGAATAAGGCCCTATGGATTCTCGTCTTAAGGCACTAAGATGCGCCCCATTATTGAGTGCTTTACCGAAGTCATGCGCTAAACTGCGAATGTAAGTTCCCTTGCTGCAGCTCACTTCAAAGTGTAAATCAGGAAAGGCGCTATCCTCTATCTTAAAGTCGTGAATTTTAACTTCCCTAGCTTTTAGTTCTGGTTTTTCGCCTTCGCGAGCCAATTCATAAGCGCGCTTACCATCTTTCTTTATCGCTGAAAAAACCGGGGGCACTTGCTTGATAATTCCAGTAAAGGTTTCAATACTTTCAGCAATGCTATTTCGGTCGAAATTTTCCAATGAAAAGTGCTCATCGGGCTCTGTTTCGAGATCATAACTTGGGGTAGTAGCGCCTAAGGTTATGGTCCCAGAATAACACTTATCTAAACCCATCAATTCATTAATGGATTTAGTCTTCCTACCAACAGCAATTAATAGCAGTCCAGTAGCAAGGGGATCCAAGGTACCCGCATGACCCACCTTTAATTTTTTAAATCCGTAATGACGTTTTAGGGTATAACGAATTTTGTTTACAACGTCGAAGGAAGTCCAAGTTAGAGGCTTGTCAATCAGCAAGAGCTGACCCTCCTCTATTTGGGATTTACTGTATATCAAAAGGCAATGAAGCTAAAGATAATTGCAATGATGCCCACTACGAAACAGTACAATGCAAAGTAGTTAAGATTGGCCCTTTTCACTATATCAATCATCCAATTGCAGGCCCACCATCCGGTTACAAATGCCGCACCGAAACCCAATACAATCGACAATGGAATTCCTTCGCTCATGCTTAAACCACCATCCATGATATCCTTGGCCATTTTACCAACGATAAGGGGAACTACCATTAAAAAGGAAAAACGTGCCGCTCGCTCTCGAGATATCCCTAAAAGTAAGGCGGTTGAAATAGTTGCTCCACTGCGACTAATCCCCGGAAGAATTGCAATAGCCTGAGATAGACCAATAATAAAACCCTTGCCTCCAGTTACATAGCCATCGCCTGCTTTAGTATTATTGGCAAATAAGAGTAGCACTCCGGTTACCAGCAGCATAAAACCAACCAACATAACCTTTCCACCAAAGAGCGCTTCAATTTGCTCATCTAAAAACACCCCGGCCAAAGCCGCTGGTATCATAGAGATAACTATGCTAAGGCTAAAACGAAATTCGTCGTTGTTTTTAAATTGAAATAGTCCCTTAAAGATATAGGCCACTTCCTTCCTAAAAACCACAATAGTAGCGAGAGCAGTCGCAAAGTGAACTACGACTGTAAAAAGTAAGCTTTCTTCGGGAATAGACGTATCGCCAAAAAGCGCTTTGGCCAATTCTAAATGGCCGCTACTACTTACTGGCAAAAACTCTGTAAGTCCTTGAATAATTCCAAGAACAATTGCTTCGAGCTTACCCATGACTATTTACTTGAGCTTGGTGCCATGATTGCGTATACCTCCAGAGCTAGTCCTGCAATGAGTATCATTGGAGCCCAAGTAAGACGACGAGCATTGAAAATTTCCGGGTTAAAAACCTCTGGATCATCACTTCCTCCGCCCGACATTAGTATATATCCTATGGCAATAAGTAGGACCCCAAGGCCCATTAATACGTAATTCTTTTTACCGAAAACAAATGTTTGTTTCTGCATATCTAAAAGTATAATTGATCGGTTTTCAATTTGAGGTACTTTCTAAGCGCAAAGAAAGTACAAGTAAACGAGATAAGTAAACCTGCTAGTAAAATAGCAATGCTTAATATTATAAACTGCTGAATCGTTTGGAACTCGGCTAAGCCAGGAATATAGTTTCGCAAGTAAGCCAGTACTAAAGCCAACAATATCAAGGCTAAAATGGAACCTATGGATCCATGCAACAAACTCTTCATTAGGAAAGGCCTTCTTATAAAGCTACGGGTTGCACCAACCAATTGCATGGTTTTGATTATAAACCTTTTCGAATAAATGGCTAATCGAATACTGGAATTAATAAGGGCTATGGCGATTAAACTTAAGAGAATAGCGCCGCCCAATAGCCCGTAGCTTAGTAAGCGAAGATTATCATTCATCTTAGTAATTAGTAGTTTATCATAAACCACTTCACTAACAAAGTCGAGCACTTCGAATTCCTTTTTTAGGGATTCAATTTTGGCCACGTTTAAACTTTCCGCTTTAAGTTTTAATTCAATCCCGTCTCGAAGTGGATTGTAACCTAAAAAATCAACAAAGTCTTCGTCTAAAACTTCCTTCAATTCATTTGCAGCATCCTCCTTACTAATAATTCGCACCGAATTGGTGTAAGGCGCTACTTGTAGACTTGTGAAAAACTGATTCACCTCCGCCTTGGAAGCATCCTCCGAAAGTAATACCGTAATGCCAAAATCTTCCTTTACCGAACGGCTGATTTCTTGTGTGTTAAGTATTAATATACCAAACAATCCCAGCACAAAAAGCACCAGGGAAATACTGATGACTACTGATAAGTAGGAGGATCGCAAGCGACGACGCGTAAATCGGTCTTCTCTCTTTGTCATAGTTTAATCGGAAAACTGCGAGGCGAAAGTAGCAAATTCAATAGAAGCAAGAAGCTAATATACCGTTAACCCTTCATCGAAAAATTAATGCTTTATATATAATTTTATACTCAAAGTCCCCTGTTAACAAATATGTTAGTCTCGAATAAATATGAATAGCGCAAAGTGTATTTTCGCTATTGTGGTAATTTGTCCATTTATCAATCAAAATAGAGCAGCTTGAAGTACCTAGGGCGAAAAATAGTTTTTTTCCTCATCATACTAATTCCATTCTGGAGCTTCCTAGTATGGTTCTTTTATCCTAAAACTGAGCTTCCAGGCTTAATTCTCGATAAAACTGTTTTAGAGTCGAGTGGTGTTGAGCACCGCTCTTTTAACTGGATTACCACCAATCGAAAATTTGTAAAACCAGATGGCTCTCAATATGAGATTAGCGAAGATTACTATGGTTTCTTCCCTATTAACCGGCCCGAATACGTTGTAAAGGATCTTACAGTTTTCAACAATGCCGATATTGACAGTATGGGCAGAACCATGGAGTATATCTACTATACGGATGCCTATGGTATATACACCAATGAGTGGGTTTATGGCCGAGATATTAACGAACGTTCGCGTTTGGTATATGGAGGATTATCCGAACAGAGCTACAAGCTCTTTGATCGGATGTTTCGCAATAGAAAGCTAACTATCACCGAATTTAATAACCTCGCTTCACCAACACCGCTATCCTTGCGCTTTAAGATGCAAAGGGTACTAGAAATGGACTTTACCGGATGGACGGGTCGTTATTACCATTCACTAGACACGCTACTAAACCCAGATATACCAGGCTGGATGAAGCGTTTGCACCGCTATTATTACAATAAACCCTTCGCCTATCCCGACAAACCAGGGATAGTGTTTGTGCATGAAACAGAGCGCATTTTTGTAATGCAAATTGATGAGGATTTAGAGCATGAGCTCCCCATTATAAATACTGGTAAATACTTGATGGATAAGTATGATCTTCCAGAGTTTATACGCTATCCTTATTGGTTCGACGTTTGTTTTGCCAAAGACACTTCTGATGTCTTTTCAACTTACAAGTTGCATACTACCGAACGAGGTGACTCCATCCTAAATTCGCATCATTTACCCAATGAGTTTCCTGCTATTATTGGCGATAGACAGGAATATCTAAGATGGTATTTCTGCGGTGACTGGGCCGATTCGCCTACTCCTTTTGGACTATCTTATTTCAAAGGGGTTCAATACATCCGGAAGTTCTTTTACAACAACCGCGATGAATTGGATGGTAAAAAATTCTTTTGGGAATATTACGAGCCTTTAGTTTCTGGAATTTTCAATGATTATATAGATGTAATGGATTCCATTGAAGGGCCAAGGCCATTGCCCCCGGTTCACAATAATTACATCCCTTATTATCGTCGTTATAATATTCCCTTGCCGGATGTTGACCTTATTGCCAGTGGGCGTAGATATGATCCAAATGAGGTTTTAGGATCGGAGTATAAAGAGAAAGCTTATCGCGATTCCGTTTTACAAGCTGAACGCGAAGAAGCCGCGCGAACCGGATATTATATTGGTCAGTATGGTGATACCGTTCGATTAACGGATGAAGAATTAGAAGAGCTGCAGGATCAAAGGCGCTATGAGCAGTCTAGCGAACGCCGGAGAGATTCTATACAACGACGTCGCCTAGACTCCGTTCGTGGTGTTGGGATATTTGCTGATCCTTATCGCTTAATAAAAATTGACAGTTCCTATATGCGGGGTGGGCGCATACCAATTAACATCCCGCTTACGCAGAAGGAAATTGAGCAAAGAGCCCGGCAGCGGGAAGCCGCTAAAGACGCGGAAATGCGAAGAGCCCAGGCGATCGTAGATAGCATAGAAAGAGCCGAAGGCGGTGTAATTCCTGTTGAAGAATCCGATCAAGATTCTACCGAAAGAGTCATTAATGCCGAGCGATCTCCGTTCAGCTCCAACCGACAGGAACGGGCCGAAATTGTTAATGAAGTAAATCCAAGGTATAGATTGGGCGGTAGGCTACCAAGTACGCTCAGTCGAAATGACCTGAGACCGGTTGACACTGCCGGTGCCATGGTATTTGAGGAAGAACCTCAAAGGGAAGAACCGAAAGTTAGCCTAAAGGATAGTACGGAAATTAACAATGAACCGCAGCAAGAAGAGGCTAGCGAAGACGGCATTTCTAATGCCAACGAAATGTCGGTGCGTTGGCATGTGATAGTAGCGAGTTTCCCAGATAAGGATTTGGGTGAGGCTTTCTTAAAACAAAAGAGAGATCCTGAAATGAAACTGATCTACTTTCAAAAAACACGGTCCTACCGGGTTTCATATCGCTCCTTTGATAGTAAAAGGGAAGCTAATAAAGCGGTAATAAACTTAATGACATCCTACCCCGATGCTCGGGTATTGAAGATTGGAAACTAGTAAAATACGTCGTTTGTCGTATTGAAAACGGTATTGGATTCTAGGACATTTGGTCTAAATCCAATACCCCCATGAAACAAGCGATTCACATCCTAGCCTTTCTCTTCGTCTCTTTGCATGCCAGCGCCCAGGAAATCAATTACGAAGTCAAATATGACAATCCTGATTTCAAGCCTTTTTGGAATTTAAATATTTCCTATTTCGACATCGATATTCCAATCGGTAGCATCGACGCGATAAACTTTAATGCCGGTCTCTGGGGAAATATAGAAGCGGTAGAAGGCATTGGTATCGATTACCGTTTCAGAAGAAGCTACCTCACCATGGCGCAAATTGGCTACCAAAATGCGCCCAGCTTCACCAACTTTGAATTGGGTGGCTACTTCCGTTTTGCCGGAAATACCAAGGTGCGTCCTACTAAAGTAATTCTAGATGTAGATTGGGATGCCGATGGAAATGCCTTTAATAATGAGCAGGTATACCAGGTGAAATCCATCAGTATCCAAGCTAAAAAAAGGCGCGATTATCTCCTTAGGGGCGGCTTTTATCACCTTTCAAGCCCGCTTACAGTGAGTGATCTCACCGATAATAACAATCAAGATATATTTGCTGATGACCTCGGTGCCGTTTCCCTAAACGGGCTTTATACCGGGATTGGCATACGCACCTTCACCAACGTTTTTATTGACACCAAGCAATTCGGAGATCAGTTTAATTCAAAAGGAACTCTAATTTATTTAGACGCCATTTTCGCTGGCAGCAGTATTTCAGACCCTTACGAAGAAGCGGCCACTTTAGCCTTCAATGAGGAGCTTGCTAAAGAAGCAATTGGCTCGTTGCCAATCGGATTCCGAATAGGAATGAACACCTTTCAAATTGAAAAGAAAACTCGCACCGGTAAGAAGTTTGGCATGTCCACTAACTATGAGGCTGGCTATCGCCCTTACATCGGCTGGTACTTAAGTGGTGGTCTGGGTTTCACCCTAGTTAAGTGGAATAAATAAAATGGCTTGGCGATCGGTACTACTTTTTCTGCTGGCCTTTAGTCTACAAGGACAATTGAAAGAATTTAAATACCTCGGGGAAAATTACTTTGACGACGAACTTTATCTTGGGATCTCTCTTCGCAATATTGATTTAGACTTTCCAAATGCCGTTCCTGCAGAAAAGCATCAGTTGAACTTGTGGACCGGCGATTTTCTTCTTTATCGAACAAACTTGGAGCTTGGAGGATCACGCTACATCATGCGAAATAAAATCCTCGGAGAAATTTTCTTTGCCTTTGGCGAACAGTTTAATGAGATATACCGCGAAGAAGGCAGCAGCTTCTCTAACTTTTTAATAGGCTCGCACTCCTTCAATTGGAATACTATTGTTCGTGATCGCTGGGCCTTAGCCTTGGGATTTAATTTCACCGACCTAGCTTTGGGAAGTACATTTATTATTAATGACTCGATTGGTCAAGAGAGGCGCTATACTCCTGCCCCGCATGGCTGGTACCTTGGGGCCGGGCCTAGCTTTATGTTCGATTTTCTAATCAGCGATTTCTTTCTATTTGAAATGCAAGGCGATTATACCTTTCATTTTAGCAATTTAGTTCCTCTTACTTATGGCGAAGATGCTCCCGACCATCAAATGCCACATCAATACTATCTCTCGGCACATTTGCTTTCAAGATGGGGTTTATACACCGGAATTGAGACCTCATTTTTAAGGGATCGCAGCCCAAATAATGGTAATGCCTCCAAAATAGAATGGCATATTGGCTTTCGATTTATGATGTAAGCAGCGGAGTAATATTCTTTCCAAGCTCATTTAAGGGCTTGGAGCAATCAAGGTAGAAAATGAAATCTTAGCTTTCTCGAGTTTGTTAAAGCTAGTTCCGCCTATTAGAATCCTCCCCAAGGTTTCGTAATAAGGAACTAATAAAGCTTAAGACCAAAGAGAAAAGTAAGGCCCACCAGAAATTTGCCACCCCAAAACCGCTTAAGATAGAGTCGGCAATCATTATCACCACCGCGTTTATTACAAAAAGAAATAGGCCGAAACTTAATAAGGTAGCGGGGAGGGTAAAGAAAATAAGTAGCGGTTTTAAAAACACATTTAGAAAAGCCAGAATAATGGCTACCCCAATAGCGCTGGAAAAACCATTTAGGTGAACGGCATCACCCAAAATCCAGGCGGTTAAAAACACACTGAGGGTATTTACTAATAATCTTAATAGGATACTTTTCATGCTTAAGGCTTAACTTGCGATTCCAAATTTAAGCTAAAGATGAGAATGAAATCATTCCTGCCAGCGCTCCTAGCCCTGGCTTTTGTAGCCTGCAAGCCTAATCCACAAGAAAATCAAGAAAGCAGCATGACTCCTAGTGAAGAAGCCATGGAAACCGGTAAGGATCCACATTCCTACGCGAAGGCTGATGCCCAAGTGAAACACCTTAATTGGGATGCCAATATTAGTTTTGAAAATAAGGTAATTGAAGCCTTAGCCGAATGGGAAATTGAAACCCAAACTGGTGCTGAAAATATCTTCTTTGACATCTATGATTTAGAAATTGATTCCGTTCTGGTAGATGGTGAAAAGACTGCCTATGCCTTGAGTAGCTTTGACGAGCATTTAGGTCAAGGACTGCGCATACCCATCAGCGAAAGCGCCAAAAAAGTAAGTATTTATTACCGTACCGGAGATGATGCCCGTGCCCTGCAATGGCTAGATGCCGAGCAAACTGCGGATAAGGGACATCCTTTCCTCTTTACTCAAAGTCAGGCCATTTTAGCCCGTTCATGGGTCCCTACACAAGACAGTCCTGGCGTTCGCTTCACCTATGAAGCGAAGGTTAAAGTGCCTAGTGATATGCTAGCTCTTATGAGTGCTTCAAACCCGATGGAAAAATCGGCTGATGGTGTTTACAGCTTTGAAATGCCACAGGCTATCCCCTCTTATCTATTAGCCCTTTCGGTGGGTAATATCAATTTCGAAGCGATAAGTGATCGCACTGGTGTTTATGCCGAGCCCTCATTATTAGAAGCATCGGCCTATGAATTTGCCGACCTCGAAAAAATGGTTCAAGCAGCTGAAGAGCTTTACGGGCCTTATGCTTGGGGTAGATATGACCTTATTGTTCTTCCTCCTTCATTTCCTTTTGGAGGAATGGAAAACCCCCGACTAACATTTGCAACTCCAACCATTTTAGCGGGTGATCGCAGCTTGGTAAGCTTAGTTGCCCATGAGCTAGCTCACAGCTGGAGTGGTAACCTGGTAACCAATGCTACCTGGGACGACTTTTGGTTAAATGAAGGATTTACGGTTTACTTCGAGCATCGTATCATGGAAGCTGTTTATGGTCGCGAATACTCCGAAATGCTAGCGAACCTTACCCGTGCAGGATTGCAAGAAGCCGCTGCCGACATGCTAAAAGAAATGCCGAATGACACCAAATTAAAACTTGATTTGGAGGGCCGTAATCCGGATGATGGCGTAACCAGCATTCCTTATGACAAGGGTTATTTCTTTTTACGTTTAATGGAGGAAACCGTTGGACGCGAGCGTTTCGATGAGTTTTTAACCAACTATTTCCAAGGTCATAAATTTCAAGTAATGACCACCGAGGAGTTCTTGGTCTATCTTAAAGCGAATCTCCTTTCCGAAGAAGAATATGCCTCCGTTAGAGTGGATGAATGGATTTATGAAACGGGGATTCCGGATAATTTACCAGAAGTGGAAAGCGATCGTTTTGCGGTTGTTGATGAAGCCCTAAATGGCTTTTTAATGTCGGGTGAACTCGTGGCAGAAGATATTAGTGCCGCCTGGACCACACACGAATGGCTGCACTTTATAAATAGCATCCCTGATACGGTTAGTGCAGAGCAATTAGCTAAGCTAGATGCGGCCTATAAGTTTACCGCCAGTAATAACAGTGAGATTTCGGCCGCTTGGTTCCAACCAACTATTGCTGCTGCTTATGAAGCGGTTTACCCCAAAGTGGAAAGCTTCCTAATTTCGGTGGGTCGTCGCAAATTCTTAACCCCAACCTATAAGGCCTTACTAAATGCCGATCAAGGTGAAATGGCCAAGGATATTTACAAGAAAGCAAGACCAAACTATCATGCGGTGAGCCGCGAAACGATGGATAATCTTTTGGGCTGGGAAGCTTAAGAAAACAGATCAAAGCAAGTTTTAGAATAAGCCGCTTCCTTTTTAGGAGGCGGTTTTTTTTTGCTCAGAAAGACCGGCAATCCTTAAATCCCGAGACAGTTTTGTAGGTCCTTAATTCAATTTACGAGCGTAAACCGGCTGGCAATTAGGCCATAAAATAAACCCGCTTAACGCGTGATGATATGCCGGTTAAGACTTCATAGGCTATGGTATTCATCGCTTCAGCCATTTTTTGCACCGGTAAATCATTTCCGAAAATCAGCACCTCATCTCCTTCTTTCACCGGATCAGCACCTACGGAAATCATACACATATCCATGCAAACCCTACCAATTATCGGATAGCTCTTCCCATGAATCATAACCGCTCCTTTACCCTCTCCTAAAGATCGAGAAAAGCCATCGGCATAGCCTATAGAAATAATCGCTATGTTTTGATCTTTATCCGCTTGCCAGGCTCTGCCATAACCCACCGTATCGCCTTTTTGCACCGCCTTCACTTGCGAAACGGTAGCCTTGAGCTCCGCCACCGCCATGAGTTGTTTTTGCTTTTCAGGATGCGGGGCAACGCCGTATAAACCAATACCTAAACGTACCATATCGAAATAGGCTTCTGGAAAAGACTCGATGGCGCCAGTATTGGCTATGTGTTTAAAAATGGGATAGCTCAATGCCTCTTCTATCTCCGCGCTCATCTGCCTAAAGCAATTAATTTGAGCTTTGGTGAAATTACTTTCATTAGGATCATCCGATGCCGCCAAATGGGAGAAGACACTAGCAACTTTTAATTGCTTTTGCCCTTGTATTAGCCTTAGTAATTCCTTTATATCAGATTCGCCAAAACCCAAGCGATTCATTCCAGTTTCGAGTTTGATATGAATCTTCAAATTAGCTTCGCGGCGAATGGCCATTTCATGAAATTCCGAAAAACGGGCAAAACTGTATATTTCTGGCTCTAGATTGTAATCGAAAAATGAGTCCAAGGCTGCTGTTTCTGGGTTTAATACCAATATTGGTATTTCAATCCCAGATTGCCTTAAGGCCACTCCTTCATCGGCATAAGCCACCGCCAAATAATCAACCCCATGAAAAGCCAAAACCCGCGCTATCTCCTCGCTGCCGGCACCATAGGCAAAGGCCTTCACCATTACCATTAGGCGCGTATTTTCTTTTAATAAGGAGCGATAGTAATTTAAATTATGAACCAAGCGATTCAGGTGAATCTCCATTACGGTCTCATGTCTTTGCCTTGCGAACAGTTGATCAATCTGTTCAAAGCGGAAAGGGCGAGAACCCTTTAATAAAATGGCTCGATGCTCCCAATTATAACGCAAACGATCGCGAATAAAGGCCTCCGTGCTTTTATAACAATGCACAGGGAAATCAAGGTTTAAACGCTCTTTGCCCAAAATAGGGCCAATAGTAATTACGCGTTCCAAATCCTCAGCGGCAACAATTTCTCGAATTTGTTTTCGCAGCTCCTTAGGCTTAAAGCCCGACTGCAACATATCGCTGAGAATTAAAACCTTCTTTCGGTCGCGACCGTGTTCTTTTAAAAAATGTAAGGCAATACGAAGTGATTCGAAGTCGCTATTGTAAGCGTCATTTATTAATACCGTATCTTGATGTCCCTCCTTCATTTCGAGGCGCATTTCGATAATGGGGAGTTTTATTAAAGCCTCTTGTAGATGGTTTTCTTTTACATCGAACATCAAAGCCACGCATAGGGCGTTCACCGCATTTTGGATAGAAGCTTCATCGCCAAAAGGAATTTCACCATAAAAATCTTTATTGCTATAGCTTAGCTTAAATGAACAGTAATCGCCAGAATGCTCTATGAGCTCTAGGCTTCCTGCCGCTTCAGTTTTACCATAAGACCAATCAAAAAGTTGCACACTATGCGCTTTACAAAATGTCCGTATAAGCGCAATCATTTCTGGGTCTTGGGCAGGAGCTACCAAAAAATTAACTCCTTTAAACAACTTCAGCTTTTCAAGAACCTTCTGCTCTTTAGATTCGAAATTTTCGCCATGAGCCGAACCAATATTGGTGAAGATCCCAGCCGTGGGTTTTAATATATCCTCTAAAACCTGCATCTCATGGGTGCCGGAAATCCCTGCCTCGAAAATCCCAAAATTAGTATCCTCGGGCATAGACCAAACCGAAAGGGGCACACCTAACTGCGAATTAAAACTCTTGGGACTGCGGTAAGCATCATAATCTTCCGCAACTAAGCGGTAAAGCCACTCCTTAACCACAGTTTTCCCATTACTCCCAGTAACGGCAATGAGCTCGTGCTTAAATTCTTCGCGAATAAATGTGGCAATAATTTGGATTGCTGCAAAGGAATCGTCGGTTTGCAAGTAGATCGCATCATCATAGACCGTCTCTGGCATATCCATAAGCACAAAGGCCCTAATTCCCTTTTCGTAAAGCTGGTCGATATAATCGTGTCCATCGTGGTTAAAGCCTTTAATCGCAAAAAAAATCTGATCCTTAGCACCAGTAAATTGCCTACTATCAAATAAAATCCGCTTTACCTCAATGGGTTCCTTTTTCGGGTGTAGCATCCCGATAACATCAGCGATACCTTGGGTATTTCTTATCACGACTTGGCTCTTTTCTCGTCGGCCCTTATTGCATTAAAGGCCGCCCTACTTAATGGCTCATAATTATCCTGTGCGCCCAACATTACCCGCTTTTGATCGCCTGCGGTGCGATGGGAATATTGGGCTAAATTTCCGGTACGCATACAGATAGCATGCACCTTAGTAACATATTCTGCTGTGGCCATTAAATTCGGCATCGGGCCAAATGGTTTGCCCTGGAAGTCCATATCCAGGCCGGCAACTATAACCCGGCAACCGCGATTGGCTAATTCATTGCAGACCTCCACAATACCATCATCAAAAAATTGCGCCTCATCAATTCCCACTACATCCACGCCATCGGCCAAGATGGAAATATTAGAACTGCTTTCAACGGAAGTGCTGCGTATGGAGTTATTATCATGACTTACAACCTCTTCCTCACTATAGCGTGTATCTACAATCGGTTTAAAAATCTCCACTTTTTGCTTGGCAAACTGGGCTCTTTTTAATCGGCGAATCAGCTCCTCGGTTTTTCCCGAAAACATGCTTCCGCAGATTACTTCGATACAGCCGCTAGGCATTTGATGATTTACTGTATTTTCGAGGAACATTTTTGCTTAATTACAGCACAAAACTAAGGAATAAACACGCCGTTCAATGAAAGATAATGTTCGCCAGGAGCTGAAAGAATTATGCTACTTCATCATTGAAAACAACAATGCACTTGCGCGACCCGAACAACTAACGCGCGTTCAGATGCTTTATGAGCGTTTGCTTGTACTCAACTACCTCGAAGAAGTAGAGGCCGAAAAAAAGGCAGAACAGAAGGAGCGTTTTAGTCCACCTAAGCCGAAGGCACAAAGTCCACAGCGGCCAATTAGCCCTGTTGAAGCACCCAAAGCAAGTATTCCAAAGCCTGTAGAAATTGTTCGTGAAAAGCCCTTTGAAGCAGCTAAAGATCCAGAAGTTCAGCCCGAAAAGCCAGAGCCATCAAGTCCAGAAAGTCCAGCGGAAGATATTGTTCAAAGTAAGACGATAGAGCCGGCTGCCGAAAAAGTTGAAAGCCCTCAAAGCCCAGCTACAAATTACAATAGCCCTCCCGAAAATACCCCTGAAAACACCGAAGATCGTAGAGACCTTAACGATGAGCACCAGCCGCGAAAATCTATAAATGATCAATTAGCCAAAGGTGCCATTCAAGTGGGATTAAATGATCGTATCGCCTTTGTGCAACATCTATTTAATGATTCACAAGCCGATTTTAATCGCGTACTTTCTCAGCTCAATACCCTCGACACCTATCTGGAGTCGATGTATTTTATTGAAAATTTGGTGAAACCCGATTACGAATGGGAGAATAAGAAGCCCTACGAAGAACGCCTCATCAACTTAGTAAAGAAACGCTTCGGAGAAGACTGGTAAAAAGGTGTCTGCCTTTTTTGTACTTTCGCGCCTCTTATTTTTTAATCCAAATCAATTCAAAGCCCGTAAGCTATGAAAATGAAACTCTCCCACTTTGCCTATGATCTCCCTCAAGAGTTAATAGCAAAGCACCCCAAAACACATCGTGATGACAGCCGCCTAATGGTGGTAAACCGTGCAGACGGAACTATTGAGCACAAGATGTTTAGCGACATTATGGATTATTTCGACGAAGGCGATGCCCTAGTTCTTAATAACACCAAAGTATTCCCAGCTCGCATGTATGGGAACAAAGAAAAAACTGGCGCTCGTATAGAAGTATTCTTGCTAAGAGAACTAAATGCCGAAAGCCGCCTTTGGGATGTTTTGGTAGATCCAGCGCGTAAAATCCGGATTGGAAACAAGCTTTACTTTGGTGAAGACGATAGTTTGGTAGCAGAGGTAATTGACAATACCACCTCGCGTGGACGTACCCTTCGCTTTTTATTCGACGGTTCCTATGAGGAATTTCGTGCCAAGCTAAAAGAGCTAGGTGAAACGCCGCTACCAAAATACATCGATCGGGAGCCAGAACCAGAAGATGAGGATCGTTATCAGTCTATTTTTGCTAAGCATGAAGGTGCCGTAGCCGCTCCGGTGGCCAGTTTGCACTTTAGCAAGCAATTGATGAAACGCCTTGAAATTAAAGGAATCGAATTTGCCGAATTAACACTTCACGTGGGCTTGGGAACCTTCCGTCCTGTTGAAGTAGAAGACCTCAGCAAACATAAAATGGATTCTGAGCAATACATCATTTACGACCATACCGCTAAGGTGGTTAATAAAGCCATTGATGCTCGTAAAAAGATTTGTGCAGTGGGCACTACTAGTATGCGCGCCATGGAAAGCTCGGTTAGCACCGATGGACATCTCAAAGAATTTGATGGTTGGACTAATAAGTTCATTTTCCCTCCATTTGAGTTCCAAATTGCCGATCGCATGATTACCAATTTACACCCACCACAAAGTACCTTAATGATGATGACCGCTGCTTTTGCTGGTTATGATCTATTAATGGAGGCCTACAAAGTGGCAGTGAAAGAAAAGTATCGCTTCCTAAGTTATGGAGACGCTATGCTGATTATCTAAATTGATCAGTAAAAGAATATAGAAGGCTCCTTAGGTTTTATCCTAAGGGGCTTTTTTTTTGTGATAAGACCTAATTAGCTCGCTCTAGCTGAATGCTTTGAATGACTATTTTCGCAAGGCAGAATTTCCATCTATGACTCAGTTTCGCTTTTTCCTTTTCCTCCTTCTTTTTAGCGCTTCCCTATATGCTCAAGATTACAGCTACCGGCGCTATTGGAGCGAAGAAGATTTAAAGTTGGCCGATTTTCAGGGAGCCGCAATTCCAGGTTCCCCCTTTGTTTCTGAGCTCAGTTTTAATTTGCAAAGCGAGTATAAAACGCTTAAGAAAGAAGGGATTTATGTGAGTGCTTATACAGTGCAGGTTTATGCCAATAGGGAGAGTTCTTGGATAAAACCATCGCTTAAAGATACCGCCACTACCCTACTCTATAATTCTACTATCCTAAACATTGTAGAGTTCCATGCGCGCCGGCTGGAAATACGACTTAATAAACTCCAGGGCTCCAATATTGAAATTAACAATCTGGCTCAAGAATACTACCAAGAAACGGTAGATCAATACCAATTAGAGCTACACGATTTAGCAGTTGAAACCCAACAGGGCCTAATCGATAGTAGTGTGCAAAGCTGGTATCAAAACAGTAAAATAGCTCTCGACACCACTCCTCGCCTAAACCTTAGAAAGACCGAAGACCTTGACTTTGCTTGGAGTATGGACATTGGAATTGGCTATAGTTTTAATGATGGAAGCATGGATCAATATCTTAACAATCGTTTCGATTACCTGCTTTACGGAGTAATGATCCAACATAAGAAATTGCACTTCGAATCTAGGATCGCTTTAGGCCTGCAAAAGTCTGTTTTGGCTTATGCCGATGAAGATTATTCTTTTGGCTCCGATACTAGCAATAGTTCCTCAAGTGGAACTTTAACCGTAGGCTACCAAATTTATAAGAACGAGCGATTGCTAATCTACCCTTTCCTTGGTTTTGGCGTCCTAAATTATTCACGGCGCAATCCTAATGATGCACATAGTCGCCTAGAAGGGCCTACGAGTTTTCACCCGGCGCTCGGCCTAAACTTCGATTATATTCTTAGAACCAATTCCATTAGCCAGCGAAATCGTAACGACCTTTTTATAAAGTCGCGCATCCTATACGAGCCCGTTAATTACCGTGGGCCAATTAATGGCAATACTATCTCCATCTCGTTGAGTATCGGCTTTAAAAGTCAATCGACTCGGATATTGGACACTTCGAAGTTATAAGCTCGGTCAATTTCATTCAGTGAAATAGGCCGGGCGCCTAGTCTAGTTTAATTGAAGTTAATTTGAATAAATTTAGCCCACCCTGTCTAAATCAAATAGCCAATGGAAGCCTATATCGATGGATTTGCATTCCCAATTGCCAGTCAATATTTAAGCGAATACCAGAAAATTGCCACTCAGGTAGGGGCCATTTGGAAGGAATACGGCGCTATTGCTTACTATGAGTTTGTTGGCGATGACTTAAAACTTGCTGGCACTCGTTCATTCACCGATGCCTTGACATTAAAAGAAGATGAGCTGCCGATTTTTGGTTGGGTGCTATTTCCATCCAAGGAAGTTCGCGACCAGGCCAATAAGCAAGTTCCTTTAGACCCAAGAATGGCAGAGCTAGTGGAACCCTTAAGTCAGAAGAATAGGCTGATATTTGACGCCAGCCGGATGCTTTATGGTGGCTTTAAGCCTTTGGTGAAAATTGAGGATTAAAACGAGTTTAAAGCCAATTCGCATGAGGCCCCTAATTTTACTCTTAATCTTGCTTTTAAGTCTGCTCGAGCTCAAAAGCACCGAGCCCCTCAATCCAATAAAAGAGGATAAAACTGATCGCACCAAGCCCGCTCTTGTTTTTGAAAACGAATTCCTTAAGGTGGAGAAATTAAGCGAGCATTGCTACCGCCACATCTCCTATTTAAGGAGCCCCGGATTTGGGAAAATAGCCTGCAATGGCATGCTCATTTTAGAGGCAGGTGAAGCGCTAGTGATAGACGCTCCAACAAACGAGGCCGCCGCCCTTGCCTTAATTAACTGGCTTGAAGAGGAGCAACAGGAAATTATTGCAGTGATTGCAAGCCACTTTCATGTAGATTGCCTCGGAGGCCTAAATCCCTTTCATGCAAGGCAGATTCCATCTTATGCCCATGAAAAAACCCTCGCTCTGGCCAAAGCCGATAGTTTGCCCGATCCACAAATAAGCTTTCGCGATAGCCTAAAATTCCAGTTGGGCAGTAGCTTGGTCCATTGTCAATTTCTTGGCGCCGGACATAGCCCCGATAATATCGTTTGCTACTTCCCCACCGACCATGTGCTTTTTGGCGGTTGTTTATTGAAAAGTAAAGGGTCGGGAAAGGGAAACTTAAAAGACGCAAATACCAAAGAATGGCCAATAAGCGTGGAGCGAATAAAACAGAAATTCCCCGACATCGAGCTTGTCATCCCCGGTCACGGATCGCCAGGTGGCATGGACTTATTGGATTATACAATTGAAATGTTTAGTTGAGATCGCTCGCTTCGCTTCGCTTTGAGACCTGAGACCGTTCGCTGCACTCACTTTGAGACATGAGACCGCTCGCTTTGCTCGTTGAGAGACTTAAACCGTGTTGGAGTGCCAGCTTTAGGAATTAACGAAATCCAGTCTCACGTCTTTTAAAGAACCTAGATCGCTTCCTTCGGTCGCTGTTAGAACATAGAGCGCTCGCTTTGCTCGCTGAGAGACTCAATCCGTGTTGGAGTACCGGTTTTTGGACTTAACGAAATCCAGTCTCACATCTTTCAAAGAACTTAGATCGCTTCCTTCGGTCGCTGTTAGAATATAGAGCGCTCGCTTTGCTCGCTGAAAGACTTGATTTGGGGCAGAACTACGTTCTTGGATTAAAAATAATATCCGGTTTCTATCCTCACGTCTTAGCAAGAACATCACGGCAACAGCAACACTAAGCTCTAGGCTCTGGGTTCTAAGTTCTTTCCTCTCCTAAAATCACTCATCCCTTAAAATCCGAGCGGGATTTTCATGCGCTAATCGATATACATGAAAGAGCATGGCTAAAATGCTAACCGTCGCTATCCCCAGCAAGGCAAGAATAAAGCTGAGCCACGGCATGGCTATTTGATAGGAAAACTCCTCCAGCCACTTGCTTATGGACCAAGCGGAAATAGGCATTGCTATTAATCCCGCGAGCGCAATTAAAAGAGCAAAGTCTCTTCCAATTAAAAGCGCCAAATCCTTCATACTGGCGCCCAGAATTTTACGCACGCTAAACTCCTTTAAACGCTGCTCTACGGTATAAGAACTTAAGGCAAATAAACCCAAGCTTGCAATAAGGATGCTTATTAAAGCGAAGTAGCCGAAAATCTGCAATAAAGTGCGCTCACTTTGATATTGACTTTGGATACGTTCATCGAGGAAGGTAAACTCCAAAGGGTGATTGCCGGCAAAATTCTTCCATTCCGATTCCAATAAGGAAAGGGCTTCCGACACCTCCCCTCCCGCAAGTTTTAAGCTGAAAAGCAAAGAAAAGTTGGGATTGTAGAGAATCACCAAGGGCTCCATGGGATTGTGAAGGGAGGAAAAATGAAAATCCTTTACCAAGCCTACTACCTTACCATCGTTTTGCGCTTGCCCATTGCCTTGCAAGCCCCATTGCAATCTTTTTCCCAAAGGCTCATCTTCCCAACCAAAGCTTTTAGCGGCCGTTTCATTAATTATAAAAGCCTGCTGCACATCCGATTGAATATCACTGGAAAACAAACGGCCCTCCAAAAGCTCCAATCCTAAAATATCGAAGAAGTCTTCATCAGCTGCAAGAAACTTAATGCTTCGGTCAATCATCTCTGCATTTTGCTCAATACGAAACATTAGTTCGCCCACATTTCGGCCAGGAATAGCTCCCGATCCCGTAACGCCAATTATTTCACTGTGGCTCAACAGGCGATCTTTAAAGGAATTAAGGTGATTGTAAACGGCTGTATCTTGTGGAATATTAACCACCACCACTTGATCTTGATCAAAACCCAAATCCTTCTCTTGCAGATAATGCATTTGACTACGTATGGCCAAGGTGCCAATGATCATTAAAATTGAAAAGGCCAATTGAACCACCATTAATATCCGGCGCAAGCCGCCAAAGCGATTCATTCTAGGAAAAATTCCCCTTAGCACTCTAGAACTTTGAAATCGACTTAAAACCAAGGCTGGGTAAAGACCAGAAAGCAAGGTGGTTAGCACTAATATCCCCGTTAGGGTTAATAGCATTTCAAGGCTAAATAAATCGGTAAATAGAATAGACTTGCCACTTAGTTCATTAAAACTGCCGAGTAGTACTTCCACCAATCCGGCACCAATGAGCAGGGCCAGAAAAACCACCAAAAAATTCTCCCCTAAAAACTGAAACTGCAGTTGCTCGCGCGTAGCCCCCAAAGCTTTGCGCACTCCCACTTCCTTGGCTCTTTTAACACTCTGACTTAAAGCCAAATTGATATAATTAATGGTGGCAATGATTAAGATAAACAAGCCTAGAATGGCGAAAATATAGAGATAGGTCAAATTGCCTTTGGGGCTGTCGTATTCACGACTATTGTCGAAATGCAAGCCTTCCAAAGGCTGAAGCTTAAAATCGGCCGTGCTCTCTGAACCAAAAGTGGCTACAAAGGGTTTGATGATGCGTTCGGTAAAATCGGCCAGTTCCTCCTCAAAATCCAATTGTTCTACTGGCTTATCGAATAGAAGATAGGTTTGGCAAACCAAGCGAAACCAATCGCCATTTAAGGCCTGCTGACTAGCCGAGGGGATGGTGCTTAGTGAGGTAAAAGCCTGATAATCGATGTCACTGGGTTTGTCTCCATTTTCTACTATGCCACTTACGGTAAACTGACTGGTGCCAATAAAAAGTTGTTTTCCCATGGCAGCCGCCACCTCACCAAAAAACTTTTGGGCTAAAGCCTCACTTAAAACCACAAGATTTGGACCGGCCAGGGCCTTGGCAGGATCACCTTGGAGTAGTTTAAAATCAAAAACTTCAAATAAGGTGCTGTCGGTTCTTAGAAATCGATCTTCGCGATAAATCTGATCTTCGACCTTAATGGTAAGCATGCCGCCCATAGACATAAAGCGCACGTAATTGCTTACCCCTGGGTAGTCCGCTACAAATTGTGGCCCAACTGGCAGGCTGGTTAAAGCTGCCTTTATTTCCCCACTGTGATCAATGCGTTCTACAATGCGAGCTATGTTTTGCTTCTTGCTGTGAAACTGATCGTACTTAAGCTCATCTTGGATATAAAATGCGATTAAGACCGCACTGGCCATACCTACCGATAAGCCCAAAATGCTAATCAAAGAATTCGCCTTTGAGGCCAACAGATGTCGGAAGCTTACTTTTAAATAATTAAAGATCATCATGATTGGGCTTCTTCTATGCGGTTCTCTACTTCGCCGATCACCTTTCCGTCGAACAATCGGATGGAGCGCTGAGAATAGGCAGCATCATGCATGGAGTGGGTTACCATTACAATTGTGGTTCCTGTCCGATTAAGCTCACTTAAGAGGTTCATCACCTCATCCCCATGAACGGAGTCGAGGTTTCCCGTAGGCTCATCGGCAAAAATTACCGCCGGCTCGCTCACCGTCGCTCTGGCTACTGCCACCCTTTGCTGCTGGCCACCGCTCAATTGCTGCGGATAATGCGTAGCGCGATGATCAATACCCATGCGTTCTAAAATTTTCTGCACCAGTTCCTTTCGTTTTGATGCCGCTATTCCTTGGTATAAAAGAGGGAGTTCTACATTTTCGAAGACACTGAGTTCATCAATCAGGTTAAAGCTTTGAAACACAAAACCCACGCGAGCCTTGCGAATTTCAGCTCTCAACTTTTCCTTTAAATGGGCAATATCCTCGCCTTCAAAAAAATAGGCGCCGGCACTGGGTTTATCCAACATCCCTAATATGTTTAAAAGGGTAGATTTTCCGCATCCTGATGGCCCCATAATGGAAATGAATTCGCCCTTTTTAACTTCTAAGTCCACCTTATTTAAAGCGAGGGTTTCCATGGTTTCGGTGCGATAGCGCATTTCCAAACCGACGGTTTTTAAAATCAATTCACTCATTGCTGTCCATTTTTAGTTCCAATTCGAAAAATTCTTTAAAGCTTTCGTAGCTCGAGCTTATTATTCGTTCTCCCGGCTCAAGGCCTGATAGAACCTCGATATAATCTGGGTTTTGCCGGCCTAAATCGACCGTCCTTCTAAAAGCTCTATTTCCATCTGCGCTAAGCACAAAGACCCAATTACCGCCAGAGCTACTGTAAAAAGCGCCTCGCTGAACAAGAATAGCATCCTCACTTTCACTAAGGGCCAAGCGCAAGTTTAAACCCTGACCACTTCTTAAATTAGCCGGAACGGTATCTTGATACTCGAATTCTACCGAAAACTGATTATTGCTCACCTGCGGATAAACTTTTGACAGTCGCAGCTTCCACCGATGAGCTCCCGCCTCATAAAAAGCCATTTGCCCTTGCTTTACGCGGGACAAATAATGCTCATCAACATTGGCGGTTAAAATAAAGGAGTTCAAATCCTCAATTCTCCCAATGTTTTCCCCTCTGCTAATACTTTGACCAACCTCTGGCCTTAGGGTGGTTAATTGTCCCGAAATAGGCGCCTTAACTTCTAGGTTCTCCAAATTTTTTCGAATAGCATTTAAATTGCGTTCCATCATTTCAATGCTGCGATCCAAGGCTGCCAATTGTTGAGATCGGTAATATTTATTTTGCTCATAATTAGCTTCGAGCAATTGCCGCTTTTTTTGCAAATACTTAAAACGCGCCTTAGAATCTTGAAATTCCTGAATGGCAATTACGCTATCTTTAAAAAGGGAGGTGTCAATACTAAACTGTCGCGAAGCACGCTCTTGCTCAAATCGCAGGTCTAAAATTTGTTCTTGCAGTTGCCGTTCATTTAGGGCTAAGGTCATGCGGGTATTTCGCAGATTATTGATCTGCTCCACAATTTGGGTTTCCCGATTCATGAAATCGAGCATTAAGGTGGTATTCGCCAGTTTTAACAGCGGCTGACCTTTAATGAGTTCCTGGCCCGCTTCCACAAAAAGTTGCTGCACCGTACCGCCCTCAACCGCATCTAAGGAAAATGATACTTCAGGACTCACCTGGGCCTGCAGGGAAATTACATCTTCAAAAACGGCCTGCTCCACTTCCGTAATTCGCAATCTTTCTTTGGAGACAGAATAAGTGCGCTCGCCACTTAAAAGATATATCAAGCCCAAAAGGCCCGCCATTCCAATAAGGAAATACCAGCGATACTTTTGCCAAAGATTAGGTCTTTCTGCCTTGCTAATTTCTCGATCCAAGCTTTACTATTATTCCCGCCTTAGGCCAATCGATATGCCACAATTTTAAAGATGTTGATTTTCAGCTGTATAAGCTCATGAATACGAACTAAACAAAGATCAACTGTTCGATTATGGAACAGTCGCCTGTTCGATTTAGAGACAGTTCCCGACTTTTGACTAATGAAAAGCCCGGCTCATATTTTAATAATTGACGATGATGACGATTTAAGAGATGCGCTGACCCTCTACCTAAAAAATCATTTTAAGAAGGTGCGCAGTCTGGCTGAAGTAGAGGCCATTAACCAAAGTATTACCAGCGACGAACCTGATTTGGTTCTCCTTGATATGAATTTTCAACAAGGGAGAAATGATGGCAAGGAGGGTTTGTATTGGCTTTCCCATATTAAGGAAATGCGACCACATATTATGGTGGTGCTAATTACCGCTTATGCGGATATCGACTTGGCCATTGCCGCATTAAAAAATGGAGCTTCGGATTTTATAATTAAGCCTTGGGAGAATAAGAAGCTATTGGCTTCCCTGCTGAGGGCTTATGAACTGAAGGACACCAAACGAAAGTTAAAGAGTTTTCAAGGGAAGCAGGATAAGGATGGCGAGCAATTGGCACAATTGCTACTAAATAGTAGTTGCGATGAGGCGAGTAAGGCCCTGCTGCGCCAAGCGGAAAAAGTGGCGGGCACGGATGCCAGTATTTTAATAGGGGGCGAAAACGGAAGCGGTAAAAGTTTACTGGCCCAATTCATTCATCTGCATAGCCCGCGTAAACACGCGCCTTTTGTGCAGGTAGATTTGGGAGCGATACCAGAAAACCTTTTTGAAAGTGAACTTTTTGGCCATAAGCGAGGAGCCTTTACCGACGCCAAGGAGGATCGACCAGGCTTGGTGCAAAGTGCTGAAGGAGGAACCCTCTTTTTGGATGAAATAGGAAATTGCAGCCTTATTCATCAGCAAAAGCTGCTAAGACTAATACAAGACCAAAGCTATCAAATACCAGGAAGCGCCGAGGTCCAACATGCTGACCTTCGGATTATTTCTGCCAGCAATGCCAACTTACAGGCGCAGGTAGAAGCTGGGAGTTTCAGACAGGATTTGCTTTATCGCATTAATACCATTGAGCTGCACTGTTTGGCTCTGCGCGAGCGTAGGAAGGACTTGCACTATTTAAGCGCGTACTTTCTAGGGAACTTTAATCGGCGCTATCAAAGGAAGCTTGTTTTAAGCGAAAAACAGTATCAGGAAATTCACAAATACCCTTGGCCCGGAAATATAAGAGAACTCGCTCATAGCATAGAGCGGGCAGTTATCCTCTCGGAAAATGGGAGTTTTGATGGTACTATATGCTCGGGATTAACTCGTCAAAAAAGCGATGAAGATCAACTTTCCCTTGAATTAAGCTTAGCGGAAATTGAGTCGCGCCATATCCAAAGGGTATTGGATTACTACCAAGGGAATATGTCGAAAACCGCAGCGCACTTAGGGATTAACCGCAATACCCTTTACCGAAAAATTAACAAAGATCAATAGGGCCATGCAAAGTTTTAAAAATTGGTTTTTGCTTTTTAGTTTATTGGCCCTAAGTCTTTTACTGGCCTGGGTATTAATGGTACAGCATTGGTGGATCTTCTCCCTGCTCCTCTTTTTAGTTTGGGCCTTTAATGCCTATTTGCTGCTAGGCCAACTGCAGAAACTCGACCATGATTTAGATCGAAGTCTAAGCAACAGTTTGGCTCAGGATTACAATTTCCAGTTCTCCGAAAAAAACGCCAATCCCAGTCAGAAAAAATTTTATCAGTTGCTTAATTTATGGTCGACCCAGCTGCGAAGCTTTAAACAGAACCGTGAGGAGCAAAACCAATTTTTACGTCAGCTTATAGTTAAGCTTCCCTTTAGCATTCTGGTAATGGAAAGTGACGGTCGATTAGTGAATTTAAGTGGGGACCAAACCACACTTCCAGGAGCCAGGCATAGCTTAAGCGCGGAAGACTGGCCTCAGGTTTTTCCATTTTTAAGAAAGGTCATCGATAGCAAAGAAGAGGAACAGAAACTTCTACTAAATCAGGATGGGGAACAGCAAATTTGGATGATCCAAAAACGACATCTGCGCGAAGCGAAAGAAGAACGCACCCTTATTATTATGCGCAATATCCAAGGTGAACATGAACGGCAGGAAGGAGATGCCTTGGATAAAATTTTACATGTACTCACCCATGAAATCATGAACTCCGTAAGTCCGATTAACTCCTTGGCGGATACCATGGAGGATCAGCTAGGGCTCCCACAGGCAGCGCAGGAGAAATTCCAATTAAGCAAAGAGCAATTTGAGGATTTACAACGCACTGCAGCCATTATAAAACGCAGAAGCACCGGTTTAATGGGTTTCGTGGAGCGCTATGCTCAATTTGCCAGATTACCCAAAATTCGAAAAGTGGAACTAAACTGGAAAACCTTTTTGAAGGAGTTGCACCAATTGCAGCAGGCAGAACTAAAAACTAAGGCCATTAACTTTAATTTGCGCCTTATCAACTGGCAGCGACCGCTCTATGCCGATCGAGATTTACTTAGCCAAGTGATTCTTAATCTGCTACGAAATGCTTTGGAGAATATAGCAGAAGATAGAGTGGATGAAAATGCCAAGGGCGAAAAAAACGAAGATGAAATTATCCTAGAGCTCGATCAGGGCGATGGCTATCATTACTTAAAAATTATTGACAATGGTCCGCAAATAGATGCAGCGCTTCTCGACCAAATCTTCATTCCTTTTTTCAGCACCAAAAAACGCGGTTCTGGAATTGGCTTGAGCCTCGCCAGAAAAATCGCTCTAGCGCATGGAGGACGACTCTATCTCCAGCAAAAAGAAGGTTTTAAGGCCTTTTGTCTCGACCTCCCATTTTAGGCCCATAGTCGGGTGAAAGAAGAGCCGAGCCTAAAAAAAAACGCGATCGTATGCATACAACCGCGTTATACTCCATTACGGAAAAACCAGTCGAACTAAGAATTTCGTTTTCTAGTTGGATATAACTTTTGCTTAAAATCTGTGATTTCATCTTTCAATTTCTTGTTGGCGCTATTCAGTAATTCATTTTGATGCTTCATGATACTCAATAGATCATGCATAGCATTGAGGTTTTCTAGTTGGACGGTAACGATTTGTTCTAAATCAGCTTTGGTATATCTTATACTCATATTCAATAGATTTTAGATTATCTAAACTATAGTTCGATTATTGAGACTAAAGTAATTACTTTCTGTATAGATTCCAAAAATTAGTACAGAAATTCTAAACTATTGTATTAATAAGCTAAATTTGAATACTGATAATCGAAAAACCAGTATGACAGAACTCGGAAATTATTTATCAAGAAAATCCGCTAGTAAGGCCGAGATATCTAAGAAGACGGGAATTAGTAAATCCAGAATCAGCGAGCTAACATTAAACGTTTCTACCCAATTAAGAGCTAGAGAACTTTATTTAATAGCTCTTGCCTTGGATGTGGCTCCGGGAGAAATGTTTGAAGAAATATATAACGGATTAAAATTAGAGAATTAAGATAATTTGTGAATTGTATAGATTTATATAGTGGTATTGGAGGTTGGACTTTAGGCATGAAGCTCAATGGAATTGAACACATAAAATCTTTTGAATGGAATAAAGATTCTAACCTAACGCACAACCTAAATTTTGGGACTAATACCAGAGAAATAGATATTAGGAAACTTGATTTCTATACATCCCTGCCGGAGGTCGGATCAATAGATTTTGTTGTTGGTAGTCCACCTTGTACACAATTCTCCTACGCTAATAAAGGTGGTGGTGGAGATATACAAGATGGATTGATAGATATGTATCAATTTCTTTCTGTAGTAGAATACCTCAAGCCTAAGTATTGGGCAATGGAAAACGTACCTCGCGTTAAGAACATTCTTCAAAAAGTCTTAAACGAAGATGCAAAATTTAAGCGCTTCAAAAAACTATTCAATTATATAGAAGTTGTGGATTCCAGTGAATATGGAGCCCCTCAAAAACGAAAGAGAATGATTGCAGGGAATTTCCCTTTTGAATTATTTGAAGCTTATAAAAGTAAAACCGAAGCAAAAACCTTAGGAGATGTTCTTGAAGCTTTAAGCAACAAAGATGTGATCGATCCAATTTATGGATATTCCATTCCTAAATCCGAATTAACTGATCACATTACTGAAGAAGTTTTAAATTTTGAAGAACTAAGAATAAACAAGGAATCAAAAACTTATCATCCTATATATAATGGCATGTCCTTTCCTGAAAGACTTGACAAACCCTCCCGTACAATTACTTCTACTTGTACCAGAGTTTCAAGAGAAAGTTTAGTTATACAAAATGGAATTGGATTTAGAAGACTTACGGTTAGAGAAAGAGGAACATTAATGGGGTTTCCAGTTACGTATCAATTTTATGGAAAATCTTACAATTCAAAGTTAAAGATGATTGGAAATGCAATTCCTCCAATTTTAACTTATTACATATTTCAAAGTATGTTAGAAGTTCCTTCAGGAAAACTAACATTGATTCATGAAACAAACAAATATCATCATGAATCACCATCCTTTAAGACACCGCATACACCTCCCGATAAAGTAAAATTCAAGTACAAAGAAAGCAGATCATTCAGACTGGCAATTCCAGAATATAGATTTGGAAGCGGAGTACGATTCGAGTTGTCAAATAAATTCAACAAAGAGAACTGTCTTTGGAGTATAAAATTCTTCTATGGCTCATCTACTAAGATAATGGAAGTCAAATTCAATAATAAAAGATATGATAAAACTATACAACTTATAAAAAGTCAGAATATAGATATTACTCCCTTTATAGATAATATCATTTCCTACTCAAAGGAACTGAGTTCTTCAGAATTACAAAAAAGATGGACTCATAAATCAAAAGAACTTACCCACCCATATGAAGCAATAGACAATCTTTCCAAACTTGGTCTTAAAATTAAAAAGAGACTTAATGGACTAAAAATTAATGATTCTGAGTTTTCATCAATTGTTGGAGAGAATTTGAACTCAAAATTATTCGATCACAAAGAGTTAATCCTATCAGGAATAATACTAGGATACAACTTTAATAATAACATTAGACCATGAAAATTCAATTTACCTATTCTCATCTAAATGGGCTAGAGTGGCTATTACATCATCACCCTAAACTTTGGAAAGAAATCAAGAGTTCAATCGAAAGTGTGGATTCTGAAAAATGTAAAACAAAAACGAGTAAAGAAAAGACTATGAAAGGTAAAGTCTTGTACTCACCTATTGACATGAATTCTGAAATGAAAAAGGAATTTGAATCTCGTGGTTGGAGTGAGGAAAGATACACCTATTATGTAACAGACGACCATAAGTTAACAAGGCATATAGTCAATTTACCAAGCGAAAAGCAAAAGAAGTATATAGAAGAATCGGGGGCTACTCCAATTCAGTCTTATCACCAAACGGATTTTGTGAAAAATCGAGTTTCTGTTGAGGTTCAATTTGGAAAATATCCGTTTATCGAATTTGATTTATTTGTTAAACATCTTGGATTTTTTATTGGAGATAATATCGATTTGGGAATAGAAATTATTCCTACCAAAGCTTTACAAAGTCAAATGTCATCAGGTCCAGGATATTACGAAAGAACTTTATCACATATATTAAGACAAGGTAGAGGGAATCCGTCTGTACCATTGATAATTATTGGAGTGGAACCATAAAAGCGGTATACAAAATGCTTATCCGCCCTTAGGGGCGGCTATGACATCCTATACAGATCGTAATGAGTAATTAAAGATTCAATCTCTTTGGTTCTAGGGCTCACCCACACGATACCAATTAAAATAAAGGCAATGCCACTTACCATTGGCGGTCGCATGATATTTCCGCCTTCAGGCATACTTAAGTAAATCATATAGGCTCCCAGAATAAGGAGGATTATCGCTACAATTTTCTTCATGATTTGGATATTTTTTGGTTGCTGAGCAGGAAAGTTAAGTATTATTTTTCGTCTTGTTTAATTGCCGGCATCAGCTATAGCTTAATAATGCTCCTCCTCCAAGGTCTAGCAAAGAATTACTGCCTTAATTGCGAAGAAGCAGACGCTGAGAACATTAAACATTCACTTTCTCCCTTGTAATACAGATTAAGCTTTCGATATTTGCGAACGATGAGCGAAAAAAGCCCCCAACGCATTCCGGACTGGTTGCACTTACTTTTAAGTGTTGTTCTAAGCATCTTAGCCTTATTCCTAGTTTATGCGATTGTATTTGTAATTAGTGACTTGGTCTCTACTCACCTTTTCGCCATCGATCTCACCGCTTATTGGATGGGCATCATAAGTATTTCCCTAGCTTGTTTAATTACCTACGCTTGGGTTAGACGACATAGAGCGCGAACCGAACCGGTAGTTTGGAAGCGAAATCTGCGCTGGAGCGCAAACCTTATCCTCTTGATCTTTCTGGCCTTTGCACTCTTTGTGGCCTATCGGGTTTACACTAAAAAATTCGAATTACCCAATTTAAATGACTTTGTGCCGGTAAGCGAAGTCTCCAGTGATAGTCTTCAAAGCGAAGATACTGCCATAGACAGTTTGGGTATGGAAGACATGGTGATGGACAGTGCTCATTCGAGCCTTGATAGCATTGCCAATTAAAGTCATTGCTAAGGATTTGAATTCCGGTTGAATGGCTTCCTTTGATGTCCTACCTTTGCCCGGTGAGTACAGCCCGTGATATCCGCGCATTAAGTCGCGACCAAATTCAAGAATACTTTCAATCGATTGGAGAACCTAAGTTCCGTGCTATTCAAGTTTATGAATGGCTCTGGCAAAAAGGCGCAATTGATTTCAATCAAATGACCAATCTCTCTTTAAGCCTTCGCGAGAAGCTAAAGGAAGATTTTGTTATCAATCACATCCGCGTTGATGAAATGCAAAGAAGTGAGGACGGCACCATTAAAAACGCGGTTCAACTTTATGATGGCTTGGTGGTAGAGTCGGTGCTTATTCCAACGGACAATCGCATAACCGCCTGCATAAGCTCTCAAGTTGGTTGCAGCTTAGACTGTAATTTCTGTGCTACTGCTCGTTTAAAACGGATGCGGAATTTAAATCCTGATGAGATTTATGATCAAGTGGTAGCCATTCAAAATGAAGCCGAATCTTTTTTCGGGCGACCCTTAACCAATATTGTATTTATGGGCATGGGCGAGCCATTGATGAATTACAACAATGTGATTGCCGCCATTGAAAAAATCACCTCTCCTGAAGGTTTGGGCATGTCACCACGACGCATTACCGTTTCTACTGTGGGTCTCTCCAAGATGATTCGGAAATTGGCCGATGAAGACCCAAAGTTTAAGCTGGCCCTTAGCTTACACTCTGCCCGCGATGAGGTCCGCAATAAAATAATGTCCATCAATCTGAAGAATCCGGTGGCCGACTTAATTGACGCTTGTCAGTATTGGTATGAAAAAACCAAGAGTAAGGTAACCTTGGAATATGTGGTTTGGCGCGATATTAATGATAGTGAGGAAGATATAAAGGCCTTGCTAAAGTTTTGCAAGCAGGTGCCAACCAAGGTAAATCTTATCGAATACAATCCCATTGATGACGGTATTTTCCAACAAGCCGACTTTGCGGCGGTGGAGGCCTATCAATTGGCATTGCAAAAGATTGGCACTGTGGCAACCATTCGCCGCAGCAGGGGAAAGGACATAGATGCCGCTTGCGGTCAATTGGCTAATAAAAATGAACTATTAAAGGATATGAATTCTTAAATCCCTAATAGCGATTGCCTTTCAAAATGTACCTTTGAAACCCGAATGTCGAGCCTTAAACAGATACAAGCGCCCATAGCCGTAGAGATGAAAGCTTTCGAGCCTAAGTTTCGCGACTATATGGCTTCCAAAGTGGCCCTTCTCGATCGGATTACGTATTACATCGTTAAACGAAAGGGCAAGCAATTAAGGCCGATGCTGGTTTTCCTTAGCGCTAAGCTTCACGGAACCATTGATGACTCCTCCTACCGCGGGGCGGCCTTAGTTGAGCTGATGCATACTGCCACCTTGGTGCATGATGATGTGGTGGATGATTCAAATATGCGTCGAGGCTTTTTCTCCCTCAATGCTCTATGGAAAAATAAGATTGCCGTTTTGGTAGGCGATTACTTGCTTTCACGAGTCTTATTGTTGTCTGTTCAAAATAAGGAGCATAAACTCTTGGAACTCATTAGCACCGCGGTGCAAGAGATGAGTGAAGGGGAACTTTTGCAAATTGAAAAAGCACGGCGTTTGGATATCGATGAGGAAATCTATTTCGATATTATCACCAAAAAAACGGCCTCGCTTATTGCTTCCTGCTGTGCCGTGGGCGCCGCATCCGTAAAACCGGAAGCCGAAAAAATTGAGCAGATGCGCCAGTTTGGCGAATATCTAGGCATTGCCTTTCAGATTAAAGATGATCTTTTCGATTTTCAGCAAAGCGCTAAAACGGGTAAGCCTACTGGTATAGATATTCAAGAGCAAAAAATGACCTTGCCCTTGATTTATGCTTTACGCAATGCTAATCGCAGCGACCGAAAATTTATGATTCGGGTAGTGAAACGCTACAATCATGATCGAGATAAGGTGGAGCAGGTGATGAAGATGGTGCGTGAATCTGGCGGCATTGAATACGCCAGCGGCAAGATGGAAGAATATTATCAAAAGGCCCTGCGGATTTTAGAGACTTATCCAGAATCCGAAGCCAAAAGCTCCTTGGTAGAATTAGCGGAATACGTTATCCAAAGAAATAAGTAGCAGTCTTTAGCATGTGGTCGATCGTTTTCACCTGATCGACAAATAAATACAGTATAGCAAATTACACTTTTTGTATAAAGTACCCTTTCTGCTCTTAGGGGAAAACACTAATTTCGCTGCCCGCATTCTAAAGCGGGATTTAAACCCTAAAGACCAAACAAAGATGGAAAAGATGGAAGACTTTTTGGCCCAAAGTTGGGACCTCATTTTAAGCTATGGCGGCAAAGTAGTGCTCGCTATAATTGTCCTAATTATCGGCCTAAGCATCATTAAGCGCCTTACTAAGGTGTTTCGTAAAATGCTTACTAAGCGTGATGTTGATGAAAGCTTAGTTCCTTTCTTAAGCTCCTTGATAAACGCCCTAATGAAAGCGATGTTGGTGATTTCAATCGCCAGCATGGTGGGTATTGAAATGACCTCATTCGTAGCCATCTTAGGTGCGGCTGGTTTGGCAGTAGGCCTGGCCTTACAAGGTTCATTAAGTAATTTTGCCGGTGGTGTTTTAATATTAATTCTTAAGCCTTTCAAGGTTGGAGATTTTATTGATGGGGCCGGAGTATCCGGTACGGTACGTGAAATTCAAATTTTCTATACCTACCTCACCACCCCAACTGGTCAAGAAATAATGGTTCCAAACGGAAGCCTATCCAATAACTCAATCACCAATTTCAGTTTTAATGAAAACCGTCGTTTAGACATGACCTTTGGCATTGGATATGGTGATGATATTGATAAAGCTAAAAGTCTATTGCACGAGATTGCAGCGGCTGAAAAACGCTTTTTGGACGAGCAAGGCATCACCATTTTTGTTGAAGCACTTGCGGATAGCAGTGTGAATATTCGCTTACGCGGATGGACTAAAAATGGCGATTATTGGGACGTAATGGGCGGACTAAATGAAATCGTTAAAAAGGAATTCGACAAAGCCGAAATCGGCATCCCTTATCCACAAATGGATTTACACCTCGTAGAGGATACCACCAAATAAACTGCTCTAAACCAGAGGGCTCTATTAAAGCGCTCAGTTAATTTAGATCAATCTATAGCATAGAATCACCAAAGCCTCGAGTTTATACTTGAGGCTTTTTTTATGCTTGGCGCGCCGCGGCGAAAATCGTGCGTGGCCTGAAAAAGGGATTTATTTTTTTTAAATAACTAGCATCTAAGCTTCAAATTCCTAATTTTCTTGGCTCAACAACAAGCAAACAATATCATGGAAAAAATCAACTCCTATTTAGATCAAGGCATCGCCTTAGCCATACAGTATGGTGGACAAATCGTATTGGCCATAATTGTATTAATTATTGGTATTGCTCTTATTAAACGAGTAAATCGCGGCCTTCGAAAAAATATGGAAAAGCGCAAACTGGATCCATCCTTACGTCCATTTGCCTTAAGTATGATTGATGCCATTTTGAAAGTTCTCTTGGTTATTTCCATTGCCAGTATGGTTGGGATTGAGATGACATCTTTCGTTGCCATCCTAGGTGCAGCAGGCTTAGCGATTGGATTGGCCTTGCAAGGTTCGCTCTCTAATTTCGCAGGGGGCGTACTTATATTAATTTTAAAGCCCTTTAAGGTGGGTGACCTCATAGAATTCGACGGAAAGCTGGGCTTTGTGCGGGAGATTCAAATTTTTGTGACCAAAATTGAAACCTTCGAACATGTGGTGCATATCATTCCAAATGCCGGACTATCATCGGGATCGATAAGCAATTTCTCCGATAAACCAAGTAAACGCCAAGATTGGGTTTTTGGCATCGGCTATGGCGCCAATATCGATAAGGCCAAGGAAATACTCATGGAGCTTGCTGGAGCAGAAAGCAAAATTCTACAGGATCCCGCTCCTCAAATCTTTGTTTCCGAATTAGCTGACTCTTCGGTTAACATCACCCTAAGAGTTTGGGTGCCTAATGAAGAAGCCCCAGCCGGAAGCACTATCCTCGCGGAAAAAGTTAAAAAAGCCTTCGACCAAAATGGCATCGGCATTCCTTTCCCACAATTGGACCTGCATTTGGTAGAGGATAAAACGAAGTAGGTTTAGTAGAAATCAGAGCTCAGAACCTAGAGCTTAGAGCTTAGTCTTGTTAGCGGTGGACTTAATGTTCTTTGGGAGATTTGAGACGCGAGACGTGAGACATTAGACTGGATTTTTGTTAATTCCTAAGATCGTAGTTCTATCCTAAATCAAGTCTCTCAGCGAGCAAAGCGAGCGATCTAAGTTCTAACAGCGACCGAAGGAAGCGATCTAGGTTCTTTGAAAGACGTGAGATTTGAGACGTTAGACATGAGACTGGATTTCGTTACTTCCAAAAGCTGGTACTTCACCACAATATTAGTCTCTCAGCGAGCAAGGCGAGCGGTCTCATATCTCAAAGTGAGCAACGCGAACGGTCTCAGGTCTTTGAAAGACGTTAGACTTGATTTCGTTAATTCCAAAAGCTGGTACTCTAACGCAATATTAGTCTCTCAGCGAGCAAAGCGAGCGATCTAAGTTCTAACAGCGACTGAAGGAAGCGATCTAGGTTCTTTAAAAGACGTGAGATTTGAGACCTTAGACTTGATTTCGTTAATTCCAAAAGCTGGTACTCTAACGCAATATTAGTCTCTCAGCGAGCAAAGCGAGCGGTCTCATATCTCAAAGTGAGCAAAGCGAACGGTCTCAGGTCTAAAAGCAAGCAAAGCGAGCGATCTTCGATCGAAATATATGCCCTATTTTTACCCGTCTAATGATTACGCAGGAAACCATCCAAAAAATTATTGATACCGCCCGGATTGAGGAGGTGGTTGGTGATTTCGTAACCCTAAAAAAAGCGGGGAGTAATTACAAGGGTTTAAGTCCCTTTTCAAATGAGAAGACCCCGTCTTTCATGGTGTCTCCAGCGAAGCAAATTTTCAAGGACTTTAGCAGTAATAAAGGGGGCTCGGTGGTAACCTTCCTCATGGAGCATGAGCAATTCACCTACCCTGAAGCTTTGCGTTTTTTAGCCAAGAAATACAATATTGAAATTGTAGAAACTGGTCAGAGTGATGAGGAAAAGGCCAAGCGGGATACCCGAGAAAGTTTATTCTTAGTTAATCAGTTTGGGAATGAGTATTTCCAGGATCAGCTTTGGGAAAATGAGACTGGCAGGAGCATTGGTTTGAGCTATTTCCGTGAAAGGGGATTTAGTGATGAAACCATTAAGGAGTTTCAACTGGGCTATAGTCAAGATGGCTATGAAGTATTTACCAATGAAGCCCTAGGTAAAGGCTATAAGCTAGAATTTCTTTCGGGCGTTGGTTTAACAAAGGTTGATGGCAATCGGAAATTAGATCGCTTTAGAGGTCGGGTCATGTTCCCGATTTTAAGTCATACCGGTCGAGTATTGGGCTTTGGCGGTCGAATTTTAAAGAAAGACAGCAAAGCGGCAAAGTACCTCAACTCTCCCGAAAGTGAAATTTACCACAAGAGTAAAATTCTCTATGGCATTTACCACGCTAAGCAGGCTATCGCTCGAGCGGATGAATGTTTTCTGGTGGAAGGTTATACCGACGTAATCAGTTTACATCAGGCGGGAATAAAAAACGTGGTTGCCAGTTCTGGGACAGCCCTTACGGTTGATCAAATCCTGCTCATTAAACGCTATACGCGCAACATAACCCTGCTTTACGATGGTGATCCCGCGGGGATTAAGGCCAGTTTAAGAGGTATAGATCTCATTCTCGAGCAAGGCATGAACGTGCAAACGGTGCTTTTCCCAGATGGGGACGATCCCGATTCCTTTGCCCAAAAAAACTCGCTCAAGGAGCTCGAGGATTTTTTAAAGGAAGAAAAGAAAAACTTCCTTCGATTTAAGGCAGGCTTATTACTAGACGAAGCGCAAAACGATCCCTTAGCTAAGGCCAAAGCCGCTCGTGAGATGGTGCAAAGTATTGCCCTCATTCCCGATGAATTAGAGCGCACCGCTTATGTGCAAGAAACTGCGCGCATTCTCGACATGGCAGAACGCATTTTGTTTTCAGAATTGGGGCAAATGCGATCGACTAAAATTGAAAAGGAGGCGCAACAGCGAAAAAGAGCGGAAAAGGGCCTTCAAGAACAAGAAAACATGCGCGTGGTGGAGCAGGTGGAGAAAGGCCCAGACTCTTCCATCATCCACGTGCAAGAGAGAGCACTCAGTAGCCTATTATTGAACCACGGCGACAAAGAATATTATTTTGGCGAAGAGGAAGTCGATTTTGAGCTAGAACCTGAAAAGGAAGCCACCCTTCCCAAAGAAAGTATTTGCGAGTATATCCTTGCCGAATTAGAGGAAGACAAACTGGGCTTTGAGCATCCCCAACTGCAGTCGATACTCCAACATTTTTTAAAGGTTTTTAACGATGAAGACCGAATCGCTAAAGCGGAGGAATTTCTGAGGGGCGAAAATCCAGAGCGCATGCACATGGTGGTTGATTTAATTGCGGATGAGCCCGAACTGCACGACTGGAAGCGCAAGAAGATTTACCCGCCCAATCGTGAGGCGCATTTAAGGGACTTCACAATGGAAACGGTTCTGCGGTTTAAAGAAAAAAAAACTGGGCAGCTTATTGCCGAAATTCAAAAGGAGTTTAAAAACGGTACTTCCACCAATCCTCAGGCCCTAGCCATGGCCAAGGACTTAACCGAATTAAAGATTAAGATTAATAAGCGCCTGAATCGGATTCTATAATGACCTTAAATTTAGGTCAATCCAATCGCAAAGCTCATTTGATTGATCATTGAACTTTCTCCCGAAAGCAATTTCGTGGCAACCATAGAGATCATTAAAAGAATTTTCCTTTAGCATAAAATGCAGATCCTCTTGCAGTAGAACTTTAGGAGAAGATTGATTCTCCGTCCATTTCAGAAAGGTGAGGTTTGGCTTTTCCTGTCCTAGGTATTTGCTGCAAGCTAAAAGGCTTTGAAAAAAGGCTTCATCAGGACAAAGGCAGTTTTCGAAAAAAGACTCATAATTTGGCTTGCTTTGATGTATTTGCAACAAGTCTGATCGCACTGAATCTGAAAGGGCAAACCAAGTAGAGCCAGCATAAAGTTTCAAAGGCACTCTTCTTGCAAAAGGTGACCGTTTCAAAAGTTTCTCCACTATTAATAACAACCTGGTTTTACCTTGCGGATTGCGCCGTGCGAGGTTTTTAAAGTGATAGCGGGTAAAACGCTTTAAGGGTTTAGAAGGAAAAGGAACTGGCTTGCTATTAATAAAAAGAGGGGCCTTTGCAAGTGTCCTTTCCAATGTTTGTCGAGAACAAAGCGGGTAATCGCTTCCGCTTATCAGTAAATAATAATCTGCCGGAGCGGCAATCTCTAGCAAATCTATACTTGCGCGCAATTGAGCATGAGCCCCTCACTACGTTTCCAAGCGCGGGATTAACTTATCCCGCTCCGGGAATAGGGCATTCTAGGCGATTTCAGATCTCTTATCTACCTGCAAGTAAATTTGAGTATCTGGTTCGTCTAAAGCCTTAACTAATCGCTCAAGTGCATGAACTTATCATGAGCCATAATTAAATGGGTCAACTTCATTTTAAAGATTAAAGCAATTTAAATCCCGGTAAAAAATGGTGCTTTCTTCCCTAAGGAAAGAGAAAGGTTTTAAACCTGATATCCGCAAATGCCTAAAGCCCTGTCGCTTGGCGATTTCAAATGCACTTTGATATTCCTCACGATCGGAATCGTCCAAAATAATCACCCCTTGTTTAGTCAAGGCTGCTATTCCGCTTTCAAAGCAAGCGACCCTTTCGCGACCATCAACTAAAATTAGGTCAAACAAGCTATTTTCACTCTTAGCGGCATTGATGTAGGCGTCGCCAACGGATTCAACAATTAGCTTATGATTTGTACAATGCTTGAGCAAGTCACGAAGCTTTTCTTCCCAGGCTTTATTATACTCAATAGAGACGACCTCTTTCACTCGTTCGGCAAAATATAAGGAGGAAAATCCGGCACCGTATTCGAACATCCTAAGGTCTTTATTCAAACGCTCATCTAAAAGCTCTACAAAGGCATAATTCATCCAGGGTATAGCCTTTAAATCGGCATTAACCGGTTCAATGAGTTGATGACTGCGTATAAATCCGGTTCGGTTTAAATAGGAATTTGGTTTGAAAATGAGCTTGTAAGCCACCCACCACTTGCGTAGAGCCAAATAAAAAGCATTCCTTTTCAATTCAATTGTTTTAAGTGTTTAAGCGTTCAAAGCTGTAATTTAGCCCTCAAATCGCAATATTGGCTGCAAATCTAACACGAAATATTAGCTATCTCTCTCTTTCCCAAATAGCCAATTATGCTTTTCCGCTCGTTACCATCCCTTACGTTACACGTGTTTTAGGTCCTTCTTCCTATGCCCTTACTGAGTTTGCCGGTATAATTTTAGTGTATTTCATGTCGCTTGTCGAGTTTGGTTTTTACACTACTGCAACTCGAAAGGTTGCGCAGGAACAAAATTCGGGAGAGGCATTAAGTGAAATTTTCTCCAGCGTATTAAGTGCTAAATTTCTTCTAATGCTATGTGCATTGGCCATATTACTGTTACTAATACTTTTGGTACCAAAATTAAATGCCAATAGTGAGGTTTTAATTTTAAGCATTCCCTTTATAATTGGCGCATCTTTAAATCCCGACTTCCTTTTTCTTGGCTTACAAAAAGCACCTATAATCGCATTTTGTAATGTCTTTTTAAAAGGCTTAGCAACCGCCTGCATCTTTATTTTCATTAATGAACCCAAGGATTATCTCTGGTTAAATTTCATAAATGGTTCAGCCACGATAGGCATCTCTTTAAGCTTACTCTTTATTGCCTTTAGGAAAATTAAAGGCTTAAAATTTCTTTCCTTCTCTTGGGCATCGATCAAGGTCTTTTTACTCGAATCGAGGTTTATATTTATTAGTAATTTCTCCACTCGGGTCTATGGGTTTATCTCCATTCCCATGGGCGGCTTTTTGATGAGCCCCACGCAACTGGGGATTTTTGCAGCTGCAAGTAAATTAATTAATGTAGGGCAAAATGTGTTGTTTCAGCCTTTACACGGGGCCTTGCTTCCCTATTTAGCTTCAAAGGTTAAAGAGTCGAAAGACAATTACCTTAAGGAACACCGAAGGTTTTTAGTATTACTGGCAAGTGCCATTGCTATTATTAGTCTCGGCCTAATTTTCCTAGCACCTTGGTTCATACCCCTAATTTTTGGTCAACAATATTTTGAGGCGATTCCATTACTTCAGTTGATGGCCCCGATGTTATTCATAGGAGTTTTCGCACATTTATACCTGCAGCAGGGCCTGCTCATACTGACTAAGGATAGGCAATACATGAACCTGATATTAATAATTGGCACTTTAAGTATCATTTTAAATTACTTTCTAATAGGTTCTTATCAAGAGATGGGGGCAGCACTAGCTCGTCTTATCACAGAATTTCTTTTAGCTCTTTTTGCCGCTTTGGCTTTTTATAAAAGTCTCCGAAAAAACTAAGTGTATGGTAAGTGTAGTAATGAGTGTAAAAAATGGACTACCCTATATCGGTGACACTATTGAGTCTGTACTTCGCCAGAGTTTAAAATCTTTTGAGTTTATAATTATTGATGATGGCAGTGATGATGACACGGTACTTGAGATAAAGAAGTATAAAGACCCTCGGATTAAACTCATTGAACAAGAAAATACCGGTGTTGCCAAAGCAAAGAATAGAGCTATAAGGGCTTGTTCCTTTGATTTAATTGCCATAATTGATGCCGATGATATTTGTCGAGAAAATCGACTGCAGGCTCAAGCTTCTTTTTTAAATACCCATCCCGATTACGTTTTAGTAGGAGGCTTTGTTGACATTATTGACAAGGATGGACGCTACCTCTACACGGAAAGAAAACCGGTTGAGGATGCTGAAATTCGCAAACATCAAGATCAACGAAATCCTTGGTCGCACAGCTCTGTGATGTTTCGCAAAAAAGCCTTTGATGCAGTAGGGGGCTATTATGAGCCGATTAAGCAGTATATCGTTGATTACATGCTACTTTATCAATTATCTAATCATGGTAAGGTTCACCAATTACCTGAAGTTGTGGTGCAGTATAGAATTGTGCCAACTGCGCTTTCTGCCAAAGCAAATCCCAAGAAATTCGATGAAATAACACAGCGTTCAATTAGAGCGGGTAAGATGAGCGAGGCTGATATAAAGGCGATGCAAGAAATTAAAAAGAAGGAAAAGAGAACCGCAAATTTTAAAGAAAGCATGTACCATCTCTACCTAGGTCGGAGCTTTCTCTTTCATAATTTTAAACGCTATGAAGCCGCCAGGCATTTAAAAAAGTGCTTATCCTTAAACCCGGAACTAAAAATAGCACGCTACTATTTATGGATGTCGCAATTGCTACCAAAGAGCATCATTACCCTCATTTACAAAATATTAAGCCCGAATGCCGGTCTTACCTATGTCCGTAATGATGATTAATGCCGATATCATATTTGTAACAACTGGATCTAATGCCAGCCTTCTTCAAAATTTAATTAGTTCCATTGAAGGAAGAACCAATGGTTTAAAAGTCTATTTGGTTTTAGTTAATCAAGGTTCCAAAATACTTTTTAAAAATGAAGACCCGCTCCTTCAAATCCACACAATAGATGTGGGAAAGCAAATGAGTCTTTCGGCATCGCGCAATCTAGCTTTGAAATTTCTATTCGATCAAAAGGTGAGTGCTCAGCATATTATGTTCCCGGATGACGACACTAGCTTTAAGAAAGACTTTTTTGAAATTTACTTCAACTTGGAGCCACAAAGTGCCTATTTGGCCAAAATATGTAACGAGGAAGATGGCGCCGACTACCGCAATTATCCAGATAAGTCAAGATGTGGAAAGGAATCCTTAATACCCTGGGTAGCCAGCGTGAGCCTACTAATTCCATATACTATTGCAAAAAAGATTGGTCATTTCGACCCTAAACTTGGCGTAGGTGCAAAATGGGGAAGTTCCGAAGACCTTGATTACTTTTTAAGAGCCACCCAGCATCTTGAATTCTGCTTTCTTCCAGAACTAAAAAACTATCATCCATCGCGATTCGGGAAGTATGAGAAGATGTCATCTGAAAATATCAGGAAGCGTTTTAAGGCCTATACCGATGGTTACCTACTTGTTTATTTTCGATACAACCTAGAGTCCAAACTTGGTCTTTTCGCAACAAGAGCCCTAGGGGGAGCGATGATAAGTATCTTAAGGTTAAACTTCCGATTGAGCTTTCAGTATCTTTGGCTTTATCAGTATCGTCGTAAAGCAAAAAGTTATTTTTCTAATCTTAAGCGCGAGGAACCGGATAAAATATCTTTAGAATATGATTTTTGATATCCTTATTTCGGTTGTTCTTTATCGCAATAATAAGACGGAGCTCGAAAGCTTTTTAAATTCCTGCAATGGCAGCAACTTAAAGATACATTTAGTATTTATTGATAATGCTCCTGGGCAAATAGATTTTGACTTTAAAACTCTTCCGGCTTTTGCCGAATACCGACCAATGCCTAAGAATTTAGGGTATGGTTGTGGTCATAATGTAGCAATCCTGGACCCTAAAATTAGCGCCTCCTACCATTTAATTGCAAATGCAGATGTCCGTTTTACAAGTATAGATCTTCAAAAGATTTATAATAAGATGGAAGCATCACCGAATTGCGGCTTGCTTATGCCACAAGTAATATGGCCCGATGGCAAAGATCAAGGCTTGCGAAAACTCCTACCCAGCCCCGGTGATTTATTCTTAAGGCGTTTTGTTCCTGGCTTTTTAAGATTTGCATTCAAAAAGCAAGAGTCAAGCTATCAAATGCAAATTTTTGATTCGAAAAAGGAAATGCTAGTCCCTGCTTTAAGTGGCTGCTTTATGTTTTGCAGATCTAGTCTTCTTCGTGAAATTGGAGGTTTCGACGCGCGTTTCTTTTTATACCTGGAGGATGTGGATTTATCCAGGCGGATGGGGCAGACGGCATTAAACCTTTATTGGCCGGAAGTAAGAATTATTCATGAATATCAAAAAAGCAGCTACCGATCTTTAAAACCATTATGGCTCCACTTAAAGTCCGCCTTCAAATATTTCAATAAACATGGCTGGTTTTTCGATCAAGAGCGAAAAGCAATAAATCAGAAGGCAATGAGCCAAAAACAATGAGTATCTGTATTTTTGAAGACTAATGGAAAAGTACCAAAGCCTTGTTTATTTCGCGGCCTTTTTAACCGCCTTTTTAATCACCTTCTTTTCTATCCCTGCCATTATTCGTCTTTCCCTCGTTAAAAAACTATACGATCAGCCCGATCAGCGTAAGCACCATTCGCAACGCATCTCCCCTCTTGGAGGTATAGCCATTTTTGGTGGACTTCTCTTATCCTTTGTTTTTTTCACCGCCCATCTTGCGAATGCAACTTTAAATTCTGTTCTAGTCGCTTTAATCATTCTGTTTATCACCGGCGTAAAGGATGATTTATATCCCTTGGTTCCCTACAAAAAACTGCTTGGTCAGCTTATGGCAGTTGGGGTAGTTGTTATTCAAGGGGATATTCGTTTGGTACAGCTATATGGGCTTTTTAACATCTATGAACTTCCCTACTGGAGTAGCCTGAGCTTGAGTTTTTTATTTTTTATTGGCATTATAAATTCCTTTAATTTCATTGATGGCATAAATGGTTTAAGCTCCTTACTCAGTATTTTAGTAAGCACCGTTTATACGTTTTTATTTATTGCTCTAGACCAGGCCTTATTCATCACACTATCCCTGTGCATTATCGGCGCTCAATTGGCCTTCCTTCCTTACAATCTCCTAAAAGCTAAAATATTCATGGGCGATACCGGCTCCATGATAATGGGCTTTTTTGCCGCTTTATTAAGTATTTACTTCCTTCAAACTAATGCACTAATGGAAGATCAAATACTAGAGCATATTGATGCCATGCTTTTCGCCTTTGCCATTTTAATACTGCCCATACTCGATAGCGCACGAGTGGTTTTCATTAGAGTTTTTATTAAGAAAGTTTCGCCCTTAAAGGCAGATCGAAATCACCTTCATCATGTTTTATTAGATATTGGCCTAAGTCATTGGCAAGCCACCTTATGGCTTATTGGAACCAATACCATGCTTATTGCCTTGAGTTGGTTTCTAAATCCTCATATTCGTGCTTCTTTGCTCTTTAGCATCCTTGTAGTGTTAGCCTTAGGGCTTTCTCAAGTGCCTTTTTTAATTAAACAGAAATTGAAAAGACTTGGCCGTTATCCACTTTAATCAAGCAGCAACTAAAAGACTTGCGGCAATTCTCCTAGGGCTTGCCATTTTCAGCTTACCCTTTGGTTTGGGGCCATTAAGTAATCTATTTCTGCTCGCCTTAGCACTGCTATGCTTTGTTGCTATGAATAAATCGGACTGGTCATACAGTTTAAGATCACCAATTACCTGGACCTCATGGGCCTTCTTTTTCATATACGCTATCAGCTTAACTTATTCAGAGGATCTTCAATCAGGTTTGAAAGACCTTGAAACTAAGTTGAGTTTTCTGTTAGGGCCGCCAGTTTTGGTAGCCGTAGGAAGATATTTTCAGGAAGATGAAAAAAGAAAGTTCAAAGACTTTTTCATAATTGGATGTTCGATAAGCTTGCTAGCTGCTTTGGTTTATGCAGGCTGGCGAAGCTTAAATGCACAGTCTTTTAGTTATGTGAAAATTAACGGTAGTCAAGAGCACTTTTTCTTTCTTTATGAAACGCTCTCGAAGCCGTTTATGCACCCCGGTTACCTCAGCACTTTGTATGGCTTTGCTATTCTATTTTTAGTGCATCGAGTGTGGAAGCCCAAGAAAGAAGAAAGGAAGCTTATTAACTGGTTTTTAATAATTTGGTTAGCACTGGGCTTGTTCTTGTTGCAAGGCCGAATAAATATCTTAGCCTTAGCGATAATTCTGGGCAGCATGATATTCATTCGAATCATATCTCAAAAACGTTGGTTGTTAATGATCGGCGGTACGGCAAGCTTGGGACTACTTATTTTACTCTTCATTAGCTTCGCTCCCCAGGCATTAAAGGAAAGATACCTTGCCTTCCCAGATTTTTCCTACCAGCTAAGGGATACAAATTTCAATAGTGCCACCTATCGGCTGGCCGAATGGGAATGTGCTCTGGTAAGTCTAAAAGAATCCCCTTGGATTGGCTACGGCATTGGTGATGCCAAGGAAGAACTTTTGGATACCTATAAAGAAAAAGGCTTTTTAGAAGGCTGGGAAAGACGGTACAATGCACATAACCAGTACCTAGAGACAAGTATGGCGGCAGGTCTTCTTGGACTTATTGCCTTAGTGGCTCTGCTGTTTGCCTATATCCAAAGAGCCCATAGTTTAAACAAAACTGATCTATTAACCGCTCTGTTATTCTTTGCATTGTGCCTGTGCACAGAAAGTATGTTTGAGCGAGCTTGGGCCATTGTGAGTTTCAATGTTTTATTCCCCTTTCTTTTGAGCTCTACTAAAAGCGATTAATCTAAGCCTCTTTGGGGCGCACTTGTTGAACTATCAACAAAGTATAAAAGAAGGCGAAGAAGAGCACCCCAGCTTGGCGCTGAAGCATGCTTTCGGTAAAGAAACTCAAAATTGTAATCCACAAAAACAGGCGTACCTCGGTGCGATAGGGATGCCCCTTAAGATCGAAGAAAGGCCAGAGCAATAGGGCTATAAAAATGAGAAAGGCAAATACGCCATTAGCCGCGAAAATTTGCAAAAAGCTATTGTGGTAATTAAAGCGCATTTCATAGAGCTGGTAGGTTTGACTGCCATCCCAAAAAATAGCATCCACCTTTTCTATTTTATCGTTTAGCGCTGCATTTTCAGCGCCAGTTCCAACGCCTGTCCAGAAGTTCTCCTTAATCACCTTCACGCCCTCTACCCAAAGAAACTTACGTGGATTAGTTTGCTTGTTCTCAATCATTTGCTCAAATGACCGTAGTTCATGGTAAGTATCAATGAGGCGACTGCGACTGCCGGGGACAATAACCAATAGGGAGCCGAATAAAATTACTAAACCTAATAAGGAGGCTATAGCTTGCTTTCGACCTCTTTTGGCTTTCACATATTGGACCAGGATATAGGCATTCACAAAAATAAATAGCAGGTACTGCATGCGCACCCATATAAACACAATCGCTAGGGCCAAAAGCACTAATAAGGCTATATTCAGACTGGGTTTCTTAAAAATGGCATTCCCGGAAACGAGGCGGTACAATACGAGTGCATAAGCAAAAGTGACATACATACCCATATAGTGAGGAGGAACCTTTGATAAACTTAGAAATCCTGTAAAGTAAAATACCTGCGCATCATCATTAGTGAAGTAACGGTAAATCGCAAATAAGAAGGAGGCCAGTACAAGCGTAGAAACAGAATAAATGAAAATCTTAAAAAGTCGATCCATTTCCAGCCGCCCGAAAGGTAACAGGCTACCTAGCATTAAGGGCCAAACCAAGATGGGAATTTTCGAAAACATCTCCTTGGAGGCTTGCCGTGTGTCTTCCGAATAAAATGAACCCAAGACCACCAGCAGATATGAAGCAAAAAGAAGCGCGGCATATTTGTTTCCAGCCAATCGCTTGAATTTAGCCCTAAACTTAGTCTCCAAAAGCCAAAACAGCCCGGCCGTCATAATCCCTAAGGTTATGGGCAACCATTTCATCTGCCAGGGCATTAGGAGGATATAGTATATCAGACTGGCAAAAAAAAGCTTGGTCCAAATACGGGGCCACTGCGGCATACTATGGATTTAAAATCGCTTGATATTTTGCCGGATCGCTTAGGTACTCCAGGGCGGTGGAAATATCTCGGTCATGTCCTAGAGCATTTGCCAAGCGGCCACTATCATAGTAGTATCGGGCCACAATTTCCTCCTGAAGGAGCTCCATAACCACTTTTTTGTTTTTCTCTAATTCTAGGCTTTTTTCTTGAGCATATGCTTCTCGAGCAGCATCAAGGGAAGCTTGCATTGACTCCAAGTAACCATCATCATCCGCCACCCTTTCTAGTCGATTTAACAAGCGACCAGTGCGCGTATCGAAATTGAAGTCCCTGCCTTTAAGCCATTTTTTGAAGTCCAAATAAATGGACTCATCTACCTTAAATTCATCAGCGGAAGCTATTTCCGAATGCTGGCGATAATATTCTGTTGCATAATCGAAGAGATGCCATTGTTGAAACAAAGCCACAATGAAGTCACTTGCATTTTCACTGCTTGTTTCAATATCTGGGTCTATACCACCTCCATCTAATACCGTTCTGCCATTTTCGGTTTTAAACTCACTGCGTAAGCTATCGGGAAGTTTTGCCACCGTGCCATCCTCGGCCCGCTCCGCATAATTAATAGCCTGAATTAGGCGACCACTGGGGGTATAATATTTCGCAATAGTTACCTTTAATTGGGCGCCATAAGGAAGCATTCTTGATTCCTGAACCAATCCCTTTCCAAAAGATCGACGGCCCACAATAAGGCCACGATCATAATCCTGTAAGGTACCAGCCACAATTTCTGAAGCCGAGGCACTACCAGAATTAATAAGCACCGCTACTGGCAAATCCTTATCGAAGGCCTGCTTAGGGGTTTTATAGGTTTTCTGCCATTCCTCTAATTTCCCTTTGGTAAGCACCACGGGCTTTCCCTCTGGAATAAATAAGTTGGTAAGGGCAATTGCCTCGCCTAAAAGACCACCCGGATTATTTCGTAAATCTAGAATTAAGCCTTTCAATGGCCCTTTTGATTTTAAGTCTTGCCAAGCTTTAAGCACCTCGCCCGCCGCATTTTGAGTAAAGCTATTCAAGAATATATAGCCATAACCCTCTTTCACCATACCCGCAAAAGGCACCGCTTTTAGATGTACTTCTTGCCTTTCAATTTCGAGCTTTAATTCTTCCTTACCGCGTTTAATGGCTACCATAGATTTTGTCCCTGGTGCGCCCTTTAAAATCTCCGAAAGCTCCGCTTCACCTCTACCAGCAACCGACTCATCATCCACTGATAAAATAATATCACCCGCCTTTAAACCGGCCTTATCCGCTCCAAAACCTTGGTAAATAGAAGTTACTATTAACTGATCTTGATAATTACCAACCGAAGCACCAATGCCGCCATAATTGCCAGTTTGGCGAATTTTAAAATCCTCAACTGCCTCTTCTGGTATGTAGGTGGTATAGGGATCTAATGAAGAGAGCATGGAGTTTAATGCCTTTTGAGTAAGCTCACCGGGATCTGTATCATCCACATAGTAAAGACTTACTTCCTTAAAAACATTAGTGTAAATATCGAGCTGTTTACTGATCTCAAAATAGTCGGGACGGTAAGCCAGTGAAAAACTAAGTAATAGAATTAAGCCCAGCCATTTGCTCAACTTTCGATACGATTGCTTCATAAAGAGAAAGTATTGGTGCTAATTTAGGTAAAACGACTACACTCCGGCGCTATTTCGCCACTTCTCACAAAGTTTAATAAAAGCCTGCTCCAGCTTTCGCTGATCTGGCAGATCAGAACCCAAATACATTAAAATAAAATCAAAGCCCTTTGTCGCCGCCAATTCGGTTTTATTGAGTCGATAAACCTCCCGCAGTATGCGCTTTATTCTATTTCTATGCACAGCTTTGGGCACCTTTCTCTTTGGCACTGCCACACTAATCTTGTGCTCTGCCGACTCTCCCTCGAGGTAAAAAAGCAGCAAAGAGGATTGCTTCACCTTTTGTCCCTTACGGTAGATGTGCGAGATGCGCTTGGCGCTTTTTAGTCGTTGAGATTTTGGGAAACTATAATCCATAAAAAAAGGCCGACACACCTAAGCGCGATCGGCCTTTAAAGGTATAAAATGCCTAATTATTTCTTTTGCTCGTCTTTAATGTAAACCTCCAATGCCATGGTCATGGAAGGCAGCTTCGGCGAAGGGGCTTGAATTTGTGCTTTTAGTCCGGCCTCCTCAATGGCCTTAATGGTGGTATTACCAAAACCAGCGATACGGGTAGCACCTTGTTTGAAATCTGGGAAGTTCTCAAATAGGGATTTAATGCCTGAAGGGCTGAAAAACACTAAAACATCGTATTTCACATCCGACAAGTGACTCAAATCACTGCTTACCGTATTGTATAAAACCGCACGGGTATAGTTTACTCCACTCTCTTCTAAAGCTTCCGGTACCTGAGGTTTGAGGATATCGGAAGTAGGTAGTAAATAGTTTTCGCCTTTATGCTTTTTGAAAAGCGGAATTAAATCTTGAAATTTTGATTGTCCGAAGTATATCTTGCGCTTGCGATACACTACATATTTCTGTAGGTAGTAGGCAATGGCCTCACTGGTACAAAAATACTTCATGTCGTTTGGGACCGTAAATCGCATTTCCTCTGCAATTCTAAAGTAATGATCCACCGCATTGCGACTGGTTAAAATCACCGCAGAGTGATTAGCCAAGTTTACTTTTTGCTTGCGAACTTCCGCTACATCTACTCCTGCTACGTGAATGAATGGTATGAAATCTACCTTCAATTTGTACTTCTTCGCAAGATCGAAGTAGGGAGAGTTTTCTGTTTGTGGCTCTGGTTGAGAGACTAAAATCGACTTTACCTTCACAGCGCAGCTTTTATTTAAATACTTTGTTTTTCAATATTTTAAAGCCTCATCAGGCTAAACTATAGAGAAAAAGCAGGGGTATGATTTCCAGCGCGCTAAGGTATAAAATAATATAGCCCGAACTAATACCTGCCTTAAGACTATAATAAACACTGCGAATTAAAAACACTATTGCCGTTAGGCTCACCAGCAAAAGAACCAGATAATACGGGCCTCCACCCAGGGGCAAGAAATAGGAAACCAGAGCCAAGGGCCCACCTATCAGTGCAATCCAGGTAAAATGTGCTAATGCAACATTTTGGGTGCGCATGCTTTCTTCTTCCCTTTCAAAAGCATAGCCGACTGCACTAGCCAAGAGTAATTTAAAAATGAGATACAGCGCTGCCAAAAGCAAAATTCTGGCGTAAGTAGCCAAATCGAAAAGAAGCAATCGCTCCATTTGTCCTTGAACCTTCAGGCCAATAATAAGCAGGGGGAATAATAAGCAGCCCGCAAGAATTAACAAACGGTCGGCATTGAGATTCACCTTGCCGGTATTAAACTGCAAGCTAAATTCTTCAGCCTGAGCTTGCCAAGGAAAACGAAAAAGGGCGCTCACCCGAGCCTGATCAACAAAGCGGGCCAGAATCATTAAGACTCCGGCCGCTAAGCTGATAATTATCATCCAATCGGTTAAGCGATCGCTTAAAGCTGCACCCATGGTGCAAAGGTAGTTTTATTGCTTGGTGAATCGAATTTGATTGCCGGCATTATCGCTGAGAATATATAGGCCTGAGGGTAAATGCCCCACCTCTAATTCCCAATGATTGGCCGCTTGTTCAAGGGCCTCAATGGGCATGCTTTTTCCATCGGTACTAAGTACTTTAAATGGTCCGCTTAATTTGGTGCTACTGGAAACAGTTAAGAGATCAATCGCTGGATTTGGATAGGCTGCTATTTTGTTTAGCGCTACTTCTTCCAATCCAATTCCAAGATTCTTATTGAGGGCGAAACTTTGACTGATAATCACATCACCACTAGTGGAACCATTTTGATTGGCGAAGTTTACCGCCGTATAGACTGTTGTTTGGTCTGGCGCCTGACCAGCGTTCCAATCGAATGTCCAGCTATTCTGACCACCGGAACCGCTGATACCGGCAAAAGTGTGGGTAATTCTAGTTCCAATTTTCTGCGTTTTGGAGGCATCACTTACGATAATCGTTCCCTCATGACCAGAAGCAGATTCTACGGTCGCCGCAAATCCCATGCGATCGGTTCCGCTGCCATTATTGTTGGCACTAATGGTAATTTGGTAAATGGAGTCCTCCTTAAAACCATTGGCTGGGATGTTAGTGGATATGCTCACCGTTTGACCAGCAACGGCAGGGCCATTGTGACATCCAGCTCTATCGCAACTCGCTCCATTACTGGGCGAACCGTTTCCACTTGGCGCTCCTCCACTATTGGTATAAGCGTCTTGCACCATAAAAATACCGAGTGCGGCGGTTAAAACAAAAACATATTTTTTCTTCATATTCAGAGATTTGTGGCTGAATTTACTAAAGTCATTTGTTGGGAAACCTATTTTTGCGGAAAATTGATGCAAATGGCAAGTGATTTATTCGAATCACCGGATTATTACGGTGTAGATGACCTCCTCAGTGAGGAGCATAAATTGGTGAGAGCAGCAACCCGTGATTGGGTTAAAAAGGAAGTAAGCCCCATTATTGAAGACTATGCTCAAAGAGCGGCTTTTCCTACCCAACTCATTAAGGGCCTAGCAGATGTTGGTGCCTTTGGTCCTTATATACCCGCTGAATATGGCGGTGCCGGTTTAGACCAAATCTCTTATGGTTTAATGATGCAGGAAATAGAACGTGGCGATTCAGGCGTGCGCTCTACCTGTTCCGTACAATCTTCTTTGGTGATGTTCCCCATTTACGCTTATGGCTCGGAGGAACAGAAACAAAAGTTTTTACCCAAATTGGCCAGCGGTGAATTCCTGGGCTCCTTTGGACTTACAGAGCCAAATTTTGGTTCAAACCCCAGTGGCATGATCACCAACTTTAAAGATATGGGCGACCATTATCTTTTAAACGGGGCTAAAATGTGGATTTCCAATGCGCCTTTTGCAGATGTAGCGGTTGTTTGGGCTAAAAATGAAGAAGGTCGCATTCACGGCATTATCGTGGAGCGCGGCATGGAAGGTTTTACAACGCCGGAAACTCATAATAAATGGAGCCTAAGAGCAAGCGCCACTGGTGAATTGGTATTTGACAATGTTAAGGTACCCAAGGAAAACTTGCTTCCTGGACGCAGTGGACTTGGAGCGCCATTAAGCTGCTTGGATAGCGCGCGTTACGGAATTGCCTGGGGAGCGGTTGGTGCCGCCATGGATTGCTATGACACCGCTTTACGCTACGCGAAGGAACGCATTCAGTTCGATCGACCTATCGCTGGCTTCCAATTACAACAAAAGAAATTGGCCGAAATGATTACCGAGATCACCAAGGCACAATTGATGGTTTGGCGCTTAGGCACCTTGAAAAATGAAGGTAAAGCCAGCACCGCACAAATTAGTATGGCCAAACGCAATAGCGTAGAGATAGCCTTAAAAATAGCACGTGAAGCACGGCAAATGCTGGGTGGAATGGGCATCACAGGCGACTATAGCATTATGCGTCATATGATGAACTTAGAATCGGTGGTAACCTATGAAGGAACTCATGACATCCACCTCCTTATTACGGGAATGGATGTAACCGGAATCCCCGCTTTTAAATAGAAAGTTTTTTAAGCTACTAGAAAGCCACCTTAATTATTTAGGGTGGCTTTTTTAATGAGAAGCGAATTGACCAAAATAATAAAGGCCCATGCTGCTAGCAGCATGGGCCTTTATTTGTAAACCTAAAATCTTTCTATTGGTATAAGTCACTCACATTAATGTAACCTGGCTGATCATCATACCAAGCCTGGTAAGTAGCTCCACCTGATTGGGCCCAAATACTAAAGTAATTATAAGCCTGTGAAATATCGGTGCGTTCCTCTGGATAACTAAAGCCACCTACTACATGAATAGCCCAAGGTAAATTCGTGGCACTCTTATAAGTATTGTCGGCGCTATTTGGATCCGTATTATCATTTAGTGTTCCAAATAAACTTGCGTCTGCTAAGTCTGTAGGCTCTTCACCTGCTAAGTGTACTTCGCGTCCACGCGTTTGATCTACAAAGATGAATGGATTATAAGGTGCTGCTCCCAAGCTGGCCACAGCTTGAGGGCTGCTAAAGTTTAGGGTGATATCTACCGTATCCGAATCTACACTTGGATTACCGCTAACGGTATTTACAAAAGCTTGACCGGTGGTGTTCACTAAGACTTGAGAAGCATCATCATAAACAACAACTACCGCCTTGGACTGACCGCTTTCGGTGCCATTTGCATTGGTACTTACAACATTGTTAAACAAGCGAGTTCCACTTACCGAATTGATCACATTTTGATTTAGATCAAGCTGAAAGCCAAATCCATTATTTAATGAGCCACCCATAGCACGACTTACAAAACGACCGATCAAATCAACTACCTCATTATTGGCATTTAACACCTGCTGATATCTGTAGTCAACCACAAGATCGTTGAAATCATAATCGCCATAGGCTGGCCAAAGATCTTCGTAGGCAAGAGTTCCATAAGTATTTTCCGATGGGAAGAATGCATCCGATGCACGACTGGCATCATTTGGATAAGCATCAATTTCATCGGCCACTCCGTCAGAATCGGCATCGGCAACCTGTGGTTGACCGTTACCTTCTGGATTACAAGCGTCAACCGGAAGTACAAGACTACAGGCCGCAACTGCATTACCTTTAAAGATATTGTTGGCGATATTTTCGATGCCATTCACATCACAGAATTCTAAGTTATTTTTTATTTGCGCTCCACCGTTAGCGTCAGAGCGATCAATAACTTTAAACAAGCTAGTAGATCCAGAACCTTGAATTCTACCGTTTAACTGTAAATCCTCACAAACGGCCATTGCACCATCTTTCATTTTATGCTTGGCACCACCGTTAATGGTCCATTTACCGGCTACTTTGGTGTAAGACCGGCAATCGATCTCTCCATTTAGTTGAAGATCCCCGTTAAAATACAGACCACAATAATTTTTAAACTTACTCCCTCCATTTATAGAAGCACTACCACTAACGGTAAGGGTTCCATAATTATCTACGTCGCCATTAAAGGTGGCATAATTAGAAGTTGATACTAAAAAGGTTCCGTGGTTCTCTAAATCGCAACCACTATTTAAATTTAAGGCCGCAACGTTCATGGTTCCGTAATTAGTAACATCGGCATTTGGCGAAAACCAGTTGGTAATAGTTAATGAACCTCCTTGATAAACTACCAGCTCATTTTTGCTATTCGAGTTCAAGTTAAAATTGGTTACTACTACATCGGCACCATTTACAATTTGTACTTGCCCTTTATTAATAGTGATACTTGGGATATTTCCCGTTCCACATAAACGCACAATGGCTTCATCACGCACGGTAATATTGGCATTCCCATTATAGGAACCGGTAATACAGTACACGTCATCCTCCTCATCGGCAATCAGATTAGTCGTTAGGGTCATAGATTGATCACAACCATTAGTGCAATCAGGATTGCTATTTGACTCTACCGATGCTTTGTTTTTAGCTTGATAGAAAGAGTGGCTGATGTTTTTGCTTTTAGGAAGAATAGTTAAAAAACTAGATCCATCCGGTGCTTGCATAACGAGATAAACCTGCTGCAATCCCGTTGGGATCGTTACTGAGGCGGTATGGTTTGATCCATTCTGGATGAAAGCACTATAAACAGGAGAAGCTGCTGCTGATGGGTTTTCGGTATAAAGCTTTAAGAGGTACTTGGCATTCTGAGGCGCCTCTTCAATATCTAAATCCAAAGTAACATTCTCGGTTGTCTCAAAATTGAAACCATTAGGAATACTTAAGTCGAAAGTTGAAGATGCTGTTTGCAAGGGGGTGGTACTATCTACTTTCTCGTCTTCCTGACAAGAAACCATAATCATACTGACCGCAAGTCCGAGTGATAAAAGCTTAAATGAACGCATGAAATTATTTTTTAGGTTACGCCTCTTTCTTTGCACAATAAGTGCCAAAAAATTATTTATTTGATTTACAGTACTTTATGTTTTTGAGGTATTCTTATTTTGGGAATCTTAAGTGCTGTATTCTCATTTTGGGAATTATTCCGACTTAAAAGACTCTCTCCCACGCAATAAATCAAAAAACAATAAAAAATCGCTGGCCAGACTATAGGCCGGATACTGGAAGGTGGCCGGTTTGTTCTTTTCAAAGAAGAAGTGCCCCAGCCAGGCAAAACCATAACCCAACAAAGGCATGGCAAGCACGAAGCGATAATTAAGACTAATTAGAAAACCCAAAAAACTAAGCACAACCAAAGAGGTACCAATAAAGTGCAAGACCCTACAAGTGGTATTGCGGTGCTCGCTTAAATAAAAAGGATAGAACTCTTTTAAGGATTGATAAACTTTTGTTTTGGACATGGGGGGCCTGTATAAGCGAATGAATGTAAGACCTATTTATTTAAAAATCAAGTAGCTAGGAAATCGAAAATATTCATCAAAAGTGATTTCATCAAAAACTAGATGAAAAAATTGCCTAAGGAGCTCCCTTTCATTGTATTGTAGTATTAAATTTATAGGCAGCTTTAAAATGTAATATTAGTGCCAGGGATAAGATCATTGGATGGAATACTAGGGATTTGTAATACTTTTACTGTTCTGTTTCTATGAAGAACCCAAATACCTTTCAGCATAAATTCTTCGAATTAGTGAAGGAGCGCGTGCAGGATCATGAAATGTTGGTGGATGTAATCACTGACCTTTTGCACTGCAGTCGCGATTCTGCCTATCGCCGCATCCGAGGAACTACCGAATTGAGCATAAATGACATGGTCGTTATTGCCCGTCATTTCAACATACCTCTAAATCACCTTTTAGGTCAAACTAACCAATCGGTGGTTTTCCAGCGCGGAAATTTTATTCGATGTATTGAGGACTTTCGTGTTTACCTCGAGACCAGTCTTAGCCAATTAAAGAATATCGGTAATTACAAAGCGCATCAGCTTATCTACCAAGCTAAAGATGTGCCTATTTACTATCAATTTCGCTACCCATAGCTGAGTGCATTTAAAATGTTCGTGTGGCTAAAGTCCATTTATGGTGTGCAGCATCTAAGTGGTTTTCAGTACGAGCTCGACATGATCCCGCAGGATTTAAAAGATTTAGGCTTGCAATTATGGGAAGCCTATTCTAAAATCAACAGTGTTGAAATTTGGAACGATACCACCATCCTCAGCCTTTTAAATCAACTGGAATACTATTACGAAGCAGGATTGCTTAGCTCTAAAGAGGAAGCTATTGGCATTTGTGAGGAGTACCAGGAAATGATGAAGCTTATTTATCAGCAAGCTCTACGCGGCAAGAAGGCACATAGCAGCAAGAGTGAAGAGTTTGGATCCGCCGACTACCATATGTATTACCATGAGATTCTAATCATGGACAATCACATTTTGGTTGAACTGGATCAAAACAAAAAGATGTACTTCGTTCCTTATGCCGGTGTAAATTACCTAAACACCAGCGACCCCTATTTAACCGAGAGTATGTCTACTTTCCTTTTGGGCCAAAAAGAAAAATCCTCCCTTATCAGCAGTATTTCTGAAAAAGAGAGGAATAAATTTTTCATCCGGATTAAAAACCGAATCGACCAGCTCAAAAATAAGATTGAAATGACAAATCCCTTTATGTAATTGAAAGGGCTAGGGCTACAATGCCCAAAATGATTAAAACAATCCCTGCTTTTTGAACTATGTCTGAGCGTTTAGTAGTTGCTTCTTCCATAGTATTCCCTGTTTAGTTGTGGTCGAAGATACTAAAAATCAATTAAGTCCAAAAAACCTTCAACAAAAATCACCAATAATAAAGTACTAAAGACTATAAGTACCTAGGTAAGGTTTTCATAAATGAATAGTGCAGCGGATAATATCACCACAATAATTAAAACCACTAAGGCTCTTTGAATATAGTCTTTGGTGCTCAACTTTGGCTTTTGAGCCTTTCGGATTTGTTTAGCTCGATGCCGAACGGCTTCGCTTCTTTTTCTTTCCATAATTACCCCGTTTAACCCTGTTTGAGCCCAAGTTACTAAATTTTCGACGCTTAGCTAATCGGATTTAAAACAACGCTAAAAATGGTGATGCTATTGGGGTCTCTGCTAAAGTTTAATTTATCAATAGCTTCTGGAATATCCTTAGCCCGAAAATAAGAGGTATGAAGTTCATTCTGACCTTTAGCCGACCATTGAACGGTGTAGGAATTTTGCTTTTCGTAATGCTCCTTAATATAAGCATGCATTTGCTTTAAGGCATCAATACGGTCGTAGCCGATGGTATGATGAAAAAGGAAGGATTGATTATGCCTTGGATTTACCGTGATCACATCCAGACGAATGCCGCGGTTGGTTTCACGATAATCAAAAATCATTTGGGTGCTTCCCAAACTTAGGTAAGATTCGATATCCTTCTGAAGCTTGGCTATCTCAAGGTTTTGGCGGTCTGCAGTCATAGTCTATTCCAAAATCCAAAATTAATAAATCAATGCTCCAGAGGCCGCGTTTTTGTGAAAAAGACATAAAGATCACCCATCTTTAAAGCGAGGTAATTTTCATCCAAGTAAAGCAGGGTCCAGCGATCTTTCTCTTCCTTGCCATCTCTGGACAATACCACCAAATCCCTTTTCTCCCAACGATACTTTAATTGGCCCTCAAATCCATATTCGTTATGATTTTTTGGATTGATAAGCTTAAACAGAAAGTAGTCTTTTTTGAAGTGGTAATAATCGGGTACCGCCTCCATCAGGTCTTCCGCACTAGGCATTAATACCCGAGAACGATCAATATAGGCCAAGGCCTCCCAAGCTCCCTTTTGCAGTAAAGGATTTCTTTCTTCCAGCGAAGGGAGCTTGGTTTCTGCGCCTGATAAAACCGCAAAAACCTTAGCAATGGCTTCTTCCCCACTAGGATCTTGGGCCTGCAAGGAAAGGGCTAGAAAACTTAAAATTAGGGTTAGTCGCATAAAAAAAGTCGGCACAAAGTACCGACTTTTTCACTATCTCTAAAGAATGGATCTATGATCCACAGGCGATACAATCATCTGGGTTATCCAAGCTACAACTAAGCTGCTCCTCGGGAGTCATCTCAGCCTGCTCTTTAACCGCTTTGGCAAGCTCACTAGCGCGAATCTCGCCTACCTCAGCTGCCTTTTGCATTTGAGGTTTAGATTCCGCTGGACTTAGCTCAGCCATTTTTTCGGTTTGCTTGCTATTTACAACAGGCTCAACTTCCGACTTAGTTTGCTTCTGAACCGTAAACTTAATCGCATCCTGAGCCGCTTTGGTCCGTAAATAATACATTCCGGTTTTTAAACCTTTATCCCAAGCATAAAAGTGCATGGAGGTTAATTTAGCCATATTGGCTCCTTCCATAAAGAGATTCAAGGACTGAGACTGGTCAATAAAATAACCTCGCTCGGCGCTCATATCGATAATGTCGCGCATGCTCAGTTCCCAAACAGTTTTATAGAGCTCCTTAATGTTCTGTGGAATAATATCAATATCCTGGATAGAACCATTATTACGAATGATTTCATTTTTCAATTCCTCTTTCCATAATCCCAGTTTCACGAGGTCTAGTAATAAATGCTTGTTTACCACGATAAACTCACCACTTAAAACTCTACGGGTATAGATGTTAGAGGTATATGGCTCAAAACATTCGTTATTGCCTAAAATCTGACTGGTAGAAGCGGTAGGCATTGGAGCCAGGAGTAAACTATTACGCACTCCATTCTCCTTAATATCTGCACGCAGGGCATCCCAATCCCAGCGACCACTAAGGGTGCTTTCTTCCACATTCCAAAGGTTAAACTGGAATTTACCTTCGCTAATTGGTGAACCTTCATAGCTTTCATAAGCACCATCTTGGATAGCTTCATCCTTACTTGCTACCAAGGAGGCGAAATAAATGGTTTCGAAGATGTCCTTGTTTAATTGCTTGGCTTCCTCGGATGTAAAAGGTAAACGCAGCTTAATGAAGGCGTCGGCTAAACCTTGCACGCCCAATCCAATTGGACGGTGACGCATATTGGAGTTCCTTGCTTCCTTTACAGGATAGTAGTTACGGTCAATAATGCGGTTTAGGTTTTTGGTTACCTTATAGGTTACCTCATAAAGTTTTTGATGGTCAAAGCTGTCGCCATCTACAAACATTGGCAATGCTAGTGAGGCCAGGTTACAAACCGCCACCTCATCTTCACTGGTGTACTCAATGATCTCCGTACATAAGTTAGAAGAGCGAATAGTACCTAAATTCTGCTGGTTACTCTTAGAGTTTGCAGCATCTTTATAAAGCATATAAGGGGTACCAGTCTCAATTTGAGACTCTAGAATTTTCGACCAAAGTTCACGGGCCTTAATGGTTCTGCGTCCTTTGCCTTGCTCCTCGTAGCTCAAGTACATTTTCTCGAACTCCTCGCTGTGTACGTCGTATAAACCTGGACACTCATTTGGACACATCAAGGTCCACTCGGCGTCAGTTTTTACGCGCTCCATAAATAAATCGGGCACCCAAAGAGCATAAAATAAATCTCGTGCTCTACGCTCTTCCTTACCGTGATTCTTCTTTAGGTCGAGGAAGTCGAAAATATCAGCATGCCAAGGCTCCACATATATAGCAAAAGAGCCTTTGCGCTTGCCACCGCCTTGATCTACATAGCGCGCGGTATCGTTAAAAACGCGCAACATGGGCACTACTCCATTGGAGGTACCATTCGTTCCACGGATATAAGATCCGGTAGCACGAACATTGTGGATGCTTAGTCCAATACCGCCAGCACTCTGGCTAATGCGCGCACATTGCTTTAATGAATCGTAAATGCCATCAATACTATCATCCTTCATGGAAAGTAAAAAACAGCTACTCATTTGAGGTTTGGGCGTACCACTATTAAACAGCGTTGGCGTGGCATGCGTAAAGTACTTCTTGCTCATTAAGTTGTAGGTCTCAATGGCCGATTCAAGATCTTCGAAGTGGATGCCTATGGCCACACGCATCAGCATATGCTGTGGACGCTCGGCAATTTTACCACTCATGCGGAGTAAGTAAGAACGCTCTAAGGTTTTAAATCCAAAGTAGTCATAGCCAAAATCGCGGTCGTAAATAAGGGTTGAATCTAAAAGGGCCGCATTCTTCTCAATAATGCTGAGCACCTCTTTATCGATTAATGGGGCATGCTTACCCGTTTTAGGATTTACATAATCGTAAAGTTCACGCATGGTCTCACTAAAAGACTTGCGGGTATTTTTATGCAGGTTACTTACTGCAATACGCGCTGCTAATTGGGCATAATCTGGATGACGAGTGGTCATACTAGCTGAAACCTCAGCTGCCAAGCTATCCAGTTCAGAGGTGGTTACGCCTTCATAAATCCCTTCAATAACCTTCATGGCAACACTGGTAGAATCTACCATATCACTCAATCCGTAGCAAAGTTTTTGAATGCGAGCGGTGATTTTATCAAATTTCACTGCCTCTTTGCGGCCATCTCTTTTTAGTACGTACATAAATTGCGCTTTTATTAATGTGCTCCCTCCGCGGGAGGATAATTTTTGAATTGCTGTTTAATTTTAAAAATCGGCGTCGAAGGAAATCTGATTAGACTCGCTTCCTTGAACCACACCACTCTTCTGGTATTCTGCCACTCTCTTTTCAAAGAAATTGGTTTTCCCTTGCAGACTAATCATCTCCATAAAGTCGAAGGGATTCTCTACGTTGTACACCTTTTCGCACTCTAATTCAACGAGGAGACGATCGGCTACAAATTCCAAATACTGGGTCATTAGCTTGGAATTCATACCAATAAGATTTGCCGGTAAAGATTCGGTGATGAACTCTCTTTCAATATCTAAGGCATCAACAATGATGTGCTTAATCCTTTCCTTAGGCACCTTATTAATGAGGTGCTTATTGTGAAGATGAACTGCAAAGTCGCAATGCATGCCTTCATCTCTGGAGATAAGCTCATTGGAGAAGGTTAGGCCCGGCATTAATCCTCTCTTCTTTAACCAGAAGATAGAGCAAAAAGCACCGGAAAAGAAAATGCCCTCCACTGCGGCAAAGGCAATTAGGCGTTCGGCAAAAGAATCGCTTTCGATCCATTTAAGGGCCCAATCTGCTTTGCGCTTAATGGCATCAAAGTTTTCAATCGCTTTAAAGAGGCGGTTGCGGTCTTCTTTGTCTTTTATATAAGTGTCGATGAGTAAGCTGTAGGTTTCACTGTGGATGTTCTCCATCATAATTTGGAAACCATAGAAGAATTTTGCTTCGGTGTACTGAACTTCATTTACAAAGTTCTCCGCGAGGTTTTCATTAACTATACCATCAGAAGCAGCAAAAAATGCTAAAATGTGTTTGATGAAATAACGCTCGTCATCATTAAGCTTAGTCGCCCAATCGGTAATATCCTGTTGCAAGTCTATTTCCTCCGCGGTCCAAAAACTGGCCTCCTGTTTTTTATACCACTCCCAAATGTCGTGGTGCTCAATTGGAAATAATACAAAGCGGTTCTTATTCTCTGCTAAAATGGGTTCTACTGCCGACATATGCGCTTTTTTCTTGTGTTGTCCGTGTTAATATGAGCTGAAAGCCTTTAAGCGGAAGTGTAAGGCTCTGATTTTCAATAATTAGAAAATCTAAGAGCGCAAATGAATCTCTTCCCCATCGAGCTTGTTATACAAATATGGATAATGAAGCAAGGCACGGCAACGGGTACTTTTTCACATTTGCCTACAGTTATTAACATAGCCTTAACAGAAAGAAATCCGCAAAGTCAACAAAGACGGGAGCTAAAAAAAATCCAACTTCAATTCTTGAGTTTTTAGACAAAATAATCCACACCGATTGTTAACAACTAGCTAAGCGTTTAGAATGTATTCGTATTTGATAATCGGATGCAAATTATTGTATAACAAATAGTTACAAATCGAAATACTGATGCTCAAGGCTTTAGCTCTGCTTCCAATGATTTGAAACCGACTCTAATTCCGCATACCATTCTGGGCCGTATTTGCGGATTAAAGCGTCCTTGGCAAAGCGGAAAACGGGCACTTTCAGCTCCTTACCTAAATCGCAAGCTGGGGCACAAATCTGCCATTCGTGATAGTTTATCGCATCAAATGATTTGTAGCGCTGAATTCGGATGGGATAGAGATGACAAGAAACCGGTTTACGAAATTGGGTTTTGCCATCGCGCCAGGCTTTTTCAATTCCACAGAGGGTCGTTCCTTTTTCATCAAAAACCACATAGGCGCATTCGGCTCCGTTCACTAAAGGGGTCACCGCCTCATCATCATAGGGATCTACAACGTGAGTTCCTTGGGCTTCCACGGCAGCAATTCCCTCGGGACGTAAATAATCCTTAAAATTGGGATACTCTTCCTTTAAGATTTTCACCTCCGCTTCTTCTAAAGGCGCACCAGCATCACCCTCCACACAACAGGCTCCCTTGCATTTTTGCAAATCACATACAAATTGTTCCGAAAGGACTTCCTCGGATACTAGACTTTTGCCAATTGAAATCATAGGCGCAAAAGTACATTCTTGCCACCATACATAAACTTTTGCCAAGCGGAAGAGAAGTCTATAAAAGAGATTGATATATAAAGCGTACCTTTGCCGCGCATTCTTAGCGACAAGCAATTGTTTTCTTCAGTGATTTAGCTAGGAACACCGCTAAATCATTTATTAAACATCCAATCGCTTAATTCAAACAGCTTTCTACCATATACTCATAAGCCACTCTCCAATCGGGAGTGAAAAGCTATGGTTTAATGTCGCAGCCGACAGAAGCCCAACACTTTTATATGCATACAAGAACACGTAAACCGCAGAACGGAAATAGCCGTCCTGCCAATAATAGAGCACGACCTAATGCTAACCGAGCCCGCAAGCCGAAGCCTAAAAACCAAAGCAAGCTCAATCCAAAAGACTTACTCAATCAGGCCCAAGCCAAGGAAGTAAGCAATTTTGAACCAAGCATTACTTATGAAGAAAGTGCTTTACACCCAAAAATTAAGTCTTTACTAAAGGCCAAAGGATATACCTACCCCACCGAAATTCAAGAGAAAAGTTTAGATGCCCTTTTAGCGGGTAGAGATTTATTGGGAATCGCCAAAACGGGAAGTGGAAAAACCGCGGCCTTCCTTTTACCTATCCTTCAAAAACAAATTCAAGGCAAACACCAAGCTTTGGTATTGGCTCCTACTAGGGAGTTAGCGCTGCAGATTGAAGAAGAATACCGCAGCCTTAATAAAGGATTAAAACTTTACAGCAGCGTATTTATTGGTGGCACCAATATGAATGCCGATTTAAGAAAGGCATCAATGCCGAGTGACTTAATAGTAGCTACCCCCGGCCGTTTGTTGGATTTATACCAACGCCGAGCGATTTCTTTTAAGAATGTTGATGTTTTGGTGATTGATGAGTTTGATCGCCTATTAGATATGGGTTTTGAAAAGGATCTGAACAAGATTCTTGATGCCTTACCGCATCGTCGTCAAAACCTACTCTTCTCTGCCACCCTCGATAAAGGTCAGGAAAGACGCATTGCGGAAATCCTGGACAATCCCGTGCGCTTACAGATAAGCAGTGGTGAGCTCACCAATGACCATGTACAACAGGAATTGGTTTACTTAGAACCAGGAGATGTTAAAATTGACGTGCTCAAAAACATGCTCGACAAGCCCGAATTTGAAAGGGTAATCATCTTTGCTGAAACCAAACGCTGGGTTTCCAAGGTAAACCGCAAGCTTCGCCAAGCCGGCATTCGCAGTGACGAGATTCATGGCGATAAAAGTCAGAATTACCGCCAAAAGGCTTTGAAGTCTTTTAAAACGGGAAAACTGCAGGCCCTAATTGCCACTGATGTGGCCGCAAGAGGAATAGACGTGGACGATGTGTCCCATGTAATAAACTACCAGATTCCTAAAACGATGGATAGCTATATCCACCGGGTAGGAAGAACAGGTCGTGCCGGAAAGACCGGTATTGCCTATACCTTTGTAGAACCGAAAATCAATTAATTTGGGTAGATCACAAGAAACTTTTGGTAAAAAAGAGCGAGAAAAAAAACGCGCCAAAAAGAAAGAAGAAAAAGCTCGCCGTAAAGAAGAGCGGAAGTCAAATCCTGATGAAAAAGGAGATAACATTACCTATATGGATGTATATGGTAATTTTCATGATGCCCCGCCTGAGCAAGCTGAAAAAGTAAAAGCTAAGAACATTGAGATTGGCATTCCACAACGCAGTGAGCAAGAGGAAGCAGAAGACGCCATCTTAAAAGGAACGGTTACTTTTTTTAATGAATCTAAAGGTTATGGATTTATTAAAGAGAAGAAAACGGGACAGAGTGTTTTTATGCACATCAACAATTTGAAGGAAGAAGTAAAAGAAGGAAACTTAGTGCGCTTCGAAACCATGAAAGGACCTAAGGGACCTTCGGCGGTTAATGTTGAAGTAGTACGCTAAATTAAGTTCCCATTAAGGAATCGTTTCCGCATTGCCGCATGCTTTAGAAGCAGTAATTTCGCGGCCTGAAACGAAAACCATGGCTTTTAGCTTTAAGGAGATCCTCTCCGCTACTCTTATTTTATTTGCCGTAATTGATATTATCGGCAGCATACCTCTTATTATTTCCTTACGGAAGAAGGTAGGTCATATTCAAAGCGAAAAAGCCAGTATAGTGGCCGCCACCATTATGATCGCCTTTCTTTTCGTTGGGGAACGCATTCTTAATTACTTTGGCGTAGATGTGAATTCTTTCGCCGTAGCTGGCGCCTTGGTGCTTTTTATCCTGGCCATGGAAATGGTTCTTGGCATAAGCATCATTAAAGATGAAGAACCCAAATCAGCTTCCATCGTTCCCTTGGCTTTTCCCCTTATTGCAGGCGCAGGCGTAATGACCACCATCGTGAGTATTCGTGCCGAATTCGCTGCCGAAAATATTGTGGTGGCCATCATTCTCAATAGCATCCTAGTATTTGCCGTACTTAAAAGCGCCGGCAAACTCGAAAAGCTCTTAGGTGAAGGCGGCCTGAATGTGCTCCGTAAAGTTTTTGGGGTGATCCTCCTAGCCATCAGCGTAAAGCTGTTTAGTGAAAATTTAGTGCAGCTTTTTAGGGTTTAGATTTTTTAGCCTTGGCTGTGATGGTTTTTGATGGATGTGAGATTTGAGACGTGAGATTTGAGACTCGATTTCGTTAAGTCCAAAGTATGTAGTGCTGTCCCAAATCAAGTCTCTCAGCGAGCAAAGCGAGCGATCTCAGGTCTCAGAGTGAGCAACGCGAACGGTCTCAGGTCTTTGAAAGATGTGAGATTTGAGACGCAAGACTGGTGTCCGTCCCTGATATAGGTTGACCACAAATAAAGTGATCAACAATGAAAGCAAATGTTCGGGCAATACGAAAACAACGTCGATACTCCGAAGAGTTTAAGAGATCGATAGTATCAGATTACGAATCGGGTAAGTTTAG
>JANSYJ010000012.1 GCA_024742495.1 Bacteroidota bacterium
CCAGCTCGCGTGCCACTTTAATGGGCGAACAGCCCAACCCTTGGGACCTTCTCCAGCCCCAGGATGTGACGAGCCGACATCGAGGTGCCAAACCCCCCCGTCGATGTGAGCTCTTGGGGGAGATCAGCCTGTTATCCCCGGAGTACCTTTTATCCTTTGAGCGATGGCCCTTCCATACGGAACCACCGGATCACTATGCTCTGCTTTCGCACCTGATCGACTTGTAGGTCTCACAGTTAAGCGCCCTTATGCCATTGCACTCTACGCACGGTTACCAAGCGTGCTGAGGGCACCTTTAGAAGCCTCCGTTACTCTTTTGGAGGCGACCACCCCAGTCAAACTACCCACCAAGCACTGTCCCCCTTGCGGGGTTAGGCTTCAAATAAACAAAGGGTGGTATTTCAAGGTTGACTCCACAACACCTGGCGATGCTGCTTCAAAGTCTCCCACCTATCCTACACATTGTTTATCCGAAGTCAATACTAAGCTGTAGTGAAGGTTCACGGGGTCTTTTCGTCCCATTGCGGGTACCCGGCATCTTCACCGAGACTACAATTTCACCGAGCTCATGGCTGAGACAGTGCCCAGATCGTTGCACCATTCGTGCAGGTCGGAACTTACCCGACAAGGAATTTCGCTACCTTAGGACCGTTATAGTTACGGCCGCCGTTTACCGGGGCTTCAATTCAATGCTTCTCCGAAGATAACATCTCCTCTTAACCTTCCGGCACCGGGCAGGTGTCAGACCCTATACATCATCTTTCGATTTCGCAGAGTCCTGTGTTTTTGATAAACAGTCGCCTGGGCCTTTTCACTGCGGCCTCTGTTGCCAGAGGCGCCTCTTCTCCCGAAGTTACGAGGCGATTTTGCCTAGTTCCTTAGCCATGAATCACTCGAGCACCTTAGGATTCTCTCCTTGACTACCTGTGTCGGTTTGCGGTACGAGTCGTGTATACCTGAAGCTTAGAGGTTTTTCTTGGAAGTCTGATTAGGTCCATATCTCATCATCCGAAGACTCCGAGTACTATCACCTTCGACATCAATTGCGGATTTGCCTACAATCGATATATCTACTGGCTTCAACGTACAATTCCGTCTGTACGCAGGACTTTCACTACTCCGTCACCCCATCGCAGTATACACAAGTACGGGAATATTAACCCGTTGTCCATCGACTACCCCGTTCGGGTTCGCCTTAGGTCCCGACTAACCCTGAACCGATTAGCGTTGTTCAGGAAACCTTAGTCTATCGGTGAGCAGGTTTCTCGCCTGCTTTATCGTTACTTATTCCTACATTTTCTTTTCTAGCCGCTCCAGCAAACCTCACAGTTCACCTTCAGCGCAACTAGAATGCTCCCCTACCTCTCACAATAAAATTGTGAGACTATTGCTTCGGCAGTATGCTTAATGCCCGATTATTATCCACGCCCGATCGCTCGACTAGTGAGCTGTTACGCACTCTTTAAATGAATGGCTGCTTCCAAGCCAACATCCTAGCTGTCAAAGCAATCAGACCACGTTTGATCAACTTAGCATACATTTGGGGGCCTTAGCAGATAGTCTGGGTTGTTTCCCTTTCGGACAAGGACCTTAGCACCCATGCCCTCACTCCCAAGTATATTTAGTAGCATTCGGAGTTTGACAGGATTTGGTAGGCGGTGAAGCCCCCGCATCCAACCAGTCGCTCTACCTCTACTAAACTAAACTTGAGGCTGCACCTAAATGCATTTCGGGGAGAACGAGCTATTTCCCAGTTTGATTAGCCTTTCACCCCTACCCACAGCTCATCCAAAGACTTTTCAACGTCAACTGGTTCGGTCCTCCACTCTGTGTTACCAGAGCTTCAACCTGGCCATGGGTAGATCACTGGGTTTCGCGTCTACCCCCACTAACTAAACGCCCTATTCAGACTTGCTTTCGCTTCGGCTGCTTGGCTGAACCAATTAACCTTGCTAGTGAGGAGTAACTCGTAGGATCATTATGCAAAAGGCACGCCGTCACAGAACAAGTCTGCTCCGACCGCTTGTAAGCGTACGGTTTCAGGTACTATTTCACTCCCTTATTCAGGGTACTTTTCACCTTTCCCTCACGGTACTAGTGCACTATCGGTCTTTCAGGAGTATTTAGCCTTATCAGATGGTTCTGACAGTTTCACACAGGATTTCACGTGTCCCGCGCTACTCAGGATACCACTACCGTTTATTCTAACTTACCTTTACGGGACTTTCACCCTCTATGGTTGAACTTTCCAGTTCATTCAAGTTCGTTGAACAACAGATGTCGTGGTCCTACAACCCCAAAATTGCCGAAACAACTTTGGTTTGGGCTATTCCCTTTTCGCTCGCCGCTACTCAGGGAATCACTATTGTTTTCTCTTCCTCCGGGTACTTAGATGTTTCAGTTCCCCGGGTTTGCTCCTTGCGGTGACTAGTCTTCAACTAGCCGGGTTGCCCCATTCGGAAATCTTCGGATTAACGGTTATGTGCACCTCCCCGAAGCTTATCGCAGCTTGTCACGTCCTTCTTCGCCTCTGAAAGCCTAGGCATCCGCCGTACGCTCTTATTCGCTTTTTAAATGTCTATTACGATATAAACTATCTCTAGTTTACACTCGATCTCATGTATTCACTCTCAATATGTCAAAGAACTTCTTCCGTCTCGCACGGAAATCAATCTAACCTATACCTCACACCGTAGTGTGAAATCAATCAGTATGATTGAATAGTGATTTTAGCGGACTCGAACCGCTTCTTTTTACAGTGCTCCCAATGAGCAAAATCTATTTAAAAGAACAAAATCCCGCTAGGCGAGAAAAAAGTGGAGAATATCGGAGTCGAACCGATGACCTCCTGCGTGCAAGGCAGGCGCTCTAGCCAGCTGAGCTAATCCCCCGTTTTTTGGTAGTCCCGCGCAGACTTGAACTGCGGACCTCTACATTATCAGTGTAGCGCTCTAACCAGCTGAGCTACGGGACTGAAGGTGGATCTCTGAACGGAACTCCAGATGTATTTTAATAAGGAAAAGCGGTAAAATGAAACTCTAATTCTACGAGTTTCGTACTATCTCTAAAAGGAGGTGTTCCAGCCGCACCTTCCGGTACGGCTACCTTGTTACGACTTAGCCCCAGTTACTGGTTTTACCCTAGGCAGCTCCTTGCGGTGACCGACTTCAGGCACCCCCAGCTTCCATGGCTTGACGGGCGGTGTGTACAAGGCCCGGGAACGTATTCACCGCGCCATGGCTGATGCGCGATTACTAGCGATTCCAGCTTCATGGAGTCGAGTTGCAGACTCCAATCCGAACTGAGATGTTGTTTCGGGATTAGCACTACCTCGCGGTATAGCTGCCCTCTGTCAACACCATTGTAGCACGTGTGTGGCCCTGGACGTAAGGGCCGTGATGATTTGACGTCATCCCCACCTTCCTCACCGCTTGCGCGGGCAGTTTTCTTAGAGTCCCCGACATTACTCGCTGGCAACTAAGAATAGGGGTTGCGCTCGTTATGGGACTTAACCCGACACCTCACGGCACGAGCTGACGACAACCATGCAGCACCTTGCAGAATGTCCGAAGAAAGACTGGTTTCCCAATCCGTCATTCTGCATTTAAGCCCAGGTAAGGTTCCTCGCGTATCATCGAATTAAACCACATGCTCCACCGCTTGTGCGGGCCCCCGTCAATTCCTTTGAGTTTCACTCTTGCGAGCGTACTCCCCAGGTGGATCACTTAATGCTTTCGCTTGGCCGCTGACTGTATATCGCCAACAGCGAGTGATCATCGTTTACGGCGTGGACTACCAGGGTATCTAATCCTGTTCGCTCCCCACGCTTTCGTCCATGAGCGTCAGTAATAGCTTAGTAAGCTGCCTTCGCAATCGGTGTTCTAAGTCATATCTATGCATTTCACCGCTACATGACTTATTCCGCCTACTTCAACTACACTCAAGAGTACCAGTTTCAATGGCAATTCGACAGTTAAGCTGCCGGCTTTCACCACTGACTTAATACCCCGCCTGCGGACCCTTTAAACCCAATGAATCCGGATAACGCTTGGATCCTCCGTATTACCGCGGCTGCTGGCACGGAGTTAGCCGATCCTTATTCTTACAGTACCTTCAGCCCCGGACACGTCCGGGGGTTTATTCCTGTATAAAAGCAGTTTACAACCCATAGGGCAGTCATCCTGCACGCGGCATGGCTGGGTCAGACTTTCGTCCATTGCCCAATATTCCTCACTGCTGCCTCCCGTAGGAGTCTGGTCCGTGTCTCAGTACCAGTGTGGGGGATCACCCTCTCAGGCCCCCTACCTATCGCTGTCTTGGTAAGCCGTTACCTTACCAACTAACTAATAGGACGCATGCCCATCTCTATCCGCCGAAGCTTTAATTACCAATAGATGCCAATCAGTAATACTATGGGATATTAATCCGGATTTCTCCGGGCTATCTCCCTGATAGAGGTAGGTTGCATACGCGTTACGCACCCGTGCGCCACTCGTCATCATCCCGAAGGACATGTTACCGTTCGACTTGCATGTGTTAGGCCTGCCGCTAGCGTTCATCCTGAGCCAGGATCAAACTCTCCGTTGTAAGATCATTTGTATCCTAGTCTAAAAACTCAATAGAATCAAACAGAGCTTCATTTTACCTTGTTTGTGCTTTACCTTATCAATATTTTAAAGAACTATCTTCGCTTTTTTGCGGCTGCAAATGTAATCACATTTCTTAAACCACAAAATAACTTTTAAAGATTTTTGTTATTTTTTCTTTTCATCTTAAAACCAGGTAGTTAGACCCGCCTTAATTCGAAAAAACAAAAAATCAATGAACCTTTTCAATCTAACCCATTTCCTTCGAAACGGGTCGGCAAATATACGGTGAGTTTTTATACTCACAATCACCTTTTAGTAATTTTTTCCAAATGCCTTATGAACGTTTCCCCCTACCGTTGTAAGGGGCGGCAAATATAAAACGAACTAATGGCCTAGCAAGGAATATTAGCCCCTAATTTCATTATTTCTTCTAAGTCACAGGCTTTGAATCCTATAGAGTTTCTAAGGATTGCTGGAACTAACCGAATAGACCTTCCCCTGGACCAAACCCGGACTCTGAATCGCGAAATTCCCTATGAACTTTGCCATCTCTTCTGGACTAGAAGCAGCCTCCATATCGGGGAAAGCGGCCTTAAACATTTCAGTAGCACTCGAACCCAAGGCTAAACCATTAACAATTATCCCCTCTTCGCCTAACTCGGTGGCTAAACACTCTACCAAAATATTCAATGCACCCTTTGAACTACTATAAACAGACAAGCCGGGAAACTTCATACTTCCCCCCTGTCCACCAACACTACTTATCGCTAATACTTGGGAGCCCTCTTTTAATAGTGGCAGGAGCGCTTGGGTTAAAAAGTAGGGGACATATACATTAGTATGGTAGACCTGCTGCATATCCTCCAACGCCACTTCCCGAAATGGCTTGTTTATAAAGGCGGCCGCATTATGCACCAACAAATCTAAATGACTGTAGCGCTCCCCTAGCCGATCGGCTAGCTCCTGCCATTGATTTATGTCCATTGGCCAAGCCTCGATATTAAGATTCTCCTCTGCCAATCGTCGCAAGGGCTCCTCGCTGCGCGCCACTGCTAAAACCTCATGACCCAATTGGGAAAAAAACAAACATAATTCGCGACCTATTCCTCTACTGGCCCCAGTAACTAATATTCTCATAACAGTGCATAAAAAAGCCCCGGCATTGCCGAGGCCCTTAGGATTATAATTATCTACTTATAATAACATGTTCAATGGGCTTTCTAATATCCCTTTGAAGGTTTGTAAAAATGCGGCCCCAGAAGCGCCATCAACCACACGGTGATCACAGCTTAGGGTTACCTTCATAACATTCCCCGGAACTACCGCACCATCCTTCACAACAGGAACCTGCTTGATACCTCCTACTGCTAGGATACAAGCATCTGGACTGTTAATGATCGCGGTAAATTCTTCAATACCAAACATCCCCAAATTGGAAATGGTAAAGGTATTCCCCTCCCATTCGGAGGGCTGTAGTTTTTTATCTCTTGCTTTACCGGCAAATTCCTTTGCCTCGCGATTAATGGTCGCCAATCCCTTTTGATCCGCATGACGGATAACAGGAACTAATAAACCTTCATCTACGGCTACGGCCATACCGATATTGATATCGTGATTGCGACGGATGGTATCGCCAGCCCAGCTGGAATTAATAACCGGATGTTGCTTTAATGCCACCGCGGCGGCCTTAATCACAAAATCATTGAAGCTGATCTTAGTTTCAGCAACGGCATTGATACTTTTCCGAGCGGTGATAGCTTGGTCCATATCAATATCCAAAGTGAGGTAAAAGTGCGGTGCAGAAAATTTCGATTCGCTTAAACGGCGCGCGATGGTTTTCCGCATTTGCGAGACCGTTTGCTCCTCGTAAGAAGCACCCTCGGCTGGAGCACCCGCAGAAGCCATATTTACACTTGGCTTCGCAGATTCGGCAGCTGGCGCTTGATAATTATCAATATCGCGCTTTACAATTCGGCCACCTTCACCACTACCTTTAACGGCATTGATATCTACCCCTTTGTCTTCCGCCAATTTACGGGCTAAAGGCGAGGCTTTAATTCGACCCTCAGATTCCTTAGCACTTGTTTGACTTTCCGTCGAAGCAGTTTCTGTTTGCTTTTCTTCCTCCTTTGGACTTTCGTCGGTTTTACTTTCATCAGCATCCGGCTTCGCGCCTCCGCCATTTAGCAAACTTGAAATATCCTCGCCTTCTTCACCAAGTATGGCCAGAATAGAATCTACCGGTGCGGTGTTTCCCTCTTCTACTCCAATATGCAATAAAACCCCTTCTTGAAAGGCTTCAAACTCCATGGTTGCTTTGTCGGTTTCGATTTCGGCTAGCAAATCGCCTTCCTCAACCTTATCACCTATTTGCTTATGCCAAGCGGCCACGGTTCCTTCTTCCATGGTATCGCTAAGCCTTGGCATATTAACTACCTCTGCCATCGTATCTTTTCTTAATGCGTTTTTATAAAAGGATAATCCTCTTGGATATATACGTTCTTGTATAAATTACCTACTTCAGGATAAGGTGATTCGTCAGCAAACTTCACGCATTCTAAAACGCGATCCTTAACTCTCTGATCAATCTCCTTTAGTTCGGCCTCAGTGGCGTACTTCTTATCCTGAATAACCTTTTGGACAATACCAATTGGATCGCGCTTTTGAAATTCAGCAACCTCTTCTTTGGTTCGGTAATGCTGAGCATCGGACATGGAGTGTCCTTTGTAGCGGTAAGTTCTTATTTCTAAAAAAGTAGGACCATTACCACTGCGAGCACGATCTACCGCCGTTTGCATGGCTTCATAAACATGAACTGGGTCCATTCCATCTACCGGCTCACAAGGCATATCATAACCAAGTCCTAATTTATAGATGTCGGTATGGTTCGCGGTGCGTTCCACCGAAGTACCCATAGCGTAACCATTGTTCTCTACAACAAATACCACGGGCAAGTTCCATAGCATGGCCAAGTTCATGGTTTCGTGGAAACTTCCTTGACGAACCGCTCCATCACCCATATAACATAGGGTAACCGCTCCGGTTTCCAAATATTTATCAGCGAAAGCTAAACCTGCACCTAACGGAATTTGCCCCCCTACAATACCATGACCACCAAAGAAATTGTGTTCCTTGGAAAACATGTGCATAGAACCACCATTACCTTCACTGGTGCCGGCTATCTTGCCACAAAGCTCTGCCATGATTTTCTTAGGATCTACTCCCAAGGCGATGGGCTGAACGTGGTTTCGATAAGCAGTGATCATGCGATCATTCTCCTTCATGGCAAATGCTGATCCTGCAAGCACCGCTTCCTGTCCATTATATAGGTGCAGAAAGCCACGGATTTTTTGCTGGATATAAAGAGCAGCTGCCTTATCCTCAAACTTTCTCCAAAAGAGCATATCTTCATACCATTGCAGATATACCTTCTTTGTTATCTTCTTCTTCGGCATAGTAGTTTTTGATTGGAAGCGGCAAATTTATATAAAAACACCGCAAGGAGAACTAATTGGGTAAGTGACTTTCATTAAAGCTAAAAGGAAGTAAGTCTCGAGTACTTTCTGTAAGGTAAACAAGCTCCTTATCTTCTTCAATGAGATAGACTTTAATGGCTGATTTTTGCTGGTATTCATATTCACTCATAACCTGCAAACATCCACCACAGGGAAGGGGTAATTGCTTTGCCCCTTCCATAACGCAAACGGCAATTGCTTCTACCTTCTCTTTAGGATATTGCACGCCAGCACTGAAAAGTGCCACTCTTTCGGCGCATAAACCGCTGGGGTAAGCAGCATTCTCTTGATTCGCTCCTAAAACAATATGACCATTGCTTAGTAAAAGAGCAGCTCCCACTTGAAATTTACTGTAAGGAGCATGACTGCGATTGCGCGCTCCTAAAGCTTTGTGTACTAAATTAAGTTCCTTGGTGCTAAGTGCCGAAAACGGCCTTGCCTTCAATTCGCATTGAAAGACAATATTTTTTGGTTCTTCCAATATTTATTGCGCTTGTTCGAAATTAAATAACAGCGTAAAACGCAAAGTGTTCTCTAGGGGACTAGTTACAGTAGCCGAGGCTGGAATGAGATAAGCAAAGTCTAAACCAAAAACATTGTATTGAATACCTAGTCCGATGGTGTAGTATTGACGACCACCTTTCTTTTCATTTTCATATTGATAACCTCCGCGGAAAGCGAATTTATTATCGTACCAATATTCGGCCCCTACATTAATATTCACTTCTTGCCACTCTTCTCTGGTACCACCGGGTGCATCACTAAAAGATTGAATTACGCCAGCAAAAGGAGAAACATTATCATCTACACCGCCAATAATTTCGCCATTCTCATCACGCACTGGCGGAGTTGGAACTAGTAATTTATTGAAGTCTGCATAAATGGAAAAGCGGTTATAACGGTCGATATCTAAATGATAACCCGCACCTAATCGCATATTAGCGGGAAGGAAATCGGCGGATTCCTGAGATGTACCGTAACTTATTTTACCGCCTACATTGGAAATATTTAATCCACCACTAAAGCTTTGATACTGTCCACCCCCCATAGAAATCCGGTCGCTCTGATAATAGAAACCCAAGTCGGCCGCTAAGGAAGATCCTGGAGTTGTTTCAATTCCGGCGGTTTGTAATCCATTGGTTAGATCACTAAAAATAAACCGTAAACCAACCCCCATGCTGAAGTTCTCACTTAGTTGGAGGCCATAACCGGCATTTAATGTGAATTCGTAAGGCTGACCCGTTCCTTGGGGCTGATTATCCTGATCTCTAAAGTTGATTTCTCCCAGAGAGAAATAGCGCATCGCAATGGCTAAACCCTGACGCTCATCAAACTTGGTAGCATAGGAGATATGGGCAAGGTTAATATCATTTACAAGCCTATTTAACCATGGGGTATAGCTTAAAGAAAGGGTATTTGTTCCATCCTCTAAAAAGGCTAATTTCCCGGTATTCCAATAAATTGAGTTAGCATCTGGAGCAGTGGCGGCACCCACGTCACCCATTCCACCCGCTCTGGCATCAGGAGATACCGCAATGATTGGAACGGCTACGGAGATGGTGCGCAACTCCTCGAAATAATCACTATTTCCATTAAAGCTGCCAAATTGGGCATTTGCGGAAAAGCTAAAAAACACAAGCAGTGTAAGAGCAATAAATTGCTTCATCATAGATTTTTAGGTTGGCAAAAATAGGTTTTAAATGCAAACCCTCGCTTAACGAAGGATAACCAGTTTTTCGTATTCATCGGCAGTACTATTATCGGTTAAGGATTTCACCTTAATCCGATAAACATATACTCCTTTTCCAATTTTATCTCCAAAATCATCCAAACCATTCCAACTAATTCCGGTAACGCGATTGCCAATACTTTGGATTTCGCGGTTGATGGTTTTTACTAAGCGTCCGGAAACTGTGAAAATTTGAACCTGCACTTGTAAAGGTTGATTGGCGCGATTATGCTCAAATTGAAACTCGGTATAAGTGGTAAAGGGATTGGGATAATTTAAAACTCGGTCCAAGGCTAAATCGGCCGATTCGGCCACCACAAATTCGGTAGTCGCTTCTGATGGATTATTGTAAATATCGAAAGCTCGTAAATCCAATTGATAGGCTCCGGGCTCCAAATCGAATAGCTGATAGCGCACCGATCCCGATTTATAGGAATTCAAATCGGCTTCATAAAATTCATTTAGAATAATGGGTTGATCGGAAGCACGATTTAAAACTGCCCTTAGGTCTTGGCCAATACCATTGCCTACGGTATTAATTCCGCTGCTATCCTGAAGCTCGGCATAAATAAAAGGCTCACTGCCGGTGATACCTCCCCTTACAAAGCTGGCATCATTCATAAATAGTCGAATTGCCGGGCCGGCCTCATCCTCGGGAGCATTTTCATTAAACCCTCCTACAATTACCGAATCATAAGCACCCGCCGCATCGCGGTTACTCTCATTATCGTAAGCATACATGCTAACCTTTCCGAAACCAAACTGGTAATTGATACCCAGCGGAGCTCTAAATTCTGCACTCCACTGTCCATTGGTAATATCCACCTTACCGCGATAAAGTAAACTGTTTCGCTCCTTAAAATTCAGTGGTGTTCCGATACCGTCATTGGATAATGTTTGGCGCTGACTCTCCTTGTCGTAGATACTTATATTAAGGATACCATTGAAATCCGTCATCGCTTGGCCATTGGCATCTTGTACCTGTCCATTTAGTTCTACTAGGGATAGGGCTTTAATGGTATCCTGAGAGGCTACTTTCCCGGAGTTAGCTTGAATATTGCTAAGCGATACGCTGTATTCGGGAATAGCTAGTCTGAGGGCGGGATCCCCGATAAGGGAAAATTTAGACTTGGTGAATCGTGCCTTAACAAAATTGTCATTTTTAGCCGCGCGGATAATTTGTCCTAAAGTTTGGGGAACTCCATTGGGTCGGGCTAAGATGGTATCGAAAATGGCCTCATTGAGCTGCACCGCATCTTGCACTCCAACCACGCGGGTGGTGGATAATAAGGCAATGGCACCTCCGGCAGGATTTAGGATTAATTGCTCGCCAGCTGATACTCTTTTAGGATCATCATAGCGGGTGAACTCACAAGTGATGGTAATGAATAAACTCAAAGCATCATAGTTGGTCCAAGAGGTAACATCGGATAATTGCAATAGCTTCTCCGAGGAAAGGCCAATTTCCCCGCCATGACCGATATAATTTACCAAAATACAGCCTTGCTGCACCGCCCGGAACATATCTCTTTGCGCCTCGGGGTAAGTTTGGCTACCAGTACTGGTTACTTGTTTGTAGGCATCCTGATAAATCTTCTCAATATTAAAGGCATTCGAAGCGCTTAAGGCCTGGTCTGCCAATACCTCTGAAGGAGGCACAAACCAGGTGCGCTCCCAAGTTTCATCTACATCATCCGTCATTAGGAGAATGCGATTCCTCCACTCACCAAAACGATCCGTGCCTTTGCCATAGTGGCGAACCTTGTTAACGAAGCTTTGTGCCTGACTGCGGGAAGCAACTGGTGCGCGACCAATACCCAAATCCATTATTGCCCCACTAAATTGGGTTGCTTCGCCCGGGTCCATGTAGGCAAAATAGTCGTCGGTAATACTCGATAAGCCTAAGGAGTAACTGTAATTACTCTGCCAGGTAGGCACGTAGTTATTATTACCATTAACCCGATCCTTATAGTCGTATGATGCATCACCAAATAGGAGCACATATTTAAACTGATCCGGGGCAGAACGATCGTAAAGACTCTTGATAAAATCTCGGATTGCCGTAAGATCCTGGCCTCCAGCTCCAAATTCATTGTAAATCTGGCTGGTGCTTACCACCGCGCTTTGAACATTGTCCTCTTCATTGTGATAAGCAGCTAATTCTTCAGCCTCAGCTAAAAAATTAGGATGCACAATGATGATCATTTCGGGCACATCCATGGCACTTAGATTTTGCGGGTCAATCTTTTCGATATAGTCCGGACTATCGAAATTTGATCCACTAAAGGCGATATAGTCTTTTAATTCGGTGACATCGGCATTAAAGGAATAGCTGCCATCACCAGGAAAGGTTCCATTTACTTTATAGTGATCTCCCAAGCGATTAATCTGCCATACCTCAAGGTCACTGGGCGCATTTTCTATTTTAAAATTCGCTACACCCTGTCCTATGCTTCGGCTATCACGAAAGTAGATGCTGGATCCAGCACCATTCATATTTAAGCTGCGACGTACGTTTAGTTCAATTTTATCGAGCCAAGCAACACCAGTAGGGTTTGCGCTATTATCGTAGTTTACGTTTAATGTGATGTTATCGCCAAGAGCGGTAAAAGTTGTTCGCTGATCAGATCGCTCTACAAAAGCCGGGTAATTCCCCAAAGTTTGGTAAGCGGCAAAGTCATTGCTGAGGATGTTTTGATTGGCATAACGAGTTTCGAGGCTGGTACCCAATGTAGAGGCTCTTCCAACGGCATCCACTCTTAGGCTAACAGGCTCGTTGCTGAGGATATTCGGAAATACAAAATTGTAATTGTAGCTCAAGGTAAATTCAAAAACATCGCCATACCAAGCTCTGCCCGTTCCCACCAAATTTATAAGATCCTCTTCCTGTACATCGTAATCATCAAAGCTGCTCACGTTCACCTGAGGATTGCTTAGAGAGTTTAAAACGTTCATAGATTTGGAAGTACCAGCATCGGTGCTTACAAAAACGTAGTTGTAGTCACGGTATATATTATTGCGGTAATCAAAACGATTATTGCCTGCATTATAAGTCCATTCGTCTGGCCCAAAAGCGAAGAACAGGAGGTAGTCATTGCCATTAAATAGATTATCGCCATTTACATCTACCAATTTAAAGCCGCGTTCCTGCATCTCCTCGGTTCGAGCTTGGTTAAATGATTCAGGTAGTGTTGCGTGATCATTTGCCAAAATCCGAATCTGATCAATGGCCATATCTTCCTGTAACATGCCATTGTTGGACATATAATTGGCGGAAATCTTGTAGATGCCCGTTTCAGGAATACGTAATTTATGCCATGTTCCAGTAGCTAATTTGCTGTCTACTATTCCTTTTGCTCTTTTAACAATGGGGAAGCTACTGGCGCGCGCTCCTTTAAATACTTGCAACTGATAGGATGTAACCCGATAAATTTGACCGTTCTCCTTAAAAAATGGGGTAAAGCAATAGGACAATTGCGAACTGCTTCTTGAGAAGCCCACTAAGTTTGCTTGCTCTAGATTATTACGCGTGGGTAAGTCTATTGAATTAAATACCGGTGCTTCTTGCTGCGGCAGTCTTTCTGCGCCAAGCACCACAACACGCACTGAATCACTAGCTCTAAAGCTATTGTTCAAGCTTTCGCAGAATTGCGGGACATCCGCTAATAATTGGTGCTGAACCCCACCTTTTAAATTAGGGCTGAAATAATTTTGCTCTATTCCAGAAACTGTGGAAGCAGACCATTCCAAGGTTTTATTCTGGTTTTGACTTTGAGCATTGAGCCCAAAAGCGACTAATAGTAAGGGGGCAAGGAAAAACTTGCTATTCATCTAATTCCTTCTTTAAAGGGTTTCGGCAACAAAACGCCGCTAATATATACTTAGTATTCTACAGGCAGCTATATAATACTCTTACGAAAATGGAGTTCTTAAGGTGTGGATGTGTAAAAAATCATTTTATTTGCTTGCTAGGATGTTTTCAAGAGTAGAACTCTCTTCAATAATTTGTATCATTGTAGCCCCAAACTCTCGTGAGAGGATGAATAAAAGACTACTAACCTTTTTTGCAGTGCTAACTTTAGGTACTTCTATGTCGCTTCGAGCGCAGGATGCCCACTTTAGTCAGTTTTACGCAAACCCCATGTATTTAAACCCGGCTTTTGCTGGTGTTTCAAAGTGTCCGCGCTTAAACCTCAATTACCGTAACCAGTATCCGGTATTGAATGTTTATCAAACTTATAGCGCGAGCTACGACCAATATGTCAGTCCATTAAATGGTGGCGTCGGTATTCTCTTAATGCGCGACGAAGCGGGAGACGGAGCCTTTTCCACTACAGATGCAAGCTTGGTTTATAGTTATCACTTGAAGGCATCGCGTAAATTCAGCATCCTAGCAGGTTTCCAAGGTACCTTCCGTCAAATTTCAATCGACTGGGACAACTTTACCTTTCCAGATGAAATTGATCCCTACTATGGTTTTGTTGGTGAAACAGCAGAGGCCAATCCAGGAAATAACACCGTAAGCGCTTTTGACCTTACAGCAGGTCTTATTGGATATACCGAGCGTTTTTATTTTGGCTTTGTAGCCTCTCACCTTACGCAGCCAGATGTAAGTTTCTTTGTTCAAGATCGTCTTCCTTTGAAATTTACCGCTCACATGGGCTTTACAATTCCACTAGGCCGTAAGCGCTTAGTAACCGATCTACAGAATTACCTTATTCCAAATATTGTTTATCAAATTCAAGGGCCCTACGATCAAATCACAACTAGCATGGCATTTTCCCGTGGCGACTTTAAAGGAGGTTTAGGCTTCCGAAGTAGTACCACAAATCCTGATGCGCTGGTAATATTAGTAGGTTATACGCCTTTAGAAGGCAATTGGGGATTTGGATATAGTTATGATTATACCATTTCCAGTATTGCCAACAACTTAGGTGGAGCGCATGAATTATCGCTCTCTTACCAATTCCCTTGTCGTGCACCACGCAAGCGCACCAAGGCAATAAGTTGTCCCAAGTTTTAGTTATATAGTCCTTTAGAATCCTTAGATATTATGAATCGATTGAAAGTTCTTAAATCTTTAAGCCTTGCGCTCTCAGGAGTATTCCTAATGAGTTCTTGTGGTGGAGATTCCTCCAATACCACAGGTTGGGCCTATAATGATTCCGATAATGGTGGCTTTTTCGTGAATACTGACTATGAAGGACAAATAACTGGTCCTGGTCTTGTATTTGTTGAAGGCGGCACCTTTACCATGGGTCGTGTTGAACAAGATGTTTACCAAGATTGGGATAACATTCCTCGTCAGGTTTCAGTACAGTCTTTTTACATTGATGAAAACGAAATCACCAATACCGATTACCGCGAATACCTTTACTGGATTCGTCGCGTATTCGATATCGACTACTATCCAGAAATTTTAACCTCAGCTTTACCAGATACTTTAGTTTGGCGCGATGCACTTTCCTACAACGAGATGTATGTAGAAAACTACTTCCGCCACCCAGCTTATAACTTCTACCCAGTAGTTGGTGTTAGTTGGATTCAAGCGATGAAGTTTTGTAGCTGGAGAACTGACCGTGTAAACGAGAACATCCTAATTGACGAAGGTTACTTCAACGAATTCCCCGATCAAGCGGATGCTGATCACTTTAATACAGAAGTGTATTTGTACAAAAGCGGAGAATATACCCAACAGAACAAAGCGGGTAAAGAAGACTTTAATCCAAACAGCCCTTATGGCGATGAAGGCCGTCCGGTGAAAATCGAAGATGGTATTCTTTTACCTAAGTATCGCCTCCCAACGGAAGCGGAGTGGGAATACGCCGCTTACGGAAACGCAGGTAGTCGTATTTATAACCGAAATGTAGATCAGAATAAATTTACTTGGAATGGCTCCGCCTCTCGTAACCCAGATCCTGATGTACGTGGAAATATGTTAGCCAACTTTAAGCGCGGTCGTGGTGACTTTATGGGAACCGGTGGCTGGTTAAATGACCAAGCGGCTACAACCATGCAAGTGAAGTTTTACCCACCTAACGATTATGGCCTTTATGATATGGCAGGTAATGTTGCAGAATGGGTATTGGATGTTTACCGTCCCCTGTCATTAGAAGACATGCGCGGTTTAAATCCCTTCCGTGGTAACGAATTCCAAACTTGGGATAATGACTATCAAGGCTTAGGATCTTTAGAAGTATTACAAGAACCACAGTACGATACCGATTCTAGTATTGTTGCCCTTCCGGGTGAATTACCAAAACGTGAGGTGACCGAAGAGGAAAACTTAAACCGTCGTAATTACAAGAAATCGGATTACCGCGATAACTTGGATGGTGACAAGGAATCTTCAATCTACTACAATTCGGAAACTGAAGAGGATGAAGCGTTGATGTATGATTACTCTACCACAACTTTAGTTGGTAATACCACCCGAGTTTATAAAGGCGGCAGCTGGAAAGACAATGCTTATTGGCTAAGTCCAGGAACACGTCGTTTCCTCGAGGAAGATCAATCTACCGACTTTATCGGATTCCGATGTGCGATGGACCGCGTAGGATTCCAGAATCTGGAAGAAGATCGCGAGAAGCAACCTAAGAAACCGAAGCGCGAGAAATTCGAACGCTACAAGTATAACTAAGACCTTTACCCCGACCGTAGCGTCGGGGTTTTTTTATGGATATAAGTAATCTCTACGACCTTTTTATCAGCAGTGAAGGGATTTGTACCGACACGCGTAAGCTACGGCCAGGGCAGCTTTACTTCGCCCTGAAGGGTGATAACTTTAATGGCAATCTCTTTGCCGACAAAGCCCTAGAAATGGGAGCGGCCGCCGCAATTGTAGATGAAGCCAAGTATGAAGGTCCAGGCAAGCTTTTAGTTGCGAACGCCTTAAAGGCCTTACAAGACTTAGCACTATTCCATCGGCAACAGCTTAGTATTCCAGTAATTGGTTTAACCGGGAGTAATGGCAAAACAACCAGCAAGGAATTACTAGTTTCTGTTTTGCAGCAAAAATTCGATGTGGCCTATACCGCTGGTAACCTCAACAACCACATTGGAGTTCCACTCAGCCTCTTATCCATAAATAGTGAAGCTGAAATTGCGGTGATTGAAATGGGCGCCAATGCCCAAAAAGAAATTGAATTTTTAAGTGCGATCTCCCTTCCCGACATAGGCTTCATCACTAACTATGGCAAAGCCCACCTAGAAGGATTTGGCGGCCCCGAAGGAGTAATAAAGGGAAAAAGTGAATTATACGAGAATCTGCGCAAGCGCGGTAAACTGGCCTGGGTAAACTGCAATGACCCTCTTCAAATTGAAAAGAGTAGCGGAATTGAGCAAAAGCTTTTTGGTGCTGATGAAGCGGCCGACTATCCCGTTTTTCCAGTTAATGAGATGTCCACCTTTGTAAAGGTAAAGTGGCAGGATCTCATTATTAGTTCCAAGCTAACCGGTGCCTATAATTATACCAATATCGCCATCGCGATAAGCTTAGGAGCTTATTTTGGATTAAGCCCTGCCCAAGTAAAAGCAGGGATAGAAAACTATCAGCCCTCCAATAATCGCTCTCAGATGGAGGAAGGCCCGCGAAACCTTTTGGTAAAAGACTATTACAATGCCAATCCCTCTAGCATGGAAGCGGCCCTTAAAAATTTTGATGGCCTGAAAGAACAAGCCAATGCTGAAAAATGGGTGATTTTAGGTGATATGTTTGAACTCGGTGCCTATGAAGAAGATGAACATCAGCGCATAGCCGATCAGGCATTGGCCAGCGGCTACCAAAAAACAATATTAGTTGGCAAAGCCTTCGCCAAAACCGTGGGCGCTTCCGAAAAATTTGAAAGCACCGCAGAATTAATCGCTTGGCTGGAAACGCATCAGCCGAAAGGCAAATTAATACTAGTAAAAGGTAGTAGAGGCATGACTTTGGAAAAAGCTGCTGAACTGCTTTAATAGGCCAAAATTAATTCTCCTTAAAAGTGGCTGGCCAAATTTCTCCAATCACCTTTTGGAGATAATCTACCCCCAAGGGTTTGGATAGATAATGGTGCACCTCTTTATATTCTTTGGCTTTAGCTCGATCATCGGGGTTTTCTGAAGTGCTTAAAATTACGATTTGGGTTTGCTCGCTAAAGTCCATCCCAAGATTTTTATAGGCCTCAATAAAGTCCCAGCCCGTCATTCCGGGCATGTTTAAATCTAATAAGATGAGGCAGGGCCTAAAAAATACATCCTGCGAATATTTCATCATTTCAAGGCCTGCTTGCGCAGAGTCCACCGTTTGCACATGTACATTTATATCCAGCTTCTCAATTACTTTTTTATTGAGAAAATGGCTAATTGGATCGTCATCAATTAACAATATCCCCTTCAGCTTTGCATCATTCATTCTCCGTAGCTTTTAGGGTAAAATAAAATGTTGTTCCCTTTCCAATTTGGCTTTCAAACCAAATGCTTCCCTCGTGCAGATCCACAATTTTCTTAGCATAGGCCAAACCTACGCCTAAACCTTCAAAGTTTTCCTGTTTATTTAGTCTTTGAAAAATGGCAAAAACACGCTGCGCATTCGGGCCTGCAATACCAATTCCATTATCCCGAAAAGCAAACTCAAAAAAATCTCCCTTCTTTTGAGCGCTAATACTAATGCGAGCCTGACCTCCCTCTCTAAACTTAATGGCATTGGAAAGCAATTGCTTAAATAAGATCCTGAGTTCTTCCGCGTAGACCTTTAGCTTAGGTAACCCATCTACCTCAATACTCAATTCCCCCTCTTCCCATTGTTTCTCAAATTCCGTTTTTAAGGATAAGGCAATCTGATTAAGATCTGTTAGTTGCTTGGGCTTTTGGCCCCGTCCAATTCGGGAGTAATTCATAAGCGCCAATATTAAGCCACGCATTCGCTTTGCTGCTACTTGCATATAATCCAAATACTGCAACTCTTCCTCTCTAGTTTTGTGCTCTTCTTGCTGGGCGATCTCAATAAAACTTGTAATGCTTTGCAGCGGCTCTTGAAGGTCATGGGAGGCGATATGTACAAACTGCTCCAGTTCCTCGTTTTTAGCTTCAATTTTTTGCAAGGCCTTTTCCAGGTCCCTTTCATACAATTCGGTGGAACGGTTGTAAAACCAAAAGTTAGCGAAGACCCAAAGGAAAAGTAAATTAAACACGATCCCTTGCAGACGCTCCTGTTCTGCCGCTTTTAGCATCCCCGAGAAATTGATCAAATCGGATTCGAGATACCAAAATAGGAGTAGGTAAATAACAAAAAAGCCAAGGTAAAAAGCGAATTGGCGGATGGGAAACAGTAACAGTGGAATCACCGCAAAGGCTAAATAGAGGAAATGAGCGGAGCTATTTTTACCGAAAACCCAAGTGAAATAGAAGAGCCAAATACCAAAACTTAATAACTGTACTATGCGTCCATAGGGTCGCTCATACCTGGCATTCAGTTTTAAGATTATCCAACCACTAAGAAAAACTCCTAGGGCGCTTAAACTTTGAATTGGTGCATCGAGCCAAATGAAAATGGGAATGAATATAGGAACGAGAAAGAAAACAAATAGGGTAATGAAATTGGAGCGCAGGATGAATTTCCCTTGCTCGGTCTTCTCTGGGATATGGCTCTTAGCGAAATTATAGAGCCCATTTGAAAAATAACGTATATACTCTACCATTAAGTAGAGACAAGGTAAATTTAAATTTCAAAATAGCTGAAAATCAGGCTGGAAATTCTAATATCCTGTTAAGACTAGTATATAAATCTCAAAGTTGTTGATGGCCGAAATTACCGAGCAAAAAAAAGCCTCTCCAAAAATGAAGAGGCCTTCTTATTAAAAACGATCAATTCCTAGTCGGCTAATACCGCTCTAGAAATTACAATTCTTTGTATTTCGGAAGTACCTTCATAAATCTGAGTAATCTTAGCATCGCGCATCAGGCGCTCAACATGGTATTCCTTAACGTATCCATAGCCACCATGCACTTGCACCGCTTCTACAGTAGTTTTCATAGCGGTTTCCGAAGCATAAAGCTTGGCCATGGCACTTTCCTTATCGAAGTTCATACCATTGTCCTTCATCCAGGCGGCCTTTAAACACATTAAGCGAGCGGCATCAATTTCTGTAGCCATATCCGCTAATTTAAAGCCAATCCCCTGGTGCTTGCCAATTTCCTTCCCGAAGGTTTTACGCTCTTTAGCATATTTAGTAGCTAATTCAAAAGCGCCACTAGCAATACCTAATGCTTGGGCAGCAATGCCAATACGGCCACCGCTTAATACCTTCATGGCAAATTTAAAACCGAAGCCATCTTCACCAATTCTATTTTCCTTGGGAACTTTTACATCTTGGAACATCAAAGAGTGGGTATCCGATCCACGGATTCCCATTTTATCTTCCTTTTTACCAACGGTAAAGCCTTCCATGCCGCGCTCTACAATAAGGCAATTAATACCACGGTGACCTTTTTCAACATCAGTTTGGGCCATTACCAGGTATACGCTAGCTGAACCACCATTAGTGATCCAGTTTTTATTACCATTTAAAAGGTAATGATCGCCTTTATCCTCGGCAGTTGTTTTTTGAGAAGTAGCATCTGAGCCCGCTTCAGGTTCGGATAAGCAAAAAGCGCCGATTACCTCGCCACTGGCTAAAGGTTTTAGGTATTTCTCCTTCTGCTCCTCGGTTCCAAACTTTTCAAGACCCCAGCATACTAAGCTGTTGTTTACAGACATTACCACCGATGCCGATGCATCTACCTTGGAAATTTCTTCCATTGCCAATACGTAGGAGATCGTATCTAATCCCGCACCATTGTACTTGGGATCTACCATCATCCCCATAAAACCAAGCTCTCCCATCTTCTTCACCTGCTCCGCAGGGAAAATCTGCTTATCATCTCGCTCGATTACACCTGGCAATAATTCGTTTTGCGCAAAGTCACGAGCGGCTTGTTGGATCATTAAATGCTCCTCCGTAAGTTCAAAATTCATAGTAATAATGTTTAATCTTGTAGCTCTTTTGAGTCGGTTGGCAAAGGTACACTTTATGCCGCAGAAACTTAATAACGAAGGACTATTGAAGGTATTGGGATTAATGTCAGGAACCTCGCTCGATGGCTTGGACCTTTGCTTGGTAGAATTCTCCGCTAAGCATCGTACTCAATTTCAGATTCTTGCAAGTGCAACCTATTCCTATAGCAAAGCTTGGCAGGAAAAATTAAGCTTCAAACAATTAAGCGCCTGGGAGCTCAGTAATTTAGATTATCAATACAGTCTGCTGCTTGCGCAATACGTATTGCGATTTTGCAAAGAGCATGGCTTGGAAACAGCTGAAATTGACTTGCTTTCCTCCCATGGACATACATGGTTTCATCAAGCCGAAAAAGGCATTACCTATCAAATTGGCAATCATCCCAGTTTGGCAGTAGAAACGGGCATGGAGCTAGCTTGCGATTTTAGAAGGCAAGATGTCGCCTTGGGCGGTCAGGGAGCTCCCCTGGTACCCATTGGCGATCGCGATCTTTTTCCAAATTATGATGCCTGCCTAAATCTCGGAGGCTTTGCCAATATCTCCTTTCAAGAGGATTCAAAGCGTATTGCCTATGATATTGGTCCCTGTAATTTGGCTATGAACTCCTATTGCCAAATCTTGGGTTTGCCTTACGATAATGAAGGCACCATTGCCGCGAGCTTTAAGCATGATAGCGCTCTTTTTAATAAGCTTAACGGCCTGGGCTATTACATCCAATCTGGACCAAAAAGCCTCGGTCGCGAATGGTTGGAAGAAACTCTACTGCCCTTGGTTGAAGAAACATCGCTCTCACCTGAAGTAAAAATCGCCACCTTAAACCGACATATCGCCTTTCAAATTGCAGCCAGCCTCAATAGGCATAAGCTTAAAAAAGTACTGATTAGTGGAGGCGGAGCTTTAAATAAAACCTTAATCGATTCAATAGGTATTTGGGGCGAATTTGATTTGGTAGTGGCCGAAGCGCAAATTCTACACTTTAAAGAAGCGCTGATTTTCGCCTACCTCGGTTATCTGCATCAGCACAACAAGATTAATGTATTATCCTCCGTAACCGGTGCAAAAAAGGATCATTGCAGTGGGCAAAAATTCCATCCTTAAATGATAATGATTAATTGATATCTAGCACCTAGGTTTTTATACTTTTGTTGCCGCCCAAAAAAGCGTCTATGAAAGACCTATTGAAGATTTACGAAAATAAGCCCGCGGAAATTGTATTCCATTGGCATGACAGTGAAACCACGGCCGAAGGCTGGGTAGTAATTAACTCTTTACGAGGAGGAGCCGCCGGAGGTGGTACTCGAATGCGCGAAGGCTTAAACGAGCATGAAGTGCTGAGCCTGGCCAAAACCATGGAGATAAAATTTACCGTTGCTGGCCCTCCGATAGGCGGCGCAAAAAGCGGTATTAATTTTAATCCTAATGACCCTCGTAAGGATGGTGTTCTCCGACGCTGGTATGCGGCCGTAAAGCCCATTCTTAAGAATTACTATGGTACCGGTGGTGATTTAAATGTTGATGAAATTCACGAGGTAATTCCCATCACTTCTGAACTGGGTATCGAACATCCACAAGAAGGGGTTTTAGTAGGTCATTTCGCGCCGGAGCCCGAATCCAAAACCCGTAAAATTAAGCAGCTCCAGGAAGGAGTATTGCTTCCAGTACACAAGCAAGATCTTAGTCCCGGTGAAGCCGGTCGCTATACAGTAGCCGACCTTATTACGGGCTATGGCAGCGCGGAAAGCGTGCGTCACTTTTATGATATTTACGGCGGTAATGTAAGCGGTAAGCGCGTGATTATCCAAGGTTGGGGAAATGTGGCTTCAGCGGCAGCTTTCTACCTGGCACAACAAGGAGCCAAAATCGTTGGCATTATTGACCGTGTAGGTGGTTTAATAAATGAAGATGGATTTTCTTTAGAGGAGATTGTTGACTTATATAATGCTCGTAAGGGCAATTACCTTATTGCCGATAATCTGATTCCTTTTGATGAAGTAAACGGCACCATTTGGAATATCGGGGCGGAGATTTTTATTCCCGCCGCAGCCTCACGTTTAATCAGCAAGGATAATTTAGATCAAATGATTGCCGGCGGACTAGAGGTGATTTCCTCTGGAGCCAACGTGCCTTTTGCCGATACCGAAATTTTTTATGGCCCTATAGCGGAGTACGCTGATCAAAAGGTAAACTGTATTCCTGATTTTATTTCGAACTGTGGGATGGCCCGGGTGTTTGGATATTTGATGCAAGACAATATCGCTTTAAACGATGAAGCCATTTTTGAGGATACCTCAACCGTAATTCGCGACGCTATGGTAGCCACCCATAAACTGCGTTCGGAAAAACTGGAATTAACCAAAACGGCCTACGAGATTGCACTTAACCAATTAATCTAATAAATCATGATTTACACTTTAATGGTGGTCGTTTTTGTGCTCGGCTATATCGCTATCGCCCTTGAGCATAATATTAAAATCGATAAAGCCGCCTCGGCCCTGGTTACAGGAACCCTTTGCTGGGCACTTTACGTGATTGGAGCGGAAGGAATCATCGATTTTCAAAGCATACCACATTGGATATCGGACATGTTTGCCGAAGAGAAAAACATTACCGATCAACATGAAATTGTTACACACTATGTAACCGAATTTCAAATCCTTGAACACCTCGGTGAAATTGCTTCAATTCTATTCTTTCTTTTAGGCGCAATGACCATCGTGGAGCTTATTGATGCGCATGAAGGATTTGCGGTAATTACCGATCGAATAAAAACCACCAGTCGCTCCAAACTACTTTGGATCATTTGTATTTTAACTTTCTTCTTCTCTGCTGCCCTGGATAACCTTACTACCTCCATTGTGATGGTATCCTTGCTTAAAAAACTAATTGAAGATCAGAAAGATCGCTGGCTATTTGCGGGTATGGTAGTTATTGCTGCTAATGCTGGAGGGGCTTGGTCTCCCATTGGAGATGTAACCACCACCATGCTTTGGATTGGCGGTCAGATTACCGCCGGTGCGGTAGTTACCCAATTAATATTCCCAAGTTTAATTGCCCTACTGGTGCCGCTTTTAGTGCTTACCCCGAGAATGAAGGGAAACGTTACTCGTCCGCGCAAAGCGGAAGGCAAAGAGCACTATATAAATCCCACCACAGAGAAGGAGCGCAATATAGTTTTCGCCGTTGGTGTAGCCGGTTTACTCTTTGTTCCAGTATTTAAAACCTATACCCACCTACCGCCATTTATGGGCATGATGATGAGCTTGGGCATACTTTGGAGCATCACTGAAATAATGCATCGCTCTAAAAATCGCGAAACCAAATCCAAGTTATCGGTAATTGGCGTTCTGCGTAAAGTTGACACCGCTAGTGTACTCTTCTTTCTCGGTATTTTATTAGCTGTGGCTAGCTTGCAATCGGCCGGTCAGCTAGGCGCATTGGCCAATACGCTCGATACTTCCATTGGTACTTCCACTGAAAATGGTGTTTACTCGGTAGGGATCATCATCGGTTTACTTTCCGCCATTGTAGATAATGTTCCCTTGGTAGCCGCTTCTATGGGTATGTATAATATCGACCCCACTTTAGGAGGACTATTTGCTACAGATGGTCTATTCTGGGAGTTCTTAGCCTATTGTGCCGGAACCGGTGGTTCTGCTCTTATTATTGGTTCTGCCGCTGGTGTAGCCGTTATGGGACTAGAGAATATTTCTTTTGGATGGTACCTGCGACGCATTAGTCTATTAGCTATTATTGGCTATTTCGCTGGTGCTGGTGCCTACATCCTCCAATATACTTTGCTTCACTAAAAAACATTTATCATAAAATCAATCCCGGCCTAGGTTTAAAAGCTTATCGCCGGGATTTTTTGCGTTTAGCTGGAGCTGATGCTCTTAACCACCGCTTGTTAATTTCTATTCTGCCAGCCATACGAGGCCGGCCTTCACTCCCGTTATATTAGCGTTCAATAATTGTGTACATGAAACTAAGCTTTCTTCAAATGAGCATGGCTCAAGGTGATAGTCTCTCTTCAGAGCCCGTTGAAAAAACCCTCAGTATCTGGGAACTCATCACCAGCGGTGGCCCAGGGGGAATTCTAATAATGACCGTTCTTTTTATATTATCTGTAATTGCAGTTTACATATTTGTGGAACGCTGGGGCGCGATTAAAAAAGCCAATCGCATGGATAGTAATTTCATGGAGGACATTCGTAAAAACGTACTGGAAGGAAATCTATCCTCTGCACAATCCCTTTGTCAGCGAGAAGATACTCCCGCTGCGCGAATGATTAATAAAGGGATTTCACGTATTGGCAAGCCCTTGAAAGACATTAATACCGCCATTGAAAACACTGGGAAATTGGAAGTTTCCTCCTTGGAGAATAATTTACCTACTATGGCTACTATCTCAGGCGCTGCGCCAATGATTGGCTTCTTGGGTACTGTTATCGGAATGATTCTCGCCTTCCACGAAATGGCCGCCGCTGGTGGTCAGATTGATATTGAAATGCTAGCGGAAGGAATTTACACCGCCATGACTACAACTGTAGCTGGCCTTGCAGTAGGTATTATGGCTTATTTGGGCTATAATATTTTAGTAAGTAAGGTGAATAAAACCATTTACAACATGGAGCTTAGAGCTACCGAATTCTTGGACCTCCTTAACGAACCCGCTTAAGATGGATTTAAAAAGAAGATCCAAGGTTAGTGCCGAATTTAATATGAGTAGTATGACGGACATCGTCTTCCTACTGCTCATCTTCTTTATGATTGCCTCTACCCTTGTTACTACCAGTGCCCTGGATTTGGTTTTACCAAAAAGTGACGCCCAAACTGTGAAACGGAAGGACGTAACGGTAAACATCTCTCCAGATCAGCGGATATCAGTGGGTAATGTTATTGTAAATCAAAGTGAATTAGAAAGAGAGGTATTAAAGCAAACCGCCGGAACCGAAGAGGCGGTGGTAATACTGCGTGCTGATAAATCCGTACCTTATGAAATGGTAGTAAAGGTTATGGATATCGCCTACCGCAATAAACTTAAAATGATCGCGGCAACCGATCCCAGCTAAATGGAAAAGCAAAAAGGACAAAAGAAAAATCGCCGGCGCGCCCTAATGACCACCTTGGTTGTTCACGGTGCCCTATTCATTTTGTTCTTATTTGTGGGCCTCACCTACTACGATCCTAAACCTGAGGCGGGCATTCTTATTAATTTCGGAAATAGCGATACCGGTCAAGGTGAAGTGTATGAAGCACCAAGCACTGGCTCTCCACAAAATCAAAGTAGCACACCAGCCGAAACCCAGGCGGTGCTTACGCAAGATGTGGTAGATGCCCCTAGCATCGATCAAAGTTCTGCCACTAACAGTCCGGTAGAACCCGATCCAGATCCGGATCAAAGCACCAACAATCCAAACGAAACCCAAAACCAAGATATACCGGATGAGCCGGATCCGCAACCATCCGAAAGCCTTCAGAACCTTTTAAACAATGCTGCTAGCTCCACTAGCGGAGGTGAAGGTATTACCGAAGGAGCTGGAGATCAAGGCGGCGAGAATGGCGATCCTAACTCAAATAATTATACCGGTAATGGCGGTGGTGGCAGTGGCGATGGCAATTACCTCTTGGGTAATCGGAAAGCCTTAGCCAAGCCAAAACCAAATCCCTGTGAGGCTTCTGGCCGCGTGGTGGTAAAAATATATGTAGATCGCAATGGCAAGGTAATTCGCGCCGTGGCGGGAGAAAAAGTACCTGGCGGCGCAGCAACCACCACTACAAACTCCTGCCTCTTTGATCAGGCCCGAAAGGCAGCCCTAAAAACCACTTGGGAATCGGATCGCGACGCTGCGGTGCAACAAAGCGGTTACATCATTTACAATTTTACCAAAAATTGAGTCAATACGCCGAAACGCTGGATTGGCTATTTGCCCAATTACCGATGTATCAAAGAATCGGTAAAGCCGCCTATAAAGCGGATTTGAGCAATACCTGGCAGCTGATGGAAATCCTCAATCAGCCTCAAAACAGTTTTAAGAGCGTCCATGTAGCGGGTACCAATGGCAAGGGTTCCTCCGCGCATATGCTGGCCGCCATTTTTCAGGAAGCGGGCTACAAAACCGGACTTTATACTTCACCGCATTTGGTTGATTTTCGGGAACGTATAAAAATCAATGGCCAAATGATTTCGGAAGAGGCCGTAATCTCCTTCGTAGATCAACACAAAGATCAGTTTAAAGATATTGGACTGTCGTTTTTTGAAATGACCGTTGGCTTGGCCTTTGACTGTTTCCGCCAAGAAGAAGTGGATATCGCCATAGTGGAAGTAGGCATGGGAGGCCGCCTCGATAGTACCAATGTGCTCTTGCCCGAATTGAGTTTAATTACGCACATTGGATTAGATCATCAAAACTTTTTAGGGGACACATTAGCCAAAATTGCCGCCGAAAAAGGAGGCATTATTAAGGAGGCTACTCCGGTAGTGATTAGCGAAAGGCAGGAAGAATGTGACCCGGTTTTTATTGAAATTGCCGCTAAGCAAAAAGCCGCTATTCACTTTGCCCTAGATGAAGTAGCATCTGCGCGATTATTTATTGACCTCGACCTAAAAGGGGATTATCAAGAACACAATTTAAGAGGCGTTCTTTGCGCTATTGATCACCTGGAAGAACAAGGCTGGAAAATTAAATCCTCTGCCGCCAAGGCATTGGCTAAGGTAATTTCGCTTACCGGATTAAGAGGGCGTTGGGAGCTCATCAATCGGAGACCACTTACTATTTGCGATACCGGCCATAACCAAAGCGGTGTAAGGGCGCTTATGGATCAAATTAAAAAACACTCATTTAGACAATTGCACATCATTTGGGGTATGGCTAAGGATAAAGATGTTCGCGATATCCTTAGCCTATTGCCCCCCAGCGCCTTTTTCTATTTCACCCAAGCCGACATTCCCAGGGCCATGCCCGCCGAAGCGCTTAAACGTGAGGCCTTAAAATTTGGACTAGCCGGAAAAGCCTATCCATCGGTAGCTGCCGCTTATAAGGTCGCAAAAGAGAATACTCTAAATGATGATTTCATCTTTATTGGCGGTAGTACCTTTATTGTAGCAGACTTACTTAAAATTTAAGAACAATTAGAATTAAGCACTATGCCCATAAAAGTGCTTTCACGCTGCCGCTTTCTTTCAATCTGCATTTTCATCAGCTTTAAGCTGCAAGCCCAGCAAAGCGACAGCACCCGTATTGAGATACCCGATTACTAATACGTAGTAGAACGCTACGATAGTACTTTGCAAAAAGTTTAATGGATTACCATTATACCGATTTATGGGATTTTGACAATGATGGCTTGAAGGATGAGATACGCTTTATCAGCAATGGTGGGGCTCATGCCTATTATTACCTTCAAATATTCTTGAGCTCAGAACAAGAGTTATATAGTTTCAGAAGCTTTTATATTGACATGCCTTAGCTCTTTGAGGCGGATGAATTACTTGAGTTTATTCCCTTTTTGGTTTTGGACTTTGATCAAGATGGTGTGGATGAAATCTACCTCAATCTCAACAATCACTTTGCGAGCATCCCTGCCGAGCTTCGTTCTAAAGGCATTAAAAGCAAAAAAATACGCATCGACTATGAAAATGGCGAGTTGAGGCTTAGCGACATAAAGCCAAAATGAAGCTCATAAATTTAGATATACTTAGCTTTAGGGGCGGAAGTCAGACAAGCGATAACGGCTGAGACCGCTTAAAATCCCTTCTAGCATGATTAGAGCCTATATCATTTACCTATCCTTAATGGCCAGTTTATGGTCATGTAAAAAGGATTCCGAAGATCCTGCGGTGAGCGGCAGTGGCGAACAAGTTTATTACAATGGCCAGATTTACACCTTAAACCCCAATCAGGTTTGGGCCGATGCCATGCTGGTTCGGGATGGCAAAATCGTAGTTATTGGCGAAGAAACTGAAGTTCGTAGTCAAGCCTCAGCGCAAGCGCAAATAATTGACCTTCAATCGAAAATGGTAATGCCCGGCATCCATGATGTGCACTTACATCCTATGGAAGCAGCATCCACCAATTTTCAATTTTCCTTAAGCGCCAATATTAGCGATCCCGAAAATTATAAAGCCGAAGTACAGCAAGCCTTAAGCAACCATGCTAATGCCAATTGGCTTCTTGGTTGGGGCTTTGATATTTATACGCTCTTGGATGCTAATCGTCCCCCTATTGAAATCCTAGATGATATATCGACTAGCAAGCCGATTGCTATAATGGAACTTAGCTCACATTCAATATGGGTGAATTCCAAAGCCTTGGAATTAGCGGGAATTGATGAGCAAAGTGCTAATCCTGTTGGCGGTGTTATAATGAAAGATGAGGATGGTTTCCCAAATGGTATTCTTATGGATAATGCGGGAAATTTGGTCGTTGACCTTGCGATTGCATCCATTCCCAATGCCGAGCAAAATGATTACGACGGATTGGTGAATTATGCCCTCCCGGAATTGGCTAAAAATGGGATTACTTCTATTTGTGATGCACGCACTTATTGGAAGCGAAATCATCATCTAACCTGGCAAAGAGTAGAAGATGAAGGCCTACTAACGGCAAGAGTTAATTTAGGCCTTTGGGTTTATCCCAATGAGGATGACATGACTCAACTTAGCACCTTGCAATCCCTGTATTCTAATGAGGCCAATAGCTTCCTAAAAATTAATCAAATTAAGCTTTACGCTGATGGCATTATCATTAATACAACCGCTGCCATGCAAAGCAACTACCTCATCGATCTATTTCAGTTGCCGACGAATAATGGTATCAATTATGTGTCGGAAAATCGCATAATACAATATATCGCAAGCCTGGAACCAATTGGCTTCGATTTTCATATTCACGCCATAGGAAATAGAGGAGTGCATGAAGCGCTAAACGCGATTGAACAAGGGAGTAATGGTAATGGCCGACATCGCTTAACTCATGTTGAGTATGTTTCTCCGAGTGACATTCCTCGTTTTAGTCAACTAAATGTTACTGCCGATGCCCAAGTGGTGGGTCATTTTGCCCAGCCAGGTCACTGGCATAACAATGATTCTTTAGTGCATTCAAATTTGAATAATGCCATCATTCCGATCAAGAGCCTACAGCAAGCAAGTGCAAGAATTACCCTCAGTAGTGATTGGGATGTTAGCAGTTTAAATCCTTTTATTGGTATCCAAAATGCCCTGACTAGAGTGCCACAGGAACTCACATTAACACAAGCCCTAAAAGCTTATACTCTAAATGGCGCTTACCTCATGCGACAAGAGCAGGTGGTAGGCAGCTTAGAGCCCGGCAAGGAAGCCGATTTCATTGTGCTCAGTCAAAACTTGTTTAATATTCCCGTTCAGCAAATTGCTCAAACGGAAGTTTTAAAAACCTATTTAAGTGGGGAATTAATTTACCAGCGCTAAGGTTTTAACTTCAATTTCTCCAATTGCAATTAAAAGGAAATGCCATCAGGCTTTCGCCTTTTATCTTAAAAAAGAAAAAGAAATGGACTCCTATAAAAAAAGACGCATTCAGTTTAAAGAAGTGGTATCCCTAAAGGATTGGAAAATTAAAGTCTATTGCATCTCCAAGGAGGATCAGTTTCAACACCCTGACTATTATAAACAGGCCATAGCCAAGATTCCTAGCTGGCTAGAAATGAAAAACAGCTTTAATAGCCGTGATGATAAAATTGGATTTCTAATCCTTCACGCTGGCAATGAAGGTATTTTCGCGATTATAAATTGGTGGATTGACCGCCATATGATGAACAGTCATATATTTTTAAGCACTTATAAAAAGCTCGATCAGTTCCAGAAAATATCCGGAGATGGCCTCGCCCCTTGTATATGGGAATTAGAAGTAATCAATCATGAAAGAGTCTCCTGGACTAAGCATGTATTGCAAGCAATGCCCGAGCCTAATTTCCAAGCTTACGCTGATGACATCATCAATAAAGTTGTATGAGTTTTAAATACCAAATACGCCCCATTAAAAGCAGTGACCTTCCCGAGCTCATTGAACTGTGTAGGCTCCATGCCGAATTTGAGAAAAGCGATTATAAGGGCGATCACAAAGCTGAGGCTTTGGCCAAGCATTTATTCGCAGAGTCGCCTAGCCTTTATGGATTAGTAATTGAAGGAGAAAGCAAACTCTTGGGCTACAGCACTTTCATGCCGCAGTTTGCTACCTGGGATGCCGAATTCTATCTATACATGGACTGCCTTTACATCCGTGCCGAAGCGCGCAGTAAAGGAATTGGTGAAGCTTTAATAGCGCGCATAAAAATGGAAGCCGTGAGCCTAAATTGTAAAACCATACAGTGGCAAACGCCGGCCTTCAACAAGAGAGCCATGAAATTTTACGAGCGACTTGGCGCCTATGGCAAAGACAAAGTACGCTATTTCCTTGATGTAAAAACTTAAAGGCATTTCCCGAGTAAAAAGGATAAACTTTGCTTAGCTTTCAAAACTAATGCAGGATAAAAATTGAACATGACGAAAGAAAACTACCCCAATCAAGAAGGCAAGATTATTATTGTTACCGGCGCAAACACAGGCCTAGGTTATGAAACAAGCCTTGAGCTCGCTCGAAAAGGAGCCCTAGTTGTAATGGCTTGTCGAAATCTCGAAAAAGCCAATAAGGCCAAATCACAAATTTTAGAAATTGTAGCAAATGCCAAGCTTGATGCTTTGCAAATTGACTTGAGTAGTTTAAAATCGGTGCGATCTTTTGCAAAAGCCTTTTTAGCAAAATACAATCGACTAGACCTTCTTATTAATAATGCCGGGGTAATGATGCCGCCCTACTCAAAAACCGAAGATGGCTTTGAATTGCAATTCGGTGCCAACTACTTAGGTCACTTTTTACTCACGCGCTTATTATTGGACACCATTGTAAAAACGGAGGATTCCCGCATCGTCACCTTAAGTTCACTGGTGCATAAAAACGCTAAAATAAATTTCGATGACCTTCAATCGGAATTAAAGTATTCCGCCTCGGCGGCCTATGGGCAGTCGAAATTGGCCTGCCTAGTATTTAACTACGAGCTGCAAAGGCGACTGGAGGAAAATGCTTTTACCAATACCATTTCTACTGCGGCGCATCCCGGAATTGCCACCACCGAATTAAGTAGGCATATGCCCAAGCTACTCTATTTTGCCCTCCGCTATACCATTGCACCATTTATTACCCACGCCCCTAGTGAAGGTGCCAAACCAACACTTATGGCGGCTATGGGGAAAGCTCATGGCGGGGACTATTTTGGCCCCACTGGTATTGGCGAAATGAAAGGAAAACCAGGTCTCGCTAAGTCCACGGAAGAAGCACGAGATCCGAAATTGGCTCAAAAATTATGGGCGGTTTCCGAGGAATTAGTAGGTGAGAAATTTCTATAACGAAGCTTCACAATTTAATGGAGCCTCAGGGCCTCAGTTCCTTATGGAGGATAAAATCAAGCAGTTAATTTTAAAAAGCACCAAGGCGGAAGCGATTGCTACAATTGAACCGATTCAGAAATTATGGAGCGACTACGGTGAAATTTCCCGCATCCATCTCATCGGATCAAGCATGGAGTCTATTATTCTAAAGCATATAATAGTACCTGATGAACTTAATCACCCCCGCGCATGGAATAGTGATCTCGCCCATCAGCGCAAGTTAAAATCCTACCAAGTAGAGAAAAGGTGGTATTACGGCAAAAGTGGGGAGAGCAAGGCCCGCTTACCGGCATGTTTGCATGCTGAAGAACTGGCGAATGAAATGCTCTTGTTGCTTGAAGACCTCAATCCGGCTGGCTATTCCATTCGGCGAACAGAGGTGAACTGGAACGAATTTGAATCCTGTATAAGCTGGCTGGCAAAATTCCATGCTTCCTATATTGGGCAATCTGCAGCGGGACTTTGGCCAATAGGTACCTACTGGCATTTGGCTACCCGGCCCCAAGAATTAGCGGCGCTACAAGACGAGGCACTAAAAGAAGCTGCCCCCTTAATAGATGCGAAGCTAACTGGAGCAAAATTCCAAACCATTGTTCACGGTGATGCTAAATTGGCCAACTTTTGTTTCTCAAAATCTGGGGATGTCGCGGGCGTCGACTTTCAATATGTGGGGGGCGGTTGTGGCATGAAAGACCTGGCCTATTTTGTAGGTAGTTGCTTGGATGAGGCTGATTGTGAAAAATTGGAAGACCATATACTCGATCTTTACTTCAGCCATTTGCATCAGGCATTGCCTGCGGAAAACAAAGCCCTAGAAAGGGAATGGCGCGAACTATATCCTTATGCTTGGGCAGATTTCCATCGTTTTCTAAAAGGCTGGAGTCCTAATCATTGGAAGATAAATAGCTACAGTGAAAGGCAATGTCAGAAAGTAATAGAAAGCCTTCATTAATGGATTTAAACGCACTTTGCAAAACCGCCATTGAGGCCGCAATTAAAGCGGGAGAATTTATTCAATCGAAAAGAAATGAGAAGCTTCAAGTGCTACAAAAAAAAGGCGGTAGTTCCTATGCCTCTCAAGTAGTTACAGAAGTCGATCGGCAGGCGGAAGCCATAATTATATCTCATTTGGAACCGAGCTTTAAGCATGATATCGCACTTTTAAGTGAGGAACGTGAGGATGATGGCGGTCGTTTTCTAAAAAAATGTTTTTGGTGTATTGATCCCCTAGACGGCACCCTGTCCTTTATAAAAGGACTGGTCGGATATTCGGTTTCCATTGGCTTAGTGGCAAAGGATGGCAGTCCCCTAATTGGCGTGGTTTACGATCCCAATACAAAAAACTTGTACCACAGTATAAAGGATCAAGGCGCATTTAAAAACCATCGAAAATGGCTCCCTAATCAGGATGGTCTTTACCTTAGTTATATTGGTGATAGACCCATAAAAGACAGCCCGAAAGCAGCGGAACTGGAGCAGCAAATTCAAGCATACCTCAACAAATTAGGCCTTAAAGAATGTAAGCGATTTAGCAGTGCTGGTGCTGTATTAAATGCTATTAGTTTGGTTGAAAAAGGTCCCGCGATTATGATTAAACCTCCAAAAAAGAATTTGGGTGGTGGTAGCATTTGGGATTATGCGGCAACGGCTTGCCTCTTTCAAGAACTGGGATTGCAGGCAACAAATTATTACGGAAAGCGCTTAGATCTTAATAAACTTGAAAACAGCTTTATGAATCACGAGGGTGTGCTCTATGCGAATTTACCCGAAGGAATAAGAAGGACCAGAAATTAAAAAGCAATCCTAATTCCGAATACCTTTAACTCTGAAATGTTTTTAGCAGCCTCTAGCAATACAAAATCTACAAATCCATTTGGAGGTCAAGCCAAAGTACTGGGCTATGGGATAATAATGCTTATCTTAGGCAGTAGAGCATTTGGCCAATGTGCTGCTCTATCGCTTATTGGCGACAGTATAAACTTTGAGGGTGTAAACATTTTTTACTATCAGCATAATGATCAGGTCCGAATTAAATATGCCTACCAAGGCTTTGAACTTAATTTGGGCGACAGCCTTGCCTTTGATTGTAACACCCGATACAATCCGAGCGTTCCAAAGGCCACTTGGCGCAACGACTATTATATCGGTTTCACCAGCGGCTGCGGTAGCTCTTGCTTTGCCAATTATCTTCTACCCTTGCAGTCTGGACTTAACTTTCAGGAAGCGGGACAGCTACTGATCGATACCACCAAAACGATATATGTAAGTATTTACAAAACTATAGATAAGCTCCTCCCCTATGTGGAGGTTAAGAACCATTTGAGTCAAAAAAGCCAGACCTTTAATTTAAATTCCGGGAGCTTCCCAGTGGCCATCCCCTTAGAATATTTGGATTATTCAGTGGCGCATCCAAAAGGATTTAAATATGAAAATTCCACGCTCAGCCTTTTCCTTAGGGATGGCCAAAAACTGGACTTTGAAATTGAGCTTTAAAACCTTCAAGGCCGCATCAAAAATCAGTAACATGAAAAAATTATTCTTCCCAGTAAGCTTTAGTCTTTTACTCATTTCATGTTCCGAGGAAGAGCCGATCTCTGAAGCCTGTGCCTTTCCGGAGGTAGACCGATCGGTTAACTTAAATTTCTCGGCTATCATCCCTATAGTCGGCTCTGAGAGCTGGACCTACACCGATTCTTTGTGGGAAAATGGCATCTTCCAAGCGGCAGAAGAAACTAATTTAGAAATTACCAAGGTCTATCAACTCGGAAGCCTGGCAGCAATTGAGTTTTCGAGTATCCTTCCACTACTTAGCATTCGTAATGACACCATGTATGCCACACGTTTAAATCCTGGCCCAAAGGAAAATGCTTGCTATGAATTACTATATCCTATGTTCTTTAAAGCTGGCGATTCGGTGCAGGTAGATGATGATCCTAGCGATAAATATGTTTACCCCATCAACGAAATAATCAATACGCCTATTGGCAACTTTAGTCAGAATGTTGTTTACCGAGAAGCGGACATCTTTGAAGTAATTCTCAATGAAAACGCAGGGGTTTTAAGAATCACCTTCTTTGTATATAATGCTGATGGTCTTCGACAAAAACGCCGCAGCTTAGATTTAATTAGTTACAGCGTGCAATAATAGCGGCATCCATTAGTTTTGAAAACTTTAAAGCTGGAAGTTGCTGATTTGAGCCATCAATTGGAGCTTCGGCAAGAATGAAAAGGAAAAAATGCGAAAGATAATTAGCTATGCAATTTTAGGACTATTCACTTTGCTTTTGGCCTGTGAGCGAGATGAAGGAGATTCAAGAGTAGTAATACCCGATTTTAATTATCCGCAAACGGTAGTTTTTAATCCAAGCTTGTCCTCCTATAGAATATTTACCGGGAACCCAGCTAGTTTAGTTCCAGATTCCAGTTTTCAACTACTTGAACTGAATGCTAGCTTATACTCTGACTACAGTTCGAAACAACGCTTAGTAAGCATTCCCGAAGGCACCGAAATTAGCAAGCAAGCGGATGGCGCCCTTAGTTTCCCTGATGGCAGCATCCTGGTAAAGACCTTCTACTATTGGAATGACGCCCGAGATACCAGTTTAGGAAAACGGATTATCGAGAGTCGGCTATTAATTAAAGAGCGTAATACCTGGAATGCCGCCAGCTACCTTTGGGATAGTACTCAAACTGAAGCCTATTTGCGCCTTGATGGACATGACCTCCCGATAAGCTGGGTGAATGCCAGTGGCCAAAATAGGTCAACCATGTACCATGTCCCCAATGAAAATGAATGCATTGCTTGTCATCAGTCAAACGACAAAATGAGTCCATTGGGGCCAAAGCTCCGAAATTTAAACCGCCAAGTGGAGCGCAATGGCAGCAGCTTAAACCAAATTCAACATCTTCAAAACCTCGGACTTCTTAGCAATTTTGATTTGAGTGAAGTCAGTGAAATTATCGACTATAATGACCCAAGCCAGAGCCTTAGCAGCCGCGGACGGTCCTACTTAGAGATGAATTGCGCTCACTGCCATAATCCAAGCGGATGGGATCCTGCAGCGAGGCAAGATCTCGATTTCCGCTACAGCACGCCCTTCGCGCAAAGTGGAATTGGTGCGGAAAAAGATCGCATATCCGACTTACTTCGTTCCGGGGAAATGCCCTTTATCGGCACAACTCTGCGGCATGAAGAAGGACTAAGCTTAATGATAAATTACTTAAACAGTTTATAGGCCTTTTTAGCCCTCCTTTATCCAACGGAAGTTTTGTTGAAACTGATCGCCGATTACTCGGATCAAATAAACCCCTGGCACTAGCTTTTCCATTGGGATTTCTAGTTCTGTAGCGGCAGCTTGATATTCTGCTAAAAGCGCACCATTTAGGCTAAAAACCTGAATAACTTGAATAAGCTCAGCGCTTTTAACTTGGAAATTCCGCGTCCCAGGATTGGGATATAATTCAATTTGTGGCAGACTAATTTCCTCCTCACTAAGAGAAGCCGCTGGTCCAAAAATATTATCAAAGTATATTACCTGATCCGATGTACGGGCCTGAAAGTCGGGGAATACCACTAATTGATCATAGGCAGGTGTAAGCCCAATGTGACTGGAAAAATCAAAGGTAATTTGCTCCCATTCATTAGTCTTGGTATTGGGAACTTTAATCTCTCCTAAAGACCAACCATCTGGTCGTACTAACTTTATTCCAACATCACTTATCTCCGTTTTCCAAACCATAATTCGGATTTGAGCATTATTGGCGTCAATAAGAAAGGAGCCGGTTCCAGCACCGTGTAAGGTTTCGCAGCCGGCCCAGGGATTACCTGCTTGTAGGGCGGTAAACTTTGCTACCGTGGCGGAAGTATTTAAACCGCTGGGATCAGGGTTAGCCACTATTTCTAAAGCTGGATTAGAATCATTTTCAAAAACCGTCCAGGTCCAGGCTGCCCCTTCCCCATTAGCTTCGAAATCGATTGGACCGTTTTGGGCATTTATAAATAAAGGCGCTAATAATGCGCCCATGATCTTGTAAATTTTTAGCATGTTTTGTTGTTTTCGAACACGAGGTCCATTTCGTCTAAAGGTATAGCTAATAGTCTTTGGTACCAAAAGAAGGCCTACCTTTATCTGATGCGGCTACTATTCCTTTCTAAGAACATCCTCTAATGGAGCTCACGATAATGAAAAACAAAAGCTTTCTTTTAGTCTGTGCAAGCTTATTCTTTCTTCCTCATTTGATAGGACAGCAGTATGCTACATTCAGCACGGATTCCGCTTTTGCTCTTCGCTGGTATTCTGAAGAAAAGGGTGGCTATGACCCCCAAATTAATGAGCAAGTTTGGATTATTAGAGGCAAGGAATTGCGCTATGGCTCAAAGGCCTTAAAGGTTGAGATCATCCCCGGTAAAACCGATACCATTCTTTTTAAAGCATATAGGCGACCTCATTTCGATACCATTATCTGCTTTATAAATGAGGCCAAACATTTTCAGTTTCAATTTAATCCTTGCTGTGGAGCCTTTAATGTGAAGGAAGAGGGCCAAAGAGGATTCTTCCGTGCAAGCATTATCTATCGCCTAAAAGGAGAAAGCAGCAAATCCTATTTAGGCACTTTAGGTGAAACGGGAATCCTACTTAAGTCGGGAGAAGCAAATACATTGAAGCCATTTTGCCGCAGTGCCATGAGCCCCAATGTTTATCCGATTAGCTTTCGAGAAATAGAAATTTGCCGCAGCACCAATTGCGAGGAAGGCACTTGTTTACAAGGAGAGGCTGAGCCAGAATTAAACTTCAGTTACACTACTATTTCCAGTAAATTGAACTGTCTTTTTATGCCGCTTAGCGCGGAAGCCCTAGTGGTTACTTATGATCCCATTTCTGGTAAAATAGAATTAAAAACGCATTGATGAAAAATGAATACTACCATCAAAAAGCTTCCGTTGAGGAATATATTAATCTGGCCAAGGATGTAAACAGTCGCGGCCTAATTGAAAAACTGCAGGCCTATTTAAAGCCGCAGAGCAAGGTCTTGGAAATAGGTTCTGGCCCGGGCACTGATTGGCAAATTTTAAGTGAAAACTTTCAGGTAATTGGTTCCGACTATTCGACCTTATTCGTAGAACGCTTGCAAAGGCTTAATCCGAAAGGCAGCTTTTTACAACTGGATGCCATTAGTTTAGAATGTGATCAACACTTTGATGCCCTCTATTCCAATAAAGTTTTTCAGCATCTTGATGAAGATGAGCTTGAGCAGTCCCTGCTTCGTCAAAAGGAAATCCTAACTAAGGCGGGCGTAGTTTGCCATTCTTTTTGGCGTGGACAAGGCAGCGAAAACTTTAAAGGTATGCAAGTGCATTATCGCGAGAAAGTAGAGCTAAAAAAGCACTTTGAAAAGCACTTTGAAATTTTACTTTTAGAAAGCTATGCTGAATTTGAAAAAGATGACTCCTTGGTGATTATTGGGCGATTGAAAGGCTGATTGCACAAACATTTGCCATTATATTTAGACTTAAGTTTAAAAGAAGACAGCCCGATGAACGACAAAACAGAACCCTTATCCGATCAGGATCTTTTGCAACAAGTAGCCCGGGCTAAATCTGGGAAAACCTACGACTCGGTGATTTTCGGTTTTTTAGTGGGGGTTTCCATTTACAGCATTTTAAATCATGGATTTGGCTTATTAACCTTTCTCCCCCTGCTTTGGCTTCCGGTAATAAACCGAAACTCCAAGAAGAGAAAAGCCCTGGAGGAAGAGATGGAAAAACGAGGCCTTAAAAACAGCTAGCACATGATTTGGAGATTCATCGTTTTCGCATTACTCAACTTTGGCGCCCTTGCTATAGGCGGCTTTTTCACCGGCCCGGGCGTTTCCTCAGAATGGTATCAAAGCTTGGCTAAAGCGCCATGGACACCACCCGGTTGGGTTTTTGGTTTCGCCTGGACCAGCATAATGATCTGCTTTAGCTTTTACCTTAGCCTACTTTGGCCCAAAGTAAAAGCGCGACAAAGCTTAATAGTGTTATATGCAGCGCAATGGCTACTGAACGTCGCCTGGAATCCGCTGTTTTTTCACTTTCGTGAAGTTGAATTTGCCCTCATTGTAATTAGTACCCTAACATTACTAGTCTTTGGCTTTTTATATGGCTACCGAAAACTGTTTTCTTGGCAAAGCCTCCTAGTCCTGCCCTATTTCATTTGGTTGCTCATCGCTAGTTCATTAAATGGCTATATCTTCCTACAGAATTAATCAATCTCCCATGTTGTGTTTCATGCGAAAAAAAGCCAGCCGCGCATTTTAGCACATTTGGTTTTTGCCAACGCCCTTTGCCAATCCTGAAAAACCAAAAGAGCTAAAATCTCCCTACGATCAAAATGAAGATAAATCAGCTTCCCTAACACATTGTCCCAATTTTTATAGAAATTCGGGACAAGCTTTAAGTCGGAAACAATTGAATTGTCCCAATTAACTACTATTTTTGGGACAATGATAGACTTGAATGTAATAGAAAGCAAGGTTGATAAAGGCGATATATTCTTTATCTCAGACTTTACGGAACTTGGCAACTATGAAGCTGTACGTAAGTCTTTACAGCGGTTGACTAAAGACGGAAAAGTAGAACGCATGGCGAAAGGAATCTACTTTTTACCTAAAAAACATGAGCGTTTAGGTATTATTTATCCTCATGCAGAGCAAATAGCAAAAGCTATAGCTAAACGTGACAAAGCAAGAATAATAGCTACAGGTTCTACAGCACTGAACCTATTAGGTCTATCGACCCAAATCCCTTTGAAAGTCGTGTTCTTAACAGATGGCTCAGCTCGAAAGATTAATGTGGGGAAACAAACAATAGAATTCAAAAAAACAAACCCTAAAAATTTGAGCATTGAACACCGACTAACCAATCTGGTAATTCAAGGGTTGAAAGCGATTGGTGAAAAGAATGTTACACAAGAACAGCTTCAACAAATACAATCGATAATAGACCAAAGTGATGAACGTGAACTTGTTTATCAAAACCTGAAAAATGCTCCAGTTTGGATTCAGAAAATAATTTTAAGCAAATGAAGAATTGGCTTACACTACCAAAAGAGGAACAAGTAGAATTGTTTACGCAAATCGGTGTAAAAACCAATCTCCCACCACAAGCTGTTGAGAAAGATGCTTGGGTTAGCCTAATGCTTCGAATGATATTTACTTCAGAATTAACAGATCATTTAATATTTAAAGGAGGAACTTCATTAAGCAAGGCATTCAACTTAATTCAACGATTTTCAGAAGATATTGACTTAGGTATAGATCGAAAACATTTAGGTTTTGATGGTGATTTATCGAAAGGACAAATTCGAAAATTGAGAAGAGCTTGCCACAAATTCGTTTCTCAGGATTTAACCGAACTACTCAAAAAACAACTTACCAGCTATGGTGTTGACGAGAGTTTATATAAAGTTGTAGTTGAAAACACACAAGTATCTGACCAAGACCCTGAAACTATTAAAGTCAATTACCAATCTCTATTCGGAGAAATATCCTATCTCCCAAAAAGAGTTTTGATAGAAGTTAGTGCAAGGTCTTTAATTGAACCTAATCAGGAGGTTGCTATTAACTCACTTATTGATGAACACTATCCCGAAACAGATTTTATAGAGGGAGAATTTGTAGTAAGTGCAACCAATCCGCAAAAAACATTTTTAGAGAAGCTAATTCTGTTGCATGAAGAATTTGAGAAGCCAGTTGAAAAAATAAGGCATTTAAGAATGTCAAGGCATTTCTATGACATTGGGCAAATCCTAGACTCTGAATTTGGGCAAGAAGCCCTAAAGAATAAAGAGCTTTTTGAAAGTATCATTAATCATAGAAAAGTGCTGACGCCAATGAAAACTACTGATTATGAAACGCTGACTTTACAAAGCCTAAATGTCATTCCACCAGATAAACATCTGAGCAACTATAAATCAGATTACAAAGAAATGCAAAGCAGCATGATACATGGTGAATCACTTGATTTTGATGAACTAATTGAAAAAATTACAAACGCATTGAAATAACAATTTGTCAGAAGATCACAAAAAGATACTAGAACAGCAGCTTTGGAATATAGCCAATACGCTTAGGGGAAAAATGAATGCGGACGAATTCCGTGATTACATATTGGGATTCATTTTCTACAAATACTTGAGTGAGAATATGGAAATCTTCGCCAACGAAATATTGAAGCAAAACGCAATCAGCCCGAGGGTACCCTCGGGCTGATTGAAAACAATGATATCTTTGATAATGTCAATTAACTAACAGTTCTGATCAAGGGAAGCCTACAGCCAGACAATCTCGAAGCTCGACAAGGTGAAATAAGGATCTATGATAATGCGAAGGGATTTATGGCAATGTGCTGTCCTTACGTGGTGACTGAGGAACGATATATTCTCCTTGAAAAAGAAATTGGAGAGTTTGAATTGTTGGAAACCTTCAATCCTAAGAATTTCAGAATAGAAAACTATGAAGATCGACTGATACTGAACTTTTGGAATAATAGGGAAGACAATGAAAAAATTGAAATAAAAAAACAAGGGTACAACAAAAATTAAACGTAAGTCGGCTTTATTACCGAATCGATTCGATATCGTTTTGAATATCCACAAGGAATCGACTAATTCTTAAACGAATAATCAAGGCCATGATGGAGGGTCACAAGTAAATTTGAAAAACTCCCCAATGAATATTCTTACTAACTTACACGGGAGCGGACATCCTATAAAAACAACCTTAACTAAACTTGATTGACCTTGAAAAACCTGAACAAATTTGCCTTTTCCTTTATTCTTCTCTTCTTTCTTATTGGCTGTAATCAAAGGCCCAGTGTTAGTGAGGGGGAGTCCAAATTTCTTTCTTTTCAGACAAGCAGTACGGAGATAAGACAAGTCCTTGAGAGCTTTGAACCGCTCGTCCAACATAATGTGAAGAATTGGGAAGTACTTGAAAAAGTAGCCGAGTTTTATTTACTGAGCCAGTCCCTTACTAAAACCAAAGAAACCTGGATCTACGCTATTCCCTTAGAGATGAAGAATGGTAAGGTTGAAATAGCTAGCAGCCAATACCTACATGCTTGCAACTGTGATGAACTTTCTTTAGAGATTTTTCTGTTTTCCAAGAATGAAATTCTTGGTTGTAAGGAACATGATCATAAACTAATGAGTGGTCCTATAGCCGCTAGTTAAAACATAAGTCCCATTTGAAATGGCCTCAGTCCATTTTTCACTCAAGGCCTCAATCAAATATTTAGGCTTGCTTATCGCCACTGGCGCTGCAGGCCTATTAATTTGGTTAAACAGCCGTCCAGTGGAAACCGAAGCCCAAACGAATGCACGATTATTCATTTCTCTGGTGCTGGGTATTTTGCTAATTGCACGTCCGCTTTATCAAATTTATAATCAATCGATTTTAGAATATCGCGAGGGACAATGGTTTTACCACCGGCTATTATCACCGCAAGCAAAGCCATTGGAAAAGGAGGCTATTAAGAGTATCGAATTCCTGAAATTTAATCTACCCCTTTATGGATTGGGGCATCGGAAGATTCTCATTAAAATGAAGGCAGGGAAGGTCTTGAAATTTCACTCAAAGGAAATCCAAGGTTTTGATCAATTAGCAGCATTAATTCAAAAACAGTTTGGCGGGCTCCTAAGCAAAAAAGAATTTTAGCTTTTCGCTTTATTAAGATGACTGTGGATAAGAAATTGTCCTAGGCTTGCTTTTCATAAAAGCCCCAATAATTCTATTTGCTCAAAACATTAGCAAGCTCATAAAGCACTAAAAACAAGCGGTGGCTCTTCGCTTGCAGGGGTCGAAATTCCGAATGGCGAAAATCCAATAGGCCCGGTTTCTTATCCTTGCTCTCGAGCTTACCAATATGAAATTGCCCCTCATCCCAGAGCAGCACCTTTTTATACAGGGCTACCGGCCAATCCTTTGGATCTTTTAGTTCGCGTACGATTAGTAATTCCAATGCCCTGCCTTCCTCATTTATCCAAGGCATACCAGCGTGGGGCTCAAAGCTGAGATAATCCGACTTAATACCCGGCAAGGGCAAATTTAATTTCAGAAACTGATCGAGCTCCAGTCCATTAAAATAGTCGTTTCGTTTTTCAGAGCTTATGAACCAAACTGGAGCGAAGCTTTGCGGCATCTTGGTTGGCCTAAGCTGATTAGCCGCGTTTTTCACATAATCCTTCTTAAAGATGTCGAAATGAAAAAGGTCGTTTACCGAAAGCTCCTTATTGAGAAGGTCATCGGTAGAAATACCAAAATGCTTAGCAATTTCTATCAATGTTGCTATTTTTGGTTCCGCCCTTCCTTCTTCATAAGCGCCAATACTGGCTCTCTTTAATTCGAATAAATCCGCGAAATCACTCTGATTCAAGTTTTTAACCGACCTTATCTTCTTTATATTCTTCCCAACGTATGACATAGCACTGAAAATATTTTTGCTAATTTTTTTGGCAATACTAAAAATGTTAGTATATTAGCACGGTAAAACTAATAATAATAACATGAAAACGGTATTAAAGCTCCTAAATCGACTTTTTGCCCCGCCAAAAAATCCTAATTTGGTACCTATCTACGCTAAGCAAGAATCGATAAACCAAAACAGTAAAAAACATGGATAATTATTTCGAACGAGTAAAGAGCTTCCTCCTAGATTTGGATTATAATATCACCTACGAAAGCGCCGAAGAGGAGGTTTTTGTAGTGGAGAATGCCGACGCTGGCATGCATAATTTAGTTATTGCCGTTGCAGAGCCCATCATAATCATGGAGCAATATCTCTTCGAACTAAAAGACAACAAACCCGAGGTATTCCAAAAGTTATTGGTGAAAAACCGCGATATCGTACATGGGGCCTTCGCTTTAGATGAAGCAGGTTATAAAGTAGTGTTTCGCGACACCCTACAACTGGAAAACCTAGACCAAAATGAGATCGAGGGCTCATTAAACTCCCTTGAACTGCTCCTCAGTGAGTATTCCGACGAATTAATAGAATTTTCAAAAAACTAAGACATGAGTATTTTCAAACGCATCTTTAGCATCGGTAAAGCCGAAACAAATGCTGCCCTCAACAAATTAGAGGACCCCATTAAAATGACCGAACAAGGCATCCGCGATCTTAAAATGGATCTCGATAAAGCCTTACAGAGTTTGGCTGAAATCAAAGCCTTATCCATTCGTTCTCGCAACGACGCGAACACCTATCAGGCGAAAGCCAAAGATTACGAAAAGAAGGCAATTGCCCTTTTACAAAAAGTAGAGAAAGGTGAACTAGAAGGTGCCGAAGGCGATCGTTTGGCCGGTGAAGCTTTAAACCGCAAAAAAGAAAACGATAGCCTAATGTTACAAGCTAAAACCGACAAGGAGAAGTTTGATGGCAACATCGACAGCATGGAGAGTAAGATTAAGCGCTTACGCCAGCAAATTAGTCAGTACGAAAACGAGCTGAAAACCTTAAAAGCTCGAGTAAAGGTGAGTACCGCTACCAAAAACATCAACAAGCAAATGGCGCAAATCGATTCATCGAGCACCATGAGTATGTTGGAACGTATGAAAGACAAAGTAGCGGAAGAAGAAGCACTGGCCGAAAGCTATGGTGATATCGCCAACGAAAGTCGCAGTTTAGATGAGGAATTAGATCGTGCCTTAGAAGACAGCAACCCTGCAAGCGACGACTTAGCCGCCCTAAAAGCTAAGATGGGGCTGAACAAAGACGAAGAAAAAGACGAAAACTAAAACCAGTCTGCTAAAACCAAGCAATGAGTGAATTCCTGAATTACATCTTTATTGGAGCTAATGCCGTACCCACGGCATTACTCCTCTTCGTAGTCTTATATTGGATTATTGTAATCTTTGGCGCCCTAGGTACCGACTTTTTAGATTTCGATATTGATATAGATGCCGATGGTTCTGCCGACCTGGATATGGATGGTGAGGGATTAGAAGTTTCTTGGTTTAATAATGTCTTGCAGTTCTTTAACCTTGGGAAGATCCCCTTTATGATCTGGCTATCTTTCGTTAGCCTACCGGCGTGGATCTTAAGCGTTAATATTAACGGACTCCTCGGTTTTGAAAGCTTCATCCCCGGCTTTTTAGTATTTCTTGCCGCCCTATTTGTAAGCCTCTTCCTGGCGAAATTTTTAACCTGGCCCTTTGTCAAGTTTTTCGAAAAACTAGATGAGGACACCAAAGCCAAGGAAATTGTAGGCCGCGTAGGCACCGTTACCAGTAAGGCCAGCGGCAGTAGCCGTGGAATGGCGGAAATAAATTATGATGGCACCTTTTTAAGGATGATGATCCGATGCAGCGAAGGCCAAGAGGCCGAAAAAGGCAGCCAAGTGCTTTTCATCCGAAAGCTAAACGACCGCGGGGTGTATCTCGTGGAACCCTATACATCAATCGATTAATCAAAATTCAAACTCTATGGAAATATTCCAAAACTCCTTGACCGTCTCCATTATAGTCGGTGTTGTGCTGATCTTCGGGATCATCGCCCTCTTCTCAAAATTTTACTACAAAGCTTCGCAAGGTCAAGCCTTAGTGCGCACCGGTGTTGGCGGTATAAAGGTTTCCTTTAATGGACTGATCGTAATTCCAGTTTTGCATAAAATTGAGATTATGGACATTTCGCTTAATACCATTACGATTGAGCGAAAAGGCAAGGATGGATTGGTATGTAAAGACAATTTAAGAGCCGACATTAGTGTTGCTTTTTACGTTCGTGTAAATGAAATGCAGCAGGATGTGAAACGGGTAGCCCAATCGGTAGGTTGTAGCCGAGCATCTTCTAAAGATGCCCTAAGATTACTCTTCGACGCTAAGTTCTCTGAAGCCCTTAAAACGGTAGGTAAGAAGTTTGAATTTGTAGATCTCTACAATCAAAGGGATGAGTTCCGTAAGGAGATAATCGACATTATTGGCACCGACCTCAACGGTTATATCTTGGACGATGCGGCCATCGACTTCCTTGAGCAAACCCCGCTTGATTCCTTAGACCCCAACAATATTTTGGATGCTGAGGGTATTAAAAAGATTACCGAGATCACCGCTCGTGAGGCCGTGAAATCGAACTACATACAAAGGGATAAAGAGAAAACCTTAAAACAACAGGATGTAGAAGCGCGTGAAGCCATTTTAGTCTTAGAAAGACAATTAGCCGAATCGGAGGAAAAGCAGAAACGTGAAATCGCCAATGTACACGCTCGGGAACAAGCAGAAATTGATCGGGTAAATGAAGAAGAACGCCTGAAAGCGGAAAGCGCCCGAATTGCCACCGAAGAAGAACTACAAGTAGCGGAGGAAAATAAACTTCGTCAAGTAATTGTAGCCTCTAAAAACAAGGAGCGTACGGAGGCCATTGAAACCGAAAGGGTTGAAAAAGATCGCCAATTAGAAGTTACTGAGCGCGAGCGGATTGTTACCCTTACTCAAATTGAAAAAGAAAAGGCGATTGAAGAGGAGCGTAAGAATATTCAAGAAGTGATTCGCGAAAGAGTAGCGATTGAAAAAACCGTAGTTGACGAAGAGGAACGCATCAAAGATACCCGTGAATTTGCCGCAGCCGAACGATTGAAGAAAGTGACCCTCACCGAGGCCGAACAAAGAGCCGAAGCCGCATTGGTTGAAGAAATTAAACGCGCCGAAGCCTCTAAGCAGTCAGCCGAATTCTTAGCGAAGAAATTAATTATTGATGCCGAAGCGGAACAGCAAAGTGCCACTCAAAAAGCGGAGGCTATTAAAACCTTAGCGGAAGCAGAAGCGGCCCGTGAAGCCGCCAAAGGAATGGCCGAAGCGCAAGTAATGGAAGCCAAAGCTGCCGCTCGTGAGAAGCAGGGTGAGGCGGAAGCAAGCGTACTGGAAGATCAAGCGATGGCCGAAGCGAAAGGCATTGAAGCGAAATCGAATGCTCAAGCTGAATCAGATTTAAGAATTGGTAAAGCAGCGGCTGATGTAAGCAAAGCCCAAGGTTTAGCGGAAGCGGAAGTAATTCGCGAAAAAGCAGAAGCCGAGAAATCCAAAGGATTGGCAGATGCCCAAGTACTACTTGAAAAAGCACAAGCAGAAGCAGAAGGCATTGACCGTAAAGCCAAAGCCATGAAAACCTTTAATGATGCCGGTAAGGAGCATGAAGAGTTTAAACTGCGCTTGGATAAAGACCTTAAAATTGAATTGGCTGGCATTAACATCCAAAAGGATATTGCTGATGCCCAGGCCGAAGTGATGTCGGAAGCCTTAAAGAGCGCTAACATCGATATTGTCGGAGGCGATCAAGTTTTCTTCGATAAAATCATTGGCGCCATTACCCAAGGTAAGAGCATGGATCGCACCGTGAACAACAGCGAAATTTACAGTGAAATTAAAGGGCAACTGCTTGACGCAGATGGCAAGAGTTTAATTGATCAGGTGCGAAGCATATTTGCCGAATCGGGACTAAAAAGTGAAGATATCCGCAATTTATCGGTAGCGGTATTCCTCAATCGCTTAATGCAACAAACCGATGATCCGCTGAAGAAAAGCAACCTGCAACAAATGTTGGAGCTCGCTCGTAAATCGGGAATCGGAAACAACTCAATTCAAGACTTAGGCATTATAAATTAAGACCAAGGGTCGGTTTAAAGGTACCGACCCATTCCTAAACCAAACATGGCCGAAAAAAGCAATATATCAGATTCAAACTCTTTGGAGACGGGCGCCTATACTATTATTCGCGAACGCCTTCAAAATAATGGCAAGGATCTTCAAGCGCGATTAAAGCAGCTAAATGATGAGCGTCGTCTCGTATTTGGGGCCACCGATACGCGGCTAATCGCCAATGAGCGCATAAGCACCGAACACAATTGTTTGGCACGCGATATAGTACCGGTGGGTAATGACTTTTTTTGGTTTGGCTATAATGTTCAAATCGGCCTTAAAGCCGAAACCCATATTTCCGATGTGTTTAGCATTTACCGCTACGATCGAGAAAACCATCGCTTTCAAAGCACTGAAAGTCCCATTTTTGAGGATCCACAGTTTCAACTCGACTTTCAAAACCTCTACCAATATTACCGCGAAACGCGATTTAGCAAATTCGCCTTAATCGGTCCCTACCTATTTATGGTGTTTCAGGTGGGTAAGAAGAGAGAGGACATAAAAACCTTTAAATGGGCCCTGAAAGATGGCGCCTATCACTATGTTGATAATCGCAGCGACCATGAATTTCGCTTTCCCGAACAACATCAATTTAAATGGACTAAGGTAAACCGCGATATGCACCGCAAAGGACTGCATCCGCATATCTCCATATCGGATCGGCTTTTTGTAGAAACCATCGGTGGCGATCTCACTTTAAAAGTTGAGGACAATACCAATAGTGGCAAGGGCATTTACAGTGAAGCGGTAGATAATGCGGACCAGACTTTGGATGATGCCGATATCTCTTTTGCCGAAGTAGGAAATATCATCTTACTTAAGATTCAGCCTTATCTGGAGGATGATTATCGCTACATCATTTTTAATGAGAAAATTCAAGAAGCCAAGCGGGTTGATGCCATTAAAGATGCCTGTGTACTGCTGCCGGAGGACCAAGGTTTAATTTTCGCCAAAGGCTATTACATCCAAAGTGGTGAAGTGAAGCTTTTTGACAATGAGCTGCAGGGTATGCAGTTTGAAAAGCGCATTAATTCACCTAATGGTGAGGATGTACTCTATGTCTTCTATCAGCCCGAAAGCGGCACCTATGCCTTAATGCGCTACAATCTCATTGAGCAAGAAGTAAGCACGCCCATCATTTGCAGTGGCTACAGTCTCTTTGAAGATGGGGAAATGATTTACTTCCGAGCGGAGGAAGAGCAAACAAAGCATCATCTTATACAGATTTGGCAAACCCCCTTTTACTCCCCCAATCGCCAAAACGAAGCTAGTAATGACTCCTACCTAGCAAAATTGGGAAATAAGGAAATTGTGCGGGCCATGTCGGAATCGAGGGAACTCCTAAAACTAGTTTATAAAGAAGATAACTACCAAGGCCTATACAACGACCTAACTAAGAAAAGCTCCGATATCCTTGACAGCTACCATTGGTTAGGCTCCGAAGAAGCTTATCAGCTGGAAGCTCCCTTATTGCAAATTAGAGACACGGCTAAAAGTGCCATTGACGAGTACGAAAAGGTTGTTCAACTTAAGAAAGATAGCAGCCGTTTATACGAAGCCTTTGAGGCTGATTGCCAAAAGAAGTTAAGAGCTCTAAAAGCGGGATTAGGAAATCATATTGATGCCTATGTAAAACGCATGGCGGAAATTCGCAGCAGTCGCGGTGAACTCCTCGGTCTTAAGGATTTACCCTATGTAAATACCGAAGGCCTTAATGAGCTGGAAGAAAAGTTGGCAGAAGCTTCTGAGCATTTAGCTGCTGAAACGGCAAATTTCTTGGTAAAGGAAAAAGCCCTTAATCCTTATCGTGATAAACTCGATCAACTGGTAAAGAATTCCGAGGCTCTTCAAAAATCAATTGATGCCAAGAAGCTAGAAGAAGAAAGCCTTCAACTGTCTCAAGAATTGGAGATGCTTATCGAAACGGTGAGTAATTTACAAATTGAGGACGCCACCCAATCTACCGAGATCATTGACCGGATTTCGGATTTATACGCCGCCTTTAATCAGGCCAAAGCTGGAATTAAACGCAGTAGAAAAGAATTGGTACTGCGTGAAAGCGCCAGTGAGTTTAAGGCTCAATTGCGTTTGGCCGATCAGAGCTTGAGCAATTTTATTGAATTGGCCGATGAACCGGAAAAATGCGATAGCTATCTCAATAAAATGATGATACAGCTGGAGGAGCTGGAAAGTCGTTTTTCCGAATCGGAGGAATTCCTCGATCAAATTTCAAATTTAAGAGACGAGGTTTACAACACCTTCGAAACCAAAAAAATACAGCTTAAGGAAGCCCGTAATCGTCGCGCCTTAAAGCTCAGCGAATCAGGGAAACGCATTTTGGAAGGCATTCAGCGTCGCCTACAGAATATGGCTAGCAGCGCGGAAATACAGTCCTACTATGCCTCTGACTTTATGGTCTTAAAATTAAGAGACCAGGCCAAGGCATTAGTGGAATTGGGCGACTCCGTGAAAGCGGATGAATTGGAAAGTCAATTGAAATCGACTTATGAAGATGCCCTTCGCCAATTAAAAGATCGGCAAGAGCTGTATGCAGATGGCGATAAACTAATCCAACTTGGAAAGCATCGCTTTAGCGTAAACCATCAGGAAATAGATCTTTCCTTGGTTCAAAGAGAAAATGGAATTTTTTTACACATAAACGGTACTGGCTTTTTTGAAGCGATTGAAAGTGATGATTTAGAAGCTTGTAGACCGGTGTGGGAACAACATCTGCGCAGTGAAAATGAGCGGGTATATAGAGCCGAGTTTTTGGCCTATTCCATTTTTAAAGCCGCTAAAGTTGGTGAGGAAAGCTGGAATTTAAAGGAGCTTCATCAACTCGCGCATCAGGAACTTTTACCCCAAGTTCAAAAAGAAATGTCCAGCCGTTTTCAGGAAGCTTATGTAAAAGGGGTGCACGATGAAGATGCGAGCAAAATCTTAGAAGGACTTCTAAAACTACACTTTGAACTTGGACTCTTACGTCATCCTGCCAAAGCAAGGCTATGGGCCCTTTATACCTGGGACTTTGTTTTAAGCAAGGAGCAAAAGCAAGCGATTAAAGAAGAATTTAATCATGTAAAAAGCATTTTACAATTCTTCCCAAACAGCACTAGTTTTAAAAGTAGCAAGGAGGCCTTAGCCGAAATTTTGCAATCCGATTCAGCCACAGCCCAGCTCTTAAAGGCTGATGCCAATCAGTTGGATGCCGCGGTAGATTTTTGCTTTGACTGGCTGAGTCAATCCGAGGCCCTGGCTTTTTCTCAGGAAGCACGAACTTTAGTGGATGCCTTTCAATCAAAGCTGCGAAAAAGCCAAGCCCTAAAACGTTTTGAGGCCGATTGCAAGCAACAGGCAGATGAACATTGGAGTCAAGCTATAAAACGCATTCACACCTGGCTTGCCGCCTTTACGAGTTCTAGTGCGCTTAACATTAATGAGGATCACTTCTTGGAGGCTGCCTACTTACTGGGCCTTTCCAAATTAGATGCCGAGCAAGGTCATGTGCATCATACCCAGCTGGAAATCGACAATATGCGCGGCGAACATCCAAATATTGTGGAAGGTAGCTTAAGCATCGATTACCGCGAATTAGAGGAACGCCTCCAATTCTTTAGTGCGGAAACAATTCCCTTATACGAGCGCTTTCAAAATATCAAGAAAGAGCTATTAAGAGCGGAACGTCGCAAAATGGGTCTATCCGAATTTAAACCTCGGATTATGAGTTCATTCGTGCGTAATGAATTACTGGATGAAGTTTACCTTCCCATGATTGGCGATAACCTTGCAAAGCAGATTGGAGCGGCGGGTAAGGATAAGCGTACCGACTTAATGGGCATGCTCCTGCTCATCTCTCCTCCCGGTTATGGTAAAACCACCTTGATGGAGTATATCGCCGCCAGGCTGGGATTAGTGTTCATGAAAATTAACGGTCCTGCTCTTGGTCACGATGTAAAAAGCGTTGATCCCGAAGGGGCGCCAAATGCCGGAGCTAGAGAAGAACTCTATAAGCTGAATTTAGCCTTTGAGATGGGCGACAATGTGATGATCTATCTCGATGATATTCAACATTGTAATCCCGAGTTTCTTCAAAAATTCATTAGCCTTTGTGATGCCCAACGAAAAATTGAAGGGGTGTATAAAGGTGAGGCAAAAACCTACGACTTCCGCGGAAAGAAAGTGGCGGTGATTATGGCAGGTAACCCTTATACCGAAAGCGGAGATAAGTTTCAGATTCCGGATATGCTTGCCAACCGTGCCGATATTTACAATTTAGGAGATATTATTGGCGGCAAAGCAGAGGCCTTTGAATTAAGCTATATTGAAAATAGCCTCAGCTCCAACCGCAGCTTGGCTCGTTTAGCGGATAAACCACGGGCAGATTTAAAATCCTTTCTAAGGGCGGCGGTAGATAATCAGCAGGACCTAGACCTCAAAGACAATTACAGCGCCACCGAAAAAGAAGAGCTATTAAAAGTCCTCCGATTAGCCTATGAGGTGCGCCGTATCGTATTAATGGTTAACCAGCGCTATATTCATTCTGCCGGTCAGGCCGATGCCTTTAGAAGTGAACCGCCTTTTAAGTTACAAGGTTCCTACCGCGATATGAATAAGCTCTGCGAAAAGCTAAGTGCCATGATGAATGAATCGGAGCTGGAGCAGATTTTACTATCCCATTATGAAAACGAATCGCAAACTCTAACTCAAGGAGCGGAGTTCAATTTCCTTCGCCTCAAGCAGCTTTTGGAGAAAAGCACGCCCGAAGAGGAAGAGCGATTGGCGGAAATATTAAAAGCCTATCAAAAACAGCAGCAAGCCAAGGGTTATGGCTCTAATCAGGTGGCGCCCATTGTAGAGCGCTTAGAGCAGATGGGCTTCGGACTGCAGGAGCTGGTGCGCATATTTGAAAACGAAAACAAACTAAACACTAAAAAAGAATGAGCTTATTCGGTAATTTATTTGGCTCCAAAAAGGAGGAAGAACCCAATCCATTTGGGCGTACGCCGGCCGACTTAGACCAGGGTTTTATTTTTGAATACGACCTTCAAAGCTGGGAAGTTATGGCCGTGTATGAATACGACTGGGGCGATGAAAACTTCAGCAAGGAGTTTAAGGTGAGTGATGGCACAAACACCTATTTCCTTTCGGTGGAAGACGACGATCAATTGGAAATGACCTGGAGTCAGAAAATCTCCTTGAACGCCATAGAAGGGCGAATTGCCAGTCAAATTGAAGAAAATGAACGACCGCCAGAGAGCCTCGTTTATGAAGGAAAAACTTTTTATTTGGAAGAAGAAAGTGCTGGCTATTTTCATGAGAAAGGCAGCGGCGAAGAGGCCTGGACGGAATTTATGGTTTGGGACTATTTCGATAAAAAGGAAGAAACTTCCCTGAGCATTGAACAATGGGGACCACGATCTTTTGAAGCATCCTATGGTAAGGTGCTAAAGAATCACGAAATTTCGGACATCCTACCAAGGCAACAATAAAATGAGACAAGTACACAAATTCCTTAGCATTTTAACTCTGGTCCTTGTGGCCCAAGCTTGCGGACCTGGCAGTCCAAGCTTTGTTAAAAATCCCCTTGATGACATCGTGAAAGAACTAAGTGAAGTTCCAAACTTCAGTATCATTCTTTACGATATGAATTTTGATGAGGCCACGGAGCAGTATCAACATCAATATCGGATTCTAAAAGAGCCCCAGGGCGCGGATACCATAGAAACGGAAACCACCGACTGGAAGCAAGTAAGCCCCGAATATTTCAATGAGCACATTGAAAATATGGGCATGACCATCGTTTCAAAATCTAATGGCACGGTCGACAAAAAGGTAAGTCCTCCGGGTTATAATCAATATGTAGGCAATGAAAAATACGGACAATGGAGCCAAAACTCAGATGGCACCAGCTTTTGGGAATTCTATGGCAAATATGCCTTTCTCCGCAGTATGCTTGGTTTTGGTTACTCTCCTATTTACTATGGGGGCTGGAATGATTACCGACGGAATTATTACCCCTACGGTAGAACCTATTACGGCCAAGGCTCAAACGGAAGAAACAGGTATGGAACCAATAGCACCCATAATCAGAGCCGAAGTAAAGCCTCAACCTGGAGTGGTAAAAACCAAGACTTTAAAAACAAAGTCCGCAGTAGAGCCCAAAGAAGCTCCAGTAGAACTAGCAAAAGAAGTCGTTCCGGATCGCGCTACCGCAGTGGATCCAGCAGTCGCGGACGTGGATTTGGCGGTGGTAAATAATCCTAAAACTAAACAGAATGACTACAGAGATCCTCAGCAACGAATGGGCCAACGACCTTCTCCTCTTCAGTATTTATTTGGTAAGTTCCCTACTCCTACTCTACCTTGGTAAATGGGCTTTTAAAATTACCAAAGCGAGCATTAATCCTGCTCACGAAATGGTGGAGAAAGATAATCTCGCCTTTAGCTTCGCCTATACCGGATATTTTGCCGGCTTACTATTAGCCGTTGGTTCGGCGGTTTATGGCGATTCCCTAGGTTTATTAACCGACTTGGAAGACATGGCCATTTTCGGTCTGCTGGCCATCGTGCTACTCAATCTTTCTTCTTTAATTATTGATAAAATCACCCTCCGTAAATTTTCGATTTGGAAAGAAATTACTGAAGACCGCAATGCGGGAATGGGTATTATTGAAGGGGCGAATTATGTGGCCAGTGGTTTAATAATATTTGGAGCAATTACCGGCGAAAGCGGTAATCTGCTTTTTGGTATTTATACCGCCGTAGCTTATTGGGCAATCGGACAGGTGCTTATCATTTTAGCCACTGCCATTTACAATCGCTTTATGCCCTACTCTCTTCACGATGAGATTGAAAAGGATAATAATGCTGCGGGCCTTGCCTTTGCAGGTTTAATTATTGCGGTGGCCAATTTAATTCGCAATGGACTAATGGGCGACTTTGCATCTTGGGATGAAACCCTTATTGAAGTAGCTTATGAAACCGGAATCGGCCTAATTATTTTACCGCTAATTCGCACCTTGGTCGATCGAATACTATTGCCTGGTCGCAAATTAAGTGATGAAATTGCGGGCCAAGAAAAGCCCAATGTAGGGGCAGGATTAATAGAGGCCTTTGGCTATATCGGCGGTTCAGTCTTAATTATTTGGTGTATCTAAATTGGCATTAAGGCGATCCCCTTTTTTAAAGCTTGCCCTTTTTGCAACCGGCTTATCGGGCATCGTAGCGGAGTATATCCTCTCTACCTTGGCCACTTACTTTATTGGCGATTCGGCAGTACAATGGTCGCTAATAGTTTCGGTGATGCTCTTTTCCATGGGCCTAGGCTCGCGCATTAGCAAATACCTCGAAGGGAATCTGCTCATTAAATTCATCGGGGTAGAATTTGCCCTGAGCATTTTAGTGTCTTTCTCCTCCTTGGTGGCCTATACCGCCGCCGGACTCACCGAATATGTAGCCTTAATCATTTACGGAATGAGCATTTTAATCGGCCTGCTCATTGGGCTAGAAATTCCCTTGGTAATTCGGCTAAACGAAGAGTTTGAGAGCTTGAAAGTGAATGTCGCCTCGGTGATGGAAAAAGACTATTTAGGCTCCTTAGTCGGTGGTTTATTTTTTGCTTTTGTTGGTCTCCCCCTAATTGGATTAACCTACACCCCATTTATACTCGGCTTTATTAATTTGATGGTGGCCCTTGGCCTATTCCTTAGTGTGCGCGGCGACCTTGCCCTTAAATTTAAAAGACGCATTGTATTTGCCTCTTCCCTTATTGTGGTCATTATGTTGGGGGGAATACTAAAGGCCGAACCGATAATCCTCTTTGGTGAGCAAGCGCGCTATAAAGATCGAGTGGTATTCTCCGCTGAAAGCAAGTATCAGAAAATTGTGATCACCCAATGGAAGGACCATTATTGGCTTTACCTTAATGGAAATCAACAACTCAGCTCCCTCGACGAGCAAAAATACCACGAGGCCTTAGTTCATCCTGCCGCTCATTTAGCGCATCAAATTAAGGATGTACTGGTTTTAGGCGGTGGCGACGGATGCGCGGCCCGAGAGCTTTTAAAATACCCGGAATTACAAAGTATTACTATAGTTGATTTAGACTCCATGATGACCGGTTTAGCGCAGCGTCATCCGATTTTAACCGATTTAAATCACAATGCTTTAAATCATAAAAAGGTGAAGATTGTCAATTCCGATGCCTTCAACTATATGGAGCGGGAAAAGCAGCTTTACGATTTAATCATTGTAGATCTTCCTGATCCGCGTTCCGTTGAACTCAACCGTATGTACACTAGTGAGTTTTATCGTTTATGTCATTTAAAGCTCCGTCCGCATGGCGCTTTAATCACCCAAGCTGGCAGTCCCTATTTTGCTACTAAAGCTTTTCAATGCATTTCCAAAACCATGAGCTCGGCTGGTTTTGAGTCCTTGGCGCTGCACAATCACGTGCTTACCTTAGGCGAGTGGGGCTGGGTGCTGGGGCAGAAATCCGAATGGACCCAAGGACAATTAAAGGAAAGGGCACGCCAGCTTCAGTTTAAGGACATTGAAACCAATTGGTTAAATAATGAAGCCATGTTGCTTATGAGCTCCTTTGGGAAGAATATTTATTTTGAGGTGAAGGACAGTATAAAGGTGAATCACATCCAAGACCCGGTACTGTATCGCTATTATTTAAAAGGCAACTGGGATCTCTATTAAGATGGAAGAAAGTAAGATCTACAACTACCGAATCTGGCTGGCCAAAAGCGAAACAGTCCCTCTTAAAAACAAGATTGAAGAGATGCTTAAAGCGGCGGGCTACGGCATAGTTGGTTTTAGCGAACATCACTTTCAACCGCAGGGCTATACCTGCACATGGCTGCTCAGTGAAAGTCACTGCGCCTTGCACACCTTTCCCGAGGAAGGTCGCTCCTACATTGAGTTAAGTGGCTGCTCGGAAGCCAAGAATAGTCACTTTGTGAAGGCCGCCAATGCTGCATGGAAAGATTATATTCGCAAGGCGCTACAATCCGTTTGTTAATGAAAAAGCATTTTTTAGTCCTATTTCTTTTTTGCTTCACGATCAGCAATGCCCAAGAATCCAAGTACGCCATTATTATTCACGGCGGGGCCGGAAATGGTTTAGTTCCAGGAAACTATAATGAAGTGCAAACTGCGGCTTTTCATCACGCTCTTAATGCCGCTCTCGCACGAGGAGACTCTGCCCTGGCCGCTGGGGCGGATGCACTTGATGTTGTGAGTTTGGTGATACAGGTTTTGGAGAACGATTCCCTTTTTAATGCCGGCAAGGGTGCGGTACTTACCTATGAAGCTAAGGCCTCCTTAGACGCCAGTATTATGGATGGTGCCAGTTTGGAAGCTGGCGCCGTAGCGGGTGTTTCTTGTATTAAAAACCCCATTACCGCAGCCTTAAGTGTACTGCGTCATTCGCCACATGTTATTCTTAGCGGAGCTGGCGCAGATCGCTATGCCCAGGAGAAAGGTAGTATATGTGTGGATCCTTCCTACTTTATAATCCCTAGTAAGCTTAAGACAATAAAACGCATCCGCAAGGAGCAAGAAGCCCTGGATAGCGCTCAAAATCATAAAATGGGAACGGTTGGTTGCGTGGTGCGAGACCGCGAGGGGAACATTGCCGCTGGAACTTCTACCGGAGGTATGATGGCCAAGCGTTACGGTAGAATTGGCGATTCACCAATTGTGGGCGCTGGAACCTATGCCAATAATTCTTCCGCGGGGATAAGCTGCACCGGGCATGGCGAATACTTTATTCGCAATGTAATCGCCTTTCAGGTCGCTAATCGGGTAGACCTAATTGAAGAATCGGGACAAGAGGCCGCCGATTATATGATTCACGATGTACTGAGCAGTCAAAAAGCCTTTGGCGGCTTAATAGGCATTGACCGCAATGGGGAGCTTTTTTACAGCTTTAATACCACTGGTATGTTAAGAGGTTTTAAGCGCGAAGGTGAAAAAGCCCAAACCTATATTTTCAGCCTCGAAATTGAGGGAGACAATTGATTCTCAAAATGTTGCTCCTGTAACTAAATTTTCTGTGATTTTTTAAGCCGAATATGCCACCCAAAAGAAAAAAGCATTCTATATTTGCCGTCCCAAAACGGAAGGGCGCTTAGCTCAGCTGGTTCAGAGCACCTCGTTTACACCGAGGGGGTCGGGGGTTCGAATCCCTCAGCGCCCACAAAGAAAAAGAAACCTACACGCAAGTGTGGGTTTTTTTTATGCTCAGGAGCCAAGCTTGCTTGAGCGAAAGGGCATAAAAAAAAACCCAGAAGGCCAAAGGCCGTAGGTTTATTTTTCTTTGGGTACAAGGGCCAATATAATGGGATCGCGAAGCAATCCCTCAGCGCCCACAAAGAAAAAGAAACCTACACGCAGGTGTGGGTTTTTTTTATGCCCTGGAGCCAAGCTCGCTTGAGCGAACTGGACATATAAAAAACCCAGAAGGCCCAAGGCCGTAGGTTTGTTTTTCTTTGGGTACAAGGGCCAAAATAATGGGATCGCGAAGCAATCCCTCAGCGCCCACAAAGAATAAGAAACCTACACGCAAGTGTGGGTTTTTTTTATGCTCAGGAGCCAAGCTCGCTTGAGCGAAAGGGCATATAAAAAACCCAGAAGGCCGAAGGCCGTAGGTTTGCTTTTCTTTGGGTACAAGGGCCAACATAATAGTATCGCGAAGCAATCCCTCAGCCAAGCTCGCTTGAGTGATCTTTTAATTCTGGTTAATCGAGGGCGGGGAAATTGAATAAGCAAAGGTCACTAAGAATCAATAAACCCGTCTGATTTTTAGGCATTAAAGATAATTTCATAATTTCCCTCTGTGAAATAACTTTGGTGGCTCTTGAATGAATTCGTAATTTCGCAGGCCTCCCAGAAATCTATTTCTTATTCACTATGAACCAGTATAAATAACCGTATGCAAGACTTAGGGATTGATCTTCAGTTACTGGATTATGGGGTTGTGGATAACAATCAAATCAACATTTCTGAACTGCTTCAAATAACCTACCTGAGAGGTCAAGAAGATGCATTAAAGAAATTGGAAACAACTTTGAAAGAGAATCTTCAACAAGCAGCCCAAGCCTCAGGCCTGCTTAAAGAAAAGCTCGAGAATAAGAAGGTTCACATTCATAACATGTACTTGAAAGTAATCAGTATTAATCAGTTTCGATGTTTAGTAATTGTTGATCGCTCAAGCTACTTTAATAAGCAAAGCAGGGAAAATGCCTACAGAATTGGGAATCAAATCAACTCTACAAACAATAGAATTGATTTAGATTTTAATTTTATGGCTTTCTCGGAAAATATTGAGGAGGTTAATATCACTTCCGACGGTTACTATTTCAAACATGAGTTCGCGGAAATATAATGCATTTGATCACGGAGGTCATAATTTAAAAGTCCATCAAGCGCTTTGTGGCTTAGACATTCCCTGCGCTGATTGGCAGATTACCACCGCCTTTTACTCATCCCTCAAATTTCTGGAAGGAACTTTATTCCCGAATAATTATGAGCATCCAAATGCAAAGTCGGGCATAAGCGCTTTTGAAACATTTCAGCAATACCACCGAGCATACAGTCAAGCTGGGGGCGTGCATAGTTCGAGACATCAAGTCATGAAAAGACTTGCACAAGAACATACCAATGAAGACGTTGGTTTTAGATTCAAAGAACTCCACGAACTGAGCAATGGTGCACGATACACCAACTATCAAGTAGAAGCTGAGGAGCTAGCTCTAGCGAAGGAATCCTTAGAAGTTGTTAGACTTTATTGCGTCGAAAACCAAGCCTAGTTGCGTTTCAGACTCTCATTACCCTTCCTTTTTGCAGCACAATCTACAATCATTGAACTTAATTTCTTGCTGTGAATTTTCAACTATTCCTTTTCAATAACCTTAGACAAAAGGAGCTTCCATCTTAGAATAGGCTAAACTCTCTATCAGAAAATTGGCAAAAAACCCAATCCGCATATAGACCGCCTACCTACAGCATAAGCATTAAATTTGCAGGATGTGGCAAGAACCTATACCTGAAGAACTCTACAACGAAGATTCCAAAAAACCTCATCAGCATTGCAAAATATGCGCGAAGGATCTCCAAGCCGGAGAGCCTTATGCCATTCAAAAGGTTTTTAAAAACTATCCCGACCAGGAGCAAGCCCAGGCCCTCTTTGATTTTGCAATGTGCCAAACTTGCCTACAAGAAGCCCGAGCGGAACTAAGCAAAGAGTCGCGCCAAAATGTAGATGCCTTTATGCTCAAAGGCTTGCAGGAGCTTAATGAAAATGAAGAAAGCCCAAAGGATCGTTATCAATCCCATCGCTGCACCCTAAGCGGTAAAAACCTTAAAGAAGTAGGGGAATACCAATTAATGGCGGTTTGCCAAGGCGATCAAATACTAGAGAGCCCCATCTGCTTAAGCGATGACATATTAGAAGAAATTCAAGGCCTCTTATCGCAAGAAAGTAAAGATGAACTTAATCGATTTACCGAAAACAACTTTGGCTGGCCACCCGAACTTAAAAAGGCCTTAATCGATGGCGATATAGTTTTACTCTAAGTTTAGAATTTCACTAAAATACCATTATCGAGCTTATAGGTAAGATTGGGAATATTTGGATCTACCACCGGCTGAGCATCGTAATTTAAACTCGCCGACACCGTAAAGGCCCAATGCTCACCAAGCTTAAAACTCAATTGATTTTGCAGGCTCAGCCGCCAATCCGACCAGTCTTCGAAGCGCGGCTGATAATAGCTGACTAATGTCCAATTGAATTGTTCTTTATACTTCCACAGTAAACTCACATAAGAACTGAGCCGCCAGTCGTAATGCTGAATATCATTAAACATCTCCTTATCCGATTCATACATGAGCAGGTGACCCGTATGAAATTGGAAGGAACCTTTTTGGTCGACCCCAAAGCGAGGTCCAATGCCAAATAATGCTCTTTGCTCAATGCGCAAGGGTCGGTCGGTTTGCACTTGCCCAAAAGCTTCCAATTCGGTGAGATTCGATAAACTGCGCACATAACGAAGGTGAATAAAACCCGCTTGAGCAAAATTTATGTCCTCCGAAAAATTAAAATGAAGCGAATTGAGCAGCAGCAATTGATTTTTCCCGCGATAGTAACGCAGCAAGAAATCATTCTCGATATCCACTACTTGATCGGTATTTCTAAAAACACTAAAACTGAGATTATCCTGAAACAACCAAAGACTCGTATCGGTTTTAAACCGCAGTTGCTCAATATTTACAATTTGGGCCTGCAGAGCACCAAAGAGCAAACTAAAAAACAGAACTTTGCGTATTAATAAGGGAATAGACATGGTGCAAAAATAAATAGTCCCGGCAATACCGAGACTATTTAGACCCGAAGGTCATGTCATGAAACATTTGAAAACTCTACTCCCTCCAAATATAAGCGCTTTGTGCTTAAAAACAAATAACGCAATAAGCTGATTAATAATAATATAGAATTTTACATGTTGAAATACAGCGCAAAAATATTCTTAGCCCTTACCTTCCTTGCCACGAGCTTAAACCTTGAGGCACAGGATGCCAAGGGAACGGAACTAAAAGGAAAGATAGAACAGTTCCTAGCCGATCATGCAGATAGCTACAAGAAAAAACACCTGAATCTTAAGATGAGAGAGATTGGTGGATTGGAGAATGAACCCTTTGCCTGGAAGGAGTTTTTCCGCTTAGAAAGCAATGAGGAATATGAGAACACTTTGGGATATGAAACTGAGCGGGAATACTATTTCTTGTTTTACCACTACGAAACCGAATTGGACCGCAAGTATGCCTTAAAATTTTGGATGGAAGATTTTATCGAAGGAGAGACTATTCGCCCTTCCCGACCGAAGCGATCTTACGACTATGCCAAGCCTAGCATCATCCTAATTAACCCTACTAACATCATCATCCTAACCTACGATTGTAAGTATTTTGATGAATACGATTTTGAAGATTGGCAGGATAAGATGATTGAATACTTTGGCGACAAGAGTGAGACCATGGTTATAGAATTGGAGTGCAACGGGCCCCTAAACTGGACCAAAAATGCACCCGATCCTAAAATCAGAGAGCTCTTTTAATTTAGGAATTATCGCGCATCTGCGCCAAGCGCCCCTCCAATAGGTTTAGGTATTTATTAAAGGTTTTACGATTCATCCAGCGTGCGGCCCAATGCGATAGCGGCGTAATTACAATTAACAGAATTACCAGGGTAATTAAAATTCGGGTGTCTCCCAAGGCCTCTTCCAAGCTGCGTTTTTGCAATAAGCTTAAAAAGAATCCACTAGCGGCCGAAATGGGATATAAGACCAAACCAGCCATTTCCTCCTGGCGAATGGTTTCTTTAATATTTGAGATATAAGCTTCCAAGGTTGACATTGAGTCGCCGCTGCCCATATCGAAGCTTTTCGCTTTTTGATAGCGTTTGATAAAGAATATCAGGCCCACTATATGCGCTATGGTAATAATGCCAAATAATAATTGCGGCAACCAACTGTCCACGTAAAACATCGCGGCGATATACAAGGGCGTAAAGAGAATGGTGAAGGCAATTTTCCAGGCCATTCGCTTATTTAGCTTGCGCACGGCATCCTCACTCTTAAGGTTTAAGCCCGCTCGTATCTCAGCACCGGTAAGGCGCTCTTCCTGTTCAGGGAGCGATTTCCAGGTATCTTCAATTTTCATTTTCTTCGGTCTTGATTGCGTTTTTCAACTTGTCTTTGATTCGGTGCAGGCGCACAGCGAGGTGGTTTTTACTAATACCCGATATCATGGCTATTTCCTCATTGGCATAGCCGTCTAAATGAAGCATGATTACCAATTTCTCCGCATCATTTAAGTTTCGGATATGGGCCATTAAAAGCGCTCGCTCATCACCGGAAGGGGCAACCTGCCAATCGCTTTCAAAGCCTTCTTGTTCCTTGCGATCTTTTTTCTTGTGGGTTAAGGCCGTGTTTAAGGCTACCCGATACAACCAAGTTGAAAACTTGGAATCTCCCTTAAAGCGACCATAAGACCGCCAGGCCTGGTAAACTACTTCCTGCCTTAAATCCTGTTCATCGGTACTGTTCTTGGCATAAATGCGGGTCACCTTATAGATGATGCCGCTATGCTCCTCGATCAGTTTTACAAATTCAGCCTCCTTATCCACGCTCAAGTTCAATCAATTCAAAGCGGTGAATTTAAAACCTTTCGCTTGCAATAGTTTAATCAAGCCCTTTTCCCCCGGTAAATGCAAGGCGCCAACGGCTATAAATAATCCTCCTTCTTGCAAGGGTTCTTCCAAGGAAACAATCCAATTCTTATTCCGATCGTCAATCATTACTTCCATCGATTCGCTCTCGCCATCAAAGTCCATGGAGCTGGCATATAAGCCATCAAGATCATTATCGAAATAGGCATTTAAAATACCCATCATCACATCGCTGCCCTTTTGATCTTCCTTTACAATGTCCAGTAAATCTGTAAGCTGCTCTTCTATAGTTTGACTGCCAAACAGAATTTCGAACTGCTCCTTCATTGTTTCCAATTTAATGAGCTCCTTGCCCTCCAACTTGGCATTTCTTGCGAAGTACATATCCATCGGTAAACCACCATATATCAGGGAATCCGGGGTGAGCTTTTCCGCCAAAGCCACAGAATAACTGGTGCTAAGCACCATGGGTTTCATTATATCAAACATCATTAAATCCATGCCTAAAATGGGCTCTAACTCCTTTTTCAAAAGTTGATAATCGGCACTGTCGGTCATTTCTTTTAAGGAGTAGCCGGGCATCATCATTAGGCTGGCGAACTCCACTAGCTTGCTGCTATCTATAACCGTTTCTACCACCACTTTTTGTGAAGCTTTATAGGCTTCCATAACCGCAGGTCGTTCTTTAAAATAATCGGCTCCTAATAAATGGTAAGTGCCATAGAGGTAGGATACTTTCCCTTGGGGAGATTCGATTTTCCACAATAATGAATTTTGTGCTTGGGTGGGAATGGCAACAACAAAGAGGAGGAAAGCAAAAAATGCCTTTTTCATAATTAGGATGTTTTTATACCATTAGTGCTTTATGATCCGCAAATATTACAGGAACCTAAAAAAAAAAATTAGCCCCCGCTTTTCAAAAGCCCTCCGCAGTTTAAGAAAGCGCAATGAAATCCCTTTGAATTGTTTTAATTTCAGCGCTTCAAACAATTTAAACTCCTGAGAATTATCTTTAGTGACCTTGCAACAAATTCACCTTCCTATGAAAAAAGCCTTAGTCCTTCTCTTCCTTTTCGCAAACATCACCGTCCATGCTCAGGGCTTAATCAGCGAAAGCTTAAACCAGAGCCACCAGCATGAACATAATGGCAATGCTATTAACAGCCCGCTTTGTGGTTCGCATTTGTTGATGAAACACCAAGATCAGAAAAGTCCAGGCTTTATTGATGCCTCCAATGCGGCCTTAAAGAAAGTGATATACCAAATAGAGCGCCAGGCGAAAAGCAGCAAGGCCACCCTAAGTGTTCCAGTTGTTTTCCATGTAGTTTACAATAATTCCGATGAGAATTTACCAGACTCGGTGATCTTTAATCAACTACAGGCCCTAAATGACAATTTCAGTCGCCAGAATGCAGACACCGCCAGCCTTCGCAGCGTTTTTGAACCCTATGTAGGAAATCCCCAAATAGAATTTGTACTCGCCTCGCAAAGTCCGGATGGCAGTCCCACCAATGGCATTACCCGCACTAATACTAATGTAGAGCATTTCGGAGGCATATTGCCTTATGCCGGCAACCAGACCGCTCAAATTCAGCAATGGGTAAACGATAGTTTGTTTTACAATTTCTTTCGAATTACTGAAGATAGTTTAGGTGGCATTAGCGCTTGGGATACGGAGCGCTATCTTAATATTTGGATTGGAGACTTAAGAATTTTTGAGCCCATGATTAATAATTTCGAAGAACTTGTGCTTTTAGGCTTGGCACCTCCTCCCCCCTCTCATCCAAGTTTTACGGGCCTGGGCTTCGACACCTTAGCCTTGCAACAAGGAGTGCTGATGCATTATGTGGCCATTGGTCCTAATAATCCGATTAGCTATCCTGCGCCTTATACCGCCTTAAACAATACTGTATCTAAGGGCGATTTACTCTCGCATGAAGTAGGACACTATTTGGGATTAAGGCATATTTGGGGCGATGGTGCTTGCCTGGCCGACGATTTTATTTTCGACACTCCGCTTTCCGATAATTCTAATCAGTTTACCGGAAATAAAAACAGAAACAGCTGTGTGGATAGCATTGACGGTCAGGACTTACCCGATATGGTAGAGAATTTTATGGACTACAGCAGCGATGATTGTTTAAACTCCTTCACCGCCGATCAAGCTTCGGTAATGCGCGCGACCCTTTTTACTTACCGACCCAATGCATTTACCATCGGCGCGGAAGAAATTCCTTTGACCACTAGCCTTAAGCTTTATCCTAATCCCAGTAAAGGAATTGTTTACCTAAACCCATCAGGCCCCAGCCAAGAATATAGGGTAAGCGTTTACCAAGTTTCTGGAAAACTGATGAGCAGCCATTACTTTGCAAAGGGCGAAAGCCTTAGTCTTAGCTTACCCGAAACCAAAGGCCTGTACCTTATAAAGGTTTATAGCCAAGATGATTGGGCAACATTTAAGGTCTTGCGGGACTAAGGGCAAGAACTCTTTATAAGACCTTAAAGACTCAGGTCATAAGCAAAGGGGCTGGCAGCGAGGGCTCTTTAAATGGGCCCAGATTCTTTGGCTTGCCCTTTTGGAGATAAAGTGAAATTTGGAGCTATACAATCTGGCTTAATGCCCAATTGATGATTAGCTAGCTAAGCGGGCTAAGAATTTAAGGCACGCCATTGCCTTAGTCACAGCACTGATTTAAAGCTTTTTAGCTTTCCCGTCAAAAAAAATCCTGCCCAGCCTTTTTTTAAAAACGCTACAAGCCTTATTTTGAGCCTTCTAAAAACCCTACAAACTTGAAAACTGCTTACCGCCTCCTGTTGGTGCTTTGTCTTGCACCCCTATTCCATTCCGCACAATCTGAAAATTGGCACTTTAGTTCCATTGATACGATTAGCTTAGGCATTGAGATGCACAATCGTTCATCCTACGATAGTGCCATTGCGATGTTTAGTAAAATTCATCCCGGCGATACCAATTACGACCTGGCCCTCTACGAAAAAGCCTATAGCCTTTACAATGCCGAACGCTATGAGGAAGCCCTCAAAATTGGCCGCCAAGGTTATGACAGAAATGGCGAATTGAATATTGAATTTGCCACGGTAATTGGAAATAGCCTCGATGAACTGGGAATGGCCGAAGAAGCAAAAGCCACCTACGATAGTGCCATCCATAAATTTCCCGGTAGCGCCAAACTCTATTACAACCGAGGGGTAGCTCACCTTGGAAAAGAACGTTGGGAATTGGGTTTCAATGATCTTAAAAAAGCAATTGAACTAAACCCCTACCACGCTTCTTCACATTATCAGCTAGCTCGCTATGCCCTATACAATGGCAATTTCACTCAATCTCTTTTATCCCTAGGTTATTACTTTATTTCGGAGCCTGCTTCGGGTCGCACCAATTCCATACTGCAAGTGTTTAATACCGCCTTATCGGAAAAAACAGAACTTGAAGCTATTGATTACGATTTTGACCCCAAAGGAACTTATGCCAAGAGTGATCGCCTGATAAAAAGTTATGCGGCCCTAAGAGATGCTTATGATATTGATTCGGATGCCAATTTCCCCTTGATCAAGCAAATGCACTTGGCTATTACTCAATCGGCCAAGCTTAAGAACAAAACAGATTTTTGGGCCATGTACTACCTGCCCTATTACAAGAAAGTTATAGAGGAGGATCAGTTTGAAGTTTTTAGCTATTTGCTTTCACTAAGCATACAGAATGAATACTACAGCAAATTAGTAGAGAAGAACATCGACGACATTAAGGAATTGGTGAACTGGAATTCCAGCTTCGTGCGCGACCACCATGGCCTGCATCCTTTAGACTATAAAAAAGGTGCTGAGATGGTGAAGTTTTATTTTCATGACGGAACTTCGGGTATTAGTGCCCGCGGGAAAGTAGATGACCAAGAACGCCCCATTGGAACCTACCAATTTTATTATGCTGGCGGCGGACTGAGTGGCAAAGGCGAGCTAAATAAAGAGGGCCTTCGCACGGGCACCTTCTACAACTACCACCCTAATGGCAGCTTAAAAGAGGAAGGAATTTACAGCGATGGCGAATTAGATGGCCCCAGTAAAGAGTATCATGAAAATGGCGCTCCAGCAATCTTCGCCGACTTTAAAGCAGGTAAGCTTAATGGAGAAGCAACTATTTATGATGAAAATGGTGCCAAGTCGAGGGTTTTTACTTTTAAGGACAATATCCCGGTGGATACCTTATACCTCTATCATAGCAATGGGCAACTAAAAGCTAAAATTCCTTTTAAGGATGGTACGGAAAACGGCAAAGCCACCTATTATCATGAAGATGCCAGTCTCTTATCGCATATCACTTTAAAAGCAGGGGAGCGCAGCGGTCCGGCTGAGTTTTATTTCTCCAATGGCCAACTGGATGTAAAGGCGGTTTATAATGAAGCCGGGAAATTTAATGGTCCCTATGAATCCTATCATTCCAATGGACAATTATATGAGGCAGGCACTTATGTAGATGGCATTAGAGTTGGCAACTGGAAAAACTATAATCCCGATGGAAAACAGATAGCAGAGCGGAGTTTTGATGAGCGCGGTAAAAAAACCGGTACTGAAATCTACTACGATGATAAAGGACGTAAGAGTGAACTATTTCAATACAAAAAGGAAGAAATGGTTTATTTTGAAGACTATGATTTGACCGGGGCGATTCAAGCTAAAGGCAAGGCAAAACGCGGGATTCTAAACTATCGGGATTTAGACTTGTACGGCAGTCTTTTAAAAGAAGGCCCTTTAGACGAAACCCACCGAATTGGCGAGTGGAAGGAATACAGCCAATACGGGAAAATCTTACGAAAAATCACCTATACAGAAGAGGGCGAATACGAGGGGAAATATATAGACTATCACGCTTCTAATGGCGAAATCTCCTCCCAATTCATCTACCAGAAGGATACCCTGCATGGGCCTTATTTTTACCAATATTCTTCCGGACAGGTGAGTTCAGAAGGCAGCTATTATAAGGGCAATCGCCAAGGACTAAGACTAAGCTATTTTCCGAATGGTGTAATTGAAACAGAATCTTTTTATGTGAATGGCCGCTATAATGGTCCGCGTAAATACTATGATCCTGTAGGGCAACTCAAGAGGATTGAATACTATAAGGAAGGAACCATCACCAAGATGGAAACCTACTGGAAAGACTCGCTGGTGGATGTCGCCATAATGAAGGATCCCTTGCAGATGCTAAGCCTAAAATACCCCAATGGACAAGTAGCCTTTGAAATAAACCGCACCGGCCGAAATTTCCAGGGTAAGGCCAATTGGTATTTTGGTAATGGTCAGCTAGAAATCGAAGCCCAGTATATTGATGGGAATCGCGATGGGATGTATAAAACCTATTATCCGAACGGACAGCTACGCAGCGAAGGCGCTTATGACCTAGGCAAGCAAATTGGCGAGTGGAAATACTATCATGAAAATGGTGCCCTCGATGAAATTGTGCGCTTTGTAGAGGGCGAACAACATGGTCCAAATCCGGAGTACAATGAAGCCGGCATAAGAGTGGACAGCCTAAATTATGTATTTGATGAGCTGGATGGCAACCGTTATTTCTATACGCAAGAAGGAGAGCTTCAGCATGTTCGGGTTTATGACTTAGGTAAAATTATTGGCTGGCGAAAGCTTAAAGCTGATGGCAGCCTTAGTGAACTTATTCCCTTAGAGAATGGCACTGGATCAGTAAAGGCCCTTTTTCCAAATGGAAAAGTAGCGATGGAATACAGCTTGGAGAAGGGCTTTTTTACCGAAGCGCCTTATAAAACCTATTACAGCAATGGCCAATTAGAATCAGAGATTCAACATAAGAATGGTGAAAATAATGGCTTTGAGCGAAAATACTATGCTAATGGGCAGTTAGAGTCGGAAGTGGAATACCTAAATGACTATAAAAATGGCGAGGAGAAAAGGTATCATGCCAATGGACAATTGGCTAAAAAAATTAGCTGGGTGCATGGCAAGCTTCAAGGACGAGTAAGTAGCTATGACGAAAATGGCAAAGAAATTAGTAGCTTCCTTTATATAGCAGATGACCTTTATGAATAAATCTCACCACCTCTTACTGGCTCTCATTTGCAGCTTAGGCCTATATGGCCAGAAGCCCAGCGAGCTTATTGCCAGCTATGCCGATAAAGATGCCGTGCGCCTCGAAGGAAGTAATAAAACTACCCTCAGCGTAAAGGATGATAAAATACTAATCACCAAACGCTATTCGGCCAAAACCTTCCTTAATACCAAAGGGGTGAACGGCCGTGGCGAGGTTTCACTAAAGTACGAGCCTCCCTTTAGTGAAATTACCGACATCGACGCCTATACCCTGGTGCCCGACTTTGATCGGGATAAATACAATAAGCAGAAGGTGCGCGATATTATTGATCGCAAGATGATTGATGAAGACGTTTTTCACGATGGTACCCGGGCCAAGTCTTTCACCTTTAAGGGAATGATGGAAGGCGCGATTACTGTTTTAGAATATGAGGAGGAATACCACGAACCCTTCCTGGTTGGTCGCGAAGTTTTTGACCCCCATATTTATTCTAAAACCCACACCTTCAGCTTAGAGGTAGAAAAGGGTATTGAAATAGAATACAGCTACTTTAACAGCGATAGTAGCTTTTACAATTACTGGACTGAGGAAAAACGGGGTGGCATTGTGCATCATTGGAAAATTGATGAAATGGAAACCCGAAAATATGAAGAAGGATCGCCATCGGGCTTGTATGTTAGTCCGCACATTGTTTACCGCATTAAATCCTATGTTAAATCGGACGGGCAGGTAGAAAAGGTATTGGGAAATGTAGATGATTTGCACCGCTACTACCAAAATTTTATTGATGACCTCAGCGCGCCAAATGAAGAATTAAAGGCCATTACCGACAGCTTGGTAAAAGGCATCAGCGATCCTCGCGCCAAAGCAAAGGCCATTTACGATTGGGTTAATCGCTCTATCCGCTATATCGCTTTTGAAGACGGTTATGGTGGCTTTAAGCCTCGGGATGCAAACTTCGTATGCACCAAGCGCTATGGCGATTGTAAGGACATGAGTAACCTGATGGTGCAAATGATGAATTATGTGGGCCTGGATGCCTACCACGTTTGGATTGGCACCCGCGATATTCCCTATACCTATGAGGAAGTACCAACCGGGCTATCCGATAACCACATGATTGCCGCTGTAAAGTTGGAAGGTGAAATTTACTTTTTAGATGCCACCAACAAAATGCTGCCCTTCCCCTATCAAAGTAGCTTTACCCAAGGAAAGCAAGCCTTAATAAACCTGGGGCCGGATGACTACCTTTTAAAAACTGTTCCGGTTTTAGATCATCATTTAAATGATGATACCGACTCCTGTTTTATTACACTCGATGGCAGCAGCTTCATTGGAAAAGGCAGCAAGCACTATGGTATATACAATCGTGCCCAAGCCCTGCGCTTATTGGAGCGAAAGGATGATGAAGCTTTTGAAGATTGGCTGAATGCCGATTTGGAAAAAGGCGATAATCGCTGCAAATCTGAATTGCTAGATTACCAAATTAGCGATGAAGGTTTTAAGGTAAACTACAGCATGAACCTGAAGGATTATGCACGAGTGGTTGGCAATAAAACCATCATTAATTTTAACCTACAGCCCTTCCTATCCAATTACCTATTGGAAGAAGATCGGAAGAACCCCATGGAATTGGTAAACACTTTATTGGTGAAGCGCTACTATGAGCTTGAGATTCCCGAAGGACAAGCGGTGAATTATCTGCCTGAAAACAGTGCCTTCGATCATCCTAAATTCTCCTACTTCATCACTTATAAAAGCGAAGGAGACAAAATTATTTATGAAATTGAAGTCGCTTTAAAAAGCCTCTTTATTGAAACCAGTGATCAAAAAGACTGGAACCTCTTTATTCGCAGCTTACGTAAAAGCTATCAACAAACTTTAATCCTTAGCCCTGATGACCAAAAATAAAACGCTTTGCCTCCTTTTAATTCTTCTTGGATTTAGCCTTACGGCCCAAGATTGGGAACCCTATTTCGATTATGAAAGCTATGACTGGCAGGAAGATCAGGCTGTTTACGACAAAGTAGTTGATGATAGCACATCGGCGGTAGTGGTATTTGAGAAACTCCTTTACAACTATAGTTATACCGATGAGAATATCCTGGTGATGGATCGCCTTTATCACCGCAGGGTTTATATTAATAGCACCCGAGCTTTAGAGGAGTTTAACCGCAAATACATTCCAACCGGAGAAGGCAGCGAGCTGTTAAAGTTCCGGGCCCGGGCCATTAATGCCGGCAAGGAAATAGAAATTGATGAAGATGATATCCAAACGGGAACTTTGGAAGACAGCGAGGAAGAGTACGACTATTTTGCTTTTGAAGGCTTAGAGCTTGGCTCCGAGGTGGAGTATTATTATGTAAATCGTTTTAGGCCCAATACCAATGGCTTAATGATCACCTACCAGGAGGACATCGCGATTGAGAATTTTGAAATTGAAGTTATCACCCCCTGGAATCTCATTTTTGCAGCCAAGGTTTACAATCTCCCAGATTCGGTGCAAAACGATACCAGCATTGAGAATGAAAACCGCCTTTACCTGCATACCTCGGTACCCGCTTTTGAAGCGGAAAGCGTAAGTCCTGAGGATGCCCTCAAAGGTAGAATCATCTTTAAACTCGATCAAAACCTTTATACCGGAGATCGGGATATTACCTCTTACAACTATACGGCTCAAAATGTTGCTTCTTTCCTAAGTTCGGAGCTCGACCGCAAGGCTAAAAAGGTGATAAAGAAAGAAGCTGAAAATGCCCAGGAATATCTATTGGAAGAGTATCCCGATTTTTCCGTGGCCAGCAGGGTTGAGCATTATATAAAAGACAATTACAATTACTACGATGCCGCGGCTCCACAGTTGAGCGATATAGAGTTTATGGAAGAATCCAAGGTATTTAATACTGTAGGAGCGGTTCGTTTGTATGGGAAGATTTTCGATTATCTCGAAATCCCTTATCAATTTGTGTACACCACCAATCGCAACAATCTTTATTTTGATGAAGACTTTGCCAGCAACAACTACCTCAGCCAAGAGTTAATTTACCTCGCGGATGAAGAGCTCTATATTGATCCAACCGAGGTGATGTCGCGCAATGGAGTAATGAACTTCAATTTTACTGGAAACAAGGGATTGTTTATCGAGCGTGAGCTTTTGGGAGATGAATACGTGGCCACTACTTCCATTAATGAAATCCCTTACAGGCCTGCTTCTTTTACCAGCGACACCATTAAGGCTAAGGTGGTATTTGGACCAGACATGCTCGACAATAAGGTGGAAGTATATCGGGCCCTTACCGGTTATTCCGCTCGCTCCTACCAGGGCATATTTGAGCTTATTGAAGATGAGGATGATTTGAAGGAGATTAAAGAATCCTTGGTGAGCTATATTGATGAAGAAGCCAAAGTGGATGATTTAGAGGTCACTAATGCCAAGGCCATTTATTTAGGCGTAAAACCCCTACAAGCTAGGGCCAGTTTATCCGATTTCCGTTTTATGGAAAGTGCTGGTCAGGATTTACTGCTTAATGTAGGCAAGCTTATTGGTCCGCAAATGACCATGTATGATGAAGACTCGGTGCGCGATTTTGATATTTACAATCCTTTTTCTCGGGCTTATTACCGCAGCATAGAATTTGCTATTCCGGCGGGCTATAAACTGGCAAATCCCGAAAAATTACGCTTCGATGAAAAGTTGCTAATTGAAGGGGAAATTAAAGCCATTTTCAAATCAGACTACCGTATTGAAGGCAATACCGTGGTGGTGATTATTGAAGAATGGTATGAGGATCAGATCTATCCCAAGGAATATTTCCAAGAATATTTAAAGGTGATCAATGCTGCAGCCGACTTTAATAAAGTAAGCGTGCTGCTGGAAAAAGAAGTTTAGGACTGCGGGGGCAGTAGATTGACTAAACGATCAAAGACCGCTGTCCAGCCCTTATAAAAGCCCATTTTTTCCTCTTGCTGGCAATACCCAGAGCTGGGATGCACTGTCTTAAAGGTGAATTTAGAGAGCCACATTTTCGGTCATGGGTTTAATTTGGCGGTGCTCACTATTTTTTGACGTGGAATAATGGGGGAATTATACTTGTTTGAATAGCTTTAATAATTCAGTTTTAAGGGTACTTAAAGTAAACCATTCAGTCTGAGATTTCTTCACATTCTGTCTAGCTCATTCCTATTGATTCAGCCTAATACTACCTTCCTCATTAATACTAAGGATTGCTTTTTCAAAATCTCGGTTCTTCTTATCCCAAAACTTCTGGTTGATATTGATAAGTGATGGCACACATGTCCAAAAGGCATCTAAAGGGTACCTATCTCTCTGTCTGAAATCACGAACTAAAACAAGGTAATCTAGATTCCGATAGTTAATATAAAGTTTTGTGTCTCTGTAGAAAAGGCCATATTTCGACTTTCTCTTAACCATCAAATTGAGTATATCTCCTTCTCTTATATTCGCTGGAAGAGGAATTTTAAATGTGAAGCCAGTAATAGGATCAACTGTCTTAGATGTGTTTTCCATTTTTACCGTATATATTAAAGAATCATAGTAAAACCTGAATGTTTCATCTTTAAAATAACCTATTACATGGATTATTAAACTATCCTGAGCTTTAACCGAAACCACAAATAGTGACATTATTATTATAAATACTATGTACTTTAATTTGTTCATTATTGCAATATTTAGATTATTTATTCTAAGCTTTATTGGGTGAATTTCCGGTCTTGGCCTCCTTTTTTATTCCATTATAAACAGATCGACCAGAAGGAGGCAATGAGGTGTAATTCCCCCATTATTCCAACAGATCTAAACTATCGATCTTAAAAGTTTCTAAGAGCATAAAAAAAGGGATTACGATCAGAACATAATCCCTTTGAGTAAAACTATTTCTATTCTTACTTGATTTTCAGCTTTTTAAATGTGTATTTATTGAGCATCAACTACTTTGGAACACTATTTAGCTTAAATCATCAGCAAGGCGCATTTGCATCCTCCAACATCCTAACTTATTTTTAATTCTTATCTATAGCTTCTATTAATTAATATATCGCCCTTCACCCCGTTTTTCAATAAGATCATAGACTCTTTTGTCACTTTCCATTTGTGGGTACCAATATAATAGCGATGAGGGCACCTCATTTTCCCAATAATTATCAAACAGATCCTTCCCACAGTAAGTGGCGTAGAATACACAACGATTTTGGCCTTCGTTAAAGAATAAGATGTTTTTACTTTTTCTCCACAAGAACCATAAGTATCGCTTTTTCGATTCAATAACTAGAATCCCATAATCCTCAACGCTATCCATCATAGGTATTTTTATCGTCCCATGGTTAGCTACGTTCAGACCAGACTCCATCACAAATTCATACTCCCCATATATACATGTAATAATATATTTTTCTGAATTATTGGTCGCGCCATAAAAATCCAATCTCAGGGTATCAATAAAATAACCCTGACCAACAATGTTAGACGAAAATAAAAAACAGACACTTCCCAAAAGTACCTTTAACCCCTTACTCATTTTCCACTTTTTTTGGTTCCTTACTAAACCACCCCAATTCCTATTAAACAATTAAGCCGAAAATCTTGCTCAAGAAAAATCGATGCTTAGCTTTTCACAAATACCTGCAAGGCTTGCCCGTTCAGCCGAATAAAGTAAAGGCCCGCCGGAAGTTGGGATATATCAATTTCTAAGTGATCTGGC
>JANSYJ010000013.1 GCA_024742495.1 Bacteroidota bacterium
CACCAGTGATGGCGGCTATGTAGGGGCGGGCACTTTAGAAACTTTTGACACGCTGGGGACTGGAGCCAATTTAGGCTACACAGCGTGGGTATTTAAAATAGACAGCAACGGATGCCTACGAGACCCTTGTGTAAATAGCATCAGCCTACCAGAAGAAGAGTCTGGGGAAATGCTTTTAAGCATTTATCCCAATCCCAGTAGTCAGTATTTTACCATAAAATGGTTAGGCGCTAAAGATGGCCAAGCACAGTTGTTAGATGTGCAAGGTAGAGTATTAGAAAGCATAGCCTTAAAACAAGGTGTAGGAGTTTTAAATCCTACAGAGCATTTACCAAACGGCCTCTACCTGATCCGCGTAAGCACAAGGAAGGGAGAAGTACGCACCCAAAAAGTGGTTTTGCAGCGTTAAGGGGTAAACTATATTGACTTGTAGCCGACCGAGTCTAAACTCTTTTTTTAAATGATTAGACTACAGGCTTGGGTCAATACCTATATACCTCTTGGGCGAGTACTAATTTGAGTACACAAATTGAATCGCCATTAATTGACTTGAGCCCTTTAACTGTACCTGTTTGCCGCTTATTTAAACTAATAAACAGATCAGAGTGGTCTAAAGAATAGGGAGTACTTCATACCTTCGGGAACGTATATTCTTAGAAATCCCAATATGTCAATGAAAATTATTAAAATTTGAGGGCCTTAGTAACCATACTAATTTTCCTTACCAACCTCGGGCTATTTGCCCAAGGCTGGCTTAAGGAGATGCCCGCTATCCCTAAGCAATTCACATCACTTAATGGAGTTTCTATATCTGGAAATGGAGGTAATTCAGATACCATCATAAATGTTACTTCTTTAGAATATGGCGCTTCTAAAATTAAGGAGATGTATGTTATTTCTCATAGTAAGGAAGGTGTGCTCTTAGACTATTTCCAGGTTCCCACATCAGAAACGAAAGATTGGAATTATGGTTCAAATTATTTCTTCGGATCGAAAAGACTGTTGATTCACACTTTTAGAAATTCGAATAATACAATGACCATGGAAGGAATTGATGTAGCAAATAGAACCGTTCTTTGGTCAATTGTTGGATATGACCTTAAGGATGTAATATCATCTTATGATTTTACCTACGATGACATTTTCTGTGAAACCTCAAACGGAGACTTTGAGTTTATTGATAAATGGAGCGGTAATTCCGTGAAAGCCTATTCTCGAGACTCCTTGTTTACATTAATGAACTCTTACAGTCAGAAGGATTCAATCTATGATATCCGCCGAGTTGCGGGAACAGACTCAGTACAATATTATAGCTTCTTCAATAAGACCTCTTCCGGGAACCCTATTTTAAATTTCGCTGAATACACTCTAAGTTGCAATTGTGTTACCGAGGATAAAGAATATAACCATCAATGGGGATGGAACACTAGATATGGTTTTAGGGAGCCCGTTTTCATTTTTATTAATGAGAATTATCAGGCACCTGACACAACATTTTCAGCACAAATAAGAATTTTCAACTTCAGCCAAGACACCTTGTTTTCAACAAACGTAAATGGCCCTGCTTTTAAAGATTCCGATGGGAGTTGGCAAAGTCCCAGTTTGAATACTTACATGTCAATGGATGGCAATTTTATGGTGGAATATATGTCGGGTCGAAGCAAGGATTTATTCGGCATACCAACTTTCCAAACTGGTCGGCATCTAAAGTTTTATGATCAAAATGAAAATCTGATTCAGGAGTCCCAGGTTTTCTCAAGCACCATCCTGCGCACAATGGGCCGTCCATTGAGGCATTACGGGCAATCTTCCTTTATAATTTATCCTGATTCGAGCGTAATACTTGGTCTTGATTATAGTTATGAGGCGTACTTCAGTGGCGCACTACTAGCTAAAATAAACCCTGACGGATTTAGCCCACTTTCGGTAAACTCACTTGGGGACTTCGAAGCTTTTTCCATTTTCCCAAATCCATTTAGCTCAAACTTTGACATTCAGGTTGATGACAATTTTAACCCCGCTGAAATTGTGATTTACAACATCCAAGGGAAGGAAGAGTTAAAGCTTCTTTGGGGTTCAGGGTATCGAAAAAGTATTGAGGTAAGCTCATTGGCCCCCGGCATATATGCCATTGAAGTGCGATCTAACACTGGTGTAGCATTTAGATCAACAGTCATTAAGAAATAGGTGACATATTGTAGGATGATAATTTTTCTAAGCTCTGGTTAACGCTGGGCTTTTTCTTGATATTAGAATTTTTCATCAACTGAATTTCCTTTGTAAGCTTCCCACCCAAAGGCCGTCGACTACCCAATACCGTTCTTTTTAACTATTTAAGAAGCGTTGTCTTTTACCGTATTCGTATAATATAGCTCTGGAGTAATGCTCGGTACTCTAAAACGCCATTCTTCTCTCAAGGAGCGCAGCGATTGATCTCAGGTCTAGGTTCTAAAAGCGCAGCGGCCCCTCGACAGGCTCGGGGTGACAAGGTTTACGATGTCATGGTGAGTTTGTCGAACCATAAAAGCGAAGCGGTCTTCCTCCTACTTTTTGCATTGCCCAAAAAGTAGGCAAAAATGCTAGGCCCCTGAAAAGGCAATTCTGTGGTCTAACCTGTGGTTTGCCCACAGACCATCGACTCTTGGGCCGGGCCAGTACGAATGACGATTTCTTTAAAATCCTAATCCCTTTGAATAGCTCCTTTTTTTCTAGGGGCTGCCCCGCGAGCGATTATTGCTGCTCAGGGGCCCTCCAGCTCCGTAGTGCTGTTAGTTGCTTGTAGTGGTAATTCGTTAGAACGTTTCGGGTAAAACTTAAATCGCGATAAAAGATTAGAATTGGTAAACTGCTACTAGCATCGAGTTCGAAAAGAATAGCAATTTGGATTTCGAAAATAGCCCATAAAGAGAATTACTACTTCGGAGCGAGGGGAAGCTTGCAGCGATAGGTGGGCGTAGGGTGGAATTGCGTCACGGCAAAGCCGGGACAAAGCATGGAACCCGGAGAATCACCGCTCGACCGAAGGGAGAATCGCCTTTAAGCTTCCTAGATTTTTTGGATACTTTTTTATCATGAAAAAAGTATCGGAAAGAATTAATCACTTTCGTTTTTGCCGGGAGGAATCGATGGGGTTTCGCCAGAACTCCCAACTCAGCTAGTCGTCTACTTCCATTTTAATAGCCCAGCACCCTAGGGCCGGCAACTACCCAATACTGTTAGTTTTAAATGAATAAAAAACGGTGCCTTATGATGTTCCGGTAAAATGCCAGTCGATAACACTTGTCGCAATATTAAAACGCCATCCCTCTCTCAAGGAGCGCAGCGACTGATCTAATGTCTAGGTTCTAATAGCGAAGCGGTCTAAAAAAAGCCCTTCGAGCGATTATTGCTGCTCAGGGGCCCTCCAGCTCCTTAGTTCTGTTAGTTACTTTTAGTGGTAATTCGTTAGAACGATTCGGGTAAAACTTAAACAGCGGTCCAAAATTGAAATTGATGATCACTAAAAAGTATTGAGTCTGGTTAGAGAATGGCTATTTGGAAGAATCACATAGTTCTTAGCAGTAAATAGGTCTAAAAGGGAGCAATGCGACCGGACTCATGTCTAGGTTCTAAAAGCGAAGCGGTCTTTAAAAAAGCAGGATTACTTCGTGATCCTGGTTCGGCTTTTAAGAACCACACCAAGGCGCCAAAACCTTCCCTCCGGTCGGATTCTTATTTATTCCGCCTACCCTTAAAGCCTTAAGCAAGCTTCGTGGGCAGGATTTGCTGATCCTGATTCGGCTCTAAAGAGGAACATCAAGCCTTCAGGTCTTGCAGGCCTTTTTTTATTGGCCCTACCCTTCCGCTTCAAGCAAGCTTGGCGGGAAGGATTACTCCGTGATCCTGATTCGGCTTTAAAGAGGAACATCAAGCCTTGAGGCCTTGCAGGCCTTTTTTTATTGGCCACACCCTTCCGCTTCAAGCAAGCTTGGCGGGCAGGATTTCTACGTGATCCTGATTCGGCTTTTAAGAGGAACATCAAGCCTTGAGGCCTTGCAGGCCTTTTTTTATTGGCCACACCCTTCCGCTTCAAGCGAGCTTGGCGGTGGGCTGCAAACTAAAAAGGCCCCGCTGTGCGGGGCCTCAAGGCTTGGTGATCGCGGCAGGATTCGAACCTGCGACCGTCTGCTTAGAAGGCAGATGCTCTATCCAGCTGAGCTACGCGACCATTTAATGGTCTTGGTCGCGTAGTGAAGCTGCCTGTCCGCCTCAGGAGGAAGCTACGCGACCATTTTTTATACCTAAAGATTGATTGGTTGAAAAGCATCACTACCTTAAAAGTAGAAGCTTGGCGAGCCCTTTTTCAATCTTTGGGGCTGCAAAACTAAAACTTATTCTTGGTATGGACTAGAGGTCTAAACAATTTCATAGTTTAGACCGACCAAACTTTATCTATGACCTTTAAATATTTCAAGGAAGATCTGTCAGCTTCCTTAGTAGTTTTCTTAGTTGCAGTGCCACTCTGTTTAGGCATTGCCGTGGCCTCGGGAGCTTCTCCCCTTTCTGGACTTATCGCCGGATTAGTGGGCGGAATTGTGGTAGGATCTTTCTCGGGTTCTTCCCTAAGTGTTAGTGGGCCCGCAGCAGGATTAACCGCCATCGTGCTGGATGCTATTAATAGCCTCCCCACCTTTAATGCCTTTCTAGTAGCGGTAGTGCTGGCTGGATTAATACAATTTCTCCTGGGCACCTTTAAAGCGGGCGTTATCGGCTACTATTTTCCAAACGCCGTGATAAAGGGAATGCTTTCGGCCATCGGGCTTATTCTTATCCTTAAGCAAATCCCCCATGCCCTGGGCGATGATAAAGATTATGAAGGCGATACGGCCTTTTTTCAACCGGATAATCAAAATACTTTCAGCGAGATTATTATGGCTATACAAAATCCTTCTACCGGAGCGATTGTAATAGCCGTAGTGGCCTTATTGCTGCTGATCCTATTCGAACAAAAGTTTTTCAAGCGTTTTAGCTTCTTTAAAATTATTCCACCCGCTCTTATCGCTGTGCTTAGTGGCGTAGGACTAAATAGTCTTTTCCAAAGCTTAAAACCGGAGTGGGCCCTAAAAGGACTGCATTTGGTCCGCATTCCCACCAGTGATAGCCTCGGCGGACTGGTGGATCAGTTTAAATTCCCTGATTGGTCGCAATTTGCAAACTCCGATATTTATTTAATCGCCTTAACCATCGCCTTAGTGGCCAGTATCGAAACCTTACTTAGCGTAGAAGCCACGGATAAACTAGACCCTAAAAAGCGGGTAACCCCAACCAATCGAGAATTACAAGCACAAGGCCTAGGTAATTTCTTTAGTGGACTATTGGGTGGACTACCAGTAACAGCGGTAATTGTGCGTTCCTCAGCTAATGTAAACTCGGGCGGACAAACCAAACTCTCGGCCATCTTACACGGTGTTTGGATTGTACTGAGCATAATCTTTTTGGCAGACATCATGAACCTAATTCCCCTTGCTGCCTTAGCAGCGGTGCTGTTTATGGTGGGCTATAAACTGGTAAAACCTAGCCTCATCAAAAGCATGTACCAAAAGGGCTGGGATCAGTTTATCCCTTTTGCCGTTACCATCTTCGCTATTCTATTTACCGATCTTCTCATCGGTATTTCCATTGGTATGGCAGTGGGACTCTACTATGTTATTAAGTCTAACTTCCACCGCTCGGTGCGCATGGTACAGCAAGATGATAGTCACTATATGATCCGTCTAAATAAGGATGTGTCGTTCCTAAATAAGGCCCTACTCACCTCCTATTTTGAAAAAATTCCTGATGGTGCCGAAGTGCTCATCGATACCAAGCGTGCTGAATTCATTGATAATGATATTCAAGAGATGCTTGACGATTTTGTACATTCGGCTAAAGACCGGAAGATTGATTTGACCTATCAAGGTTTTGATCGAAATGTTTAACTAAACCTCATCCATGGACGTTCATAAAAGACTCATCCTACAAAACAAAGCTTGGGCCGAAGAGCAACAAGAAAAAAACCCGGAACTATTTAAAGAATTGGCATCTGGCCAACATCCAAAATTTCTTTGGATCGGTTGCTCGGATAGTCGAGTTCCTGTAAACGAAATTACCGATACCCATTCCGGCGATATTTTTGTCCACCGGAATATTGCCAATATGGTGGTGCATACCGACTTAAACCTCTTAAGTGTATTGCAATACGCCGTGGAAGTACTTAAGGTAGAACATATTATCGTTTGCGGCCATTATGGTTGCGGCGGTGTAAAAGCGGCCTTCGAACATAATAATCTTGGTCTCCTCAACAAGTGGTTACGCAATATTAAAGATGTATATCGCACCCATAAATCCGAAATTGAAGCGGTAGATGGAGAAGAAAATCGCATCAACCGTTTTATTGAGCTTAATGCTGAAGAGCAAGCCATAAACTTATCGAAAACCAGTATTGTACAACAGGCATGGGCCAATGGCCAGAAGCTAATGTTGCACGGATGGGTATTTGATATCGCTACTGGACTCGTGCACGATCGCAAATTGATTGAAAACGATAGTGAGCTGGATGAAATCTATAAGTATGATCTGGAGTCGGGCGTAAAATACTAATCCCGAATAAACTTATTAAAAGCCGCTTAGGGTTGTTCCTTAGGCGGCTTTTCTAGTTTTTGGAGATAGGCCTCCACTCGATCTTTATAGGAACGGGAAACGCTGATTTCTGCATCCGCAAATTGAATGCTGGTTTTGGAAAGACCCATGGCTAAATCTGGGTTAATAATATAGGACCTATGGACTCTTAGAAAAGGTGGCGGCAAGCGTTCTTCTAATTTCGAAATGCGTTCCCGTGTAGGAAAATCCTCATCCAGCAAATGCAAAATACATTGCTCATTACTACTTTCAATATAGCGCAGTTTATTAAGGTCAAGCCTGATGCGTTTACGCTCTGATACCAATTCAAACCAAAGCGGGCCATCTTTTGGATTTTCAACAATTGGTTTTAGCGCTAAAAAACGATCATGCAGAAATGCAAAGAAGCCCAATATGATCCAAAGGAATACTGGATTGATTAAAACTTTAGGAAGATTCTCAAACTGTAATTCAAAAATGAAGTAGTAAGCGGTTATTACGCCTATCCATTCAATAAAGAGACTAAAAAGCAGCAGGTAGAAGAAATGCAACCATCGCAGTTTACTTTTTTGGCTACGCCATCGCTGCAAAGCGTAAACCGTAAAAACCACTCCCGGTAATAAAAGGATTACCAAAAACAAGGCGGCTCCAAAACTACCTAATAGACCTTGGTATAATAGTGCCATGGTGAGGATTACCATCAGCCAAAAGGCAATTTGTTTTAGTACTTTCACCCGGTAAAAATGCGTTGAAAATCCACATCTGGCAAGGAATTACGGGATTTAACCGCTCAATTAAGGGATTTGACCTTGCACCGAATAAGCCTTTTGGGCTTTGTTTGAAGAAATCAAAATTCAATTAAAATGATGGAATTCTTTTACATGGGTGGAACCCTATTTATGAGCCTGATAAGCATTGCCCACATCTGCATTTTTGTAGCTATAATCCTGCACTTTCAAGGGAAAGATGTTTTGCATTTAGTGCGAGAGGCGGGCTTATTAGCCTTGGCCCTGGGCGTGCTTGGTCAGTTAATTGGTCTCTTTGAAGCCTTTAAGGCCATAGAAGCAATGGGAGGCGTTTCACCAGAAATGTTGGCCGGAGGATTAAAAGTTTCAAGCGTAACTACTATTTACGGACTAATTGGCTTTGTTATAAGTCGATTATACCTACTTATTAAAGGGAAATAGAAAAGCCTTATCAATCAGTCACTTTTGCTTAATTGGCTTTAGTGTTTAATCCTTAAATTTGGATATGCAAAAACGACTGATTTCAATTTGTCTACTTATTTCCTTTGCGGTAATTGTGGCCTGTAAGCAGGAGGCAAGTTCGGATAGTAAGCCGGCCTACCCCGGAATTGAAAGAGCCTTTGGTACCAATCTGAATGTCGCTAATCTGCCGGATTACGAAGGCCAATCCGTGCCAAACTACATTAGCAAGGACAATACCGATGGAAATGAAATCAGTAATGAAGTAGCCAGCTTAGGTAGGGTGCTTTTTTACGATCGCAAATTATCGGTGAACAACCAGATTTCCTGCTCCTCTTGCCATATTCAGGCTTATGCCTTTGGCGATACCGCCCAATTGAGTACCGGTATTAATGGCAAGACTTCACGGCATTCTATGCGCTTAATTAATGCGCGCTTTTCTACGGAACGCAGTTTCTTTTGGGACGAACGAGCGCCCAGTTTAGAAGAACAAACTACGCAACCCATTCAAGATCATATTGAGATGGGCTATACGGGAGAGGATGGTGATTCTTCGCTCAATGATTTGCTGCTTAAGCTAATGGCTATCGACTATTACCAAGAACTAGCGCGTTTAGCCTTTGGCGATGAATTACTTACCGAAGCTCGTCTGCAAATAGCTTTAGCACAATTTGTACGCTCCATCCAGTCTTTTGATTCGAAATACGATGCTGGTCGCCAACAGGTGAATTCGGATTTGGAAGATTTCCCCAATTTCTCTACCGAGGAAAATCAAGGTAAGTTCTTATATATGACCGCCACTGGTTCCGGGGGCGCCTTTTGCTCTGGCTGCCATATACCACCAGAGTTTGATATCAACCAATTTAGTCGCAATAATGGCGCTATTGGTGTTGCGGGTGATCCCGATGCCGTGGACCTATTCAATACCCGCTCTCCCAGCTTAAGAGATCTAGTAAATCCACAAGGAGAGCTAAATGGCCCATTAATGCATAATGGTAATTTCAAAACCCTTTTATCGGTGGTAAACCATTACAACAGCATTCCCAGTGAAAATCAAAACCCCTATTTAGATGGACACCTAAGGCGTGGCCCTCAAGGAACGCAGCAACTAAATCTTAGTGAAGCTAATAAACAAGCACTAATTGCCTTCTTAAAGACCCTTAGTGGCAATGAGGTTTATGTGAATCCCGATTATAGCAATCCATTCATAAATCCCTAAAAGACCATTGGAATAGCTCAGCTATTGGCCGATGGCAAAGAATTACAGCCTAGTTTTTTTTTTGGATAAGCTCATCGCCTAGCCAACCATACTAGCAGGATCTTCTCAGGCCAGTGAGCTACTACGGGAATATTTCTGAGCATCTTCACATTTAGATTGAAAGGATAATTAGCTCTAAATCAAATAAGTGTCACTGTCATTTAGTGGCTCACTAGGAGTAAAAAGAAAAGCTGGTCTTGTAATTTTTGGGCATAAAAAAACCCCGACTAGGTCAGGGTTTTGTTTTGTTTTATCCTCCGAAATCATCGAAGCTTACATTCTCAGGAGGGACACCCCAATCATCAACCATTTTTAAAACGGCTGCATTCATTAGTGGTGGTCCACAGAAGTAAAATTCTATTTCTTCGGGCTCCTCATGCTTGGAGAGTTGTTGGTCGATCACCGCTTGGTGAACAAAACCTAAGAATCCATCTCCATCCTTATCATCCATGTCTTTCTTTTCGGTCCAGTTATCCTCCTCGGCTGGCTCAGATAATACTACATGAAATTGGAAGTTTGGGAACTCTTGTTCAATTTGCTGGAAATCGTCTAAGTAGAAAAGCTCACGCTTAGAACGTCCACCATACCAATAAGTAACCTTTCTTCCTGTTTTTAAGGTATGGAAGAGGTGGAAAAGGTGAGAACGCATCGGTGCCATTCCTGCTCCACCGCCAATGTAAATCATTTCTGCATCCGTTTCCTTAATGAAGAATTCTCCATAAGGTCCAGAGATGGTTACTTTATCACCAGGCTTCTGATCAAATACATAAGAAGAACAAACTCCTGGATTAACATCCATCCATTGATTCTTAGCACGATCCCAAGGTGGAGTAGCAATACGGATGTTCAACATCACGATATTACCTTCAGCTGGGTGATTGGCCATGGAATATGCACGGAACAATGGCTCATCATTCTTCATCTTAAGATCCCATAAACCGAATTTATCCCACTCCGATTTAAAGTCCATTGGATCACGTCCCAACTTAGGATGAGAAGTGATGTCAATATTCTTAAAGTCAACCTCTACCGCTGGTACATCTACTTGAATATAACCACCAGCCTCAAAGTCGAGGTTCTCTCCTTCTGGAAGACGAACTACAAATTCTTTAATAAAGGAAGCCACGTTGTAGTTAGAAACCACTTCACACTCCCATTTCTTAATTCCAAAGATTTCTTCTGGAACGTGAATCTTCATATCGCCGCGCACCTTCACCTGACAACCTAATCGCCAGTTTTCCTGTGCTTCCTTGCGGGTGAAATAGCCTACCTCAGTAGGTAGAATTTCACCTCCACCTTCTAAAACCTGGCATTTACACATGGCGCAAGTACCACCACCACCACATGCGGATGGAAGGAAGATCTTTTCGTTTCCTAAGGTTGTAAGTAAGGTGTCACCCGAATCTACTTCGCGGTCCTCCCCATTAATATTTAGGGTTACAGGCCCACTTGGCGATAATTTCGCTTTTACGCCTAGCAGTACCGATACCAATAAGATGATCAGTATAAAGAATACCACGATACTGGAAATAATAACCGTGCTGGTTGCTAATAATACCATCAGTTCTTAATTTCTAATTACAATTTAATTCCCATGAAAGCCATAAAGGCAATCCCCATCAATCCTGTCACAATAAATGTGATTCCTAATCCGCGCAAAGGGGCGGGAATATGTGAATAGCGAATTTTTTCGCGAATGGCGGCAATAGCCACAATGGCTAAAAACCAACCTACTCCACTTCCTAGTCCAAATACGGTAGCTTCTCCGATGGTATTGTAGTTGCGTTCTTGCATAAAGAGCGCCCCTCCTAAAATCGAACAGTTTACCGCGATCAATGGCAAGAAAATACCCAAAGCACCGTAAAGGGCGGGGGCAAATTTTTCAACAACCATTTCTACTAATTGTACCATAGAAGCAATTACGGCGATAAACATGATAAAGCTCAAAAAGCTAAGGTCCACTTCTGCAAATTGTGGCCCTAACCAGCTTAAAGCACCTTCTTTTAAAACATAGTTTTCGAGAAGATAGTTTACCGGAACTGTGATCCCGAGTACAAAAATTACTGCCGCTCCTAATCCAACACCAGTACTTACTTTCTTCGATACTGCTAAGTAAGAACACATGCCTAGGAAGTAGGCAAAAATCATGTTCTCTACAAAGATGGATTTTACGAATATGTTAATTAACTCTTGCATAATTCGCTTAGTTTTCTTCGATCAATTTGGTATTCTTGGCACGTTGCACCCAGATGATAATCCCCACTGTAATAAGGGCCATCGGTGGTAAAAGCATCATACCATTATTGCTGTAGAAGCCGCCTTCACTTAGGTACCAAGATTCAGGAATAATCTGGTAGCCAAATAACTGTCCAGACCCTAATAATTCACGGAAGAAAGCAACCGCTAATAAGATCCAGGCATAACCAAAGGCATTACCTACCCCATCCAAAAAGGATTTCCAAGGTGTGTTGCCTAAGGCAAAGGCTTCAAAACGCCCCATGATAATACAGTTGGTGATAATCAGTCCCACAAACACCGAAAGCTCTTTACTTACATCGTAAACAAAAGCCTTTAGCACCTGATCTACTAAAATCACCAAACTTGCTACTACCACAAGCTGAACGATAATACGAATCCGGTTAGGGATTAAATTTCGCATTAAGGAGATTACCACATTACCGGCTCCAAGTACAAATAGTACCGAGATAGACATTACTAATGCCGGATAAAGCTTAACGGTAATTGCTAAAGCTGAGCAGATACCTAAAACCTGAACCGTAATCGGGTTGCTATCGTTTAAGGGATCGGTGATCAGCAAGCGGTTTTTCTTGCCAAAAAGCGGCTCGCGCTCTTTCTTAACTTCTTTTACTTCCGCCATAATTAGTGCTCTAGGTTTGCTACTAAGTTTTCTATTTCGCTCAGGTTTACCGCTACATTATTGGCCTTTAAATAAGGAATGTAACTCTTCATGCAATCGGTAATCATGTCTTCAACGCCAACCGAGGTAATTGTTCCTCCGCTAATACCATTTACTTGGTGTTCGCCAGTGGCATTACCTTTCATTACTTTAATTCCGGTAAAGCTGCGATCCGATTCAAGAATCTCCTTTCCTGGAAATAAATCAGTGAAAGCAGGAGTTTTAATTTCCGCTCCTAAACCAGGAGTTTCCGCTTTGTGATCGAAGGTAGCTCCGTAAACGGTGCTGATATTGCTTTCCAAAGAAATATATCCCCAAATAGGACCCCATAAACCCTTACCACGTAAAGGAATAATGTAATAAGTAGAGCCTTCTTTTTCGGCAACATAAAGCGGTGCATTGCGCTCCATTGGATCTTTAACTACTTCTTTTGAAAGCTCCACATCGAAAGCAGCAATACCGCTCACTTCCTTAGAGTTACTTATCACCATTTCCTTCTTCACATAATCGGTGTAGATACCTTCCGCCTCATCGCGTGATACCTCAACATTAATTGAAGAAAGAATATTCTGCATTTTCTCCAAGCGGATATTGTTATCCTGCATGGGCTTTAAACTTGTTGCTGCAAAAGATAATATGGCTGCCACAACGACTACCATGATTGCCGCGAAACTAAAGGTGTATGAATTCTTATTTACATCCATCTTATGAAGCTTTTACAGTTGCTAAGCGTTTTTTACGCTTATTGATATTCGCTTGAATAACATAGTGGTCAATTAATGGAGCCATAACATTCATGAAAAGAATGGCCAACATAATGCCTTCTGGATAAGCCGGGTTGAACACGCGAATCATGATAGCAAAGAAGCCTACCAAGAAACCATAGATCCATTTACCCCTTTCGGTTTGAGCCGCTGAAACAGGGTCAGTTGCCATAAATACTAATCCGAAAGCAAAACCTCCCATGATTAACTGCTGCCAAGCCGGAACGGCCATAAACTGCTGCTGCTCTGGTGAAATAGCATATTCAGCAAAGGTGTTGAAGAGGAGACCCATGGCTAAAGCGCCGATGAGGCCACTTAACATGATCTTCCAGCTACCAATGCCGGTGTATAATAAAATGGCTGCACCAATTAAGACTGCAAGCGTAGAGGTTTCTCCAATAGAACCAGGAATAAAACCAAGGAACATATCCATGGTGGAGTATTGTACTTCTCCGCCAGTGGCGTAAGAACCTAAAACAGTAGCGCCTGAAAAACCATCAACAATAGTTTGACCTTCTGCACCGCTGGTATTAATCCACACCTTATCGCCACTCATATAAGTAGGATAGGCAAAAAAGGCAAAGGCCCTTGCGGTTAATGCCGGGTTTAAGATGTTCATGCCAGTACCACCGAAAACTTCCTTTCCAATTACTACGGCAAAAACAACCGATACCGCTACCATCCACAATGGAATGTCAATCGGCATAATTAAGGGGATAAGCATTCCCGATACTAAGAATCCTTCTTGAATCTGATGTTTATTGATGATGCAGAAAATAAATTCCACGCCCAATCCAACGCCATAGGAAACAATCACCATAGGAACAATCTTTAGGGCACCCCAAAGGAACTTGTCCATAAATGTCATGCTTTCCGCTAGGCCCAGTGCGCTATAGTGCAAGTTTCCTGCATTCCACATACCAAATAGTAAAGCGGGAACCATAGCGAAAATTACGGTTACCATGGTACGCTTAAGATCAATAGCATCACGCACATGCGCGCCGCTATGAGCAGTGTGACCCGGTGTAAATAAGAAGGTTGCGAAACCATCGTAAACCGGATAGTATTTTTCCAATTTGCCGCCCTCTACAAAATGTGGCTTCACACTTTCGAGGATGTTCTTAAATAACTTCATCTTTCTATAGTTTAGTCGCCTAATTCATTCAACATTAAATCCAGACCTTCACGTAGCGTTTCTTGCACCGGAATCTTCGAGGTACAAATCACTTCACATAGGGCCATATCTTCTTCGGCTACTTCGTAGATACCTAAATTCTCCATGGCTTCGATATCTTTAATCATGATCGACTTTAAAAGTTGAACAGGATAAATATCAAATGGAAATACTTTTTCATATTCCCCAGTTACCACAAAGGCGCGCTCTTCACCGTTTAGATTGGCGTCGAGATTGCGACGTTTGTTTGGTGCAAACCAGCTAAACACGGCACGGGAAACACTAAACTTATTAAAGTTAGGTGCAATCCATCCAAAGAACTGATCTTCACCACCCTCAGGCATCACCGTAATTTGGTGATCGTAATAAGATAGGTAACCTTCCGAACTAATTTGAGTACCAGTAAGCACATTGCCAGAGATGTAACGATTGTTATCATTCGCAACATTTCCTTCCAAAATACTCTTGAGGTTGGCTCCCGAAATTAGCTTGTAATAGCGTGGTTTGTTCACCTGAGCGCCACTTAAAGCAATACTCTTTTGAGCTTGATATTGTCCGCTTTTAAAGAGACGACCCAAAATAATTACTTCCTGAATACCCACTGTCCAAACTGTTTCGCCCTTATTGATTGGGGCCACAGCATGAATTTGAACACCGGCATTTCCAGCAGGATGCGGTCCTTTGAAACGGTGCAATTGCGTTCCGTCAATTTTAAAGGCTTCCGAAGGGTTGGTGCTGCCATCTACTCCCAAATGGACTTTGCCATCGGTAAGCTGCATAAGCGCTTTAACCCCTAATTGGAATTCTTCTTCTTGACCGTGAACTACAAAATCCGCGTCAGGAGCCAATGGTGCGCTGTCGAAGCAGGATACCCAAATATCTCGCGGTACCCGGTTGGGGTTAGCGATAATATTGTAGGGACGCTGTCGAACAACCGGCCATACTCCCGCTTCTAAAATCTTAGCTTTCACCTCATCTCTGGATAGAGAACTCGGATCAGCCGCTTTAAAGTCGCGGTATCGTGTTTCTTGATCTGCTAGGATACGAACCTCAATGATACGACGTTTCTCACCTCGAACGACCTCTGCAATCTCACCACTAACGGGAGCACCAAAGGTAATTTCCGGACGATTTTTGTCATAAAAAATTGGATCACCAGCAAGAACTTCATCACCCTCACGGGCTTTGAGCTTCATACGAACTCCTGGGAAGTCCGATGGTTTTAGGGCATAGGTGCTAGGAGCATCAGCCGAAGCGTATATCTTCTCTGCTTCTCCTTGCAACTTAATGTCTACACCCTTTTTGATTTTGATAACTTCAGGCATCGAATGGAATCAAAAATTGTCATTATTATTGGCTTGCAAAATTAAGACGAAGCTTGAGCCCGCCTAAACCACAAGTAATTTAGAATTCATCTAAATTGCAGACAAAAAAAAACTTAAGTCTCAAAGTATTAGACCACAACGTTCAATAAATTCTATGTATAAACTCAAAGCATTATTATTTTGTTCCGCACTACTCCTAATTAGTGGACAAAATTTGGAAGGTCAAACTGATCGATATTACGACGGTGGTCCACTTAAATACGATGATCACATCTATCAAGCGGGAATAAGAACAGTACGTTTAGTGCCAGTAGGGAATGATTTAGCCATGCCGGTAATTGCATTAAATAGTGGGGCAATTTTAGAGCTTAGTTTCGATGATCTCTATGAAGAGTTCACCAACCTCTCCTACTCTATTTACCATTGTAATGCCGATTGGACCCCTTCGGATTTAATGCGCAATGACTATCTCACCAATTTTAGCGACGATTATATTCAGGATTTTGAATACTCGATTAATGCCTTTATCCCCTATACCCATTATCGCCTGAGCATTCCCAATAACAATGTAGGACTGAAAATATCTGGGAATTATGTAATTGCCGTTTACCGGGATAATGATCCTAATGATTTGGTTTTGAGCCGGCGCTTTATGGTTTACGAAGAAATAGTAAACGTTGGAGGCCGGGTTAAGCGCCCCACTCGTGTAGAGAAGATTGACACCCATCAAGAATTAGATTTCACCATTTCCCATGGCAGCTACCCCATCCCCAATCCCTTTACCGATTTAAAAGTAACCCTGCTTAAAAATCAACGTTGGGATATGGCCATAACCGATCTTAAACCCCAATTTTTACAAAATGGCCAGCTTATCTATCAATACGATGATGAAAATACTTTCGAGTCTTTTAATGAATGGCGAAACTTCGACATTAAAAACCTGCTGAGCTTAAGCTTAAACGTTCGTCAAATTCGCCAAGACACCTTTTTTAAGGTCTATTTGCGCAAAGATCCCAGTCGGGCGGTAGAGCGCTATTCCACCCAATTTGATATTAATGGTCAAAACCGTGTTCGGCGTTTGGATGCCGCCAACTCCGATTCGGAAGCCGATTATGCCTTGGTTGATTTTTACTTGGATTACCCCAATAAAATTGAATCTGATGTATATCTCTTTGGTGAATTTAGCGATTGGAAAATGCGGGATGAGTACAAGCTCTACTGGGATGAGCAACGCAAAGCCTATCGCTGCCAAAGCCTTTTAAAGCAAGGATTTTATAATTATGCCTTCGCGGTAAACCAAAGTGGAAAAGATTATGCCGACCTTAGTTTCTTTGAAGGCAGCCACTGGCAAACAGAAAATGATTATCAAATTTTAGTGTACAACCGCGAAATTGGTAGTCGATATGATCGCCTAGTAGGCTTTGCTACTTTTAATTCAGATGATTTATTTAATCGCAACGATTAATGTTAAAAAAGCAAAAAGGCGATGTTTGTCTAAATTGTGGTCACCCCGTTAAAGACCTCAATTTTTGTCCGGAATGTGGCCAAGCCAATGACACTCGCCGACTTACCTTTATCTCCTTAATTGGAGAGTCGCTTTCCAATTTCTTTGCGATTGATGGCCGCATATTTAATACCATCTCGGGGGTATTATTAAAACCGGGAAAAGTAGCTAGGGACTTCAAGGCCGGCAAGCGGATGCGCTATATGAATCCGGTTCGCTTCTATTTCCTTTCCTCCGTTTTATTGATAAGCTCCATCCAATTTGGCTCTAATCAAGATATCGTAAAAACAAGTCTTAGTAAAGAGGAACTAGAGGTTATTGAAAAACTAAGCCCCGAACAAAGGGAAAAAAGCCTTTTAGAAACCCGCATAAAATATAAAGCCAAAAGCGATCCCAGTTTTTTTGATCGTTTTAATGCTTTTACCCGCTATATCAATGCCTCGCCAGAAAGCACGGAGGCAGAAGTTTTTGAAGCCTTAGAAGTGGAATCGGGTTTTTGGAATGAATTTGCCTTTGCACAAGCGCAAAAAGCATCCAATTTCGCTCAAAACCAACAGGATAATTTTAAGGATTTCAATCGCAAATTAATCTCTCAGCTTTTTTGGATTCTCTTCCTCTTCATTCCCCTGCTGGGCGTTATCTTAAATGTAATTTACTTCCGCAGCGATATTTACTATCCGGAGCATCTCTTCTTTACCCTTTATCAACAAGGTCTCTTTTTCATCAGCTCCTTTTTAGTCAATTTGGTTTCCGACAATGAAATTGCCTTTATGGTTTTAACCATGGCCTTTGCAGTGCATCTGCTTTTGGCGATGAAGAACTTTTATGGACAAAAATGGGGCAAGACCATTACAAAGTTCCTGTTGGTGAATCTTTTTGGTATCGCGGCATTTGTGGTATTTTTCTTATTAGCCTTAGTGATCGTATTTATATTGCTTTAGCCTTTATTTTCGCAGCAGAATGGAAATTGGGACTGATACAAGTAAAGCCAGCGAACTCCTCCAATCAGGAGCGGTAGTGGCCATACCTACTGAAACCGTTTATGGCCTAGCGGCAAATGCACTAGAAGCTCAGCAGGTAGCGCAAATATTCGACCTTAAGCAAAGGCCGGCATTCGATCCTCTAATTATACATTTAGCTTCGGCGGATGATCTCGATCTATACGTTAAGGATCGAGGCCCTTATTTTGATGCTTTGTACAAGGCTTTTAGTCCGGGGCCAATAAGCTATGTTTTACCCAAAAAGGCTATAATTCCCGATTTAGTTACCGCCGGCCATCCTACGGTAGCGGTCCGCTTTCCGAGTCATCCCCTTTGTCAGGAGCTTTTACAGAAATTAGATTTCCCACTAGCAGCCCCATCGGCAAACCTCTTTGGAAGAGTAAGCCCCACCGAAGCAGGCCACGTTGCAGAACAATTCCCAGAGGAAATCCCCTATATATTAAATGGCGGTCCGGCTGCCATTGGACTGGAATCTACCATTATAGATCTTAGTTCGGAGCAGCCTATCGTTTTGCGATTAGGAGGATTGGGCCTTGAGGAGATTGAGGTCGTTTTGGGCCGTCCGGTGCAGTTTACCAAGAGCTCTTCTAGCAATCCAAAGGCACCCGGCATGTTAAGCGCTCATTATTCACCTGGCATCCCATTGGTTCATGGAAAAATTGATCAGCAAATTCAAAATGCCAATCGCAAGCGTAGTGGAACGATAAGTTTTTGCAAGAAGATTGCGGCTATCCCCGAGGAACAGCAGCGAGTATTATCACCAAAAGGGGATTTAAAGGAAGCTGCTAGCAAGCTTTTTTCGGCCTTGCGAAGTTTTAAAGCTGCCGATGTGGATGTAATATTTGCGGAAGAGTTTCCCGATGAAGGCTTAGGACGAGCTATTAACGATCGTTTACGACGAGCTTCCGTCGCTTAGATTAGTGGCGCTTTCTTCCGCAGAGTTTGGAGTGCTCTCGGTATTAAATACCTCTTGGCGTTTTTTACGCAATTCAAAATTCTGACCTAAATACACCCGGCGGACTTGCTCATCGGCAGCCAGCTCTTCGGCCGTTCCCGATTTCAATATCTGACCTTCAAACATTAAATAGGTACGGTCGGTAATGGCCAGGGTTTCCTGAACATTATGATCGGTAATTAAAATGCCGATATTCTTTCTCTTTAAAGAGGCTACAATGCTTTGGATATCCTCAACGGCAATAGGATCTACCCCGGCAAAAGGCTCATCTAACAAAATAAAATTTGGATCCACGGCTAGGGCTCGGGCAATCTCAGTTCGGCGTCTTTCCCCTCCCGACAATAAATCGCCACGATTTTTGCGAATGTGCTGCAAGCCAAATTCATTGAGCAAGTCTTCTAACTTATCCTTCTGTTCCGCCTTGGAAAGGCCCGTCATTTGAAGCACACCAAGAATATTGTCTTCAACGCTGAGCTTTCGAAACACACTCGCTTCCTGCGCCAAATAGCCAATACCCTTTTGGGCTCTTTTATACATGGGGTCGGTGGTGATTTCTTCATCCTCCAGAAACACCCGACCTTCATTTGGTTTAATTAAACCAACCACCATATAAAAACTGGTTGTTTTCCCAGCGCCATTTGGCCCCAGCAAACCCACAATTTCGCCCTGCTGAACTTGGAAGCTTACGCCCTTAACAACAGTGCGGGAGCGATACTTTTTTACAATATTTTCAGCGCGTAAAATCATCTATTTATTCTTTTGCAATAAAAGCTCTGCCTTGCGATTTTTCTTTTCAATGCGCGCGGCAATGCGGATGCTTATCTCATATAAGATAAGTATTGGGAAGGAAACTAAAATTTGACTAGCTACATCGGGTGGCGTAATAACCGCCGATAATACCAAGATCAAAACGATGGAATGCCTTCTATATTTCCTTAAGAAATCTGCCGTTACTAAACCGGTTCTCGCCAAGAAGTAAATTACTACCGGCAATTCGAAAATAATACCCGTTGCCAAGGTTACCGTACTCACCGTGGAGAGGTAAGAATTGAGGTCTATCAAATTATTCACCTCCTCGCTAATGGTGTAGGAACCCAGGAACTGTAAGGATAAGGGAACAATTAAGTAATAACCAAATAGCACCCCTACCAAGAATAATATCCCACCAAAGAAAAGAACCCAACGTGAATAGTTTCGCTCTTGAGGCTTTAGTCCGGGCGCTATAAAACGCCAAAACTCATAAAGAACATAGGGGAATGCCAAAATGAAGCCCGCTATTAAAGCCACCCAGATATGGGTAGAAAACTGACCCGCCATTCGAGTATTTAAAATTTTAAATGGCATTTCAGTGAGGCAGAAAAACTCGGTATTACTAATTTCGCGGGAGATGGTACAGAATATTCGATAGGTGAAGAAATCGGGCTGCTTAGGACCAAAGAGTATAATGTCAAATAATATACCTTTAGCCACAAAGGCTATAGCCGCAAATACCAAAATGGCTAAAGCTGCCCTGATTAGGTGCCAACGAAGTACCTCCAGGTGTTCTAAAAACGACATTTGACCACTCTCTTCTTCTGCCATAACCTTTTAAAAACTCGCTGCAAAGGTGCTAAATTTTTAAAGGCATTGGAAGGCTTTAATTTGCCTAGATTAATTTGCTAGCACCAACTGAATATTAGTATATTTAAGAAATTAATAGAAGAGAACAGCATTGGGAAAGCAGATTTCGGCAGCTCAAGAACACCTAAAAAGGTTTTTTGGCTTCGACCAATTTAAAGGTAATCAAGAACCAGTTGTAGAAAACGTACTCGCCGGCAAGGATACTTTCGTTATTATGCCTACCGGAGGAGGGAAATCATTGTGTTACCAACTTCCAGCTATCATGCAGCAAGGAACCGCAGTTGTGGTTTCGCCGCTGATCGCCTTAATGAAGAATCAAGTAGATAGCCTACGAGGCTTTGCGGATCATAATGGCGTGGCGCATGTTTTAAACTCCTCCCTTAGTAAAAGAGATGTGGAGCAGGTTAAATCGGATATCCGCGAGGGCATTACCAAATTACTATACGTAGCTCCAGAATCCTTAACTAAGGAAGATAATATTGAGTTTCTAAAAAATACAGATGTTTCCTTTTACGCTATTGATGAGGCGCATTGTATTTCGGAATGGGGCCATGACTTTAGACCGGAATACCGGAATCTGAAGAATATTATCAAGAAAATAGGACGCAAGCCTATTATTGGCTTAACCGCAACCGCCACGCCTAAGGTGCAAAGCGATATTCAAAAAAACCTCGGAATGGAAAACGCCGAAGTTTTTAAAGCGAGCTTTAACCGACCAAACCTCTTTTATGAGGTAAGGCCCAAAACCAAAAACGTTGATCGTGACATCATTCGCTTCATCAAAAAGAATGAAGGTAAAAGCGGGATCATCTATTGCTTAAGTCGCAAGCGCGTTGAAGAACTGGCCCAAACCCTACAAGTAAACGGCATTAATGCACTGCCTTATCATGCGGGTTTAGACGCTTCCTCTCGTTCCCGACATCAAGATGCCTTCTTGATGGAGGATACGGATGTTATTGTTGCCACCATTGCTTTTGGAATGGGAATCGACAAACCGGATGTGCGTTTTGTGATTCATTATGACATGCCCAAAAGCTTGGAAAGCTATTACCAAGAAACAGGTAGAGCGGGCCGTGATGGCGGCGAAGGACATTGCTTGGCTTTTTACTCTTATAAAGATGTTGAAAAACTGGAGAAATTCTTAAACGGAAAGCCTGTTTCCGAACAAGAGGTAGGCATGCAGCTTTTGCAGGAAGTAATTGCTTACGCTGAAACAGCCATGAATCGAAGGAAATTTATCCTTCATTATTTCGGGGAAGAGTTTGATGAGGAGAATGGTCCGGGGGCGAAAAATGATGACAACAGTAAGAACCCTCGCAAGCATTTTGATGCCCAAGAAGATCTTCAATTGGTTTTAGAAACCATCGTTGCTACCGCTCAAAGATTCAAAGCAAAATCATTAATAGACACCCTTACGGGAACCCTCAACTCCATCACCAAGCAGTATAAAGTGCAAAACCTGGAGGTATTTAATAAGGGGGCACACAAGGAAGAAAAACATTGGATGGCGGTGATTCGCCAAGCTATAGTGCAAGGCTATCTCCGCAAGGATATTGAAAAATATGGGGTGCTTTTCTTAAATGATAAGTCTCGGGCCTTTATGGAAAAACCTCAAGCCTTTATGATTGCCGAGGATCATGATTATGAGGAAGAAGCCGGGCAGGAAGAAATTGTTTCTGAGAAAAAAGGCGGCGCTTCCTTGGATCCCCAGCTTTTTAAAATGCTAAAGGATTTAACCCGAAAAGTTGCCAAAACCAAAGGCCTCCCTCCTTTTACCGTTTTTCAAGAACCCTCCTTAAATGAAATGGCACTTTATTATCCTACTAGCCTGGATGAATTAAAGCAAATTTCGGGAGTAGGTGAAGGTAAAGCGCGCAAGTTTGGAACGCCTTTCTTAGAGCTCATCCAAAAATATGTGGATGATAATAATATTGAAAAAGATGATGGCCTGCTGGTAAAATCAGTAGTAAACAAATCTGGCCTAAAGGTTTACATCATTCAAAGTACTGATCGCAAGCTTCCACTAGAGGATATTGCTTCTGCCAAAGGGCTTAACATGGAAAACTTGGTGACCGAAATCGAGCATATCGTTCATTCTGGAACCAAGGTGAACTTAAACTATGTTTTGGAAGATCTTTTTGATGAAGAACAACTAGAAGAAGTGCACGATTATTTCATGGAGGCCGAGTCGGATGACCTTGCGGAAGCCGTGGAAGAGTTCGACGGTGATTATAGTGAAGAAGAATTGCGATTAATGCGCATAAAATTCATGAGCGAAGTTGCGAACTGATTATTTTAGCCTCCGCCTAATTTCCCATTTACATGCAAATTATTGAAACCCAAATTCCGGGACTACTAGAGATTATACCAAAGGTTTTTGGTGATGATCGCGGTTATTTTTACGAATCCTACAGCAAAGCTGCCTTTGAACGCATTGGGGTAAATTCCGAGTTCGTTCAAGACAATCAATCGATGAGTAGCCGCGGTGTTTTAAGAGGATTACATTTCCAAAACCCACCATTCGCCCAAGGAAAATTGGTGCGTGTCATTCAAGGTTCGGTATTAGATGTAGTGGTCGACATCCGAAAAAACTCTCCTACTTATGGTAAGCATCACAAAGTTATCCTTAGCGGAGAAAACAAATTGATGTTTTGGATTCCACCCGGATTCGCCCATGGCTTTGCCACCTTAGAAGACAATACCATATTTTCCTATAAATGCACCAATGTTTACTCCAAAGAAAGTGAGGGCTCCGTTTTATGGAATGATCCGGATATTGGTATCGATTGGGGTCTAGATAATCCATTACTCTCTCCAAAAGATCAAGAGGCTGAACCTCTGTCTAAACTCGACTCTCAATTTATCTTTTCATGAAACAACAAGCGGAAAAAGTAACGCTCTATCTCGCCCTTATTGGCTTAAGCTCTCTACTCACCTTTGCGAGCTATGGCGATCGCGATGATACCGGCCAAAAAGAGGATCTCAAAAACAACTACTCTATTTACAGCTTGCCCATCCCAGAAAAGTTAGACTTTGCAGGAGAATCGGTGCCCATAAAAGAAGCTCAAGTTTTGGAATCCTTTGATCGTGAACTCTTGGTAAACACCTATTGGCAAAGTCAAACGGTGCTATTTATAAAGCGCTCCGCCCGCCATTTCCCGGTGATTGAGAAAATTCTTAAAGAGGAAGGTATTCCTGAAGACTTTAAATATCTCCCGCTAATTGAATCAGGCTTTATGCCAGTGGTTTCTCCAGCGGGAGCAGTTGGTTTTTGGCAAATAATGAAAGCTACAGGCGAGCAATATGGTTTGGAAATCGGTCGTGAGGTTGATGAACGCTATCACTTAGAAAAAGCTACCCGCGTGGCCTGTGCCTATCTTAAAGAAGCCTATGCCGAATTTGGTTCTTGGACCTTGGCCGCAGCCTCTTATAATGTTGGGATTAGCGGCTTAAAAAAACAACTCGAGCGCCAGCGCGAAAGTTCCTACTATGCCCTAAACTTAAACACCGAAACGGCACGTTATATATACCGACTGCTGGCTGTAAAGGAAATTTTATCCGATCCTGAAGGTTATGGTTTTCACGTTCGCACCAAAGATCGCTACCTCCCATTAGAAACCTTTAAGGTTAAGATTGATTCTAGCTTGAGCCATGTGAGTCACCTCAATAAAAAATACGGCATCAACTATCGAATTCTAAAATATCACAATCCTTGGTTGCGCATGGAATACCTTCCAAATCCCAACAATAAGGTTTATGAATTTGTGATTCCAAAACAGGAAGATCAAAGTGCCGAATCGATAGAAGAAGCGCCATCTGTTCAACAACCTTAAATTCTTTTCCATGGAAGCACCGAAATTACCCAGCTTTATTCGTCAAAATAAGCACAAGTCATTTGAGTTTAAGCCTCGCTACTACGATGAAAGTAAGGAGCGTATTGCCAAACTAAGACGGCAATATCACGGGGATAGTGAAGGCGCTGAAGGAAAAGGACGCAGCGATTTCCAAAGAGGAGATTTAAGTCAAGCTTGGCGCGATAACCGTCAAACTAAGGTGAAGTCCTCTAATCGCATGTTGCTCATCATCATTTTGGCTCTTTTGGCCATAACCTATTTTATAATCATGTATTAATGGCAGATATCATCAGGCTTCTGCCCGATAATGTAGCCAATCAGATCGCAGCCGGAGAGGTTGTTCAACGACCCGCTTCGGTGGTTAAGGAACTTTTGGAGAATAGTGTTGATGCTGGAGCCACGGAGGTTCAGCTGCTTGCTAGTGATAGTGGTAAAACTTTAATCCAGGTTAGCGACAATGGCAAAGGGATGAGCGAAACCGATGCGCGAATGGCCCTCGAACGCCATGCTACTTCCAAAATAGAAAAGGCGGAGGATATATTCGCCATTACCACCAAAGGCTTTCGTGGCGAGGCATTAGCCTCCATTGCGGCGGTGGCAAAAATGAACTTACGCAGCCGCTCAGCGGAAGCTGAATTAGGAACGGAGCTTAAAGTGGCCGCTACCACAGTAGAGTCCCAGGAGTTTTGTCAATGCCCCAAAGGAACCTCCATTAAGGTGCAAAACCTCTTTTATAATATTCCGGCCCGCAGAAACTTTCTAAAGTCTAACCAAGTTGAACTGCGTCATATTATTGATGAGTTTGAAAGAGTAGCCATGGCTCATCCAGAAGTGGCCTTTCGTTTGGAGCACAATGGCAGCGAGCTTTTCAATCTGCCCATTAGCAGTCAAAGACAGCGAATTGTAAATATCTTCGGTAAGAAGTACAATGAAAAATTGGTGCCGGTAGAAGAGGATACGGAACTCATTAAACTAGGAGGTTTTGTAGGCAAACCAGAATTTGCCAAGAAAACCCGCGGCGAGCAGTTTTTCTTTGTCAATAATCGCTTCATCCGAAATGCCTACTTACACCGGGCGGTTCAGAAGGCTTTCGAAGGTTTATTGCTGGAAGATAGTCACCCGAGCTATTTCTTATTTCTTGAATTGGACCCGGCTCGAATTGATGTAAATATTCACCCCACGAAAACCGAGATAAAGTTTGAGGATGAGCGACTTATTTACAGTATTATCCGCACCGCTATAAAACATTCCTTAGGCCAATATAATATTGCGCCCAGCTTGGATTTTGAGCATGATCAGCAATATGCCCCCAATCCAAGTCAAAGAGAAGTTGAAGCACCCGGGGTTTATGTTGACCCCAGTTTTAATCCTTTTCAAAATAGGTCAAGTGGTCCCGGTGCCAGTATAAGCGGTCCCGCAAGCAGTCCCGTAAACGGTCCCGCAGGCAGTTTTAATCCATCTGCTAGCTCCCATCCATTGCAATCTCGAGAAAGCAAAGAATGGGAATCCTTGTTGAGTCAAATTCCAGATCTGCCGGAAGAAGCGTCTCAAAATGCCCTCTTGGATTCGGAACAACACAAGGTCGTTTCCTATATTCAAGTGGGGGGCAAATACCTTTTAAAAGCGCATGGAGAGGGACTAATGCTTATCCATCAGGCCCGCGCACATCAGCGGATACTTTTCGATAAAATAATGGTCTCCTTAAATAATCAACAGGTTGCGGCGCAGCAACTCCTTTTCCCGGTTCAGGTATCTTTTAGCTCTGGCGATTACAGTGAGATGCAAGAACTATTGCCAACGCTGCGGGAAATGGGATTTGATTTAGATGAATTTGGTGGAAATGAACTGGTAGTAAATGGAATCCCATTGTACTTAGAAAACCCTGATATCAATCAAATTTTAAACTTACTTTTAGAAGAATACAAGAACTTTAATATCCAAGCTAAGTTAGAACTACAGGAAAAGATGGCGGCCAAAATGGCCAAAGTGGCAGCTATGAAGGTGGGCACTATTCTTGAACCGGAGGAGATGGCGCATTTGGTGGACGAGCTTTTTGCTTGCTCTGCACCCTACCACAGTCCGGAGGGGCGCCCAACCATAATCAATCTCGCGCTTGGCGATTTGGATAAAACATTTTCTTGATGCAGCGATTTAATTTACTACCCGATGTGATAAAGAACTTGATCATTATAAATGGTCTTTTCTTCTTGGCTACCATGGCCTTAGGCAATGCTTTTGGCCTGCCACTCATCCACTACTTAGGCTTGCACCTACCAGGCTCACCGGGCTTTGCGCCCTATCAGTTAGTGACCCATCTTTTTATGCATGCCGATTTTGGCCACTTCTTCTTTAATATGTTCGCCCTATGGATGTTTGGCTATACCCTCGAGAATATTTGGGGTGCTAAGCGCTTTTTAAACTATTACCTGATTACGGGCTTTGGAGCTGCGCTTTTACATTTTGGCGTGCAGTATTATGAGTATCAAATAGCGATTGAAGGCTTTAGCCCAGAAATGATAAACCTTATTAAAACGGAAGGTTTCGATGTGGTTGTCAACAGTCAGAATTACACCAATCCGCAACTCGCAGCCGCTAATGCCTTATTAAACCAACCTACCGTGGGAGCCTCGGGCGCTGTATTTGGAATTCTTTTGGCCTTTGGGATGCTTTTTCCCAATCAACCTATATTTTTCATTTTCCTTCCCATTCCAATAAAAGCGAAATACTTTGTAGCGGGATACGGGGTACTGGAGCTGATCAATGGTTTCACCAGCACTGGGAATGTGGCGCATTTTGCCCATTTAGGGGGGATGCTATTTGGTTTCTTAGTTTTGCGATATTGGAAAAGTAAATACGGCACTTACCACTAATGAACTCTATTTGGGATCAAATCAAACAGTTTTTTAAGGAAGGCGGCGCCCTTAACCAGTTAATCATGATTAACCTGGGGGTTTACGTGGTTTTCTTGCTGTTGCGGATTTTAAGCTTCCTCTTTCAGGTAAACATCTCGGGCTTTTTCATTGATTATATGGCCCTGCCCTCCGACCTCAGCAAATTAATTACTCGACCTTGGAGCCTGCTAACATATATGTTTCTGCATCAGGGATTTATCCACATCCTCTTTAATATGCTCTGGCTTTATTTCGGGGGTCGATTGTTTTTAGAATACTTTGGGGGCAGAAGGCTAATTGCCACCTACCTCTTAGGTGGATTAATCGGTGGAGCTATCTATATCTTAGCCTATAACCTCTTCCCTGCCTTTTCGGATGTGGTAAGCATTAGCAATAACCGCGGGGCCTCAGCAGGTGTAATGGCTATAATCTTTGCCATTGCTACCTACAACCCGCGCTTTCCTGTACGCCTCCTCGTGCTCAGCTTCCCCCTTTGGGGAGTAGCAGTTTTTGCCCTAATTACTGATCTTATTGCCTTGGGGGAAGGGAACAATCCCGGTGGAAGTTTAGCCCATTTGGGCGGAGCCGCCTTTGGCTATTTTATGGCGCGAGCTTACAGTCAGGGTAAAGATTTAACCGAGGGTTTTGCGGGAATTATTGATCGTTTTGTAAACCTGTTTAAGCCAAAATCCAATTTGCGTAAGGTGTATAGCAATGTCGATTCAGCTCCCCGCAGTCGAAACCCTCGCAAAACTGCCAACCAAGATGAAGACAAGCTAAATGCCATTTTGGAAAAAATATCCCAAAGCGGTTACGACAGCTTAAGTAAGGAAGAAAAGGACCATCTCTTTAAATTCGGAAAAGACTAAATCCATGGCTGCTAAGCGTAAAACCTTTTTCGATGGCCTCATGTATGTTTTAAATACTTTAGCGGCCTTTGCCTTGATGGCTTCCTACCTCAGCAATTACGTCAGCCCTAAATATTTTACCTGGTTCTCATTTCTAGGCTTGGCCTATCCCATACTTTTTATTGCCAATATCATTTTCGCTATTTGGTGGGCCCTAAGAATGAAATTAAAAATAGTGCTGCCAATAGTTGCTATTGCATTGGGCTACCAACAAATTCCGCTTTTGTATAAAAGTCATGGTAACAACCAAGTGGTTGCTGCGAGCAGCGCCTTAAAGGTAATGACCTATAATGTGCATAGCTTAAATCGCTTTAAATGGATTGAGGATGAAGAGATTCCTCAAAAAATTAGTCAGCTTATAGCTGAACATAATCCAGATATTCTATTACTCCAGGAGTATCGCATCAATATGGAAGGCTGGGAGGTGGATTTTCCCTATCAATACGCTCTTTTGGGTGGTGAGTATCCAGCAAATGGAAATATCATTTACTCCAAACTCCCCATTATTAATCAGGGTTTTTATGATTTACCCGGACCGGAAGAATTAATAAATACCGGAAGAGCTTTATGGGTTGATGTGGAATGGCAGGGCCGCATAATGCGCGTTTTTAACCTTCACCTTTCTTCAGTTGGCTTGGCGCGCGACGATTATAAAAGCTTGAGCGAGCTCGATAGTCAGGATCAAGTAGAATTAAAACGAAATATTTACAAAATAGGTGGCAGTCTTTCCAATGCCTTTAAAAAGCGGGCCTATCAAGTCGAGTTTCTCGACAGTATTTTTTCCAAGCTGGAACAGCCACTTTTGGTGGGCGGTGATTTTAATGATCCTCCTTTTAGTTATACCTATCACACCCTTTCCGATAGGCTGGAAGATTCCTACCTCGCAGCCGGCGAAGGATGGGTAAAAACTTTCGATCGCAAGCCTTTGCAACTGCGAATAGATTATCTGCTTTACAGCGATGATCACTTCCGTTGTAATGAATATCAGGTGGTAGAAGAACAGCTCAGCGATCATTACCCCCTTATTTCCGAATTTAGCTTTCGCTGATGAATTGCTTTGGAATAATTTATGCAACATCGGAATAAAACAAAGCCATGAAGCACATTTTACTCCCTGCACTACTCTTACTTTCTTCTTGGTCCATTGGGCAAACAAAAAACTTTGAGGATCTTTTTCAGCCGGTGGGAAGTCTTTGCTGGGAAGCAGAGAAAAAGGTTATAGATACCTTCTTGGCCGATGGTTTACAAGAAGCATCGGGCGACTCTTTAATTCAAGTTTGGGAATCTTATTGCGGGGCTAATGAAGCTAGTATTCGCACCAGATTATTGTACGACCTTAAGTTTAAAGGCCAATTAGACACTAGTGTTCCTTTAAATTATTGGCGGATATACATCGGCTATCTCGCACATGATGAATACCTAATTTCTCATTTAAAAAGACATCTTAGCTGGTGTCATGATGAAGCTCAAAAGCTTTTGAAGAGCAAGGAATGGGGGGCTTATGAAAAAGGCGTTTTAGGGCTATTTGCGCATAGCAGCCTCCAATCGGCCTATGAGCCAATGCTTAAAAGGGAAGTCTTTAATGAAGAGGGCCACTTTGAGCTTCGGGAATACTTGGAAGAGAAAATCACCAATGAAGGTAAGACCGGCTTGGGTTTGGCTTATAGCTACATTTGGCTAAATGGCAGTTTGGCCGAAGAGCTAGGTGCTTTGCACGCGATTAGCCTTTTGGGTGAAGTAAAACTCAAACCTCTAACCCTAGGTATTAATTTGGGCTTCGCCTTTTCTGAGCAAAAAGCCTATCTCGATTTTAACAATCAAGGGGATTTAGTAAATAGCGACCTGGAGGAGCTTTTTCATTTAGAAATTCTGCTAGGCTATGATTTTTATCGCTTAAGACGGCAGCATTTTCAAGCCTTTTTAGGAGTTGGAATAAATAATTTCTCCACCGACATCGAATTCTTTAATGAGTTTGATGAACAGCAATTTATCAATATCTCTAGCGTCTATCCCACCGTTGGTCTCGATTATCACTTTCAGGTTTATGGCAGCCGAAGCATAGGCATCCGAACTCAGCTTCAGCTGATGGATTATGGCAATAATGAAGAGCTTCGCAGCGGCCTTTCGGGAATAATGCTACGAAACAGCCTCTATTTTAGATTGTAAAAAAAAATCCCAGCTAAAGTTTAAAACCAATAGCTGGGATATATAATTTCTGCTAAGTTCTACTTAGTTTTTGCTTAGGTAATCAGCTACTCCTTCGTGAGTATCTTTCATTCCTTCTTTTCCTTCATCCCAGTTTGCTGGACAAACCTCACCTTTAGCTTCAAAGAACTGTAGGGCTTTCACCATACGCATAGCCTCGTCAACATTGCGACCTAGTGGCATATCGTTTACGATTTGATGACGCACGGTTCCTTCGGTATCAATTAAGAATAATCCGCGGTAGGCAACCATTTCGCCTTCGGCTTGCATTTCATCGTTCTCGTCGAAATAGTAGTTTCCGGCTAATACATCGTAATTAGCGGAAATCGTTTTGTTGGTATCAGCAACTACGGGATAGGTAACTCCTTGGATGCCACCTTGGTCTTTAGTTAATTGTAACCAACCCCAGTGCGACTGCTCCGTATCGGTAGATACCGCTACGATTTCTACATTTAATTTCTTGAAATCCTCTACGCGGGCCTGAAAAGCGTGAAGCTCGGTTGGGCACACGAAAGTGAAATCTTTAGGGTAGAAAAATAAAATTACATACTTACCCTTATACTGCTCTAAGCTAAAATCTTCAACGATCTCTTCTCCGTTGATTACTGCGGCGGCGGTAAACTGAGGGGCTTTTTTGCCAACTAGTACTCCCATCTTGTGAATGTTTTTGGTTATAGATATTTATAAAAGCTATCCAATTTAATATTTGATAGCGAATGCAAATGTAGTTTTATCTCAATTTAAGTGCATTGCAAAGGCTTCAATCTTTTCTATGACTCTTCAGTAATACTAATGTGATACCGATAACCAAGCAATAGCAAGGGCTAAGAGGATCACCGCATACTTTAAAAAGTTGAAACGATGCGATTGATTACCCTCGAATAAGATGGTTGTACTGATATGTAGGAAGATTCCAAAAACAAATGCCGTTAGTTCTGCACTGTGTTCAGCGAAGAAATCTAAACCTTCACCTAAGACTACCCCCAAGGGCGCCATCAGCGCAAAGCAAAAAAGCCAAAACCAAACAACTTGCCACTTGCCGCTAAACTCGCAAAGCATATTATAGAGAATAATGCTCACCGGGAGTTTGTGTACAATTAATCCCCAAAAAAGTGCTTCTCTGCTAAGGTGATCGGTATGGCTTCCCACAGGAATACTTTCAATAAATGCATGGAGGAATAGGCCAATCATTACGCCAATGGGAAGGCCCTTATTATGAAATAACTCGCTATGGCTATGACCATGCTCCAAGCCTTTACTAAGCGCTTCTAGCAGTAATTGCACAAAAAATCCGGCCATAATAAGTAGGCCATAATGGTGGCTGTGGGTTTCAAATACTTCTGGAAGCAGGTGAAAAACGCCAATCCCCAACAAATAAGCCCCGCTAAAAATTAGCAATATCTTAAGGGAAATGCTTTTGCTTTGCCGCAGCCACCTTCCCAGTAAGGCACCGACAAAAACCGTGACAAATAGATAAATGTATGTACTCATGCTCGCGCTAGCATAATTAGTCGCTCGGATTGTTGGGGGTCAAATTTCGCCAAATTATAAGAACCAAACAGTTCTAATATCTCCAAATTGCAATCTTTAAACATTTGCTGGAAGTCGGCTAGGCTCAAGGCCCAAATTTCTTCCTTAAAATGATGCTCCTTGCCATCTGGCTCCACTAGGTCTATGGTTTTTAAAATTTTGGCCTCGTTCATCGAACGATTTATATTAAACTGATAGCCCTCAATATTTCGTACTTCGGTGGGATTAAGTTTTCGCTTTACCAAATCGACATTTAAAAAGTCAATTAAAAAGTAGCCCCCTGGTTTTAAAGCCTTTCGTACCTGTTGTAAGGCTAAAAGATTGTCTTCCCAATTTTCAAAATACCCGAAACTGGTAAAGAGATTTAGGATGACATCAAACTTTGCTTCGCCATAATTGGTACGCATATCGGCCACTTTAAAATGAAGCTTTGAACTCGAAAACTGAGCGGCATACTCTATATTGGTTTCGGCTAAATCCAATCCCGTTACCTCTACCCCTTTGGTGTGTAAATAGCGAGCATGACGACCTCTACCACAGGCGAGGTCTAAGACATGCGCGCTTTGCGAAGGCTTGAGGTATTGAAACAAAGCATCAATGAACAAGCGTGCTTCATTATCGTCGCGGTGCTGATAAAGCAGATGATAGTATTTGGTATCGAACCACTCTTCAAACCAGGAATTCGGTTCTTTATTTTTTAGGTCCATAAGCCACTTATCCATTCAAATAATCCCAACAAGGTAAAGGAAGAAATGCTTAAAATTACAATTAGGGTATAACGCACTATCGTATTGGCTTTGGGTAAAAATAAAATGTATCGCGCGCCAATCACTGCTCCTATTCCTTGTCCGGCCGCCAAGGCCAAGCCAGGAATCCATTCTAAGTTTCCACTAATTAAGAAAACAATAAAAGCGGGAATCACAAATAAAACCGCCAGCGTGAGTTTAATAATATTCGCGTCTCTTAAACTGTAATGCGCCAATAGAACAAGGATAGAAAGCATCATAATGCCGATACCCATTTGCAGAAAACCACCATAGACGGCCACAAAAAACAAAAGAAGCCAATTAAGTGGTTTGCGGCGTGACTGGCTTAAATCGGTGGCTTTGGCCCACTTTGCGGGTTTGTACAGCATGGTTCCCAATAGCAATAGCATGATAAAGCCAATTATGCGCTTTAGGATTTGAGGATCAACATCCACCGCTAATAGAGCGCCAATTAAGGAACCAATAATGGCCGGAATTAAAAACCAAAGGCTGTCCTTAAAGAGATAAACGGTACGAGGCGATCGGCGCAAGCTAAGAATGGCGGTAACCGTTTGCACCAATGCTCCAATTCGATTCGTGCCATTGGCCACATTGGCGGGCATTCCACTAAGCATTAAAATGCTCAAGGTAATGGCCGAACCATTTCCAGCCAAGGTGTTGATGATACCTGCTAGTAAACCACCACCAAAAAGCAAAGGAAAGTACCACCATTCGTACATGCGGCAAAGGTAGACCACCCAATTGAATTGAGCTCTATAGCAAGAGCTCCAGGCCTGATTAAAAAATTAACTTATAACCCACTCCCCTTATGTTTTGAATTTTCACTTCGGGATCATGTTCCAGCTTCTTGCGCAGTTTGGAAATAAATACATCTAAGGTTCTGCCAACATAATCCCCTTCATCGCCCCAAACGGCTTGTAAGAGCTCTTCCCTTTTTAAGGTGTGATTGCGAGAATTATACAGGGCTAATAGCAATTCACTTTCTTTTCCGGTGAGCTCTTGCCGCAAGGTGTTAAACACCAATTCCCCACGCTCTGGTTGAAACTGATATTTTCCAATGCTAAAGAATGAGCTGTTTTTGGACTTCTTCCCTCTATAAAAATAAAGGCTGGGCAGGATTAAGAGGATTGAGCCTAGTAAGAGCCAAATAAGCCACATTGGGAAAGAGGAACCAGTAGTCTCTTCATCATTCATGCCTTTCAGCAGGTTGATACTAATTAAGAGACTATAGCAGCCTGCCGGTTGATCTCTGCCAAAGCAAGGAATGATATCCTCTTTCTCAGTAAAGAAAACTTCATAACTATAAACCACCTCTTTGCTGTGGCAATCTTCCACTTCTAAAATATAGGCCGCATTAATACCGGAGCGCTCCAGCTCCTTTTCCACTATGCTCGATAATAGGGCTGGTTTAAAGGAAAATTCTCTTTCAAAATTGATTCGAAATGCATCCTCTTCTTTTAAAATGGGTAATACTCTCGCACTGCTATCGCCATTCGCTGCTAATACTCGATGTCCAATTCGGCGCAAAGCCGCCTTTATTTGCTTTATATCTGTGTTTGACTGCCCCTCCACTGGTGCTATTAGCCCGAGGCAGATGAGTATTAATGTGCTAACTAGCCGTTTCATTTGCATTCTACAAAACTATTTTATTGCAACTTACATGCGCCCGGAAAAAAGAAGATTTACATTAATTTACAGTCGGTTTACTAGCCTAAAGCTTCACTAGACCTAGATTTGATCAAAATCTTAAAAAAACGAAAACATGACTCAGGCCTATTCTAAAATTACCCTACTTATCATTGTTTTAAGTTTCGTGGCTTTTACTGCATTTACCGGGCAGCCTTTTGAAAAAAAGATTGAGCTTTCCTTAAACGAGGAAACAGATCCGAAGAAAAGCACTAAATCTGCGGATGAGCAGGCTTATAATAATCACGTTCTTAATGATTCCCTGGAAGCAATTGAGCAAGAATTTTATTACAATATTGGAACGCGATACGGTGCGATTAAAAAATCTGAACTGCTAAGTGCGACTCACATAGTAGATATTTATAAAACCGACTATGAACTAGAGCTCGCTGATATAAAAAGTATAGAACTAAGTAGAGTAAATGTGGGGCGTTGGGAAGGCCCAAAGCTTGGAGGCTCGGAAGCCACATTTAATGAGCCTCAACGGCAATTTATCGAAGAGCTAAATTTTTCGGATGATTTTGTAGTGATAACGAACTTGGTGCACGAAAATGAGCTTAATCAATTAATCCCTGAAATGATTGCCCCTCATTACACGGTGGTACCTGAAGTTCAAGCCTATTATATCCCCGGAAAAAGAAACTTGTTGAATTACATTAGAAGCGAAAATGCCGCTCTAATTAAAGACTTAAGTCAGGATGATATCGGAGCGGCCGCGATTTTCTTTACCATTACCAAAAATGGAGAGCTTAGAGATATTGAAGTGGATCGAGAAAATACCTTGCCCGCTATTCAATTGAACCTAATTGATCTCCTTAAGAATTTACCGGGCCAATGGGAAGCAGCTCGCAATGCTGATGGCGAGAAGGTAGATCAAAGACTAATGTTATTTTTTGGAAACCAAGGTTGCTAGGACCTTTTAGGGTTTAAATAAAAAAGGAAGCTCAACCGGCTTCCTTTTTTTTTGTTTTTAAGGTATTGATGCAATGGGATAGCGCAAATGCTCCGGTTCGTAATATTCGCTTTTTTGATAAAAGAAACTCAAGGTTGCCCAGGCATTTGATATGGCTTTGGGATTTTGCTTTTTCCAAAGTTCAAATTCCTCCTCCAATTTTGGATCTTCCTCCAGCATTTTAATGGCGATGTCCTCAAACACATAGGGTGAGAAATACTCCTTTTGCTGAAAGATAATATCAAAAAAGCCCCAACTAATATAACTATCCGCGGCCATGGGATCTAAAACCGAAACCAAGAAATAAGAGTTTGCTTGGTCTGTAGATACGAGGTAATCTCCTTTGAAAAATTTACGCTTTTGGTTGCGCTGCTTTACGGCCTTAATATCGGTTCGGAAATGGCCCTCATAAGGCCTTGTTTGATGTTCCCAATCTTTAAGATAAGTGGACTCTACTTGAATGAGGGTATCCCGATCTAGCGCTGTCATTTGAATATTGTGATATTGCAAACGAAGAATTACATCGCGCCAAGCTTGCGGAATAACATAATATTTCGGCTTTGCCGCCATGGCCTTTGCACGATAGCTTGGATAGTAGTCAATTTCCAATGCAATCTCTTTAGTTCGATCGTATTGCAATCGTTGGTAATTGCCCAAGCTGCTTTTGGTGTAGCTATAATCATAGCTATTAAATGGGAGCTTTCGCTGATCGGTGCTATCTAAAGTCCATGCCACTGGAAAAGCATCGGCCTCAAGTTCCCAAGCCTGTGCAGCTTTAAATGCTTCTTTAATGGCCGATTCCTCTAGTTCTGCAAAACTTAGGGACTGATTTAAAAATTCAAAAGTGGCAGCCACACGATCCGGATATGGCTTAAACATATGAGCCTCGGTAATAAATCCCAAACTGTGAAAGAGCGCGGTATAGCCACTGGCATAGCGCGGTAAATCCATAAAAGCGGCATAGCCATCATTTGGCGTTCTTCCAAAAACATTTACATAGGGAATCATGGGCCAATTTTTCGCCATACCCTTATAAAGTGCTGGGGCCATTTCCTCCTCTAAGAAACGAGCCAGTGGCGGGGCCAATTTATCCTTCTGACTAGCGATAAGGCTAATTGTATAAGGGTAATCCGCGCCGTTACTAGTGTGGGTATCAATAAATATATGCGGACGAAGTTGCTGGTAGAGCGCCCAAAAGCTAAAGGTATTTAGGGCATCGGCTTTAATAAAATCGCGGTTTAAGTCGCGGTTGGAAGCATTTCCCCTAAAGCCTTGTTCTACTGGTCCATTTTGATTAGCGCGTGTATTTGGACGTCGCTGTAAGCTGCCGCCGATATTGTAAACTGGAATTATTGCGATTAGCTGTCCGGCCTCCGGGCCTCCCGTCTCAAGCACCTCTTTAGCAAAAAGCAAGGAAGCATCCATACCACAGCTTTCGCCAGGATGAATGCCATTATTTATAAGTGTTACCAACTTCCCTTCCGCTAGCTCGCTTAGACTTAATTCGGAATTAAAAGGCTCCTTTTGAATTAGAAATAGGCTTAAATCAGGACCTGCATCTGTGGGCCCTACATCAATAAAGCTTGCATTTAAATAATTTTGGTCCAGTTGCTTATAACTCGCAATAAGTTCCTCGTAAGACCAGGCCTCATTGGCCGATTTCTCGGGAAGGCTTTGCGCTAGAATGGCACTACTTAAAAAAACAGAAATAAAGGCCAAGCAATATTTACTCCTCATCCTCCTCTTCGCTAGTGGCGGTTAGGGCCGTAAGCATCTCGGTTTGCAGAGCGGCATAAAGATCTAAAACTCCTTGATAGTCGCTTAATTCTTCACCATCAATGGCTATTGGAACGGTTTCACCATAAGTATGACCCGCCAACTCTCCGTTCGCATTATAGAGGTAAATATCTACCAACAGGCGAAGATTAGCCTTAGCGCCAAAAGTGGTTACCCTATCAATAACCGGACGGGCATAAGCAAATGCCACTAATTCGCAATCGAGGCTTTTTATAGCATTGCGAATAGCACCACGCATTCTTGGATTGCCTTCAATATAAGCCTTTAGGTCGCCATTCTCAATTTCAAATAAGTGCAAGCCGCCCTCGCTTATCTGAATCTTGGGAAACTTCTTCTCGCCGGTAATGCTTAATCCTGATAAATCCTCTTTCTGCTTTAAGCGATCAAAGCGGGGACGCTCCTGCAAGCTTTTTCCATACAGAATATTTACTCCTAGTTGCAAGCGCAGTCCATTAGCCAGAGTTTGGTAATAACGGTCGCTACTCGCTTGTAAACTTTCATTCAGTTTAGTGCTTAAGGCGAAAACCTTATCGTTAAATGCTTTTGCATCAGCGGCAGGCACTTCTGGTAAAACGGGGGGTGCAACATAAAATGTTAAAAGGGCAGCGTTCTTCACCTCGGCCGAAGGCATATAAGTTTGGTCTGCTTTAATGCGCAAATTACCACAAGCTGCAAGGGTGAAAACGAGGGAAAATATGGAAAGGGTCTTTAGGCTTTTCATCTGTATTTTTTGTGTTGACACGAATATACTATCCTTGGGCAAATTATTCTTGACTAATCAAATCACTGCGCTTCATAAAAAAGCGTAAAAAGAGCAGTGCAATTAGAAAACCGGCACTCCAAGCCAGCGCTTCTTGTTGTTCTCCTAAAATCCAGGAGCCCAAGGCAAAGAGTGTAGTGTAAACCAGAGCTACCCCACTCAACCAAGCCCCAAATAAACTGGCGGTTGATTTAGGTGGCTCCTCATTATTCCTATAAGGCTTCCAAAAACCCTGGGGGCGAATTTTAGCGTAGAAGTCTTTGAGTAATTGATCGTCGGTAGCTTTAGTTAAAAAGGTTACCACTAGCCAAACTACCGTGGTAAAAAGCACAGTGGCGATGAAGTCGCCATTTTGCTGATAAAAGCTTTCTGGCAGATAAGTCTTTAGTGGATACTTTAATAAGGCCCAGGCGAGCAAAGGAGCGAGAGTAGCACTTAGTTCGCTCCAAGCATTTATGCGCCACCAATACCAACGCAGGATAAGTACCATACCTAAACCTGCCCCACTAGCAATAAGGAATTGCGCCGCTTCATCAATCATTCCAATTTGAGCGGTGGAAAACATCGCCACCAGCATAATTAACAAGGTTATAATCCGACCTGCGGCCACATAATTCCTATTACTGGCATTGGGCCGAAAGAAACGGCGGTACAAATCATTGGTTAGGTAACTGGAGCCCCAATTTAACTGAGTGGAAATAGTACTCATATAGGCCGAAAGGAAACCGACGAATAGCAAGCCCTTTAATCCAGAAGGCAAATGATCGCGCATGGCAAAAACAAAACCTTTACGCGACTCTTCTAAAGGTAAATCTGGGTAGAGAATAAGCGCTGCTAAGCCTACTAAGATCCAAGGCCAGGGTCGTAAACAGTAATGTGCAATTTGAAAGAATAGACTAGAATACACTGCATGTTCTTCATTCTTAGCGCTCATCATTCTTTGGGAAATATAGCCCCCTCCTCCCGGTTCATTTCCCGGATACCAGCTGGCCCACCATTGCAATACGATATAGGAGAAAAAGGCACCTGCCGAGAGCGAGAAAGTACCTACGGTGAAATTGCTGAGGCTATTTATTTCGGGAAAGAAATCCAACCGCCAGGCTGGAAGCTGCTCCTTTAATCCGCTAATGCCGCCAACCTCCGGAAGGTTTATCACCACTATGGCTAAAATTATACTTCCGCTCATGGCGATGATAAACTGCACAAAATCGGTGATGGCAATTCCCAATAAGCCCGCTACTGAAGAATAAATCGCCACTAGAAACATGGCTGCAAGGCAAAAGTAAAAGGCGGTGTCATAGGGAATATCAAAGAATACTTCTAAGATGGAAATCAAAGCAGCATTTACCCAACCAATAATCACCACATTCATAAATAGACCTAAATACACGGCCCGTAAACCGCGTAAAAAAACCGCTACTGGACCCGAATATCGCAGTTCCAGCATTTCCAATTCTGTAATAATCTCCGCCCTACGCCACAGTCTGGCAAAAAAGAAGGTCGTTAGCATGCCACCAATTGCCATATTCCACCAAAGCCAGTTTCCAGAAATGCCATGTTGCGCAATTTTCTCGGTTACCCACAAAGGTGTATCGGCGGCAAAGGTGGTGGCCACCATACTTACACCGGCGATATACCATGGTAATTTGCGGCCACCCAAAAAGAATCCAGCCAAGCCGCCCTCTGGTTTGCCTCTAAAATATAATCCCAGTCCTACGAAAAGGACCATAAAAAAACCAACCACCCACCAATCGAGTGTACTAAGATGTTCCATGCCAAAAAATGATGTCGAATCTAAGGAAATTCAGGCCTCTAATCTAATGCCCCTTTTGCCCTAACTTTGTAAAAAAATAGGACTACCCCATGAAGAAATTATGGATGCTCGGGCTTTTAGCCTTATTCGCCTGTCAAAGCAATTCAGAATCAGAGGATTCTAGCACCAGTAAGGCCAAGGAATATCCGCAGTATGAGCAAAGCGAATTAGAGCTTAATGGCAAAAGAGTTTATGCCGTAATAGTTCGCGACTCTAGCGACGAACGTGAGTCTAGAGGATATAAAGTGGCTTTTAAAATGCAAGATCGCGTTTGGTACGATACCTTGGTTTTAGAACTAAGCGGTAAACGCATGGTGCAGGGCGAAGTTATTTTTAGTGATGCAGTTATTAATGATGCCGCCGAAGCGAACTTCGAGGTAGAGTCTTTTGAAATAAAATAAAGTGCAGGATAGCAATCTAAACATCATCATTAAAACCCTTCCCGGACTAGAGAAAGTACTAGCTCGGGAGGTACGTCAACTTGGCGGAAGAGAAGTAGAAGAAATACGAAGAGGCATAAGTTGTCGTGGTGATTTAGGTTTCGTGTACAAATGCAATCTCTGGCTGCGATCGGCGCTGCGTGTTTTGGTGGAATTAAACCGTTTTAAACTACGAGATGAAAACCACCTCTATAAAATGGTTCGCAACATTCCTTGGGAACAATATTTTGAAGTAAATAAAACTATTGCAGTAGATGCCACCGTTTTTAGCGATCGATTTCGCAATAGCCTTTTCGTAGCCCAAAAAACTAAGGATGCTATTTGCGATCGGTTTAGAGACTTGGAAGATAAAAGGCCATCGGTTGATCTTCAAAACCCCGATATTCGAATAAACATCCACATTCAGAAGCATATCTGTACCGTTTCACTGGATAGCAGCGGCGCCTCCCTTCATAAGCGTGGATATCGGGTTGAAGTGGACAAAGCGCCTCTTAGCGAAGTATTAGCAGCGGGTATTTTGGGACTAATTGACTACCAAGGTAAAGGTCCATTGATAGATCCCATGTGTGGCTCCGGCACCTTTTTAACCGAAGCTGCCCTTTATGCCTCCAATATTCCCGTTAATGTTTTTCGAAAGAAATTCTCCTTTCAACATTGGATGCAGCACGATACCGAGCTCTATCAAACCATTTTTGATGCGGCCCTAGCTAAGGAGAATCAAGAATTACCAAAACTATTGGGCTATGATATTGATCCCAAGATTTTAGCCAAGGCCCGGCGGAATATTAAAAACGCGCTGATGGATGAAGTAATTAAAGTTCAGAAGCGAAATTTCATTAATTGGCCGGAAGAGGCCGAAATTCCTGCCGGGGCGACCTTAATAATGAATCCGCCTTATGATCTAAAGCTGGAAGCAGATATCCCAGAATTGTACGAAGGCATTGGAAATACCTTAAAAAATTATTTCCCCGATTGTACGGCTTGGATTTTTACCGCTTCCTTGGAAGGACTCAAACACATCGGCTTAAAGCCTACCAAAAAGATACCGCTTAAAAATGCCAATTTAGATAGTTGGCTAGTTCGTTACGACCTGTATGAAGGCAGTAAAAAACATCGCGAGTAGTTGAATAAATTTGCGGAGATCATACTACCGCTGGCATTGCCAGTAAATTACACCTACCGAATTCCGGATGAGCTAAGCCCTATTATTCAAACTGGAATGCGGGTGGTGGTGCCGCTGGGTAAACGCAAGCTCTACACCGGGCTGGTAAAGGAAATTCACGATAGAGCCCCGGAGGGCTTTGAGGTCAAGGATATTTTAGATGCAGAGGATGAAAGTCCAATTATCAGTCCTCTGCAAATTGATTTTTGGGCTTGGTTAGCATCCTATTACCTCTGCAGCGAAGGGGAAATAATGAATGCTGCTTTGCCGGGAGGCCTCAAGCTAGAAAGTGAGATGGTCATTCAGCGTAACCTTGCCAAGGAGATCATAGATTCGGAACTCAATGATGCTGAATTTCTTATTGTGGAAGCGTTGGAGCAACAGGATCGACTGAGCATAAAGGAGGTTTCCGAAATTACCGGCTTTAAAAATCCGCTGTTCACCATCAAGGAACTGATGTCCAAGGCCTATGTGCTTTTGGAGGAAGAACTGAAAGGGGGCTATAAGCCACGACAAATTCGATTGGTAAAGGCTGGTGCCAAGATGGATGAAAAGGCCAGCAGTGAAGCTTTTGAATCGCTGGGTAATGCCGCGAAGCAAAGAGAATTATTACTCGGCTTTTTTCAGTACCGCAATCCACAAGGCTTTTGCACGGCGGCCCAACTACTAAAACGATGTAAAGCCGGCGACAGCAGCTTAAAAGCCTTACACGACAAGGCTTTGCTCGAACTGTTTTATGCCGATCCAAAATCTTTAATTGCCGACAGTCAACCTGAAGCGAGTGGTTTATATCCTCTAAATGAGGAGCAGGAAAGGGCCTATTCGGAGATCATTGAAAATTGGCAAAAGCCTATTCTCTTGCACGGTGTAACCTCTTCCGGTAAAACGGAGGTGTATAGCCATCTGATGAATAGCGTTTTAAAAGAGGGGAAACAAGTCTTGTACCTGGTGCCCGAAATTGCCTTAACCACTCAATTAATTCATCGGCTGAAGCGTTTTTTTGGCGACGATCTTCTGGTTTACCACTCTCGGCATAGTGACCGTGATCGGGTGGAAACCTGGCTTAAGCTTTACCGAAGAAATAAGAAACCAGCTCTTGTTATTGGTGCCCGGAGCAGCGTTTTTCTTCCCTTTCAAAACCTGGGTTTGGTAATTGTTGATGAGGAACATGAGAATAGCTATAGGCAATATGAACCCGCTCCGCGATACCATGCTCGAGATTCGGCCTTAGTATTGGCTCAAGCCCAAGATGCCCGGGTAATACTAGGTAGCGCCACTCCTTCCTTTGAAAGTTATTTTAATGCGGGTAAAGGCAAATACCATTTAGTGGAAATGAAGCAGCGTTTTGGCGCTATCGCCCTGCCCGAAATGCGACCCATTAATGTTAGGGAGCTGCGCCAGAAAAAGCAAATGAGTGGTTACTTCTCCCCCGATTTGGTATCAGGTATTGAGCAGCAGCTTAAAATGGGGAAGCAGGTAATCCTTTTTCAAAACCGCAGAGGTTTTTCCACTTTTTTGCAATGCGAAACTTGTGGCCATGTGATGCAATGTAAAAACTGCGACATCAGTTTAACTTACCACAAGCATCACCATCATTTACGCTGTCATGTTTGCGGCTATAATACTCCCCCACCACGACACTGTCCGGCTTGTAAAAGTCAGCAAATTAAAAGCTTAGGCTTTGGCACCGAGAAATTAGAAGATGAGCTAGAGCTGATGTTTCCCCAGGCTCGAATTCAAAGAATGGACTTAGACACTACTCGAAAGAAAAAGGCCTATGAGAATATCATTGAGGCCTTTGAGGAGGGAGAAACGGATATTTTGGTCGGCACGCAAATGGTAACCAAGGGCCTCGATTTTGAAAATGTGGGTTTGGTGGGGATTATGAACGCCGATGCCCAAATTTACTTCCCAGATTTTAGGGCTCATGAAAAGGCCTTTCAAATGTTGGCACAGGTGGCAGGTCGTGCCGGAAGAAAAGGCGATCGTGGATTGGTATTAATTCAGTGTTCCGATCCTAATCACCCCGTTTTAATCGATGTGATGGGCCATCGTTATCGCCATACTTATCAGCGAGAATTACAAGAGAGGATGGAGTTTCACTATCCTCCATACTATCGTTTAATTCAAATCACCCTAAAGCATCGCGATCGCATTCTCCTCGAGGAAAGAGCATCTAAACTTGGCGCTGAATTAAGACAGCTATTTGGAAGAAGAATTTACGGGCCCGAATACCCATTGGCCAACCGACTGCGCGGCATGTATCAGATGGAGATCCTACTCAAAATTGAAACATCCTTAAGCCTGCAAAAAGTGAAGGCGGCCTTAGTAGATTGTATTGACGCCTTTCAACAGCAGCATAAAAAGAGTCCGATCCGGGTGATTTACGATGTTGATCCTATTTGATCGTCTTGCGCTAAAACACCTAATACAATCAGGCCTTGAGCCGCTGCATAGCTGAGCATAATTATCAAATTGTTATGCCATTCCACCGCCAGGGCATCACCAAATTTATGGTAGGCAATCCACCAGTCCGAAAAAAGAAAAAGTAGAATTCCTATTAGGGGGTATAAATTGATTTTACCAGATTTAAAAGTAAGGGCGCTTATGATAAAATGACCGCCAATGATTACAAAATAAAGGTAAACTGGAAGGCTGAGCTCCTCTGGTAAATCGATAAGAGTGATGAGGCCATAGAAGGCAATGGCCAAAACTACTACTGCTGAAATAAGCACCGTGAAATTCCATTTTAAGCCTTTTTTGAGGTAGTGCAGTATATAGGCCAAATGCGCAAGAGCGAAGGCTCCCATGCCCAGCAAAAAATACATTTTATCTGGAATCATTAAGGCGATATCACCTACCAGGGAGAAAAAGAGAGCCCCAATAAAAGCACTAAGATCCTGTTTGCTATCGGTTTTTTTATGCCATGCAAAAGCCAATAAAGAAACTAAGAGTAATGGCTTACTCAACCAAAGCATCTGCCCTTCGTCTTGTCGGTAAATCACCGCCAGATGAAATAGCACTAAAGCTCCATAAAGCTTTAGAAAATCTAATATCTTCAATTTACTTGGCCTGCGTTTTTAGGTAATATTTCATCGCCTCTCCCATATTGGCATTTAAATCCTTGATACGAGTTTGGTTAGAAGGGTGAGTTGACATAAACTCCGGCGGCTGACTACCGCCACTATTTGCGGCCATGCGCTCCCAAAATTTTGGTGCTTCCCGAGGATCGTATCCGGCCATAGCCATAAATACCAGTCCCATTTCATCGGCTTCACTTTCGTGTAAACGACTAAAAGGTAGCATGGCACCATATTGCGAGCCGATGCCATAAGCCGCCATATACAAGCCTTGGGTTTTTTCCGGTTGTTCCTTTATCGCTACTTGTAGGGCCGCTCCACCAAATTGTTGGATTAAACCTTGACTCATGCGTTCCGAACCGTGATTGGCAATTGCGTGTGCTACTTCGTGTCCCATTACTACGGCAATACCTGCTTCATCTTGACAAATAGGAAGAATGCCCGTATAGAAAGCCACTTTTCCACCTGGCATGCACCAGGCATTAGCCACATTTTCTTCAATAAGATTGAATTCCCATTTAAAATCCTTAATCATTTCAGCGTGGCCCTTTTGCCTTAAATACTGCTCCACCGCCTGGGAAATTTTCTGCCCCACTGTATTAACCATATTGGCTTCCGGGGTTCCTCTTAAAACCTTAGACTCTGATAAAACCTGTTGGTACTGATTTACCGCCATGGCGTTCATTTGAGAACCGGGGATTAGGGAAACCTGCTTTCTACCGGTTAATGGAACCGTTTTGCAAGCTCCTAAGATTAATAGGCTAGATATAAGGAGGTATTTACGCATCGTTTGGATTTTGCACAAAGAAAACAATTTTGGCAGCAGAAAAAGCTTAATCGGAAAATTTGTCTGATAAAAATAAAAATAGCGGTCAATACGTCAGCTTAAAATCAAAAATCAAGAGCCTATTTGCTATTGGCATTTCAATTGCAAATAGTGGGGTGTTGAATATTAAAAAACAATAGAAATGAAAGTTATAAAAAGAAGCAACGACCTCCCTTTATTTGATCATCTTTTTGAAGGATTCTTCCGTGATGAACCTCTTCACTGGATGAACCGAAACACTGCTCCCACCAGCAAGGAAAAAGTGAATATTCTGGAAGATGAAAACGGTTTTAAAATTGAGCTATTAGCGCCCGGTTTCCGAAAAGAAGATTTGCAAATAGAGGTAAAGGACAATAGGCTAATTCTTAAGGCCAGCAGAGAGCTTGGCGAAAATGACAAAGATTTAAACTACCTGCGTAGAGAGTTTAAGATCAATGCTTTTGAACGTCAATTTAACTTACCTGAAAAGCGTATCGACGAGGCAGGCATTGAAGCCCGATTTGAAGATGGCATCTTGATGATTAATCTTCCCAAGAAAGAGGAAGTTAAAAATCCTAGTCGTCTTATTGAGATAAACTAAAAGGTTTAAAATTGGAAATATATAGATCTAAGTCCTTGGTTTGATACTTATAACTTGAGGTGTTTATAGTATCTGTATTGTTGATTAAAAGCTGGATAGTTTCATTACTATCCAGCTTTTGCAGTTCATTTACCTGGTATTTTTCATAATTCCCCCAAGGTTTAACAATAGTAATTGAAGCTTTATCCAAACCTAATCCACTGCTTAGCGCAGAATAGCTTAAAATGGCGAAGAGAAGCAAACCAAATCCGTATTGGATATAACGGAAGGTGCCAAAGCTCTGATAACCCTGGGCCAGCTCCTGCAATTCTTCGAGGTAAAAGCTAAGGCCGTCAGCCTGCAGGCGACGATTTAAAGAAAATGCCACCAAGGAACCAAGAAGTAAACCTCCTAATAAGGCAGGTTGCCAAAATGCCGAATCTTTGAGGGGATAGTATTGACTAAAATGAGGCGCCATAAAATTGGCATGTTCATTTACAAAAAGCAGGAGGAAATAAACAGCTGCTCCGAAAATGACAATGAATAAAAGTAAAAGCTGGAAATACCTTGCCCTAAAGCGCTTTAAGGCTTTGAGCGATTCTGGAGCGAAGTTCTGCATCTTAGCCTTTTTGGGCAGAAAGCGACGGATAGCGCCCTGAAAAAGAACGAATAGGAGGAGAAAGGTTAAAAGCTCGAAAATAAGTTTCATTCCAAAATCTTAGGGTTAAAGATACGCCAAATCGCATCTTCCCCGGGATTGGCTGCTTTAATCGTAATAATTTCATCCCCTACCGGGTGCTTAAAGCTAATCCTACCGGCATGGAGACTGATACTGGCATCGTGATTAGATCGAGCGAAACCATATTTTAAATCGCCCTTAATAGGACTACCGATAGCGGAAAGCTGGGCTCTAATCTGGTGATGCCGCCCGGTATAGAGCTCCACTTCGAGTAAGAAGTATTTTTGAGATGCCGCTTTTAATCGAAAGAGAAGATCGGCTTTCTTGGCTGACTTATCGCTCTCTGGTCGCACAAATGACTTATTCTTCTGGGCATCTTTTCTCAAATAATGAACCAGCCGTTCTTCCGAATTGGCTGGCTTATTCTGCACTACCGCGTAGTAAACTTTGGAAACCTCCCGCTGTTCAAAAATTTTATTCATTCTAGTCAGGGCTTTACTGGTTTTGGCAAAAACCACAATCCCAGATGTCGGTCTGTCTAAGCGATGAACCAAACCACAAAATACATTTCCGGGTTTGTTGTAGCGCTCCTTTATATAATCGCGAGCCATCTCTAACAAGGGCTTATCCTTGGTATGATCGCCTTGCACGAGCTCACCTGCTAGTTTATTTAAGATGAGTAAATGATTGTCCTCAAATAGAATTCGGTCACTTAAACCCACTAATACTGCTCCTTTTCATTAGGAAAATCCTGGGTCTTAACGTCGTGTACATAAGACTGTACCGCTGAATTGATTTCTGTGTATAAATCGAGGTAGCGTCTTAAAAAACGTGGATTAAACTCATGCGTCATCCCTAACATATCATGCAAGACCAAAACCTGTCCATCTACTCCTGCTCCCGCACCAATACCGATAACCGGAATTGTTAGTTCTTGCGCCACCTTTTCCGCTAAATCGGCAGGTATTTTTTCGAGGACCAAAGCAAAACATCCTGCTTCTTCCAGGGCCTTGGCATCGGTTAAAAGTTTTTCTGCTTCCGCTTCCTTTCGAGCACGAACGGTGTAAGTACCAAATTTGTAAATGCTTTGTGGGGTTAAACCCAAATGCCCCATAACCGGAATACCCGCAGTTAATATGCGCTGAACGGATTCGATGATTTCCACACCTCCTTCCAGTTTTACTGCATGTCCGCCACTCTCTTTCATTATTCGGATGGCTGAACCTAGGGCCTCTTTGGAGTTACCCTGGTAGGAGCCGAATGGAAGATCCACAACCACTAAGGCTCTATTAACCGCCCTAACCACACTGGAGGCGTGATAAATCATTTGATCCAAGGTGATGGGCAAGGTAGTTTCATGGCCCGCCATAACATTGGAAGCGCTATCCCCTACTAGAATAACATCAATTCCCGCTTGATCTATAATTCCCGCTAAGGTGAAATCGTAAGCGGTTAACATGGAAATCTTCTCGCCATTCGCCTTCATGGCTTGCACGGAATTGGTAGTAACCTTCTTAAAATCGGACTTGGCTATGGACATATGAATTTTTTCTAGTTGCAAATTTATACTTTTGAGGCTTCTGCGGAGAACGCGGAAGACTATTACTCTGTATTATGAAAAAATTACTCCTTGGCTTTTTGGCATTTGGCCTCTTACTATCCTGCGATAATGAGATTGACGTAAATGCCGAATACAAAGACATCACCGTTGTATATGGCCTTTTAGATCCTGAGGCGGATGTAAATTATATTCGTGTTCAAAGGGGATATCTCGGCAATGAAGCGGCCAGTGCTTCTTATGGTATAAGCGATTCCCTGTATTACGATTCTACTGAAATTGATGTTTTTCTGCGTTCATATTTACCAAGCAGCGAAGCTCCCTTAAATGAAGTTGAGCTTATTTGGGACAATAGTATTGTTCTGGATTCTGGCACCTATACCGGCGAAGGACACCACCTTTACCGCGTGCCTAGTAGCTATAGCATTGATCGTGATAAAGAATATGAAGTAGTTGTTCGCCGTATGGATGGCAGCGAGGCGAAGGCCAGAACCGGCATTGTTGGAGAAATCAATATCCTGGAGCCTAATCAAAGTATTACCAATCGCTTTTTCCGTGGACTACTGCGTTTTCGTATTGACCAAGATATTGAGGAAGGCGACTATGAGGCGACTGAGAAAATGATTGCCTATCAGCCTATTCTTTATTTGAATTATAAAGAATTGGATCGCACGACTTTAGAAGAAACTTTTCACAAGGTAACCATGCGTTTACCTTTACAGGAAACGCCTTTCGATCAGTTTGATATTACCTACGACCAAAGTCAGTTTTTTGGCGCCCTTTCTGGTTCTATTGAGCCCGACCCGACAAAAAATAAATTGCGTTTTGCTCAAAAAATGGAGTTACGTATCATCGGGGTAACCGAAAACATGATGACCTATATTGAACTTAACAGTCCGGCCACTGGTGTAAATCAAAATCGTCCTCAATTTGAACAAGTTAGTAATGGCGCTGGGATTCTTAGTTCTAGAACGATAGTGGATATGCCTAATATTGAAATCGTAGAAACCCTAGACGACCGCATGTTATCTAATGGACTTATCTGCGATCTTAACTTTACTAAGATTCGTTTAAACGGGTCTGACACATGTTATTGTATTGATAATAAAGAAGTGTGCTTTTAACTGACAGAGCGGCATTCTGATTCCATTTCGTCAGTCAAAAAACTTAATCCTGTCATATATGGCAGGATTTTTTTGTGGCAATTGCCTTGGCATAAGCTTTGACTTATATCCAGCGAAATTTGAGATAACCATTAAAAATCAATAATAGCCATGGGAAAAATCATTGGCATTGACTTAGGAACCACCAACTCTTGTGTTGCCGTTATGGAAGGTAGCGAGGCAGTGGTAGTACCAAATAGTGAAGGAAAACGCACCACTCCATCTGTAATCGCATTTGTTGAAGGAGGCGAGCGCAAAGTTGGAGATCCAGCCAAAAGACAGGCTATCACCAATCCTCATAAAACCATTAGCTCCATTAAGCGCTTTATGGGTTCTGGTTTTTCAGAAGTTGAAAAAGAAGCAGGACGCGTACCTTATAGCGTTGTAAAAGGCGAGAACAATACGCCACGTGTAGATATCGACGGACGTAAATACACCCCTCAGGAATTATCGGCAATGGTGCTTCAGAAAATGAAGAAAACCGCTGAAGATTATTTAGGTGAGGATGTAACGGAAGCGGTAATTACTGTACCAGCTTACTTTAACGATTCTCAGCGCCAAGCGACCAAAGAAGCGGGTGAAATTGCAGGACTGAAAGTACGTCGTATAATTAACGAACCTACTGCGGCTTCATTAGCTTACGGTATTGACAAAAAAGGCCAAGACCAAAAAATCGCTGTTTTCGACTGTGGTGGTGGTACACATGATGTTTCCATCTTGGAGCTTGGTGATGGCGTATTTGAAGTATTGGCAACTGATGGTGACACCCACCTAGGTGGGGATGACTTCGATCAAGCGGTAATCGATTGGTTGATTAATGAGTTTAAATCGGAAGAAGATTTTGACTTAAGCACCGACCCAATGGCGCTACAGCGTTTGAAGGAGGCAGCTGAAAAAGCGAAAATCGAACTTTCCAGCTCTAACGAAACGGAAATCAACTTACCTTATATTACCGCTACTGTCACTGGTCCAAAACACTTAGTTCGCAAATTAAGTCGTGCGAAATTCGAGCAATTGGTAAACGATTTAGTAGATCGCACCATAGCGCCTTGTCGCAATGCTCTTAAAAATGCCGACCTTGACGTATCGGATATCGATGAAGTAATTTTAGTGGGTGGCTCTACTCGTATTCCAGCCGTTCAAGAAGCGGTAAAAAGCTTCTTCGGCAAAGAGCCTTCTAAAGGTGTAAACCCTGATGAAGTAGTAGCTCTAGGTGCGGCCATTCAAGGTGGAGTTTTAGCGGGTGATGTAAAGGATGTACTTCTTTTAGATGTAACCCCTCTTTCTCTTGGTATCGAAACCATGGGCGGTGTTTTCACCCGTCTAATTGAAGCCAATACCACTATCCCAACTAAAAAGTCGGAGACCTTCTCTACCGCAAGCGACAATCAACCAGCGGTTGACATTCACGTATTGCAGGGAGAGCGCCCGATGGCTAAGGATAACAAGACTATTGGAAACTTCCAGTTAACTGATATTCCTCCTGCTCCTCGCGGTGTTCCTCAAATTGAGGTAAGCTTTGATATTGATGCCAACGGTATATTAAATGTATCGGCGAAAGACAAGGCAACTGGCAAGGAACAAAGTATTCGTATCGAAGCTTCTTCAGGCTTAAGCAAGGAAGAAATCGATAAAATGAAGCAGGAAGCAGAAGCGAATGCTGAAGCCGATAAGCAAGTTAAAGAAAGAGTTGAAAAACTGAATCAGGCGGACAGTATGGTATTCCAAACTGAGAAGCAATTAAAAGAATTCGGTGATAAACTTTCGGATGACAAAAAAGCACCGATTGAATCCGCTTTAGAAGAATTAAAAGCAGCTCATAAATCAGAAGACCTTGCCGCTATTGAAGCTAGCATGGAAAAGATTAATGAAGCTTGGAAAAATGCTTCTGAGGAAATGTACAAAGCACAACAAGATGGTGCTGGTGCAGAAGCTGGAGCAGAAGGTGCAGCGGAAGGCGCAAGCGCAAGCTCTAATGAAGGTGGCGATGATGTTACCGATGTAGAGTTCGAAGAAGTAGATGATTCTAAATAATCAGTACTAAATATTTAAAAGCCTCGACGATCAATGTCGGGGCTTTTTTGTTTAACATCAAAACAATTAGAAAATGGCAAAAATTACCCTCGGAGGAAATCCAGTAAACACCCAAGGCGATCTTCCAGCACTTGGAAGTACGGCAGCAAACTTCACCCTTACCGACAGCGGCTTACAGGATCGTTCCTTAAGCGATTTTAAAGGCAAAAAGGTGATCCTTAATATTTTCCCAAGTATTGATACGGGCATTTGTGCCGCATCATCACGTAAGTTTAATGAAACGGCCGCTGCTAAAGAAGGCGTGGTTGTGCTAAATATTTCACGTGATTTACCCTTCGCACATAAACGTTTTTGTGCCGCAGAAGGCATTGAGGATGCCATCGGCCTAAGCGAGATGCGCAATGCGGATTTCAGCGAAAGCTACCCCGTGCGCATGATCGATGGCGGAATGCGCGATTTATTTTCACGTGCGGTGATTATACTTGATGAAGAACAAAAGGTAATTTATACCGAACAGGTACCCGAAATTGGTCAGGCTCCAAACTACGAGGCGGCCCTAGCTATGGTATAAAACCCTGGCAATTAGCGCATAAAAAAAGTCCTATCATTTACGATGGGACTTTTTTTTAGCCTTAAGCTTTACAGTTTCCTTAGAGCTTGGCCATAATAGAGCGTAAATACTCCTCTTTATTACTGGCCGAACCTTCCACCAATTGGCCGTCTTTAAATACTGCTAAAAAGGGAAGATTATCTACACCTGCCGCCTTGCGGGCTTCCGGATTTTCCTCGGCATTGATGTCTAAAAATACCATGTCGGCATTTTCTGCTTCATTGCTTACTCGCTTATATTTAGGCGAAAACAATTTGCAATTGCCACACCAATCGGCGTAAAACTTTACTACCACTTTCGAATTGCTTGCCAGCACATCTTTAAAGGTGCTATCGTTTACTACTTGTATTGCCATGATTTTTTTGTTTTGTGATCACAAAGGTAAATTAGTTTTTAACTATCGGAAAAATAAAATAATAGTTAATAACTATTAATTATTGATAATGGGCTCTGAATAGGAAGCGCACAATACCATCTGCCAATCCCTTCTTTGGAACGATCATGTTTTCACTTCCGGCCCACTTCATGGCATTGGTATAAATTTTCAAAGCATGGGGCAATACATCGGTACGATCTGGATTTAGGTCGAAGGCAATCATTCGAGCATCATCATCATACTCCAAAATTGTTTCTCTAATGGTTTTTAAACCTTTAAGACTCATCATCTCCCCTTTTTGCTTTTGAGCTAGTTTAAAGGTGCGGTTAATATTCCCACCAGAACCTACCATCAAAACCTCATCAAAGGAGTCACTAATTTCTTGAATCCAATCTTTCATCTCATCCCAGCGCTTCTTCTTAACTAGGTCTTTAAGCAAACGAATGGTACCAATTTTAAAAGATCTACTATTTTGGATTTCACCTTTATGAAAGAGGGTTAATTCGGTACTACCACCGCCCACATCGATGTACAGAAAAGTTTCATGGGCCTCCGCTACATCGCCAATCATGTCGGAACTAAAAATCATCCGCGCTTCCTCCTTGCCAGTAATCAACTCAATATTTACCCCGGTTTCACGATAAATTTTCTCGACGACCTGAATGCCATTTTTTGCTTCTCGCAAAGCGGAGGTGGCACAAGCCCGGTATTTCTCCACGCCATGAACCTCCATAATTTTACGATAGGCCGCCATGCCCGTCACCAAGCGATTAACATTCTCATCGCTAATTCGACCAGTACTAAAGGCATCAGGTCCCAAACGAATGGGCAATCGCGTTAAAGATGACTTCTTATATAAAACCTTGTCTTCCGACTCTATGACATTCGATACTAATAATCGAACTGAGTTAGAGCCAATATCTATTCCTGCTAATTTATGAACCTTCACTTTCCGCGCTTTAATTGCTTTTTCACATAGTCGTGCAAAGCGTATTGAGATCTAATTTTTGGTCCGCGAATTTGGCGATAATCATTGTTAAGCTCCTCATTGTGCCAACGCGATTTTACATTATCCTTCCAAATGATGTCAAAGTGATCACGCAGCTGTCGTTTAATCTTGTCTTCATAAACGGGGGTGGTCACTTCCACCCGATAATCTAAATTTCGTGGCATCCAATCGGCCGAACCTAAATAAAATTTGGGATCTCCGCCATTTTCAAATATCATTAATCGCGAGTGTTCTAAAAAGCGATCTAAAATAGAAATGGCTTCAATATTCTCGCTTAAACCAGCTTTTCCTGGAACTAAAGAGCAAATGCCACGCACAACCAACTTAATAGGAACCCCATAAGAACTGGCTTCGTAAAGCTTATCAATAAGCTTTACATCGGATAAGGAATTCAGTTTAATCCGAATACCTGAGGGGATGCCCTTCTTAGCATTTTCAATTTCCTTATCAATGAGTTTTATAAAACCCTTTCGGGTATCGTGAGGCGAAACCAATAAATGACGGTAACGCTTGTTCTTATAATTGTTGCGTAGGAAATCGAATACCCGCGCTACATCCTTGGTAATGCGGCGATCGGCTGTGAGTAGGTGATAATCGGTATAAAGCTTAGAGGTGCTTTCATTAAAATTCCCGGTACCTACCGATGCATATAATTTTTCCTCCCCATCTTCTTCCTTGGTAATTAGAATAACCTTGCTGTGAATTTTAAGTCCTTGAACCCCAAAAATTACGTTTACGCCTTCGCTTTGCAGAACTTCTGTCCATTGGATGTTATTGGCCTCATCAAAGCGAGCTTTAAGCTCTATTACCGCTGTTACTTCCTTGCCATTTTTAGCGGCATTCACCAAGGCCGAAATCACCCTGGAGTCTGAGGCCATTCGATACAATGTGATATCAATAGATCGAACATGAGGGTCGAGGGCTGCTTCGCGCAGGGTACGAATGATGTAACTGAAATTATGAAATGGTAAAAAGAGTAAAATATCTTGTTTATCGAGCACCTCTAAAATACTGCGATCCATATCCAGTTCGGGATGGGCCAGTTGAGGAAGTTTCTCGAACTCCAAATCCTCATTCCCCAAGTTCGGGAATTTAATGAGGTCTTTTTTATTGTGATATCGACCACCGGCGATAAGACTATCGTAGCTATCCATCTCCATTTCATCGATAAGATAGCTTAGGGTTTCCTCGTGAATCGTTTTGTCAAACACAAAACGAACCGGATCACCCGAGCGGCGATTCTTCACCGACTTGGTCATTTTCTCAAGGAAACTTTTAGAGACATCGTCATCCAAATCCAGTTCCGCATCGCGGGTAATTTTTACCGTATGCGCCTCAATACGATGAAGGTTAAAGATAAAAAGTATGTATTCTAAATTATAGCGAATCACGTCCTCCAGGTACATCACATACTGCTTGCCATATCGAGGCAAACTCACAAAGCGCCCCACCTGTTCCGTAGGCACTTCGATTAAAGCATAGCGCGCTTCATCCGGATTTTGCTTCACAAACATTCGAATGGCGAGGTAAATAGATTTGTCTCTTAATTCGGGTAATTCCGGACTTTGCCCAAGCATTAAGGTGAATACGGTTGGACTTACCTTCTCGATAAAGAAATTACGGACATAGTCTCTTTGTCCACTAGTGAGTTCCTTTTCATTAACAATCTCAATATCATGCTCCGAGAGCTCCGCCATTAAGCGATCATTAATCTCCTGCGATCGGGCTTGCAGCAATTGTACCTTATCGGAAATCTGCTTTAAAACTTCGGCCGGACGCTTTCCTCCGAGGCGATCTAACTTATCGTCTGTTAATTGGGCCAGTCTTTTCATGGAAGCATAGCGCACTCGAAAAAACTCATCCATATTAGAAGAGTAAATCCCTAAAAAACGCAGGCGTTCAATAATGGGATTATTGGTGTCATCGAGCGCCTCTTGGAGCACTCGTTCATTAAAGGCTAACCACGAAATATCGCGGGCGATGATGTGCTGAATATGTGGAAAATTCACAAAGTCTTATGTCGTTTTGGATAATCGAAAAATACTAATTCCGCCTCATGACCAAGTTCGGACCATTGTTGCGCATCAAATTTTAAACAAGCAACACCAGTTGTTGGCACATTGTCGATGATGTGATCAATGCAATGATTTACAAAGTTGGTAAGACTGGGATTATGGCCAAAAAGGTAAACAGAATTTAAGCGATCATCTAAGGTCGACAATACTTTTTGAAAATCGTCCATCCCGCCGTGGTACAGACTTTCTTCAATTCGAATATCTTGAAAAGGGTAAATTAATTCCTGGGCAAAGATGAGCGCAGTATGCATAGCCCTGGTAGCCGGACTGGAAATCAATAATTGAGGATGCTCCTCTTGTTTCAATAACCACTGGGCGGTGCTATGCGCATCTCGAATACCACGGCCTTTTAAGGGTCGATCAAAATCGGATATCCCCTCTTGTTTCCAAGAGGACTTAGCGTGGCGAATCAGGTAAAGCTTCTTCATAATCTCCCAATCTAATCATTGAGGGAATGAAGTTAGCTAAAAGTAAAGAATAGCCCTAATAAGGCGATAGAATTAACTGAGAATTAAAGTAAAGTCTACAATCCCTTGGCTTTGGCTTCCTCCCAAAATTGGTCCATTTCCACCAAAGACATGTCTTCCAATTTTAGTCCAGCCGCCTTGGTTGCTTCCTCCAAATATTGAAAGCGATTAATAAACTTCTTATTGGTTCGCTCCAGGGCCGATTCAGGATCTACTTTAATAAAACGTGAAATATTAATGAGGGAAAATAGGACATCACCAAATTCAGCCTCTACTTTCTCCTGATCATTGGCCTCCACTTCCACTTCCAGCTCCTTTATTTCCTCGCGCAGCTTATCCCAAACCTGCGCCGTTTCCTCCCAATCAAAGCCAGCCCCGCGGGCCTTATCTTGAATACGCGTGGCTTTTACCAAAGCCGGTAAGGAACGAGGCACGCCTTCTAATACCGACTGCTTTCCTTCTTTCAGTTTGAGTTGCTCCCAGTTGGCTTTTACGGTTTCCTCATCATCAGCCACAACATCGCCATAGATATGCGGATGCCGATGCACAAGTTTATCGCAAATGGCATGCAGCACATCACCAATATCAAAGGCCTTTTTCTCTTCACCTATTTTAGCATAAAAAACCAGATGCAAAAGCAGATCGCCCAGTTCGTTTTTCACTTCTGGCAAGTCCTCATCCAAGATGGCATCACCAAGCTCATAAACTTCCTCAATACTAAGGTGCCTTAAAGACTCCATAGTTTGCTTTCGATCCCATGGACATTTTTCGCGTAAATCGTCCATAATGTCCAATAAACGCCCAAAGGCCTCCAGTCGCTCTTGCCGGCTATGCCCCATTTATTCTGGCTTTTCTTCCGAATCGCTTGGCTCTGCTTCTACGGTGTTTTCACCTTCTTCGGCCGATTCATCCTTACGGTTCAAAAGATCACAATCATGTAAAAGATTATACCAGCTAAAAAGCTTTTTAAGGTGCGAAGTATATACGCGATCTTCATCATAATCTGGCAAGAAATCCGCCATGTATGCCTTTAAGTCCTCGCCATTTGCCGCTTTAGTATCAATTGCTTTTTCACCGTTTAATTTTTCAAATAGACGATCATAAATCTCATTCAAAGGAATTTCCTCTTCATAAGTATAAATGGCAATGTCGCTTAAAGCCGACACATCGGCACGCTGAGAAATCGGCATGCGTTTTTGGTCCAATAGGGATTCAACCAATACGCCCTGTCGGGTGGCTTTCACTAATTTGTAAAGACCTGGCTTTCCGCCGATCGATAAAATGTCATCTAATTTCATAGGATTAGTTTTCAGAGTTTTGGGTGTCTTTTTTTGCTTTTTTCATCCATTCTTGCACCATTTGGATGTCGGTAACCTTATCATCAGAAAGGAGGGCTCTTAATTGCTCTGCCTGACTGGCCAATGGATGACTAGGGAAACGCGTTAAAAATTGGGTGTAGGCGCTAATCGCTCGATCATTAAGCTGAAGCTCCTCATAATACAAGGCCAGGGATAAAAGACCCTTGGCGCCTTCCTCTGTATAGGTATAATTTTCAAAAAGCCTTTCGTAGTGATCAATCGCTTCGGCCGATTTTCCCGGAAAAGCGCGATACATCTCCGCGGTTTTCTTTTGGTATTGGGGCGCTAAGCTATCTTTAGGATAGGCCTGGATATAAGCTTGATAGGCCTCAATCATTTCTATGGCCAAAGCAGTATCTAGTTCATTCTTTTTCAACATTTGAGCTTCCAGGGCCAAGAGGTCTTCCCTTTGCTGAATGCGTTTATCCGCACCTTCGGTGCATGCGCCTAAAATAAATAGGATGGCAAAGATTTGTAGTACTAGTCTCATTTGGCAAGGGGGAATTTCATGCGGTAGCCAATTTGAATTTGGCCTTTGGAAATATTCTTCAGCTTCTTCTTAATCATATTCTTCCTTAGGGGGCTAAGGTAGTCGGTAAAAAGGATGCCATCAATATGATCATACTCATGCTGAATTACTCGAGCCTTTAGGCCTTCATAAGTTTCCGTATGCTCCTTCCAATCTTGGTCGAAATAACGAATTATAATGCGCTCCGGGCGATCCACATCTCCCCTTACATCTGGAATACTTAAACAACCTTCATTGAAGGAAAAATCATCGCCATCTTCCTCCAATATTTCGGCATTTATAAACACCTTTTTAAAGTCCTTTAATCCTTCGGTATCCTCTTCCCCTTCCTCGGCGAAGCCAGAAGTATCAACAATAAAAAGACGGATGGCCTTGCCTATTTGAGGAGCAGCCAAGCCTACCCCATGCGCATTATACATGGTTTCAAACATATCATCAATAAGCTTTTCCAAGCCTGGATAATCTGCTGCTATATCAATCCCTTCCTTTCTTAGGACTGGATCACCGTAGGCCACAATGGGTAAAATCATGCGTCAAATTTCGGCAAAAGTAAGGATTGAATCAGAGCCTTTAAAGAAGTATAGACTAGGTATTTTGTAAATAGTCATTTAATATGATGGCCGCACTAATGGGGTCGAGGCTTCCCTTCTCGCGACGTTTCTTCTTTTTCATGCCCGATTGTATTTGGGCTTGAAGGGCTAACTTGGAGCTAAAGCGCTCATCTTGAAGAACTAGCTTCACCTCGGGAAACAGTTTCAGGAGCTTTTTATGCCAATCGCGTACCCGCTGGGAGTTATGACTATCGCCACCATCTAAGGCCAAAGGTTCCCCCAATACAATGGCTTCAATCGGCTCAGCCGCCAGCCATTTGGTCAAATAATCCTGTAAATCTGCGGTGGCAACCGTTTCTTTGGGGGAGGCAATCATTTGCAAGGGATCGGTTTCCGCAATTCCTGTTCTTTTTCCTCCAATGTCTAAGGCGATGATTTTAGCCAAGCTCTTTCTTACTTTCGCGCAAAAGTAATTGAAAGATGGAGCAACACGAAGCATTAATTTTAGAAGCTTGGGAAAACCGAGAACTTTTAAAAGAGTCCAAAACAGTTCAAGTAATTGAAGATTGCATTGAAGCCATTGATAAAGGCCAGCTTCGTTGCGCCGAAAAAGTGGATGGCGAATGGCAGGTTCATGAATGGGTTAAAAAGGCCGTAATCCTTTACTTCCCGACCCGTAAAATGGAAAAATTAGAAGCCGGTCCACTGGAGTTTCACGACAAAATTCCCTTGAAAAAGAATTATAAGGAGCTCGGTATTCGCATAGTTCCGCATGCGGTGGCGCGTCATGGTGCCTATATTTCTCCCGGTGTGGTTATGATGCCCTCCTATGTGAATATTGGCGCTTATGTAGATAGCGGCACCATGGTAGATACCTGGGCCACGGTAGGCAGTTGCGCTCAAATTGGCAAAAACGTTCACCTCAGTGGCGGCGTTGGTATTGGCGGCGTATTAGAGCCCGTGCAAGCGGCACCCGTAATTATTGAGGATAACTGTTTTATTGGCTCGCGTTGCATTGTGGTAGAAGGTATTCGCATTGAAGAAGAAGCGGTTTTGGGTGCCAATGTGGTTCTTACTGCATCCACGAAAATTATTGATGTTAGTGGCTCTGAAGCTAAAGAGATAAAAGGTCATGTTCCCGCCCGCTCGGTGGTTATTCCCGGCACTATGCCCAAAGAATTCCCCGCTGGAACTTTTCAGGTTCCTTGTGCCCTAATCATCGGAAAGCGCAAAGAAAGCACCAATAAAAAAACCAGTTTAAATGATGCTTTACGGGAGTATAATGTTTCCATATAAGCCCTCGTAATCTTATCGATTCCTGAAGGATCATTTCAATCTACTTGGATTTTAATAGTTTTGAGCTTTACCAAACAATCAATATCCCCATAATGAGAATTACTTTTTTCCTAGCTGCTTGTTTTCTAGCACAGCTAACTTTTGCTCAATCTAGTCCAAAAAAGGAAAAGGTGGAATACACTAAAGAATCTGCCTTATACAATGCCAAAGCCTTTGTTGCTTTTGAGCTGATAGAAGACGCTTCAGACAGCTTAAGTCGCTTTAGCATCACCCCCTTGGAAGAATCCAAATCGGCAGAAATGACCACCCTTCATGTAAAATGCGAAGGACGCGACATAGAAGGTTTGTTATTGGGCTTTAATGGTGAGCGTAAAGGTATGGATGGCCGCATGCACAAGGAGGCTGATTTTTACTTCCTTCCAAAGGCTAAGGCCGAAATGTTACTTAATAAGATTGAGGAAATTTTTGAAAAAGAAGGTCGCTATTTAGGTGATGAGAAAGACAATAATAATGTGTTTATCGAATTTGAAGAGCTGAGTCTTATTATTTACCGCGGTGATGATAAATCCATTCGTATTTTCTGGAAAGGTTTTGATGCGCAGTGGGAATACGACGAGTGCAAGAGCACTAAAAAGCGCTTAATGAAAATGATGAAATAAAGTTTAGCGCAAAGGCATCTATTTTTAGGAGTCTTTAAGCTTTAGCTTTAAATTATAAAATTGAAACCGTTGGTATTATGTTTTTAATAGCAGCGGTTTTTTTCTTTTTTCAAGGCTGTATGTAATACTACTCGAATTTCCGCTGTTAAAAATAGTGTATTCACTATCGCGGATCCTTTGCGGACTGCTTGATGCTTTCTAATATTGAATAATCCAGTATAAGGGGACGCTTAAAAGTCCTAAACAGGAGCGATCCAATTTTCATCCATTTGCTTTATTGAGGATTAAGGTTTGACTCATGCAATTTGATGAATAGGGACTATTGACCTAGACTTGAAACAACCAAATTCTCAATGTTTTTTCCTTTGCCTATAAACATCTTGACACATTCGGGATCTCTTCGACTATAATACAATGCAACATAAAATCTGTCGCCATTTGCTTTAGATGCTAAGCTTTCCCAGCCCAGGTAAGTAGTAGTTAAGGGAATCAGATCATTATCATCGGTAACCGAATAGAAATGCATATTTTGAGTCGGCGGAGGTGAGATATTGTAAAGAAGTTCAGCGCAAAAATTAGTCCGAACCCTCAAGTCGTATATAATACTATCTCTTGAATCCTCATTCGCTAATTTCTGAAATTCATCACAATCGCATAACTCAAGAATTCCCTCATAATCTGGTGGGACTAGAAAGACATGAGTTTCACCTGGGCTCTTGCGACAATACCAGATCGAAAAAAAGACCATTATGACTCCAACTAAACGAATATACCTCATCTATTTCTTCATTAAAAAAATGGAATTTAGTTCTTTTATCGCTTTTAAATTCCTAGTTAATATCTCTTTATAAAAAGAAGTTGCCGCTTTAATACCTGAAATTAACAAGTATTTATTATCACTAGAATAGATTAACCTGAATTGTGAGAATATCAATCTGTAAACCTCCTCGAAATTCGAATGTTAAAAATAGTGTTTTCACTATCGCAGATCCACAGTGGGCTGCATGATGTTTTTAAGTTTTGAATAATACAGAATAAGGGTCCGCTAACGAACTGATTAATCAAGGTCATAGCAAATTATCTCCGGAAGCGCTACTTTGTGCACAACTTTTCTTTTTAAATCAACACTGGCACTCCATATCTTTGAACATGATCCTAGCACCTCTATATTTTCGGTTTTCCAATCACCGTACTTAGTACTGTCAGCTTTCCAAATAAAAGATAGATGGACTAAGCTGTCATTTTCTTCATTTAAATACCCAATAGCTTGCCGAAGATAATTCCTCCAATTCTTGGCGATTACAGGACAATTTTTTGTGCAAAAAGAATCCATGGCTTCCCCGCCTAACTTCTTAAAATTTTGAGCCAAAATTAAGCTATCTGCCTCTAGAACTTGAGCTACAGTTGGAGTCCAACTTAAAGTTTCCATCCTTTGAACATTTGTTGGCAAAGGATAAGAAAAGATAACCCCTTCAATGCCATTTGCATTGTAAAACATCTTATCACGTAGAGCTCTTTGCGGGTTTAAAAGGAAGATAAATCCAAACAGTATGATAATCTTTTTCATTAAGAAGTAAATGTTTGATCCTTTGTAAGCTTCCCCGAAATTCGACCGATTAAAATTAGAACGCAACAAGCAGCTAGGCACTTTCCTAATTTGCATTGCTCAAAACTAGGTAAAAAGGCTTGGCCCCTGAAAGGTAATTCTGTTGAGCCGCCTGCGGCAGCCTCACAGATCATCGACACTTGGGCCGGGCCAGCACGAATGACGATTTCGTTAAAATCCTATTCAATTTTAATATTTCTTCTTTCTTTTTTCTTGGATGAACCGACGGCTTCAGCCGGAGCTCACGAATTCCTTTGCAATTTAATAAGCCATTCGTAAAAAGAACCAAAAAATCATGGCCGGGGTGCACTGCTCTTCAAATGTTTGCAGTCTCCTTTTTCGGTGGGTGATCTCCTGCGGTCGGTTATGAACAACAATTTAATTTTTTAAAGGAGTTCATGATTTCGGCTTTCAGCCTCAACTCCCAACTCAAACAGTCGTCTACTTCTATTTTAAAAGCCCAGCACCCTGGGGCCGAAACCTAAGCAATACTATTCGGTTTAGGTGTTTCATTAGCGGTGCCTTTTACTTTTCCCGTAAACTATAGATATAGAGTATTAACCGCGACTTTAAAATGCCATCCCTCTCTCAAGGAGCGCAGCGACTGTGCGCATCCCTGATTAAGGTTGACCGTTTTAGATTAGTATTTCATTGTTAAAGATAGTCATGATCTTTCTGGGATGCATCCCAGAAAGATTTTTTTCGAAGTCTACAGGACTTAGCTTGCCAAGGTGGTTATGGTGTCGC
>JANSYJ010000015.1 GCA_024742495.1 Bacteroidota bacterium
ACTAAACTTACCCGATTCGTAATCTGATACTATCGATCTCTTAAACTCTTCGGAGTATCGACGTTGTTTTCGTATTGCCCGAACATTTGCTTTCATTGTTGATCACTTTATTTGTGGTCAACCTATATCAGGGACGGACACTGTTCTCAGGTCTAATATCTAACAGCGAAGCGGTCTAAAAAAAGCCCTTCGAGCTATTATTGCTGCTCAGGGCCCCTCTCGCTCCGAAGTGCCGTTTTTTGCTAGTAGTAGTAATTCGTCAATGCGTTTTTTGAAAATACTTAAACAGGGATCCAAAAATGAAATTGATGGCCACTTAATAGTACTATGTCAGGTTAGATAATGATTACTTAGAACAATAATCAAACTCTTAGCAGCAAATAAGTCTAAAAGGGAGCAAAGCGACCGGTCTAATGTCTAATATCTAACAGCGAAGCGGTCTCTGCTAAAAATTGACCGTTTTTGGATTACAAATGAAATTCCGAACGCACACTTGAGATTGCGAACCTTGGCGCAGCAACCAAGCTGCACCTTTGCCAAAGTAAGTATAAACTGTGGTCATTGGATTCAGCAAGAAAAACCGGAAGAAACCAATCAAGCCATTCTTAACTGACTAGAAAACAAATAGAATTATGAAAGCGATTAGATGCTTAAAATACGGAGGTTCCGAAAACCTTGTGATGGATAATTTTGAAAAGCCATCCCCGAAAGCAAATGAAGTGCTGATAAAGATAAAAGCTACTTCAGTTACAGCAAGTGATGTGCTCATGCGGAGATTAAATGAACCCCCAATACCCAAATTAATAATTCAAGTCATCTTTGGTTTCGGAAAACCAAGGAACCCGATTTTAGGAATGGTGTCATCGGGGGTGGTGGTCGATAAAGGTGCTGATGTTAGTTCGTTTAACATTGGAGATGAGGTATTTGCCTACGGTTCCATTTCATCATTGAAACATCGTTTTGGATCTTACGCGGAGTATATCTGTTTGCCACAGGATTGGAACATCGCACTGAAGCCCAAAAACCTGAGCTTTGAAGAAGCCGCTGCCATTCCCTATGGAGGTTTGTTGGCGACTCACCTGCTCAAGCAAACTGATATTCGAAAGGGAGATGAAGTGCTTATTTATGGAGCATCAGGAAGTATTGGAACCGCAGCTGTTCAGCTTGTCAAAAATGCCGGAGCTCAGCTTACCAGCGTGTGCAGCACAAGAAATATTGACCTGGTTCGCTCCCTGGGCTCAGATAAGGTAATCGATTACACCGCTGCAAACGCAGTGAATGAACTGGGCACCTATAAATACGTGATAGACGCGGTTGGAAACAGTAAGACTTCAAGCTTAAAAGAAAAAAGCAAAGGGGCACTTAGTGAAGGTGGCAAGTATCTTTCCATCGACAATGGGGTTCCTAAAACTCCAAAAAGCGCATTTTTGAAACTCAAGGGCTTGGCAGAAAGTGGCAAATTCAAACCGGTTATCGATAAAGTGTTTCCATTGGAAAAAATGGCCGATGCACACAATTATGTGGAACGAGGTCATAAGCGCGGAAATGTCATCATCACCCTTTCTCATTAATCTATCTATCGCCTTAATTAAGGAATCACGAACCCTCTATTAAAATCGCCTCAATACCAACAGGAAATACTCATTATCTATGATCAACAATTTGAATATTTCCTTATCGACTCGAGCTACCTTCAAGTGGAAAAAAAGTTTCGATATATCAACTATTACTACAAAGGAAACTCATCATATCTGCTGCGCATAGCCCAACCGTTTGTGCGTCATTAAATAATCAAAATAGTAAACATGGATAAAAAAGTATTACTCTCCACTTTATGGATATTTGTAACGGTAAATTACATTTTTTGTGATGTTTTTACGCTCTTTCACGCCCCTGACCTTAACCAGTTTTTAATAGGTCAAGTTGGAGGCATTGAACTGACGCAAAGTTTCCTACTAACTTTTGCCATCATCATGGAATTTGCGATGGTGATGATTGTCCTATCACGAGTTCTTGAATATTCTTTTAATCGTTGGTTTAACATTATTGGAGGACTTGTCTTCACTTTAATTCAAGCTGGAACATTACTAGATGGTGACTTTACCCTGCACTACCTCTTTTTCAGTATAGTAGAAATCTCAGCAACATTATATATTCTTTGGGCGGCATGGACCTGGAGGAATTTAGAATAAAATAATATGAAATCACTATTTAAATCGCCCCAAGGCAAGCAAGAAATCTTGAGCCTTTACGATCAAAAACTAAATGAGCTCAACATTGACTCTGACTACCTTCAAGTGGAAACGAGCTTTGGCAGAACAAACATTATAGCTACCGGGGATCCATCCAATCCTCCTATCATCTTAGTGCATGGATCTAATGGTTGTGCCCCCATTGCATTGGAAACCTATCCGAACTTAAGCAAGTCATTCAGGGTATTTGCGGTAGATGTAATTGCTCAACCGAACAAGAGTGCGGAAACTAGACCGAGTATGAAAGATGACTCGTATGGAAAATGGATGAATGAAGTCATTGACCAACTCAAGATTACCGATGTAAGACTGGCCGGATTTTCATTTGGGGGACTGGTTATTTTAAAAACCTTGGAGTATGATGAAAGTAAAATCAAGGAAGTATTTCTATCCGCTCCAGCCTACATTGTAAATGGAAACCCGATAAAAGCCTTGTTTAAATTCTTCATTCCCATGAGGAGGTACATGAGTACGGGAAAAATCAAATTCGTTGAATCTTTTTTGAAAGAGGTCTTTAGCGATAGGGATGAATTCGCCATTAAGTACTTGTCGAAAGTGTTTGAGCATTTTACCATGGACTTTAGTCCGGTCCCAGTGATATCAGACAAAAAAGCAAAGCTTATAAAAACCCCGATAAACCTCATTGCGGCAAAGCAAGATGTTCTGTTTCCGGGCGAGAAAATGATCAAGCGAGCCACGCAAATATTTCCATCCTTAAAAGAAAGTGTTTTGCTGAAAAACTCCAAGCACGTTCAATCGGCACAAGACAATCGCTTCATTGAAAACCTGATCTTAGAAGCTTAGTACGGCCTTAATTGAAACCGATGAAGATGAAAAAGGAGCAAGAAGAGAAATACATAGCTAGGGGCATCGCCCTTGGAACGGCTATTGGTGCAGCCCTGGGAGTGGCAATGAACAAGATCGCACTTGGTATTCCCATTGGAATTGCCATTGGAGCAGCTATTGGTTATTCCATGCAGAAAAAGAAAAACGAGGATGCCAGCTGATAGGTGCGGGCAGTTCCATTTCAATGAATGTTTAACAAATAGTATAAAATGCTCAAGCAAAGCCTAAGCTATTACTTACTGCTCTTGGTCTTAAAACTAAAGGGCGTAAAAAAAGACTTTAGTCAAGACCCCATAAATTTCCGAAGGATAAGAAATGGAGATATTCATGCTCCCGGAGTGTCCTTCTTTTCTGGAAAAAAGCTTAGCATTTTCAAAATAGCAGCAAGCACCATTACGGAGCTAATGGGAGCTAATACTTCTAAAGAATTAATTCTGATGGTACATGGAGGCGCCTTTATTTCCGGACCTACCGATTTACATTGGAAGGTGCTTAAAAAGATTGCCGCTAAAACCGGGCAGACCGTTTGGTTGTGCGATTACCCAAAAGCCCCTGAAAATCAAATTAGCGCCATCTCAATGAATATTGACAAGGTGTATGAAAGAGCTTTAGAGGAATATCCACCCGACAGGATTAGCCTATTGGGAGATTCGGTGGGAGCTACTTTAATAATCGCCTTAACGCAAAGACTGATCCAAGGGAATCAGGAACCACCAAGCAAGCTTATTTTAGTTTCTCCTGTAATGGACGCTAGCATGTCTAATCCAAAGATTGCGGAAATAGACGTTAAAGACCCCATGCTATCACAGGCAGGAGTGCTAAGCGCAAAGAAAATGTGTACTGGGGAGATAGATTTGAAAAACGTAATCATATCCCCATTGTACGCTAGCTTTAATGGATTTCCGAAGACAACCCTGTTTTTGGGACAAAAGGATATCACCTATCCAGACCAGCAATTGGCTGTGAAAAAGATGGAAGCTGAAGGCGTTAAAGTAGAACTAATCTTGGGCGAGGATATGCCGCATATTTGGCCATTTCTGCCTGTGATGAGTGAAGCAAGATTGGCCTTAGATCAACTTATAAATCGATTGAATACCTAATATTCTAAGCCTTAGTTTAAGCTTAGCTTAAAAATGAACTGTGAACCGCTATAAGCATCATAAAAGTGGTAAGCGATTGAACTTTAGCCTTGAAATAAATAATGAAATACAGCTACAATAACTGATGAATACGGTTGAAGAATTTTGTCCTGAGGGCAAGAAGGATTGGCGTAAATGGCTCGACCTAAACCATGAAAAGAAGGAGGCCGTTTGGGTCATATTCCACAAAAAGAATGCTCCAAAGCATAACCTGACCTGGAGCGAGTCTGTTGATGAAGCCTTGTGTTTCGGTTGGATCGACAGTACCAAAAGGACCGTAGACAGCACCAGGTACAAGCAATACTTCACTAAAAGGAAAGCAAAGAGTAATTGGTCTAAAGTGAATAAAGACAAAGTAAGAAGTTTAATCGATCAGGGACTTATGCGAGAAGCCGGCTACAAAAGCATCGAAGTCGCTAAGGAGAATGGTTCTTGGACAATCTTAGATGGAGTTGAGGCCCTAATAATTCCTGAGGATTTGAAAGAAGAACTTGCAAAATCTCAAAAGGCGGAGGACTACTATAAGGCACTATCAAACTCTACTAAAAAAATGCTTTTGTACTGGGTGGTTTCGGCTAAAAGAGAAGAAACGAGACAGAAAAGAATCAGGGAAATCGCAGCGAGCGCTAGTAGAGAAGTGCTGCCAGAACATTTAAGATAATGACATCAACGAAAGAAATTAAGAAAATGAATACAACAAGCAATTTAAGAAGCATAAACATCCTTGTTTTTAGTTTGCTCATTCACTTTTGTGCACTGGCGCAAAAAGAAGGCAGCTATCTAAAACAGCTAGGCTTAAAGGATAGTCTTTACTCCAAGACCCTCAGTGAAACACGAACCATTTACGTTCAACTGCCAAATGGCTACAATCCTGAGAGCCAAAGAGAATACCCGGTGGTTTATCTATTAGATGGTGACGTCATGCTTCCTTCACTTAATACCGTTTATGAGACCTACTACGGTGGTTTTATGCCCGAGATGATTCTCATTGCTATTGCCAATGACCATGATCGCACTAAAAACCTGACGCCAACTACCATCACCTCCAGGCGTGGAATGCCTTTTCAGCAAGAGAATGGCGAAGCCGCCACATTTGCCAAATTCATAAAAGAAGAACTCATTCCTTTTGTGGAGCACAAATATCGGGCAAGCTCTTACAGAACTTTAGTGGGCCACTCCTACGGTGGTCTTTTTGTTTGCTATGAGTTTATCAATGACCCAAAGCAATTTGCCAACTATTTGGCCATTGACCCAAGCTTGGATTGGGATGATCAATATCTGCTGAAGCAAGCCCAAAAATCACTGCCTACCGCAGAACACGAGGGCAAAGCCATTTTTATATCGATGAGCGGGCAACTGCATATGCAAGATCCAACTATTACCATCGACAATCTGATGCAGGATACTTCTGATTTCACCCTTTTCTCACGCTCCAACGTGCAGTTTACAAATCTGCTGAAGGAAAAGGGCCAAGGGCTGAAATCCTATTGGAAGCATTATCCAAACGATTTGCACGGAACGGTTCCACTACCTTCCATGCTAGACGGAATGCTGGCACTTTTTCAATGGTATCAAATGGAGCAAACCGATAAGTTCAATGTGCCAGACACACCCAAAGACGATTTGTATGAAATTATGAAATACCGGGCTCAAAAACTCGAAACGCATTTTGGCCATCCTGTTCCACCTTATCCTGAAGACCTGATGAATATGAGTGGCTATATGTACCTGGACATGGGGCAAGTCGCTAAGGCTAAAATGTTTTTTGAGCTTTGCATTGAGTATTATCCAAGTAGTGCCAATGCTTTCGACTCCTTGGCCGATTATTACGAAAGTCAGAACGACTATGCCAATGCCTTAAAGGCTATTTCTAAGGCCTATGCATTAAGTGCTAGCCCTTATCACAAGGATAGAATGGAGGCACTTGAGAAAAAGAAATAAGCCGGATTTTTCTACCAACAGAATGGTCAGCGAAGGCCGGCAAATACGCATTGATAGCGGCCATAAATGATCCAGGGCAAAGAAAATAGCAATCGGAATGGCCTATTCATACCCATAAAAAGAACTTAATAAGACTACTCAGAATCAATATACCAGTCACTAATCTGATAACCATCAAAAAAAAATAACATGCTTAAATATAGCTACCTTTTAACAGGACTTCTCTTTTGCCTGTTCCTAAAAGCTCAAGGCCAAACTGAGTTTAGAGTTTACCTAAAAGATAAAGGCTCCAGTCTGGATTTACTCGATTCGCCCGAAGGATTTCTGTCAAGCGCGGCACTTAACCGTAGAGCGCTTCAAAATATTCCCATTAAAAGGAGCGATTTACCCATTGCCAAAGAGTACTTGCAAGTCCTGAAAGATTTAGGTGCTACACCTTTGGCGCAATCCAAATGGCTGAACTATGTCTATGTCAGTCATCCACAAGCCCAATTAATTGCCTCCTTACCTTTTGTGGAGCGTATTGAATTTCCAAAAGGACATCAAAGTTTCTTGTGTGGAGTAAATTCTGGCGATACCCTGGATTATGGATTTGCCCGAGGGCAGATTGAAATGCTGAATGGACATTTACTGCATGAAAAGGGCTATACCGGAACCGGTATTAACATAGCTGTAATTGATGCTGGTTATGAAGGCTTTCTGCAAAGCTCTGCTTTTGATAGCCTGCGCAACTCACCAAGACTCTTAGGTACTTTCAACTATCTAACTAATGACACTAACGTGTTTTCGGGCTGGGGCAGCCATGGTACCAGTGTATTGTCTATTATGGCAGCAAACCTTCCCGACACTATGGTTGGAACCGCTCCCGACGCAAACTATTGGTTGTTCACCACGGAAGATATATATCAGGAAACTCCACTAGAAATGGATTATTGGGTAATGGCAGCGGAGTTCGCAGACAGTGTTGGGACGCATGTTATTAACACTTCACTTTCTTACCAAACATTTGATAATCCACAGGATAACTACAGCTACAGCGACATGGACGGCAATACCACTGTAATTAGCAAAGCGGCAGATATGGCTGCTTCAAAAGGCATTTTAGTGATTGCTAGTGCAGGAAATGAAGGAGAAAGCCCGCAGCCTCATATTGCAGCTCCCGCAGATGGTGATTCTGTGCTCACTATTGGAGCGGTAAGCTGGCAAGGAGACTATGCCCCACTTTCCAGCATCGGCCCCAGCTTTGACGGAAGGGTGAAACCCGATGTGATGGCTCAGGGCTATCCTACCACATTGATTGATGGAACAGGGAGTTTCAACGCTGAATTTGGTACTTCCTATGCCGCACCCTTGGTAGCCGGCTTGGCAGCCTGTTTAATAGAAGCTTATCCTGCAAAGCATAGCGAAGAAATTGCTAATTACATTCGTCAATCGGCGCATCTATTCGCTAGTCCAAATGACTCTATGGGTTACGGTATTCCCGATTTTCAACTGGCCTTAAGCCTAAACGCTCCGATATATTTAGTTCAGGAAACAGAATATATGCTCTATCCTAATCCTGTCCAAGATCATATTATCATCGATGCCAAAACTCAGAAAAACTGGCAAGCCGAACTCCGCATATTTGATTTAGGCGGTAATTGCCTTGTGCAGAAGGATATTCAAGCTTATGATGCTTATCGGGCCAAGCTAAACTTAAAACCAGGGACTTATATTTTAATTCTGGCCGGCGATATCAATGGGGTTTATAAATTTCAAAGTCGGTAATTATAAAAGGCGCATTCATTTTACTATCGACCCGATTCACAATTACTAGCACTTCTTTGCTTTCTATACTAAGTATAGTTCTAGCCCCTACTTCCTTTATAAAAAGCTTAGGCTATCTTGCAGTTCTAAACTGATGCCATGCCAGCCACTACCCTGGCCTTAAAGCCTTTTTTAAATAGGAGTTTCCATTGGAAGAAAGAATATTTCTGTGATGGTACTACTGAGAATATTATAAATGACCCGGCCAATACTAATGGGCTAAAAGTTATGTTGCTCTCCAATTTGCAAGCTTTTGAGTAATCTGCTACCATTGGAGAATCTATTCAACAAGCGTATAGGGTCGAAATTTTTCTGGATAGTTGTCTTCATCTTTCTTAGGACATGCCTGTCGCATGGAAGTGCTTTTACCAATGTTTTGGAAGACAACAAGCTTAGCTACCTGGAATTAAGTGACACCAGTACTATTTCATCAAAAGCTAATCAAGAAGCTAAGGGAAACACTGCAAAAGGGCTAAGCCAAACTATTCGTGGACGGGTAATAGATGAGGAGAGCAAATTACCCTTGTTTGGAGTAACCGTAAAGATTAAGGACTCCTCTCCTCCTATTGGTGCTACTACGAACATTGATGGTAATTTCCGGATTGAAGAGGTGCCAGTTGGGCGAGTAAATCTGCAACTTTCATATATCGGTTATGAGGAAAAAATAATCCCAAATATTGTAGTGAATTCGGCCAAAGAAGTGGTACTAAACCTCAGCCTACATGAATATTCTACCAAAATGGGCGAGGTAACTGTAGTTGCACAAATGGACAAAGGCACTCCCATAAATGACATGGCATTGCTTAGTGCCAGATCAATTTCTCCAGAGGAATCAAACAGATATGCAGGACCTTTTAACGATCCTACCCGAATCATGTCGAACTACGCAGGGATAGCTACAACGCAAGATGGTAGCAACGACATTATCGTTCGTGGTAATTCACCGAAATTTATACAATGGAGATTGGAGGGGATACAAATCAGCAACCCAAACCACTTCGCCAATCAAAGCGGGATCGGTACAGGAGGCATCAGTGCCCTTAATAATAATCTGCTGGCTACTTCAGATTTTTACTCCTCCGCATTTCCGGCAGAATATGGTGATGTCTTATCAGGCGTATATGATATTAAATTAAGATCCGGAAACAATGAACGCTTTGAAGGCGTGTTTGGACTGGGAATCTTGGGTACAGACATTACACTAGAAGGCCCGCTCAAAAAGGGCTATGCCGGTTCTTACCTAGTCAATTACCGTTACTCTACTATCACTTTAATGAGCATGCTCGGCTTGCTGAATCGCAGTGGAGCTACAAATTTTCAAGATGGTGCCTTTAAAATTACGCTGCCTTCTGAAAAGCTAGGTACTTTCTCAATCTTTGGTTTAGGTGCTTATAGTGGATTTGATTTAGAGAATATGTCGGGTATAGATGCTATAGGGTCGCCTGGTCACATCGCTCAGTTGAACAGGCTGTCAAAAGATCATTCTACGAGATCTTATCTATTTAACACTGGTGTCAATCATTGGATCAACCTATCCAAGAATAGCTATCTCAATACTTCTATTATATACTCTACCGATGGTATCAATGATGATGTACAAGCTAGATCCATTTCCCCTACCCAAGCCTTGGGTTCGGCTTACAGATTTTTCGAAGGAAATTTGAGCAAATCAAGCTACCGGGGAGCCGTAAGCTTTCATCACAAATTCAATAATCAGCATAAGCTACAGGCAGGATTCAAATATGCCTATTTCAGCTATGACTATTTCCAGAGTCTGCAGAGAGATACGGTTTCCGCCCCGAGATTGCTCGCTGATTTTGATGAGCAAATGAGCACTCTCAGGAATTTCATCAGCTGGAAATATCAGCCCTTCAACAAGCTCACAATTATTACCGGCATTCATCAGATGAATGATTTCTACAATCAAAACCGAACCATAGAGCCGCGATTTGCCATGGATTGGGAGCTAAGCCCCAAAATTGATCTCACCCTTGGATATGGTAAGCATAGCACCCTGGAAAATGCGCATAACTATTTTGCCAAAGTATCCAATAACAATGGAGCACTTACAGAACCCAACCGCAATATGGGCCTGCTCAAAGCCGACCATTACTCGCTTGCAATTGAGAAACGATTTCGGTCTGACCTAAAAGCAAAATTAGGATTGTATTACCAGTGGCTGTATGATTTACCAGTTGCCGCTGACAGTAGCTACTATGCCACCATTAATGAACGAATAGACTATGACTACGTAAGTCTTGTAAATGAAGGGCAAGGAAGGAATTATGGAGTGGAGCTAACTATCGAGAAGTTCTTTAACAACAGCTATTACTTCTTGATCAATATGTCCCTCTTTCAATCGGAGTATAAAACCCTAGAAGATAGGTGGCGAAACACAGCCTATAATAGCGATTATATAGCTAATCTATTAGTTGGAAAGGAATTCCTTAATCTTGGAAGAAAGAAAAATCAGGCGCTCACTATTAACTTAAGAGTTTTTATGGGCGGAGGAAGAAAAATAATACCGCTTAGGAGAAATGATCAAGGCCAGCTAAATGTGGACCCAGCCAATGATCAATACTGGGACTATGACAAAGCCTTTGAATCATCCCTTGACGACCTGTATCAGATTGATATCTCCATGAGCTATAAGTGGAATAATCTAAAAACAACGCAGGAGTTTTACTTCAATATTTCCAATATCACTGCTGCAGAAGGAAGAATATCGGAGTATTACGATGAAAGCGAAGCTGATAATATCGGCTATGTTACACAGATTGGACTCTTTCCCAATCTCATGTATAAGGTCTATTTCTGAGACTAGAGCGCTGTGAAACATCGAGGACCTTTTCAAATTATTTCAGACTAAATCAGCTATAGCATTAGCGCTGGCATAGGAAAGCGGCTTTGGCTCCAAACGATATTCAATAGATTCTTAGAAAATCGAAGGGATGAGAGCTAAGGCATTGTTGAAATCAAATCATGTTTTAGCCAGCACAGAAATTATAGACCTCTGTATAAGAACGGAATTACATTTCCGAACGACTCACCACTCTATTCACTTCACATTTGCACCATAATCTTGACAAGGCAGCCTAGGGAAAACCTAGTCTCCCAAGCTAAAAAGATAATACCGGTAGACGCTTTGTAAAGATTAAAACTTAAAAGAAAAAATTATGAAAAAAGCAGCATTCATCTTGACTTTGTGCGGACTATCCTTAATCGCTAAGTCTCAAAACGCAAGTGTAGAAAAATCAACATTTGGAGTGCAAACCGGGGTTCTAGGGCTTTGGGCCTATAATGAAGTTAAACTATCAAATAGCATTGCCCTAAGAACAGAGCTTGGTTTTGACTTTGGTATTTGGGAAACCACCTATTATGATAGTTATGACTCTCCCTTTATTCTTACTCCGGTAATAGTAATTGAGCCTCGGTTTTATTATAACCTCCAAAAACGCCTCCAAAATTCAAAAAGGATTGATGGAAATTCCGGCAATTTTATTGCTTTAAAAACGAGTTATCATCCAGAGTTGGCGCTATTCAATACTGACGATGCTCCGGTGGTAAGTGACTTCGCCATTATACCTACTTGGGGAATTAGAAGGAATATCGGAGACCATTTTAATTATGAAGCTGGCATTGGCGCAGGATATAGCTACACCTTTGCCGAGCGCGCCGGATACTCAGAAGACGAAAGTGGATTTGAATTAAATATGCATTTGCGAATCGGGTATAGATTTTAGCAAAAATCTCAAAATGCCATTGATTGGGGAATTGAATGTATTCGCAATTATCGCAATCAATATTCACAACTAGATTTAAACAGACGATATGAAAAACTTCCAAACGAGCAATCTAGGCAGTCTTGGCCTACTACTCTTAATGCTGGTTCTAAATAGTTGTTCTAGGGATCTAATCTACTTCCCAAAAACAGTCCAGGAAGAGGTGGAAAAAACCCTTGACAATGGATTTGACGGCATTATCGTTTGCGTTAACCAATCCGAAAAATCGTCACTCTATAGCGCGGGTTGGAATAACCGAGAGAACCTCCTTCCTGCTGATGCTCACCTACTATTTAAAATCGCAAGCATCAGCAAACTTTATATAGCGGCCGCCACTACTAAATTGGTTGCTAAAAAGCAATTATCACTGGAAAGTACACTAGCAGAGCTTATACCCGAGCTAGCCGGTAAAATCGAGTATGCCGACCAGATTACCCTGCGAATGATGTTACAGCATCGCAGTGGTATTCCAGAATTTATTTATGAACCAGACTTTCCAAATCGGAGCCCACAAGAAAGCTATCTGGAAACGGCTACTCTAATAATTGATAAACCTGCCGATTTTAAACCTGACAGAAAGCACCGTTACTCTAATACGAACTACCTTTTAATTGGGGAAATACTCGACAGGACTTTAGGCTATAGTCATCATAGCTATATCCGCGAAGAGATCTTGCAGCCATTGGGTTTAAAAAATACTTTCAGCCTGCTTAGTGAGGTAGATTCCAATGTTGTAATGAGTGGCTATTATGTAGGATATCAAGATGATCTTAAAATGAATGACTACACTAGGCCTGGAGGGTCGATGATAGCCAGTGCTGAGGATGTTGCCGTATTTCTGCGAGCCTTGATTGATGGTACCTTACTCAATAAAGAAGAACAGGCCATCTACTCCTCGGTTTATGAGTATGAACATACTGGGTGGTTGAGTGGATACACGAGCATTGCTCGATACCATAGCGACATAGATGCCGTGGTGGTGCAATTTGTTAATACCAGTAAAGATGAAATGTTTTGGACTGGTCTTGAGCGATCCTACAGCAGAATAGTCCATGCAGTAAAAAACGAAAGCGCTAATCAATGAAACACTTTCTTTTATTAAGTTTTCTTATTCTGGTTCCGCTCTTAAGTCAGGGGCAAGAAAAGAGTTCAGAAGGTAACTTTGGCTTTGCTATCAATTCTGGTATGAACGGGGAAATTTACCCTATACGATTAGTTCCCAGCATTACTTACCAAAAGGATAAAAGTCAGTGGGAACTAGGCGCGGGGCTGCACCCCTACATTTATAAAGATCAAAGAATTTTGAGCCTAGAACTGAACTACAAATACTTTCCAAATGGCAGCAGCAACAAATTCAATATGTACCTGCTTACCCATTTTTCTTACGTAAACAAGAAATTGGAAACCTACTTCCCCACTACTCTTAACTACCTCTTTTTAAACGGGGGATACGGCTTTCAAATCAATGTTCTAAAAGGGGCTTACATTGGAACCAATATGAACCTGGGAGTTTTTACCCACCAAAAAAACTCCGAAATCCCCTCCGAAAGTTTTTCTTCGAATGCCCTTTTCCGTGAATTCGGTCTTAACCTCGCCTTTCAGTTCAATATGGGGTATCGTTTCTAAAAGTGTATTTATAGATGCCCATGTTTTTTGATGTTAATGATTAAAACAACCAAAACCATCGTCAGAATAAGCTTAATGCTTGGGACAATTATCTCGCTCTACTTTGTGCCCTGGCTTTTGGTAAAAGCTTGGATACTTCCCCTTCCCGATACCATTCAGGAACAGGCCCAGGAAGCCATCGGACACGGATTTGATGGAATAATAATTTATATAGATGAAAGTGGTAAACCGCCGGCTCTTTACACAGCGGGCTGGCACGAACGTGAAAATGAAACCCCCGCAAAAGCAAAAGCATTGTTCAAAATTGCCAGTATCAGCAAGTTGTACGATGCCGTGGCTGTTACTAAACTGGTAAGTGAGGGGCGGCTTTCTCTCGACAAATCCTTAGCAGATTACTTGCCAGAGCTTAGGGGAAGAATCGAAAACGCAGATCAAATTACTTTGCGGATGATGATTCAGCATAGAAGTGGCATTCCTAATTTCACCGATGCTTCTCGTTTTTGGGAAGCGCCAACGGAGACTTATGAAGAAAGTCTGGCTTTGATTCTGAACAAGCCCGCGAACTTTAAACCTGGTGAAGACTATGAATATTGCAACACCAATTACCTTTTGATCAATAAGATAATGGATGAAGAGTTGGGCTATGACAACTTTCAATTCATCCGTAAAGAAATTCTCATTCCGCTAAACCTCAACCACACCTTCAGTTCGCTAGATGAAGTAAATTTAGAGGATGTGATGAGTGGGTATCATGTTGGATACCCTCATAATTTAAGGGCAGATGAACATGGAATGCTGGCTACCGCTGAAGACCTAGGTATCTTTCTGCGAGCGCTAAATGACGGATCTGTATTTAAGCCAGGAGAACTAGAAATTTACGATTCCATTTATGAGTATGAACATGCTGGTTGGGTACCGGGTTACCAAAGCTTTGCAAAATATCATGCAGATCTAGATGTCGTTACCGTTGAGTTCTACAGCACAACCGACCCAAAATTGTACAACTGGAACCTGTCAGAAATCATCAACAATAGAATAGTAAAAATTTTAAAGAGGGACGAAAATAATTAGCCATGGTTGAGGCTGGCCCTGGAAATCTACAGGCCGCTCACTCAGGAATAGCTCCTAATCTCCAATTCGTCCGTTTTTTTAAAATGAACTGGCTACCTTGCATTTTCAAACCTCACCATGCCAGCCACTACTTTAGCAGTACTCCCTTTTGTAAATATGAGTTCCAATTCGGAGAATGAATATTTTAGCGATGGTATAACAGAAGAAATAATAAATGCCCTAGCTAAAATTGAAAGCCTGAAGGTAACCTCGCGAACCTCATCTTTCTTTTTTAAAGGACAATCGGTTCCGCTGAAAGAGGTGGCTCAAGCGCTAGATGTTTCCGTAATTCTTGAAGGCAGTGTGCGCTCTGCTGGCAACACGGTTCGGATTACGGCCCAGTTAATACAGGCGGAGGATGACTTTCATTTTTGGTCGGAAAGCTGGGATCGAAAGCTGGAAAACATCTTTGAAATACAAGATGACATAAGCTTGCTCATCGCTGAAAAACTAAGGGAGCAGTACGGACATTTTGAGATAGCCGAACATCTGGTTGAGAAGCAAACCGAAAGCATCGATGCCTATGAGCTTTCGCTAAAAGCTAAATTTCATTTTAATAAATGGAACCCGGATGATGCCAAGAAATCCATAGAACTATGGAAAAAGGCATTGGCTCTAGACCCAAATCACATTCCATCATTAGTTGGCATAGCCGATGCCTATGGCTTTTTGGGGGTTACCCAGAATATGCCTTATGACGAAGCTTGGACCAATACAGCTGAGTTTACCAATAAAGCATTGGAACTCGACCCCAATAACGCTCCGGCACATTACCAGCTAGCAAATATTTCATTCTTCGTAAAAGCCGATTTTCAGGAGGCCTACACACAGGTGCAACGATCGGTAGAGCTTAAGCCCAACTACGCAGAAGCACAGCAGTTTACAGCCTTTTTACACCTTTTAGTGGGAGATAAGAAGCAAGCTTGGAAACACCTTGAAGTGGCCTTGGAAATTGACCCTCTAAACCAAGAAACCATTTTTTACAAGGCCTATTTTCATCACATGAATAGTGAATTTGAAACCGCACTTAACATTTTGAATGATTGTCTTGCCAAAAACCCGCAAAACCTACCCGCAATCATTACCAAGTGCTATTCGCTACTGAACATGAAAAGAGTGGATCAGGCATTGGCTATTTTAGAACAAGCGCCCGAAGGTTTTATTCCAGCAGGAGACGCTTTGGGCATAAGCTGCCTAGCCCATATTATCGCTAAGGATGAAAGACAAGCCGACAATTATTTAGAAGAGCTTTTTAAACAAGCTCAAAGTCCAATGGCCTTTCAGGAGCATTCTTATCTCATGCAAGCTTACGCTCAAAGGGAAGACTATGATAAAGCCTTTGACTGGTTGGAGAAAGCCATTAGTATGAAGTCATCAATACTCTTCCTTGGCTTTGCCGGACCTTTGGCCAGTAATCTCCGAAAGGATGCCAGATATAAAGCCTTTAAAACCAAACTTTATGGGCAATTGCCTAAAGCTAAGCAAGAGAAGGAAAAAAACGCTTTGCTGGATAACGAAACGGCCTCCAATTACTCTACTACGCTTCTAGCTTTCATGAGTGAGGAGCAGCCCTATCTCACTCCTGATCTCTCGCTTCGCTCATTGGCAGATCGAATTGAGATTCACCCCAATCAACTTTCGTGGTTGTTGAACGACAGGCTAGGTAAGAACTTTAACCAGTTTATAAACCATTACCGGGTAGAGCACTTCAAGCACCTGGCCGTAGATCAATCCAATGCACATATTTCGCTAATTGGACTGGCTTATGAAAGTGGTTTTAACTCCAAAACGGTTTTCAATACTTACTTTAAAAAAGAAGTAGGAATGACGCCCAAGGAATTTTTGAAATCCAGTAAATAGCAATTACGCCTAGAACCGCGGAAAAAGCGCGGAAGAGCCTTGAGCAGTTTAAGTCTTTAAAACGCTACAAGTCATTGTACTTTTGTGCAATACATAGGCTTATCGGTTCCCTTTTATAATCTAGAACCTTTGCCACTAAATCACGAACTCCCAGCCCTCAATTCCACAGTTCATTTGCATCGTAAATCAGTTTTTAAAACAAAAAACAAATACGATGACAACAAATACAATGAAAGCCATAATAGCTACTGGCTACGGATCACCTTCAGTATTGGAGCTTAGAAATATTACGCTCCCCGCACTTAAGCCCAATGAGGTTCTCGTGAAAATCAAAAACACCACTGTAAGCCAAGCCGATGCTATGATGCGCACTGGCAAACCCTACTTAGGGCGATTAATGCTGGGTCTCTTTAAACCAAAAAATCAAGTATGGGGCACCAGTTTTGCCGGTACCATTGAAAGGCTGGGTTCAGAGGTAACAAATTTTAAAATTGGAGACCGGGTTTTTGGCGAAAATGCAGACTCCTTTGGTGCCTATGCCGAATTTATTAAAGTGCCCGCAGATGGAACCGTTTTGCTCCTACCCGATAGCATTGATTTCGATGAAGCCGCCGGTATGGGAGACGGGCCCCTTACTTCCTTAAATTTTTTACGGAATGTTAGTGGAGGAATAAAGGCCGGGCAAAAAGTGCTGATAAACGGTGCCTCGGGTTCCCTGGGATCAGCGGCTGTACAGATTGCTAAGCAGCTTGGCGCTGAAGTAACCGGTGTTTGTAGTACCCGTAACCTAGGCCTGGTAAAATCTCTAGGTGCCGACCATGTGATTGATTACACCAAACAGGATTTTACCCGAAGCGGAAAAACCTATGATCTCATTTACGATACGGTTGGCAAAAGAACTTATTCCGACTGTAAAAGCGCCCTTACTCATAATGGTCAATATTTGTCTCCCGTCCTGAATTTTAAGTTGCTATTGCAAATGATGTGGACCTCAGCTTTTTCTTCCAAAAAAGCAAAGTTCGCTGCAACAGGTTTGCTCAAAGCTCCTGAGACCAAGGTACTGTTGGCAGAAATTATTGATTTGATAAAAGAAGGTCGCTTAAAAACTGTAATTGACCGTCAGTACCCTTTAGAAAAAATACAGGAAGCACACAGCTATGTGAGTGTTGGGCATAAAAAGGGTAATGTGCTAATCGCAGTTCAGTAAATCTCCAATCCTAAATTCTATAATTATGAGAGCGCTTAAAAGCACCGCCCGTTTTACCGGGCTCGGATATCTTATCATTTTCATTAGTGGATTTTTTGCAAATTTTTACAGCCTTGAGGGAATGGTGGTCGATGGTAATCCACAGCTTAGCCTCGAAAATATTTCCAAACATATAGGGCTTTTTCAGCTTGGAGTAGCGGCCTTCAGTCTTATGATCACTATAGACATCCTGTTGGCTTTCCCTCTGTATAAACTGCTAAAGTCGGTTCATAGAAATTGGGCATTAAGCTCATCTGTGATCCGCTTTACAAATGGCTTGGTCTTCCTTTTGGCACTAATGAATCTTTTTGAGGTCATATTCATGGTGCAAAACGGAACAGCTGCACCTGTAGACGTGATGCGCCTGCTGGAAGACTTTAATACAATATGGAATGTAGGTCTCTTGTTTTTTGGAGCACATCTACTGATACTGGGCGCTCTGATTGTGAAGTCGCCGAAATTTCCTGTGCTAATTGGCCTATTAATTCAAATGGCTGGGCTCACCTATCTCGCTGACAGCGGAGCCCAGCTTTTTTTTGGCCATTACCAGAATTATCAGCCCTTCTTTGAAACGCTTGTGATTGGAGGTGGTGTAATTGGTGAATTTTCCTTTACCCTTTGGTTGCTCATCAAAAGACTGAAAGGAGCGGAGGACTTTCCAGCGAGGCAGACTGTTTCGTATACCCAATAGGGCTATAGTGCGTATGCCAATTTTAGTTTTAGGCAGGCTGCGCATTCATAGCTATTCCCTTATGAGGCTCGGCCTTTAAGGTTCGCCATCTCGTCAATGAAAGTCTAAAGCTTCCACAGATAATGACTTTTTTCAATGGTCAATATGGACAAATTGGAATGAATAAGCGAATGGCCGAATTGATGCAGCATCTCAATTCCATTGAGGATATTGGGTCTAAAAGCCTCATCCTATTTGGTTTTCATCTGACCCTTTTAGGCTTTCTCGCTTTCTAAGCAGAATGCTTTCCAAAGATTGGAGAAGTGTCTCTAGTGATTGCTGGCTTTAGGCACATCTATCTCCTCGTGGTAGTGAATTAAATCTAAGCAATAAAACTAGCACCTATAGACTTATACAGGTCATTTTAGTTATATAAGATCACTCAATTGACTCTATTTCGTAAATTTACACTGAATAGAAATAAATATGATCAAAGAAATTTCTAAAAAGCAGGTTTTAGATAGAATTCGTTTCGAAAATCCATGGTGGGTTGATGGTAAAATAGAAGATGACTATCAACAAATGCCGAGAAGGCTTTATTTCGAATTATTTAAACCACTGGTATATGAACGAGACATAAGACGAGCGGTAGTTCTTATGGGGCCAAGACGTGTTGGTAAATCCGTGATGTTATATCATATGGTTCAGGATATGATTGAAAATGGGGCTGACCCAATGAAAATCATATTCATCACAATTGAAAATCCCATTTACAATAACATTGGCCTGGAGCAACTTTTTTCATTTGCTAAGGAAGCTACGGGACTCAAGGATAAAAGTGACTGGCACATCATTTTTGATGAAATTCAATATTGCAAGGATTGGGAGGTACACCTCAAGTCACTTGTAGATAGCTACAGAAAAGATAAATTCATTGTATCAGGTTCAGCCGCTGCTGCTTTAAAGTTTGCCAGTAATGAAAGTGGAGCAGGACGCTTTACCGATTTCCTATTGCCGCCATTAACCTTTAACGAATACATCTCGCTTAAAGGGCTGGATAGACTGATAAAAACAATCGACATAACTTGGAACAACAAGATAGTCGACTTCTATTCGACAGCTCATTTAGAAGAATTGAATAAACATTTTATTGATTACATAAATTTTGGAGGATACCCAGAGGTCATCTTTTCAGAAAAGATTCAAGCCAACCCAGGAAGATACATAAGACAAGACATTGTTGACAAAGTCTTGCTCCGAGACCTCCCGAGTCTTTATGGTATATCCGACACAAGGGAGCTTAATTCCCTATTTACAACTATTGCCTACAATAGTGGTGGTGAGTTCTCATTAGAAACTTTAAGTAAACAATCTCAAATACCCAAAAACACGCTTAAAAAGTACATAGGGTATTTGGAAGCCGCTTATTTGATTAAGCAAGTTAAACGGATTGATCAAAGTGGAAAACGGTTTAAAAGGGATAATTTTTTCAAAATCTATTTAACCAACCCCTCTCTTCGTAGTGCTCTTTTCTCACCAATTTCTTCAACCGACGAGATGATGGGTAATATGGTAGAAACGGCCATTATTGCTCAATGTATGCATAGAGATTGGTTTACACCTTGGTATGCGAGATGGAGCAATGGAGAAGTAGATATGGTAGGGCTTAGTGAAACACTTAAGCCCTTATGGGCTCTTGAAATTAAGTGGACTGATAGATATTTTGAAAAGCCCAAGGAACTTAAAAGTTTAATTAAGTTTTGCAACGAGAATAATCTGCAAAGCCCTATTGTAACGTCAATAAATAAGGAAGGGAATATTGAATACAATGGATTAAACCTTCAATTCATACCCTCTTCGTCCTATGCTTATACCGTCGGCAAGAAAACTCTTGAAATGAAAAAGAATAAATAAAACTCATTGCAAAGGCAGGAATATGGTGTTGATGTATAGGAGCAGGCATTAAGCTTATTTAGCCGAGGCACTAAGGGCAAAAAAAAAAACGAATTAGCAGATTAGCTACCAAGCTTTATTCTTGACAAGTATTGAAGTGAAATTTAGCTTCTTGACGAATAAAGCCTAAATGACGTTGGTGATTAGTTCGGGATTGCTCCGAATTGCAAGCGTTTTTTTTGCTTATTAAAATGGTTACAGCTAGGAGTCTGGCATAGCGAGCGACGAGCCGATAGATTGAGATTAGGGCTTAGGGAGATCGCGTAGCTCCGAAGGAGATCCCGCGACCGAGCTTGGCCTAATGAAAATCTGAGGTTGGGAGCTTGCAAGCCTTGTCCTTTTGTTTGGTTTTACAAAGCCACTTTATTTTTTTGTGAGCTAGGAACAAGCCCTTTCAACAGAAACTATATCCAAGGCCCTGCGGGCTGCTACGCATAGCTAATCTTTATGCGTCATCAAATAGAATATGCAAGTGTCGGATTAACTCATTCCTTCGTCAACAATCTGCCTATTAGTTCAATTATGTAAAAATAGATAGATTTAAATCTTCTTATTTAAGTGTATTTGTCTTATTAAGCTGAAATCGAGGCAATGCTAAACCCTATTCCGACAGAAAAGATCATCGAACGTCTTCGATACGAAAATCCGTGGTGGATTACCAAAGAGATTCCCGTCGCTTACAGTTCCATGTCTAAAAGATTATATTTTGATCTCTTCTATCCATTCGTCCTGGAAAGAAGTATAAAAAAGGCATTAGTCCTAATGGGACCAAGAAGAGTAGGTAAAACGGTAATGCTATTTCATTCCATTGGAAACTTACTAAAAGAAGGAATAAATCCTCATCGACTGTTTTTCATTGGGATTGATAACCCGATTTATGTAAACTTAAGCTTAGAAGACGTTCTAGCACTTTGCAAAGAATCTTTAAACCTTGATAATCTTAATGGTTGTTATGTCTTTTTTGATGAAATACAATATTTGAAAGATTGGGAAAGACACTTAAAGGTATTGGTGGACTCATTTCCAGAAACCAAGTTCATTGTATCGGGCTCAGCTGCTGCTGCATTGAAATGGCATAGCACAGAAAGTGGAGCGGGTAGGTTTACTGATTTCTTATTACCTCCGCTGACATTTCAGGAGTATATTCATTTGAAAAATTTAGACCATTTAATTTTTGAAGGCGTTATTCAATATGGAGATAAGGATATGAAGTATTGCCTAACCCATGATTCAAAAGCCTTAAATAAAGAATTCATTCATTATCTAAATTTTGGAGGCTACCCTGAGGTTGTGTTATCTGAAAAAATACAAGGCGATATGGGTAGATTTGTGAAAAATGATATTGTAGACAAAGTTCTTCTTAGAGACTTACCAAGTTTGTACGGCATCAAAGACGTCCAAGAGTTAAACAGGTTTTTCACCTATATAGCCTATAATTCAGGTAATGAATTTTCATACGAGACAATGTCTAGGGAAAGTGGAATTCAAAAGGATACATTAAAAAAATATCTAGAATATTTAGAAGCTGCATTCCTAATTAAAGTATTAAACAAAGTCGGTGTCAATGCAAAAAGATTAAAAAGGATTACAAGCTTCAAAGTATATCTTATTAATCCCTCACTTCGTACTGCTTTGTTTTCACCGATAAGTGAAACAGATCAAGAAATGGGAAACATGGTTGAAACTGCGATTCTTTCACAATGGATGCATCGCGAGCAGCTAGATTTAACCTACGCTAGATGGAAAGATGGCAGAAATGAAGGAGAAGTAGACCTTGTCTTAGTAGATGATAAAAATTACAAACCTGTTTGGGGAGTAGAAATTAAGTGGACTAATCGCTATTTTAACAAACCACAAGAATTGAAAAGCTTAATTAAATTCTGTAAATCAAATAAACTTAAGGCGGCGGTTGTTACTTCAATTGATCAAATAGGAATGAAAGAAACACAAGGCTTGGGCTTCACTTTTCTACCAGCTTCTTTATACGCATATAATATTGGGGTAATCACACTTAGAGTGAAAACTAATAATTAAAGAAATTAAGAAGGCACACACATTATGTTTAGTGCATAAGACCCTGCAGATCTCTCCAAAACCATACACGGAATGGCATACACGCCTTCTTCCTCAAATTTCAGAGCCTTCCAAGCAAGTCGAGTCCATCCCCCCTATCCTGAAGATTGCGGGCGAAGTGGTTTTTGCAGTATGGCTAGCAATTAAAGGTGAAAAGGATTAAGCCGCCTTAAAGGCCTTGGCAATCTTAAAATCTATTCAAAGGATTTGTCATCCGCTTTTAACCTTTCGGTTGAGGGCGGATTTTTTTAGGCCCGGCAATTTTTTCATTGATTATAAAACTAGTTCAGAAATATAATCTCGAACCTGAGTCCTTGAAATCCGAACTTTTCTGCTCCTGTTTCCAGTCACTTTTGCCTCATCAAACTACAAAAGAGTTTTACCATGAGACCAAAGGCAAAGAAACCAAACATCGGCAACAGCTTAAAGAGCCGCTTAAAATTTCCTCTAATCCTCAGCACCCTTATTCTTTTATGCAGCTGTTCTACTTCCCGAAGTGCCGTATCCTGGCCAGAGGCAAACACCGAAAATGAGTCTAGCACTTTTCACTCTATTCCTCTTTACAAAGCAGGCAAGTTGATTTTAGTAAAAGGTGAGGTGAATGGTAAACATGGCTACCTCATTTTTGATACTGGAGCACCAGGTTTAGTTTTAAATGATCATTACTTTAAAAACTGCAAGGCCGATCCAAGCCGACAGGTAACCGGGGTAAACGGCCAGCTCCACCCTGCCCGGGTCATTACCGCTAGCAATTTAAAACTCGGAAATCTTGGTTTTAAAAGACAGCTGGCAGATGTGATGGACCTAAGTCATATTGAAGAGAAGCGAAATGTTAAGATACTGGGCTTAATGGGTGTCTCACTCCTTCAAGGGGAAGAACTGGAAATTGATCTGCAGAAAAAGGTTCTTCGCGTTTATAAAACAGATAAAAATGGTTTAAGAATGCAGCCCAAAGTAGCAGCTGAGAATAAGGGCCTCATAACGGTCCCTTTTCGCTACAGCGGTCATTTGATAGAATTGGAAGCCAAAATAAACAATCGCTCCTACCGCATAGCCTTTGATACGGGCTCTGAAATACTGCTATTCGACAAATACGCTTTACTTAAAGATAAGATCCAAACCAGCATTCTCAAGAAGCAGAAACTACTTAGCACTGGCGGCTCCTCATCAGATATCGAAATCAGGGAACTAGGTGAAATTGATTTGGGAGTGACCCTTAAAAAGGTTACCACGGTAGCGGTTGACCTTAAGAGCTTACGCGGCTTTGGATTGTATGTAGATGGATTTATAGGCTACGACTTAATGGCTTCCGGAGTGGTTACGATAAACTTTAAGAAACGAATAGTTCAAATCCAACCCTTCCCTAAAGCGCAGTAGCCAAAGCTTTTGGTCTCCAATTATAATCCCGAACCTAAGTAATGAGATACAGGACTTGCAGGGCTAAGGCTACCAATAGTTTTGCCCCGGTAAATGTGAAGAACGCGAAACTCACAATCTTAAAAATAAACAAAGCCAATCCAATGAAAAAAGTAATAACCGTCATGTTGAGCCTTTTAATCTTCATGGCCAAAGCTGAAGAAAAGGCCACCCTCAGTGGTTATATCGCTGATGCTATCACTTCCGAAACCCTCATTGGGGCTACAGTATATGCTCCAGCGCTCCAGATTGGGGCAACATCAAACGCCCAGGGATATTATACCATGACTTTACCAACAGGTAAGCACCAATTGCAGATCAGCTTTATCGGCTATGAAACCAAAACCATTGAAATAAAGGTAGCTGGCAAGCAAAAACTAAATTTAAGCCTCAGCCCTTCTGCTACCCAGCTTGCCGAAGTTACGGTAACGGACCAGCTTGAAGCAGCTCACGTGGAAGATCTGAAGATGAGCAGTGAAGTACTGAGCCTCAAAACCATTAAAGAAATTCCCGCTTTTATGGGGGAAGTTGATGTGCTGAAAGCGATTCAGGCGCTGCCGGGTGTGCAATCTGGAGGCGAAGGAACCACGGGTTACTTCGTGCGTGGGGGCTCGGCCGACCAAAATCTGGTTTTACTCGATGGCGCAACAGTGTACAGTCCCAGCCATTTAATGGGCTTCTTTTCGGTTTTTAATGCCGATGTAATAAAGGAAGTAGAGCTCTATAAAGGTGGTGTTCCAGCTCAATATGGTGGAAGGTCGGCTTCACTTTTAGACATCAAACAGAAAAACGGCAACAATGAAAAATTTACTGGCAATGCTGGCCTAGGGCTTATAGCCAGCCGATTGAGTTTAGAAGGCCCAATTAAAAAAGGGCAAAGCTCGTTTTTGTTGGCTGGACGTAGAACTTACGCCGATGTGTTTACCCGCATGAGCTCGAGGGAGGATTTGAAAAACAGTGTGATGTATTTCTACGACCTCAATGGAAGACTGAATTTCAAGCTGGGCGAAAAAGATGTTCTCACCTTTTCGGGATATTACGGAGATGACGTTTTAAAAAACAAAGAGCAACTGAGCTGGAACTGGGGCAACCGCACCGCCACTGCCAATTGGAAACACGCCTTTTCAGAAAAGTTATTTGCTGATGTTTCTGCGCTCTACAGCGATTACAACTACACCCTAGGGGTGAATTCCACCGGAAGCTCTCAACTTGAATGGAAAGCCCGAATCAATAATGAAACCTTAAAAGCTGATTTCACCTATTTGCCGAGCTCAAAACTTAGCTTTAAGATGGGTGCATCTTCTATCTATCACACCATAAACCCTGGAGCCATCAGCATTAGCGGCCCAGAATCTGATATCTCCTTTGTATTAGAAACACAGCGAGCCCTTGAAACAGCTGCCTACCTCAGCTCAACCTTAAAAGTGAATGATGAGTTTACTATTGACGCGGGTATTCGATATTCAATGTTTCAGAATATTGGTGGCACGGTAAACCAGTATGAAAATGGTGCCGATGATCCCTATTCGAGCACAGAATATAATGCCAATGAATTTCACGGAACGCAAGGTGGTTTTGAACCAAGGCTAAGCATGCGTTATATGTTGGGCACCTCCACTTCCATTAAAATGTCATACAACCGTATGATGCAATATCTGCAACTGGCTTCTAACTCTACCACGGGAACACCGCTAGATATATACTTTCCCGCTTCGGAAAACATTAAGCCTCAAATTGCAGATCAAATCGCTCTGGGCTACTTCCAAAACTTTCATAACAATAGTTATGAGGCTTCTGCCGAAGTTTACTATAAGTACATGCAAAATCAAATTGACTTTAAAGACAATGCGAATCTTATTCTCAATAAACATTTGGAAAACGAAGTCCTTTCTGGAACCGGCCAGGCCTACGGATTGGAATTGATGCTAAAGAAAACGAAGGGAAAACTGACCGGGTGGATCAGCTATACCCTTTCACACACCGAGCGCACTATAGCAGGGATAAATAAGGGCGAATCTTATCTACCCTATCAAGATCGCCCGCATGCCATCAATATTGTTTCATCATACCAGTTAAAGCCCCGATTACAATTGGGCGCCGCCTGGACTTATTCTACCGGAGCGCCAATAAGTCTACCTACTTCTTCCTATGAATATAACGGGGTAGTGGTTCCGGTTTACGATGAAAAAAATGGTTACCGACTTCCCGACTCTCACCGACTGGACCTGTCATTAACATTAGATGGCAAGAAGAAGCCCGGCCGCAAATGGGACTACAGCTACAACTTCTCCATCTACAACTTATACGCTCGCCAAAACCCTTTCAGCATTCAAGTGCGCCAAAATGCTGACAATCCCAAACAAACCGAAGCCGTACAAACCGCATTGGTAGGAACCATCGTTCCCGCCTTCACCCTAAATATTAAATTTTAAATCCATGAAAAATCCATCCATACTCTTAATGACTTTCATTATTGCTCTTCTAAGTTCCTGCACCAAGGTGGTAGACTTAAAGCTCAATGAACCCGAAAGCAAAATTGCCGTAGAGGGTTTCATATCAAACCAAATTGGGGGAAGCTTTGTGAAACTGGCTTATACCAAGGGCTACTTGGCTTCTGAGGGTCCCGAGTTTGTAAATGACGCTCAAGTAAGTGTGAGTGATAGTAAAGGAAATCTCACGCTTTTCACAGCAACAGACAATGAAGAAATATACCTTCCTCCTGCTGATTTTGTAGGCGAATCTGGCGAAAGCTATACCCTGGATGTGCAATATGATGAGGGAAGCGTTTCAGCTCAGGCGCTTATGCGTGATACAGTTTTCGCAAAAAATGTAAATGTGATAAAAACCGATGTCAGCCATCCTTACCTTGAAGCGGGCCAACATCTTATGGCTACCATCAGCAAATACCAAAAGGAAGACAGCTATTACCAGGCGGAGATTTATGTAAACGGAATAAAGAGGATGGGCACCGCCTCTGATATTATAGTTTTTGACGATCGTTTATATGATCAAAATGATGAGCTGGAGCTTAGGATTGCCCTGTGGGCCGATGAATTGGATGAGGAAGAAAAGCCGCAAATGGGTGATGTGCTTAGCGTGCAGTTTATCCGCATTAGCGAAGAAACCTATGCGTATTTACAGGCCCTTTCGGAGACACCCATGCAAGGTGGTCTTTTTGGCCGCACACCCGCCAATGTGCCTTCAAATATTCAAGGTGGCCTGGGATGGTTTCAGGCCAGCTCTTTCGGAAGCCCACAACATGCCCTAGTAATGGAGTAAATAGCGCTAAGCAAGCAGCATTTCAAATTTTCATACACATAAGTCGGGCTTTCCTGACTTATGTTTTTTGGTTTAAGCCTATTTCGTCTAATAGGGATAATACATCTATATTTACTCATCAAAGCGCCGTTGCACCAACCGAATATTCAATGAAGTCCGAAATTCCGGAACGCTCCATTGCCGTACTTCCATTTTTAAATCTAAGTTCCGATCCAGAGGATGAATACTTTAGTGATGGAATTACCGAAGAAATTATCAATGCCTTAAGCCTAATCAAAGGCTTGAAAGTAATTGCGCGTACCAGTGTCTTTTCCCTTAAGGGTAAGGATCTGGATGCACGTGAAATAGGAAATAAACTAGGTGTAAATCTACTTTTGGAAGGAAGCCTAAGGAAGGCTGGCAATAAAGTGCGCATTAGTGTGCAATTGGTTACCGCCGAAAACGGATTTCGAATCTGGACCGAAAAATACGATCGTGAGCTGGATGACATTTTTGCTATTCAGGATGATATAGCCAATTGTGTATTGGCGGGATTGCAACTTAAGTTAGAAGTTAACTTTACCAGTAATAATTACACCCAAAACACCGAGGCTTACCAATTACTTTTAAAGGGAATCTACTTTTTTAGAAGAGACTTTGATGGCACCGTAAAAGCATTGGAGTATTTTAAAAAGGCTACCGAATTGGCGCCCGACTATGCAGAGGCCTATGCCTACATGGGCGAAACATTAATTCACCATGCCGCTTTTGGTATAATTTCTACTATTGATGCGCACGAGCAGGCTCGCGCTTTTGCCTACACGGCTTTGGGCCTTAATCAATACGACCCACGCGCGCATAAAGTCCTGGCTTTTATCCACCTGTATTATGATTGGAATTGGGATGCGGCCTTAGAGTCTTATCAAAAAGCAGTGCGTTATGGCTTGCCCAACCAAAATGACTTCATCACCTATTATTACATCTTCCTTGAAAATGATGTAGATAAAGCCATAGAAATTTCTAAAAAGATATTGGAAAGCGACCCGCTGCATTTCAAAAGCCATTGGCAACTTGGACTCAGCTATTATTTTGCCGCCCGCTTTGAAGCAGCGGTAGATGCTTTTGATAAAGCTATTGAGCTCGAACCTTCAGACAGTGAGTCTTATCACTGGAAGAGCACATCACTTGGATTTCTACAGAAGTTTGATGAAGCCAAGCTGGCCTCTCAAAAGGCCATCGAATTAAGTGAAGATAATCCGTGGTCGCACTTTTCGCATCTCATTTTAAAAGTACTATTAGGGCAAGAAAAAGAAGTTTTAAAAAGTGTAGAAAGTCAAGATTTTATGGACCCCATGGACCCTGCCCTGCTCTACGCCCTTATGGGCCTAAAGGATAAAGCCTTTGCAAAGCTGGAAGAAGGTTATAAGGCGAAATCTATAATGATGGTTACCCTCAAAAATTATTGGATTTGGGACCCGATTCGCGATGATGAACGTTTTCAGGAAATGCTGGAAAGGATGAATTTAGCAGAAGGTGAAAAGGATCAGCAAAGTATAAAAGGAAGAGTTCTTCCAATTTTAGGTGAGCATAAAAAAGTGAGCAGCCCAGATCCTGACACCCTGGCCACGCTTGAGCAATTAAAGCAACTTATGGAAGAAGATGAGACCTATCTCAACCCTTCACTTTCCCTGCGCGATCTGGCACAATCGCTACAAATTCACCCCAACAAACTGTCTTGGTTGATCAATGAAAATCTCGATAAAAATTTCAATGAATACATTAACAGTTGGCGTTTGACCGCTTTTCAGCGAAAAGCGCTTGACCCTGAAAATAGTAACATAACACTATTGGGCCTAGCTTATGACAGCGGCTTTAATTCCAAAACAGTTTTCAACGAATTTTTTAAACGCTCAACCGGCCTCACCCCAAGGGCATGGCTTAAATCACGAGAGGATTAAGGGCCCTTATTGTGCCCAACTTAGATGATCTCAAAACCGCAAATAAAGTCCTGAAATGTAATGCGGGACGATCCACTCACCTTATTAAGGCAGTTTTGTGGAGAATAAAGATTAAAAGATGAAACCGAATTTCAACTATGCTAAATTAATGGGGATAAGCTTTTTGCTGCTCTTTATTTTTGGCTTCTTCGGTATGGGCTATGTTCCTTCAAAGCTCTACGATTATAATAGTGCCCTTAACACTGTTGCCGAAGTTAGCGCCAATTCTCAGCTTTTGCGTTACGGCATATTGGCTACGGTATTGATGAACGCCTCTAGTCTTTTCTTGGCCATTTTCACCTACCGCTGGTTAAGGAAATTCTCATCCACACTAGCAGTAAGTGCAGCCCTTCTTTTAATGACCGGTGCTATAGTATCCTTAGTCAATGAGCTCAATAGTTTCTCTGTTTTGCATTTTTCCCAAAACCCCGTAAATCTCGAAATGATTGCCCTTCATTTAAATCTTTACCAAGCAGGAGTTTACATAGCCACCCTGTTTTGGGGCTTTTGGCTGCTGCCTGTGGGTTGCGCTCTTCTTTTCCAGTCAAGATGGATAAAGCTCATCGGTATTTTACTCATCATATCGGGTTTAGGTTATTTGGTCGACAGCGCGTTTTATTTGCTCTGGGATCAAAAGATATTGGTATCAGACTATACCTTTTTGGGAGAGGTCCTTTTTACCGTCTGGGCTCTTTTTCAGCGCAAGTCAGAATTTACATCTATCAAAAGCACACTGCCTGAAAAGCACTTTCCGGCTAACTTTTTACGATAAAGTCCAAGCCCATGAAAAGCCCAACAGCAGAAAGCCAAAAATTCAGTTCCTATCAAATATTATTGCTAATATGTATTGCAGGACTGCTGTTTACAGTAGTACTCGATTTTATGCTTTTGCCAGCCATCAGTGCTATGGTAATGCCAGCACTCGATCTAAGCGCCAAGGAATTTGGCTATGTAGTTTCAACCTACTCCATTAGTGCAGGGGCTTCTGCATTAATCTTCAGCGCCTTTGCCGATCGTTTTGAGCGCAAAAAGCTCTTAATGTTTATCTATACGGGATTTTTAGTGGGCATTCTCTTTTCAGCATTAGCGCAGGGCTTTTGGATGTTGATAGCGGCAAGGGTTTTTGCGGGCGTTTTTGGTGGTTTGATTGCGGCCATTTGTTATGCAATGGTTAGTGAAATATTTGCGCTGCAACAGCGAGGAAGAGCTATGGGCTCCCTTCATGTGGCCTTCGCGCTTTGTCAGGTTTTAGGCCTTCCTGCTGCTATTTTTATTGCTTCGCGTTTTCAGTGGCAAACCGCTTATTTTATAACCTTATCAGCAGGTTTGCTGTTTTATAGCCTTTCTCTTTTTATAATAAAGCCTTTAACAAGTCATCTTGCAGAACAGGAAAAGATGACTTCCAAAATCAAGGCTATAATCAACACCTCTTCTTACTGGTTGGTCTTCGCTAATAACCTTACTATCGTTGCTGCCGATGTACTCTTTATGACCTTTGCCTCGGTGTTTTACGTGAAAAATCAATTGATATCTGAGGATCAGCTGGCCATGGTTTTTGGTGCCTCGGGCATTGCCACAATAGTACTAAGCCCATTGTTAGGAAAGCTTGCAGACAAAACCAGTCATTTTAAAGTGTTTGCCTTTGGGACAGGGCTTTCCACAATAATGGTAATAGTAATTGCTCAGCTGCATGAAGCGGGATTTATTTGGGTGGTAATATGCAATACCCTTCTTTTTGCGGGTATGGCCGCACGTATGATTTGCTCAGGAGCTCTTGGCTTAGAAATTCCAAAAAGCGCCGATCGAGGTTCATTTATGACTTTCGACTCAGCCCTTCAACTAATATGCGCTGGTTTGGCTGCTTCAGCTGCAGGCTGGATTGTTTTTCAAAGTGCGGATGGCAAAATGCTCAACTATCCTGTACTATCCATTATTGTAGTGCTGCTGTTCGGTATCACAATATTTCTCATGCTGAAAATTTCGCGCAAAGCCATTTCTTCCAATAAGCCGGAAAGTGAATAGGGACTAACCCTTAGAAGAGTCCTACTCTTGTTTTGAAAATACCCCGCTGGCAGCTAGCGCGGAGATAAGCCGATAAAGGGCTTAATGTCACAAAAACAAAGCTGGGGAAATCACCTTTCTCCGCGTCCCTCTGCGAAAAAACTTTCAGCCCAAAAAGTCCCGAATCATAATCACGAACGATTGGCCTCCCTTCCCTTTGCACTTTTGCCTTGTCATTTCGGAATGACCTGAAACATAATTAAAAGCAAATATGAAGGCGGAACTGAAAAGTATGCATGTCTTAGTCGCAGGAGCTACTGGCTACCTGGGCGGATACATTATTAAGGAATTAGCCGAACGGAATTTTTTCTATAAAGCCATTGCCCGCAGTCCTCAGAAATTGAAAGCTTTAAAAGCTGATCAGGTTATAAAAGCAGAAGTGACCCAAGCTGAATCACTAAGAGGTATTTGCGCAGGCATGGATGTGGTAATTAGCACAGTTGGCATTACCCGCCAAAAGAACGGCCTCACATACATGGATGTGGATTATCAGGCGAATTTGAACCTTCTGCGCGAAGCTCAGAAAGCTGGGGTAAAGAAGTTTATCTACATCTCCGCCATTAATGGAGATAAGATGCGTCAACTTAAAATCTTCGCGGCCAAGGAAGCCTTTGTGGACGAATTGAAAAAGTCGGGGCTTGATTACACCGTGCTCCGACCAAATGGATTCTTTTCTGATATGCGGGATTTTTTGGAAATGGCAAAACGAGGACGGGTATACCTTTTTGGTTCTGGACAGTATCGCCTCAACCCTATCCATGGTGCGGATCTAGCCGAAGTGGTTATTGATGCCATCCGCTCTCCTGAAAGGGAAATAAGCCTTGGCGGACCGGATATTTTGACTCAAAATGAAATTGCCGCTCTGGCCCTAGACACTTGGTACAGAGATGTCAAAATCACCCACCTTCCCGACTGGACCAGGCGCCTAAGCATCAGCCTACTGCGCACCTTCACTTCCTCAAAAACCTATGGCCCTATTGAGTTTTTTCTGACGGCCATGGCCATGGACAATGTAGCACCCCGTTGCGGTACCCATCGTTTGTATGAATTCTTCAAAAGCGAAACAGAGCAAAAGCGATAATCAAATCAACAAACGGGAGAGTATGAAACCTTTAAAAATCTCGCAGGCTACTGGTAACCTCTTGCTTGCAAACGCTAACAATTTCACTAATCATCAAAATCAATTAAAATGAAAATCAAGATTCTAAGTATCCTACTGCTTATGGCCAGTGTAAGTTTTGCTCAAAGCAATGCTGAGCCCGATAGTAAAACTAATACCAAGCGGAATTGGGGCGCTTATGGTGGAACGCTTCTACAACTATCCAATCCTGGAGATGAAACGAGTCTATTTGTGGGAGGCCAAGGTGCCATTGTACTAAATAGTAAATTCGTGTTAGGCGCTTTTGGCTTGGGCAGTCCCGGAAGTGCCAAGCTCAGTGGAAGCTCTTATGGATACGACCAGGACCTTGAACTGAGTATGGGTTACGGTGGCATTTATTTGGAATATATCATTGGCCGCCACAAATTGTTCCACCCATCCGTAAGCCTTCCGGTAGGTATAGGAAGGGCATCGGTTAAACAAGATGGTTCCGATGATAAAATCTCCAAAACCAGCCTTCTCACCTTTAGCCCCAGGCTAAATTTGGAATTCAATCTCGGAAACAATGCCCTTATCGCCATTTTTGGTGGCTACCAGCTTTTGAGCGCTGAAAATCAATTTCTGGTCTCGAGTAATGATTTATCCAGCTGGCAATATGGAGTTTGCTTAAAACTTGGTCAGTTTTAATTTCCTTAGGGCTGGTGGGCGTTTTTACTCACTGGCCCTTTCATTTAGCTTTTTAGGAAGGCAAGTCTTGGACTGCGTCTGATTGCAAGCCACCTCTAAATTCGATCATCCAGAAATTAGAACGAAAAAAGACGCTAGGCTCTTTTTAATTTTGCATGGCGCAAAAAAGGAAGCAAAAAGGCTAGGTCTGGGTGCACTGCTCTTTAAATGTTTGTAGTCTCCTGCTTCGGTGGGCGAGCTCCTTATGTCGCAACCCATCTCAGCTAGTCGTCTACTTCCATTTGGCAAGCTGCGCACCCTAGGGCCGACAACTACCCAATATTGTTGGTTTAAAATATTTTAAGGGCGGTGCCTTATTTTGAACAAGTAAACTGTAGTTCTAGAGTAATGCCTGTTATTCTAAAACGCAATCCTTCTCTCAAGGAGCGAAGCGACTGTTCTCAGGTCTAGGTTCTAATAGCGAAGCGGTCTGAGCTTAAAGCGAAGCGGCCCCTCGACAGGCTCGGGGTGACAAGGTTTAGGCTGTCATGGTGAGCATTCTAAGATTAAAACAAACTTTTAGGCCGCTAATTTCACAAAAGGTTCTTCTCGATTGGCTACAGCAAAAATTCGTAATACAATTTTATTTGCCACGGCGTTCAAAGCCGACAGTTTGTGCTTTCC
>JANSYJ010000029.1 GCA_024742495.1 Bacteroidota bacterium
AAGAATAGTCGACAGAACCCGTCCCATCGCAGAATTGTCCTTTGATGAAGCTGCAGAGTTGGCCTATTTCGGAGCGAAGATTCTTCACCCGGCTTCCATTTGGCCAGCCCAGCAGTACAATGTCCCTGTACGACTACTGAATACCATGGACCCAAGTGCTCACGGCACCCTCATCAAGGCAAATGTTGAGACCAAAGGTGTGAAGGCCATTGCTGCCAAAGACGGAATCACCGCGATCAAAATCAAATCCAGCCGAATGCTTTTAGCCTACGGTTTTCTGAGAAGGGTTTTTGAGATTTTCGAAAAGTACAAGACTCCTATCGATATGATCACTACTTCTGAGGTAGCTGTATCCGTGACTATTGATGATGTATCTCATTTGAACCAAATCATCAAAGAACTCGAAGTCCTTGGTTCTGTAGAAGTAGATCAAAATCAATCCATCATTTGCATCGTGGGGAATATGGTGTCCGAAACAAGAGGAGCAGTCAAATCCGTGATGGATAGCTTAGTGGATTTCCCTATTCGAATGGTTTCTTATGGAGGGAGCAGACACAACGTTTCGCTTTTGATTGACAGCAAGTTCAAAAAAGACGCGCTGCAACATTTGAATGATGGGGTTTTTAAATGGTAAAAGATCCAAATAAACACTCCGAGCATAGAAAGTAGCAATCTAGAAAATGGAAAACCGAGATAAAAAAGAAGGATTCCTCAAACGACTTCAAACCAAATGGAAGCTAGACAGCCTCTTTCAGGTGGTCATGGTATTGGTTGTTTTTGCCTGTACTGGATTAACGATTCTTTTTATCAAAAACCCGATTTTGGATTTCTTCGGAGTTGAGAAAGGAGGTTTTGTCAATACATTCTTATACTTACTCCTCGTATTACCTCTATATCAGATTTTCCTTTTGGTTTATGGGTTTATCTTCGGGCAGTTTAAGTTTTTCTGGGAAAAGGAAAAGCAGATTTTTAGAAGAATTGGAAGTGTTTTTTCTAGGAAAAAATCCTAATTCCAAGAACCAATTCCTTGCAAAATCCCTTGTAATAGAAACCGAATTTTTAACCCAAAAATCCATTAAACCATGATTAGAAAAGCAACTGCCGAATGGCAAGGAAGCGGAAAAGAAGGAAAAGGACATCTTTCTACTCCAAGTACTGTTTTAAATAATACTCAATATTCATTCAGTAGCCGATTTGAAGATGGCGTAGGAACCAATCCCGAAGAGCTCGTAGCCGCCGCGCATGCAGGTTGCTTCGCCATGAAGCTTAGCTTCAACTTAAGCGGTGAAAACTTCCCTCCTCAGGAGCTGAATGTCACCAGCCACATTACTTTCGAAGATGGAACTCTGAAAAAATCACACTTGGTCCTTCAGGCTAAAGTGGAAGGCATAACTGAGGAAAAATTTGCGGAATTAGTGAAAGATGCCGAAGAAAACTGCCCGATTTCCAAAGCCCTTGACATGGAAATCTCGGTAGAATATACGCTCAATTAGGCATTAGAAAATTTAACATTGAAAAAAGATCCTTCGGGATCTTTTTTTGTACAAACTTAATTGAAAGAAAGCACGTTAAGTCTTTGCTACGAGCACTAAACCAACTCCATTACTATCAAATGAATACCGTTTCTGACCGGCAACTTGCCCATGATTCAAACCGCATGGTCTTTGCCAAAAATGCCATCTTCACGGTCTTGGCATTGATTGTCA
>JANSYJ010000004.1 GCA_024742495.1 Bacteroidota bacterium
AACCACGTGGGACGAATTGTCATTATCCTGATTTGCCAAACCCTGTTCTCCGGAAAGAATAGAGGGATATTTCCGCCAATCTCTTTGGCTCTTCTGGCTTTCATTTCCCTGAAAACCACCGTAAATCCGCAAGCCCGGTTTCAAGCGAAAAGTACAGGCTCGTTTATCCGTAGGAATCACTCCGCTTGTATCTAAGCTGGGAATATAAGTTCCCTGGGCTACCCAAACTTCCTCACCACTCAGACCTAGGCTTAAAGCCGATTGTAAATCTGTAAATGCATTAGCCCAAGAACTGCCATCATTGCTACCCGTAGCAGCATGGTTTACATAATGGATAGTTTGGGCCCCGATCGGAAAACTAATACTGAGGATCGCTAATAAAATGAATCGCTTTGCTAACATAGATGTGATAAGGTTAAGGTGGCCAAAAAATTTTTGTTTTAAAGACGAAGCTGCCTCAAATATAAGAATCCCCTTTATGACTCCCTAAGAAGAAAACAGCTCCTTCGATCAAATTTAAGGTCGAATTTAAAAGTAGGCGATTAAGGTTCTGCTCCTTTTATGGTGTCGCCCTAAATCAAGTGCCAAACCACGCTTCCCGATCTAGACTGCGATATTGAACGGCCTCTGCCACATGTTTTGCTTCTATATCCTCCGAAGCTTCCAAATCTATTAATGAATCTCGTTTACCAAAGCCTAGGTCAGGATGACTATCCTCTTCATTTTCAGACAACACCTTTTTACACTGATTACATACTTTAGCTTCTCTCATTGTATAAGCTGTTTTAAAGGCCTCCGGAACCTTATCAATATTTGATAGGGCTCTTACCGCTGCATTATACTCCTCCTTTTGCCGTGCACCAAGCAATGTTCCCAAAAGGGATCCTGCAAGTCTACTTCAGCAATTTGCTTCTCAGAGACCCAGGCTTCCCATGCACTTTGACGCGAGGCTTTAAATTTCATTCTAGGCTTAAGGTTCTTTGGCTCAGGTTGCTCGTGGTATTTGGATTATGGATTGATTTTCCGAAAGAGGCTAAAAATAGGATTTTCCTGTAAGGCACATGGCCATCGGGTGGCCTAATGGTTTTCAGCTTAGATGGTTGAGCTCCGGGGATGCCTACCTACTTTGGAACGGAACGAATACCGCTAATTTATTCACGCTGTTTCTTACTCTTCTTTGTGTTTAAATCCTATCGATACTCTTGGGCTTTTTTGTTCTTTAATGAACTGTTTCAAGTAGTTGAATATGAGTTCTATTTTATCATCCTGTCCACTTACTTTTTTGCGGATCTCTTCCATTTCAATAAGCAGATCCTTATGGGTTAAGAGCATTTCCCGCATTTTCACAAAGACTTCAATTATGCTTATGCTCATTTGAACGGCCCTGCCACTTCTTAGAACATTGGCGAGTTGTAAAACACCATGCTCTGTAAAAACATAAGGTAAAGTGCCGCCCAGCTGTTGTTTGGAAGGTATCGCATTTTGCGATACCATGGTTTCGGTCTCTTCTTCTGTGAGTTGGAACATGAAGTTTTCAGGGAAGCGTTCAGCATTTCTTTTCACTTGCTCCCTGAGTCTTATCGCTTTTACACCATATAATTCTGCCAAGTCTCGATCCAACATTACTCGCTGATCACGAACCACATATATCTTCCTTAAAATCGTTTCTTGAGGTACTAAATCTGTATCCGCCATGCTTCTTATTTTCAAATTTCAAAACCATCCATATTCATCTCTTGGAGACATGCCTTCAAGAGAATTTAAACAAAGACTAATTGCCTAAAATCGGTAGTTTAGACCAATTGGAATAATGGGGGACTTACAGTTCGCCCTAAATCAAGTGCCAAACCAAGCTTCCCGATCTAGACTGCGATATTGAACGGCCTCTGCCACGTGTTTTGCTTCTATATCCTCCGAAGCTTCCAAATCGGCAATGGTGCGCGCTACCTTCAAAATACGATCATAAGCCCGGCCACTGAGGTTTAATTTTTCGATGGCCAACTTTAGCAATTCCATACTGGGGGCGTCTAGCTTGCACACTTTCCGCAATTGCTTGCTGTGCATTTGGGCATTGCTGTAAATTCCCGACTCCACTTTAAAGCGCTGATCTTGCTTTGCTCGAGCTCCTAAAACCCGCTCCCTAATTTTAAGACTGCTTTCCGCAGCGGCGGTGGAGGATATTTCCTCAAAGGGCACCGGGGTCACCTCTACATGCAAATCGATGCGATCTAGCAATGGACCGGATATTTTACTCAGGTAATTCTGCACCAAATTAGGGGAGCAAACACATTCCTTTTCGGGGTGATTGAAATAACCACAGGGACAGGGATTCATGGAGGCCACTAGCATAAATGAGGAAGGGAAATCAACACTGATCCGAGCCCTGCTGATGGTCACCTTTCGGTCTTCCATCGGCTGCCGCATTACCTCTAATACGGTGCGCTTAAATTCGGGCAGTTCATCTAAAAACAAAATACCATTATGGGCCAAACTGATTTCTCCCGGTTGTGGATAGCCGCCACCACCAACCAGGGCCACATCGGAAATAGAGTGATGGGGACTGCGGAATGGACGCTGGGTGACTAGGCTTTGATTCGCCTCTAGTCTACCAGCCACGGAGTGAATTTTAGTGGTCTCTAAGGCCTCTTCTAAAGACATCGGTGGCAAAATGCCCGACATGCGTTTGGCCAACATGGTTTTTCCCGCTCCCGGTGGCCCGATGAGAATTACATTATGACCACCAGCCGCGGCGATTTCCAAGGCTCTTTTCACATTCCCCTGTCCGCGCACCTCGGAAAAGTCGAAAAACAAATGTTTAGACTGATCCCGCAATTGCGCACTTACATCTACCTCCGTTTTTGCTATTAGCTGCTCTCCACTTAAGTGATCTACCGCCTCCCGTATAGTTGGGGCACCATAAACGGAAATACCCTCCACCATCGCTGCTTCGCGTGCATTGGCCACCGGTAGGAGCACCGCCTTAAAACCTTCGCGCTGGGCCTGCAACACCGAGGACAAAACACCAGTAATGGGCACCAAGCCGCCATCTAAAGAAAGCTCCCCCAAAATTAAATAGTCTTCTAAATCATGAAATTCCATTTGCTTGGAAGCGGCTAAAACCCCTAAGGCGATCGGTAAATCATAAGCAGAACCTTCCTTGCGAATATTGGCCGGTGCTAAGTTTACGGTAATCTGAATGCCCGGCCACTTTAAATCATTGTTCTTTAAGGCAGCTACTATGCGGTGTTGGCTCTCCTTAATTGTAGAATCTGGCAGGCCAACCAGAAAGAAATTTATGCCCTGGTCGGTATGGGTTTCTACTGTAACCGTGGTTGCATTTACGCCAATAACCGCACTGGTATAAGTTTTAATTAACATGCTTAGACTATTTTTTAGTGCTTTAAAACATTAATCGACCAGTTTAGACCTAAAGCTCGGGCAAACAGCCTCAATTTAATGGAGGTTTATTTTTATGAATTCAAAATTATTTAGATTTGCATTTCAATTTTCAGGAAGGATTATTTAAACATTTTTAAACTCTTATTTATGTCTAGAGTACCAAAGTCAGCGCACACGCCAAAGCAAGTAGCGCAGTATTTAAAAGATCAAATTGCCGTGCGCGGGGAGCGCGGATTAAAAAATGCTTTTGCAGCTCAATTCTTTTCGCATTTTACCGCGGATGAATTAGAAGATTTATCAAGCTCCTTTCAGCGCGAACTACAAAATCGTTCTGAAGCGGAAATCGCTCACTTACGTAATATGTTAGAAGCAAAAAGCGGCAAAACCGTAGAGCTAAGAGACTAAGAACTTAGCGCTAAAACGTTTTAAAAATGATAAGGCTCATTTCTGTGAAGAAGTGAGCCTTATTTATGTTCGAGCACTGCCTCTAGCACCCTATATTTGCTCAGCAAAGAAAAACATCAATTTCATGAGTGACGATAAAAGCGCAAAGCTGAAAGCTTTAAAGCTAACCTTAGATAAGCTGGACAAAACCTACGGAAAAGGCGCGGTAATGCGCATGGGAGATTCGGCCATAGAAGAGATTGCCGTTATCCCATCTGGTTCCTTAGGAATCGATTTGGCCTTAGGCGTATCCGGTTATCCACGCGGCAGAGTGGTAGAAATTTACGGGCCAGAGAGCTCGGGTAAAACCACCCTTACCCTGCACGCCATTGCCGAAGTGCAAAAGCAGGGAGGCATAGCAGCCTTTATTGATGCGGAACATGCCTTTGATAGAATTTATGCGGAAAACCTTGGTATTAATACCGAAGACCTCATCATCTCTCAACCAGACAATGGCGAGCAAGCCTTGGAAATTGCCGATAACCTTATTCGCTCCGGCGCCATTGATTTAATTATCATCGACTCGGTGGCGGCTCTTACACCAAAAAGCGAGATTGAAGGTGAGATGGGTGACAGCAAAATGGGCCTTCAAGCACGTTTAATGTCCCAAGCCCTCCGTAAGCTTACCGGAACCATTAGCAAAACAAATTGCTGCTGCGTTTTCATTAATCAGCTTCGTGAGAAAATCGGGGTGATGTTTGGAAATCCAGAAACCACCACCGGTGGTAATGCCCTAAAGTTTTACTCCTCGGTGCGTATCGACATTCGCCGTATCTCCCAAATTAAAGATTCGGAAGGCGTTACCGGAAACCGTGCCCGGGTGAAAGTGGTGAAAAACAAAGTTGCTCCTCCTTTTAAACAAGCGGAATTCGATATCCTTTATGGAAAGGGAATTTCTAAAGTTGGGGAAATCATCGACTTAGGTGTAGATCACGAAATTGTGAAAAAATCAGGCAGCTGGTTCAGCTACGGCGACACCAAATTAGGTCAGGGACGAGATGCCGTGCGTCAACTCCTAGAAGACAATAGCGAATTGGCGGAAGAAATTGAAACCAAAATAAAAGCGAGCATCGCCGCTAAATAAACAGGCCACCTTTTTAAATTTAGCTCGTCCTTTAGAGGATGAGCTTTTTTGTTTCCCTAATTTCATCGAGGCATAGTACTTTCGTAATATGAGAATTCTCAAAACCCTCTTTTTTAGCAGCATCCTAATTTTAGGTGCTTGTCAAGATCCGGCCACGGAAACGACAAACAATGGCACTAGCAGCGATACCACCGCCGCCGAGCAAATTAGCAGGCCCACTAGCCCTAAAAGTCAAGGTGATAGTTTAGATGCCGTAATTGCAACCGAACCCAATAATATTGAAGCCCTCACCTTAAGGGGTAGTCTGCGCCTACGTTTTAATGATCCCAATGGAGCCCTTTTAGATTTCCAAAGAGTAGCGGCGATCGACAGCATGCATGCACCGATGTTATTGCATTTGGGTGAATTAAAAATGCTGCGTAACCAAAGTCGTGAAGCCCGCAATGCCTGGACCAATTGCGCCCTTGCCGATCCCGAAGCCATCGATTGCCGCATCAATTTGGCTAAGCTTCATGCTAGTATTCAAAACTATGAGCCGGCTTTAAAATACCTCAATGAACTCATTGAAATTGATGAATACTACGCCCCGGCCTACCTCTTTAAAGGTATAGTGGTTCGCGATGCAAAAAGGGACACCACTCTGGCCCTGCAGTATTTCCAAAAAGCCACCGAAGTGGAACCCAAATACGTGGAAGCTCTGGACCTGATGGCTGTAACCTTGGCTTCCCGTAAGGATACCCTGGCTAAATACTACTATCAACGGATTATAGACATTGAACCTAAAAATGCCGAGGCTTGGTATAAATTAGGGGTGCACTATATGGATATTGATGAAATTAATCGCGCCATTGAGGCCTATACCCAAGCGACCATTATTGATCCTAATCAGTCAGATGCTTACTATAATTTGGGCTACATCTTTACTGTTATGGTTCCCGATTATAAAGAAGCCTTAAAATACTATTCGGCCAGCTTAAAGGCTAAACCCGATAATAATTACAAGGCGCATTATGGTCGTGGTTATGCCTATGAAATGCTGGGTGATGTGCAAAAAGCAGAAAAGGAATATCGTAAAACCTTAGCCCTCTTACCCATCCATAAACCAGCAAAAGACGGTCTGGAACGAATTCGGAGATAATATGGAAGATTGGTATTCATTTAAAAACTGGGGTGATGAGGAACATCAGCAGTTCTACCAGCACTATCGAGAGGCGGATGCCGAAACCCAGGAAAAAGCCATCCTTCATCAAGCTTCCTTACTTAGTAAGCATTTGGATAACACCACCCTAAAGGCGGCGGAGTCCTTATTAATATTATGGCTATCCAAGCATTTTAATCCCAAAAAGGCGGCAGAAGTTTACCAGCTCATGAGCACCATCTGTAGCCGCATTGGCGATCATCATCGGGCTAAGGAATTTCAAGAAAAGCTGAAGAATCTTTAAAAACGCCCTATCGCGGAAAGCATACGGGCAGGATAATCGCTTATAATGCCATCAACGCCCCAAGCCCTTAGGCGCTCGGCATCGGCGATCTCATTCACCGTCCACGGAATTACCTTTATGCCACTGGCTTGCAATTGCTTGAGATCTGCCTTGCTCAAGATCGTATAATCGCAACTATACACATCAGGAACAAAACCGAGCGCGCTAATTTGCTCCGCTGGTGGGATGTTAGCATTTTCCGACAAAAAGGAAAGCTTAATTTGAGGGTAGTTTTGATGAAGGTATTGCAAGGTTCGAGCATCAAAACTTTGGATTGTTAATCGCTCACCCAAGCTGGCCTTAGACAAGTCTTGCATCACCAATTCGCAATAAGCCTCTAAACTTGGGTAATAGATGGAATCCCAAGCGGGCTTAGATTTAATCTCAATATTATAATGCGGTTCGCCACCATTTAAAAGCATGCTGGCTTCCTCCACTTCCGATATTACATCAATCAATTTTGGTTTCTCGGCAAAATAATGCTCCTGAGCGGGAAAACGTGGGTAAGGCTTGCTGCCACAATCGCATTTAGCTATTTCGGAATAAGGGTAATGAAAAATATTCGGGTCGGCTGAATCCTGCCACTCTTGGCCCTTAAAATCCAAACATATATCCGGATTAAACCAAGGTTCATGGGAAAGTAAAACAATGGAATCGGCGCTGAGCACAACATCCATCTCTAGGGTTTTAACTCCTTCTTGCAAGGCCCTTAGCATAGCGGGAAGGGTGTTTTCGGGCGCCTCACCTCTTGCACCACGATGGCCTTGCCAATCGAATACTTCGGGTTCTTTTACCCCTGTTTTACAGGCACCTAATAGCAATCCGATAAGGATTATGCTACTTGCCTTTACGTGTCGCTTCACCAATCCAATCCCACATTTCATCCGGAACCGCTTCTAAAAAGTTTAATTCTCCTGCGCCTAATAACCATTCGCCACCATCGATGGTAACAATCTCTCCATTCATATAGGCTGCATAATCACTCACCAGGAAGGCCGCTAAATTGGCCAATTCTTGCTTGTCGCCCGCTCTTTTAAGTGGAACCTGATTTTCGATTTTCAGCATATCGGGAATATCGCCGGGCAATAATCTGCTCCAAGCTCCTTCGGTTGGGAATGGTCCCGGTGCAATCGCATTAAAGCGAATACCATAGCGTGCCCATTCAACCGCCAAAGAGCGGGTCATGGCCGAAACACCCGCCTTAGCCATAGCCGAAGGAACAACAAAGGCCGAACCAGTGCTGGCATAGGTAGTGGTAATATTTAGCACCACTTTATCGCGTTCCTCCGCTTTAATCCAATTCTTTCCAAAGGCCAAGGTGCAATTCTTGGTTCCTTTCAGTACAATGTCAATCACGGCATCGAAAGCCCCAGGAGAAAGGCGCTCGGTTGGACTAATGAAATTACCAGCGGCATTATTCAATAGCACATCCACTTTTCCGTAATGGGCCAATACCGCATCGCGAAAAGCTTCCACTTCCTCGTAATTACGAACATCACAAGAATGGGTAAATACTTCCGAACCTTTGGCCGCCATCATTTCAGCGGCGGCTTTTTCAAGCACTTCAGTTCTGCGACCGCAAATGGCCAGCTTGGCTCCAAGCTCAAGAAAATACTCGCCCATGGCTCTTCCAAGGCCAGTACCGCCTCCGGTTACAACGATTACTTTATCATTTAAAGCTCCGTCACGAAGCATGCCTTTATGAGCCATCTAGGGGTAATTTGGTGAGCGTGCAAGATAAGTAATAATGATAGGCCTTGGTCTAATCCCTCGCCAAGAAAAATTAGGAACTTAGCAGCAAATCTATTCTCATGTCTAAAGGCCCTTCTGCCCCTAAAAAAAATGAAGAACTCAAAATCCACGGCGATCTTAGGCTCGACCCCTATTACTGGCTAAATGATCGGGAGGCTCCGGAAACCATCAGTTACCTGGAAGCCGAAAATGCCTACCGAGAGGAGGAAATGCAAAGCCTAAAACCGCTGGAGGAAAAATTATTTTTGGAGCTCAAAGGTCGAATTAAAGAGGATGACAGCTCCGTGCCCTATTTTAAAAATGGTTACTGGTATTACCTCCGCTATGATCAAGCTAAGGACTACCCCATTTATTGCCGCAAGGCGGAGAGCATGGAGGCCAAGGAGGAAATAATGCTGGATGCCAATGTGGAAGCCAGCGGCAAAGATTATTATCAGGTTGGAGGCCTAAGCCTTAGTCCCGATCGCAATTGGCTAGCCTACAGCTATGATGAACAAAGTAGGCGTATTTTTAAAATTAGATTCCGAAATTTAAGCAGCGGTGAGGAGCTCAATTATGAATTGGCTAACTCAACTGGCTCCGCTTCTTGGAGTAGTGATGGCGCTTATATTTTTTACACCCAAAAAGATGAAACCCTCAGGCCCAACAAGATTTTTAGGCATAAAATCGGCAGCCCCGTCCAAGATGATGTCTTGGTCTACGAAGAACTAGACCCCACTTTTATTTGCTCGGTTTACCGAAGTAAGAGTGAGAAGTATTTAATTATTGGCTCGCATAGCACCGTTTCTAACGAATACCGCTACTTGCCCGCAGATCAGCCGGAAGGCGAATTTAGATTGGTGCAGCCACGAGAAAGAGATTTGGAATATTCCATCGCCCACTATGGTGAACATTGGTATATCCGCACCAACTTTCAAAATGCGGCCAACTTTAAGTTGATGCGAACCGAGCTGGATAAGGGCCTAAAAGAAAATTGGGAGGACCTCATCCCCCATCGCAAGGAAGTGTATTTAGAGGGCATTGCCATTTTTGAAAAATATTTGGTATTAGAAGAACGGGAGAAAGGATTAACGCGCTTAAGAATAAAGACTTGGCAGGGCGAGGACGATCACTATATTGAATTTGATAGCGAGACTTATACCGCAGGCATTGGTCTAAATCCAAGCTTCGAGAGCGACAAACTGCGTTATGGCTACGCCAGCTTAGTGCAGCCCTTTTCGGTGATTGAATACGATATGGGCGACCGCAGTAAAAAGCTTTTAAAGGAACAGGAAGTACTGGGTGACTTCAATGCAAATAATTACCGTGAGGAAAGGCGATGGTATGAAGCGGCGGATGGCAAGAAAGTTCCGGTAAGCCTAGTTTGGCGCCCTGATCGCCAGTCGGAAGGTCCGCAAAAACTCCTGCTCTATGGCTATGGCTCTTATGGCCATACTATAGAACCGAGCTTTTCCTCCAACCGTCTTAGCTTGCTCGATCGAGGTTTTACCTTCGCCATTGCTCATATACGTGGTAGCCAATACTTGGGTAGAGAATGGTATGAAGACGGCAAGATGCTCCACAAGAAAAACACCTTTAGCGATTTCATTTGCGTTGCCGAAGGTCTTGTAAAAGACGGCCTTACTAAGGAAGATCGTCTGTTTGCCATGGGCGGCAGCGCCGGAGGATTGCTAATGGGAACGGTTATAAATTGGAAGCCAGCGCTTTTTAAAGCAGTTATTGCCGCAGTACCTTTTGTAGATGTGGTCACTACCATGCTCGATGAAAGCATCCCCTTAACCACCGGCGAATTTGATGAATGGGGAAATCCAAAAAATGAAGAGTACTACCATTATATAAAATCCTATTCGCCTTATGATAATGTAAGCGATCAGGCTTATCCCAATTTGCTTATTACAACCGGATTACACGATTCTCAAGTGCAATATTGGGAGCCGGCTAAATGGTGCGCTAAACTGCGCGATTATCATCAAGGATCGAATGTTATATTAATGTATTGCAATATGAGCACCGGCCACGGAGGGGCCAGTGGGCGTTTTGAAGCCTTAAAAGAAACGGCAATGGAATACAGCTTTTTATTTTGGCAGGCGGGAATCGAGAAATAATAAAGCATTTAAAAAGCCACGGGGTCTTTTTACTTATTCTGCTTTTAGCGGGAACGCTGCGCTTTTGGAATCTGGCTAATTTGCATTTTTCCCATGATGAGCTAAGCGCCTTAATCCGCACCCAATTTAATAGCTTCCCGGAGCTTATCAATAAAGCGGTGCGTATTGATGGCCACCCGGCATTGGTGCAGGTTTTCCTCTACTATTGGGCGCCCTTGGTAAATTACAGTCCCTTTTATATTAAAATTCCCTCGGTGCTTTTGGGCCTGGGCTCCATTGTTTTAATTTATGCCACTAGCTTAAAACTACAGCGGAAAAAAGCCGGAACCATCACCGCCCTTATCCTCAGTTTAAGCACCTTTTTTCTCTACTATCATCAAGTCGCTCGGCCCTATGCTTTTGGCGCTTTTTTCGTGGCCTTGGCGGGATACGCTTATGTCTCCTGGTTTTTTCATCGTAAAGAAAATCGCTATTTGGTCCTCTTTGCCATCGGCGCAAGCCTAGCTGCCTACAGCCATTATTTAGCCTTGCTCTCGGTTTTACTTATGGGTATTAGCGCCTTGGTACGCAGTTGGAAAAATCCCAAACCTTGGCTTTTAGTAGGCTTTGGGGTGATGGCCAGTTTCGCGCCTCATTGGGCTGTTTTTTGGGACCAATTGCAATTAGGGGGAGTGGGGCAATGGCTTGCCGCACCAGATGCCCTTTGGATAGGGCGCTTTTTCAGCTATCTATTTAATTACCAAGCGATCTGCCTCGGGCTAGGATTGGGCTTAATTTTAATAAGCCTCACCAATAAGAATCAAAGTAAAAAGTTTCCAGAAAGCTGGATCTGGTTCCTAGCTTGTTTCCTTATTGCCTTTGCTTATTCCATTTTCCGCGATCCCCTATTGCGCTATTCCAGTTTAATTTTCTTGAGTCCCTTTCTTTTTATCGCCCCTTTAGAACTTGGTCACGGCTATAAGCGCTGGTTATTAGTTTTACTATTTTTCATGAGCTTCGCCATTTACGATCGTGAGTATTTCCAAAAAGCTCAGCTTAGTCCACCCAAAGTAGCGGAAGCCTATTTAGCTGAGCAAGAAAAGGAGCTGCCTGTATATTACCATTGGAGCGATGAAAAATGGGACTACTATCAAAAAATAGACTCGGGAATTCCCAGCGGTACTTTTTTAGAAAAGGATCTCAGCCCTTGCCTTTCGGCTGATGAATTTCTGCTCCTATGTGACCATGCCAGTCCGGCCTACTGGCCTTTGCAGCTCTTAGATAAAGCTTACGTCCCCAAAAAAATCGAATACCATTTCGGCTTCAGCCTTTACCATTTCAGCAGGGATAGGTCTCAAGCCAAAAACCCTTTAGAAGTTCACCAGATATTGGATTCCACCTCCTTTAAAACCGAGGCAAAGCAATACCAGCGCCTGGCCCAAATCGAGACTAAGCCTTATTTCTTTAATAATGCTGCAGCCAGTGTGGTAGTGGATCTGCAAGAATTAAAGGGCGAGGGCGGACATTTAATTTTTCAACTGATGGAGGGGGAAGTGCAAAAAGGCTGGTTTGCTTATCCCTTAAATAATGGAAGCAATTATTTCAGTCGCCCCATTTCAGATCTTAAAGATGAAGACCATCATTGGAATATCCTTTTAGACCAAGGTGCGGAAGCTCGGGCACATTCGGGCCGCCTTCGCATTCGATGGATAGAAGGGAATTCTAAAATTTACGGGCTGGAAAAAGACTTTAAATAATCGCGTCGAAATTTTCCTTGGGACGGCCAATGGCGGCTTTATCACCATTTAGCAAAATCGGCCTTTCCATTAATTGCGGGTATTCGATCATGCTTAAGATGAGCTCATCTTCTTCCAATTCCTTATCCGCAAATTCCTCCTTCCAAATCGATTCATTTTTGCGGATAAGCTCCAGGGCATCAATATCCAAAGCATCAATAATCGTTTCTAAGTCCGAGGGGCTTAAGGGTTCTTTCATATAAAGCACCAATTCTGGTTTTAGACCCTTTTCTTCTAAATAAGCGAGTCCCTCACGACTTTTAGAGCAGCGGGGATTATGGAAATATCTCATGTAAAATTTACTTAACGTTGAAGGTGCAGGAAGCCTTTAGAATCCTGTACTTGGCCGCAAATATCTTGATATTTGAAAACATAAAAGTAAACCGCGGGCGAAAGTTCGGTGCCTTCATTGGTGCCATCCCAGGATTCCTTCAATAGGTCACCAGCAAAAATTCGAACGCCCTTGCGATTGTAAATTTCAATATTCGCCTGCGCTAAAAATGGTGCCAGCTCTTCACGGTTTAGCATATTAAACTCATCGTTTAGGCCATCGCCATTAGGCGTGAAGATATTGGGAAAGTTTAATTCAAAATCTTCATCATAGAAAAACAACTCTTCTTCCTCATCAATCTGCCTTCCGCATATAGTATCGATATAGCGCAGTTTCAAATCGTGATAACCACCGGATCTAAAATTATAATTCAGGCTATCTCCTGTTCCCACCAGCTGATCATCTATATACCATTCAAAAAGCTGAAAATCATATTCATCTATCTTGGATAAATCCGCTTGGGCTGAGAGTTGCCGTTCCGGATCGCAGGCATCACTTTCGATAAATAAGCCCGTTTGCCCCGATCTAAAGCTTATCCTCAAATTCTGTTCTAGGGTATCATTAAAATTGCAGACGGTATCCGTAACCACCAGCCTTACCGTGTAGTTTCCTGGCAAATAATTATGGGCGGGCTCCATGGCGCTACTGGCATTCCCATCGCCGAAATCCCATCGGAAAGCACTTGCTCCGGCGCTAGCATTTAAAAATTGTACCTGACCCGTGCCATTGCAACTATCATAGTCAAAACTAAAAGCCGCCGACAGGGGTTTATTGTAGCCATAGACCAGTACATCATTGCTATCAATCAAATTGCAATTGGTGTCGAGGGCGAAAAACCGAAATGTACTAAAGCCACTATCGCTCACGGTAAAACTTTGATTGCCCAGAGTATCGATGCTACCATCGGGTAATTGTACCAGGGTAAGATCCGCGTTAAAGCTAAAATCGGAGAACTTCAATTCCGCCGGCAAACAGGTACTATCCGAGAATCCTGGCGCCACCGACACGTCGCTGTAAATGGAATCCGCTTGCATATCAAAGCGAAAAACAAGCATATTGCAGTTTCCACTCCCATTCGAGTCGGCAAAGGCTGTGGCGCTGGTTGGAAATAAATCCGAGCAAGCACAAACTGCTTGGAAAATACTGCCATCTTTTCGGAATCTAGAACTGCCGCCGTCCACATGATCGGCACTTAGACCATACTGACCAAAGAAGGTCGCATATTCCAATTTCTGCCAAGTTGAAGACAGGCGCATAAAATAAAAATCGCCAAAATCGGAACTATCGCGATAGGCATTGGGCGTTACGGGCATACCTCCTGCGTCGCCCATAAATCGGGTATAAGATGCTCCCCAACCGGAAATGAAAATATCACCACAATCGGAGACCATCAAGGCGGTTGGACTAATATCGGTTTCGCTGCGATCGCCATCGCCAAAAACAGTGGACCGAAGTACCTGTGAAAGGTCGGGGCTAAACTCTTGCAGGAACATGGAGCTATTGGCTACACCCCAAACACTATCGCCAATGGAAGGCCAAAGACCATTGGTTTGCCCGAAAACAACCAAATTCCCCTGCGGGGTATAGTCGATGAAAAAAGCGCGATCATTGGCCGCCGTTCCGGTATAAGTCCATTTTATAATACTACCATTATTGGGATTTAGCTCCGCTAGAAAAGCATCATCTAAATCTAATTTCGAGCCTTGATAAACATTGGTGGTATCGTAACTAAGGCTATCACTGCGGGTGATACCGGTAACATACAATCTATTTTGTGGGGTATAGCGTACCGAAATGGTCGCATCATGATCTTCTCCACCGATATAGCTGGCCCAGTTTAATTGCTGTAAATCGGAACTGAAAGAAACAACCAATCCATCTTGATTGCCTCTATACTGACTATCCGAGGCCGAGCCGGTAGGTAGATTATCGGAATAGGTGTAAGAGCTTATGATGATATTGCCTTGATTGTCGAGGGTAATATCGCCCCGGGCCGGATCACCATAATTATAGCGCAAAGCCTGATTATTACCATCGCTAGCGCTATCACCAAAAAAGGTAGAGCCCAGCAGATTACCGCCGGTACTATCTAAGATGCAGACAAAAATATCCGAGGAATTAGGCATGGCAATCGTACCTCCAATGGTAAATAAATCGGAGGAACCTTTGGTGAAACTGGTATCATAGCCCGAAGGGTTCATCGGGAAGTTTTGTGAGCCAGTTGCTCCTAAAACAATCAAGCTTTTATTGGGTCCTTCCAGTAAACTAAAAGGCAGCTCATTGTTTATACCGCCTAAATAGGTCGCGTAAATCTGACTGCTGCCATCTGCCGAATACTTACTAATTCCGATATCTACCCGCCCACCTTGGGAAGAATCTTGCAAGGCACCATTGGTGGTTGGATAGGCGCGATGTAAAACATTATAGCCGTAAACGATTCCTGCACCGTAGGCCGAACCATCTTCCGCATAGGTCGCGGAAAAACCAAAATTATCATCGGTAGAAGCGCTGTAGGTGCTAAACACCAGGATGGGATCAATTACTAAATCTTGTTTCTCATCAAATTGAGGAATATTGAAGCCATAGCGCCCATCCGATATTTTTTGGAAGGAAGAAGCTACTTCCTCACCATCCTGAAAACTTTTGGGTGCGCTGTAAATGGCCGATCCTACCGAGGTGATTAAAACCAGGTTCTCGTCCATTAATCCATGCTCCTCTATCCCTTCAATCTCCCAGTTTATGTGCTTGGGGTCGCCACCAGGGTGCACGATAAAATCGAAGGCGCATACCCCTGCTGTGCTTAGGTAATAGCGCAAATCGATATTGGGGTAAATATTATGGTAGGTAATTTCTTGGTACTGATCTAAGCCACTGGCCCATTTGCTGGGATCACTTCCCAATAAATAATTAAGCTTCGGGGATTGACTGGCTTTACGACTTGAAATCTGAGCTTCGGGATTAGCGCCCAACCACTTTATCGTGTAAACGTGCGCCTTCCAGGGATGCTGATGATGGTGGTGATGCTGATCGTGAACCGAACGTTTTTGGATTAAGGCCACCTTCTGCTCTTCCGCTTTTAGGTAAACATAGCCTTGGGGGTCGCGAAGGCGAAAGTCGAACTCTCCTTCCCATTGGCCTGCATTGGGCACGAAGCCCACTTCCTGCGCCGAAAGACCAAAAACCATTAAAAGGGAAAGTAGCAGCGTTCTCAAAAACGATAATTTCCAGCAAATTAAGAAGCTTTTTCCGGATTCCGGCTATCGCTTGAGGCAGCTATTGATATCCTCTATTTTACGATGGAACTTCTTCAGAATCTGCACCCTGGCCCTTGCTCATTAAATAGGATTTTATGAAAGCGTCTAAATCGCCATCTAAAACCTGATCTACATTGGAGGTTTCTTCCGCCGTTCGCACATCCTTAATGAGCTTGTAGGGATGTAAAACGTAGTTGCGGATTTGACTACCCCATTCAATTTTCTTTTTCCCGGCTTCAATCTCGGCCCGCTTGGCATTTTTGGCCTCTAGCTCAATTTCAAAAAGCTGCGACTTTAAAAGCTGCATCGCTTTATCTTTATTCTGAAGTTGAGATCGACTCTCGGTATTCTCAATGATAATTCCCGATGGTCCGTGCTTTAAGCGAACCCCGGTTTCTACTTTGTTCACATTCTGTCCACCTGCTCCACCAGAACGGAAAGTATCCCATTCGATATCAGAAGGGTTTACCTCAATTTCTATTGAATCGTCCACCAGGGGAAATACATATACAGAAGCGAAACTAGTATGCCGTTTAGCATTGCTATCAAAGGGCGAAATTCGCACCAAACGATGTACTCCGTTTTCCCCTTTGAGGTAGCCAAAGGCGAAGTCGCCTTCAAACTCGAGGGTTACGGTTTTAATTCCGGCCACATCGCCATCCTGATAATTGAGCTCTCTAATTTTGAAATTCTGACGCTCGCCATAGCGGATGTACATACGCATAAGCATGGATGCCCAATCGCAAGATTCCGTTCCACCGGCACCGGCGGTTATTTGCAAAACGGCACTTAACTGATCCTCTTCTCCCGAAAGCATATTTCTAAACTCCAGATCCTCCAAGACCTTAACCGCCTTAGCATACATGGTATCTAGTTCGGCTTCATCCAATTCTCCTAATTCGTAGAATTCTAGGCCCAATGCTACTTCCTCTACCGCCGTTGCCAGCTCATCATAGGATTCGGTCCAAAATTTTAGACCGCGAATCCGCTTCATCACTTTTTGTGCTTCCTTCTGATCTTCCCAAAAACTAGCTACCGCCGTTTTCTCTTCTTGGTTAATGATCTGAATCCGTTTTTCTTCAATTTGCAAATACTTATGCAGGTCTTCCAATTGAAGCTTTAAAGTTTGCAATTGCTCTTTACTTACCATGTCGACAAAGTTAAACTTTGGTAGAATTCCTTAACATACAATTGCCTTTAATCCCAAAGCAAATTGGCATCCTAAGTTGAGCAGATGGCTATTATGGCTAATCCTTGGGTCTATCTTATTTTAAATGAGGCTTTTCTATTCCTTTATAGTGTGAGGCAATAAGTAGCTCCTGCCCATAGCTAGAAACTAATGATTCGCTAATTTTGGGGCATCATAAAATCTAAGCTTAAAATCCATGGATAAATTCGACGTAGCCATAATTGGCTCGGGTCCTGGGGGCTATGTTGCCGCCATTCGCTGTGCTCAATTAGGTATGAAAACGGCCATTATTGAGAAATACGCTACCCTTGGCGGCACTTGCTTAAACGTAGGTTGTATTCCTTCCAAAGCTTTATTAGATAGCAGCGAGCATTTTCACAATGCCCATAAAAACTTCGCCGATCACGGTATTGAAATCGATACGCCAAAGGTGAACTTCGAGCAAATGGTTGCACGTAAGCAAGGCGTTGTAGATCAAACTACCGGTGGTATCCAGTTTTTAATGGACAAAAATAAAATCACCGTTTTTGAAGGTCTTGGTTCTTTTGTAGATGAGCATACCATCGCCATAAAAGGCAAAGAGGAGCAAAAGATAGAGGCTAAAAATATCATTATCGCTACTGGTTCAAAACCTACGGAACTGCCTTTTGCCAAATTCGATAAAGAACGCATTATCAGCAGCACCGAGGCTCTTAAACTTTCTGAGGTTCCAAGTAAAATGCTCGTAATTGGAGCCGGAATTATTGGTCTAGAATTAGGTAGTGTTTACGCCCGCCTAGGAGCGGAAGTACAAGTTATTGAATACTTGGATCGTGCGATTCCAACTTTTGATGGCGCCATGAGTAAGGAAATCACCAAGTCTTTGAAAAAGCTTGGAATGAAATTCCACTTTAACCATAAAGTGAGCGATGTAAGTCGCAATGGTGAGCAAGTAACTGTTACCGCTACCAATAAAAAAGATGAAGAGGTAAAATTTGAGGCCGATTACTGTTTAGTGGCAGTGGGGCGCAGCGCTTATACCGATGGATTAAATCTAGAAGGTGCTGGATTATCTGCTGGCGAACGCGGTAAAATTGAGGTGAATGATCATCTGCAAACCGCCAAGTCTCATATTTACGCCATTGGCGATGTTATAAAAGGCGCCATGTTGGCCCATAAGGCTGAAGAAGAAGGCGTGTTTGTAGCCGAACTTTTAGCTGGTCAAAAACCACATATCAATTACGATCTTATTCCAGGGGTTGTTTATACTTGGCCAGAGGTGGCTAGCGTAGGTAAAACCGAAGAAGAACTTAAGGAGCAAGGCGCATCCTATAAATCGGGATCTTTTCCATTCCGTGCTTTAGGTCGAGCCAGAGCGAGTGGCGACATTGAAGGATTAGTGAAAATTTTGGCGGATAAAGAAACTGATGAAATTTTAGGCTTCCATGTGATTGGCCCAAGAGCAGCAGACCTTGTAGCAGAGGGGGTTGTGGCGATGGAGTACCGCGCTTCAGCGGAGGATATTTCCCGTATGAGTCATGCCCATCCGACCTTTGCCGAAGCGGTAAAAGAAGCAGCTTTGGCCGCTACCGATAATCGTCCGCTTCATGTGTAATTGAGATTCTTATTATAAAAACAGTGGGGGTGGCTTAATTGCCCCCCCTTTTTACTTATTTTAGGCTCTGCTTTGTTTATGTCTTGGGAATGCGCAATATAAAATGGGCCTACATTAGTTACATTTTGCTGATAATCTTTATCAGCTTTTTGCTTTATTTATTTCTGAAAAGCAGTCATAAAGAGCAAGCTCATGATGCCCAACGCATTAATATTACGGGCCGACAGCGAATGCTCTCGCAGCGCATTACCAAAGAAGCACTCCACCTAACGGAATACACCCAAGTAGCGGAAGTACAGCGAAATTGCACCGACCTCAATAGTGCCTTAAATACCTTTTTGGATGAAGAAGCGGCCTTGAAAGACGGTCCCCTTTATTGGAAGGTAAAACTAGAAACCCGCCTAGCGGTGGATTCTTTGCATAAGCGACATCAAGGTTTACGAGATCGGTTTATTGGCAATGCCCAAAAACTCAATCAATACTGCCAGGGTAAAATTTCGGCCCAAGAAGCGAGAGTGTATGCCTTGGCGCTTTTGGATGACAGCGATTACATGCTGGTTTATCTGGAGAACATGGTTGAATTTTTCGCCAAGGATTCCCAAATCAAAGATGATGAGCAATTAAAGTTCAACAACATTGCTTTCGCAACGGTGGCTTTCACCTTCATCCTTCTGTCTATCCTCTTTTTCCTGCCTATTTTCCAACAGCATAAACGGGAGTATGCGGCGCGAATGAAAAGCCTTCAGACCAGTAGGGAAAGTGGTAAAAAGCTGAGCCAACTTTTGGAATCTGAAAAAGAGTACAGTCTCGAATTGCAAAGGCAAAGGAATGCCCTTGCCATGAGTCAGGAAGAACTAAAAAGCTACTTGAAGGAAATTGAGCAGGCCCGCGAAAAATTAAAGCTTAGTGAAACCGAATTGTTGAGTGTTATCGACAATTTACCGGTGGGAGCTATCTTAATGCAAGGTGATAGTTTAAAAGCCAATAAAGTCACTCAGGAGATTATCGGCTTTGAAGCCGCCGAAGTTGACACCGCCAAAAAGTTTTTTGAAAAGGTATATCGGGATAATTCCACCGACATTCAAAGTCAATACCGCGACATCTTGAATGAAGGCAGCATTGAGCCCTTTCTCTTCCCCATTTATCGTAAGGATGGCCAGCGTCGAATAATAGAATTTGGCGGACACAAATTTGGTCGCGGGGTAGTTTGGACATTATTAGATGTAACCGACAAACGCCGTGCCGAGCAAAGCTTAAAACGGAATGAAGAAGCCATTCGCAAGCTCTACAGTATTTCTTCCGATCGGAATTTAGATTTCGATGGTAAGGTGAAGAAAATCCTCGAATTAGGGACGGAACGCTTTAAGCTGCCTACCGGAGTAGTAACCAAGTTTCATCACCCTAGTCAAACTTATATGGCCATTTACGGCCATAGCACCAATGGAAGCGTGGATATTGGCCGAGAGCTGCCGCTGAAAGGAACCTTGAGTGAGATGATACTCCGCAGCAACAATGCCGTAGGTTTTAACGATGCCCAATCAGCGCCAGACTTCATCAATGAAATTGAGAACTTCCCAATTCAGGCCTACCTTGGTGCTCCCATAGAAACAGAATCGGGGATTTTCGGAACCTTAAACTTCAATAGTCCCAAGGAAACTTCTCGGGCTTTTACGCAGAACGATTTAGATTTATTGCGCTTAATAGCCCGCTGGCTAGGCGCGGAAATCACCGCCGAACAATCGCGTAAGGAAATTATTAGCGCTAGAGACAAGGCCGAATCAGCCGCCAAGGCAAAAAGCGAGTTTTTAGCCACGATGAGTCATGAGATCCGAACCCCTATGAATGGGGTTATTGGCATGACCTCCCTCCTGCTGCAAACCCATCTGGATGAGGAGCAAAGGGACTTTGTAAATACCATTCGCTTAAGTGGTGATACCCTCTTGAGTATTATAAATGACATTCTCGACTTCAGTAAAATAGAAGCCGGGAATATGGATTTGGAGGAATATCCCTTCTCGGTGAAGCAATGTGTGGAGGAGAGCATTGAACTGTTATCCAATAAAATTGCAGAGAAGAACTTAGAGCTGATTTACAGCGTTGATCCTAAAATCCCTAATTATATAGTTGGTGATATTACCCGTTTGCGGCAAATCCTCATTAACCTTCTTACCAATGCGGTGAAATTCACCGAAGCGGGGGAAATTGAAATTAAAGTGGAGCTGGAGCATTTCGCCAATCAAGAATACACGGTGCATTTTTCAGTTAGGGATACGGGAATTGGAATGAGCGAGAAACAACAAGAAAAGTTGTTTAAAGCCTTTAGTCAGGCGGATAGCTCTACCACAAGAAAATATGGCGGAACGGGATTAGGCTTGGCCATATCGCAAAGACTCACGGGCTTAATGAGCGGTAAAATTTGGGTAGATAGTAAAGCAGGACAAGGCTCTACCTTCCATTTCACCCTAAAAGCCAAGCAGGCCGAAAACCAACAGGATAATAATATTGATGAAATCCTACAGAGCCTTCGCAATAGGCGCGTGCTGTTGATTGATGACAACAATACCAACCTTCGCGTACTGCTGAAGCAATTGCGTTTATGGGGCATGCAAGCCTTTTCTGAATCGGATCCGAGGATTGGTTTGGAAACGGCCATGAAGCAAAACATTGAAGTGCTGATTACCGACTACGAAATGCCGATGTTAAATGGCCTCGACCTCAGTAGGAAGCTAAAAGTTGATAAGCCCGATTTACCCATATTGATGCTTAGCTCGGCTTATCTGGATATTGATCCGGAGGAAAAAGACAAACTCTTTAATTACTACCTCTCTAAGCCGGTAAAGCATTCGCAGTTACTGAATTGCCTGGGTAGCATTTTTAAAGATCAAAAATCGAAAATTGCCGAGGCTAAAGATGAGGCTCTAGGAGAACGCCTTTTATCGGACCTAGGCAAAGACTTTCCCTTGCGTATCCTATTGGCAGAAGACAATGCCGTAAACCAAAAGCTGGCGGTGCTTACCTTAAAAAAGATGGGCTATGATGCCGATATTGCCGCCAATGGCTTAGAGGTATTGGAAGCCCTGGAGCGACAAGAATACGACCTGATTTTTATGGATATTCAAATGCCAGAGATGGACGGTATGGAAGCCACCGGAGCAGTGATTGAACGCTATGGAAAAGAGCGACCGGCTATTATTGCCATGACCGCTAATGCCATGGAGGGAGATCGTGAAAAGTTTATGGCTACTGGTATGGATGATTATGTCACCAAGCCTATTAACCTGCGGATCATCCAAAATATGTTACGCAAAGTTTACCTCAAGGAGTATTCTGCCGAATGATGAAACGTCTTCGCCTCCCTTTACAGCATGGGGCCTCGATTATCGATTCCATTGAAAACCTAGCCCGTCAAAGTGAGCATTGCCTTATTTTAGATTCCCATCATCATGTAGATGCCTATGGCAAATTTGAGCGCCTCATTGCCTGGGATGCACATGCGGTATTAAAAACAGATGGTCCAGATCCTTTGCAAGAACTGCAGGCCTTTAGAGCCAAACATCAAGACTGGTTATTAGGCCACTTTTCTTTCGACCTAAAAAACAAATTGGAGCCTTTGGAAAGCAGCAATAGCTCTCCCTTCGCTTGGGCGGATTTGCAGTTTTTTGCGCCCAAAAACCTCGTTTTTTGTCAAAAAGGGCAATGGTTCTTAGAGTCGAGTAGCTTTAAAAGCGCTGAAGAACTGCAGCAGGCCTGCCACCAAGATATGCCAACAGATAGGCCTCCATTACAATATCAAGCGCAAAGCAGTTTAAAGGATTACCTCGATGATATTTCCTCCTTAAAAAAGGAATTGCAATATGGATCGATTTACGAGATAAACTACTGCACCCTCTTTGAAGCCCGCGGCCCGCTGGAACCCTTTGCCCGGTATCGCGCATTAAGGCAAAAGCACCAAGCACCTTTTGGAGGCTATTATAGAGATCATAGTCAACACTTACTATGCTTTTCCCCCGAACGCTACCTGCGGAAAATCGGCAATAGCCTTATCTCCCAACCGATTAAGGGTACCACTCCACGCCATCCTGATCCCGAAAAGGATGAAGCTCAAAAGGCACATCTACTCGAATCGGAAAAAGAGCGAGCTGAAAATGTGATGATAGTAGATTTGGTCCGAAATGACCTCTCGCGCACTGCCCGTAAAAACTCGGTTTCGGTGCCAGAGCTTTTTGGCCTCTATAGCTTTAAGGCCGTTCATCACATGATTAGCACCGTGCGCAGTGAACTCAATGCAGAAAAATACAGCGCCGAAGATGCCATTCGCTTTTCCTTTCCAATGGGAAGTATGACTGGCGCTCCAAAAATATCGGCCCTAGAACTCATTGATAAGCACGAGCATTTTAAGCGAGGCATCTATTCCGGATCGATTGGTTACTTTGATCCCGAAGGAGATTTCGACTTTAACGTGGTTATCAGAAGCATTCAGTATCAGGAAGAATTACAAATTGCCCAGGTAGCCGTGGGCAGTGCCATTACCATACATTGTGATGCGGAAGCTGAATATAAGGAATGTCTCTTAAAGGCTGAAAAGCTCATCCGCTAATAAGACCCTATGTTAGAAGCTTTTAAAAATTGCCTCGATCGCCATGATCTTGATTCCCGAGATCAGGTTTTGCTTGCTATTAGTGGCGGTTTAGACAGCTGCGTCTTATTGCGGCTATTACTCGATTTAGGCTTTCTCCCTCAATTGGCACACGTAAATTTCCAATTGCGAGGAGCGCAGTCCAATGCCGATGAAGCCTTTTGTAAAAGCCTGGCCCGGCAGCATAATCTCCGCTTCCATAGCCTAAAGGTTGATACTTTGGAATACGCGCAAAAGCACGGACTCTCAAGCCAAATGGCCGCCCGCGAATTACGCTATCAGTTTTTTGAAGACTTAGATGCAAAACATCAGTATCGCGCTATTTTAACCGGGCATCATGGCGATGATCAAATTGAAACCATGCTGTATAAGCTAGCCCGAGGCAGTGCCCTGGAAGCAGTAGCAGGCATTCGAGAGAAAAGGGAAAAGTACTTACGCCCTATGCTAGGGATTCTTCGCAAAGACCTGGAGACCTTCGCGAAAGCAAAAAAATTAGAGTGGCGGGAAGATATTTCCAATGCCGATACCCGATACTTAAGAAATGCCTATCGCCATCGCCTCATCCCCATGTGGGAAGAAATTCAAGCTGATTTTAAAAGGAAGTTAATCGATAGCTCCCAATTGCTCCGACAGCAAAGTGATGCCTTGGAAGCATTAATTTCAGAAAAGCTTCAAGAAGTTTTGGAAGTGGAAGAAGACTGCGAAAGGTTGCATTATGGCAATATTTCGTCCAAAAGCTATTTCCAACAAGTCCTCTTTCAATGGCTAAGAGCTAAGGGCTCCTGGGATTGGGAGGCGGTAAATCAGCTCTGGCGTTCAGCCAAGGGTCGCTTCACCGAAAATGATCAGTATAGCTTAAGTCAGGGCGGAGGTTTTTATGAATTACGCCCAGTGGAAAAAGCCCTTGATTTTAACATTGAAATCGGAGCGCAAACCACGGAGATTGAGGAACCCATGCCTATTGCCTTTGAATTCTTGAAACGGGAGGGCCTTAAAATTGACGGCAATCCCAATCACCTTTTCCTTGATGCCGATTTATTGCGATTCCCCTTAAAATTAAGACCTTATCGAGAAGGAGATCGATTTCAACCCTTGGGGATGTCAGGAACGAAGAAGCTGAGCGACTATTGGATCGATATTAAATTGAATCGGTCGCAAAAAAAGCAGCAATTGGTCCTTTTAAGCGATGGCGAAATCGTTGGCCTAATCGGTCACCGTATTGACCACCGTTACCGCATTAAGAATTCAACGAAAACTGTTTACTTTGTTCGACTCAAAAAATAAAGCGCCCATGCGATTTTTATACACTCTGTTCTTTAGCCTAAGCTTCCTATTTGCTTCTGCCCAAATTTTGGATCCAGTTGATGTTGACTTCGAAATGAAGGAGCTCGGCAATGGCGAGATGGAGCTAATCGCAAAGGTTAGCATGGACCCCGAATGGCACGTTTATTCTATCAAAACGCCAGACACATCTTTAATAATGGGTTCTCGCTTTGAGCTGGTTCAAACCGATAAATTCAAATTACTGGGCGAAGCTCAAGAACCCAAGCCACATTGTGAATACGATAAGTATTACATGCAAGATCTTTGTTCCCACGAAGGAACAATTCGTGTTAAGCAAAAGATAAAGGTTTTATCAACTGAAGATATTGAAATCACCGGCACCTTCTCTTATCAAACTTGTAATGCCGAGACCTGCCTTCCGCCGGAATACATTGATTATACTTTTGAAATTAAAGGATCGGAAGTAGCGGCCACAAATGACACCAAGGCCCAAGCCCAAGAAGCTTTGATAAGCAATGATAAAAGTGAGGGTTCAAAAGACGAGGCTAACAAAGGCGAAGAAACTGCTGAAACAAGTAAAGGTGGAGAACCGCTAGAGCTCGATTATAGCGAGGACACCAAAAGCGAAGATGCTGCTAAAAATGAATCACAAACTAAAAAAGAAGGTGGCGTGCATACTGCTTCGGATGATGAGGAGGCCAGCCGCTCACTATGGGGGATTTTTATTTTAAGTTTTCTTGGTGGCTTTGCTGCTTTGCTTACGCCCTGCGTATTCCCGATGATTCCATTAACGGTAAGCTTCTTTACTAAACAAAGTAAAACTCGATCAAAGGGCATTGCCAATGGGATCATTTATGGTTTAATGATCATCTTTCTTTACACCGTAATTGGCTGGTCCATTACAGCCATTTTCGGTCCAGATGCCTTAAATGAATTCAGCACTAACCCCTATGTAAACCTGGCCTTCTTTGTAATTCTCGTGGTGTTTGCCATAAGTTTTTTCGGAGCTTTCGAAATCACCTTGCCTTCAAAGTGGGTGAATAGCGCCGACAGGGCATCTGAGAGAGGTGGTTTATTGGGTATCTTCTTCATGGCCCTTGTATTAGCTTTAGTTTCTTTTAGCTGTACTGGACCAATTATAGGGGGCCTCCTATTTGAAGCATTTAGCGGAGGCGTTAAAGGACCATTAGTAGGAATGTTCGGATTTAGCTTAGCCTTGGCTCTTCCTTTTGCACTATTCGCAGCATTCCCAGGATGGATGAATTCACTTCCAAAAAGTGGTGGATGGTTAAATTCAGTTAAAGTGTTCCTAGGTTTCGTAGAATTAGCCTTTGCCTTTAAGTTCTTAAGTACGGCAGATTTAGTTTGGCAAGCAGGTTTATTAAAACGAGAATATTTCTTAGTTATATGGATTGCAATTGGCATTCTTCTTACCCTATATCTTCTTGGTAAATACCGAATGCCACACGATAGCCCGAGTGATAAAATATCAGTTTTCAGGTTAATGCTATCGGTCGTTGTTCTGTCATTCACGATTTATCTTATACCCGGTATTTGGGGAGCTCCCTTAAAACTCATTTCTGGCTTCCCTCCCCCCATGTTCTATAGCGAAGCGCCACAAGGAATTGGTGCCGGAGGACAAGTTGCCACAAATAGCGACGTCCCCGATGGGGCCGATCCAGAGCACTGCCCCTTATTTTTAAACTGTTTTCATGATTTTGAAACGGGTCGTGAATACGCTAAACAGGTCAACAAACCTATTCTTTTGGACTTCACTGGATGGGGATGTGTAAATTGTCGCAAAATGGAGGAAGAGGTCTGGAGCGACCCTAAAGTATTAGATATACTTCGCAATGATGTAGTCCTTATTTCTTTGTATGTTGATCAAAAGGAGGAATTACCCGCAGAGGAGCAGTATTTAAGTGAAGTAACGGGTAAAAAAATCCGCAGCATAGGAAACAAGTGGAGTGAATTCCAAATCAAACACTTTAATCGAAATGCTCAGCCACAGTATATCTTACTAAACCATAATAGCATGGAACCCATTAACGGTTGGACCGCTTATGATCCCGATATCCAACTCTATGTAGATTGGCTGAAGGAAGGAATTACTGAGTTTAAAAAATAAATTGACCCTAAATTAAAGCCTCGATTACCTTATCGGGGCTTTCTTTTTAGTACCAATTGCCAAGCTATAAATTGAGAGGGAGAAGCAATACCGGAGATTAATTCCACTTCCTCTTGGGCTGCTAGCTTATCGATTAATAAAACATGATTATCCCAAAACAGGGAACCGCTTTTAGAGTAGTATTCTAAAAACCGAAATCTAAAACCAACCAGGAATGAAAAATAGAAAATACGGCCTTCATGGTAAACTAAAGGCAAAAGCAGGTCAGGGAGAAGCACTGGCGAAAATCCTTTTAGAAGCGGCAGAATTAATGAAAAGGGCCCCGGGTTGCGAGCTATATGTAGTAAGCCTAGACGCCCGTATTCCTGATGAAGTCTGGATAACGGAAATTTGGGATAATGAAAATTCCCATGACGAATCTTTAAACCTCAACGGAGTAAGAGCCTTAATAGGCCAAGCCATGCCCCTGCTAGATGGAAGTCCGGAAGTAGGACAAAAACTAGTAGTGCTGGGCGGGCATCAATAGCTAAATAAAATACTGGGGACCATTTTTGAAATTCTATCTTTGCCCCACCGATTCACTAAATGCTGCGGCCTTTCCTTTTTAGGATTTTCTTAGGCCGCATCAGCGCCCACTTGTGCTTTTTTTGCATCATCATTACACCTCTCTATGAAAAGAATCACTATCCTCTTCTTTTTACTTCTTTCCCATCTTGGCTTCAGCCAGATAAGTGGAAAGGTAAATAGTGTCAATGGAGCTTCTATTCCCCTTGTTAATGCCTTACTATACAGCGCCTCGGATAGCAGTTTAGTGAAAGGCGCTACCAGCGACCGCGATGGTCAGTTTAAACTTCGCCCCGCTAAAACTGGGGTATTTTTCCTAAAGCTTCAATTACTCGGATTCGAAGAGAAATACATTCGAGACATCAATTACAGCGGTGAAGCTCTAAACTTGGGCAAAATTCAAATGCGCGAATCCTCCGACCTTCTTGATGAAGTTAAAGTAAAGGCCGAGAAACCTGTAATTCAAATGGAGGCGGGCAAAGTAATTTTTAATATCGATGCCAATTTAAGCGCCGGAAGTGGGAATGCTCAAGATCTACTGCGGGCCGCACCAGGATTATTTGTCGACCAAAACGACAACCTTATTCTCGAAGGGCGTTCTGGCGTGCAGGTATTTGTTGATGGTCGCCCCTTAAATCTACAAGGCGATGATCTTAATGCCTACCTCCAAAATCTGCAAAGTGATCAAATAGAAAAGGTGGAAATTATTTCCCAACCCGGATCGCAATATGATGCGGCTGGTAATGCTGGTATTATAAACATCGTTTTAAAACGCGACAAGAGTTTAGGAACAACAGGCTCCTTTTCGCATCGCTATACCCAAGGTTACTATCCGCGTAATAATGGAAACCTCAACCTCTATCACAATCGCCGCTCCCTGCGTTTACTCGCTGCCTTTGGTTATGGCATGAATCAGTCGCGCAACTTCATGGATTTGTACCGCAGCCAAAATAATACCCAGTTTAATAGAGAGTCGGTTACCTCTAATGACCGGGAGGGCTATAATGCTAGAATCGGCGCAGATTGGCGATTGGCCGATAAACACAGTCTTGGTTTTACGGTGAAAGGAGATATTAATCAAAATCAAAGCTTAAGCACCAGCCGCACCCCTATTATTCCCGATAGTAGTGCCAGCCCTACTGAGGTTTTACTTTCGATTGCGGAAGGTGATGATGACAATTACAGCCTCTTTAGTAATGTGTACTACCGCTGGAAAAGCGATGATAAGCAATTTGGTATTGACCTAGATCAAGGTCGCTTTTCAGCCCAATCTTTTACGGATCAACCCAATCGCTACCTCAATGGGGATGAAGCGATTATTCTATCGGAAAACAATTATCAGATGGAAACCAGCCGAGAATTTGATTTGTACAGTGCCAAAGCCGACTACAGCATGAGCCTTGGCGATTGGAAGTTAAACTCTGGTGTAAAATGGTCGGAAGTTCGTACCGCCAATGACTTCGATTTTTTCATCCTCAATAATGGTCGCGTTCAAGATGCGAACCGCAGTAATTTATTCGACTATAGCGAAACCATATCCGCCGCTTATGCCGAAACCAGTCGCGATTGGAAAAATTGGGGCCTCCAAACCGGACTGCGCTACGAGCATACCAATTCAAGTGGTCAGCTCTACACCTTAGATTCCTCTGGCGATAGCCTGGTAGTACGCGATTATGGCAATTGGTTTCCCAGCCTTTCCTTGACTTACAAGAAAAACCCCATGAGTCAATGGAGCATGAGTTATAGCCGACGTATTCAGCGACCCAACTATCAGAACCTAAACCCTTTCCTCTACCAAAGAGATGAACTTTCCTTTTCGCAGGGGAACCCTTTCTTAGTACCGCAGATAAGTGACAATTTTAGAATTGGTCACTTATACCGCTACTCAACCAGCACCTCCATTTCTTACTCCTATACCCGCGATTTCTTTGCCCAAATTACCGATACGGTGGGGGTTCAACGCAACTCTTTAATTACCCGCAATGTGGCCGATACCCGAAGCATCAACTTAAGTGTTGGTACTCCGCTTAAACATAATGATTGGTGGAATAGCTACATCAGCATTAATGCCTTTCAAACTTGGTATATCCCACAAGACATCAGCTTCCAAGCTATTGAGCTCTTTACGGTTTCCTTGTACGCCCAGAGCAGCTTTGGCTTAGGGAACAACTGGCAATTGCAGCTATCTGGCTGGTGGAGTTCGCCCGGTGTATGGGGTGGAACTTTCCGGACCAAAAGCTTAGGCGCTTTAAATACTTCCATCAGCAAAAGCTTAATGAATGATAAATTAAAGCTCTTTGTAAACTTTAATGATATCCTTTTCACCTCCCCTTGGTATGGCGATATGGAATACGGCGGACTAGCCATTAACGGTACAGGAGGTCGCGATAGCCGGCAAATTGAATTTGGTTTGACCTATCGTTTTGGGAATGATCAGGTAAAAGCCCTAAAGGAAAATGAAGGTGGCTTAAAGTCGGAAAGCGAAAGAGTAAACTAAAATTTAGGGCTTATTTCACCTTATGTTTTTTCCCCACCTGCATCCTTCTAAATAGGCCAAAAAATAATAGCATCTTGCCTAGTAAATTCCCAGCGCATGACCAAGGCCGAGAAAGTACAGTTTGTGATAGATAAGCTCGAGGAGCTGTATCCCGAGACGCCCATTCCTCTAGATCATAAAGATCCTTATACCTTATTGATAGCGGTTTTACTATCGGCCCAGTGCACGGATGAAAGGGTGAATAAAATCACCCCGCTCCTTTTCGCTAAAGCGGATAACCCTTGGGATATGGAAAAGCTGAGTTTGGAGGAAATTAAAGACATCATTCGGCCCTGCGGATTAAGCCCAATGAAATCGAAAGGGATTTATGGCTTAACACGCATTATACTCGAAGAACATGAAGGCCAAGTACCGGCCAGTTTTGAAGCCTTAGAGGCTCTTCCCGCGGTTGGACATAAAACAGCAACGGTGGTTATGAGTCAAGGTTTTGGACATCCTGCTTTTCCAGTGGACACTCATATTCATCGCCTTATGTACCGCTGGAACCTCAGCAATGGGAAATCGGTTGAACAAACGGAAAAGGATGCTAAAAGGCTTTTCCCAAAAAAGCTTTGGAACAAATTGCATCTGCAAACTATATTCTATGGTAGGGAGTATAGTCCCGCTCGTTCTTGGGACTTAAACAAGGATTTCATCAGCCGAAAGCTTGGCCGTAAAAGTCTTATTAAAAAAAGCTTTGGAGCTGATGGATTAGCTTTAATGGAGGATGCTTGAGATAAAGTGAATAGCACTTGGCCTCAAATTAAAGTTCATTAAACCATAGATTCTTGTAATACCAGCTGGCCAATTAGAGCGGGTACAAAGTGGGCCTTGACTTAAAAATCGGTTGACAAGGAAACATAGAACAAGCCTGGGAGTACTACTCCATCTTCAATTCCCCAGGCCCAATCGGCACGTACATAATAACCGAATAATCTACTGCGCAAGCCAAATCCCGTACCTATTACAATTGGGTTCTTTTGCGAATCTAAAACGATTTGGCCTCCACTACCTAAGGGCACCGTACGGGTATTAATTGCATTTTCTGGGTCCCAAGGATCAGGACCATTCCAGGCGGTACCAACATCGGTAAAACCAATCACCATTAGGTTGTTTAAAAAGTCGTTGCGAATGGGGCGATTCGCCAAATAGCTCACAAAGGGCCAACGCAATTCGGAGTTTAAAACGGCAAAGCTGTTGCCATTTCGCGTGTTCTGAAAAAAGCCACGCATATTAGTTACCAAGGTTTGGAAGACATAGTTATTTTCGGTAGCGATAGGTGTAGATTGATCGAGGCGTGGCGAAAATTCATTATCTACTCCACCTAAAATATGAATCAATTTTTCCGGGCCAAAAGAGGTACCTGCGGCCAGACGGTTCGCCCAAATCATATTCCGGTGAATTATGGTGTAATGCCGAGCATCAATACCCGTTGTCCATAATCCACTTTCGGATTTAGTGAGGTTTCGGTAGTATTCCCCAAAAATCTTGTAGCGCAAACCCGCGTAAAGGTTTAAGCCGATCTTACGCGAATTATCGTAAACATAGGCCGTTCGCGCGATGGCGTAATCGGTATAATTAATGGGCTCATCCAGATTATTAAAATCCGTGGCCAGGCGAATGTTCTCATCAATACGGTAACCCGCCGACAATCGAATTCCTGAAACGGGATTAAAAGGGAATATCACCTTATAATTAAACTCATTATTGATGAGTCGTCTAAAATTATTTAGCGCTAAAAACTGCACCTGAGAGCGACGGGTATAGGTGTAATATTTATCCCATCTGTTTTTAAAATCCGCTACCCCAATTACAAACTCGGCATTGGGCGTAAGTGATGTTCCCGGCAGGGGTTGAAAGGTAGTGCGCAGCCCCGCGATGATGCGGTAGTCGTGCATAAGGTCCATTACCCCAACCTTAAAGTTCATATTAAAACCTTGATTTAATATATCACCACTAACAAAGCCCGTGAAAGGCTGATACTGGGGATTATCGAACATATTATCAAAGCGAACCGTAAAGTTGTCTTGAAAAAAGGAAAGGAAATAATTACGGGTGGGTGGATTCTCAAACTCATCTTCGGCTTCTGCATCCGCGGCGGCTAAGCTATTTGGCAAGAGCGGCACCTGCTTAATGGCTTCTTGAGATTTTGGACTTTGCGGTGTAGCCTTCTTCTCCTCGTAAAACTTGTAGTTTAAAACATCCACCTCTAAGGCCGAACGCGGAATGGCGCCATAATATTCCTGCACAGGCTGAGCAGGGTCCGCTGCTTCATTTGCACTACTATCTGGGGCGCTAGCCATATTATTTCGGCTTTCAACTTGGATGGGCTGGCCCACAAAATCTCGGGGTTCTGGGTATTCTTCGAGGTAAAGACGATAGCGTTTATCTTGTAAATAAATCTCAGAACGCAAGGTTTCTGCCGGCGACATATCTACATCAATTAGCGAACTTAATTTTGAGCTATACGCGTATTCTGAAAAATAGTAATCGTAATGAGTAGTGGTATCTACGTAGGCAATGCCCGAATCGATCTTTACTAAATTTTGACGGCGGATGCCATTGCGGTCGCTGGTGAAACTTAAGATGCCATTTTGCAGCTCTTGGGCCGATCTTTCATCAATTCCCGGGGTATTGGTTAATTGCCAAATTTTTAAAGAATCCTGGCGGAGATCACGATTTTCGGTGGCAAATAAATCTAAATCGGTAGTGCGAATAAAACGACTATCATTGGGCAGCAAACTGTCCATTGGTCGGTTGGAGCTCCAGGCAATACGCTTGCCATTGGAAAGGAAGGTAGGCTCCACATCATCGTAAACATCCTTAGTTATAGGACGAATTTTGGTATTTAAGATGGTGTACACATAAATGTCCGATTGACCATCCTTAACCGCCGAAAATAAAAACTGCTTTCCATCGGGAGAGTATTCTAAGGAAACAATTTTATCGAATCGATAAAAAGGCTTGGTGGTAAGTTCCTTGCTTTCTAAATTATAGACGCTAAACTGTGTCACCCCCTTTTCTTCGGTAAAGATTGTAATCATCTCTCCATTGGGATGCCAAGCCATAAGGGGATAGGAATAATCTGTGTTTTGGGCAATGCGGTATCCTCCCTGGTAAATCCTCTTTTTCTTTTTAGTTTCACGATCGTAGATATAAACCTTATAACGACTAAAGCGGCGATCGACATAAGCTAAATAGCGACCATCCTTGCTGATCTCAACATTGGTGATTTCATGATTTTTTCGACCTTTTATCAGAGCCGATCGATCTTTGAACTTTCGATCATCAGTTAATTTGTATCGATCCTTATAGAACTGCTTCCAATCATTGGTCATCTGTTCCATATCCTTTCCGAGGATATACACAAATCCGCTTTCGATATCTCGGTTTACCACCGACATGTAAACAATATTGCGAATTACTTTTTCGCCATAGGTCTCCTTTACAAAGTACCAAAAGGAATGGCCCGCATAGCGCGCATCCAGTTGCGTTAAGGTATTAATTCGATTGTATTTCTTGCTGAAAAAACCGTCTCTTACTTGTACATCAATATCAGAATTCCACTCATCGCCAACAAAGGAAATAAGGCCTTCCATATACCAAGTAGGGAGGTTTAAGAGTGCGGAGTTGGTCACACTTTGGGTGAAGCTGCCGTATATTAAATTACTAAGAACCACCTCACTAAGTCCCATTCTTAGGGTTTTTTCCAAATTGGCATAATTCCCATCGAAATAAACAAATAGTCTCCGCCCGCTAATGCGGGTAACCCCGCCAGTATTGTAATCGTCTTCCTCGGAGCTATTTACATTGCTCTGCTTTAGATCAGAGAGACTATTAAAAACTAATATCTGAATCCGCTCATCCAGAGGGGCATCCAGGTAATTTTCTATTTGGGGTAAATTCTTGTGGGTCAACCGCGCCACATTCTCCGCCAAGTTTTCATTACCTCGATAGAAGTAAACATCAAAGCCTTCGAAGCGTAAAAAGACCCAATCAAAGTCATTAAACTGCACTCTATTTTTACCAAAGTCCTGACGGATTCCATAGTAAAATTGCGCTTCCGCACTAATACTGCCGAAAACTAGAAGAACAGGAACACAGGCCCTTAGGAGGATTCGATAAATTTGTTTCAAATAATTACTTTGTTGCACCTTATCTTTAACGAGAATTGCGCGAAATATTTCTAAGTCTTATGACGAATATACTTACTCTACGTCGAATTGGCATCTTTTGTTTGCTCTTGCTTTTAAGCTTTAACACAAAAGCCCAATTTACTTTCCAAAAACACAGCTTTAGCATCAATCCTGCTGGGGGATTTACACCGGCAGAAATTGAAAAGATTTTTGCTCCTAGTCTAACTGCTCAAGAGATGCATCACCCTGACGGGGAGCTAGATCGCATTTGGTCTAAGAATGCTGATCGCGCCGAGTATTTTGGCAAAGTGGCCAATGATGTAATTATTAATCCCAACACGCCTCGTCCGGAAGTTATGGATAGCCTTGCTGGAAATAATTACAGTGGCTCCGTTCCTAATGATGATGACTTTGCGATTGGTGCCAATCAACAAATCCTTAGGGTTCGAAATTCTACCATTGGCGCCTACGATTACCAAAAGGATAGCTTGCTTTACGAGCTTACCCTATTTCGTTTTTATCGCCCAAGCACCTTTTTACCGGGCAGTAAATATGATCCACGGGCGCTTTACGACCCTACCGCGGATCGCTTTATTGTTCTGTACCTCAGCGGCAATACCTGGGAAAACAGCAAAATAATTGTGGGTTTTTCCAAGTCTAATGACTTAGCAGATGGATTCAATATTTATGTGGTAGATGGCAATCCGCTAAATGATTCCACCTGGAGCGACTATCCACACATCACCGTTTCGGAGGATGACCTCTTCATCACCATGAATACCTTCTACAATGGCTCTACCAATAATAGTGGTTATGTTCAATCTACCATCCGCCAAATTGGAAAGCAGGCCGGATACGACAGTTTAGCTTTAACCGAGCACTATTATTCCAACTTTAAAATTGGCAATCGAAATCTATTTAACTTCACGGGAATTGATAGAGCTGATGATGAATTTCCGCCCAATGCTCCTACTTATTTTCTGAGCAATCGGAATTTAGATAGCATTAACGATAGCATTTTTGTGGTGCGCATTGAAGGTAATGCTGGGAATAATCCTCAGATGTATCTGGAAACCTACACCACCGAAACGCCTTATGGCTTGCCACCCGAAGCTAGACAGGCGCAGGATCACAAATTTGATTGCAATGATAGCCGTATTCAAGGTGGTTTCATTCATGATGGTGTAATCCAATATGTGGGAAACACCATTACTTCCAGCGGTAATTCCGGTATCTATCACGGGATGATTAATCGCTATGGCCCGAAAACAAACAGCTATTTTAAAATAATAAATTTTGATCCCATTGATATTGGTTACCCTCAAGTAACTTTTACAGGAAAATCGAAGTCGGAAATTGAAAGCATTATTAGTTTCAACCATACGGGAGACAGCTTAAATGCCGGTTTTAGCTGTATGTTTTTTGATAATGATAGCAGCTATAGCCGCCGCAAGCAGATCGTAGAAGGAGGTGACTTTGTGGACATCATAAGTAGCGGTGGAAATCGCAAATACGAACGCTGGGGAGACTATACTGGAAACCAAAACGCCTATGGTGAAACTGGGGTAATTTGGGCCAGTGGCTACCAGGCAACTACCAACGGACAACCGCTTACGGCAATCGCAAAATTACGCAGCCCCAATTGGCAAAATGCTCCCAGCATTGGCCTCGCGGAAAAATCTGTTCAAAGCTCTGTTGCGCCCAACCCCATTTCTAATTGGTTCGAGTTTCATCTACAGCAGGATAAGGAAGACCTATTACAGTTTAGCCTTAGGGCCGCTGATGGCCGTTCCGCTAAGGTCCTTTTTGACGTGGAGGAGCTAGCCCTGGAAGGAAAAAATAGTTTCAGATTTAAAACCGATGCACTTAGTCCTGGCCTATACATCCTAAGCGTTTACAACAGCAAAGGTGAAGCGATAGCCCAGGAAAAAATCCTCAAAAAGTAAGGAGCAATCACCGCATGACCCTCAACGAAGAGAATATAGATTACTATCAAAGTTTTTTTGGCAGTAATTATGAATACTGGACCAAGGAAGCGGTTCAATTGGAAATGCAAGGCAAGACCTCCTTTAATCTTTATGCCTTCTTTTTCGGTCTCTTCTGGTTCTTATACCGCAAGATGTTCCGAGAGGTGGTGGTTATTGTTTTAGTGGTAATGGCCGTCCGCTATTTAGAGGCGGTTCTAATCTTAAATGAGATTGTTGCTAAGGAAAATGAGCTCGTATTAAGTATGTGTACTACCCTTGGCCTTTCGAGCCTCTTCGGCCTTTTTGCAAACAAACTTTATTTGCGGCATTGTCATCTCCAAGTGACTCAAATATTAGCTGGTGACATGGAGGCTAATGCCAAGATTGAAGTCTTAAAGAACAAGGGTGGTATAAGTTATATTAGTCCAATCATCCTTCTGATTTTAATGATTGTGGTAAACAGCATTGCTTATTAATTCGAAAAAAATAAAGGCTCCCTGGCTCGTCCCTATTGCCTTAAAAGCTAAACTTTAACAAAATACCTTTTACTGAAAAGAGGTTTATAAAAACAGGACATGAAAAAAACCATTTACATTTTAACCAGTCTTGCTTTGCTGCTTTTTAGCAAGAATTTGAAAGCTCAAGAATTTTTAGATGAAATTACCAAGGGAACTTGCACTTGCGTTGAAGAGCTTGATCCTGATCTAAATGCAGAAGAGTTTCAGGTGCGCCTAGGTCTATGCATTTTCGCTGCAGCTGAGCCTTATTCCAAAGAACTAGAAGAAGAGTTGGGCTTTAAGATGGAAGACATGCAAACCAAAGGTGAAGAGCTGGGCCGCTTAGTTGGTGCGCGCATGGTTACCATTTGCCCCGGTGTAATTGCAATTCTGGCTCAAAAGCTTTCTGGCGATTCGGAAGCTGTGGAAGTGGAAGTGGATGTGGAAGATGATGACAGCGACTTTTTTAGCGGAACTGTTGTGAATGTTGAAGACAAAATGTTTCCCGTTTTAACTATTTCAAATAATGAAGGGAAGACTTACAAATGTCATTGGTTAACTTATGTAGAAACCAACTTTGAACTTAGTGATGGCTTAAAAGGCCTAAAGGGAGAAGAAGTAACAGTTTCAATAACGGAATTCGAATTATTTGATTCTCAAAACGGTGAATACCGCTCCTTTAAGGTTCTTGATTCCCTGGAAGTACTGGAATAACTAACAAAGGATTAAAATTTTCATAAAGGGTCAGGCTAATTAGTCTGACTCTTTTTTTTGGGGCTACAGCCATTCACCAAAAGCAAATACTATTTTTGCCGCATGAATCAAGACGATCTCTTTAAGAAGGTAATTGCGCACGCGAAAGAATACGGCTTTATCTTTCAATCGAGCGAAATATATGATGGCCTATCTGCCGTTTACGACTACGGTCAGAATGGGGTAGAGCTCAAGAAAAACTTACGTGATTACTGGTGGAAAGCCATGGTACAAATGCACGAAAATATTGTGGGCTTGGATACCGCGATTTTCATGCATCCCACTACCTGGAAAGCAAGCGGCCATGTGGATGCTTTCAACGACCCTCTAATCGATAATAAAGATAGTAAGAAGCGCTACCGTGCGGATGTTCTTTTAGAGGATTATGCCGAGAAGCTAAGACAAAAAGCAGAAAAAGAAATTGCCAAGGCTAAAAAACGATTTGGTGATGACTTTGATGAAGCAATGTACCGTGAAACCAATCCTCGGGTGCGTAAATACCTCGATGAAGTAGATGCTACATTACAAAGAATGGCCCGCAGTTTAGAGGCTGGGGATCTTAATGATGTAAAGGCCTTAATTGAAGAAAAAGGAATTGCTTGTCCGGTAAGCGGATCCAAAAATTGGACGGATGTACGTCAGTTTAATTTGATGTTTGGCACCCAAATGGGATCAACAGCCGAGGGCGCTTCCACCCTTTACCTCCGTCCGGAAACCGCCCAGGGGATCTTCGTAAATTTCCTAAACGTTCAGAAAACGGGAAGGATGAAGATTCCATTTGGTATTGCTCAAACCGGAAAAGCTTTTCGCAATGAAATCGTAGCCCGCCAGTTTATTTTTCGCCAGAGGGAATTCGAACAAATGGAAATGCAATTCTTTGTTCGCCCCGGTGAAGAGTTAAAATGGTATGAGTACTGGAAAGAGGCCCGCATGAAATGGCATCAATCTTTGGGCATGGATGAAAGCTATTACCGCTTTCACGATCATGAGAAACTAGCCCATTATGCCAATGCTGCGGCTGATATTGAATTTAAATTCCCCTTTGGTTTTAAAGAGTTAGAGGGCATTCACTCACGCACCGACTTCGATTTAAAGGCTCATGAGGAGCACAGTGGTAAAAAGCTGCAATTTTTTGATCCCGAGCTCGGCAAGAATTATGTGCCTTATGTGGTGGAAACTTCCATCGGTTTAGATCGCTTGTTTTTAGCGGTGCTTTCCTATGCTCTTCAAGAAGAAAAACTCGAAGATGGCAGCAGTAGAACCGTATTGAGGATTCCAGCGCCAATAGCTCCAGTGAAGGCTGCTATACTTCCTTTGCTTAAAAAGGACGGTTTACCCGAAATTTCCCGTGAAATACTCAATGAGCTGCGTTTCGATTTCAATGTTCAATACGATGAAAAAGACGCCATTGGAAAACGTTATCGTCGCCATGATGCCATCGGTACACCTTTTTGCATTACCGTAGATCATGACACAAAAGAGGATCATTGTGTAACCTTACGTGAGCGCGATTCGATGCAACAAGAAAGGGTTCCGATAGACAGTCTGAAATCCAGACTATTAGAATCTCTGAGTATGAGCACCTTGATAAAATAATAAAATTGATATATCTGAATTACAGAGCTTTGAATTTTATTTACATTTGTGCGAAATTGTTTAACAACCAAATCTCGAGAGAAGGATGAAAAAAGTAAGTTTTTACGCATTTGCACTTATGTTTGCCGGAGCAGTAGCATGTAACAACCCAGCTGCTGAAGATACTGGCGACGCTATGGAAGAAATGGCTGACAGCACTATGGAAGCTGCTGGTGACGCTGCCGACGCAATGGAAGGCGAAATGGAAGAAGCTATGCACGACGGTGACCACGATCACAGCGAGCACAGTGACGACATGTAAGCGAAAGCTTAACGAAATAAAAAATCCCGATTGTCTTAATGATAATCGGGATTTTTTTATTCCATTTATTACTACAAGCGTTGTGCTAATTCTAACATCTTCGCTTCTACCTCGGCACTATCCCAAACCTCGTGAATATTGGGCATGGCCATAATTTCTGCCATTAGGTCGTCTTGTCGCCGTCCTAAAGCTTGGGCTTCGGAATAGCGAACCTGTGGACTAAAGGTTACTAAACTGTATAAGGGTGTCCATTTATCTGGATGTTTACTTGAAAAGCGACCTTCAATTTTCTTGCGTAGTAAAAAGTCAGCATCCCCAGTTAAGTCGCGCATCTCCACAAAATTCCGCATCGCTAAATCCGCAATAGCATCGCCATCTGGTTTGCGTTCCTTTTCATAGGCGCTTAAAATCTGATCCCAATCCGAACCCTCTCCCATTAAGCGATCGAGCACAAAACAATCCTCAAAACCGGAGTTCATTCCCTGTCCATAAAAGGGTACTATGGCATGACTAGCATCACCAATTAGCGCAACTTTTCCGTTTCTGGTCCAAGGATAACATCGAATGATTACCAAAGATGAATCTGGATTTTCTTCCCATTCCTTATCAAAATTCGGCATTAAAGCAAGGGCATCAGGAAACTGCTCTTCAAAGAAGCTGCGGGCCTTAGCAACCGAATCTAAGCTTTCAAAGGATGGGTCACCTTCCATCGGGAAGAATAAGGTACAGGTGAAAGAAGCATCGGGGTTGGGCAGGGCAATTAACATGTAATTCCCTCTAGGCCATATGTGGAGGGCATTTTTCTCCAGCAAGAAGCTGCCATCCGTACCGGCAGGAATCTCCAATTCTTTGTAGCCATGATCGATATACTCTTGCGAGTAGCTAAAACGATCCGTTTTTTGCATAATTCCACGAACCGCGCTAAAGGCGCCATCGGCTCCAAAAAGCAGGTCGCTATTTACATGGGCCTTTTGGCCTTCACGATTCACAAAAGTGGCATCGGCATTTTCTAGATTCACCGCCGCACAGGCCTGGGAAAAGTGTAGCTCCACCCCATGCTTTTCGGCCTCCTCCATGAGGAGCATATTAAGGCCAGCTCGGGATACCGAGTTAATGGCCTGCCCTTCCTTGCCATAAGGCTGAAAGGTTAAATTTCCTGCTTTATCGTGCATCACGCGCCGATACATGGGAATGGCCATTTCCGCTAAAACGCGTTCCTCCAAACCCACCTTGGCCAAGGCCTGCAATCCACGATCACTCAAAGCCAAATTGATGGATCTTCCGCCATCAATTGTGTTTTTCCGAGCATCCGGTCGGCGCTCATAAATCGAAACTTTATGGCCACGCTTCGCTAGATAAACGCTTAGTAAGGAACCTACTAATCCGGCACCAGCGATAGTTATCTTCTTTGCCTCCATTCTAATCTTTTAAAAATTTTGTCAATAACTGACCAAAGTGATATACATCTTCGAAAGAATTGTAAAGTGGTACAGGTGCTAAACGAATCACATCTGGCTCCCGCCAATCGGCAATTACACCGGCAGCACTTAATTTTTCAAAGGCGGCCTTTCCTTTACCTGGCACGCTAATAGAAATTTGGCAGCCACGTTTTTTAGGATCGGAAGGAGTAATGATACGAATAGCTTGACCGCTATTTTTTGAAGCATCTTGAATCACCATCTCCAGGTAGGCGGTTAAGGCCAAACTTTTAGTTCTTAAAGCTTGCATGCCAACCTGATCATATAAGTCTAAGGATGCTCTTAAAGGCGCCATGGATAATACTGGAGCATTGCTCAATTGCCAAGCTTCAGCGCTATTTATGGGAACAAAGGTATCCGGCATTTGAAAACGATCTTCCTTATTATGGCCCCACCAACCTTCAAAACGTGGCGTCTCGGTTTTACCATGATGCTTCTCATGAATAAAAACCCCCGAAACTCCACCCGGTCCGGAATTTAAATACTTGTAACCACACCAAGCGGCAAAATCCACATTCCATTTGTGCAATTCTAGCGGCACATTACCTGCGGCATGCGCTAAGTCCCAAGCTACTATCGCACCAGCGCGCTTACCTGCATCTGTAATTCGCTCCATATCAAACCATTGGCCGGTATAATAATTTACACCGCCAATCATAATAAGCGCTATCTCATCCCGATGTTCATCAATGGCCTTAATAATGCGCTCATCGTCTATCAATTCGGTTTCCGGATCTGGCATTAATTCAATAAGGTGATCCTGTGGATCCAATCCATGAAAGCGCAACTGACTCTTTAAGGCATATTGATCACTGGGAAAAGCCTTGCCTTCGCATAATATTTTAGTCCGCTTGCCCTCCGGGCGAAAAAAGGAAACCATTAATAAGTGGAGGTTGGTTGTTAAACCATTCATGGCCACCACTTCAGACTCTTTAGCTCCAACAATTTTGGATAGTGAATTTGCAAATATCTCGTGGTAAGACAACCAAGGTCGTTTAGCCTCAATATGCCCATCAACCCCCCAACGGGCCCAATCATCTAATTCCTCCAAAATTATAGCCCGAGCTCCTTTCGGCTGCAAACCCAGGGAATTACCTGTGAAGTACAAAACATTATCCGATTGCTTTTGGGGAAATAAGAAATGTTCTCGGTAGGGCGCCAGGGCGTCAGCTTTATCTGCGGCGCGCGCAGCTTCCAAAGTATTGGAGATACTCATATAATTACTTTAAGACTTCAAAGTTAATAATTGCCTACCGCCAATTGAAGGAGCAGATACAAAATGAAAATATAGATCGGAATGCCTTCAACATAAAAGCCGACAAAATGATTAATTCGGTGATTCCTAACCTTGCGAATAATAAAGGATCCGAGTTCGAGTCCTAGTAACCAAGCTACACTGATGCTTAGCTCGAGCCCCCAAATGAAAAAGGCGGCAATCACCCAAATTTCATAAATCAGAAGTAAGAGAGAGGCGATATATAAGGAGCGCTCCACTCCCACTAATTGCGGTAAGGTGCGCATGGTAGTGGAATCGTATTGAATATCCCGCACATCAAAGGGAATAGTTAATCCCGCAATAAGTAGGGTTCTAAACAAAAGCTCCATCAGCAATAAGCTGCTCCAAACTTGTTGCTCCAAAACCATGGGAACAGCAAAGCTTAACCAAGCCCAAGAGGCTGATATTAGAAGTAGCTTTAACATGGGAATGCTTCTTAGCGAAGTGAAATGCTGATTGGGATGCGGAAAGGCTAGAGGATATAATAGTGCAATCACCAAAGCAGGACTTAAGGCCCATAAAAGTCTGTCGGATAAAATGTAGCTAAGAAAGTAAAGTGCCAATCCTCCATTGATAATGGTATAGGCCAAGGCATAGCCACTTTTTTGAAATCCGGCTACTTCTATGGGTTGACCTGTTTTATCGCCTTGCACCATTTTTACCCAGCGCATATAACTGTAGGCAGAAACGGTAGCGAAAAAAAGGAACAATGTATAGAGGAGGGCTTCAATAGTCCATGGCTGCGGAAAGCTTAACAGGGCTAGCATTGCTACTGCTAAGCCTACCCAAATATTTGATGAAATAAGAAAACCTTTCATATTCTTATAATCGTTGCCTATTAGACCCAACAAAGATTAGTGATCAAGGTTAACAAATATGCTGAGCATGATGATTACTTTTGCCGAATATTGACATTTATTTTCAATTGTTATGAAGACAGACGCTTTTGCCTATCGCCATATTGGACCGCGAGTTGAAGATTTAGATGAGATGCTGAAGGTGGTAGGGGCCGATTCCCTAAAACAACTTATTTCTGAAACCATTCCTGAGGACATTCTTCTGGAGTCGGATTTAGACCTAAGTGAAGCCATGACGGAGAACGAGTTCTTAAATCATATCCGCGATTTAGCGCGTAAGAATAAGGTTTTTAAATCCTATATCGGTTTGGGTTACCACCCCACAATTTTACCAGGGGTAATTCAACGAAATATCTTGGAGAATCCAGGTTGGTATACGGCTTACACGCCTTATCAAGCCGAAATTGCTCAAGGCCGATTGGAAGCCCTATTGAACTATCAAACCATGGTTTCGGATTTAAGTGGATTGCCAATTGCCAATGCCAGTTTACTGGATGAGGCTACCGCAGCTGCTGAAGCGATGTCGATGTTTTTCGGTTCTCGCAGCCGCGACAAAAAGAAAGCCGGAGCCAATAAGTTTTTTGTATCCATCCACTGTTTACACCAGAATATTGAGCTTATAAAAACGAGGTCCGAGCCTTTGGGTATCGACCTAGTAATTGGTGATCACCGTGAGGTGAATTTGAGTGAAGAGTTTTTTGGTGCCCTATTGCAATATCCCGCTGCCGATGGTGAAATCTTCAACTATGAAGAGTTCATGAAAGCTGCAGGCGAGCACGACGTTCAAGTGGCGGTTGCTGCGGACATAATGAGTTTAGTGCTGCTAAACCCTCCCGGTGAATGGGGAGCCAAAGCAGTAGTGGGCACCACGCAGCGATTTGGTATTCCATTGGGTTTTGGTGGACCACATGCTGCCTTCTTTGCTACTACCGAAGAATACAAGCGCAATATTCCGGGTCGCATTATTGGTAAAACCATCGACCGTGCAGGTAATCCGGCCTTGAGAATGGCGCTACAAACTCGGGAGCAACACATCAAAAGAGACAAGGCAACTTCTAATATTTGCACTGCTCAAGTTCTTTTAGCGGTTATGGCCGGCGCCTACGGTGCTTACCACGGTCCTAAGGGTTTAAAAAATATTGCTAACAAAATTCACTACCACACAGTTAGCTTAAGCGAAGGATTAAATCGCTTGGGTTATACTCAGGTAAATCAGAATTTCTTCGATACCCTTCGTATTGAGTTGGGACAAGTGGATAAGGAGGAAATCCGCCGAAGAGCGATTGATAGAGAAATTAACCTTAGATATATCTCCGCCCACGAAGTTGGGATTAGCGTGAATGAGACCACTAATATGGTGGCCATTGAGGAATTACTGGAGATTTTCGCTGAAGCTAAGGAAGCTAGTGTACCTAATATTAAGCTTCTTGAGGTAAGCGTAATACCCGAGGATCTCAAAAGGAAAAGCAGCTTTTTAACACACCCGGTCTTTAACAAATACCACAGTGAAACTGATATGATGCGCTACCTGAAAGCTTTAGAGCGCAAAGATCTTTCACTAAACCACAGTATGATTTCTCTTGGTAGCTGTACCATGAAATTAAATGCTGCCACAGAAATGATTCCATTGAGTTGGCCGCTATGGGCAAATATCCACCCCTTTGCCCCTACTGATCAAACTCTAGGTTATCGTGAGTTAATTGCTAATCTGGAGAGAGATCTTTCAGAAATTACAGGATTTCACGCCATGAGCATGCAGCCTAATAGTGGCGCTCAGGGTGAATATGCTGGCTTAATGGTGATTCGCGCTTATCATTTATCACGCGGTGATGATCAAAGAAATATTGCGATCATTCCTAGCTCGGCCCATGGAACTAATCCTGCCTCAGCGGTTATGGCCGGTATGAAGGTAGTAGTGGTTAAATCTGATGAAAACGGTAAAATCGATGTTGAAGATTTACGCGAGAAAGCCGAAAAACACAGTGAAAATTTAGCCGCCCTAATGATCACCTACCCTTCTACCCACGGGGTTTTTGAAGAGCGCGTGAGAGAAATTACCAATATCATCCACGACCATGGCGGTCAGGTATATATGGATGGTGCAAATATGAATGCTCAAGTAGGACTTACTAGTCCTGGTGCCATTGGAGCCGATGTTTGTCACCTTAACCTTCATAAAACCTTTGCCATCCCTCATGGAGGCGGTGGCCCCGGGATGGGACCTATAGGCGTAGCCGAGCATTTAGCTCCTTTCTTACCCGGACATCCCTTGGTGAAATCCGGTGGTAAAAATCCCATTTCACCCATTTCTGCGGCGCCATTTGGCAGCGGTTTAATCTTAATCATTAGCTACGGTTACATTAAGATGCTTGGTGTTGATGGCTTGAAGGCCTCAACGGAATACGCCATTTTAAATGCGAATTATCTGAAAGAGAAATTGCATGGGGCCTTTGAGGTATTGTATACCAATGAGAACAACCGCGCGGCTCATGAAATGATTATCGACTGCCGACCTTATAAAAAGGAAGCCGGAATTGAGGTTACCGATATCGCGAAGCGCCTAATGGATTATGGCTACCACGCGCCAACCGTAAGTTTCCCAGTGGCTGGAACGGTAATGATTGAGCCAACAGAGAGCGAGAGTAAAGAAGAGCTTGATCGATTTATCGAGGCTATGATCAGCATTCGCAAAGAGATTGCCGGCATTGCTACCGGTAGTTTTGATGCAGTGAACAATCCTTTAAAAAATGCGCCGCATACTATGCAGCAATTAACCGCTGATGAATGGAGTCTTCCCTATGATCGCAAGACGGCCTCCTTTCCGCTGGATTATTTATACAGCAATAAATTTTGGCCTTCCGTTCAGCGTGTTGATGACGCCTATGGCGACCGTAATTTAATTTGCACCTGTGAGCCAATAGAGTCTTATATGGAAGATTAAAATGCTTTTATAGTAATTTATGGCACAAATATCACCAAGGCAGCGCAATGCGCTGCCTTTTTTCTTGCTGTAAACCTTTTGTTTGTTATTTTTGTTACCCTAGTGTTAATACGATATAACCCTTAATTCAAAAACATGAAGAAAACAGCTATCCTATTTCTTAGCTTAAGTACTGCTGTTGCTGTAAATGCGCAGGGTCTTCCTCAGGTAGATCCGGTATTAGAGCCAACAGAAGTAGTAAAACACATCAAACGTTCCGCGCAAACAGAATCCAGCGTGAACGTAGTATGGAGTGAAGATTTCGCAAATGGTATTCCAGCAGATTGGAGCCAAAACGGAACTCCAGCTACGGCACAATGGGAATACCGCGGTCCTAACACTACCCCTAGTAATGCTACTGGTGGTCGTGGTAACTTCTCAGGTATCAACAACAATCCTCCTACCAATACTCCTATCCTTTCTACGACGGCGAGTAATGGTTTTATGATTTTTGATTCTGATTACCTTGACAATGGTGGTACCGGCAACTTCGGTTCTGGAACTGCTGCTGCACCTCACGTTGGTCGTTTAACTACCGACACCATTGACCTTTCAATGCACCCATCTTTGGAATTAAAGTTCGAGATGTATGCGCGTCGTTTTTTCTCAGATTGGTTCGTAGCCTTCTCTACTGATGGTGGTGCTACCTTTACTGATACTATCGAGTTTTTCGATTCTGATGCTATCGCCGTAAATGGCGCTACTGCAGATAATGAAGTGGCTCTTGCAAATGTATCTAGCATTATCGGTGGTCAATCACAGGTAGTGATGCAGTTCATCTTTGATGGTACTCCTGGAAACGCAAACGGTAACGGTTACTATTTCTGGATGCTTGACGATATTGAACTTCGTACGCCTCCAGCAAACCAAATGTTATTTACCGGATGGCAAGGTGCTCCTCCTCACGACATGATTTACAACAGCAATGGTGCTGAGTATCCTAAGTATGGTATCATGCATACCAATCAAATCGTACCAGTAGAATTTGATGCCAACTTCTACAACTACGGAACGCAAACCCAAACCAATGCTACGCTTGACGTAGAAATTTGGGACGTAACTAGCGGAACTCCTAGCCTTTTATCTACTATATCTGCTCCTGGATGTCCTACTTTAGCTTCAGGTGATACTTGTAACTTCAATGATTTAACTACTCCTACCTGGACTCCTCCAGCTCAAGAAGCTAGTTACCTAATTGTTTACAAGGCAGTATCAGATAGCATTACTAGCGCAATGACTACTAGCACTGATACTTTCTCTTTCTTCGTAAATGACGATTTGTATTCTACCGATCGTAATCAAGTTGACAATTTCGTTGGAACCAACTCAGCAAACCCTGAGATTATTGCAATGGGTGTGATGTACGACATGAGCAACGAAGACCCGAATGGTTCTGGTGGTGTAGTTTATATTGATGGAATAAACATCAATTTAAGTGCACTAACTGATTCTACTGCAGATATCGAAGTTGCTTTTTACGACACTACAGGTTTTGCTTTCAACGCCGGCTTCCCTGCAGGCGCAACTGCAGCCTACCGTAAGTCATTTACCTTAAACGGTTCTTTAATTGGAACCGTAGCTAACTTTAGTTTGCAAGATGCTAATGGTAATCCATTAGTTATGCCTAATCAGCCTTGGTTAATGATTATCAACTTCTTCCCAAATGCAACCGACGGTGTAATCCGTATTGCTAATGATGCAAGTTTCGATCAGCCAGATATCTCTACTGTTATGCAGTTAGCTGATGGAAACTGGTTTGGTGGATTTACCTCAGACGCCCATGAAGGAACACACATCCGTTTAGATGTTGGTGCGCCAATTGGAATAGAGGAAACTGAATTTGGTGATTTCAGCATGTATCCTAACCCAACTGCGGGTGCTACTAAGCTTGAATTTGCTGATGGTGGTACTTACGCTATTAACGTTACTGACATGACTGGAAGTACCGTTATCTCTATCGAGGAGAGCGTAAACGCTAATGAGGCCATTGAACTTGATATGAGCAGCTACCCAATGGGTATCTACCTTGTAAATATCAAAGGTGAAAATGCTTCTAAAACTGTGAAACTTACTGTGAAGTAAGAATCATCGAAAACATAAGAGTCCGCTTCTTGCTCCATGCAGGAAGCGGATTTTTTTTGCTCGAAAAACTGGTACTATAAATAGGCAATTTTAGACAAGCGCGGGTCGCTGCTTCCCGCTATCATTGTGAGCTAATCCCTATTTACTATTTATGAAAAAAGCAGCTATCCTTTTAGGAATCATTTTCGTGGGTTCCTCTGGCCTTTCGGCCCAAAGCAAAAAACACTTAGCCCCGAGTGCTATTAAACCCGAGGTTTACAATCCAGAAATTAAAAAATCGGTCCATCGCCATCAACAGCGAAACGCCAATATAGAGAGTGCTAGCACCACCTTTTGGAGCGAAGATTTCGCCAATGGCATTCCTGCCGGATGGACACAAAATGGCAACATCGCTACCTCAACCTGGGAGTACCGTGGTCCGAGCACCACGCCCAATAGAAATACTGGTTCCAGAGGTGCATTTGCCGCAGGTACAGGCACCATTCAAAGCGCTACAGCTAATAATGGCTTCGTTATTTTCGACTCTGATTACCTCGACAATGGTGGTGTAGCCGCTAATGCCGGTTCTGGTCCCTCGCCTACTCCGCATATCGGCAGGCTTATGACCGACACCATTGACCTTAGTACGCAAGCCGCGGTGGAATTAACCTTCACTTCCTATGCCCGTCAGTTTTTCACCAATTATTACGTTGCCTTTAGTAAAGATGGCGGTGCTACTTGGAATGATACCATTGAACTTTTTGATGAGGTAGAAGTGAACGCTGGTACCGATGAAGACTTGGAGCTGAGCTTTAATGTTTCAGGATTTATTGGCGGCGAAAGCGAGGCCATGATGCAATTTGTATTTGCAGGCAACAAACCCGGTAACATCAACGGTACAGGATATTATTTCTGGCAGTTGGATGATATCGAGTTGCGCTCTCTTCCCGAAAATGAGTTGAGATTTACCGATCTAAATGGAGCTCCGGCTCAAGATGTAATCTTTAATGGCGATCCCGCCCATGGCAAGTACGGTACTCTAAATGACGATCAGAATGTAAGTCTATCCTTTGATTGTAACGTTTATAATTATGGCTCTGCAACCCAAAACAATGTTACACTGGAAGTAGAAATATTTGATGGTAATGGTGGCCTGCTTACCACTTTAAGCTCTTCGGCCGGCGGTCCCTTACAAATGCTAGACTCCTTGGATTACACCGTGCTTAATACACCCAACTGGACGGCCCCCGGACCCGATACCTACCAAGTAGTTTATAAGGTAACATCGGATAGCCTTCCCTCTAGCACTACCCCTACTACCGATACCGTTCAGTTTAGAGTAAGTGAAAATACCTATGCTCTAGATTGGGGCCTTATTGACAATTACTTTGATACCGAAAGTGCTACAGGAGACATGATTGCCGCCGGTACGCGCTACTCCTTAGAAAATGAAGATTCCGATAGCTCAGGTTCCGGTTTGGTATTTATTGATGGCGTTGACATCTTCCTTTCACTTAGAACTGACTCCACTGCCGATCTTGAAATTAGCTTGTATGACACCGCTGGATTTGAGTTTAATGCTGGCTTCCCGGGAGGAGCAAATCCTATCGAAAGCAGGGTATTTAACCTTAATGCCGGATTACTAGGTCGATTAAGTCGCTTCTCTTTTACCGATACCGATAGCATTTATGATAATGGTACCTGGACCGAAGTAGAAGTTCCAACCGCTATTCCTACCGGCACCTACTTTGTAGTGGTGAGTTTCTTCCCTAATGCCGCCGATGGAATAGTTCGAATTGCCAATAATGCCAGTTTTAATCAACCTGGTGAAGCATCTATATTCCAAACCGGAAATGGCGATTGGTTTGGCGGTTTCTTAAACTCCACCACCTTTGAAGCCCCTATTATTCGACTAGTAGTTGGAGATGCTCCACAATTTGATGTGAGCCTCCAAGAAACCGATCAAAACAGGTTTAGCGTTTACCCGAACCCTACCAACGGTGAAGGCAGCATCCTTTTTGAATTAGGCGGTGCTTATCAGCTAAGAGTAGTAGATGTCACTGGTCAAGTTCACATGAACGAAAGCCTTAAGGTGAATCAGAATGAAAGACATGATTTCAACCTTGATCATTTAAAGTCTGGTGTGTACTTAATGCACATTGAGGGTGAAGGATTAAACAAAACGATCAAACTCAGAATTCAATAAAATTCTGATCGCTTTAGTTTAAAGGCCATCTCCGCAAGGGGCTGGCCTTTTTTTTAGGCCTTATTTCTGCGGATCCTCTTAAATAACTCCGAGCTGTAAACGAAATCTACAATCTCCGGACTTTCAGTATCGAGGATATCTTCTCCGGTGCCCTGCCAGGCCTTTTTGCCTTCTTTAATGAATATGATATGGTCACCAATTTCAATAACCGAATTCATGTCATGGGTATTGATCACCGTAGTCATGCCAAATTCTTCTGTAATTTCTTGAAGCAGCTTATCAATAACAATGGCCGTTTTGGGATCTAATCCCGAGTTCGGTTCATCGCAAAAAAGATACTTTGGATTCATGCTGATGGCCCTGGCGATAGCAACCCTCTTTTGCATTCCTCCCGATAATTCGGATGGAAACTTTGAGCCCACATTAGGTAGGTTTACGCGTTCCAAACAGAATTGAGCACGGTCGCGCTTTTCTGAAACGCTCATGCCACTAAACATACTTAAGGCAAAGGTTACATTCTCCTCAATGGTTAAAGAATCGAATAAAGCGTTTCCCTGAAAAACCATTCCCATTTCCGTTCTCAAGCTCTTGCGCTCCTTAGTATTTAGAGACCCTAAAGCCTGACCATTGTATTCAATTTCTCCCTGGTCGATTTCGTGCAAGCCCACTAAAGATTTCAGGAAAACTGTTTTTCCCGAACCACTCTGACCGATGATCAAATTAGTTTTGCCGTGATAGAAAGTAGCATCGATGCCTTTTAGAACCTGATGCTCGCCAAAAGACTTATGAATTTGTTTAACCGCTATCATTACACTAGTAGTAATTGGGTTAATATATAATTGCTAACGATAATCGCTACTGAGCTGCTCACCACTGCTTTTGTGGCATTAACGCCAACCTCTATGGCTCCACCTTTAACATAAAAGCCAAAGTAGCCGGAGATGCTAACAATTAAAAAGGCAAAAACAAAGGTTTTCATAATCGCATAACTAACGTGATAGGCATTAAAATCTACCGTAAGGCCATAGGCAAAATCTTCAACCGACATTACCCCGCCCAAGGAAGCCAGATAACCGCCAATCATACCTAAAAACATACTTAACATGATTAGGATTGGATTAAAGAAAACCAAGGCTAAAATTTTAGGCGCAATTAAATAAGATGCCGGATTCACCCCCATTACCTCCAGCGCGTCAATTTGCTCTGAAACTCGCATGCTACCTAGGGTTGAGGCAATATTAGAACCAACTTTTCCCGCTAGTATCAAACTTATGATGGTTGGCGAAAATTCAAGGATTATGCTTTCCCGCGTCGCAATAGCGATATAATAATCAGGAACTAAAGGGTCGTCTAAATTAAAAGCAGTTTGAATAGTGACCACTGCTCCTACGAAGATTGAAATTACCGACACAATCCCTAATGAATTGAGACCCAACAATTCAAGGTCACTCATGAAGGCGCGATAATACATTCGAAAATTCTCTGGTTTCCGGAATGTGCGACCGAGCAATTGCATATATCGGCCTAAGGAAAGGATCCACTTTTGAAAAAGCATATCGCGAAAATAAAAGTAATTTCGCAGCAAGCTATATGATGAAAAAAGCCAATTTGATAAAAGTGCTCCCTTTGTGCTTTTTCCTCGCCTTTTTACTCCTAAGCTCCTGTAAAGTTTTGGAGCCTTGTAATTGTCCGGGCAAATCGCAAATGAGATGAGTGACTCCTATGCGGCATTAGGAAAATATCTGCCAGAAGGGAGCTTGGAATTAGTACGCCCACTCCTAAAACGCTATGCGATTCAGCTAAAAATAAGTCGACCGCGCAAGACTAAATTTGGTGACTATCGCTTTCCAAGTGGAAATGCGCCGCATCGAATAAGCGTTAATGGCGATTTAAATCCCCATGCCTTCTTAATCACTTTACTGCATGAGTATGCTCATTTGGTAGCCTTTGATAAGTTTGGGAAAGGCATCAAGGCCCATGGCAAAGAATGGCAGTTTTGCTTTCGAGAAATTGGCGAGCCCTTTCTAAACGGGCAAATTTTCCCTAGTCAAATTGAAAGCGCCTTTAAAGCAAGCCTCCTGAGGGGCCATGCCAGCTCGGCCACCGATCACCAACTATTGCGCGTTTTAAAACAATACGATTCACCAGAATCAACGCAGGCTCGTACCTTTGTTGAGGATATTAAGGTGGGCGAATGCTTCGAGCTAAACGGTAAAATATTTAAAAGAGGTCCTAAAAGTCGAAAGCGCTATAAATGCGAGGAAATTGCGAGCAAACGACTGTTTATGGTGCATCCCTTAGCGGAAGTTAAAACTTGGAAACAAACAGATGAACACTAAGAATTATTTCTCTTCGGATTTTAAACTTGGCATTGTTGGCGGTGGCCAATTAGGAAAAATGCTTTTACAGGAAACACGTCGATTGGATATTGCCACGGCCGTGCTAGATCCCAGCGAAACCGCTCCGAGCAGAATTGCTAGTAATAGCTTTTCTCAAGGGTCTTTAACCGATTTTGATACCGTATATAATTTCGGTAAGGCTTGCGATTTAATTACCATTGAAATTGAAAATGTTAGCGTAGAGGCCCTCAAGAAGCTGGAATCTGAAGGGAAAAAGGTATTTCCGCAGCCTGCCTTAATTGAGCTTATCCAGAATAAAATAAGTCAGAAGAATTTCTACCAAGAACATGCTATACCCACCGCCGATTTTCAGGCCTTTGAAAACTTAAACCAATTAAAAACCGCCTTAAATGAAGGCCAATGGACCTTACCCTTTGTGTGGAAGCAAAGTAAAGGGGGCTTCGACGGACGCGGAGTGGCAATGATTCGCAAGGCGGAGGATCTTAATGATCTGCCCGATGTACCTTGTCTGGCCGAAATGCTCATCCCCTTTGAAAAGGAACTGGCAGTAGTTGTAGCGCGTTCGGAGTCTGGAGAATGCAAATCCTTTCCAACGGTGGAAATGGACTTTCATCCCGAAGCCAACCTAGTTGAATATGTGTTTAGCCCTGGTAAGGTTGAAGCCGCTATTAGTGCCAAGGCACAGGAGCTTGCGCTGATGGTTGCCCAAAAACTAAACATCGTTGGGATACTGGCGGTGGAGATGTTTTTAAGTAAGGACGGTCGCCTTCTAATTAATGAGGTAGCCCCGCGGGTACATAATAGCGGTCATCTTAGCATCGAAGGAAATATTAGCTCTCAATTTGAACAACACCTCCGGGCCATTCTAAATTTGCCTTTGGGAAATACGGAAACTATTCAGCCGGCGGTAATGGTAAACTTAGTGGGTGAAGAAGGTCATACCGGTCCCGTGGTTTATGAAGGTATTGAAGATATTTTAGCCTTGAGTGGCGTTTATGTTCACCTATATGGAAAGGCAGAAACACGCCCCTTTCGTAAAATGGGGCATGTTACCATAATTGATCCCGACCTCGAAAAGGCCCGTGCAAAGGCCCGGATCGTTAAAGAAAAAATTAAAGTCATTAGTGTATGAGTCCAGTAGTAAGCATAATAATGGGTAGTCAAAGTGATTTACCCATAATGCAGGAAGCCATTGATATCTTAAAGGAATTAAATGTTGAAGCAGAAGTAAATATTGTTTCTGCTCACCGCACTCCCGAGCTTATGTTCGACTTTGCCAAGTCGGCTCATGGCCGAGGAATAAAGGTAATTATCGCCGGTGCCGGTGGTGCTGCTCATTTACCTGGCATGGTTGCCTCTATGAGTCCCTTGCCGGTAATTGGTGTTCCGGTTAAAAGCCGAAACTCCATTGATGGTTGGGATTCTGTTCTTTCAATACTTCAAATGCCTGGCGGCGTGCCGGTTGCTACCGTTGCTTTGGATGGTGCTAAAAACGCTGGCATTTTGGCCGCTCAAATAATTGGCAGCGCCAATCCAGAAGTGCTACAAAATGTAGTAGACTACAAAGAAGGATTAAAAGAAAAAGTAATGGCTTCTCGCCAGAAAGTTAAGAAAGCCTAGAGGTTTTTAAGCAGGCTCATCAACTGTTCCTTCTTGCGATTGGCAACGGGAATGCGGCTGCCATCTTCTAAAATAAGGTAGCCACCATCGGTTTGTACATACTTCTTTAGGAAGTTAACATTTACAAGGTGCGACTTGTGAAACCTAAGGAAGGAGTATCCTTCGAGCATCATGTCGAATTCTTTTAAGGTTTTGGAGGCGAGGAGATTTTTCTGCCCATTTAAAAAGAAGGTCGTGTAATTCGAGCTACTCTCTAGTCGTACAATATCGCTAAGGCGAATTACGTGCATGCCATCAGAAGTTGGAATAACAATCTTTTTTGGTGAATCCGAAGCTTGACGGATGTTCTCCACTAGAACATTAAAGTTGGTGGCTTTTTTAGGTAATCCCTTTTCGCTTTCCACCTTGCGCACCGCCTTAACCAATTCTTCAGGATCTACGGGCTTTAATAAATAATCGAGGGCACTAAACTTTATGGCTTGGATCGCAAACTCGTCGTGAGCGGTAATAAAAACCACTGCCGGCGTGGAGGCAGTTTCATCTTCGGTTAAAGCCTTTAAAAGGTCAAAGCCGCTTTCTCCTGCTAAATCTATATCTAAAAAAAGAAGATCTACCTCCTGAGATTTGATCAGGTCTAAACCTTCTTGTACGCTTCCCCCTTCACCAACTATTTCTAATTCGGGGCAAAATAAGTCGAGTTTGCCCGCTAAGGTTTCCCGTGAATTCTGTTCGTCGTCAATCAGTATTGCTTGTAGCATAATTAAAGTTCTTGTGCGGGTAGGCGAATCATAACTTTGGTTCCTGTCGCTTCCCCTTGTTGGTTAAATTTATCTTCTATTTTTAAATCAACGACCTCATCTACAGACTTCCGTAAAAGGTCGATGCGATCTTTATTAATCTTGGTGGCCATGCTGCGATGGGCCTTTTTATTTGGCAGTTCCTTAGCCTTGTCTCTCCCAATCCCATCATCTTCAATTGTGCAGCACAAAATATCATCATCCAAAACAAAGCTAATCTTCAAGAAGCCTTGGCTCTTCTTAGGCTTTAGTCCATGTAAAATGGCATTCTCAACATGCGGCTGAATAAGCATAGGAGGTAATCCCACACTGTAATCCAATTCCTCATCCACCTCAATCTCATAATCAAACTTGCCGCTAAATCTGAGCTTCTCCAGTTCAAGGTAATTCTTAAGAATTGAAACCTCGGTTTCCACGGGGTGAATATGCTCCATTGATGATTCAAGGGTTAACCTCATTAATTTTGCGAAATTATTGAGATAGCGCACCGCCATTTTTGGATCCTTCTTAAATATGAAACTGGAAATACTATCCAAGGCATTGAATATAAAATGTGGATTCATCTGCAAACGCAAGGCCTTACGCTCCATCTCCAGTAAGTCATTTTCTAGCTTAAGTCGTTCTCTTTGCTTTTGCCAACGATCGTTGATATATAAGTAAGCTAAGAATAAGAGGGCCGCGCCGATGATGATCCAAAACCAGTAGGTTCGCCAAACGGCTTGCTGGATTTCAAAGGTGTAGATTGGCGCCTGCATGGTCCAGCTTTGCCATGGGTAGCGGGCCTGTACCTCCAAACTGAAGGTCCCTGCTTTTAAATCGCTAAACAAGGCCTCGCGGTTGGTGCCGGTATAGGTCCACTTTTCACTTTGCCCCCGCAGGCGGTAACGGTATTGGATTAAGTCTGGTCGGTATAAACTTCGGGTTCCAAATCTAAATCTCAAATAATTTTGATCGTAATCAAGGTCGCTCAGCAAATGCATGCCACTAAATGGCTTGGTTGCATAAGCTTCCAATTCCATATTGCCCTCATCTTGTAAAAACTCAGCTTCCAGCAAATCCAATTGGCCACTAGGATGGGCCTTCTGATGCCAATCTAAAGCCCAGGAAAAAAGTCCTTTCTCGCCTCCGGCGTAAAGTTTCGAATCTTGTATCTGCATAGAACCTCCATTAACCGGTAGGCCTACAAAGTGCAATTGTCCAGATTCCCCGGCTTTGCGACTTTCAACAATATCTATAAAGCTCAATAGCCCCTTATTGGTACCTAACCATAATTCAGAAGCTTGAACTGCAAAGGCTCTAATTTCTGCGAACTCCAAATCCTTTAGACGGAAATGTTCTACTTGTTCTCGGGCCAAATCAAAAATGTAAAGACCATCACTTAAAGTTCCCACCGCCAAACGATCTCCCGACAAGGGCTGCATGGCACTCAAGCCAATGCTATCTAGGCGCACTCCCGCTAGTTCTTGAATGTTTTCCCAAAGGCCATCACGGTAATGCCATAAACCCTTGGTATAGGTGGCAAACCACAAACCACTTAGCGAATGATATTTGGCGGAAAAAATGCTTGCGAAGGCTAGCGAAGCTGCGTCTTTCTCTAGGCTCCAATGCCCATCTCGCAATTGCCATATTCCGCTGCTTGAGGCCGCCCATAATGTAGATCCTTGCTTTGCCAGGCTAAATACAAATCCATTAACCGGACTTTGCTTTAAGGCTGCCCCGAAATAGGGTCGATAGTAAAGTCCCGATTCCGTGGCTACAAAAAGACTGTCCCCTATATGTTCTGAGCCAAAGACCAAGCCGTTGGTGGCTAAAAGCTGATTTTGAAAAAGAGGCGATTCCAAACCACGTGGGGTACCGATATAAGGCACGCCATCCAATTCCAAGCTTACTATTGGGGCTAGATTTTCATCATAAGCTTGAAAGAAATTTGGCGCCTTTATTAATCCTTGATCACTAATAAGCACCACCTGACCCTGGTTGATAAACAAGCCCGTAATCTTAGCAGCGTCAATAGTGCTTGGCAACACTCTATGCGCGGTGAGATAGGATGCGGAATCTTGCATATCCACCCAATACAAGGAGTCGCTGCTTAAAAATATATACTGATCATTTTGGCTATAGCTGATTAATCCGCTAGAGCTTTGTGGCAATTGATTGGATACTATAAAGCTTTGGCCCTCCAAATTATAAAGGCCGCGTTGCCAATAATAGGCATTGGCTTGCCCTCCGATTAAATGAATCGGCTGCTGCTGTTTTCTCCATTGCCGATCCCAATGATAGGCGCCACTGTCAGTCGCAGCCCATAAATTAGATTGTAAACTAGCCAATCGATTAAAACCTTCCGGTAAATCAGCTTGGAAGTGAATACTATCTGAAATCCAGTGATACAAGCCATCGTCGAGTGCGAGGTATAAACTGCCCTTAACATCACATATATCCAAAATTTGTCGATTCTCGCCAAGGTCGATAAGGTCTAGTTTTAGTCCATTGTATCGCGCCAAGCGTTGGCCATCGTGAATAAATAAAGCTTGGCCGGAATCGCTAAGGATTACCTCCTCCACTACCGGAAAAGCCTCTAGAAAGTAGGTTTCAAAACTATAACCATCATATCTTATCAGGCCCGCTCCTTCGCTTGCCATCCAAATAAATCCCGCCGGGCCTTGCACCAAATTGTTAATTCCCTTGCTCGGAAGGCCCTCTTCTAATCCTATGTATTGCCATTCCGAATCCTGCCCCAAAAGACCTAAAGTCCAGAGTGAAATAAATAGAATAAGTCGTCCTCGTTGAAGAGACATGTACAATTGGATTTAGCACAAATTTACATGATGCAATTGTGATGTGTTTATAAGTGATTAGGATAAGAGTTCCCCAAAACTGCTGCCTAGGTTTGAAAAGTGAAAAATAGCAGCTTTTTATTCCTTCTACTTTGCCAAATCCTTACTGCTCAAAACCCAAGCATTGAGGCTATTGGCTTAGCTGAGCTAGATGCGCGCTGCACCATTCTTAACAATCCTGCCCAAGAGGGATCCCAGCGAGGGGAAATGAGTCAGAGCCTACTTTACAATCCGCAGCTAAGCGAGCTATACACAAGTTCCACTTTTTGGGAGTACTCTAAAAATGGAAAAAACTATGCTTTGCTCCTGCAACACTTCGGACCGGAGCATTACCAAAACACCTTAGTTCAGCTAGCCTTCGGATTGCAAATTTACCGAACCTTCGGTATAGGTATCTCAGTTTCCGGAAGTAGAGAAAAGGTGGTGGAACAAAATGCCCAGCGCTTTTTAGCTTATAGCCTGCATTGGGATTATCATCCAAAAAACAGTCTTCATTGGGCCGGCTCCTTTCAACAATCCGGTCTATCTGAAGCGAAGTATAGCTTTAAGCAGCAGCTCATCTACAATGCTAGTAAAGCCTTGACGCTACTTGGTGGATTTAGTTTAGAAAGTCAGCGAGGGAGCTATTTATCTCTCGCCACCGAATATGCTCTATTTGATTTTTTGCGATTACGCCAAGGTATCCGATATGCCGAGCAGCTGGATTATCGCGCGGGCATGGGTTTAAGTTTTGGCGATTGGGAATTTCAAGTCTCCTTTCAATGGCAACTTGCCTTGGGGCAGCAGGAAGGAATTAGTATTTGCTACAAATGGTAAAGTGCTTTCGCATCCTTCTTTGCTTTGTCTCCTTCCATCTTCAGGCTCAGGCTGATCTTAATGAGCTTATTAACTTAAACAGTACCGATGACCTTCAGGGTCAACAAATGCTATTGGCCTGGGAAGATTTAAAATCAAATCCTATAGCCATAAATTTTTGCAGCCGGGAGGAACTTCTATCCACCGGCTTAATAAACGTTTTTCAATGCCATAATCTCATTCAGTATCGGGAACAAAGCGGAGCGATTTTAAGCGCCAAAGAACTAATCCTGGTTAAAGGCTTTGGTGCCGAACTCATAAAGCTCTTGACTCCCTTTCTTGACTTTAGAACGGTGGTGCAAAGGCCTAGTTTCAGCAAATCGGCCATTTTAAATTTTGCCAAACACGATCTTTTATGGCGCTGGCAAATGCAGGCGCCTATGGCCGAAGGCTTTCTAAATGGGAAATACCTTGGTGATCCATTAGAGAGCCGACTTCGTTATCAGTTTCAGAGCAGGAATGGCTTGGGGATGGCTTTGAATTTGCAAAAGGATCCTGGCGAAAAATGGCAAGGCCCGCTCCTTTTCGACCATGCTTCCTTTTACCTGCACTTTCGTGGAGAAGGCGCCCTTCGTCAAATCGTGCTGGGTGATTTTCAATTTCAATTTGGACAAGGCCTTAGTTTATGGTCTGGCAGCGCTTTTGACGCCAATGCTATTGGCGCTAATTTTAATCGTCATAGCAATGGCTTCCGACGATCAGCGGGAAATATCGAAAATCGCTTTTTCCGCGGTCTTGCTTTAGAGTATCAGTACAAAAATTGGAATTCACAGCTCTTCCTTTCCAATCGGCAATTAGATGCTAAAGTGGAAAGCATTGATGGTCGGCCCTACTTTCAAACACAAAGTACAGGTTATCATCGCAGTGAAACTGAACTATCCGCTAAGGATCAAATCAATCTCAAGTCGGCTGGTTTTCGCACCCTTTACGCTTACTATTTTTTTGACATTGCGCTATTGGGGCATATCCATCATTTTGAAGATCCGCCAGTGGCATCGGAATACATATATGATCAAATTGCGCCGAAGCGACAAAGCTATGCCGGCCTTAGTCTGCACCTCAACCTGCTGCTAGGCGCTTACCATATTACTTCCGAGATAGCCTTAAGTGAGACTTTAAAACCTGCTTTCTTTATATCCTGGCAAAAGAAAATAAATGACAAATTAAGCCTGCGGCAAGCGATCCAAAAGTATCATTCTGGCTATCGAAGTTTCTGGAATGCCCCACCAGCCCTAAGCGGTCGCTCGGGTGAATTTAATTTAAAGCAACAACTAGATATCAATTGGTCTTGGTTGCATCAAAGTGCTATTCTTTATCAATTTGCAAAATTCCCATGGCCCCGCTATCAAATTGACGGGCCTTCATCGAGCCATGTGGTGCAGGCTTTTCATCGCTGGCGAGTTTCGGGGAAGCAAGTAGACTTTCGTTTGCGCTTTACCAATGCCCTTAAATATGAGACTGATGCGGAATCAGCACTATTCATTCCCCAAAAAAGTAATGAACTGCAGGCTCGATTAATTTTTAGGCTAGACTTGGGTGCTGGTCTTAAAAGCCGAACCATGGTTCAAGTTAAAAGCATTCCCCTTCCTAAGCAATGGCTAATAGGTAGTATGGCCAGCCAACAATGGGTATATAATTACAAGGACAAATGGCGCCATACTTTTCGGTTGGCATTTAGTGATCTACCTCCAGAGTTGGGCTCATTATACGACTATGAACCCGATTTAATTTACGGTTTTTCGATTCCGCCCTTAAGCCGGCAACATATTAGACTCAGCTTTCTAAGCAGGTGGAAAAGAGGACGCTTAACCTGGGAAGGTAAACTAGCCTATGCTCAAAAGTTAGAAACTAATAAATCTTCTTGGGAGCTTAAATTTCAATGTCGTTTTCAAATCTAATTGCGATTATCTTTGTTAAGACAAAAAGAAAATAATTAGCATGCTTTCAGAAAAATTAGCAAAGGCGCTCAATGAGCAAATAAATGTCGAAGCGGCATCATCTCAAGTTTATTTAGCCATGGCCTCATGGGCAGAAGTACAAGGTTTAGAGGGTGTTGCCTCCTTTATGTACGAGCAATCAGACGAGGAACGTCAGCATATGTTAAAGCTGGTAAAATTTGTAAATGAAAGAGGTGGTCATGCCTTAGTGCCTCAATTAGCTGCACCAAAAGCCGAGTTTGGCACTTTTAGAGATATGTTTCAGGAGCTCTATAACCACGAGCTTAAGGTTTCGGCGAGCATTAACGAATTAGTGCACACGGCTTTAGAAGAGCGAGATTATGCTAGCCATAACTTTTTACAATGGTATGTAGCGGAGCAGATTGAAGAAGAAGCTCAAGCGCGCACTATCTTAGATAAGATTAATCTCATCGGAAATGATAAAGGAGGACTTTACCTCTTTGATCGAGACATACAGCAATTAACTGTAGAGAGTGCCGCTTTCGACAATCCTCAATAATAATTGAGCATGAAGAACAGCTACTTTGATCTGATTGATCAGACTTATTATTTTCCGCAAGAAGGTTTTGACTTACGCGATGAGCATCTAACCTTTCATGGGATCTCACTAAAGCACTTGATCGATAAATATGGCACGCCCTTTCGCTTTATTTACTTGCCTAAGATCGGGGATCAGATTAAAAAAGCGCGGAACCTCTTTAATAGGGCGATAAAAAAGTCGGGTTATAAAGGGACTTACAATTTTTGCTATTGCACCAAGTGTAATCACTTTTCCCACGTGGTTAGTGAGGCCCTAAAGCATAAAGTAAATTTAGAAACCTCCTCCTCCTTTGATATCGACCTGATATTAAATCTGTTTAAAGAAGGTAAGTTTAGCAAGGACCGCTTTATTGTAAATAATGGCTATAAAACAGATGACTACCTGCAGAAAATTGTTCATCTGCACGAGCTAGGCTTCCGAAATGTCATTGTGGTTTTAGACAGCATGGAGGAGCTCAAACGCCTCATGCACTTTGCTGGTTCTAACAAAATAAAGATTGGCTTAAGAATGGCCATCAACGAAGAGCCCCAGTCGAGTTACTATACCTCGCGACTGGGTATAAGGCATGATGAAATGCTCGACTTCTACAAAAGCCATATTCAAGGGAATGATCAGGTAGAGCTGCAGATGCTGCACTTTTTTGTTGATTCTGGCATTAAAGACAGCCTTTATTATTGGGGTGAATTCCAGCGTGCCCTAAAGTTGTATATCAATCTTAAAAAAGAATGCGACAGCCTAAACCAGTTCAATTTGGGAGGCGGTTTCCCGATTCGGAATAATTTGGGCTTCGAGTATGATTTCGATTATATGATTCGGGAGATTGTTCAGAATATTGCTGATGCCTGCAATGCTGAAGAAATCCCTCATCCCAATATTTTCACTGAATTTGGAAAGTACACGGTTGGTGAAGCAGGCGCTATCATATTTGAAGTGTTGGAGCAAAAAAAGCAAAACGATACGGAGAGCTGGTACATCATCAACAACAGTTTAATGAACACCATCCCTGATGCTTGGAGTATTCAGGAGAAATTTATTCTACTGCCCATTAACAAATGGAATCACGAGTATCAAAGAGTAAATATTGGTGGGATAAGTTGCGATCATTCCGATTATTACAATTCCGATGAATTAAATCAGGAAGTACTATTACCCACTTATCCAAATGATGATAGCACGCCCCTTTATTTGGGCTTCTTCCATACGGGCGCCTATCAAGACGCCATTTCCGGATATGGCGGGATAAAGCACTGTTTAATTCCATCGCCAAAGCATGTAATCATTGATCGCGATGAAAAGGGCAATATCATTGACTATGTGTATCGCAATGAGCAATCGGCGGATGAAATGTTTAAACTTCTAGGTTACAAATGAGAAATTACGCCGGCGTAGAAGGAAGCTGGAATAGCTATGAAAAAGCCCAGATTCTTCTGCAATCCATTCCCTATGACGGAACCAGCACTTGGGGCAAGGGCGCAGACAAAGGCTTTGAGGCCTTTATGGACGCTACCGACAATATGGAGCTTTACGATATTGAAACCCAATCTGAAGTTTATCGGAGAGGGGTACATATTCTCGATTCCATTACTGAGAGCGCTAGCCCCGAAGCTTTGTTTAAAGCGGTATATGATAGCACCAAGTTTTTACTGAACACGGATAAGTTTTTAAGCTATTTTGGTGGAGAACACAGCATTAGCATCGGCGTGATTAAGGCCTTTTACGAGAAGTACTCCAATTTAACCGTACTTCAGTTAGACGCTCATGCTGATTTGCGACCAAGCTATCACGGCAGCCCTTACAATCATGCCTGCGCTTTATACGACGCTAGTCGAAATTGCAATTTGGTACAAGTTGGCATCCGCAGTATGGATATTGAGGAAAAGCAATATATACAAAGTGGAAATTGCTTTTTTGCCCACGAGATGTATGGCCACAATCGTTGGATGCAGGAGTCAATAGAGAGAATGACCGAAGATGTTTACCTCACTATAGATTTGGATGCATTTGACCCATCAATTCTTGCTGCGACCGGAACCCCTGAACCGGGAGGCTTGAGCTGGTACGATACTTTGAACTATTTGAGGCAGGTATTTAAATCGAAAAATGTGGTGGGCTTTGATATAGTAGAGCTTGCTCCTGAAGTTGGACAGAAGGCTTCCAGCTTTTTGGCCGCCAAACTGTATTACAAACTTTTAAGTTACAAATTTGAGGATGGACAATAGAGGACCAATAGGAAACTTCATGCTAGAGCACTACAAGCATTTTAACGCTGCTGCTTTAGTGGATGCCGCCAAGGGCTATGAAAAACATTTGGCGGAAGGGAAAAGAATGATGATCACTTTGGCTGGAGCAATGTCTACTGCAGAGCTAGGCAAAAGCTTAGCGGAAATGATTCGAGAAGATAAGGTGCAAATTATCTCTTGTACCGGTGCCAACCTCGAAGAAGATCTTATGAATTTAGTAGCGCACAGTCACTACGAAAGGGTACCTCACTACCGAGATTTAACCCCCGATCAAGAGTGGGCCCTTTTAGAACGAGGTTTAAATCGGGTTACCGATACCTGCATTCCCGAAGAAGAGGCTTTTCGTCGATTACAATCACACATTTTTGAAATTTGGCAAGATGCCGAGGCCAAAGGTGAACGACTATTCCCTCATGAATGCATGTATAAATTATTGCTTTCGGGCGTCCTAGAACAGTACTACGAAATAGATCCAAAAAACAGCTGGATGTTGGCGGCGGCAGAAAAAAACCTACCGATCGTTGTCCCAGGCTGGGAAGACTCTACCATGGGTAACATTTTTGCATCCTATTGTATTAAGGGAGCACTAAAAACTTCCACCATAAAGAGCGGTATTGAATACATGACCTTTTTGGCCGATTGGTATACTGAAAACTCGCAGGATGCTGGAATTGGATTCTTTCAAATAGGTGGAGGCATTGCAGGTGACTTCCCCATTTGTGTAGTTCCCATGCTCTACCAAGATCTTGAGCGAACCGACACGCCATTTTGGTCCTATTTCTGCCAGATAAGTGATAGCACTACAAGCTACGGATCTTACTCCGGAGCGGTGCCAAATGAAAAAATTACCTGGGGAAAATTAGACACCACCGGACCTAAGTTCATCATTGAATCTGATGCAACCATAGTGGCTCCATTACTATTTGCATACCTCTTAGGTTGGTAGATGAAGACCATTGAAAACATAGAATTGGCCTATCTAAACGCCAATGACTACCAGGCTTTAAAAGACCTTATGCAAGTGGCCTATCCCGACATGAAAGACTTGCATTGGAAAAAACATGAAATAGAAAAGCTAGTAAGTCTTTTCCCTGAAGGTCAAGTAGTTTTAAAAGTAAATGGCGAATTAGCGGGCTGCGCTTTGGCGGTTCTTCAAGATGATGACATCACCGAGAGGGCCCATACCTATAATGAGATCACCGGAAACGACAGTTTTAAAAGTCATAAAAAAAACGGCGACCTTCTTTATGGTATCGATGTTTTTATTGCCCCTAAATACCGCGGCATGCGTTTGGCCCGACGGCTTTATGATTTCCGCAAGGAGTTATGCGAGCAATTAAATTTAAAAGGTATCGCCTTCGGAGCGCGCATGCCAAAGTATCATTTGCATGCTGAAGATTTAAGCACCGCCCAATATTTGGAGAAGGTAAAGGCTAAGGAAATTCACGATCCGGTTTTAAACTTTCAGTTTAACAATGATTTCCACGTAAAAAAGATTTTAAAAAACTACTTGGAAGGCGATGCTGAATCGCTGGATCATGCTGTTTTAATGGAATGGAATAATATCCATTACGAGAAGCCAAGTGCCGGTCCTACGGCGCGAACAAAAGTAGTTCGAGTGGGATTAGTACAGTGGCAGATGCGTTCGTATAAGGATTTAGACGAACTGATGGATCAGGCGGAATTTTTCCTCGACTCTATTTCGGGCTATCATTCCGATTTTGCGCTCTTTCCTGAGTTTTTCAACGCCCCTTTAATGGCGGGCAATAATGCGCTATCTGAGGCGGATGCCATTCGAAAACTAGCAGAATTTACCAATGAAATAGTAGATCGCTTTGCCCAATTGGCGATGACCTATAATATTAATATCATCACGGGTAGTATGCCTAAAATTGTGAATGATAAACTTCGTAATGTGGGGTTTTTATGCCACCGCGATGGGCGTTTAGATCAGTTTGAAAAGCTGCATGTAACTCCAGATGAAGAAAGGGTATGGGGCATGGAAGGCGGCGATTCCTTAAGAAGCTTCGATACGGATTGTGGTAAAGTAGGGGTACTGATTTGCTACGATGTAGAATTTCCTGAACTTTCAAGGCTATTGGCTGAAGAGGGGATGGATATACTTTTCGTTCCCTTTTTAACCGACACCCAAAATGGCTATAGCAGAGTGCGTAATACTGCTCAAGCGAGAGCGATTGAAAATGAGTGCTATGTGGTAATGGCCGGCAGTGTTGGCAATCTTCCGAAAGTGAGCAATATGGATATTCAGTTTGCTCAGAGCATGGTTTTCACCCCTTGCGATTTTGCTTTTCCCAGCACGGGCATCAAAGCCGAAGCAACCCCAAATGCAGAAATGATTTTAGTGGTTGATTTGGATATTGACCTATTACGAGAATTAAATGAATTTGGCGCGGTTCGGAATTTAAAAGACAGACGCTTAGATCTTTACAATATCATTCGTCGTTAATTTAAGGGCTGTGGCTTAAAGCCGATTGGACCTTTCACTAGTCCATGACGGGCATTGGTTTAATATCATGAAAATCAATATTGGTCGGTAATCCCGCAGGATAACGGGCATATTGATATATGTCACTTAATTCAATTTCTTTGGAACTGCTACTGGCTCGATCCTTTAAGTGACCGTGAATAACACCCATAGTAATTAAGTTTACCGGAAAAGTCAGAACCATAAAGAATCCATGGCTTAATGGAATTAAACTTAAAATGCCATTAGAAAGTGAAGGATAAGATGGGTTAAAATGATACACTCGGAAGTCTTCGACCTCACTTTTCTTCACCTCAAAATAATTTATTTCCTCTCGCCAAACTTCAATTATATAGATATTGGAATCATCAACAGCAATAAGCTCTCCTTCAACATCATTGAGTTCTGAGCTGCGACTTAAATCTAATTCGATGTAATCCCCATAGAGGTGCTTATGAAATTGATCTGATTTAGGCAGCATATCCGAAACCGAGCAAGAGCTCAACCAGAAGATTGCAAAAAAGAGTAGTCCAAAGCTTTTTAAATTTCCCATGACCCTTATCTTATTTCTTACTACTAATTGGTTTTGGAGGCACCTGGGATGACCAAAACACAGACTCCATAGTTTGCTCGTAAATCTTGAAAGCCTCCGCTTCATCCTTTAAATAGCGGGAAGGCTGGTAAAACATCCTTCGCAATTTGCGTGGATCCTTATCGCCCAGCCACTCATCTCTCATCCATTCCAAATAATAGCCTTGCGCACTTAGGAAAAGAGCGTAGGGCTCCGCACTTGGCAAGGAAAAACTAAGCAAAAACTGATCGCCTGGCATCGATAGCATCGGAGACTCGGGACTGTTAAGCTGCTTTAAGTGCGAAGGTGACTTTAGGCCATTGTAGTCGACATTATTAGGCTCAATGATTTGGGGTTCTAATTGCCCTTTGATTACAGTAAGGTTTGCACGATCAATGCGCCATAGACCCTTATTCATTCTTAACTTCAATTTGAGATTCCTGCTTGAAACATTCGTCAGTTTCAATAGCTGCCTATTAACGGCGATGGGGCCTGTTTCGTAAAATGCTCCTTGTAATTCCCAGCTCGAATTCTCTTCGTTCCAAAGCAAAACTTCTAGCTCTCCAAGCTCATTTTTAAAACCTCCATCCATGGTTTCGTAAAAGTTTCCCTTTCTTTCAAGATCGGAGAGAATTTCAGAATAGGCATCCCCCATATAAGAAATTGCATTGTTGATGAAATAGGTGGTCATTAGGCTTTGGCGAAAATCGAGGACCAAGCCAATATCCTGTCCTTCCGGAATTCCTTCAAAGTCTAGTACTAACTCTTCCTTAGTCGCTAAGTCTTCACTATCTGCCTCGGAATAGTACTCTTCTTGGTCTGCCTCCTTAAATAGCGAGGCGTTTATTGGCTTATACAAACCTTTTCCAGCAAAGAATTTCCCTGCTCTACTTTGGTATACCTGTTCATCATTTTTAGCCTTGAAGGCATAAAGCTTTATAGATCTTAATACATGTGTTTCTTGTGCCTCATTCTTCATCAGCAAATCAAAACTTGGCCCTTGGTGTGATGAAATTTGAAGGTCGTCGATATCGGCATATTCTAATGATGGCATTATAGCATTGGAGAAGCCCTCCGCACGAGCGGAAAAAAGACCTTGATCCTCGTTTGTGTAAAAGGTTGGACAGGAACCAAAGCAGGCTTTCGGGTTAGCGAGGCAAACTATACTGATCGTGGTATTAACCAATGTTAAGGGCAGCAGCATGGCGTGACCATTGTTTAGTGCTAACTCCTTGTTAACCTCAAAAAAGACAACGCTATCGATGGGTAATAGTAAATCCTCATTTTTTAGCAAATCGCGATTATAATCGTAAACGTAGGCATAGCCGCTCACGGCCGAAGTATTAGTATCCACAGTCCACTCTCCCGGAAAAAAATAAACCGAGCCATTCTTTAGATGCGCCTTTAAAACCGTGGGAGCTTCCGTTTCTGTTTGCTTTTGAGTGGCTGCCTGCGCATCCTTGTAGGTCCATTGAAATTTATGTTCCTTACAGGATGTGCTTAGGATTAATCCTAAAATGAGGATGGCGAAAAATGAGGAAGTCTTCATTATACTAAATTTTGACCTTTCTCAAAGGTAGCTTTTTGCAAATGGCGAGAAGCGCTACTTTTGGGAGATGAGAAGTTTTATACCCTTAATATGCTTTTGTTTTTGCACTGGCCTTAGCGCCCAAAGTTCGCTGATGGACAGCCTGATATGGCAAAACTATCAGTATCGGCATCAGCAAAATTTAGAGTTTTCAGATTCGCTAGAGTCACCATTAGAAGAAAAAGATCGCCTTGAGTTTGAAAGCCTAGACTGGTATCCCCTTGACACTAATTTTATTGTTTGGGCCAGAATGGAGCGCAGTCCTGAGGCGGAGGTCTTTGAAATGCCCACTAGCACGGATCGCAAACCAGAATATCGTCAATATGCAATACTACATTTTACTTTAGGCGATAGCACTTTTGCCGTTCCCATTTATCGGAATATGCGCCTAAAGCAGATACCCATGTATAAGGACCATCTCTTTTTTCCTTTTAGTGATCTGACCAATAGCTTCGGCACATATGGCGGTGGTCGTTATCTCGATTTACAAATCCCAGAGGGAGATTCCGTACTGATTGATTTTAATCGGGCTTATAACCCCTACTGCGCCTATAATGGAAAGTATTCCTGTCCCATTCCTCCTCGGAAGAATCAAATTAACTTTCACATAAAGGCGGGGGTAAGGTATCGTGTGACGCATTAAGAGGGGATTTAAGCCGCCCAAGAATTTAGGCGGCCCAAACCATTATTCAATTTACCTTTTTAACACTTTCAATACCTCGCTGTAATCATTTCCGCTAACACGAACTAGATAAAAACCTGCTAGTAAATCTGACATATCCAGATTATAAGTATTATTCGAATTTTTAGCGACCAGTGATTTAATTAGCTTTCCTCCTAAGCTTAGAACTTCAAGTTTCACTTCATCACCTCTGACTCCTGATAATTCAATTGTCAAGACGTCCTCAACCGGTTGTGGATATGCCTTAATGTTGCTAATTGCGTCCTTACTAGTCTCTTGTTCAAAGTTATTACGCTTATAAGTATAGCCCGCAAAGCTTAAGCGGCATAGATCAAGTTTATAACTAAACTCTTCAGCCGGTATTTCATCGTTAAAATAGGATTGTTCTTGCTCACACACGCAATTCCAATATCCCGCACGTTGGCTTTGTGTAAAATTGAAAGTCCAATTGGTTCGATTATTTAGTAGGCTCAGACTTTCGCTATAATGTCCAGCTACTCGAAGGGCGTGCACTTTATCTAAGTTTAATTGAAAGATTTTAGCATGATCGGTGCTATCGGTAAAATTTAATGCAAGCAAGCAGTCATCGACAATTGAAATTAGGTCTTCCAGCTCCTCTACTGGAGTTTGGGCTTCACCTTCATTATGTTGCAACTGACCTTGCTGGTATGCCTGATTTAAAGCTTGATGCATGGCATTGTAAGCCAAGTTCAAATAAGCTTGGCTATTTGAATCTAGACTAGAAATATTCCCTTGTAAGATCGCGATTAAGCTCTGTAAAGCACCTTTATCGTTTCGCAAGTCTTCACCAAAACTCAATTGACCTAAAGCCTGATCTAAGGCTTGGTACAAAGGGGTTTCAATATAAACCTGCCCGTTACTCACTTTCCCACTAGTAGCCTGTAATTCACCCAAGGTTGCGTAGCTAGGGTGGAGATCCACCGCCGGTCCGCTATTGCAATTTGGCCCACTGTAATTATCTTCACTTAAATCCACCGCAATACCTGCCATTAAATTCATTGGATTGGTACAACTCGTTACATTCAGCTCAAAGTAATCGCTGATGCTCGTAAAGCTCGCATTTACCGGTACTTGAAACTTATTATAATTGAAGTTTGCAAACTGATAATTAGAGCTATAGTCCAAATACGGCATATAACAATTCCAGGCTCCATCAATATGCCTAAAACTTGATGTAAGGGTGAGGGGCAAATCAAACTGATTGAAACCTTCGAATAAATAAATACCTCCGCCATTAGACGATCCAGACAGAATAATGTTTGCCGATTCATTCCAACGGAAAGTATTGGAAGCATCATTGTTTAAGTAAACAATCGAGTTTTCGGATTTAACACCTACGCTATTGTTTTCTATGGTATTACAATCACCTCTAAGATCAATATCATTTACGTGCACCCCGGTCGAAAATCCATTAATACTTGAGTTTTTTAAATTTAGCATACTTCCCTCTTGCCCTTGGAGGTCAATTGCAGAGCCTGTGGACGAAATGCCCGTGATTGCCGAGAAGCCAAAGTTGGACTTACTTATAGTACTCGAACCATTGAGGTTTAAACCGTAAATGGCATGTCTGGTATTTCCAGTAAAATCACAATTCCGAACCACATGAAATCCACCGTTCCATTTAATACCATCATAATTGTTTTGAATAAGGCAATCCCGAAACTCGGTATGACCAATTGCTCCTGGCCCTGAGACGAGAATTCCTGGCTTACCTTCTTTGATCTTTACTCTACGTAAATAGTTAATGCTGCTATTATTCCATATTCGTAAGCCCCCATGAATTTGTCCGGGCTTAGTACATCTTATTTCAGCATCAATCACATCTATTGGGCTTGAAACGAATAAAAAAGCATTTGGTGCTATTTCAACAGCACCGTTTTGAATAATTACCTCGTCGAAAATATTCTGATCCTTATCCTTTAAGATCGTTTCATTTCGAATTTCCAAGAGGGTTTGATTTTTAAAGGTGGGGTTGTGGCCTATCAGATGAAGCTTCGCCCCAGCTTCAATGTCCAAATAGGAATCCATATCGCGCATTAGTTGATTATTAACCATGATCCATGGAATTTCTTGATCGAAGATCAGTACACCATTAGAATTCGCGGGAATTATCGCACCCGCCTTCACGCTTAACTTACCTTGAATTAAAACAGAAGAGCCAAATTGATTAAAGTTGAAATCGGCCGAGCTTTCATAGATTAATTCACCACCATCTTCCACTACAATTTGCCCCGCTTCGAATTGAACAACATCTCTAAGTCTGAGAACACCACCCTTTTGAACGATAAGCTTTGAATTTGGATTAATAACTATACTACCGCCGGGGTTTAGGTTTACCTCTGCACCCGATTGTATATAGAGGTAAGCGGTTTTTTCACTTGGGTCATTGGCCCCTAACTCAAGCTTGCCCCCTTGATTAATATTGATGGTTTTAGAAAAGCCACAGCCAGATCCTAGGAACACTCGACTAAGACTCCCATCTCTGGACATTGGCCGCTGAGGTCCCCCTTCATAATAAGGCCTATTTGCGTTTAAAAACAAAGTCCCGCCACTGTTGATATCAACTCCAGGAAGCGCAGCATTTTCAAGGGGGTTATTCCATTTTTTTGTTAATGTACTGCCAATGTCTTGACCTAAGATATCCTCTCCCCTGAGTACCTCATTGATGAAAAAATTCATGTTGGCATTGGTTGTTTTAACATGAGGCTCACTATTCTGCAACGCCGCTATGTATGCGTCAAATGGGCTAAGATTCGTGATGAATGGATTGTATTCATTTAAATTTGATTTTAAGTCTAAATGCCAATTAGCTGTATTTACTCCCAAAGCCGAAATACTTGGTATAAAACCATGACTTGAATGAATAAGATTAACATTTGAGGTGCCACATCCCCAGCCCTTTAAGCCACCTTTAATTCCACCGGCAACTTCGGTCATGTCATCTCGGAGGGAGGCTGGTGCATTAAAAATTGGAAGCATATTCTTTACGTTATAAAAGTGCTTTTTAGCTCCCTTCGGATAATTTAGAATTGCTATTTGTGAGGTGCCGCTTTTACCTGCCCATAGGTCATTTTGAACCTTAAACCCCCAACAAAGATCTTTACGATGATCAATGAATTGCTGCCCAGGTGGGAACTCCTGATTACCTGATCCATTGCCATTGACAATTGCCACGTTGCGACATTGCCTGGGATAGTCACCCATACTTTTTAATTCTTGAATCAATTGGTCTCGCTCTGGACAGGTTGCCAGCTGATAGTTAAAATCATAGGTTATTGTTTTTTGATTGTTGCCAGTATTTCTGCTGTTTTGATAGCTATCTTTCGCCTTCCAGATATGGTAATTCAAAAGCTGCTTAGGTGCGGGTCGATGAATATTTTTAAGATTAGCTCCCGCGGTCGCGTTTTTTGCATGATGAGTAGAATAATCGAAAAAGCATTGTAGCGCTAAAGGAATATGAGCACCATCCCAAGGGCTATCAAAAGACACGTTTAACCGCGTACAATGCGGTCTATTATTTTGCTCCATATAGGTCAGAGCATAACGCGCAACTTGGCCTCCCATACTAACACCGACTATGATGTTGGATTCATCCCCGACTTTATTGGCATTGATTCGTTCAATAAGTTCGACCAATAAATATGCATTTCGCTGTATATAATCTGCGCCGTCCCAAAAATCAAGCATTATTATATCATAACCGGCGGCGCTTAAGGAATCCAAGTAAGGACTAGCTGCCTTAAACAAATCACCATCGTTGCAACCCCATAACTGTGGCCATCCAGTACTACCAATTTTTCTGCTGTTCAATGGTGCGTAAACCGGCCAGGAACCATAAGCACTCAAACCCCTGAAAGGCTCCCCACCATCTGGGCCTAAATCTAATCCTTCTACAAAAATTATAGGTTTAGCGAAAGTCTTTTGACCAATGATAGCCGCATCCCTGAATTTAATATAAGCCTTCCCCATTGCCTTCTTACCCGCGAAGGGGATGCTTGCTTCGAATAGGTTATTCACATTTACCGTTGAGGAGGTTTTAACGGTATTTAATCGAGAATTGCTCCAAGTAACTCTTCTGTAGTTAATGGTGTAATTAAGGTCAGGCCAGGGAGCGTCATCTGTGGCGGGGACACCAGAACATCCGCCAGCTGTTTTCCAGGAGAGATAGGCATACTTTGGACCTGAGCTGGTGTTCCATTTAATTGAGATGCTTTTCAGACTTGCTCCTTCGCCCGAATACAAAACATTTATTGGCTGATTATAAGAAACACTTCTGTAACCAAAACCATCATCCAGGTCTATTTCTAAACTGAGGATGCCCTTATTTGGTGAAAGTGGGTTTTGAAAAAACAAGGCTCTAGGAATAACAACTTTAAAAGTTTCATTTAATGGCACCTGTTTAAACTTGGCACTGGCTTGCCAAAAAGTGTTTGTTACAAAAGGGTTAGTACTTGGGTTGTTTAAAACCAATTGACTATCAACTATACCTATAATTCCGCTGTCGATGGCTTCCGGCCTTATGTACTGGTAATCATAAGCAAAGGTCAGTATCGGTAGGGCATCAAAACCTAGAAGTTGACTACGGTATAAATCTTGGAGACTGTCGTAGGAAATTAAGGAGGAGCTATCCAAAGTAGAATAATACAAATCCATATAGGCCTGAAAGCCATCAAAACCCTCCGAAGTATCGCTGTCAATAAAGCCTTGATGTCCAAGAAAGTTTACCTGAGATAAAACTTTATCCCATAGAATTTCTTTGTTCAGGAAGGAACTTGTTGATATTGAATCATAGCCCTGATCATTTAATAAGGAATCGGGAATGGGTAAACGATTGCTATAGCCTTGTGCAAAGACATCGAAGTTTAAGCCCAAAAGAGTAAGGACTGATATACCAAAGATTAGAGGCTTTTTCATTGTGAATAGTTAGAATTAGACATAAGATTGGCTGGGAAGGCCTTTTGAAGCATTCCTTATTGAGGTTTATATAAATTTGATTATCAGAAACTTAAATAGACATCCACCGTGTCGTGGCCAATGGTTTGGACCCAAACTTGTTCGGTTTCTTGCAAGTCCCATTTATACTTAAACATATTTATTTCCACTGCTCTGTTTCCTAAAACAGGCGCCGAGATAAGGCTGGTGTCAGAACCAGCTCGGAATTGATAGTGCCTGCTTGATCCTACTATAGAATTAATTGACATTCTGTTATAACTACCTGTGCTGGAAATATGCATTCTAATCCATGCATAGGGAATGAGATCTAAATTGACCTTTTGATTTATTCCTCTCCTAACATTGGATCGCATGGTTAATTCTCCGCCGCCATAATGATGAAAAGCCGAGGCAAATACATGAAGATTCTGATCTGGCACCTCCGCAGAGATGGAAAAACGGCCATTGGCATCAGCGCGGACGGAGTCTATGAAATAAGTTTCTGCGCCATAAGTTTTAGGAATCCGCCATTGAAACTCAACTAGCGCATTAGGCACCACTTTAGAGTGGCTTGTTCCTGCTTGATACACCGTTCCGTAGACTTCAGTAAAAGCATCTTCCTGCTTACTGCAGGCGAACAAAAGCAGAAATAGCGTTGAGAAGGCTAAAGCTTTAATAAAGGTTACTTTCATTTTCAGAAAATTTAATGGCGCCTCACAATGAGAGTGGATCCTATAGTGCTGCACAAAAGGCTTGTTTCCTTTTTGAATCTTGTTTGGATTTATAGCGAAGCGCAACGCTAACTTATACCAAGAAAGAGAGGTCGGAAGTGCGTTTTACGCCCTTCCCCAAAATTATCATGGCGGAAATTGCAAATCCCTAATTCCTAGAAAAGGTCCCGGCATTTGTTTTATGCCGATACCTTTTGGTCCTATCTGATGCTCGTAGCCCAAAAGAGTAAGCACTGATATACCAAAGATTAGAGGCTTTTTCATTGTGAATAGTTAGAAGTAGACATAAGATTGGCAGGGAAGGCCTTTTGAAGTATTCCTTATTGAGGTTTATATAAATTTGATTATCAGAAACTTAAATAGACATCCACCGTGTCGTGGCCAATGGTTTGGACCCAAACTTGTTCGGTTTCTTGCAAGCCCCATTTATACTTAAACATATTTATTTCCACTGCTCTGTTTCCTAAAACAGGCGCCGAGATAAGGCTGGTGTCAGAACCAGCTAGGAACTGATAGTTTCTACTTGACCCTACAATAGAATTAATATGCATATTGTTGAAATCCCCTATACTGGAAATATGCATTCTAATCCATGCATAGGGAATGAGGTCCAAATGAACAGTTTGATTCACCCCTCTTCTCACATTAGTCTTCATAACTTCCGTATGTTCGGTGAGAAAATACTGGGGCGCTTTCGCAATCACGTAGTATTCTTGATCTTCAGGCACATTCCCAGAAAGCTTATAATTACCTAGAGCGTCACTACGGCCGCTATCAACGTGATGCTTAGTTTCACCGTAAACGGCTGGATCCCACCACTCAAATCGAACATGGGCATTAGCAATGGGACTATTAGTCCCTATTTCATAGACCTTTCCTTCTATTTCAGTAAAGGAAATATCCCTTCTACTACAGGCACACATAAGCAGACATAGCACGAAAAAGGCTAATGCTTTATTAAAGCTTACTTTCATTATTTGAAAATATAATGGCGCCTCGCAATAAGAGCGGATCTTATTGACCTGCACAAAAGGCTTGTTTCCTTTTTGAATCTTGTTTCGATTTATAGCGAAACGCAGCGCTAACTTATACCAAGAAAGAGAGGTCGGAAGTGCGTTTTACGCCCTTCCCCAAAATTATCATGGCGGAAATTGCAAATCCCTAATGGTTCGATTGGATGCTCGTAGTTTAAAATTTAATCGTCCTGATCCTCAATACTAAAGTTAAAAAAGCCAAACTGAAGCATTAAAACTTCTTTCTCCCACTAATTCAAATAATTAAGCGACCTTTGCCGCGAATTTTAATTACCATTCTTTGACTTCTTTTTCAGAACTGGGTTTATCCCCAGAGATCCTCCGTGCCCTCGAGGAGATGGGCTTTGAAACACCTTCTCCTATCCAGGCACAAGCCATTCCTGCTTTAATTGAAGATGCGCGCGACCTTATCGGCTTAGCCCAAACTGGCACTGGTAAAACCGCTGCTTTTGGCATCCCATTATTAGAGCGCATTGACCCTGATTTTCCGCAAACTCAAGCTTTAATTCTTGCGCCTACCCGTGAATTAGGTCAGCAGATTGGAGAACAACTAAGCCTTTTCAGCAAATACTTAGATAAATTGAATGTGCTCACTGTTTACGGTGGCGCGAATATTCAAACTCAAATGAAGGCCCTAAAAAAGCCTCAGCATATTGTAATCGCTACGCCCGGACGATTAATTGACTTAATTAAACGCCGTGCCGTAAACCTGAAATTCCTTGAGATTTTAGTTTTAGATGAAGCGGATGAAATGCTCAATATGGGTTTCAAAGAGGATTTAGATGAAATCCTTAGCTATACCCCTAAAGAGAAAATGACCTGGCTATTCTCTGCTACTATGCCGAGAGAAATTCGCCGCATTGTAGACACCTACATGTATGAGCCGTTTGAGGTCAAAATTGACCAAAAACAAGCTTTAAATCCGAACATCGAACATCAGGTGGTCCACGTAAGGCATCATCAAAAAGGCCAGGCCCTACGCCGCTTTATTGATCTTGATCCAGAAATTCGTGCGGTAGTATTTTGCCGTACAAAATTGGATACTCAAGGTTTGGCAGAAGAGCTAATGAAGGCAGGCTATGCGGCTGATGCCTTGCATGGTGATCTTAGTCAGGTACAAAGAGATCGCGTGATGCGTCGCTTTAAAAGTCATGAACTACCCATTTTAGTTGCCACGGATGTAGCAGCAAGAGGTATTGATGTGAATGACCTGACCCACGTATTTCACTTTGCCTTGCCAGATGATGCAGCTTATTATACCCACCGCTCTGGCCGTACTGCAAGAGCCGGTAAAAAAGGTATTTCCATGGCCATGATAGGCCCGCGTGATACCGGCAAGCTGCGTGGCCTTGAGCGCGATCTTAAAATTAACTTCGAGAAAGTTGAAATTCCAGAAGTAAAGGATATTGCTAACCTTCGACTACAAGCCTGGGGACAACAGATCTTAGATCAAGCCATCAAGAATAAAATTCCAGAAGGCATCTATGAAGACCTGGCACTAATTTGGGAAAACCTTTCCAAAGAGGAGCTAATGGCCCGAATTATTGCCTTTGAAGCAACTAAATTAAACCTTCAGGACACCGAAAGCTTAAACGTTCACCACAAAGGTGGCGGCGGCGGAGGCGACCGTGGTCGTGGAGGCCGTGGCGGCGGTGGTCGTGGTTATGGCGGCGGCGGAGGCCGTGGAGGCTATGGCGGAGGCGGTGGTGGTCGCGGAGGCGATCGAAACCGTGGTGGCGGTGGCCCCTCATTCAAAGGAAAGCGCAAGCCATTTAAGTCGGATGGGCAAGGACCTGGCGGCGGCAAACGCAAAAGAAAATAAGCTTGAACTTAGAGCCACTCTAGCTCAAAACCCAAGCGTTCACAATCTTCCCAAAAACCCGGATAACTCTTTTCGACGACTTCCGGGTTTTTTATTTCTATGGGCTGAAGCAAGGCAAGTGGCGCGAATCCCATAGCCATGCGGTGGTCGCCATAGCTTTCTATTGTTGCCCCTTGTTCCTTAAAGTTTCCGTTAATTTTAATAGATGAATCATCACTACTAAGGTCTACTTGAAATTTTCGCAATTCTACTTTTAAGGCCTCTATCCGATCGGTTTCTTTAATTTTTAAAGTCTGCAATCCCTTAAGCTCCATTGCATAACCTTTAGCTGCATAGGCCGGTAAAAGGGTTTGGGCTAAATCGGGCGTATTTACCAAATTTAGGATAGGGCGATGTGGGAAAGCGGCCGATTTTCGGATGCGAATTCCAGCTCCAATAAACATTTGCTCCACCCCCAAAGGCGCTATCAATTTCTGAATAATGGAATCACCCTGGAGGCTATACTCCTTAAAACCTGGTAAAAATAATTCGGCCTTTTTTGCTAAAGCGGCCATAGCGAACCAATAAGAGGCCGAAGACCAATCCGGCTCCACCTCCAGTTTTGCGGGAATATGTTTAAGTTGATGAGCGGGAATACGAACTTCTTCACCGAGCATAAAAACGGGGAATCCCATTCGGCGCATCAAATTGCCTGTTAGTTGAATGTAAGGCGTGGATACTGGAGTCCCCTTAAATTTTAGCTCCAAACCTTGACTGAGTTTGGGGGCAATCATCATTAAAGCGCTTATATACTGACTGGAAACCGAAGGATCAATGTACAGGGTTCCCCCTTTTAATTTTTGACCTTTAATTCTTAGCGGCGGATAGCCCTCCTCATTCTGGTATTCGATATCCGCTCCCATCTGCCTTAAGGCATCCACCAATATTCCAATAGGGCGCTGATGCATTCTCGATGAACCTTCTAAAATCCAAGTGCCATCAGCCTGAGCTAAAAAAGCGGTTAAAAAACGTATCGCGGTTCCAGCATCTCCTACATTTAGGCTTTCACTTTGCTTGTATTTCTTAAAAGCTTCAAGTAGCACCTCGGTATCGCTGCTATTAGAAAGTCCTACAACAGTCGCCCCTGGAGCATACAGCTCTTTGAGTACTAAAAGCCGATTACTCTCACTTTTGGAACCGGCTATTTGAATGCGACCTCTTAAAATGCCTGTAGGGTGACTGAGCTTTATACGACTCATAAGCCTTCTCTTTCCATATAAGGCCAAATACTTTCTAGGGCTATCTGCTTATCAAATACCGCTTTACCAGCATCAGCCAACAAGCTAAATTGCAATTGACCGGCGCTGTTTTTCTTATCGCCAATCACCAAGTTTAAAAAGGTCTCCTTCTCAATTTTTAAAGGCGGAAAGCTAAACTCGGAACGAAGCTGCAACTGGATCGCACTTGCCTTAGCAGCATCTAAATCGGCATAATCTACCGAAAGTCCTAACTCAACAATCATCCCCAGTCCTACCGCATAACCATGGCTTATAGGCTGTCCCGCCTGATGATAATAGGATTCTAAGGCATGCCCAATGGTATGACCAAAGTTTAGGATTTTCCGCAGGCCGCCTTCATACTTATCCTGATTAACAACAGCGGCTTTAATGCTTATAGATCGTTTAATAATGCCTGCATCAAATGCCTCTGCCTTATAGGCTCTATTAACTAATTCCTGAAAGTGGGCATCATCGGCAATAAGACCATGCTTTAGCATTTCAGCCCATCCCGACTTAAGCTCTTCAGGGGCTAAGGTTTTTAAAAAATCTGGAATAATGCCCACTAATTGTGGATCTGAAAACAAGCCAATACGGTTTTTAAAACCCCCAAAATTAATTCCCGTTTTGCTACCTACTGAAGCATCTACCATAGCCAAGAGGGAACTTGGGAAATTCACAAAGTCGATGCCGCGCATATAGGTGGCCGCAGCAAAACCGCCGAGATCAGTAATAACCCCGCCGCCAATGTTTATTAAAATTGATTTGCGATCCATCTCCAAAGCACCAAAAGCATCCCAAACCTGAGCCAAAATTTCAATTGACTTTGTTTCCTCTCCCGGCTCCAATTCTAGGATTTCTAAATTGCTATCTCCAATAAAGGGCGCATTGGCCAAAAAGGGCGGAAGGCAATGCTCATGCGTATTGGCATCACATAATAGGATCACTTTAGAATAGGACTTCTTACTAAAAAGACTTTCCAAGGCCTGAAAAGCTTCTTCATCGAAAAACACGCCCCTTAAATTGGAATGAGAGTTCATGGAACAAAGGTAATCAGCAACAAACTATCTGCTTATAAAGCCCAACATTTTGGCTTGCATTTAGTTAAAAATAGAATTTACTTTGGCCCAATGTGAATGGCAACAGTCTGGATAGGCCCAGAGCCCTTGAGCCGTTTACCCTCCGTCTAAACTTTAGCGCATGCTTGACTTTAACGATACAAAAACCGCCTTTATCCTTAAATCGGATAATCAATTGAGAAAAGCCTATTGGCTTTTTCGTTTAGTTGCAAATTCCAGTTTAGTTGGCTTGGGCCGATGGGCAAGTGATTTAGCTATAAAGCTAGGACTCCCAATTAGAAGCGTGGTTAAGCAGACTGTTTACGATCAATTTGTGGGTGGCGAAACCATTGAAGAATGCCAGGCCATTATTGATAAACTGCAGGAACATGGCGTCTCGGCCTTGCTTGATTTTGCGGTGGAAGGTAAAGACACGGAGGCCGATTTTAACGCTTGCAAGGATGAGATTGTAGAGACCATTCGCCATGCCGCCAAACACCCTGGAATTCCATTTGGCGTGTTTAAAATGACGGGGGTTGCTTCTTTCGATTTGATGGAAAAAATAAGCGCGGGCAAAAAACTTACTGAAATTGAGGAAAGAGCTTGGGATAGGGCCAAAACTCGGGTTGATGAGATTTGTTTCACCGCTAAAAAACATGGACTTCGCATAATGATCGATGCGGAAGAAACCTGGATTCAAAAGGCGATTGATGAGGTAGCTATGGAAATGATGGCCACCTTTAATCAAGAAAAAGTGGTGGTAATTACGACCATGCAGATGTATCGCAAAGATCGCCTGGCCTTTTTAAAGGAATCAATGCTTCAGGCCAAGGAAGGGAAATATTGCTTTGGTGCTAAGCTAGTGCGTGGTGCTTATATGGAAAAAGAGCGCGAAAGAGCTATTGCTAAGGGATACGAAGATCCCATCCATAAAACCAAGGCCGATAGCGATAGCCACTATAATGCTGGGATGATTTACATGGCGGAAAATTTGGAATCTTGCATGCTTATTGCCGGCAGTCACAATGAAGATAGCGCCCGCATTTTAGCCGAAAAGGTTGAGGAGTTTTCGATTGAAAGATCTGATGAAAGGGTTTGGTTTAGTCAGCTTTACGGCATGAGCGATAACCTGAGCTTTAACTTGGCCAAGGAAGGTTATAATGTGGTTAAATATTTACCCTTTGGCCCAGTAACCGAAACCCTTCCCTACCTCATTCGTAGAGCGGAGGAAAATACCAGCGCCTCTGGCCAAAGTAATCGGGAGCTAGGCTTAATTAAAAAAGAAATGAAACGCCGAGGAATTAGCTAGGCCTATTCGCTTTCAACCTTGATTAGAAAAGCGGTAGAATCGCAATTCTCAATCACAAAAGTTTTCTTCTTTTCTTCAAAGTCGAGGTAATAAATGTTGCAATCGCGATCACCTATTTCGCTGCGGGAAAAATCAATCTTCGCTCTTTCCAAAGCAAATTCTAATCCTAGTGTATCCTCAGGCTGGAGATCTTCTGCAAAGGAAAAATCCTTTTTTCGCAAATCGTAAAGCACACGGTCATTGGGAAAGTAGCTACATTGGATATCTCGGTCTCCAAAAAAGAAGTAGACCATTACCACTCCTAAACTTACACCCAACATATAATAGATTACTTTTTTTAGCATGCCTCCAGCTTGTATTCAGTTGACAAAGGTAGAGAGGGCATTCATTTTTTTCGACCTTTACCGCAGATATCCTTAAAAATGTCAGATTTAAGTAAACTCCAAGCCGGTGACCAGCATTACAAGGCCTATGTAGGACCTCCACTGAAATATGATTTGCTCGGTGCCTTGCAGTTTACACTATTAACAGCCGCCGGTTTAAGGGCGAAGCACAAATTAGTTGATATTGGATGTGGTTCTCTGCGGGCGGGCAAACTGCTTATTCCTTATTTAGACAAGGGCAACTATTATGGCCTCGATCCTAATCGCTGGCTTATTGATGAAGGCATTGAAAAGGAAGTAGGTCAAAGTTTAATAGACCTCAAGAGTCCTACATTTTCCGAATCCGATAATTTCCAATTGGCAGCTTTCAATACTTCTTTCGATTATGCCATTGCGCAAAGTATTTTTTCCCATGCTAGTGGCGAACAGATAATAAGCTGCCTCAAGGAAGTTGGTGCAAACCTTAATGCGGAAGGCTTGTTCCTAGCTACCTTTATCTGGGGTACCGAGGATTATCAAGGTTCGGAATGGGTGTACCCAGGCTGCGTAAGTTTCACCCAAGAAACAATAGCAAAGTGGGCTTGGAATGAGGCGGGTCTGAAAATGGAAGCCACCAACTGGCCTCATCCTAATGGTCAAAACTGGGCGCTATTTTACAAGGAAGGTATGGAAAACAAAGTCAAGGCCTTAGCTAAATTTAATATGCAGCATTTTAAGGCCGACACCATTGCTATCCCTGAAGAACACGGCTCAGGCTATAGCCAAAAAATTAAAAGAATACTTAAGCGCTTAATCAAATAGCAGGTCTCCTTCTGCATAAGGTAAATCGAACCATTCGCCAATGCCCTTGCGGGTAAGGTTGCCTTTATAGAGATACAAACCTTTGCGAACATGCTTGTGCAGATGGAGCATCTCATCAATACCACCAGCTTCACCGATGGATAAAAGCACAGGCGCTAAAACATTGCTTAAAGAAAAGGAAGCCGTCCTACTAACTCTAGAAGCAATATTGGGAACACAGTAGTGGATGATGTCCGATTTTTTGAAGACTGGCTTATCATGACTGGTAAGATCGCTTGTTTCAAAACAACCGCCTTGATCAATACTCACATCTACAATTACCGAACCCGCCTTCATGTTTCGCACCATATCCTCAGTAACTACGCAAGGGGTACGACCGGTATCGGAACGAATGGCTCCAATGGCCACATCGCATCGCATAAGGGCTTTTTCTAAAATTTTCGGTTGAATCACGCAGGTATAAATCGGCATATTATTCAACTGGGCTTGGAGTCTTCTTAGTTTTGATATCGACCGATCAAAGACCTTAACGCTGGCTCCTAAGCCCAATGCAGTTCTTGCCGCAAAAGTTCCTACGGTACCGGCTCCAATAATTACCACTTCTGTAGGTGGAACTCCAGAAACACCACCGAGCATAAATCCCTTGCCATTATTAGCATTACTGAGGTATTCAGCCGCAATAAGGATGGATGTATTTCCGGCAATTTCACTCATGCTTCGTACCACCGGTATAATACCGTCTTCATCTTCTATATTCTCGAAACTAAGCGCTGTTACGCCTTTTTTCATCAAGGACTTGAAATATTCCTTACTTCTTGTTTTAAGCTGCAAGGCCGAAATTAGGGTTTGCCCCTTCTTCATGTATTCAATTTCCTTTTCGCTGGGCGGCTCAACCTTTATTATCATATCTGCCTCAAAAACCTCTTTAGCACTGTAAACGATTTTTGCGCCAGCTTCAGAATAGTCTGTATCACTGTAATTCGCATCCTGACCGGCATCGGCCTCTACAATAAGCTCATGACCATGCTCGCATAAAAGCTGCACAGCATCAGGAGTTAGAGGCATTCGCTTTTCCTGTAAACAGGTTTCACGAGGAATACCAATTTGTAATTGCTGCCTGGATTTTTGCACTTCCAATACCTCCTCTTGAGGCATGAGCTCGGAGGATGAAAAACTAAGAAATTCGGGTTTACTCATGGTAGTGACTTAAGCAAATACTTCTCCGCTCGGGGGTACTAATCTCAATTTCAATCAAAGCATATTGATGGGGAAGTAAATTACGAATTTTTTCAGGCCATTCTATAAAGAGATAATCACCGCGTTCCAAGTAATCCTCCCACCCTATATCCCAAGCCTCAGACTCATCTTCCAAGCGATACCAATCGAAATGAAATATCTGCTCCCCCTTAGCGCCAAGGTATTCATTAACAATGGAAAATGTAGGACTATTTACCTCATCTTCAACCCCTAGCTCATCACATAATGCTTTTATTATGCTTGTCTTTCCTGCTCCTAAATCTCCCTTAAATAAAACTACCGTTTCCTTTATTGAGGCCAATAATTGGCGTGCCAACTGAGGCAGGGCGGCTATGGAATCCACTTCGAATTGCAGGCTAGACATGCTGCAAATTTAAAACAATGCCCGAGCTTTTCCTTCGAAAAACTCGGGCAGAGAGAAATAAGAATATTTAGGTCAATTACTACTGGCGCGGTTTTAACTGCACAAAAGGAATTATCATTTCTTCGAGCGATACCCCGCCATGTTGATAGGTATTGCGGTAGTATTTAACGTAGTGATTGAAATTATTGGGATAGGCAAAAAACAGATCTTCCTTGGCAAAGATGTAAGAGGAATTAATGTTTTGCTTAGGCAAGTGCACCGACTCTGGATTCTTAAACTCCAGGACATCCTTTCCTTGGTAGGTCATTCCCCTACCACTCTTATAACGAAGATTGGTATTTAAGGAGCGGTCTCCGACCACCTTGGTGGGATCCACAACATTTATGGTTCCGTGATCTGTGGTGAGTAAAACCGGAATATCCTTTTCCGCTAATTGACGGAGCATATCCAATAATGGTGAATTCTTAAACCAGCTTAGGGTTAATGAACGGTAAGCCTTATCATTATCCGCTAATTCTCGAATTACCTTCATGTCTGTCTTGGCATGAGAAAGCATATCTACAAAATTGTAAACCAACACATTAACATCATTATTCAAAAGGTTGCTGAGGTTATCCGAAAGCTTTTTACCATAATTATGATTGGTTACTTTTTCATAACCCATGTTTAAATTTCCAAAGCCTAAGCGTTGAAGGTTATCAGCAAAAAAGTCCTTCTCAAAGTTATTCTTCCCTTCATCCTCCTCATTATCCTCTACCCATTTATCGGGAAAGCGTTTTTTAATTTCGGATGGCATTAATCCGGCAAACAAGGCATTACGTGCGAATTGCGTGGCGGTAGGTAAAATGCTCCAGTAGGTGCGATCATCCTCAATTCTAAAGTATTTTTCAATTTCCGGCTGAATCATTTTCCACTGATCGTAGCGCAGATTATCCACTACTACCAGGAAAAATGGTTTACCATCTTTTAAGCTTGGTCGCACCCATTCCTTAACTAGGGTATGACTCATCACTGGTGCTTCCTCGGGATCGCTAAACCAGTCTTCATAATTATTCTGCACAAAGCGAAAGAATTGGGCATTGGCCTCATCCTTTTGAGATTTAAGGATGCCATTTAAACCCTCATCTTCTAATTTATCTAATTCGAGTTCCCAATACGTTAATCGTTTAAAAAGTGCTTCCCACCCTTCGATATCCCTTACCATAGAAAGATCCATGGCCAACTGCCGAAACTCCTGCTGGTAGTTGCTGGTGGTTTTCTCGTTGACCAAACGCCGATTTTCTAAGTGCTTTTTTAGGGTTAGAAGAATTTGATTGGGGTTCACCGGCTTAATGAGGTAGTCACTAATCTGGGAGCCAATAGCATCCTCCATGATGCTTTCCTCCTCACTTTTGGTAATCATTACCACCGGTAGGGTTGAAAAGAGTTTTTTAATCTGTTGAAGGGTTTCTAAGCCATCCATACCTGGCATATTCTCGTCGAGAAATACCATTTGATAGCGTTTTTCCTTCACCATATCAATTCCATCCGATCCGTTGTTGGCAGTATCTACCTGGTATCCCTTGGCTTCTAAAAATAAGATGTGGGGTTTTAAGAGATCTATCTCGTCATCAACCCAAAGTATTTGAATATTGTCCATATTTTCGTTTTCGATTTACGCAGCCCAACAAGAATACGATTTTGAGGCGTACCAATAAGCTTAAGATACTAAACGATCCGATTTACGGGTTCATTACCATTCCAAGTCCATTAATTTTCGACTTGATGGAGCACCCTTATTTCCAACGCCTTAGGAGGATTACTCAACTAGGTTTAACCTATTTGGTTTACCCTGGGGCCTATCATACTCGCTTTCATCATGCCCTAGGCGCCATGCACTTAATGCAAAAAGCGGTTAATCTGCTCCGCAATAAGGGACATGAAATTTCCCCGGAGGAAGAAGAGGCAGTAAGGATAGCCATTCTTTTACATGATATTGGTCACGGTCCATTTTCACATGCCCTCGAAAATTCTATTATCCCGGGCATTGATCACGAGTCGCTTTCCTTAGCTTTTATGGAGGAGCTAAACAAGCAGTTTGATGGACAGCTTCAAATGGGTATCGACATATTTATGGATCGTTATCCCAAGCAATTTCTCCATCAACTAATAAGCTCCCAACTGGATGTTGATCGCTTGGATTATTTAAGACGAGATTGCTTTTACACCGGGGTAACGGAAGGTCAAATTAATGCCGAACGTCTCATCACCATGCTAAATGTTGCCAAGGATCAAATAGTGGTAGACTCTAAAGGCATTTACAGTGTAGAGAAATTTATTGTAGCCCGTCGGTTGATGTATTGGCAGGTTTATTTGCATAAAACGGTTTTAGGTGCCGAGTACCTCTTAATTCAAATTTTAAAGCGGGCCAGAATGATTTATAGCGATGCCATGCAGATGCCCAGCGTGCTTCGTCCCTTTTTAAGCGGTGGCTTGCCAGAGGCCCAAAGCGATTTGGTGGCCCTTTATGCCGAACTGGACGATAGCGATATCATGGCCGCTATTAAAGAGTGGCGGAAAAGCGATGATCCTACCCTAGCGATGCTCTGTAATCGGGTTTTAAATCGCGATTTACTTGGCGTGAGGATGCAAGAAACACCTTGGTCGGAAGCCGATCTTCATAAGCTTCGCAAGGCCGCGACAATTAAGTATGGAATTTCCGAAAAGGATGCCCGCTATCTAATTTTTCAACAGGAAATAAGCAACAATGCCTACAACCCGGAAAAGGATAGAATCAACTTGCTCTATAAGGATGGAAGCCTTGTGGACATTGCGGAAGCAGCCGATCAATTAAACATAAGTGCCCTGGCAAAACCAGTAGTAAAACACTTTCTTTTTAGTCCTAAATCTCTGCTCCATACCTAAGGGGCATTATTTGTACTTTTACCGCGATGGAATTTAGTGCGCAACAGATCGCCGATATGCTGCATGGCAGTATAGAAGGCAAGCCTGATATAAAAGTCAATAATCTCAGTAAAATTGACGACGGAAAAGCCGGGACATTAAGCTTTCTTGCTAATCCGCAATACACCTCCTTTATCTATGAAACCCTAGCCTCGGTGGTAATTGTTGGCGAAGACTTTGTAGCAGAGAAAAACATTGAGGCCACACTTATTCGTGTGGCAGAACCGTACACCGCATTTGCTCAGCTTTTAGAAGCGTATAACAGCACCCAATATCAAGATATCGGGATTCATGCTACCGCCTCCGTTCACGAAGGCGCCGAATTGGGCGATGAGGTATATATAGGCCCTCATAGTTATGTTGCTAAAGGCGTGAAAATTGGAGCAGGCACAAAAATATATGGCAACTGCGTGGTGGGTGCGAATTCCCAAATTGGCGCCAATTGTATAATTCACAGTGGTGTTCATTTGTATCGCGATTCTATTTTAGGGAATGAAGTAAGCCTGCACAGCGGCGTAATTATTGGCGGCGATGGTTTTGGCTTTGCCCCTAAGGGATCTGAGTTTGCCAAAGTGCCCCAAATTGGAAATGTAATTTTAGAAGATGGGGTTGAAATTGGAGCCAATACCACAATAGACCGCGCCACTCTCGGATCGACCATTATCCGTAAAGGGGTTAAACTGGATAACTTAATTCAGATTGGCCATAATGTAGAAATTGGTGAAAACACGGTTATTGCCGCCCAATCTGGAGTAGCTGGATCTACCAAGATTGGCGCTAACTGCATGATTGGAGGGCAAGTAGGTATTATTGGGCATTTAAAAATTGGTGATCGCGTTAAGATTGCCGCTAAAACCGGTGTGGCCAACAACTTCCCAGATGATACTATTCTTCAGGGTAACCCTGGCTTCCCCGTTTCGGATTTTAAGAAGTCCTACGTATATTTCCGAAAGCTGCCGAAAACTATAAGCGATTTGCAAAAGAAAATCGGCGAAATCAAAAAAGCATTAGAGGTTAATGATTGACCAACAACATACCTTAGCCCAAAGCGTAAAAATCTCTGGAAGTGGTTTGCATACTGGGGCGGAAGTGAGTTTGCATTTTCATCCAGCGGAAGCTGATTTTGGACTGCGCTTTAAGCGTATTGATTTGGAAAACGAGCCAGAGATACCCGCCTTAGCTAAGTTTGTAACCCATACCGAACGCGGTACAACCTTAGAGTTGGGCAAGGCCGCAGTGAGTACTGTTGAACATGTATTGGCGGCTTTAACCGGCTTGGGTATTGACAATTGTTTGATTGAAGTTAATGGTCCAGAGATGCCCATTATGGATGGCAGCAGCCTCCCATTTGTTGAGGTATTAGAACAGGCTGGTGCCAAGGAACAGGATAAAGAGCGACACTATTTCGAGGTAAAAGAAACCATCCGGTTTTACGATGAAGATGGAGAAGTTGAGCTTATTGCTTTACCTTCGGAAAAGTTTGAGGTTTCTGTAATGGTAGACTATGGAACCAAAGTGCTTGGAAGTCAGAATGCCGAATTAAAAGACCTTAAAGATTTTAAAACCGAAATCGCGCCCTGTCGCACTTTTAGCTTCCTCCATGAACTAGAACTATTGCTAGATCATGGCCTCATAAGAGGTGGCGACCTCAATAATGCCATCGTTTATGTTGATCAGGAGTTATCCGGAGAAAAATTAGAGAAGCTGAAAGCGGCATTTGGAAAAGATAAAGTTTCAGTAAAACAGAATGGGATTCTAGATAATCTCGACTTACATTTCTCCAATGAAGCCGCTCGTCATAAATTATTGGACGTAATTGGTGATCTTCGTTTATTGGGAGCACCAATAAAAGGAAAAATAATTGCTACTAAACCTGGGCATAAAGCCAATACTACATTCGCAAAATTGTTAGCCAAAGTCATGAAAGAAGACATGCAAAAAGCAGAAATCCCGACCCTTGATCCAGATCAAACACCGGTGTACAATGTTACTCAGATCATGCAAATCTTGCCTCATCGCCCACCCTTTTTACTGGTGGATAAGGTGATGGAAATTAGCACTGAACATGTAGTTGCAGTGAAAAGCGTTACCATGAATGAGCCTTTTTTCGAAGGACACTTTCCTGGGGCGCCGGTAATGCCCGGTGTTTTACAGGTTGAAGCCATGGCTCAAGCTGGAGGTATTTTAGCCCTAAGTACTGTTCCTGACCCCGAAAACTATCTCACCTATTTTCTCAAGATCGATAATGTTCGCTTCAAGAAACAGGTGGTTCCAGGCGATACCCTCATTTTTAAATTAGTGATGAATGAGCCCATCCGCAGAGGTATTGTAAAGATGACCGGTAAGGCCTACGTTGGCAGCACCTTGGTGTGTGAGGCCCTTATGATGGCGCAGATTGCTAAAGAAAAAAATAAAGAATGAATCAACCCCTCGCCTATGTCCATCCTAGCGCCAAAATAGCTCCTACAGTAGTTATTGAACCCTTCACCACCATTCACAAAAATGTGGTTATTGAAGAAGGTACTTGGATTGGATCGAATGTGACCATCATGGAAGGTGCGCGCATCGGTAAAAACTGTCGCATATTTCCGGGAGCAGTAATTTCGGCCATTCCACAAGATTTAAAATTCGAAGGAGAAGACAGTACCGTTGAAATTGGAAATAATGTAACCATACGCGAATTTGTAACTATCAATCGCGGTACTAAGGCCCTCGGCAAAACCATAATCGGTGCCAACAGTTTAATAATGGCTACCGCTCATGTTGCCCACGACTGTATAATCGGTTCCAATTGCATTATTGTTAATGGCGTTCTTTTAGCCGGCCATGTAGAAGTTAATGATTGGGCCATTGTTGGAGGACTAACTGCGGTTCAGCAGTTTACAAAGATTGGCACTCATGCCTTTGTTGGCGGAGGCTCCTTGGTTAGAAAAGACGTTCCCCCTTTCGTGAAGGCGGCAAAAGAACCTCTTTCCTATGCTGGTATTAATTCTATTGGCTTGCGCCGAAGAGGATATACCAATGATCAAATTAATGAGGTGCAGAATATTTACCGCATACTCTTCCAGAAAAACTATAATGTAAGCCAAGCGCTTTCCATAATAGAAGCCGACTTTGAGGCCACCCAAGACCGTGATGATATTTTAACCTTTATCCGGAGTTCGCAAACCGGTATTATGAAAGGCTTCCGATTGGAATAATATGGAAATTCAATTTCGGGAAGCTGGTCGACACTTCCCTGGACAGATTGTTTTTCAGAAGCTCAACCTCCGTATTGAAGCCGGCAGCCGGTGGGCTATTTTGGGCGGCAATGGAAGTGGGAAATCTACCTTCCTGAAAACGGCCTTTGGCGCCTTAAGCTTAAGCAATGGCAGCGTGCAACACCGCATGATGTCTCAAGACTTAAGCTTACAAGAAGCAGCCTTGAGGATTGGTTATGCCGCACCCTACTTCGAGTTAATTGAAGAACTACAGGTACTGGATTTTTTAAAAAAAGCATCCGGCTTTCGAGCTTTCAAAAAATCCACCACTGCCGAAGAAGTGCTGGCTCAAGCCCTGTTAGAATCGGCGGCGAAAAAGAAAATCCGCAATTTAAGCTCAGGCATGAAACAGCGATTGCGCCTATGCCTAGCGCTATTTAGTGAGGTTGATCTATTGATACTTGATGAACCAAGCTCCAATCTGGACAGAAAGGGAGCCCAATGGTTTAGAGAGCTTTTAGAGCGGGAACTGGATCAAAGAACCTTGCTAATTGGTACGAACTATAATCAGGATGAAGGTTTTCTTTGCGAGCATCATCTCAAGATAACCGATTATCAATAGGCTTTAATACTTTTGTTCAAAATCAAAAAGATGGCAGATACTTCAGATATTCGAAACGGACTTTGCATCACCTGGAACGGTGCACCACATCAAATTACCGAATTCCTTCACGTAAAGCCGGGTAAAGGCCCCGCCTTTGTACGCACCAAATTGCGCAACTTGGATACCGGTCGGATGATTGATAACACCTTTTCTTCGGGAACTAAACTTGAGATCATTCGCATTGAAAATCGCAACTATCAATTCCTTTATGAAGATCCCAGTGGTTGGCATTTCATGAATATGGATGATTTTAATCAGATCACCATTCCCAAGGAATTGATTAATGCACCGCAGTTTTTAAAAGAAGCAATGGAATGCCAAGTATTATTCCATGCTGATGAAGATCGTCCTTTGGTATGCGAGTTACCGCAAAAAGTAGCTTTAGAGATCACCTATACCGAGCCAGGGATTAAAGGCGATACTGCCACCAATACCCTTAAGCCGGCCACGGTAGAAACTGGCGCTGAGATAAGAGTTCCTCTTTTTATTGAGGATGGCGAAAAAGTAGTTATTGAGACCGCCACGGGTAATTATAAAGAACGCTATAAAGGGGAATAATGGATTTCCCAAAAGCGCAACGACTAGCAGATATTGCCGAGTTTTTAGGATGTACCTATCGTGGTGATGAGGAGCATCTCACCTATGGTTTTAATGAAATTCATCGGGTGCGGCCTGGGGATTTAGTTTTTGTAGATCATCCCAAATACTATAAACCAGCTTTGGAGTCCGCTGCAACAACCATCTTAATAAACTCGGCGGATGTAGATGTCCCTAAAGGCAAAAGCCTTCTGGTATCTGATGATCCTTTTAGGGATTTTAATCGCTTGTGTGAAAAATTCTTCCCCCATCTTAATAGTGCCAGCAGTATAGCAGCAGATGCTCAAATTGGTGAAGGCAGTATTATTGAAGCAGGCTGTGTAATTGGTCCCGGCGTGCGCATAGGGAAAAACTGTATCATCCAGGCCAATGTGAGTATTAACCACAATTGTATAATTGGCGATAATGTGAGTATTCAGGCCAATACGGTAATTGGATCTCACGCCTTTTATTATAAAAAACGTCCGGAGGGCTACGACCGCCTATTAAGTGGCGGAACGGTAGTTATAGAAGATGATGTTGAATTGGGCTCTTGTTGCACCATTGATCGTGGTGTAAGTGCGGAAACACGCATTGGTAGAGGGTCCAAGTTTGACAATGGCGTTCACATTGGTCATGACACCATCATTGGTGAAAAGTGTCTTTTTGCCGCCCAAGTTGGCGTTGCTGGTTGCTGTAATATTGGCAATGAGGTTACCCTTTGGGGTCAAGTAGGTGTAGGCGCCAATATTAATATTGGTGATAAGGCCGTTGTGCTCGCCCAATCCGGGGTGGCCAAATCGCTTGAAGGTTCTAAAACATATTTCGGATATCCGGCAGATGATGCCCGCAAAAGGCATCGTGAGCTCGCCTCACTGCGTTTACTTCCCGAAATCATCAACCATATAGAAATAAACAAATAGGTGCTTAAAAACGCTTAGGCTTTGCCATCAAGTGGCTAAAAAAACAAAGCCCTCCCAATTCGCATTGGGAGGGCTTTTTATTGGATTACCAATTATGGCCTAGTGGAAAGGACATACATAGTTTGATCCCTTATTGGCTACAATTAGGGCGGTAATATCATGGGTGATGGTACAAGTACGTGCAACATCATCATAAGTAATAGCATCAATTTCCGTAGAAATACTGGCTAAGAATGGTGGAATATCTGGCTCAGTGTCGCTAGTGCTCACATTGCTATTTAATAGTTGCTCATTTTGAGAAACTACAAAAGTGATTCCCATATCCATACTACGGATACCTTCTGCGATAAATACCTCCTGACGGATATTGTAAATCGCTTCTAGCATAGCATCACCCGTTAGACCGGCAAGCATGGCAGCATCGTAAGAAGTACCGGATACTGCTGGTACATCAATATTAGCACCTTGACGATACAATACTAATCCCGCTGTTCCATTAACCGTGATGTCAGTACTATCTGGACGTGATTTTGGTGCACGCTCTGTGCGATCCTCAGCTGCATCGCTAATGCTGCGCACTTCACGTGTTGCAATTAAGGTAAACAAATCTGTAAGGGCCGTAAGCGCACCTGGGTCATTACCACCGGCATTGGCCGCTTCCGCCTTAATTAGATAAGCTTCTTCAATCTTTAAAAGTGGAATATCCGCATCTGCAGTAGCAGACACCAATGAATACTTAGGATCTAAGAAATCTAATTTAGGTAAGGGCTGTAAATCGTCAAAACTACCGCGATCGTAAATCGCATCTTGTAATGAATTCACAGTGTAGTTATTACTATTACTGTTACCACGACTGTTTTGTGGATCAAATTTGATTACACGTAAATAGTCGGGACCAGAAGCAATAGCCGCATCGGCGGAAGCCACAGCATTAGCAGCATCTCCCTTAAGGTAATAAGCTCTGGCTAAAGCTAATGAGGCACCAGTATTATCATTACCAGCGTCATCGTAATTCGCCTTTGCCAACTGGAAGTAGTTAATCGCAGCATCTAAGTGAGCAGTACGATCTAATACAGGACCAGCAGTTTCTCCCGGTAAAGCGCGATAATACATCGCTGCCCAAAGGTGAGAAAGCCCGGCGAAAAATTCGAATTCAGCCTGAATTCCAGAATCGTAATTAGGATCATTTGGTCCAATTTCGCTTAATCCGAAAAGGGCCATTTCACGCATACGAGCAATGTGGAACTGAGAATCATCCACATCATCATCCTGAAAATCTATGGTTAAACCATCCATAAACTGGTTAAAGAAGGTTTGGGTATTTACATAATTGTCAGATACAATTTCTGCTACAAGTAAATTGTTGTTAGCAGCAACCGCAAGCTGACGCTCGATACCGTTCAACCAGCTTTGTGAAGAGTTAGGCTGACCTACCAATGCACTTTCCGATAAATTCGGGTTTACTACATCGGTTGGATCAATGGCCTCACAACCTACAAATACTAACGCTGAAGCGGCTACGATAGAAATTTTAGTTAATATCTTTTTCATCTTGCTTCTAATTATAGGTTAACACGTAAGGTAGCTAAGTAAATGCGAGGTGCAGATTGGGTACCGAAACCGAATCCACCACCGGCGAAACCGTTCTGTACAGAGAAACCTGAACCTGATACATCTGGATCAAAACTAGAACTAGCCCAGTTAAATGGATTCTGAACGGTAAGACCGAAACGCAATCCTTTGATGCGGCTATCCAATACGCTTCCGAAGTTGTACTCGGCACCAATGGCGCGAACCTTAATGTAATTGGCATCTTCTACCCAGTAACCAGCAAGGTCAAAGAATGAAGTAATACCAGCATCAAGAACTTCTTGTGGGAAACGATCTTCATCATTAACACCACCGAAATAACGCAACACGTCATCAACATTTACACCCTGACCACCAAACTGGTAATCACCATTTAAGAATACATTCAACTTATTGTTGAAGGTGTAATCAAGTCCGAAAGTACCGAAGCTTGGAGCGAAAGTTGTTCCTAAGTAAGCATTGCGCTCTACTTCGTAACCACCGTTTCCATCTTCTACTACTCTAGCACCACGTAGGTAACCTAAAGGCTGACCTTCGTTAACCCAAGAACCTAGGAAGGTGAAACCACCTACTACGAATTCTGGAGCACCACCAGTACTTAGTACATTATTCTCGTTGAAGTTATAAGATACACGAGCATTTAAGTTGTGCTTCTCATTACTAATAAGGTTAGCGCCTAAAGCGATTTCATAACCTTTGTTTTCAATCTCACCCACGTTTTTCTCTTGCGCAGCCTGACCAGTAGATGGCGCTTGCGGAGGAGTAAACAAGGCACCTTCAGTAATGGTGCGGTAATAGGTAAAGCTTAAGGTTACTCTTTTAAAGAGACCTAAATCAACTCCAAATTCGGTAGTTTTTGCAATTTCTGATTGTAATTCTGAGTTACCAGGATTAGAAAAAGCAAAAGACTGCATACCGTTATAAGGGTTAAGCGCGAAAGTAAGGTCATTCGCAAAAGGTGTTGGGAAGATGGTAGCCTCACCATAGTTGGCGCGGATTTTCATCATCGTTACATAATCCTTAGAGATATTATCCTTGAAGAATGCCTCATCAGAGATCACATAAGAACCTCCAATTTTAATAAGTGGAATTAAACCGATTTCCTCACCAAAGGCAGAGTTACCATCGAAACGAAGACCAAAGTCTAAGAATAACTTGTCTTTCCAACCTATGTTTTCGGCAAGATAGATACCATAAGAAGTAACAGTATTGTAGAAATCTTGTACGCTTTGATCGGCTGAGTTGTTAATCGACTCTGATCCATCAGGAACACCTGAGGCGCTAATTAAGGTTTGGTAATCGTTTTCACGGAACATCTGACCACCTACAGTAGTAATGAAGTTGAAGTCTCCCCAATTATCCTGATGTGCAGCGTTTAAGTTCGAACTAAGCACTAGGAAATTACGTGAGCTCACGTCAATTGAACCTTGATCAGTTGTACCATCTGGTAAACTTCCCTTGGTGATCTGAAGTCCATTTGTAAATAATTCCTGTTGCTTAGAAACACGGCTATCTAAACCGAAGTCAAAGGAAAGAACCACTTTGTCACTAAGATCATAAGTGAAGTTATTAGCAACATTAAAACGGTTTACTCTTTCGGTAATGTTTGTAACATCGGCCTCATCTTGAAGCTGTGTTTTAAGATCATCGAATTCCTCCGCTGATAAAGAATCTAAGTTTCCAAAAGATCCACCCTCGAGGTTACCGAAACGAGCATAGCTAGTATTCGCATTGTAGTCACGAGTAAACTCACTATTAGAGTAGGCTAAGGAAGCCGAGTAACGCAAGCGGTTTGTTACCCTTGCCGAAACTGTAGTACGGAAGTTTCTGCGCACTTGCTCATTGATGGAGTTAAAACCATCATCCTGATAAAGTGAACCAGAGAAGCTGTAGTTAAAGGCATCCGTTCCGCCAGAAAAACCTAAGCGGTAGTTCTGCACTAAACCTGGCTCCCAAAGGAGATCTGCGGTTTGCTCCCAACGAAGGAAGTCGCGAGTACCGTGCATTTGACCAATTTGAGTTTCGAAGAATACCGTAGAACGGCCTCCTTTTCCTCTTTTGGTGAAAATCTGTAGTACACCATTGGCCGCATCAGCACCATATAAGGTTGTTGCTGCACCACCGGGAATGTACTCAATACGGTCGATATCCTCCATTGGAATATCCGCAATGGCCGAAGATTGAGCACCACCAGTATTCAAGCTCAGTTGGGCATTCGAGTTAAGGTTATCCACACGTACACCATCGATCATAATAACCGGAGTGGTGTTGGTGTTGGCCGAAACTGGTCCACGAGAGCGAATTACAGAAGCAGTACCTGGCTGGCCAGAACTCAATTTAATTTGAGCGTTCGGTAATTTCGACTGAATTAATTGATCCAACTGCATGGCTGGCGACTTCTTCAACTCCTTAGCGTCGATAGAAGACACGGTAGTCGAAATCCTTTTTCGACTCATCCCTACACCCTGACCAGTAACAACTACCTCATCCAATTGCTCATTGGACTCCTTGAGGAAAATGTTGATGGTTGAGTTAGATCCTACTTCACGTTCCTGGGTAGCGAAGCCCAGTGAAGTAATTACAAGAACAGATTTAGGTCCAGAAACTGTGATTGAGTACTTACCGGAAGCATCCGATGCGGTTCCATTTTTGGTTCCTTTCTCGATCACCGAAGCACCCGGTATGGGTTCTCCCCCGGGTCCTTTAACAGTTCCCTTAACAGTGCGTGACTGGGCAAAACCCAACTGCACACATAGTGCTAACAAGAGCGTTAGCACCGCTTTGGTTGTTCGCATAGCTTAAATTTATTGGTTATCCGACAGTAAAAATATTAAAAAAGTTTAATTGACAAGCCCTCAAGCTTAACACAGACTTAATTTAACACCTACAATAATCAGCAAAAAAGGATAAGTGACTCTAAACTAAAGGCCTATAGCTTTAAGAATCTTTAGCATAAACATCCAAATAAACTAGGAAGGCCGTAAAACCCCAAACCGGAAGGGTGGCTTTGTCCATATCGAGGAAGTTATTTAGGAATCCATGGGTCCAATAAGTCATTAAACCGATGAGCGAAGCAAGGGCCAAAATCTTTAAAGTATGGTCGGTCTGTTTATAATAGGCGCGCATCCCGGTTCTAACGGTGAGGTAAACTAAAAGCAAGACCAAAAGTAATCCGAGGGTTCCGCTTTCCGCGAGAGGGCCGATGTATTCACTGTGCGCATTACCCATATCGCCAGCATTGGTAGATATAATGGTTTTTTCATACGGCTTTTGATAGGGAGCATATAAAAACATATATGTCCCCGGACCATGCCCAAATACTGGTCGCTCCTTGTACATTCTAAAAGCAGATTTCCATCGATTGATACGTTCCATATTGGAGGCATCAGTGGAAATATTTGAAATGGATTCTACATGCTCGCTAAGATTATCGCTACTAGTGGTATCGTTTTTCTCAAAACGCTGCATGATATCGTTCTGAAAATAAAAGAGGGTTCCAATAAAAGCGGCCACCATTAAAAAGAAAATCTCACGACGTAGTTTGATCCATATTAGGAAGCCGGCAAATCCCGCTGCCACTAAACTTACCCATGCAGCCCGAGTGTAGGAAAGAACTACGCCCGCTAATAAGATCAATAATATAGTTCCGGCTAAAAATTTTCGATTAAGATCCCAGCGAACAAAAAAGGTAAATGCAATGGCTATTGGTATGTATAAAGCCAAAACCGCCCCATAGGAGGTATGCTCCTTAAAAAAGGGAAACATCACCCAAACCGAAGCATCCTTAGTAAATCCCCATTGTGCATGCACGGTAACGGTATAAATAACCACCAGGGCTAAGGGAATTAAATAGAGCCAAAAAAACAGGTAGGTTCTCTTTCGTTGATGAAACAACTTGGTCATTAAATAAAAGAAGACCGACACAAACCAAATGCGTGCTATTAAATACTTAGCACTTACCAGCGGTAGTTCGGAGGTAAGTGTTGTAACAAACATCCAAAATACCATCGCGAGGATGGCCAAAGAAACGGGATGCTTTACAATTTTTAGGTCGAAGTTTCCACGGTAAAAGATCTTAGCAAAAAAGATGAGCATTATCCCAAACAGAAGGGGCTCTGTAGGCAAGGTAAAGCCAATCTTTAATGTGGGATGTAAATAAAAGATGCTTAAGGGTGTACTGAATATCACAAAGTAGAGCACCTTATCTAAGGCCAAAAAGGTCATCGTAATCACAAGCAAGCCCACAGGTATAAGTAATGCCCAATATTGCTCAGATATAATAAGAGCAACATTAATCAAGGCCACTAAAAGGCCCGTAATATATACCGGTCGGTCTTTTTTATGAATACGAATCGCGCTCAAGCCTAGGCTTTTTTGCGAGAGCTACGGATGGTATCCCAAATAAGTATGGAAATTAAGGTGGCGGTAAAAGCACCTAGCATACTTAAGGCAACAATTAGCCAACGAATAGGATACTTCTTCTTCTCCGCAGCATAAGCGTTGTTTACTCTAAATGTAGCCGGTAAACTTTGGGATACATCTACTTTAGATTGATCAAAGGCAGTCTTTAACTTCACTACCTCTTCTTTCATATAAGTAAGGTCATCACGAAGAGAAACGTAGGTACCACCATATTTGGCAAGAGTATCCAATTTTCGTTCAATAGAACGCACAACGGCAGAATTAGCTCCCGTCTCAATCATTGCGGTTGCCAATTGCTCATTTAAAACCGAGGATTGTGATTCATAATCATGCACTCCCTTATAACGCAGCTCCGTTAATGAGTCCTCTAAAATCTGCACCTCCTCGCGCAGGCCAGTGTATTCTCCTTCAATAATTTTTAGGCCCTGCATAGCACGTTGTCTTTGGATGCGGTTTTTCACCATATCCAAAAGCTCAACAATATCATTGGCCATTAAAGCTGCAGTGTCCGGGTCTGTATCTAAAACATTAATCTCAACACTCATAAATTCGGTACGACGAAAGGAGATATTGCTCGAGAAGGTTTTGTATAATTCCGTTTTAGCATACTTCCCGTCAGTATCGATATTATAGTGATCCATCAGGTTATACTTCTGGATTATGCTATCGCGAATCTCATCAGTATTCAAGATTTGCAGTAATTGCTCCGCTTCTTCCTCTTTACCAAATTCCAAAATATCTTGACCCCGAGAGGCAAACTTTTGAGGTAAGAGTGCTTTGGAAAGTGAGTTGGTGGTTGAAGGGAAAACCGTTACCGTTGATTCATAGAGGGGATCAATAAATGAGGGTCCGCTAAACACCGCTGCTAAAATTGCAGCCACCATTGAAACGATGATCAAAGGCAAACGCCAGTTATAGAGGTATACAATTAAGTTGGTCGAATCGAACACGCGATCCTGATCAGCTTTGGAATCTTCCATGGAATTAAGCTTTTAGGCGCGCAAAAATAGAAATATTACACGCGATTTCGATCCTTTAAACGCGCCAGTATCAATTCCCTTGCCTCCCGCCAAGGAAGAAGCTTCCAAAGAAGGGCGGAAAGTGCCACGGAAATAATGATGAGCACCAAGCTCCAATACCAAGGTATGACTAGAAATTGCAAGAGCCAGGCTAGTAGAAATGACTGAAGTGTATAGGCAATAAATCGCAGTAAAAAAGAAGGCCGCCAAGCTAACTTCGCTTGCTTAAAAGCGACCCGAAATTGCAAAAAGGCACTGAGTGATTGCGTAGTTAGGGTTGCTATTGCCGCACCCTTGGCTCCATGGGCCGGAATTAAAATAGCATTTAGCAAAACATTAAGTAGAAATCCGCCGAGGGCAATTTGATTGAGACTCCTCAAATTTCCTTGTGCCGTAAGCATGGTACCAAAAACATAGGTTGCGCCAAAGGCCAAAGAAGAGAATAAGAGTATTTGCAGCAAACCACTGCTTACCGCCGAATGCTCCACATATAAAAAGGCCATCAAATCTTCAGCCTCAAAAAAGGCTGCTAGGGTGATGCTCAAACTCATGATATAAATAAGAACAAAGGCCAGCTTCGCTAAATCAGAAACCGACTCCTTACGGGAAAAGAGGGTTGCGAACATCGGCAGCAATAAAACGGAAAAGAGGTAGGCCGGTTGATTTAAGGTATCCAATAAACGAAAGGCCTGCGCATATATACCCGTTTCCACATTGCTCACTAATTGCTGAAGCATTACCGTATCTACCCGCGTATAAAGCGACATTAAGAAAATCATTAAGGCATAAGGGAAGCTCTTGCTTAAGCGAGCTTTAAACTTATACCATTTAAAATGAGGTTTAAAATAGGGAACTCGAATAAGTATGATAAGCAAAGCCATAGCAGCGGTAATGCCATAGGCCAAAGCCTGCATGGCCGCGAAAGCTTCGATATTAATTTTGCTTCCCGAAAAGTTAAGGAGATAGCCTACTAGAAGAATCAGCAAGCCTTTATCTAAAACACTAAATAGGGCATCCCACTTAAAGAGGTGAAGGCCGGCTAAATGAGATCGCAAAAAATAAAGGGCAGAAGCGAATACTTGTGATAAGCTTAACCAGAGAAGAATGCTCGGTCCTTTATTCCAATAACCCAAAAATGACCCTAAGCCAATGGCTATTAAAAAATACAAGACTGCTAAACTGATTTTAATCCAGAAGAGTTCCGAAAAATGACGGGCTAGTAAATCTTGATCGCTCGCTATTTCCCGATTACTGTAATGCGCCAATCCCATATCCAGAAGGATGTTTAGGATCATGGCAAAACTGAGTACCGCCGCATAAAGACCATAGGCATCTGCTCCGACCTGATTTTGAACTTCCAGGTCGATACCAAATATCCAGATCGGCTTGATCAAAAAATTTACAAACAGCAATAGGGCTAGGCTGCCGACGAATTTCTTTTGCATAAGCTTTGCGCTCGGCGAAGATAATCAATCGCGCCCTCTATCTTTGTCGCGTGAAGATTGCGGTAAATACCCGTTTATTACTCAAAGACCGTTTGGAAGGAATTGGCCATTTTACGGCAGAAATTTTCAAAGGCCTAGTTCTAGAGCATCCGGAAGTGGAATGGTATTTCATTTTCGATAGAGCCTATGATGAGACTTTTGTTTTTTCGGAAAATGTGAAGCCAATAGTGCTCTTCCCACCCACCCGGCACCCTGTACTTTGGCATATTTGGTTTCAATGGTCCCTGCCGCGTTTTTTAAGAAAGGAGAAAATCGACCTATTCATTTCCCCTGATGGAATGATTCCGTTGTGGGGGAAAACGGCCAACCTTAGTGTTATTCATGATCTAAATTATGAGCATCAACCCAAAAACTTAGATCCCGTGGCTGGGGGCTATATGCGATACTTCTATCCAAAATTCGCAAACAAGTCTAAACGACTAGCTACCGTATCCAAGTTCTGTAAAGATGATCTTGCGAAAACTTATGCTATTGATGAAGCCAAGATCGACGTAATTCCCAATGGATATGGCGAGCATTTTAAGCCTTTAGCAAGTTTTGAGAAGAAGCAAGTTCGAGAGGGCATTGCCCATGGAAAGCCCTATTTTATTTACTTAGGTGCCCTTAACCCTCGCAAAAACCTCGAAGGTCTAATGGAGGCCTTTGAGCTTTATCGAAATGAGGGTGGAATTTGCAAACTGCTTATCGTGGGGGAAAAAATGCGTTGGACCAATCAAATTGAAAAGGCCTATCAAAACAATGCCTTTCAGGATGAAATACATTTTACCGGACGCCTAAGTGATGTTGATTTAGCGCGGGTTCTGGCTTCGGCCGAGGCCCTTTGTTTAGTGTCGCATTTTGAAGGTTTTGGCATCCCCATCTTAGAGGCCTTTGCTGCAGAAACTCCTGTAATTTGCTCCGATAATACCGCCATGCCCGAGGTAGCAGGAGATGCCGCCTTGTTGGTTGATTCTAATTCTGCTATAAGTATAAAAGAGGCTATGCTTCAAATTGAGTCGCAAGATCTGCAAGCCGTATTAATTAGAAAAGGAAAAGTCCAGCTTCAAAAATATTCTTGGGAACAGTCTTGGAATTGCATGTGGGAGAGTATTCAAAAATGCCTGCCCAATGGCTAGACTTAGAAATTTTAAAAACAAAGGACTCATTGAAGCGGGTTGCGATGAGGCGGGTCGAGGATGCTTAGCCGGTCCCGTTTATGCAGCTGCGGTAATTCTAAAAGCCAATTTCAGGCATCCCGGTTTAGATGATTCTAAAAAACTTAGCGAGAAGCAGCGCAATGAGCTGCGCTATATAATTGAAGAAAAGGCTCTAGATTGGGCGGTGGCTTCTGTATCAGCAAAGGAAATTGACGAGATAAATATTTTAAACGCCTCCTTCCTTGCCATGCACCGCGCGCTTGATCAATTAAAAAGCCGTCCGAACTTTCTCCTAATTGACGGAAATCGCTTTAAGCCCTATCAAAATATTGATTTCAGTTGCGAAATAAAGGGCGATGGTCGATTTAAATCTATTGCAGCCGCTTCCATATTAGCCAAAACACATCGCGACGAAGCGATGGAAAAATTAGCAATGGAATACCCTGTTTACCAATGGGAAAAAAATAAAGGCTATCCAACTAAAGCGCATCGATTAGCGCTAAAAGAGTATGGATCATGCCCTTGGCATCGCCAAAGCTTTAGCCTTCTTCCCCCACAGCTTAAACTAAAGCTGGATTAGAAGCCCTATTTTTGCCGAAACTTTTGGGATTTATGTTCCGGAAACTCGGATTACTCATCTTTCTTATTAGCGCCATTTTCGCTTGCGACGATAAGCCGACAAGTGCCACCCAAATTGAAGATTTGCTGCCCGCAAATACGCTTTGGTTGGCGGAGTTAAACGATTGGGAAGAACTTAAAAGCAAAAAGGAAGATTCACGAGTTCTTGCAATCTTATCTCAATTTGAGACCCTTGGCGATTTCGAAGCCAGCTTAAACAGTCTGGCCGCTCCTTTAGCCGAAGATAGCCTTGAGGCCCTTATTTCCAATTCCGAAATATACCTAAGCGCCGTGTTAGCAGGAGCCAACCGCTACCATTGGGTGGGGATAATTATCAGTCCCAAATTTGCATCCAAATCGCTTTTCAAAGCTTATCCAAATCTGGAAGAAATTGAATATGCCGGGGAAAAAATCTATCGCTTCCTAGCTGATGATAAGGAATTCTTTCTGCACCAAAAAGACGATTACCTCCTCTTTAGCCCCCAAGGCATAAGCTTAGAAGCATTGATCCGCCAAAAGGCAAGTGCTACAAAACTACCCGAATTCGCAGGCTTAATCCAAAGTCGGAAAAGCCGCAATGTAAAAGCACCGGTGAATGTTTATTTAAAATTGGATCAATGGTCGGATTATGTCACCTCCTTTAGCAGCAGCTCCCATAGCTTTATTGGTAAAATGGGCGACTGGCTGTTACTGGATGTTGAAAGTGAAAAGCACGACCTCATTGCTACTGGCCTATTAAGCCATCCCCCAGAAAAGCCGTTTTTCCCACAATGCCTTGCGGATTTACGCAGTGATCAAATGGAGGCTCCTAAGATTGTTCCGATTAATGTGGCTTATTGGCTGCATATGAGCCTTGGCAATGCCGGACAAATGCAGCGCTCCTACCGAAAATATTTAGAGAAAGATGGACGCCTGGATGAATACCAAGATATTTTAGCCAAGCTGCCCCCGAACGCTTCAGAGCTCATGGCGGGCATTATGGATGCAGAGCTCGGCACCTTCCAAGCGGGTAGAACTCAAAGTCATGCCTTTGATTTTGCCTATTTCAGCATTAGAGACATTGAATTAAGTGAACAAAGTTTGGAGAGCTTGGCCGATAGCAATTTTATAGAAGGCTATCGTGGGCATGTGATCCGCAAATTGGCCGCGATGAACCTTCTGCCGCGCATCTACGGGGCGGCTTTCGAAAGCTTTCACCAACCCTATTACCTCATTCATAACAACTTCGTTTTACTAGCCAATGAATTAGCGCCCCTGAAGGTTTTACTTAATGATATTCTGGATCAAAAAACGCTAGATCGCTCGGATAGCTACCTATCACTAAGTAGTCAGCTTAGCGGCAAAGCGCAAGTTCAGGTGGTTTATGGTATTCCAGAGTGGTTACCCAATCAAAAAAGCCATTTTAAAAAGGACTTAAGCACCGAAATAGAGGATAAACAAGATAGCCTTCAAAATCTTCGTTGGGGCATCCTTCAGCTGCGGGCTGGCAATGATCGAAGCTTTGTATCGGCCATGCTGCGGGAGGAAAAACCTATTGAGGAAAAAATAGTGCGACAATGGAGCATTCAACTAGAAGGCCAGCCTAGTAATACGCCGCAGTTTCTTAAAAACCATAACAATCAAAAGCTCGATATCGCCTTACAGGATGATAATCATAAACTCTATCTCATCTCCCGAAAGGGGGAGCTTTATTGGAGTCAGCAATTGGATGGCCCAATAATGGGGGATATTCGGCAAATTGATATTTACCGAAACAATAAATTACAGATGGTTTTTAACACCCAAAACAAACTTTGGGTAATGGATCGCTTAGGCAGAAATGTAGAAGGCTTTCCCATCGACTTGCCAAGCAAAGCCACTGCGCCGCTTGGGGTTTTCAACTATGATCAAGCTAGGAATTATCGTTTGGTTGTTCCTTGTGCCAATATGCTCTATAACTACGATGTTGAGGGCAAAGCGGTTAAGGGCTGGTCTTTTAAAAAGGCTAATAGTGCCATTGTAAGCGAGCCACAATTCTTCAGCGTAAGCGGAAAAGATATAATTGTTTGCCTAAGTGAAGATGGCAAGTTGTTTCAGCTAAATCGCAGAGGTGAGGAGCGATTTGTAGTAGATCAAAAAATTGAGGAGCTTAAAACAAGCTTTTACCTCAAGGCCGGTGAAAGCTTAAAAAAATCTGAATTGCTAGCAGGCTCCAACTCCGGTAAAATGTACGTTATAAACCCCGAGGGCAAGGTAGATGCGGTTTATCTCGACCAAAGTCATCCCGCCGATCATCTCATTTACTTTGAAGATCGCTACATTTTTAGCGATGGTCCGGACCTATTCGTTAAGGATGATCGACATCCTTTTAAGGCTTCTCTGGAAGATGATATCAGCGTAAAACCCAAGGCGATGATTTTAAACAATCGCTTTTATGCTGCTGCCTTTTCGGCTAAAGCCGAAGAAATACGTCTCTTTAACCAGGATGGAAAATTGGTTGATGGATTTCCCGTTTTTGCCCAAGGCCCCTTCGATATGGGTTCCTTAAATCGAGATAAAAGCTTAAACATTGTTACTTATAGCAGCGATGGTACGGTAATTTGTTATCGCTTACGCTGATGGGCTCAATAGTAAAGCCTGAAGCTCTTCGAAACTAAATGCCAATTCTTGGCCACTGGCTGGAGTATAAAATATCACTGGGCCAGATTTAGGTACGATCATCAAAATCGGGCGCTCCGCAGAATTAATAAGCAATCGAATGCGTTCGCCACTTTCCGTTTTATAATAGCCCTTTTTAATCCTGCCGGTAGAAAAGCCATTGATGCGAATACTTAGGGCCGGTAATTCCTCAATAAGCTCTAAAGATTCAATCTGATCTCCCTCCATCTCCAATCCATACATACCCGAAATCACGAGGCGATCCTCTTCCACTCTAATTTGATTTTCCTGATAGCCGTAAAAAAATAAGCCTCCAACTCCGAGGAGGGTAAGGCCTAATACGATGGCTGCAATATTGTTTTTCCTAGCCTTTTGTGGATCGAGGTAATATTTCCTGCTTTCCAATATGAGCCAGATATAGGCAATTATGGGATATAGCCCCAGGAAAATCCCTGCCGCATCTGCGCCAAGCATATAGAGAATGGCTAAGCCTAAAACCATAAAACTTGCGCCCAGGAAAATGTGAAAACGCTTGAAAGTTTTAAGATAATTCAGCAGATCAAAGTTCGCCTTTTCCTCTTCAGACATGGTATTGTAACCCGATAATAAATAGGAGGCATTCTTTTCGTTCAGCAAGAAGGCCATTAGTAAGAAGAAGATTCCTATACCAAAGATTAAATAGAGCATAAGCTTATGTTTTATGGCCTCCTAGTCGCTTCAGGCTTTTTGAAAGCCAAAGACCATCAGCAAGGCTGCCTAAAATTACAGCAAAAGTATAGGCGAATATATCCGCCCAAGAAAATCCGCTGCCGAAAATCAAAGCGCCCAGTCGCTTGCTTCTAATCTCCAAAATCCAAGGGGCTTTATAAAGCTGAAAAGCTTCAATGAAATAGCAGAACAGCAAAGCTGCAAAAAGCCTTCTCAGTAATTTCTGATTAGGGAAGAGGAAAGAATAAAACCAAAAAACCATGAGGGCATAAAGGAAATCTCCCAACCATGGTCCGCAAAAACTAAGACCAATAGAGGTCCGGGAGACCAAACCCAGTCCGATGGTGCCCGCCGTTAACAGTAAATAAAGCCATGCTTTTCTCATCGATCATGAATTCCTTTGCCATCAAAAACATGAGGCTTCCATCGTTCAATTCGAGCCCAACGGGTTTTACTTTGCTTTGCTCCCGTAAAATTTATAATGTAGCCGCGCTGCCGACCTGGGCTTAAGGCTTCAAAAGCGGTTTTAAATTTTGGATCCTGCTCAAAGGCTTCCTCCAATTCACCTGGAATTGAAGCAGACGAATTTGGTGAAGGCTCTACTTTATCCCCCCTTTTTTCTACCGCTATAGCCTCGGTGATTAGGAGCCTAATTTCGGCGCTATGCTCTTGTAGCCAATTGTAATCAGCAACCTTAACTATTTTTGCCACTCTACTATTTGGTCCGGCAAACTCTAATATTTTCGTCGGGTCTTTAAGTATTGAGCCTTTTAAGAAACTTAGAGAAACATAGTTTTTTAGGGCACTTAAAATTACCACATTGGCACCGTTCAAAGTATAGGTCGGTACACTCCATTTTACTTCTTCTTTTAAATCAGTTTCCAGAAGTAGGCTTCGTAAATAGTTGAGTTCCTTTTGCCAGGGATGCACTTTACAGGCTTCGGTTTGGTATAAATTGCAGCGCCCACAACCCTCTGCTAAATAATGATCTACCAGTGAATTCATAAGGACTAATACTTAAGCGAATTGGCAATTTTCATTTACCGGAGTTCCAGTCTAGTACCCGGTTTGGGCTGCGTACCAGCCGGTATTTTATTTCGCTTATAGAGTTTCTCTAGTTTAATGGCAAAGCGCTGCGATACTAGATACATATCATCTCCTTCTACAACCGTATAATAACGATGGTCCCGTGCGGCACGACGCTTTTTGGGTTGTAAGTAAATGATTTGTCCAACTTCAATTTTGGCATCATACCGAAGTTCATTGTAATGGATAAGGTCTTCCGGCCGCTTATCAAAAAGCTTGGCTAAATTCTCGTAAGTATCTCCTTCCCTGGCAATAATAAAATCTACTTTATTGGCACTTTCCAAAACAATAAGTTCATCCGGACCCGGTAATGGATTGCTGGGATTCCGCCGAATTACACCCCGTACATCGTAGGTGTATAAATCATAGCGTTCGATAAGGTCTATCAACAAATCCGCATATTTCGGATTGGTAGCATAGCCCGCTTTTTTTAGCCCCTTAGCCCAGCCTTTATAGTCGGTTGGTTTAAGCTCAAAAAGCTCAGCATAACGGCTACGGCTCTTTAAAAAGAGCGAATGATCCCTAAAGCTTTCCTTGGCATCATCATACTTTCTAAAACATTCATTATCCGCATCATCATCATAGTAAACCCGATCTCCATCCCAATCTTGATGGCATTTAATACCAAAGTGATTATTGGATTTTTTAGCCAATTCACTCTGGCCATTGCCCGATTCCAAAATACCCTGGGCTAGCGTAATACTGGCAGGAATGCCATGTTCTAACATTTCTGCTTGCGCCACCGCAAACCAGGCTTCAACATAATCCTCGGTAGCTGTTTGAGCTTTTGCGCTTGCCACCAAGACTAAGAGAACTAGGGTGTATCCAATTCTATTCATAAGAAATAAGTTGCTGTGATTTACGAGCAAGCCTTCGGTTCATTCCAGCAATGCCTTGCAATCCACCACTGTGTAAAACTAAAATTCGCGTTCCAGCTTTAAACCGACCACCCTCAATATCTTTTAACAATCCAAACAACAATTTAGAGGTATATACGGGATCCAGCTTTAGCTGATGCTGAGCGTAGATCATGTTCATAAACTGCACTAGACTGTCATTTATTTTGGCGTAACCTCCAAAATGATAATCTTCCCTAAGCTCTAATTTCTCCGCCAATAGTGCCGGCGAAAAAGGTTTTAGGGCATAAAAGGTGCGGTACTCATCTAAATAAGTTGCTATTGCCCGCTTTAAGAAGGCGCCTCCTTTTAAAGCCGGATAAACCAATATTTTAGGTGCTTTGGGATTGGCCAATACTCCTGCCGCTGTTGTTGCAGTTCCGGCCGACAGGGCCAGGTAGTCATAGTTGCCTTTTAGCTCATCAACTATTTCAGCGCAACCCTTTAAGGCCGGGGCACCTTTACCCCCTTCTGGAATTATATACAAACCCGACTTTAGGAGACGCAGACTATCCATAAAACCTGCTTCTTCCTTTAAACTATAATCCTTCCGCGAAATGCCTTGCCATTGCATGCCTTGTTCCGAGCAAAATTTAAGGCTGGGACTATCTCCTGCCTCTTCCCCTCTAACTAGAGCGCTGGTGGGGATTTTAGCTAAATTACCCAGAGCAGCTGTTGCCGTTAAATGATTACTAAAAGCTCCACCAAATGTTAGTATCTCTGAATAGGATCCTTTGTAAAACTCTTCTAGGTGATACTTAAGCTTGCGCCATTTGTTCCCACTTATTTGAGGATGGATTAAATCATCGCGCTTTAAGGAAATAGAGACCCCGTTTTTTTCCAAAAGAAACTCCTCTCTACTCTGCTCAGTATGTATTCCAAGTTCTATCAGGCCCAAAAATATTTAGTGGTTTTAATCAAGTTTCCTTTCTATTGCTTCCAAAGAAGCATCTTAAATGATGTGTGAAAACGCTCGCTGAGTTCCGCGCAAAGCCTAAATAATGAGCGTAATAAGAATTTCAAAATTAATCAATGTTCTATTGGAGCACCAAATTGCGAGATTGTAATTTTGTCAAAATTTAATTCATGCCTAATCTCGATCCTGGCGATTACTACTATTCTGATGAAGGTTTTATAGTTTTCACCAAACAGTATCACCTTAAACGAGGTTATTGTTGTCAAAGCGGTTGCAAGCATTGTCCTTACGGCTACGATAAAGCAAGGGGAACTTTTAAAAGCAAGAAATGATCGATACTATGAGTCAATTTCAAGAAGCAATAAGAGCGGGAATTCCGACGAACTTACCTGCGCCAAGAGCACTAAACCCAGACTTTAGTCATGCTCCCAAACGAAAAGAAATCCTAAATGAAGAAGAGCGCATTTTAGCTCTAAAAAATGCCTTGCGCTACTTCCCGAAGAAATGGCATGCGGAGCTTGCTCCTGAATTTGCTCAGGAATTAAAGGACTATGGCCGTATTTACATGTATCGCTTTCGCCCCAACTATGATATGTATGCCCGTCCAATTGAGGAGTATCCGGCCAAGACCCCTCAGGCCGCAGCCATCATGTTAATGATTCAAAACAATTTGGATCCTGCTGTGGCTCAACATCCAGAAGAGCTTATTACCTATGGTGGTAATGGGGCTGTATTTCAAAACTGGGCGCAGTATTTATTAACCATGGCCTATCTCGCAGAAATGGACGAGCATCAAAGTTTGCACATGTACAGCGGGCATCCCATGGGTCTTTTCCCATCCCATCCTGATGCACCAAGAGTTGTAGTGAGCAATGGAATGGTAATACCTAATTATTCCAAGCCTGATGACTGGGAACGCTTTAATGCTTTAGGTGTTAGTCAGTATGGACAGATGACCGCAGGCTCCTACATGTATATAGGCCCACAAGGAATTGTACATGGCACTACTATAACGGTGCTAAATGCCCTGCGCAAGGTAGGTGCTAAACCTAATGATGGTGCTCTTTTCGTAACTGCTGGTTTAGGTGGTATGAGTGGAGCCCAGCCCAAAGCAGGGAATATTGCTGGCTGCGTAAGTGTAACCGCAGAGGTAAACCCAGCTGCTAGCCGAAAGCGACACGCCCAGGGATGGGTAGATGAGCTTATTGATGATATTGACGAATTAGTAAGCCGAGTTCAAAAGGCTAAGGCCAACAAGGAAACAGTTTCGATTGCTTATGAAGGCAATGTGGTTGATGTTTGGGATGCTTTTGACAAAGCCGGAGTTTATGTTGATTTGGGCTCTGATCAAACTTCCTTGCACAATCCTTGGGCCGGTGGTTATTACCCCGTACAACTAGGCTTTGAAGAAGCCAATGAGATGATGGCTCAGGATCCGAGTCAATTTCATGATTTGGTGCAAGAGAGTCTTCGTTTGCATACCGAAGCGGTAAATAAACATACCGCAAAGGGAACCTACTTTTTCGACTATGGCAATGCCTTTCTATTAGAGGCTAGTCGAGCTGGCGCAGATATTATGAGCTCTAATCCTAGCATTGGTCGCGAATTTAAATACCCGAGCTATGTGCAAGACATAATGGGCCCTATGTGCTTTGATTATGGATTTGGTCCCTTCCGTTGGGTTTGTGCTAGCGGCAAGGCCGAAGATTTGGCGGCCACCGATCAAATAGCCTCGGAGGTACTAAGCGAAATGGCCAAAAATGCGCCGGCTGAAATTCGCCAGCAAATGGAAGATAATATTCGCTGGATTAAGGCTGCTGGTGAAAACAAGATGGTTGTAGGCTCGCAAGCCCGCATCTTATATGCCGATAGTGAAGGACGGATAAAAATTGCCCAAGCTTTTAACAAGGCCATTAAAGAAGGAAAAATTGGACCGGTAGTATTGGGTCGCGATCATCATGATGTAAGCGGTACCGATTCACCCTATCGCGAGACTTCGAATATTTACGATGGTTCTCAATTTACGGCCGACATGGCCATACAAAATGTGATTGGTGATGGCTTTAGAGGCGCCACCTGGGTAAGCATTCATAATGGCGGCGGCGTAGGCTGGGGAGAAGTTATAAATGGCGGATTTGGCATGCTCCTCGATGGCAGTGATGCGGCCAATCGACGCTTGGAGAATATGCTTTTATTTGATGTGAATAATGGTATTGCCCGTCGCAGTTGGGCCCGAAATGAGGGTGCTCAATTTGCCATTAAGCGTGAGATGGAGCGCAGTCCAGGTTTAAAGATTACCCTAGCAGAGGATACCGATTTAGATATTGAAAGTTTGATTTAAAACTCAAAACACGCCAGCCACATTTTAGCCCGGCCTTTTTTGAGACTCTGATTGCCAAATTCAATCGCCGGACCGCCTAGGTCGTGACCTAAAGCATAGAGCTTACCCTTATGCCATTTTACCGCTGTGATATAATCGGTACCCATTCCACCATTAAAGGCGGCCTGCTTTAACTTCCCGCGCCGTCCCTCTCTGAGGATGAAGAAATCGGTGCTGGCCTTAGCTTGATAACTATAGCTTGGGGCGCTCTTTAAACTGGTAAAAGTACTTCCATAGCCGTGACCATAAACCAATAAATCGCCCTCGATACGCTCCATCCCAAAGGCAAAAGAAGAGCGACCAGTACTGGTCTTCATCCAATCCAACTCACCATCCCTATCCAGTTTCCCAATAAAATAGGTCCATAACTGACCGGTAAAATAAACGCGATGCCAAAAATCAACATGTAGGTCATTAATCACTCCATGACTGCCATTTTCATTGGGATCAACTATGGCGGTATTACACCAAATTAAGTCACCCTCCGGATTGAGTTTAGCCAGCATTGGTTTTTGACTTTGATGCTCCAAATCCATCTTTACAGACATAAAGGAAAGATGCTCGGCATACCAAGCCCCTAAATAAAGCTGATCACGGCCATCAATAGCAATGGAGCTTAAACCTGAACGACCAGAAGAATCGCCTGCCATGATCTTAGAAAGGGATAAGTCGGGATTAAAGCTCAAGAGTAGCCAACTCCGCTTAAGCTCACTTTCCTCTCGGTAAAAGTAATTACCGGCTAACCAGATTTGGCCCTTTGAATTTTGCGCCAAAGCCACTCCATTTGCCGAAGGCAGGTCACTAAAAAACACCGCATCTTTTAATAGACCATCAGGACTAAATTGCGCCAAATACAAACCTCTTTCATATTCCTTATGCGGCTTTTTAAGGCTATCTCGCCTACCGTTACTCGAAACAAAAAGGAGGTCTTCACTCCACACTTCACCGGTAATAAAAATATCTCCATCAATACCAATGACTAGATCATTTAAGCGGGCCTGCCCATCCGCATAAGCGGTCCATTGTAAATCTCCATTTTGATTGTGTTTCTGGACAAAGAGTTGATTTGGGGAAGTTTCCCGGAATCGCTTGGGAGCCATTTCATAGACCGTATCCGGACAGATTAAATAAGACTGGAAACTTCCTCCCGTATAGAGGTTAAGTTCCTCATCTATATCCATGCTGCTGCTAAGGAAACCACTAGAAATATAGGATTTCAACCAAATAGGATCAGGCCTTTTATTAGGCGTTTCCGGCTCGAGGTCCTGAGCCCTTAAGGATTCGAAAGAAAAGATAAAGACTAAAAGAAGTATTAATTTCATAAGGAGGAAAATCTATCACCAAGGTAGTTTAGATTAGCGAAAGACAACAGCACCAAGGATGAGCAGCAAGAATAAAGTTTTCATAGCCACCAGTCTTGATGGCTACATTGCCGATAAACAAGGAGGAATATCTTGGTTAGATGATATTCCCGACTTAGGCAATGAGGATATGGGCTACGCCGCGATGATGGCTAGCACCGACGCCCTTATTATGGGACGGAATAGTTTTGAAACCGTCTTGAGTTTTGATATTGACTGGCCTTATGACAAAGCCGTTTTTGTTTTAAGCAATACTTTAAAATCTATTCCTCCAGCTCTTGCTGATCGCGTTTTTCTAGAAAAAGGTCCCTTGAAGGAAGTTCTAAAACGGCTCCATAGCCAAGGTTTTAAGGAGCTCTATATAGATGGTGGGAAAACCATTCAAAACTTTCTTCGAGAAGATTTAATTGAGGAAATGATCATTACTACTATCCCCGTTCTTCTTGGGGCCGGAATTCCACTATTTGGGCTTTTGGATAAACCTTTAAAGTTTAAGTGTGTGGAGAGCAAAATTTACGCGGGCGAAATTCTACAATCTCGGTTTTTACGCAAAAAATAATATCAAAAAAAGGAGACCCCCTTTGGTCTCCTTTCCTTTTCACTTTTTTGATTTTCGATTTTTCCGACGCCAAGGCGCATCGATCTGCCAGTCCCCAGCCATAATTGAACCATAGGGAATGATTTCATCGACAATGGTGCCCAGTTCAAATTCCTTCATCTGCTCACGCACGGAATCTGCCTTCTTATAAGCTGATGGCAATTCAGATATATCGATCTGATTAGAATAAAAACGAATATCAAGACCCTTGGTTTCTTCGGCAAAAATTGCATCAATAGAACGATCTGCATTTAGTCTTTTATGTTTAGATCGGCTCATGTTACGACCCGCGCCATGCGGAGCAAAACCTAAATTGCTATCGGTGGTTTCCCCTTTAACGATAAGCACGGGCTCCGACATATTAAGCGGGATTAATCGCAATTGCTGATAACTATCGGGAACAAATGCATCACTTAAAGGCGTGGCCCCTTTAGCGTGATAAAAAAGATCGCCCTCCTTAAAAACAAAGTTGTGTTCATTCCAAAAACGTTCTTTCATATCCACCTTTAACAAGGCTAGGGTTGCATCGTGGATACTTTCGTGATTGGTTTTTGTCCAAGCGCGCACCAATTGCAATGCTTCCCAGTAGAACTTACCTTTTTCGGAGTCGTAGGGTATCCAGCCATTACCTTTAGAAGTTTGGGGCGATATTTCTTGTCGAAGTGATTCTGCCAAACGCATTCCATTTTTATAAAGATTAGCTCCTAATCCTCTGCTGCCGTGATGGGTAACCATAATGGTTTCTCCTGTTTTTGCCGACTGCCCCACGAATAGAAAGTGGTTACCATCACCTTGGGTACCCATATGACCTTTGGCTACCGACATGCTCGCCTGATTGTTAAGGAAGAAATTCCCTTTCATACGATCTTCTAAAGCCACTGGTAAATCGAAGGGGTCCTTTCTTGGACCACCGCCAAAATGCGTAATCGAATGTGCGGCATTCATTACTTTTTTAGGCTCCACATAGCCAAAGGAGGTCATCATTACGGAACAGCAAATATCGGCCGAGTGCATGGCTGGATGAATGGCATTCTGTGTCGCCACAATGCCACCAACAGGTATCTGTCCGATGGGCCCAGCTGGACAGGCATCTGGCATTACCGCTCCCTTTACAGCTGTAGGGGTTAGCATTACGGCATCCATGGTTTCAAAAACACGCTTTACGTTTTCGCGCTCCTCTTCCTGCTCGGGCCTTATATTCTTACTATAAAATGGTGGCTGCACATGCGGGTCTATAATTTTTGGTGCCGCATCATCCAGAAAGGACCTTAAGCGGTCGCCCTCCAGTTGTTTTGCATTTACTTCGGCAATGGCTTTCTTAAACCACTTTCCCGGGCGATAGCCCATCTCAACTAATTCTTTTCCTGTAATTTCCATCGTTCCTAAATGAATCTGAAGCGAAAGTATCACACTTCTGCGCAAGCATTTTGCGCACATTATTAATTGATTTACTTTCGGGCATGGCTTGGACAAAAAAAGCACTTATTAGATACCGTACGATTGATCGTTGTCTTCAAAACCATCAACGAAAGTGGAGCCTAAATGATTTGCGTGAAGCATGTAGCGATGCTCTGCACGAGCTTGAGGGCAGACCGGTAGATATAAGCAAACGCACTACGCAGTTGGATTTGCAGATAATGCGAAGCGAAAAACTTGGCTATGAAGCGCCCATTGAAGTTTACCAAAAAAAGTATTATCGCTACGCTGATCCGGATTATAAGATAAGTGACATTCCCTTAAATGAAGGAGACCTTAACGTGATAACTGAGTCTATAGAAATACTGAAGCAGTTCAAGGACTTCTCTTTATTCCGAGATCTAAATGGGGTCTTTCAAAAATTAGAGGATCAAATACATCAAAATGAACAAAGGGCTTCGCTTATTCATTTTGACAAAAACGAGCGCTTAAGAGGCTTAAACTATTTAGATGAAATTTATCAAGCGATACTAAAAGGTATTGTGCTAGACATACGCTATCAGTCTTACAGAAATTCTAATGTGCAGCGCTTTAAGTTTCATGCCATCTTTTTAAAGGAGTACAATAATCGCTGGTTTGTAATAGGACATAAAAATGACTCTAAGCGGGTATTCAATTTCGCGCTTGATCGAATTCAAGGTATGGAAGCCGATTTAAAAAGCACTTATCAAAGGCTAAACCTGGACCCAGATGAATTTTATAAAGACACCTTTGGGGTAACCGTTTTAAGTCCCAAAGACCTTATTGAAATTGAGCTTTGGGTTAATCCGAGCAATGCACCTTATGTAATTTCGAAACGCATTCATGCCAGTCAGAAGACCATCCAAGAGTACCCAGATGGTTCAGTAATTATAAGCATCAGGGTACATCATAATTTTGAAATTGAACGGCATCTGTTTGGCTTTGCCGATAATATCAGAGTCCTAAAACCGGAACGCCTGGTGAAGCGCATCAAACACAAATTAGAGATGGCGGCCAAGCAATATGATAAAGAATTTCACCTGTACCGAGAAAAGCAATCGATCACTTAAATCAAATTCCGCCTTATTAATCCTCCCTCCTAGCCCTAAATTGAGCTTGTAAAGCTCGACCCATTTAGCCCCTTTCCTAAAAAGCTGGCAGCATTTTACTTTTCCGCTCTCACCCGAATAGACTATCTGAAAATCGCAACTTGAAGCTGGGCCACTATTTTCTTAATGCCTCATTTCCAAGCCATCGGAATCTTTTAAAGAACATTCCATCAAGGGCCAATATCGCCAAGGATATCAACAATTGAGTTTAGTTGATAAACCACATACCACTTTTCCCCACCTACCAACACCCACCTTTAAATACTATAAAACAGTACTTTAGAACAATTTACCTAAAGCAATATTCGTTATTTGCGGGGAAACTTATCCACATTAGACCAACAAGTGGGAAATTGTGGGGTAATCTTTCTATTTTTGGAACAAGAAGTGGTGAAAAGCTAAAATGCTGAATCTGATAGGAGTACATGAGTGTAAAATGGATGCGAAGGGTCGCGTGGGGATTCCCAGTGGCCTAAAAAAGCAGCTATTGCCCTTACTCGAGCAGGGATTTGTTTTAAAGCGCAGTGTTTTCCAAAATTGCTTGGAGCTCTTCCCCATGCAAGAGTGGGAGCAAACCATGAGCAAGGTGAACAAGCTCAACCGCTTTGTAAAGAAGAATAATGACTTCATCCGTCGTTTCACGGCAGGCGTAAAACTAGTTGAAGTAGATAGCAACGGCCGCATTAACATCCCCAATGACCTTATTGGCTTTGCCGGACTGGAAAGCGAAATTGTTTTATCGGCTTCAGTAGGAACCATCGAAGTATGGAATAAATCGGCCTATGAGGCGAACATCAATGATCCAGAAATTGACTTTAGCGATTTAGCGGAGGATGTTATGGGTGGCCTTAATGAGGAGGCAGATGGATTATCATAAACCCGTTCTTTTAGATGAAAGTGTCGACCTGATGTCGATTCGAGAAAACGGCTGCTATGTGGACCTCACCTTTGGTGGCGGCGGACACAGTAGAGAAATTCTTAATCGACTGGGTCCCGAAGGAAAGCTTTTTGGCTTTGACCAAGATCCGGATGCCCGCCAAAATATTTTGGATGATAAGCGCTTCACGCTGATCGAATCCAATTTCAGGCATCTAAAGCGCATGCTGCGTTTTCAAGGCGTAGGCAAGGTAGATGGCATTCTTGGTGATTTTGGCATTTCATCACATCAGGTAGATGAAGGAAGCAGGGGCTTTAGCCTTCGCTATGATGCTCCGCTCGACATGCGTATGAATACCGAAAAGCCCTTTAGCGCTAAGGAAGTTTTAAATCGTTACAGCGAGAACCAATTAAAAGATCTCTTTTGGCGCTATGGTGAAATACGAGCGGCCCTGCCCCTTAGTAGAGCCATTCTAAAAGCTAGACCCCTGGAAACAACCTTCGATCTCGTAGCGGTGGCAGAGAAATTTGCCCCTCGAAACAAACACGGTCAGTTTATCGCCCAAGTATTTCAGGCGATTCGCATTGAGGTAAACGAGGAGCTTAAAGTAATTGAAGAAATGCTAGAGCAATGCCCCGATAGCTTAAAGCCTGGAGGTCGCATCGTTTGCATTAGCTACCACAGCCTGGAAGATCGACTCGTGAAAAACTTCTTTCGCAGCGGCAACTTCGATGGCAAAGCCGAAAAAGACTTTTACGGAAACCTGATTAGACCACTGGAACCAGTGACCCGAAAACCCATCGCCCCAGAGGCGACAGAAATAAATGAAAACCCGCGGGCGCGAAGCGCAAAACTGCGTGCCGCGGAACTTTTAACTAAAGATGACTGAGCCTAAGCTAAATACAGGCAAGCGCCTGAGCACATTGCTTACCGGACGATTTTTACTAAGTCCTCGGGTGCTAAAGCATTGGCCTTTCATTGTATTCCTCTGTGCGCTGGCTTTAATAATGACCGCCAGCAGCCACAGCGCCGAACGCAAAGTGCATCGCATTGCGACCCTTAGAACGGAAATGAAAGAACTGCATTCCCAGTTCATCGATACTCGCTCGAGCTTAATGAAGCAGAGCATGCAAAGTAAAGTGCTAACCAGAGTTGAAGAGGCGGGCTTAAAACTGAGGAAAAATGAGCTACCGCCATTGATTATCAAAAAGCAGGAGGACGAATAATTGCAAGAGCAAAAATCCATATTAAGCAGGGCATTTGTGGTCTTTATACCGCTGGGGCTCCTGACCTTTGCTATTTTCTTTAAACTGATTAGTATACAGTTTATTGAAGGTCCCGAGCTGCGCGAAAGAGCCGAAAAAGAGGTGATAAAGGAAATGCGGATTGAAGCCGAGCGCGGTAATATTTACAGTGCCGACGGGAAGCTTCTAGCGACCTCAATGCCGGTTTACGATTTGCACTTCGATCCAATTTCAGTAGCAGAGGATTTATTTTATGATGAGCTGGATGACCTTTGCGAACAACTGGCCAAATTCCCAGGAGAACGCAGTGCTGCGGGCTGGCGCACCTATTTAGTTCAAGGTCGAAATAAGGGTAAGCGCTACCTGGCCTTAGGCGAAAAGCTCAGCTACAATCAACTTCAAATCGTAAAAGCCTATCCCATTTTTAAGGAAGGCAAATACAGTGGTGGACTGGTAATCGAACAGGAAAACCACCGCAAAATGCCCCTCGGAAAAATTGCCGAACGCACCATTGGACGGGAGCGTGAGAACTTTGCCACAGGCCTCGAAGGCGCTTATGCCAGCTACCTCCAAGGTAAGGATGGCCAACGCCTAAAACAAAAGATTAGTCAAGGCAACTGGAAACCACTTTACGACCTCAACGAAATTGAGCCGGTTGACGGCTACGATCTGGTAAGCACCATTGATACCCGCATGCAGGACATTGCGCATCATGCTTTGCTAGAGATGCTCGAGTATCAAGAGGCGGATCATGGTTGCGCCGTTGTGATGGATGTAAAAACGGGCGCCATCAAAGCAATTGCAAATTTGGGAAGGACTGATGTGGGCACCTATTTCGAAAAACGCAATTATGCCGTTTGGGAAAGCACCGAACCTGGCTCCACTTTTAAACTAGCCTCGGTATTGGCACTTTTTGAAGATGGCTATGCGGATTTAAACACCCCGGTTGATACCGAGAACGGAATCTTCGAATATCAGGGTGAGAAAATTAAAGACAGTAATGGTAAAGGTTATGGTAAAACCAGCCTACAAGTGGCTTTTGAGAAATCGAGTAATGTAGGGATTGCCAAAACGGTGATCGATCACTATGCGGAAAATCCCCAGCGCTTTATTGATCGCTTATACAGCATTGGCTTAGACCGAGAATTAGATCTACCCATAAAAGGTGAAGGCAAGGCCCGTATCCCAACCGTTGACGACCCGGATTGGAGTGGCATTTCCCTACCGTGGATTTCATTTGGCTATGAAACAAGTTTTACGCCCCTTCAAATTTTAAGTCTTTACAATGCCGTTGCTAACGATGGCGCTATGGTGAAGCCTCGCTTTTTAGAAAGTGTGCAAGAACACGGGCGCACGATTAAAAGCCTGGAAACAGAAATCATCAACCCCTCCATCTGCTCGCCGGAGACTTTGCAAAAACTACAGGTCTTGTTGCAAGGAGTGGTACAAAATGGAACCGCACGCACCGGAGCTAATTCAGTTTGCACTATGGCAGGTAAAACAGGTACTTGTCAGTTAAACTATTGGAAAGGCGGTCCTCGCGAATACCAAGCCTCTTTTGCAGGCTACTTTCCGGCCGACAAGCCACGTTACTCCTGCATTGTAGTGGTGAATAAACCACTTAAAGATTACTACGGATCAAACGTAGCCTTTCCGGTTTTCCAAAAAATAGCAGAAGGCATTTATCGCAATACCCCGCAAGAGGTAGAGCCTAAAAACAAAACATTACTGGCCCTCCTCGATCCTAGCAACGAAGGACCTAAAAAGCTAGATGAGAGCAATATGCCCAATTTAATGGGTGAGAATGGCGCGGCTTGGATAAGCATATTTGAGAATGCCGGTTACACCGTTCGCGTGACGGGTGCCGGCCGTGTCTTCTGGCAATATCCCAGTCCCGAGGCCAAGCTTTCCAAAAATCAACTTATCGAACTCAAACTGCAATGAAGCTACTAAAAGACCTTTTATACGGTGTTCCACTTTTGGAACGAGCGGGAAGCACACAGGTGGCGATATCTAAAATTTGCTTCGACTCCCGTGAGGTGCGAAAAGACAGTCTCTTTGTAGCCGTTAAAGGCACCCAAGTGGATGGTCACGACTACATTGACAAGGCCATTGAGTTAGGGGCTATTGCCATCGTTTGCCACGAATTGCCATCGAAGCAAAAAGATGGAATAAGCTATATCGGTGTAAAGGACAGCAGCTTGGCTTTGGCACTTATTGCCGCTAATTTCTATGATAATCCATCCGAAAAGCTTTCGCTGATTGGCATTACCGGTACCAATGGCAAAACAACTACCGCCACCCTACTCTACGATCTTTTTAGCCTTTTAGGTTCTCGCTCCGGGCTCTTATCTACAGTTAAAGTTTGTGTGGCTAAAGAGATTCATCCGGCCACGCATACCACGCCAGATCCGGTACAAATTAATTACTACCTCCATCAAATGGTGGAAGCGGGCTGTCGCTACTGTTTTATGGAGGCCAGCAGCCACGGCATTGTGCAAAACCGCACCGCCGGCCTGAGCTTTACCGCAGCGGTATTTACCAATATCTCCCATGATCATTTAGATTATCACGGGAACTTTGAAAATTACATCAAAGCGAAGAAGAAGCTATTTGATGATTTACCCCGATCGGCCTTTATGCTTACCAATGCCGACGACCGCCATGGCAATACCATGACCCTTAACACCAAGGCTAAGGTTTACAGTTATGCCCTAAAAAATGACGCGGATTACAAAGGGAGAATCCTAGAACACCAGCTGAATGGAATGCTAGTGCGCTTAGGTCAACAAGAAGTATGGTCCACCCTTATTGGTGATTTTAACGCCTATAATTTGCTCGCTATTTACAGTCTCGCACTTTGCCTCGAAAAGGATCCCCTTCAAGTGGCTACGGCCATCAGTAGCTTGAAGTCGGTAGCGGGTCGCTTTCAATATCTGCAAAAGCAAGAGCTCACAACCATAGTAGATTACGCACATACGCCGGATGCCTTGCAAAATGTGCTTAAGACCATTGATAGCATTCGCAGCAAAAACGAAAAGCTAATTACCGTGGTAGGATGCGGTGGTAATCGCGATGCCACAAAACGACCGGAAATGGCGCGCATCGCTGCGGAAATGAGTGATCAGGTGATTCTAACTGCCGACAATCCTCGCTTTGAAGACCCCGATGCCATTATTGAAGAAATGGAGGCCGGAATTGAAATGCATTTGAGTCATAAAGTACTGAAGATAACCGATCGCAAACAAGCTATTCGCACCGCTATTCAGCTTGGACAAAGCAAAGACCTCATACTAATCGCTGGTAAGGGACATGAAACTTATCAAGAGATAAAAGGAGAACGCTTTCCCTTTGATGATCTCGCTATCGCTCAAGAAACCCTCGATCAAAAATTTCCAGACTAATGTTGTACTACCTTTTTGATTTTTTAAATGAAACTTATAACCTGCCTGGAGCGGGGGTGTTTCAATACATTACGTTTAGAGCGGCGGCAGCCTTAATTACCTCACTTATTATTTGTCTGCTTTTTGGCAAAAGCCTTATCAAGCTGCTCCAGAAAAAACAGGTAGGGGAAAGCATTCGCGATTTAGGATTAGAAGGACAGGCGGAAAAAGCGGGAACGCCAACTATGGGCGGACTTATCATCCTTTTTGGCATCCTGGTGCCCACCCTGCTTTTTGCGCGATTGGATAATATCTACATCCTCATGCTCATCATTACCACCTTATGGATGGGCACGGTTGGTTTTCTCGACGACTATATCAAGGTATTTAGAAAGAACAAAAAAGGCCTTCCCGGTAAATTTAAAGTTGTTGGTCAGATTGGCCTCGGTATTATCGTGGGAGGCATGCTCTATTTTAATGAGGGTGTTACTATTAAAAACCGAATTGCATCAGCGGAAGCTTATGTAACCGAAGAAGGCAGCCGTGTACAAACACTGCCCGTTTATGAAGCGGAAGAACACTCCATAAAAACCACCATCCCCTTTGTAAAGAATAATGAATTCGACTATCAAAGTCTTATTTCATGGATGGGAGATTGGACCAAAGACTACGGTTGGATCATCTTTATACCGATTGTAATTTTCATTATCACCGCGGTTTCCAATGGCGCCAATCTAACTGATGGTATTGATGGCCTGGCCACGGGAACTTCTGCTATAATTGGGATTACCCTGGGCATCTTCGCCTACGTTTCAGGTAGCATCATTTTCGCCGATTACCTCAATATCATGTACATCCCCCATACGGGTGAACTGGTAGTGTTTATTGCGGCCTTCGTGGGAGCCTGCATTGGCTTTTTGTGGTATAATACTTTTCCCGCTCAGGTATTTATGGGCGATACGGGTAGCCTTACCCTTGGCGGAATTATCGCTGTATTCGCCATTGCCATCCGCAAGGAACTCCTAATCCCCATCATTTGTGGAATCTTCCTAGTGGAGAATTTATCCGTGATCATTCAGGTTAGCTATTTTAAGAGAACCAAGAAGAAATATGGGGAAGGGCGCAGGATCTTCCTGATGTCTCCCCTCCACCATCACTATCAAAAGAAAGGCTTTCACGAAAGTAAAATTGTAACCCGTTTTTGGATCGTAGGAATCTTTTTAGCGGTGCTATCCTTTGTAACCCTCAAACTTCGCTAATTGGCTAATCCTCTAAAAATATGCGTTTTAGGAGGCGGAGAAAGTGGCCTCGGTGCAGCTAAACTAGCTCAAAAGCTTGGGCATGAGGTGTGGCTGAGTGATGGCGGTGCTTTGGCTAGCAAATGGATTGAGGCGCTTAATGATCTCAAAATCTCTTTTGAAGAAGGACAGCATTCCATGCCGCGCATCCTAGCCTCAGACTTAGTAATTAAGTCCCCAGGAATACCTGAAGGAGCGGCGGTAATAAAAGCCATTCGTGAGGCGGGGATTGAGATAATTTCTGAAATCGAATGGGGCTATCGCCATTGTAGGGGTAAACTAATTGCCATTACTGGTACCAATGGTAAAACCACCGTTACCACTATGGTCCATCATCTGCTTTCCAAAGCGGGTAAAGAAGTGGCCTTGGTGGGTAATGTGGGTCATAGCTTTGCGGGCGCTGTTGCTGATGGACGGCACGATTACTATGCCCTTGAAGTAAGCAGCTTTCAGCTGGATGACATAGTCCACTTCAAACCCCACATCGCAATTCTCACCAATATTAGCCCCGATCACTTGGATCGCTACAATAATAGCGTTGATGCCTATGCAGCCGCTAAGATGCGCATTTTCGAAAACCAGGATGCAAATGATCATTTCATCTACTGCGCCGATGATGCCCTCAGTGTAAAATACCTCGCGCTTTATCCCATTAAAGCCCAAAGCTGGAGCCTTTCTCAGGAAAGCTCAGTAAAACAGGGCGCTCACATCAATAAAGGAATAATAGAAATAATAATAAACCAGCAAAAAGATATGGACATCAACGAACTCGCCTTACAAGGCAAGCACAATGCTTATAATAGCATGGCCTCAGGAGTAGCCGGACGCCTCTTAAACATTCGCAAAGAAACTATCCGGGAGAGTCTTTCCTCTTTCGATAGTATTGAACATCGCCTCGAATCGGTACTTCAGATTTACGGCATTGAATTTATAAACGACTCGAAAGCGACTAATGTAAACTCTACTTGGTACGCCATGGAGAGCATGCAAAAACCAACCATTTGGATTGCCGGTGGTGTGGATAAGGGCAATGATTATAGTCAGCTTCAAAAATTAGCCAAGCAAAAGGTTAAGGCATTAATCTGCCTGGGTGTGGACAACAGTAAACTGCATGCAGCTTTTGAGGGTGATATTCCTTTAGTGATTGACGCAGCTGATATGGATGAAGCGGTGCGCATGGCCTATAAAATGGGCGACAAAGGCGATGCTGTTTTATTGAGTCCTGCTTGTGCAAGTTTCGATCTATTTGAGAATTACGAGGACCGTGGTCGTCAGTTTAAACTAGCGGTGCGCCAATTATAATTTGAAGTTACTGGGAAAAGATATTGTAGTAGAAGGCGATCGAGGGCTTTGGCTCCTGAGCGGTTTACTAGCGGTTATTGGCACTTTAACGGTGTACAGCGCTAGCAGCAACCTAGCCTTTAATCAAGGGGGAAGTACCATTACGGACCTCCTGAAACACAGTGCCTTTTTGTTTAGTGGCTTTCTGATAGCCGTTTTTGTGCATCGCATGAATTACCGCTTGTTTGGAACCTTTGCCAAGCTGCTGATTATCCCAGTGATTCTCCTGTTAATATACACCCTCGTAAATGGGGTTAATATATCCAATGCCGCGCGTTGGATCCGCCTTCCTTTTGGTCAAACTTTTCAACCTTCGGCCCTTGCCGCAATAGTACTCATTGCCTATGTGGCCAGATACTTAGCTGTGCACAGCAAGGAAGAACTACGAGGTTTCCGCAAACATTTTATCGGTTTAATTTTACCCATCCTGCTGGTGGTGGGTTTTATTTTACCGGCAAACTTTAGCACTGCCGCCTTAATATTTGGAGTGAGTTATCTCCTGTTATTTATTGGCGGCTACCCCCTTCGTAATCTTCTCATATTAGCCGTTTCAGGCATTATAGCCTTAAGTCTATTTATAGCCTTGGTTTTCACCTTTCCCGAAATTAGCAATCGGGTAGAAACCTGGAAGGTTAGAATGGAGTCTTTTTGGGGTGGCGAAAGCGCTGAGAATTATCAAGTAACTAAAGCCAAAATGGCTATTGCTGAAGGCCAAATATTCGGAAAAGGCCCCGGCAAAGCGGTCTTAAAAAACTTTTTACCCCAGTCCAATTCCGACTTCATCTTTGCGGTTATTGCGGAGGAGCTTGGCACTTTTGGGGCCGGATTGGTAATCGTAATCTACATCTGGATCATATTTAGGATACTCACAATTGCCAATCGAGCGCGCTCCTCTTTTGGAAGCATGCTAAGCTTGGGTTTAGGATTAATTATTCTCGCTCAGGCCTTGGTAAACTTAAGCGTTGCTGTAAACCTGATACCGGTAACCGGACAAACTTTACCCTTGGTAAGTAAAGGAGGTACATCGGTTTGGATGACCTCCTTATCCTTAGGGATGATTTTGAGTGTTAGCCGTTCCGAAAGAAGCGAGGTTGAGGACGCATCGGACAGCGCAGAAGATACAAGCGGAGCGATAGAAAATGAAGAACCCTTAATATTAGATGCCGATGCCACCAATTAAAGTAATGCTTAGCGGTGGCGGTACTGGGGGGCATATTTTCCCAGCTGTTGCTATTGCAGATGAAATTAAAGCGCGTTATCCCGATGCCGAATTTCTTTTTGTAGGTGCCAAGGATAAAATGGAAATGGAGAAAGTTCCCAAGGCGGGCTATGCCATCGAGGGACTTTGGATAAGCGGAATACAGCGAAAACTTACTTTGGATAATTTGAGTTTCCCCTTTAAGCTCCTCAGCAGCATTTTTAAAAGTAGAAAACTATTAATGGGCTTTAAGCCCGATGTGGTTATTGGAACCGGTGGTTTTGCCAGTGGTCCTTTAGTTTGGGCTGCCGCCCAAAAAGGAATTCCAAGCTTAATCCAAGAGCAGAACTCCTTCCCCGGAATTACCAATAAATTATTAGCTTCTAAGGCCCAACGTATTTGTGTGGCCTATGAAGGTATGGAGCGCTTTTTCCCCAGCGAAAAGCTAATATTAAGTGGTAACCCGCTGCGCAAAGGCTTAGACCGCAGTCTCCCTTCCAATCCAGAAGCAAAATCAAAATTTGGCTTAAATCCAGAATGGCCAAGCTTATTAATACTTGGTGGTAGCTTAGGTGCTCGACGGATAAATGAGATGATTAGCGAACAAATGGAAAGCTTCCAAAAATGGGAGCTTAATATCATTTGGCAATGCGGAAAGCTTTACAGTGAGGCGCTAAAAACGAAACATGGCGATCTACCCAATCACATCCATCTAGAGGCCTTTATTAGTGATATGCCACAGGCTTATGCCGCTAGTGACATTGTGATAAGTAGAGCCGGTGCCAATACCCTGAGCGAATTAGCGGTGGTTGGCAAAGCAGCTATATTAATTCCTTCCCCGAATGTCGCCGAGGATCATCAAACAAAAAATGCTGAAGCCCTAAGCTCTAAAGGAGCGGCTATTCTTTTTAAAGAGCAGCGCAATTCAAAAGAGCTAAGTGATTGTCTTCAAAACTTACTAAGCAATCCGGCTGAGGCCGAGAACCTGCAAAACAATATTAAAGCCTTAGCTCTCCCACAAGCAGCTAAGACTATTGTAGACGAAATTGAAAAAATAAGCAGCCATGCTAGATAAGCCCAATATATACCTCATAGGAATTGGCGGAATTGGCATGAGCGCCTTAGCACGCTATTTTAAGCAGTCGGGTCGCAAAGTAGCAGGCTATGATCGTTACCGTTCCCCGCTTTGCGAAACCTTGGAAGCTGAGGGCATGAAGATTCATTATGAAGACAACATCAGCCTGATTCCCAAAAAATTCAGTCCGGAGGAAAGTCTTATAATTTACACCCCCGCCATTCCCGAAGACCACCAGGAGTTAAACTACTTTAAGGCAAATAGCTACAGTCTCATTAAGCGCGCCAAAGTACTTGGGGAAATTGCCCAGAACCACCGTTGCCTGGCCATCGCCGGTACCCACGGTAAAACAACTACCTCTACCCTGCTTGCGCATCTATTCCGGCAAGCAGATATTGAAGTAAGCGCATTTTTAGGAGGCATAAGCACCAACTACCAATCTAACTTTTGGGGAAGCAAGGACACTGATTTGGTAATCGTTGAAGCCGATGAATACGATCGAAGTTTTTTAAACCTTAAACCCAATGCTGCGGCAATTACCTCTACCGATGCGGACCACCTTGATATATACGGTGAAGCCGAATCTTTAACCGCCACTTTTAAAGACTTTGCCGATAGCGTTCAGGATTTCCTTCTCCTAAATGAAGATGCCGGATTAGAGGGTGCTCTAAAATATGGCTTTGCTAATCAGAATTCATTTTATGCCGATAATGTCTCGGTTGTGGAACATCAATATCATTTTGATCTTGTGCATCCCCAGGGCCGGATACAAGATATCGCTATGCTGCTCCCAGGCAGACATAATGTAGAAAACGCCATTGCCGCTGGTGCCTTGGGATTGCGCTATGGCTTAAGTGAAGAACAGGTTAAACAAGGCCTCGAAAACTTTAAAGGAGTTAAACGTCGTTTTGAATATCACATACAGCAGCAAGATTTAATCTATATCGACGATTATGCTCATCATCCTAAGGAGATTAAGGCCCTATATGAATCTGTAAGAGAGCTTTATCCCAAAAGAAGGATAACGGCCATTTTCCAGCCTCATTTGTATTCGCGCACTCGCGACTTTATGGATGACTTTGCGGCCAGCCTTAGTCCCTTTGACGAAATTATACTCTTGGATCTTTATCCCGCTAGGGAGCGTCCCATCGCTGGAGTAAATTCCTCTGCTTTGCTCGAAAAAATTGACAGTCCCAATAAGTCCCTGCTCGCCCGACAAGAAATACTAAGTCGTTTTAGCTCCGAAAAACCCGAGCTCGTGATTAGTATAGGCGCTGGAGATATTGACCAAATCATTGGACCATTAAAATTAGCATTGCTCAAGTGAAGGTTTGGCAACAAATAGCATTTTGGATCATTGGCCTTAGCGCCTGGTTCTTGTTGATTTCCAGCAGTCAAGACGCTTTTGAGGAACTCGAAATGGCGGGTACACACATAAGTTTCGAGAACCGCAAGGATCGCTCTTTTCTTGATTTAGCAGAGATGAATCAGTTGCTTGAAGAAAGTCTTCCCGACAGCAGCGGTCTAGTTTCAGAAATTAACAAGGCGCTGTTAGAAGAAAGCCTTGATAATCACCCTGCTATACTAAAAGCGGAGGTATATTCGAAGATAGATGGTAACTTAAGAATAATGTTATGGCAGCATAATCCATTAGCTCGAGTTATTACTAAAAAGGGTTCATTTTACTTATTAGATAAGGGTCAGAAAATGCCAATAAGCCCACACTATTCGGAGGAAGTTCCTTTGATAAGCGGAAAGCTAGATGACGCTGATTTAAAAGACCTTGCTGCATTTTGGTCCACTTTAAAGACGGATGAATTTTATCAAAAGTTCTTCGTTGGACTGCACTGTAATGAGCAAAAAGAATGGACGCTCTTTCCCCGAAAGGGAAAGTTTAAAATACGAATAGGAAAAGCAGAAGATCTGTCGGAAAAACTAGCCAAACTGAAGGTTTTTTATTCCCAAGCTCCTGCTTTAAAAGATATAAACAAGCTCATTGAGATCGACCTGCGCTACGAAGGTCAACTTATTTGCCGCAAAAACTAAAACATGAATCCGGAAGAAATCGCAGTAGGATTAGACATTGGCACCACGAAAATTGTGGCCATGATTGGCCGGAAGAATGAATTCGGGAAGCTCGAAATCCTTGGAATGGGTAAAGCCCGTTCGCTAGGGGTTCAGCGAGGTGTAGTGACTAATATTGTAAAAACCATTGAGTCGATTAAAGAGGCTGTTGAAGAAGCCGAGGCGCAAAGTGGAATTAATGTAGGAGAGGTTGTAGTTGGCATTGCTGGTCAACATATTCGCAGCACCCAACACAGCGACTACATTAATCGCTCAAATCCCGATGCGGTAATTGAAGATCGGGATTTGCAAGAACTCATTGACAATGTTCACAATTTAGTAATGCTCCCTGGGGAGGAGATTATTCACGTTTTACCTCAGGAATATAAAATTGATGGTCAGCCAGATATTCGTGAGCCCAAGGGGATGTATGGTTCCCGCTTAGAAGCCAACTTCCACATTGTAGTTGGGCAGGTAAGTTCTATTAAGAATATTGGTCGCTGTGTACGCTCTAGTGAATTAGAAATCGGCGATATCACCCTAGAACCTCTTGCATCAGCGGAAGCGGTGCTATCCCAAGAAGAAAAAGAAGCGGGTGTGGTGCTCGTAGATATTGGTGGAGGTACAACCGATGTTGCGATTTTTAAAGATGGTATTATTCGCCATACCGCCGTTATTCCCTTTGGAGGCAATGTAATAACCGAGGATATTAAGGAAGGCTGCGCGATAATTGAGAAACAAGCAGAACTACTCAAAATAAAATTCGGCTCGGCTTGGCCTGGGGAAAATAAAGAGAATGAAATTGTGAGTATCCCCGGTTTACGCGGTCGTGAGCCCAAGGAGATCTCCATGAAGATGCTCTCCAAAATCATCAATGCTCGAGTAGTAGAAATTATTGAGCAGGTTTATCTGGAAATAAAGAACTACGGCCATAATGAGAATAAGAAAAAGCTCATTGCTGGCATCGTTCTAACGGGCGGTGGATCTCAGCTTAAGCATATTAAGCAATTGGTTGAATTTGTTACTGGCATGGACACCCGCATTGGCTTCCCGAATGAGCATATAGCTTCTGGCAGTAGCGATGCGCTTTCTGCACCGGTTTACGCCACAGCAGTGGGGCTTATATTAAAAGGTTTAGAAAGCAGACCGGCCCAAGAATCGAGCGAGGTGGAAGCAGCCGCTAATGCCGCTGAAGAAAATAGCGCTCCTAATGCCCCGGAAGAAGAACTGGCCCCGGAAGAAGAAAATGAAGTCCTGCACAATGAGAGTAGCAGTGAAGCCATTGAGCCTGAAGAAAGGGAAGAAGCAGCTTCCAACCCAAAGAAAAAGCCCTTCCGATCTACAGTATTGGAGAACTGGGCCAATCAATTTCGAAAATTTTTGAACGAAGACCTTTAAGCGATAGCTATGGAGAACACGAATCAGGATATGATGCCCTTTGACCTACCCAAAAACCGATCATCAGTAATTAAAGTGATTGGCGTTGGTGGTGGCGGTAGTAATGCCGTAAATCACATGTACACTTCTGGCATTAATGGAGTGGACTTTGTAATCTGTAATACCGATGCTCAGGCACTCGAAAATAGTCCGGTACCCAATCGCATACAGTTAGGGGTTAGTCTAACCGAGGGACTAGGCGCAGGAGCCAATCCGAGTGTAGGTGAAGAAGCGGCCAAGGAAAGTATTTCCGAAATTGGTAAGCTTCTGGAAACCAACACAAAAATGGTTTTTATTACCGCCGGAATGGGCGGTGGAACCGGAACAGGTGCCGCACCGGTTATTGCTAAAGTTGCCCGCGACATGGGTGTGCTTACCGTTGGCATTGTTACTAGCCCTTTTGTTTTTGAAGGTAAGATGCGTCAGGAACAAGCCGAAAAAGGAATTGACGCCCTTCGTTCGGTTGTAGATTCCTTGGTGGTAATCAATAATAATAAACTGCGTGAGGTATATGGCAACCTAGGTTTCAAAGCTGGCTTTGCTAAGGCTGATGAAGTCTTATCTACCGCCGCAAGAGGCATAGCAGAAGTTATTACCCATCACTATACTACCAATATTGACCTTAGAGATGCCAAAACCGTATTGGCAAACTCAGGGACCGCAATAATGGGTGCCGCGACGGCCATGGGCGAAGGAAGAGCCAAGCAGGCGATTTCGGAGGCATTAGATTCGCCTTTGCTAAACGACAATCATATTCGAGGGGCTAAAAACGTGTTGCTCTTAATCGTTTCGGGTTCTAATGAAATTACCATCGATGAGATTGGAGAAGTAAACGATCATATTCAAACCGAAGCTGGTGGTGCCGCGAATATCATTATGGGTATTGGTGAGGATGAAAGTTTAGGTGATGAAATTAGCATTACCATTATCGCCACGGGTTTTGATCCCGAGCAGCAAAAACAGGTAATTGGTAAGGCCCCGGCGAAAATTGTACATCCTTTAGAAGATGATCAGGCCATTAGCACCTCGCTTTACGATGCCCCGGTAAAAATGGATGAGGATGATATTGATTTGCGTCTCGATGAAGAACTAGAGCGTGCCGAGCTTGCCGCTAAGGAAGCTGAGGAAGAGCAACAAACGAGCTTGTTCCAGAGTGACGATTACGACAAACCACTCCATCCCACCGCTCAACCGCTGGAGGAAGAAAAAACAGAATCTACCGAGGAAGTAGTCGATCAACCTCGATTTGAAGCGCCAGAAGAAGAGGAAGTCGTGATTGAAGATCATCCGATGTTTAAGCTACAGGCAGAAGAAGCAGCAGAAACTCAAAACGAGCAGGCCAGCAATTTTGAAGCGAATGAAATAAGCGAAACTCCATCATCAGCGGAAGCGGTGAATGAAGAAGCGGAAAATACTGAAAGCGGAAATGACATAGACTTCAACTTTTTTGAAATTGACGCTTCCGAAGCTAAAGCGGAAGAAGCCATAGAAGCTCAGGAAAGTGCTATCACTAATGAAGTGGAAGACCAGCAAGACTTCGAAAGTCCAATTGAAAGCAATTCGAATGGTGAAAGAAGGGTTTATTCATTAGCCGACTATGAAGAATTAGAGGCAAAGCTTAATAGCAGTAGCGAAGCTTCGGCAAATCTCGCGAAGGGCAAAAAAGAGGAAGCTCCAATTGAAAAGCAGGATGCTGACTTGCAATTTGAGGTAAAAACCAAGAGTCCCGATAAGGCGCCAAGTACCTCGCCTTTAAATGGTGACCCCATGGATAGCAGCATTGCCGAAAGCATGCGCTTAAAAGCCGAAGAACGCAGAGCGAAGTTAAAAGCCTTTAATTATCGTTTTAAGAATAATCCACACGGGATTAATGACGCAGATAATGAGCCCGCTTATAAAAGGCATGGAATTAACATCGATCAAAGTGCTCATTCCGATCAAAGTAGTCAAGGTCGTATGACATTGGGCGATGGCGATCAAGGACCAGAGCTTAAAGGCAACAATAGCTTTTTGCATGATAATGTTGACTAGCTAAAATCTTTAGATAAGACCTATAAAATGCCGGTTGGAAGTCGATTCTAACCGGCTTTTTTTATACTGTGTTTGGGCTTCTTACCTTTGTATAAATTTGAAACATGAGTTTAAGTCAACAAATCGCCACCGACCTTAAGGAGGCGATGAAAAGCAAGGATAAAGTTCGCTTGGAAAGTCTGCGCAGCATTAAGTCTGCCATTTTATTAGCCCAAACCGAAAAAGGAGCCGGAGCAAGCTTAAATGAAGAAGAGGAGCTGAAAATTCTCACTAAGCTTCAAAAGCAAAGGAAGGATTCTTTAGCTATATATGAAGAGCAAAATCGTGAAGATCTAGCCGCTGAAGAGAGAGCTCAACTTGCGGTAATTGAAACCTTTTTACCCCAAGCCTTAAGTGAAACAGAGTTGGAGGACTATTTAAAAAAGGTGATTGCTGAAACTGGCGCCGAAAGCGCTAAGGACATGGGCAAGGTAATGGGTCGCGCAAGTAAGGATCTTGCAGGTAGAGCTGATGGGAAGACGATTAGTGCTAAGGTTCGCGCACTATTGAGCTAAGTATAAAATAATCAGAACAAGCCCCGTTTTTTAGCGGGGCTTTTTTGATTGAGCCTAGGAGCCTACAAAAGCCAAACTATCCCACATCAAATCAATAATTGAACGCCCTTGGGAATTGAGCTCTTCGCTCATCACCATGGTTAAAATGATAATGCCATTATCCTTGCCACCAATTGCGCTTACCTCATAAATATTTACCTCATCTTTATAGGTAAGCCTGGCTTTTTCTACTTCAATTTCTTGACCAGAGGCTAAGCGACGGCTGTATTTCTCCTTTTCCATTTGATAACCATAATCCAGGCTTTCCTTAGTGATTTCGCTAAGGAACATGGCGGTCATCAAACTTGGGTCGAAGGCATCATAGCTTTGAATTAAAAAGCCAGAACCCTCGGCGGTCATGATCATATACTGGGTTACGCCGTATTCTATATCAATGCTACTTACCTTATAGTCTTTGCTGTGTTTAAAGTGGAATAGCTCCTTTTGGAAATCCAAGGTATCCTTTTGCGAAAGTTTAATTCGGACCATCTTTCCATTGATTTCAATTAGATACTCCTCATTCGCTTCAATGGCCATATTTTGCCCATCAATTTCCAGGAGGTAATCAGACTGAGCTTGAGCGATTAATGCAAAGCAGAGTAAGATGCAGGTAGCGTAGAATTTTAAGCGCACGTGATTTTATTTTGGTAGACCGAAATTAGCTCTTTTAGGGCTTTGACTCTTAATTGAAACCTTTGAGACGGAGAATTCAAGCTTTGCTACAAGACATCCATTCGCTATCAAAGTTTAAAGGGCCTTAAAATGCTTCGATTAAAGCCTCATTGAAATAAGCAAGTAAAGAATAGCGTTAACCAGTTATTGTTAGAATTTTGGCGAAAGCTACTGAGATTATTGCCCCCTGATAATCTCTTTATTCCATCAAGAGGGGGTGCCGAAAACCGCATAGAGTAGGTGTGATCAATACCTATAAGAATGTTGACGCTGAAAAACCTTGCCCTTGCCTCATTTGCGCTATCACCTTCTTCCCCCCGCAACACTTACAATGACTCATCAAAGTCGAAAAGCGATTTAATTGATTCGTTAACAACCTTCAAACGCAGTATTCTACTCCTTACTTTTATTAGCGCTAACCTGCTAAGCCAGATCGATACCCGGGTTCTGCGTCATGCTAGTAGTAGCTTCAGCATTTGCACATCAATTTGTCATTTAGACCATGCTTTATACCTTAACCTAGGATCAAATTCTAGTTTCTCTGAATGGACCACTGAACAATGGCTTTTCAAGCTTGACTATAATTTAAACACTTTGGATAGCATTAGGCTCAATGACTTTGTTCCAACCTTCCCGGGCGATCTACTGAGATTGATTGATATAGAACCCAATAATGGCCTTCTTCATCTAGTACTAAATATTCAAAACGGACAGATTTCAGCTCCTTTTGGAAATCAATATCGTAGCGCGCTGATACGTTTAAATTCAAATTTAGAATTAATTGATTTCAAACAATTCGGTAATGATTCTACCGCAACCAGTTATGGCCAAATCGGCTTTTGCAATAATGGTAAAATCATCTTAGGCGGAGCCGAGTATAATGCAGGTTCCAATTGGGAACCAAGTGTCATTAAACTTGATCAAGACTTACAAGTAGATCGCCTTGTGATATTCGATAGTCTACCAGAATCTAACAATGGTCTGCCCTACTTCATCGATAAACTCAGTGTGATCGATGATCAAATCCTTGCCTCCACCTTACCCGTTGCTAGCCTACAGCGAAAAGCAATACTTGCTCTTGATACATCTTTGACCATGCAAGGATACGGATCGATAAATACCAATATTAACGGGAACCAGGCATCTCTTTACAGGGGACTTACTTTCATCGGAACTAATCGAGATTCGATCTATGCTATTGCAATTTTAAATTGGCTCAATGCCAATGGTCAACGAAAACTTGCGCTTGGTATCTCAAAATTAGATACTAACTATAATGTTAGCTCTATTGACACGGCCCAAACAATCGGAGGAAGAGGCGCTCAGTTGCAAAAAAATCCCTTCCTTTATTACGAACCCGCATCCTTTAAAAGTCCAGACAGCCTTATAATTGCCGTAAATGACAACTATATATCAGGTCCAGAATATAATCTAAAGGATACTAATAGCTTCTTCCTGTATAGTTACAACCTTGGTCAGATGAAATTTAACTGGCGAAAAGAAGTCAAAACCGGACTAAGCAATGGTTGGCACTCTGTGGAGGCTATACAAGGCAATCGATATGTACTGGCCTTTAGTTAATATAACTGGCAAAATAATAGCACGCCAAATCTCGAGGTACATCTCTGGCTATTAAATGGAAATGGCGAAATACTTAATCAGGTTGAATTTAGCAAGCCCGTAAAGACCATTATACTATTCCCAAACCCAAGTCATGATAGAATTGAAGTTCCCAAATGGCTTAGCCAAAAAAATGCCTTGAATTATCGCATCATAAATAGCAAGGGAGCGGAAGTTCAGAAAGGAAGCTTAAATAAGGGATGCTCGAAAATCTATATTAGTAGATTGCCTAAAGGCTCTTATCTTCTTGAAACCGAACTTGGTTCAGCAGCATTTATAAAGGATTAAGAATTCTAAATTATGTCCTACTAAAATAGCTTAAAGTCCTATTATAGTTTGCAGAAAAAAATCCTTAGTGCTGAGTGGACTTACAAAGCAACAGTTACCCAGATTGGCACTGTTTTTTGGCTAAATCGGGTTTAGCCCTAAATCAGTCTGTAGCTTCCTTTAGATTTGCTTTCTTAAACCGAATCGCAGCCTTTCCCTTGTAATAGGTATCAAAGTAAAGTTCCAAACCAGGGGCTAATTCCACTTCCAAGCTAAGACCCGGTTCTAGAGGAATAATCTCCTTTATCTCTCCTTCCTTTTGGAGTCGTAGCTCTAAGTTATGCTCCCCCAAGTTTTTCACGATGGCGATGGACTCCTCTCCTAAATAGGGGTTAATTGCCGCATCTTGACCGGGACCTTTTCCACTAATCGACATACTTTGATTAGCTTCGAGCTCAATGATATTCTCCTGAGCAGCTACACTAAAAGACAGGCAAAGGAAAAGAATAAGACTATTTTTCATGGTGCTTGATTTAGGACTCTAAACCAGCAAAGAATGAGAAGGTTTAGCCAGAGGCTTTTAAGCCCCTTAAACTAACCTATTCTTAAGGGCCAATTGAACCGCCTCCACTTTGTTATGTACCTGTAGTTTCTGGTAGATATTCTCAATGTGCTTACGCACCGTTGAGGGGCTTATAAAAAGGTTCTCGGCAATTTCTTGGTAGTTGCGGCCAGCGGCCAATTGCTGCAAAATCTCCGTTTCCCTTTTGGTGAGTTTATAATCTACCTTCTGATCTTCTAAATCACCGCCTAAGCGGATTAGTTTTAGCGCCTTATGCGCCACAGCCGCCGACATTGGGGCTCCGCCTTCCAAAACTTCCTCAATAGCCAAATGCAGCTTTAGGGGCTTAACATCCTTCAACAAATAGCCATTGGCCCCAGCCATTATGGCCCTAAGGATGTAATCTTCCTCATCAAAAACGGTACTCATTATAACCTTAATCTGTGGGTAGCGTTTACGTACAATCTCTGTAGCTTGAATGCCGTCCATTTCCGGCATATTAATGTCCATCAGTATCACATCCAAGTTGTGATCTGTACCTAGATGATCCAATAATGCCTGACCATTGGGTTCATGCCATTTTACATGCATCTCATCCGAAAGTTCAAGCTTCTCCTTTAAGCTTCGAGCTAAACCGAAGTTGTCTTCCGCGATGGCTATGTTGATGGGCATAATTCGAGTTTCTTCAAAAGTGAAAAATTAACCCCAATAAATCTATAAGGCAATTGGCGTATTAATAGCCACCTTTAAAAGTATGCTGGTGCCCTTTTCTGGTTCTGACTTTATGGTAAAGCTTCCTTGGATCTGCTTCATTCGAGCTTCCATATTTCGCAGACCGTCACCACGATTAGAGTTTATAACTTCCATGCCCTTGCCATCATCTTCAATTAGCACCTCCAAATGCCCATGTTGCTCCTTAAAGCTTATGCTCAAATTTTTAAAATCGGCATATTTAATGGCATTTTGAATGGCCTCCTGGCAGATGCGAAACAGGTTAATAGTTTGTTCGGGACTAAGAATTATAGCTGATTCTGCGAAGTTTTGAAAATGGAACTGCCGACCTTCCTGATGTGATCTTTGGATAAAATCCTGAAGTTTAGCGCCCAACATTTCCAGATTAATTTGATCATTCCGCATCGCCCAAATCGTTTCTCTTAATTGCGCCATGGTATCGCGGGTGTGGTCACTTATCTGCTCAAACTTTAATTTCCGCTCTTCCGAGCTTTCCTTAAAAGCAAGCTTATCTATCTGGGAGCTGATAATTGTAAGCTGAGCCCCAATATGATCATGCAAATCTCTTGAAATTCGATTGCGCTCCTCATCCAATCGCTTGCGACCCTCGGCTCTGGTTTTTTCCTCTTGCAACTCCGCCTCCGCTTCTATCTGGCGACGACGAGCTGACTGTTGACGAAAAACCGATATAGCAATTACCATGAGCAAGAGAACCCCGCCAACTAATAAACTCAACCAAACATTTTGCTGCTCCACCACTAGTTGCTCCTGCACTAAGGCTGCTTTTGCCTCCGCTGCCTCTCGCTCCTTCTTTTCCGTTTCATAAAGGGCCTCCGTTTCTGCTAAGCTCTTTGCCTTGGCCTCATTATAAACCGAGTCTTTATAGGCATCATAAAGCAGTTGGTACTGATAAGCTTCCTCAAAACGACCCGCTTTGGCGTAAAATTCAGCGCCTTTCTCAAATACTACTAAGGCTAGATTTTTATAGGAATACCTTTCAACCAAGGTCTGCGCCTTTTTAAACCAAGCCTCGGCTTTAGCCATTTGATTGGCCAAGGTGTACATCTCACCCAAGTTTAGGTAATTTAAAGCCAGTGAATAGTAATCGTCATTGGAGCTATTGTACGCAATGGCCTTCTGGTAAAACTCCTCGGCTTTGGCCCATTCCTCAAGATTATTATAAACTCCCGCAATATTATTGTAGGAATGCCCTATTTCCGCCTCATCATCCATTTCCAAGGCAATATCCAAGGAACGTTTATAGAATGTTAAGGCTTCAGGAAAACGTTCTAGGGCTTCATTTATAGCACCAATATTATTATAACCTTGTTTGGCGCTTAGTCGATTACCCATTGCTTCATGAACCTTTACAGATTCTAGAAAATACTCCATGGCTTTATCGAAATCCTCTTGATAGTAGAAAACAACCCCAATGTTGTTTAAGCCTTGTGCCAGGCCTTCTCGATTTCCGGTTTCTTCCTCATAGCGAGTGGCTAAAGTAAAGCCTTCCAAAGCCTTTGGGTATTCCCCTAATTGAGTATGAATAAGGGCTACATTATTGTATAATTTAGCCAGGCCTTCTTTATAATCTAAGGCTTCTGCTTTAGCAATGGCAGAGGAGTAAAGCGCCATGGCCTCTTCATTTTTAGAGCGCCGCTGCAAGATATTAGCCTGCATATTTAGAGCCTCTATTTCTTGTTTTGGCTTTGCGCTCGCCCGACTTATATTTAGGGCTTCTTCGGCATAAAGCCAAGCAGAGTCTTGATTCTTAATAATCCACTCCTTGGCTAACAGTAAATTTAGTTCTGCTTGTTGGGCGCTGTTATCTGCTTGTTCCAGGGCAATTGTGAGGCTATCAATTTGCTTTTGCCCATTACAAAAAAGGCCTGACCAAAAGGTCAAGGCCCCTACTAACAAAAGCTTTGATGCTTGTAATTTCCTTTGCATAGCTCCAATAAAGCAGGCCCCAGGAAAACCCAATTACTCTTCTAGGTAGTCGAGAATCATTTCTTCCCTTACGGCAAAAAACTCCAACCTCATTTCCTTGAGAAATTCCTTATAATTTAACATGATGTCTTTCGCATCCGCGAGATCATCCTGGTCCTTATACTTAAACTCGTAAACCTCCGCCATGGGTTTTAACTCCTCATCAATCGAGCCATCTACCTCATCACAGAAATAAAGCGCTTGCTCTAAAAGACTTTCGTAATCCTCCAAGGGTTGTACCTCTTCCAGTTGCAAACGCGCCTTGCGTGTAGCGGTTCGGATTTCGCCGATCATCTCGGTTAAATTGTCGGTTTTATTAGAATCGATGGTGGCAAAAAGATTCTGCAGCTGGGCATCAATCCTGAAATACTCTAGGGTAACTTCACGAATAGAAACGATCATTTCATCCAATTTCAAAACTCGCTCTTGCATAATGGTATCGCGGCGTAAGTCCACCTGATAGGTTTTCCCAAAATAATCTTCCGCTTTCTCAATTTTATAGCCCGCATCGAGCGCCATCATTTCGGCCTCATTAGCAAGCTTGTAATAGGCCTCCAAGTTTTCAATGGATTTGTAGCGGTTGGCCAAAAGCTCCTCGGCATTGCCAAACAATTCTTCATAGGCCTTTAAATATAGATCTAAGCCTCCTTGATACTCGCGAATTAAAATATCGTCTTCTTTGTAGGGACCTACTCTGCTCAGTGCTTTTTTCGTGTCTTTTAATTGATCCACAACCATTTCACGAAACTTCTTAATGCGACGCTCATCGGAGCCTTTGGCTACCGCTTCCATATAGCGCATATTCTTAATCTGAATTCGACGGGATTGGCTATAGAATTCCCGGTAATAGCTTCTGGCATCTTTATAGCGTTGGGCTTCCGCCTGAGGAGCTAAAAAGGCCGCAAACATGATAAGGGCAAGTAACTTCTTCATAGTTGTATTACAATCACACAAATATAGGATTTGAACGGGCTGAGCCAAGCATAAAAAATCCCGACCTCCAAAATAAATTGGAGCGCCGGGAGAGTTTATGTAGAGAAATGTATCCGCTTACATCATGCCAGGCATTCCACCTCCACCCATCTGGGCAGCGGCAGCGGCAGCAGCAGCGGCATCATTGTCATTAGGAATTTCACTAATGGTTGCCTCAGTAGTTAAGAGCATACCAGCTACAGAAGCGGCATTCTCTAAGGCTATGCGGGTAACTTTAGTAGGATCGATGATTCCTTGTTCGTACATATTGCCAAATTCTTCTGTTTTGGCATTGTATCCATAGTCATCTTTACCTTCTTGTACCTTGTTAATGATAACCGAAGCTTCTTGACCAGCATTGTAGGCAATCATGCGCAATGGCTCTTCAATAGCGCGGTGTATGATGCGCATACCGGTTGTTTCATCTTCATTTTCACCTTTAAGGCCTTCTAGGGCTTTGGCTGCGCGCACTAAGGCAACACCACCACCAGGTACAATACCTTCTTCAATGGCTGCACGAGTAGCGGCTAAGGCATCGTCAACGCGATCTTTCTTTTCCTTCATTTCCACTTCCGAAGCAGCACCAACGTAAAGTACCGCTACACCGCCAGCTAATTTTGCTAAGCGTTCTTGTAGTTTTTCCTTATCGTAATCCGAGGTGGTAGTCTCGATTTGCGCTTTGATTTGATTTACACGCGCTTCAATTTGACTGCCTTCTCCGGCACCATTCACGATGGTAGTATTGTCCTTGTCGATACTCACTTTTTCAGCCGTACCTAGCATGTCCATAGTAGCGTTTTCCAATTTGAAACCACGCTCCTCAGAAATCACGGTACCACCGGTTAATACTGCGATATCTTCTAACATTGCCTTGCGGCGATCACCAAATCCAGGAGCTTTTACCGCAGCAATTTTTAGGCTTCCGCGAATCTTGTTAACTACTAAAGTTGCGAGGGCTTCGCTTTCTACATCTTCAGCAATAATTAATAGTGGACGTCCTGATTGAGCTGCTGGCTCTAAAACCGGAAGTAGCTCTTTCATATTGCTGATTTTCTTATCGTAGATAAGGATCAGTGGACTTTCAAGGTCAGCGATCATCTTTTCGCTATCGGTCACAAAATATGGTGATAAGTAACCGCGATCGAACTGCATACCTTCTACTACATCAACGTAAGTTTCGGTACCCTTTGCTTCTTCTACGGTAATAACACCTTCTTTCTTCACCTTGCCCATCGCCTCAGCGATAAGCTTACCAATGGTAGAATCGTTATTTGCAGAAATGGAAGCTACTTGCTCAATTTTGGCATCACTATCACCTACTTCCTGGCTTTGTGAACGCAAATTCTCGATTACCACCTTAACGGCCTTATCGATTCCGCGCTTTAAATCCATAGGAGCAGCTCCTGCCGCCACATTCTTAATACCCTGATTAAATACGGCTTGTGCAAGAACGGTAGCAGTAGTAGTTCCATCACCAGCTGCATCAGCGGTTTTACTGGCTACTTCCTTCACCATTTGAGCGCCAATATTCTCAACTTTATCTTCTAGTTCAATCTCTTTTGCTACCGTTACACCATCCTTAGTAACATGTGGTGCTCCAAAAGATTTTTCGATAATAACATTACGACCCTTAGGACCTAAAGTTACTTTCACTGCGTTTGCTAAAGTGTCTACACCCTTCTTTAAGCCATTACGAGCTTCGAGGTTGAATTTAATTTCTTTTGCCATTTTTCTTTCTAAGTTTTTCGTTTAGGATTGGATTAAGCGATAACTGCGTAAATGTCGGACTCGCGCATGATGAGGTAGTCCTTTCCATCATGACGGATTTCGGTGCCACCATACTTTCCGTATAAAACTGTATCGCCAACCTTTACGGTAAGTGGCTCATCCGGTTTACCGGTTCCTACAGCTACAACGGTACCTTGCTGGGGTTTCTCCTGAGCGGTGTCTGGAATAATAATCCCCGATGCGGTGGTTGTTTCGGCAGCACTTGCTTCTACAAGTACACGGTCTGCTAAAGGTTTCAAATTAATATCAGCCATTGTCGACTATTTTAAGGTTATACTAAACATATTTGCTCCTGACTAGGCGAAATGTATGCCATCAAAAATGAACTGAGAATAAATGGCAATCTGACAGAAGAGCCTCTATTTTTGTCAGGAAATTTTTGCAAGTCGAGCTCTTTCATTCAACAAAATGACAGGCCCTTGGTTAATGAAATAAAAAACAAATGACACACCTTAAAGAGGGAGACAAGGCTCCAGATATTGAAGCCACCGACCAAAACGGTAAGGAACTTAAGCTAAGTGATTATAAAGGCAAGAAAGTCATCCTGTACTTTTACCCCAAAGACAACACCCCGGGTTGTACGGCGGAGGCTTGTAATTTTCGCGACAATTACGCCGAGCTCTTAGATAAGGGTTTTGCCATAATTGGCGTTAGTGCCGATTCTGCCAAAAAGCATCAGAATTTCATTGAAAAATATGAGCTTCCATTTCCATTAATCCCCGATACCGAGAAAAGCGTAATTAACGCTTATGGCGTTTGGGGACTTAAAAAGTTTATGGGTCGTGAATATGATGGTATTCATCGTGAAACCTTTGTCATTAGCGAGGAAGGTATCATTGAAAAGATTTACCACAAGGTAAAAACGAAAGCCGCCACCGAGCAAATTCTAGCCGATTTCACCTAGGAAATCACCGAGCTATAAAAACTAAAAAACCCCCTTAGCAATGTGTGCCAAGGGGGTTTTTAAATTATATGCTAAGACTTAAAAAACGGTTATTGCGCCGTTAAAGCTAAAGTTGAAGTCTTTGCTGTTATGATCCTTTCCACTGCCAGTTATGGTGTAAACATTGTCTGCTCTGTTTACAGTGAAAGATCCAGACATAATTTGATCGGTCTCGTTTACCTCTCCATTATTTACTGCACTTACCCAAGCAGTAGCATAGGTATTTACGGTTAGTGTAGTATCGGCGGTATAAGTACCATTGCTTAAATAGGTACTATCACTACTAAAAGACTCAAAATAGGCCATATAACCGCTTCCCGATATTGAATCAGGATAGTTATCCTCATCGTAGTACACGGTGATACCATCACTTAACATGATAAGGTCAAGGTTATTAGAGTTTACTCCAAAATCTGAATAATGCTCTAAAAAGGCCGAACCTAAGGCATAGGTAGTTCCATCTACAACAAGTTCACTCGCCGTAGTTGTGGTGCCATCATTATTGTCGTCTTCGTCTTTAGTACAAGCACTAAAAAGGATAAGACCACCAAAGAGCGCAATCATTAACTGCTTTTTCATAATTGAAAGGTTTAATTAAAAAAGGCCCCTAATTGTAAGGAGCCTTTTTGGGTTTGATGAAATTTATTCTTCTGACTCCTCTTGGTCTTGAACCGGTTCCGCAAAATCGGAAACTGCATCACCACCTGGAACCTGATTTGGATCGCCAATGCTATTGGTATTAAATGGCTGTTGCTGAACCTCAACATTATCTACAGCCGATTCGCGTAATTCCGTTTCGCCAGAGTTTGGACTTAACATGATGTTAGAGGCCATAACCAGCACCACCAAAACAATGGCTAATACCCAGGTACCGCGATCTAAAAAGTCGGTTGTTTTCTTTACCCCACCAAAAAGTTGGGTGCCGCCACCACCAAAGGAAGAGCTTAAGCCGCCACCTTTTGGGTTTTGAACTAATACAATTACGATCAGTAGAACGCAGGTAAGAATTATCAGAGTGGTAAGTAAAAGGGTCATTCTATTTTATTTACTGTTAGCCAGTTTTTTAATCTCAGAAATTTGGCTGGCAAAGAAAGAACTTTTTTCGGGATATTTCAACATCAGAATTTCATAAGCCTGTATGGCTTTTTTGTAGTGTTTCTGACGGATATAAACTTTGGCTAGGGTTTCGGTAACCAGTCCAGAACCTTCACTTTCGCTGCGTTCCACTGGTGTCGAATCCAAATTCACCGATGTTTTGGCATCGCGATTCTTCTTCTTTAAATCGGGTAACTTCTCCACAAATGCGTCGAGGAGATCAATTTTTTCCGCAATTTCTTGCTTAGGCCCCGATTCTTCATCCCCTAATGATGTCTCTTCCTCAAATTCCTGATCTCCGCTTTCCTGGCCATCTGCATCTTCGGGCTCTTGTTCTACTTCTGCATCATCCTCTATGGCGAGGGTCTTCTCGCTAGCATCAGCATTATTCTCCTCCTCAGCCTCCTGATCCGCATTTACACCACCGCTCACTTTCTTCAACCAATCTGAGAAACTAGAACCTGCTTCACTTTCAATAGAGGCTTCATCAGCAATCTCATCCTCTATAGCGCTGATTTCCTCGGAAACAGAATCTTGTTCTATTGGCTGCTCAAATTGCCTTTCAGCAGAAGCATTTTCCTCTGTATCAACTTCATCCGCACTGGACACTTCTTCGCTAAGTACTTCTTCATCCGCCTCGTCCTCAACTTTTGCACTTAGGTACTCTTGCTCCTCCACCACTTCATCAATGATCTCGTCGTGACTGTCCTGCTCTCCTTCTTCAGAAGGTTCTGCACGAGTATCAGAATCGGAAGAGCTATCTTCTTCCGAGGACTCCTCATCCTCCTTTATATTTTCAGGGCTGCTATCCGCCGCTTCTGTTTCGCTTTCAGTTTCTCCTTCGCGATTCAGTTCATTTTCATCCTCAGAGTGAAGATCCTTTGCGTCTTGATCGGCTGCTTCTTCCTGCTCTTGGCTTGCTGCCGATATGGCTTCACTTTCAGTAAGGTTAGCGACCGTTTCTTCCTGCGATTGTTCTTCTTTAGAATCTTCGGTTTCGGCAACAGCTTCGGAGTCCTTAATTTCTAAGTCCTTCTTACGCTGCTCAATCATCTCATTCATGCGCTGCTCACGCAGTGAATTGATGTCATTCTGACTCATATCGCGGTTTCGACCGCTGCGTAATTCCGCCGCCAAGGCCTCAATACGCGCTATCTCCGAATCTAAATCTTCAGGCTCCTCAGCTTCAGCTTCTTCCTTTTTAGTTTCGGTGGTCTTTTCCTTGGCCTCCTCAGTTTCTTTAGAAGAATCCTCTTCCTTAGCTTGGAATTCCGACGGCTTGCTTTCCGCTATGCTTGGGCTTGATTCCTCAAGTTCATCTTCCTTTTTGGCTGGGTCGCCTGGGGCTTCGCTTTCGCTATTATCCGACTTATGCTCCTCGCTTTCGCTGATGGATTTTTCCGCTTCAATTTCCGCTTCAGTTTCTAATGCCGCTTCTGTAGCCTCATTCGAGCTATCTTCAACCAAATCCTCATTAGGTTCAGATTCTCCCTGTTCTAGCTTGGCCTCGGTCTCTTTTTCAATTTCAAAAACTGTGGTTCGATTCTCCTCCTTGAACTCCGCTTCTTCTTTGTCCTCCCCTGCTAATTCCGTTGATTGATTTTCAGAATCTGGGGCATCATAGCCTCCTAAGGATTGTGAATCTGCAGCACTCCTTTCTTGGTCTTCCTCTAGGTCTAATTTGGATGAATGGGTTTCCTGCTCTACTAAATTCTCATCTAGCTCAGTGCCTTCTTCTTCCCTTTGAATGGAAACGAGTTCGGCCTCAGGATCATTTTCATCACTAGTACTTAAACTGTTAGCTTCCTCCTCATGCGCCGGCTCCACTGCCGCTGCCGCATCATTCTCTTGCGTGGGTACTTCCTTTAGATCGGCTTCATCAGGGCTAAGGCTAATAGAATCACTGGTCGATGCTTCAGTAACATCAGTCTTATCTACATTATCCGAATCTTCATCAGGCTCATTTGGGCTTTCTTCTCTATTATCTTCCTGAGTATTGGTCTCTAACTCCACCTCAAAAAGTTGATCCTCATCTAGCGGCAAGTCGGCCATGAGGTTTTCGAGTTGGCGGTGCTCCTCCATTAAAATTTCGAGCTCCTCCCTGCTTATGGCGTCATTTCCTTTAAGTCCTTCTAAGCGCTCACGAATCATTCGAATTCGTGCCGCTAAGGCCAAATCGCTTTTTACTCCTTCAATTGGCTCCGATGGCGAAGCTTCATTTTCAGAAATCTGCTCCTTCTGCTCTGGAGCGGCTGCAGCATCGACCTGCTTTTCCTCTTCGGGCTCAATGGCAGTTTGCTCTGAGGCCAAATCCTCAGCAACAGCTTCCTCTTGGTCATTCTCAGTCGCTAATTCTGCCGAAGGCTCAGTAGTTTCACTTGGCTCTGCTTCCGTCTCCTCCCAAGGGTCATATTCATTTTCCTCTTCCGCTTCTCTTTCAAATCGACGAGCAAAACGCCTGCGTATTAAGGCTTCAATATCAATTGGTGAATCGGCCCAAGGTTCTTTATCCTCTTCTTCTGCCTGATCTTCCGTTTCTTCATTTGAAACCTGCTCGGAGGCCATTTCGGTAAATTCCTTAGCGCTTTCTTGGCTTTCTATTGCTTCTGAATCTTCGACTGTTTCCTCTACCGAAGCTTCCGGCTCGATCTCATTACTAAGCTCGGCACCTTTTATTTTTTCAAGAATGGCTTTGGGATCAACCGCCTCTTCCTGCTCTTCTACATCTTCTTTACTGGTCGCGCTAAGCCCATTAGCGCTTTCACTGCTAGTATCCGCTTGAGCTGGGCTTTCTATTTCATCAAGTTTTTCCTCAATCGTGGTGCTTGTTGGCTCCTCAGCGTCAATACGCTCCTGCTCTTCCGCCTTATTTTCCAGGCTAGTTTCTATTGCTTCTTGCTCCGGTTCAGGATTGCTATCCAGTTTAGAGACCTCATCCTTTACTGAGGAACTTTCGGGCAGTGTTTCAGTATTGCTGTCCTCTTTTTTCGTCTCCCAAAGTTTTTCGCCTTCCCCACTTTTGTTCGCATCAAATTGGGCCCTCAGCTCGCGATTTCGCTTTAAAATAGCCTGTACTCTTTCGGCTGGGCTAAGGCCTTCTAAATTTTCTGGCGTTGCCGATGGGAGTTCAACTTTTTGCGCCTTTGGCTCTGCGGCAAGTGGCTGACTTTCTTTGGTGGCTTTTTCTTCTTTGGGCTTTTCTTCGGGCTTGGTTTGCTCTAGGCTTGGCCCAGTGGATACCTCCTTGCTAGCAGTCTCTTTTACTTCGATTTCTTGCCTTGGCTCTGCTTGAGCTAGACTTTCTGGCTGTGTTTCCTCTTTAAGCCGAGGCTTTTCAGGCGGCGCTTCGGCAAGTTCCGGCAATACTAAGGCAGCAGCGCTTTGCTCAACCTCTATGGTACTCACTCCCTTATTAATGGTAGGAGTTTTATTTTCAAAGAGCTCAAATAATACGGCGCGATCGTTGGTTAGCACCGCGGTTTTCCCCAATTGTTGATTAAACAAATGTTCGGAAGAAGTGCGGAGGCGTAAGCCATACATCAACTGTACAATCTGACTGTAGGGGTGCCGAGCGGCTAAAACCTTCAGGTCATCCACCAAATGCCCCTCAATACTGCGGGGGTCATCTAAAAGTTTATGAAAATCTTCAGTTCTCAATTACCAATCTCCAATAGCGCGGTTCAAGATATTTTCGGACAATTCTTGGCATACCTGATCATGTAATTCTTCTTCAATCGCATTAATGTCTGCATCCGAATCAAAATCTATAAATCGGTTAAAGCGTTCTTCAAAGTCCTTTTCGGGCTCTAAGGTATTGATAAAGATTACATTCACATCAATGCTTAAGCGGTTTTGAGCCACCGCCCCAATATCTGAGGCTTGGGCATTAATCGGTTCGATGGTGTATTTCACAATTGATCCAGAAAACTGTAAATCACCATCTCTACTAAGCAACTCTAAGCGAGTTTGTTGCACAAATATATCGCGCAGTTTTTCGGTAAAGATCTGCGACAATTGCGGTTTTACTAAATCGGCATTATTGGGAAAAAAGTCGATGCTAACTGTTTTCGCATCACCTTGATCTACGCCCGTAAAAGAATAGCCCCCGGTTCCACAAGCCGTAAATAAGGCTAAAATGATTAGGTAGAATAGGTTTCGCATGCTATAAATTATACTGTTTAATTTTCCGGTAAAGGGTGCGTTCAGAGATTCCTAATTCCTCAGCGGCATCTTTGCGCTTATTGTGATTTCGATCAAGGGCATTCTTAATCATCTCCAATTCCTTTTCCTGTAAAGTTACCGGCTGCTCTTCTACCACATCATGCCCGGCATCATAAACATCAGTCTGAAGTTCTCCCGCCTCCTCATTTTGATAAACGGGTAGGTAATTGCCATTGGACAGCTCCGACCGAGATTCGCTTTTAGTATCTTCTTCAGCTTTGTAAATTCGACTGATTAGGGAGCTATTATCGCTTTTCCACTCATCGCTAATTTCATTGTTCTGCATCAACTCACCAGTGAGTTTCTTCAAATCAGCAATATCCTTTCGCATATCAAAAAGGACTTGGTAGAGAATTTCCCGCTCATTGCTAAAGTCATTCTCCGCTTGCTTTTGCTCACCTTTATAAATTGCTGGAAGTCCGCCCTTACCGGAATCTGGTAAATAATGCATTAGGGTTGCTGCATCAATCATGCGATCGGTTTCAATCACCGATATCTGCTCCGCTAAATTTCTTAATTGCCGAATATTTCCCGGCCAATGGTAATTGCGCAAAATTTGAACCGCCTCATCCTCCAGCCTAATGGTTGGGGTGTGATACTTATCGGAAAAATCAGCAGCGAATTTTCTAAATATCAGGTGTATATCATCCTTCCTGTCGCGCAGAGCAGGTAGATTAATCTCCACTGTATTTAGTCGGTAGTAGAGATCCTCGCGAAAGCGACCTTTTTGAATGGCGGGAATCATTTCCACATTAGTAGCAGCCACAATGCGCACATCAGTTTTCTGGATATTGGACGAGCCTACCTTTATAAACTCACCTGTTTCCAGAACCCTTAAGAGGCGTACTTGTGTTGATAATGGTAATTCCCCAACTTCATCTAAAAAAATAGTCCCTCCATCTGCTTCTTCAAAGTAACCTTTGCGGGTACCCGTTGCTCCAGTAAAGGCTCCTTTCTCATGCCCAAATAACTCGCTATCAATGGTCCCCTCCGGAATGGCGCCGCAGTTTACCGCTATGTATTTATTATGCTTGCGATGACTTTGAGAATGGATGATACGGGGAATGGATTCTTTTCCTACTCCACTCTCACCAGATACTAAAACCGATATATCGGTACTAGCCACCTGCAGTGCTTTATTTAAAGCTCGATCCAGACCAATATTGGTCCCAATGATTCCAAAACGTTGCTTGATATCCTTTAAGCTCATTACTTCACGCGATATTTTACACGGATGGCTTTCGCCTGATGAATTTTTCCCGCTGTGCTTTTATTTATTACCCAGGGTTTAAAAGCCACAAGCTCTACTTCATAAGCATTGGGATAAGCCTGAGGAAGCTTTACTCCCCGGCGTCTACCGCTGGCAAATCCCTCGTAAATAAGCTTGCCTTGGGCATCGAATAATCTCAGCTCAAAACCAGTAGAAAGATTGCGAATACAAACATCTCTAGAGCTGTCGGCCACGCAGTAATAGAGCGCTCCCTGACTGCGAATAAGGTCTTCCTCCACCCAAATGGTTAAGTTATTATCGACCCATTTTCCATTAATCTTCTCCTGCGCCTTCAGCCCGAAGGAGCTTAAAAGCATGGCTATTAAAAGCACTTGTAATTTCATAGTTCCTAGTCTAGTACTCGTTTCCCTAATAAGGTAGCAGTGGTGCAATCTGTAATTTTAACTTTAACGAAATCACCTACCTTTTCGGTACCCGTTTTAGGAAAAACAACCATGGTATTTTGAGTATTTCGACCTTTCCAATCGCTATCACTGCGTTTAGAATCTCCTTCAATTAAAATCTCTTCCACCTTACCAACATGGGCTTGGGATCTTTCCAGAGCATGCTTTTGCTGAAGAGCGATAATCTCATTCAGGCGGCGTTTCTTGGTTTCCATCGGCACATCATCCTCCATTTTGCGCTCGGCATAGGTGTTAGGACGCTCACTATAGTAGAACATATAGCCAAAATCGTAACACACATAATCCATTAAGCTAAGGGTATCTTGATGATCCTCCTCAGTTTCGGTGGGAAATCCTGCAATCATATCGTGGGAAATTCCACAATCTGGAATTATTTTCCGCACTCGATCAATGAGATTGAAATACTCTTCACGGTTATGACCGCGGTTCATCAGTTTCAACACCCTACTACTTCCCGATTGCACCGGAAGGTGAATGTATTTGCAAATATTCTCATGCTTGGCAATAGCGTGCAGTACTTCATCCGTCATATCCTGAGGATTACTAGTGCTAAAGCGAATGCGCATCTTGGGCACCGCTATGGCAACCTTTTCCAAAAGATTGGCAAAATTTACCGCCGTAGCCTTAGCCGCATCCGAGGCTTTTACGAAGTCCTTCTTCAGGCCACCTCCATACCAGAGGTAAGAATCAACATTCTGTCCTAAGAGGGTAATTTCCTTAAAACCGCGTGATTGCAGCTCCATCGCTTCAGCCAGAATAGTCTCCGGATTACGGCTTCTCTCTCTACCTCGGGTAAATGGCACCACGCAAAAGGTGCACATATTATCACATCCTCGGGTTATCGAAATAAAGGCAGAAACACCATTGCTATCTATCCGAACCGGACTAACATCAGCATAGGTCTCTTCTTTAGAAAGTAGCACATTTACCGCTTTACGGCCGCCTTCTACCTTTTCTACAAGGTTTGGTAGGTCGCGATAGGCATCTGGTCCCACCACCATGTCTACCAGTTTCTCCTCATCTAAAAACTTATCCTTAAGCCTTTCAGCCATGCAGCCCAAAACGCCAATCTTCATATCCGGTCTTTCCGACTTAAGCTTGTTAAAACTGCTTAGTCTTTTGCGCACCGTTTGCTCCGCTTTATCGCGAATAGAGCAGGTATTTAGGAGTACTAAATCCGCTTCTTCCACATTTTTGGTGGTTCCAAAACCTTCTTTTGCCAAAATTGAGGCGACAATTTCCGAATCGGAAAAATTCATTTGGCAACCATAACTCTCTATATATAACTTGCGATCGCCTCTTTCGTCATCTCCGGCAAGGGCCGTTCCTTGCAGGCTCTCGTCCATATCTTTAAGGGCGCTTAGCTTATCTTCCATCTTCATTTTATAAGGTTGGCAAAGGTACAAATATGACCCGATTGTCAATTTGACAGATGCAAAGATCGAGAGGACTTCTTTCGAATAGAAGCTAAATCCGAAACTTATTGATTTATTTTGCCTGCAATTCGCATGCTAATTCAAAAAAGGAAATGCCAAAAAATCTAGTCATCGTTGAGTCACCGGCCAAGGCCAAAACCATTGAGAAGTTCTTAGGAAAGGACTTTCAAGTGGAAAGTAGTTATGGCCACATTCGTGACCTGGTACAAAAAGATATGGGGGTAGATGTTGCAAACAACTTCGCTCCGAACTATGCCATCAGCAGCGATAAGAAAGATGTAGTTAAGAAACTAAAGAAGCTCAGTAAAGATGCTGAGATGGTTTGGCTCGCATCGGATGAGGACCGCGAAGGAGAGGCCATTGCTTGGCATTTATACGAAGCTTTGGAATTAGCACCCACTAATACTAATCGCATCACTTTTTCGGAAATCACCAAAAAAGCAATTGAAAATTCTATCCAAAATCCAAGAAGGATTAATACCGACTTGGTTAATGCCCAACAGGCGAGAAGAGTTTTGGATCGACTGGTTGGCTTTGAGCTTTCGCCCGTATTATGGAAGAAAATTAAAGCCGGACTTTCCGCAGGTCGCGTTCAGTCTGTAGCGGTGCGTTTAATTGTTGAACGTGAAATTGAAATCCGAAACTTTAAGGCCAAAACCTTTTATAAGGTGGTTGCGGAGTTTAGCAATACCAAGGGAAAGAGTTTCAAAGCGGAGCTAAATAAAAAGTTCGATAATGAAAGTGAAGCTCGCGACTTTTTAGACCAGTGCTCTAAACATAAGTTTCAGATTGACTCCCTGGAGACCAAGCCAGCGAAGAAATCACCCGCAGCCCCTTTTACCACCTCTACCCTTCAACAAGAGGCGGCTCGTAAACTTTACTTCTCGGTTGGCCAAACCATGTCTGTAGCTCAAAAACTTTACGAAGCAGGTTTAATCACCTATATGCGTACCGACTCCACCAATTTATCGGACGATGCTTTGGCAGCCGCTTCTGCGGAAATTAGTGAGCACTATGGAAAAGATTTTGCCAAAACACGTCGCTTTAGTACCAAAACTAAAGGTGCGCAAGAGGCGCATGAAGCGGTTCGACCCACTTACTTCAACCGACATAAAGCCGGCACCGGTGACCAACAGCAGAGGTTATATGATTTAATTTGGAAGCGATCCATTGCCTCGCAAATGAGCGATGCTGAATTGGAGCGTACCGTATTCCGCATTAATGGCCCCGGTGAAAAATTAGAGTTTGTAGCCCGTGGTGAGGTTATCAAATTTGAAGGCTTCCTAAAGGTATATCTCGAAGGAACCGACGATGAAGATAGTGACGAACAAAGCGGTATGCTTCCCGCCAGTAGTAAGGGTGAAGCCCTTTCCTATTCCGAAATTATTGCCACCCAGCGTTTTTCAAAGCATGCCCCTCGTTTTACAGAGGCCAGCTTGGTAAAGAAACTGGAGGAGCTGGGCATTGGTCGACCATCCACTTATGCCCCAACTATTAGCACCATCATTAAACGTCAGTACGTTGAAAAATCGGAGCTGGAAGGAAGCAAACGAGATTACCTGCGCATGGCCTTAAGTGTTGATGGCTTGAAAGAAGAAAAACTTCAGGAGACCACCGGTGCTGATAAGAATAAACTTATTCCAACCGATATTGGCTCGGTTGTAAATGGCTTTTTAACCGAGCATTTCCACAATATCTTGGATTACAACTTTACCGCTTCGGTAGAGCAAAAGTTTGATCAGATCGCACAAGGGCAAGCAGAATGGACTGCAATGATCGATGACTTTTATCAAGATTTCCATCCACACCTTAAAGAAGTAGAAGAGAATTCTGAAAGAGCCACAGGCGAGCGTGTATTGGGTGAAGATCCTAAAAGCGGTAAGCAGGTAATTGCCCGTATTGGTCGCTATGGCCCCATGATTCAAATTGGTGATGTTGAAGATGAGGACAAGCCTCGCTTTGCCAGTTTACGCAAAGGTCAAAGCATAGATACCATTTCCTTTGAAGAAGCGATGGAGCTCTTTAAATTACCACGTGAGTTGGGAGAATATCAAGGAGAAAAAGTTAGCGCCAATATTGGAAGATTTGGTCCTTATGTAAAGTTCAAAAGCACCTTTGCCTCCATTAAAGAAGCCGATGGCGATGATCCTATGACCATTGAGCTGGAGCGCGCTATTGAAATTATTGACGCGAAAATTAAAGCGGATAAGGAAAAGTTCATCAAGGTCTTTGATGAAGCCAAACCTGAAATTCAGGTATTAAATGGTCGCTATGGGCCTTATCTCAAATCGGGACGAAAAAACTTTAAGCTACCAAAAGAAATTGAGGACCCCGCAGCCTTAACCCGTGAGGAAGCGGAAAAAATAATTGAGGAATCTGCAAAGAAACCAGCGAAGAGCCGCGCTCGAAAAAGCACCAAAACTAAAAGCAAAAAATAATGCTTGAAGACTTTCTGAGTCCGGTAGGCAGCAGCATTATAGAATCATGCGCTAGCGCTAATGAACAGGCTTTTGGTAAGCAGCTTGCCATTCATCGTGAAATAGAAGGCCTTCCTGATTTAGAAGGTATTAAAATTGCCATTGTGGGCGTAATGGAAGATCGGGGCAGTGATAATCCCGGATCGGCCCATAGCCCGGATCAGGTGCGCAAATACCTTTACAATTTGTACTGGGGCAGCTGGGATGCGAAGGTCTGCGATTTAGGTAATATTTATGCCGGTGAGAAATTATCCGACACCATGGCTGCTCTGCGTGAAGTTTGCTTTCACCTGCTAAAAAAGCAAATTGTTCCAGTAATCATTGGCGGCACTCAAGACCTTACCTATGGTAATTATCGGGCTTACGATCGTTTAGAGCAAACCGTGAATATGGTGGCCATTGACTCTCAGTTTGACCTTGGCAAGCAGGAAGAAAAACTTAGCCATCGCTCCTATCTCAGTCATGTAATTCTTCAAAAGCCTTATATCCTTTATAACTATAGCAATATTGGCTATCAAAGCTATTTCGTTAATCAAGATGAAATTGATTTAATGGAGCGCATGTACTTTGATATACAGCGCTTGGGGAATTTACGCAACAAGATCAGCGAAAGCGAACCCATCTTGCGTGATGCCGATATTGTAAGCTTTGATATTTCTGCCTTGCGCCAAAGTGATGCCCCTGGGAACACCTTCCACAGTCCAAATGGTTTTAGCGGAGAGGAAGCTTGCGCTCTTGCTCGTTACAGTGGAATTAGTGATAAAGTGAGCTCTTTCGGCATTTATGAATGTAATGCCATTGCCGACAAAGAAGGACGCACCGCACACCTCCTCGCGCAGATGATTTGGTACTTTTTAGAAGGCTTTAATCTCCGAAAAGGCGATTATCCCTTCGCAAATAAGAGCGATTATCAACGATTTACGGTACTTATTAACGATGGGGAGCACGAATTAATCTTCTACAAAAGTCCTCTTAGTGGTCGCTGGTGGATAGAGGTTCCAGTGCGTGAAACCAGCGGGTTTAGCTCCGATCGACACAAGTTAATCCCCTGTTCTTATGAGGATTACAAAGAGGCCATGCAAAACGAAGTTCCCGACAGATGGTGGCGTGCAATGCAGAAGTCGCTCTGACCTTTTTGTGCTTTATTAACAAAAAGACCTTAAAAATTAAGGATCGCTTAAGGCATATTTATCCAAAGCTTTATATTTGGGAATTCAACAAGGACTTGTCAACAATTAATACTAACCCGATTTGATGAAGAAATTTTCCCTCATCATTGTACTCCTTTTGCCATTCTTGGGTATCGCCCAGCAGGATGTGCAATTTAGCCAGTACATGTTCAATCGAATTTATTATAATCCTGGCGCTGCTGGCTCAGGAAGTGCCATTTGCATTAGTGGCTTGCATCGCAGCCAGTGGGTTGGTTTCGAAGGGGCTCCTGTAACTCAAAACGTCAATGTAAATGTGCCTATAAAGGCTTTGCATGGTGGACTGGGTTTAAGCATTGTAAATGATCAAATCGGTTTCTTTAATAACATCTCCGCACGCCTTATGTACGGCTACCAGTTTCAGCTTGCCTCTGGAACATTGGGAATTGGAGCTGGCGCAACCTTCTTAAACAATCAAGTAAATGGTACGGCTTGGATACCGGCCGACTACAATACTGCAATGGGTGGTCAGGATGTTTTCATTCCCGGCCTCAATGAAACAGGCTTCCAAGTAGATGCCGTTTTTGGGATACACTATGAAAGTCAAAACCTCTGGGGCGGGCTTTCTACTACCCGTGTAATCGAAAGCTCCACCGATATTGGTAGTAATTTCCAAGGAGCAACTACCTTTATTCGCAATGCCAGACATTATTATTTAATGGGTGGATACAACTTTGCTGTACCGGCAAGTAACTGGGAATTAAGGCCTAGCACCTTGGTTAAACTCTCTACGGGATCAACCATTTTTGATGTGAATGTATTAGGAGTATATAATAATAAGTTTTGGGGTGGCGTTACCTACAGGCTACAGGATGCGGTTGTAGCCATGATTGGTTGGCAGGCCACACCTGATTTAAGACTAGGGTACTCATATGATGTCGCAACATCGGCACTTTCCACTAACGGTGGAGGTAGCCACGAGATCATGGCGAATTACTGTTTTAAAATAGAAATTCCCCCACGTCCAAAAGGAAGTTATAAGAACCCAAGATTTTTGTAATATAGCAGGCTCTCTAAAAAAGAGACTGTCGATCAACGGAAAACAACGTCAATAGACATGAAAAAACTGATTTTCATAACCTTAAGCAGCCTGATTTTAATTAGCTGCGGTAGCAACGACTACGGAGAACTAGTCGGAGTTCAGGACAGGCCAAGCTGGTATCCTGCTCAGCCCTACGGAATGGTATACATTCCTCAAGGGTCCTACAACATGGGTAACTCTGATCAAGATGTTCCTTACAGCATGATCTCCCCCACTAAAACAGTATCGGTTCCTTCCTTCTGGATGGATCAAACTGAGATTACTAATAATGAGTACCGTCAATTTATTCGTTGGGTACGCGATTCAATTGTTCGTTTTCGCTTAGGCGAAGATGGTCTTGTAGAAGGCTACGAGCTAATTGATGTAGCCAATTTGGAAGATCCAACCTTCTTTGATGAGTATGTTTCTTTGAACTACCCGGATAGTATGCAACGTCGCCTGGACTGGGAGCCCATGATTGAATGGTCTACGCCAGATTACCCTAGCGCTGAGTACACGGAGATTATTGAAAGTATTTACCTTCCACCGGAAGAGCAATTTATGGGTGGCCGTATGATTGACGCTCGTCAACTTAATTACGCCTACTTCTGGATTAACAAACAAAAGGCCGCTCAAAAGTCGAACCGCGTTATGTATGATCATAATGACGCTGATCAAGATGGTGAGAAGTTTGGCTACCGTGACTTTATTAAAGGCAATAAAGAGTTTTCTGATCGTAGTTCCTTTTTTGAAGGAGGTGTGATTAATATCTATCCTGATACATTATGTTGGATTCATGACTTCACTTACAGTTATAATGATCCAATGCACGACAAGTATTTTTGGCATCCAGCCTTTGATGACTACCCTGCAGTAGGTATCAATTGGTATCAAGCTCGCGCTTTCTGTAACTGGAGAACTAAGTACCGTAATGACTACTTAAAGAAGTCGAATTACTTTACCGAACAAGAATTTAGATTACCAACTGAAGCCGAATGGGAATACGCTTCCCGCGGTGGTCAGGAATTAACGACCTATCCTTGGGGTGGTCCTTATGCGCTAAACAGTTCGGGTTGTTACCTCGGTAACTTCAAGCCTTTACGCGGTAACTTAGTAGCCGATGGTGGTTTCTACCCTGTAAAAGCGACCGCTTATGCGCCTAATGAATTCGATCTTTACAATATGGCTGGTAATGTAGCGGAATGGACCAACACTGCTTTTGATGCAGCTAGTTTCTACTATGTTTCTGACATTAGTCCTAACTTCGAATACAATGCTAGTCCAGATGATGATCCTACCCTAACTCGTAAAGTTACCCGTGGCGGTAGTTGGAAGGACGTAGCTTATTATATGCAGGTAAGTACCCGTGATTATGAATATGCTGATACGGCGAAATCTTATGTAGGTTTCCGTACTGTGCAAAGTTTCATGGGCCGCGACCTAGCCGATTTTTAATCTCTCTATTCACGTATTTAATTTTAAATTTTACCAATGGCGTTAATTGATGTAAACAGCAAGCGATTTAAGAATTTCATGGCCAAGTTATATGGCTGGGGTGCCGCAGTAGTAATTCTCGGTGCGATGTTTAAAATTCTTCACTTGCCTGGGGCCGATATCATGCTTGTAGTGGGTTTAACTACTGAGGCAGTAATCTTTTTCTTCTCAGCTTTTGAGAAACCAGCCGAAGAAATCGATTGGACTTTAGTATATCCTGAATTAGCAGGAATGACTGACGAAGACGAGGCCTATAACAATGCTAACCAAAAAGGTCTTACCGCTACACAAGAGCTAGACCGTATGCTTGAGGACGCCAAAATTGATGGTGAATTAATCGAAAGCTTAGGTAGTGGTTTACGTCGTTTTGGCGATGCTGCAAATAAGTTAACCGAAACTAGTGAAGCTGCCGCTGCCACTGGAGCATATAACGAGCAATTGAGCCTAGCATCTAAGAATATGGAATCATTGAACGCTTTATACGCCGTTCAATTAGAAAGCTCTGCTAATCACATGGAAGCACAAAATACTTTAATGGAGAAGCTTAGTTCTTCACTAGATGATTCTGATCGCTTGAGTTCAGAAGTAAGTAGCTTGGTGGGCAATATGAGCCAGCTCAATGGTGTTTACGGAGGAATGCTTTCCGCCATGAACGTAAACCGCAATAATTAAGAACTAACTGAGTTTAATCTCTAAAAACTAATTCATGGCTGGAGGAAAACTGTCGCCGCGTCAAAAAATGATTAACATGATGTATCTCGTGTTAACTGCGATGCTGGCCCTTAATGTTTCCAAAGATATTCTTAAGGCACTTACCAAATTGGATGAGAGCCTTGAGACAACCATCTCAACCGTTGATGCTAAAAACCAAGATGCCTACGATATCCTACAAAGATCGGCAGCTGAAAAGGAATCAGCAAAAGACGAGTATCAAGCTGCCCTTCAAGTAAAAAAGGTAACGAGCGATTTATTCCAATACATCAGTGCAATGAAAGATACACTTGTAGTTGTATCTGGTGGTTGGGAAGATGAGGAACAAACCATTCCTAAGGCACTTGACGCTAAATCTAAACCACTTAATTATCTTGTTGCAGAGCAAGGGCCCCAAAAAGCAACTGAATTGCGTGAGCAAATAGAAGCCTTTAGGAGCAAAATGATTCAGCTTGCGGAAAACGATCCTACCATTTCTGCCAACATTTCAAAGGTGTTTAGCACCGAAAAAGAAATGGAAGGTGATAAAGAAGTATCATGGGAGCAAGCCTCTTTTGGAGAATATCCTCTAGGTGCCATCCTTCCATTCCTTACCGATATTCAAGCGCGTGTGCGTAACTCGGAAGCGGAAGTACTTTCATACCTTCTTGATCGCATTGATGTGGGAACAGTTAAATTTAACCAGGTTAACGCCATGGTGGTTGCTCCTAGTAGCTATTTAACGCAAGGTGATGTCTATGAAGCTCGTGTTTTCTTAGGTGCCTATGATGACTCTCAAGAACCACAAATTGAAATTAAAGATGGCAATGGCAATCCGATTCAAATAGATCGTATTGAGAATGGCCAAGGCTTTATAAAAATTCCTGCAACAGGAGTTGGTGAAAGAAGTTGGGGTGGTACTATTACTATCAAGCAAACCGATGGTGAAAAGAACTATCCTATTCCAACCACTACTTATACCGTCGCTCCTCCTTCGGTAGTAATTTCACCTTCTAAGATGAATGTGCTTTACCGTGGAGTTGATAACCCCTTAGAAATTGGTGTTCCCGGTGTAGAGCCAAGCAAGGTTAAGGTTAGTGGAAGCGGTGTTCGTCAGGTTAAGCCAGGCGAGTATGTTGCAGATGTTACCAATATTAAAGGAACTAAGGAAATTGATATTTCTGTTTCCGTAGAAGAAACCGATTCTGAAGGAAATGTTAGCACCCGCTCGGTAGGTAAAAAGACCTTCCGTATTAAAGGTCTACCACCTGCGGTAGGAACCATCTACAAAAGAACGGATGGATTGCTATCTGCTAATGCTGTTGCAAATGCTACAGTAGAGGCTAGCTTCCAAGACTTTGTTTTTGACCTACCTCTAACGGTAACAAAATTTGAGGTATCCATTCCTGGATTTCCGCCAGAGCGTGTTAATGGTAACAAAATGCCAGCTAGCCTTAAAACGAAAATCCAAAGACTAAAACCCGGCGCAACAGTAACCATTCGTAATATCCAAGCCAAAGCAGTGGGCAATCCACGTGTAAAGGTGGATCGCGTTGCGAGTATTTCGGTTGACGTAAACTAATAATTCAGATTGATGAAACGATTGATTCTTTGTCTCGGCTTTATTGGCTTGTTTATCTTGCCAAAGACCACCGATGCTCAGGTAATCAGCCCTTATGATGATGGCGTGATTCCTGACGATCCCAAGCATTATCACAATAATCAAGTATTCCCTTACCCTTATTTAAGAGAGGCGGATATGATGTGGTCTACGCGCCATTGGGAGCGAATTGACCTGAGACAAAAAATGAATTTGCACCTGTACTACCCAGTACAAGCCGTTCCAGATCGTAAAAGTCTTTATGATGTTATCGTTGATGGCATTTTAAATGAAGGTTCGATCTATGAGGTTTTTGCAGATGATCGTTTCGAAATCCGATTAAGTCCAGAGCAGGTGCGTGGATACGTACAAATGGTAGATACCTTGAGAGATCCCGATGATCCTTCGATTATTTTACTGGTAGATACCATTAGCATTACTTCTAAGGATGTGAAGTTCTGGGAGATTAAATCTGATTGGTTCTTTGATAAGCAACGTGGTGAGATGAAAAACCGCATCATTGGTATCTCTCCTAAAGTGGAGAACCCAAAGACCGGTGATCGTTACAATCTGTTCTGGGTATGGTTTCCCGATGCTCGTTATGCCCTTGCTACTCACGTAGCTTTTAATGGCAATAACAACAGTGCTCGCTTAACCTATGACCAAGTATTTCACCTGCGCTTCTTCGACTCGGTTATCTTTAAAGAAGATAATGTGTATGATCGTCAAATTGAAGAGTATAAACGCTCATCAACTCTCGATCAACTTCTAGAAGCGGAAAAGATCAAAAACAATTTGCGTAATCTCGAAGCTGAGCTTTGGGAATACTAAACGCATATTAAGCATACAAAGCCCGACCTTAGTGTCGGGCTTTTTTTTGTCCTTTCAGATTTCCAATCACCTCCTAATCCCAATATCATTTGGTCGTGCAACAAGAGTTCCTTCTTAATTTTGTTCTATGGAACAAGCTCTAATTATTGTTGGCCAAGGTATCGCCGGAAGCATTTTAAGTTTAAGGCTAGAAGAACGAGGTATTCCCTTTAAGCTTTATGATGATCCCTCCCATTCCAAATCCTCGCGAATTGCCGCTGGTCTTTCTAACCCCGTAGTTTTAAAAAGACAAAAATGGGTGCAAGCGGCTGAGCTGTTCTTGCCTGAAGCACAAAAGGCCTATCCCCTTTGGGCCGGACAATTGCAGAAATCATTTTATCACCCCATTAATTTGGAGCACATCTTCCATAATGAAGCCGAGGCTAATGACTGGCTCATAAACTCCGACAAACCACATTTAAAGAAGCACTTAGGGAAGCATATCAAAGAAGCGCTATCCAATATTATAAGTCCCTACGGGCGGGGTAAACTGGAAGGTGTTTTTTGGGTGGATACGGATTCCTTCATCAAGGCACGCCGGGAGGACCTATTGAATAAGGGTCTACTAATTAGTAAGACCTGGACGGCAGATTTAATGGATAAGCACCCAAACAGTAGCATAATTTACTGTAATGGACATTTGGCCCGCCAAACACACCCAATGTTAGCCAATGCCTTCAGTCCCACCAAAGGTGAAGTTATGATCATAAAAGCGGAAAAATTACCCGAAGATCGAATTCTGCATGCCGGTGTCTTCACCTTACCCCTGGGGGATAAGCGATTTAAAATTGGTGCAACCTACAATCATAAAGACCTTAGTGAGAATACGAGCGAAGATGGACTTAGCTATTTAAAGGCTAAGCTCGAATCATTTTATCAAGGTCCTTATGAAGTTCTGGAACAGTTTGCCGCTGTTCGCCCGAATATCAAAGACAGGAAGCCACTGATGGGGCGTTTAAGTGAGCATGAATGGCTATTTAACGGAATGGGATCCCGTGGTGTACTAATGGCGCCCTATTTAAGCCAGCACTTCTTAAACCATCTACTATCCGGTGATGCACTCCAAGCGCAATGGGATTTAAATCGTTTTACTTCAGCTTAGGACCTCTTTTGCTGGGATTGTACTTCACAAAAATATTGAGCCAAGTTATACGCGATAAACGCAAGATAAGCGGAGCTAAAAGGATCACCATTACCGCCAAAGCTCCAACGATTTGTAAAATTGTGGGTTCGTAAATCCAGTTCATTATAAGGTAGGTCGCTACAAAAAGCGCCACCGAATAGCCATAACTCACGTACATGGCGCCATAAAAGAACGAAGGCTCTACTTCAAATCTTAATTCACAATGGGGACAATTCTCATGCATTTCAAACAGCGAACCGAATTTATATGGATTTGCTTCCTTAAAAACATCGCCCTCTTGGCATCTTGGGCAAGACATGTGCATAATACTGCGCAACTTCGTCCCTTTTGAAAACACTGACATAATCTAAATTCTATTTTTGCCCCATGTTAGGGATCAATAAACTACTACTACAAATAAACGACCGAATGCTTTTTAATGGGATTTCCTTTTTGGTGAATCCCAGTGATAAAGTCGGTTTAGTTGGAAGCAACGGAGCTGGTAAATCCACTCTCCTTAAAACTATTGCTGGTGAGGCCAGTGTTGACTCTGGCACTATCTCCAAGCCAAAGGAGTTTAAGGTCGGTTACTTACCACAAGAACTGCCACTTCATGACGGTAAAACCGTTTGGGAAGAGGCCGAAACTTCACTCAGCGAAATTAAAGAACTCCAGTCGTCTATTGATGACATTAATCACCAACTTACCACTAGAACGGATTATGAAAGTGAGGCTTATTTAAAGCTCATCGAAGATCTTAACACCTTTACGGAACGCTTCAATCTTGTTGGTGGTTACACCTACCATGCTGCTCTCGAGAAAATACTTCAGGGTTTAGGCTTTAAGCCTGATGACTTTCATCGTCAAACCCGTGAATTTAGTGGAGGCTGGAGAATGCGAATTGAACTTGCCAAACTACTACTCGCCAAGCACGATGTTCTTCTGCTGGATGAACCTACCAATCACCTTGATATAAACTCTATAATTTGGTTAGAAAGCTTTTTAAGGGACTATGAAGGCGCGATAATAATGGTTTCGCATGATCGAACCTTTTTAGATAATATTACCAAAAGGACGGTAGAAATTGTGAACGGCAAGGTTTACGATTATCCCGTACCCTATTCCAAATTTGTGGCCTTGCGCGAGGAACGCCGTACCCTCCAAATGCAGGAGCAGAAAAACCAAGAGAAGGAAATTAAACACACCGAGGAACTTATAGAAAAGTTTCGATACAAGGCATCCAAGGCGGCCTTTGCTCAAAACCTGATTAAGAAGCTGGACAAGATGGAGCGCATCGAAATCGACGATGATGACAGTCGTAAGATTAACTTCCGCTTCCCTCCTGCCCCGCGCTCCGGCAAAGTTGCGCTACAGGCACAAAAGCTCGGTAAAAGCTATGGGCCGAAACGCATTTTCTCCAAGGTGAATTTGGAGGTCAACCGAGGCGAAAAAATTGCTTTTGTAGGTCAAAACGGCCAGGGTAAATCCACCTTGGTTAAAATAATAGCGGAGAATTTAGATCACGAGGGCCAAATTGAACTTGGCCATAATGTTGAATTTGGCTACTACGCCCAAGAGCAAGCTAAAACGCTGAATGGGGATATTACCCTATTACAAACCATTGAGGATGCTGCCCCTGAGGATTTACGAAAACGTGCGCGCGACTTTTTAGGAGGATTCCTATTTAGCGGTGAAGATGTAGATAAAAAGGTGAAAGTTCTAAGCGGTGGTGAGAAAGGTCGATTGGCGCTCTGTAAGCTATTGCTCTTTCCCCATAACCTGCTGATTATGGATGAGCCTACAAACCACCTCGACCTTAAAAGCAAGGATATGCTTAAAAATGCCTTGCAACAATATGATGGTACGCTGATAGTCGTTTCGCATGATCGTCATTTCTTACAAGGCCTAGCAGATAAAATCTTCGAGTTTAAAGATGGAGAGGTAAGACCATTTCTTGGAAATATTGATGAATACCTCGAAGCACGCAAATTGGAGGACTTTCGTCAATTGGAAAAATCGACCGAGCTCGCCAAAGAAAAAAAGCCCGAGCCTCAAAAGGTAGATGATGGCTTAAGTTATGCAGAGCGAAAGCAATTGGATAAAGATCTGCGCAAAGCGGAAAAAGAAGTGCAAAGCCTAGAGAGCTCCATTGAACAACTTGAAGCTAAACTGGCTAATCTCGATCAGAAACTTCATGACCCTGCGGCTTTTAAGGAGTTAAGCAAAGAGGCCGATTTTTACGAAAAGTATGAAGCCGACAAATCGAAGTTGGAGCAAATGATGCTTAATTGGGAAAAGGCCCAAGAGAAATTCCATGCTTTAGAGCGAAAAAAACCCTGACTTAAAAAAAGCCAGGGTTGCTATTATTGTGAGGCTAATGCTATTGCTTCAGAATTCTTCTTCGGCTTTGGCGCCCTTCGGCCTCAAGCTCTAGCAGGTACATGCCTTTTGGTAAATGGGCCAATCTGAGTACAAGTCGACCTTGCTCGGTTGTTGTCTGATGCACTAAGCGTCCATTTAGGTCTAGAATTTTTAGTGCTACCGTTCCCGATAATCCTTCTAAAATTAGTTCATCGCTAAACGGGTTGGGATATGCTTCATAGCTGTTGGTTACAAAATCATTCAAACCTACGAAGGCAGTACAGCTGGTGGTTAAGCTATCGAAAAATAAAACCGCACTTTGTACCGATGGACCTACACAACCTCCGTGATTGAATGGACCTTTATTTAGGGCCCTTACATCTAATGCGCCGTTTAGGGTCATGGCCGCCTCAGCATCTAAAGCATTCTGAAAATTCACTTGCTCATCCGCCGTGCAATAGAACATGCGAATTGGCATATTTGGCGTCCAATCGTAATTGGAATTTTCATTTAATATATTCCATAACCAATACTGCTGGTTTACGGAATCAGCAACAAATGCCTGGAGGATGGAATCCTCGATATAGCCGCTAACATTGGCTGGTAATTTTGAATTTACCGAGTCCATGGGATAGTTTCCATTAAAATAAGGTGGAATGCTTACATCGTAGGGAGCTTTTAAAATTTCAGAAGGATTGCTAAATAAGCTACCGCCATAAGCCTCATTCATGCCCAACAATAAATAAACTACATAGCCAGGATTGCTATAAGGTTGATCGTATAAGAATACTGTAGACTGAGAGCCCGCCAAGTTATAGGGGCCGCTAGCAGGTGCGGCTGCCACCACATTGAATTCAGTGCTTAGGTTTTCATCTTGAATATACTTTGCAACCGCCATGGCTGCGTGACCACCTTGAGAATAGCCGGTTACAAATACCTCACTATTTAAGGGGTAACCACCAATACTATCGGCTAGAGCCTGACGAACCGCACGCATCATATCAATTGAAGCGGTCGCCTGAGTTTCAGCGTGCATGTAAGGATGTATTCCAGGGCTATCACCCAAACCAAGGTAATCCGGCATGGCCACTACATAGCCGCGTGAAGCACCAATTTTTCCAATCACCGACTCTACATTATTTCGACTTGGAACATCATCGCGTTCTAAAACCGTTCCATGGCAATACAGGGTTAAAGCAATGCTATCACAAGCCACCAGCGGCACCGACATTAAGCCAGAAGCAATGCTTACATTTCCATCAACATCTGGAGTTTGGTATAAAATCTTGTAATTGCCAACATCATATTTCGCTAAGCCATTGGCAAGAAAATTTAGCGAACCTTTGGTGATGGTGTCCAAGGGAGTAATAGACACGAGGTTTTGAGCCTCAGCCGAGATCAATCCCGCAATAAATAAAATCGAGAGTAGTAGTTTCTTCATAGCTTAAATTATGCGGGAAGTTAAGCAATTGTGCCTGATTAAATCTTAGTAGCCATTGCTATGATATCGTTCTAACTCTTACTACAATCAAGGAAGGAAAGAGGTCTCTCCGCAGCATCGTCTTAAGAAAATGTAAGCTAAAGCTGAAGGCCTCGATTTAGGCCCAGTAGTTAGTAAAGCAAAAAAGCCATCTCATAAATTGAGATGGCTTCACATTTAATAAATCAACCTTCGGGTTCTTCTAGGATTTAAAGGGATGATTTGAATAGAGCTTATTCGATTATTCCAAAAATTGTGGCGGCCTGGACTCCAATCGCCGTAAATATCCATAAAGGCTCCTCGGAAATTGGCGTGTTCAAAAATTCGCACTTTATAGCCGCGTGGCACATAAATAGAGCTTATTCGATCATTGAAGTAAAAGCCTTCTCCTCTGCCTACTGTCCAGTCGCCATTTAATACAAGCTCCTCTCCATTAAATTGACGATCATAAACGATCACTTGCGGACCAGCGGCAGGAAAGGAATTTCGGCCTCTTACTCTGGCTCTACGTCTTTGAACCACTTTGATACTGCGAATTTGATTCCGCATCATTCGGCTGCCTCCGCCTCGGCCATCCCAAGAATCGTTTAAGATAATTGGCTCCCCACGAAAGTTCCGGCGGCTATAGGCCCACACTTCAAATCCTTGAGGAACGAAAATGCTTTCAATATTTAAACAGAAATCGCGATCCATTTGACATGACCAATCGCGGTTGATGATAATATAATCGCCGCGGAAATCGGGGCGTTTATAAAGTTCGACGCCTACTTGGGCGCGATTGTGACGGTTAAAACGTGGATCCCGATCTGCATTGTTCACCACGCCTACTGCACTACTTGTTTGAATTCCAAAACAAGCTAAAACGAAAATTAAAATTTGCTTTTTCATAGGACATGATTTTGCAAAGAGAAATTCCAATTCCGTGCCATTTTCCCGGGACTAGCATGCTGCTTATTCTACGCGATCTTATTTATAATTTAAGACGCTTTTCATTGAGTTTGATTTTCGAGGATGGCTAGCCATGGAAAAAATGATCAGCAAAAATCGTTGGAATTCCCCTTTAATTGAATAAGCATTTTGCATAGTCTTCCCTTTGTAATTCCCTCAAGGACAAATTTTCTTTACTAGGATCAATTGAATATGAGGGAATAGCAGTAAACCTAAAAGCGTCTTAGAAAACACTGAACGCAATTACGAGGTGGCGTTCTAAAGCATTAAATGAAATCCTTTGTATCAACTTCGCCACGTTATAATTTAGCAGTGAACATAAACCCCACTTTCAGAGCTTGAGGCCCTTTAAAAAATTTAGGATGAAAAAAATAAGTCAGCTTTCCTTAATACTAGTAATCCTACTTAGCGTAAGTGCTAGCACCTATCAAAAAAAGTGGCAAGAACCAATACTCAAAGTTGGCACCAACTTAAATGGTATGATTTTTAGCGATCAGTTTGGTCAAAATCACAAAATTGCGCAGAGTACCAAAAGACTAATAATTGCGCTAGACAAAGAACCCGCCCATGCGGTAAATGAATATTTAGATCGCAAAGACCCTAATTTCCTTAAGAAGAATCAGAGCCTATTTATTGTTGATGTTAGTGCCGCACCTAGCATCATTCAAAAGGTATTCATCCTTCCAGGGCTCAAGAAGTTCAATTATTCGGTTCTTATTATTACGGAAGAAGAAGAGGCCAAACCCTTTCGGGAAGCGGTAAACACAGCAAAAATTTTGGAAGTCATTCTAAAGAATCAAAAAATTACCGCAGTGAAAGAGCATCAGGCAACTATTGATGCCGTGCAAGCCATTTTTTAATTCCGAGCTCAATGTTCGGAAAAAGGAAAGGAGTTTGACAAGGAAAGGCCTTCTCGGTTTTGGCTTAAATTAAGCACAAATAAGCAGCTGCAAACAATTTTTGTGGTCCCACCTTTAGAGCTTTATTAAAACCATGGCTCACTCAGGGACCTCGCTAAAGCATTAGCATCTAACGGACTAGCTTTTCTTTAAGGATATCGATTCCTTGGCTATTTTTAACCTGAATGATGTAGCTGCCTGACTTTAGGTTTAAACAAGCCCTTTCATATAGCTCTTCGGTCAATATTAGCTGTCCAGCTGCACCAAATACTTGATATAGTAGACGCTCTCCTGTTTGATTAATTACACAAGTTTCTTCTTTTGATATCGCCAGGAAAACCTTGGACTTAGGATATTCCTCTTTAATTAAATCGCGTTGCCCATTGTAAAAACTCGCCATTAAGGGTAAATGGTCGGAGGCATAGTGCAGTGCATTAATGATTGAATCCGATAAACTTGGATGTTGAGGAGGATCGGTAAGGGCCATATTGTAATGCTGGCCATCATTTCCAAACACCTCCATATCACCATTATAGCCATAAATGGAATCATGGGCTATGGGCTTAGAAAACAATATCATATCAAAGCGATCATCCAGGCCACCATTTGCACCACCATTAAAACGAGTAGTTCGCGGCGATTGCGTGTGATAAGGCGCATACAGGCCAGTGTTCCATGTTCCCACCAAATTCAAGGTGTCATACAAAAAGCCACCGCCTTCCTTAAGTAAGGCTTGATAGGCCGCTTCAGTTGAACCATAGATATTAAAATCCCCACAAACGATGACTGGCTCTTGTTCCAAAAATTGAAGGACCTTATTGAGGCTGTCTATTTCCGCCTTTCGCAAAGCACGATTGGCCGAACCAGAGCTTGCCTTTAAATGGAGTCCAAATACATGTAATACAACATTGGTATCGCCTGCTCGGCCATTGAGGTCGGTTTTTAATTGATGATGAACAATGTCCCGCAAATTTGTAGAATAGTTGCTTACGGACAAATGCCTAAAAATCCTCGATTTGTAAAATAATCCAACATCCGAATCTGGACCATCGATAAAGCTGCCGATACCGTAAGTGACTGAATCTACATTTAAAACACTATCGGCAAACATTTGAACAGCGGATAGGCCATCCACCTCTTGTACTACAAGGAGATCCGGTTGAATCTCATTCATGATGAGCCGAAACTCATCATGTCGGTCATCGATATTATTGGGGTTGTAGTTGAGTAAATTGTAGCTAACAATCTTGAAATCTTCTACTTGGGCTCCGAGGCTAAATGAAAGCACGGTAAGCACTAGGGGCAGGATATACTTCATGGGGGTGGGGGCTGGGGGTGAATGTTTACTGCATGGGCAAGATGCAATTTTTAAATAAAAGAAATATTCATTTAGAGTAAAGACTCTGCAATACTTGCTGAGGGAAGAAATTCCTTAGAATGCAATTGGACAAGCAAATAAAGGAGGTAAATCGTGCAGCCAATTATGGCTTTATCAATTACTAAACTAGTCTAGAAGATCGCAGTTTATTTAGAAATTCACCTGCCCCCTATTCTCTCTATATCATTATTCAAAACCCATTCTTTCGAAGGGCTAGCTCAAAAGAACTGAACTTAACAGCAGCTTAAAATTGCGATAGGCTATGCATGCATGACTGTTTTCCGAAATAGAGGCCTGTTGCAGTCAGTATAAGTACTAATCAGAAACTGAAAACCTTAAGCCTTACTTTTTAAGGTTTTGCTTTTCACAGCCCGAATAAGCTGTATTTGTAAAAGTAGCCCCGGCGAGAATCGAACTCGCATCTAAAGTTTAGGAAACTTCTATTCTATCCATTGAACTACGGGGCCTAGTCTCGAGCTTAGCTCAGCATTAAGGACAATTGCATGGAACAGCTTTGTTCAATTAGGTCCTTGACTCGATATTTAAAACCTCTAAATTAAAGGCTATAGCACCTTAAATCATTTTTGTAGCCCCGGCAGGAATCGAACCTGCATCTCAAGCTCCGGAAACTTGCATACTATCCATTGTACTACGGGGCCAAAATGATTTGTTCCTTTAAGGGAACAGGGGGGCAAAAATAGCATTTGCCACGGGAACAACGGACTGCAAAACGTAACTTTGTAAAAAGCCAATATGAAAAAACCTTTTAACCCCTGGCATTCGGTTTCACCCGGTATGCAAGCACCAGAATACGTAAATGGGATTATAGAAATCCCACAAAACACGCGCGCCAAGTATGAACTCGATAAAGAATCGGGTATGCTTAAAATGGATCGCGTGCTCTACTCTTCCATGTACTACCCTGCGAACTACGGTTTTATCCCGCAAACCTATTGCGATGATAAAGATCCATTGGATATTGTAGTGCTTTCACAAATTTCGGTAGTTCCCATGTGCATGGTATCAGCCCGCGTAATTGGTGTAATGCGAATGTTGGATGGTGGGGAATTAGATGACAAGATAATTGCTGTGGCGGAGAACGATATGAGTGTTAACCATATCAATGATATTTCCGAACTTCCCGTACATTTTCTAAAGGAATTAAAGAACTTCTTCGAGGACTATAAAAAGCTAGAAAACAAAACTGTGGAAGTAGAGGATTTTCAAGATGCTGAAATTGCCCGAGAAATTGTAAATCAAAGTCTTCGCGACTATAAAAAATTCATGATTCAAAACGAGAACTTATAAAATGCGTAAAACAATTATTTGGATACTGGCGGTAGTGCTAGTTTTAGGAGCAGCCTGGACCACCTTCCTCTACTATGGCACTTACTCTGAAGGCGTTCGCGCCGGAACGGTAATTAAGTTATCCCGAAAGGGGGTGGTTTTTAAAACCTGGGAAGGCCAATTAAATATCCAGTCTTTTGGAGCTGTAAATAGCAGCAATAGTTTGTCGGAAACCTTCAGTTTTTCAATTGAAAGCGATCAAGAAAAAATTATTAATGACCTGCAGGAAGTTTCACTTAGCGGTGAACGCGTAAACTTGCACTATATCGAACGTTATCGAGCATTACCTTGGCGGGGAAACACGCGCTATTTCATCACTAAAATTGAACGTTCACAACAAAAGAAACCGGCCAACGAATCCCAAAGTCGGCAACCCCTGCGTTAGTAAATAATGTCCTTCAAAAAGTTCCGCGATATAGTCTATGGAACCGAATCTGAATTCGGTTTAAGGGAGTTGATTTTTCACCAAGTCTGCTTCCTGAGCGCCCTTGCTCTTTCATTTGGCATATTGCTGGCATTAAACTTACGCGACCTTGATCTTATTGTTGCTATCCTCATAACCCAAATCGTCCTAACATTAAGTTACTGGCTATCGCGGGTAATGCGGCTTTTCCTTGTAGGCTGGATTCTCTTTTCCATTACCACCTACGCATTAATTGTAAGCAATTACTTCCTCAATGCAGGAATAGATGGCACTACCAATATTATAAGCGTTTTAATTCTTGCAATACTCTTCGCGACATCCCGAAGTAAATTGCACTGGATTTGGACCAGCACCCATGGTCTGGTATTTTCCGCCCTTTTATTCTACGAGCTTAATTTTGGAAAGGCCAGCATTAGTACCTACCCCAATGCGGAAGCCCGCTACGTAGATCATGTTTTCAGCTATCTGTTAGTACTGGCCTTTATGTACTTTATTTTCCGCCTCATTCGTGTGGCTTATGAAAAACAGCAGGAAAAGGTTATTGAGCAAAGTAAAGATCTGGAGGAAAAGCAGGCAGAACTGGAAAAATCAAATACCGAGCTTATAAAGGTATTATCCATTATCGCCCATGATGTGCGCAATCCCTTGGCTTCCATTCAATCATTTCTGGAGCTTAACGCAGATGAAAGCTTAACTAAGGATGAGCAGAAGGAAATAAACGCCAGCCTCCTGCATATGGTGCAAAACACTTCTCATATGCTGGATGATATGGTGAACTGGTCCAAAATTCAAATTAGCGGCACAAGCACAAGCTTTAACACAGTAAGTTTGAGTTCATGGCTCAACAAAACAGTGGATCACTTAAGGGGCATCGCTCAAGCCAAAGGTGTTCTCTTAAATGAAGATTATAATGGACGCACGAAACTGTATTGCGATCCCATATTAATGACGGTAATCATTAGAAACCTAATTCAGAATGCGGTGAAATTCACCCCTCCCGGAAAAAACGTGGAACTTCGGGTTATTGAAGAAAAGCAGGAACTTATCTTCGAAATTGACGACCGCGGAATAGGCATTCCAATCGAGAATCAAAAGCATCTCTTTAGCGGTCAAGCCTCAATTCAAAGTGGAACACAAAACGAAACAGGGAGTGGCTTTGGCCTGATGATCGTAAAGGAATACGTTGAAGCTCATCAAGGAAGCATTGAGGTATTAAGCAAACCCAAGGAAGGCAGCTTATTCAAAATTCACATTCCAAGGCAGTAGCCTATACCGATGCTATCGCTTCATCGATGAAGTCCATAAATGGTAAGGCTGCCTGAAAGGCTTCTTTAATTTCTTTGAGGCCTTTTTCCGTAAATAAGGATTCCGGTTTAAGGTTTTTCATGATAACTAAATCCTTATGTCTAAGCAGTTCAATATAAGGATGATCAATATCAAAGCCCTTTGGGGCCTTCTTTAGTTTTTCCCCTTGAAAGGAACCGTAAACTTTCTTGAAACTAGGCTCTTGCTCTATGGCCTGCAAGTCCTGCCCGCGAACCGCTATTAAATCTCGTAAGGCATTTAATAATTCCCGTGGTGGATGGTACAAACCTACCCCTATAAAAACGTTGTCCGGCTCTATATGCAAATAATAATCGCTTAAACCTGGGCCTCGGCGCTTTACCATTAAAGCAAAATGAGTTTTATAAGGAGGCTTATCCGGGTGAAATCGTCGATTGTTATTTATTCGAGATAGATACTTTTTTGGGTCCATTACGTGCATGGGGTAAACCTCCGCAAAGGACTGTTGCAAGGTATTGGCATAGTCCACCAAACCATCACGCATGCTCTGATACCACTTTCGATTGGCATCCATCCAATCTTTAGAATTATTGGCTTTTAGCTGATTTAAAAATTCAAAGGTTTCGGGATGTAAGGTCTTCATAACTATCGAATTACCGCCCCGTTTGGCATATCCTCGGGTGCTGCTGTGAATTTAAGCTTTCCTTCTGAATCCTCGGCCATTAGAATCATACCTTGACTTACAACTCCGCGGAGCTTTCGGGGGGCGAGGTTAACTACAACAGAAACTCTTTGTCCAGCTAATTCTTCAGTATCGAAAAATGCGGCAATCCCGCTTACAATACTTCGCGTTTCAAAACCCAAGTCCACTTCCAAATGCAAAAGCTTATCGGCCTTTTTAACCTTTTCAGCCTTCACAATAGTTCCTACCCTTAGGTCCAGTTTCTCAAAATCCTCAAATTGAATTTCATCTTTGAGGGGACTATAGTTAACTGATTCCGAAGGAGTCTTTAGCTTTTCCATTTGACGCTCTATCATCGCATCTTCAATCTTTGAAAACAAATGTCCATCCGCGCTAATTTGAGAGCCAGGGCCGATGAGTTCCTTATTCTGGCATTCAGACCAACTTAGCTTATTCATCCCTAAACTAGCTTGCAATTTTGCGGCACTAAAGGGCATAAAAGGCTCCATCATTTGGGCCAGTTGTGCGCAAACCTGAGCCGCCACGTACATCACAGTTTCCGTTCGCTGCGGATCCGTTTTTATCAATTTCCAGGGCTCCTCGTCGGCTAGGTACTTATTCCCTAATCGTGCAATATTCATCATGCGCGAAAGGGCCTCTCTAAATCGATACTTTTCAATAGAATCGGCAATATTCGCTGGTGCCTCAGCCACCTCTGCCAAAACACTTTCGTCGGCCGGACTTAACTCATTTGGCTTGGGAAGGGCACCGCCGTAATACTTCTGCATAAGCACTACCACCCTATTCACAAAATTGCCAAGAATAGCCACTAACTCACTATTATTCCGGGTTTGAAAATCGCTCCAGGTAAAATCGTTGTCCTTAGACTCAGGTGCGGTTGCGGTTAACACATAGCGCAATACATCTTGCTGATCGGGAAAGTCTTCCAAGTACTCATGAAGCCAAACCGCCCAATTTCTGCTAGTGGAAATTTTTCGTCCTTCAAGATTTAAGAATTCATTAGCGGGTACCTCATCTGCTAAGTGAAAGCCTCCATGCTCCATTAGCATTGCCGGAAAGATGATACAGTGAAATACAATATTATCCTTGCCAATAAAGTGCACCAGCTTAGTATCTTCCTTGGTCCACCAATCGGTCCAAGCCTCACCTTTCAATTCTTTGGTGGCGGATATATAGCCTATTGGCGCATCAAACCAAACATAAAGCACTTTACCGTCAGCGCCCTCTACTGGAACCGGTATTCCCCAATCCAAATCGCGGGTCATACTTCTCGCCTGAAGACCGTCGCCAGCATCCAGCCAACTCATGCATTGCCCGTAAACATTGGGCCGCCAGTTTTCATGTGCCTGGATATAATCCTTAATCTTTCCCGATAAATGATCCAAGGGTAAAAACCAATGTTTGGTTTCCTTTAAAACTGGAGCTGCTCCACTTAATCGGCTTTTGGGTTCAATTAAATCGGTAGGACTTAGAGAGGTACCGCAATTCTCGCATTGATCTCCATAAGCCTCATTAAAGTGGCAATTGGGACACTCCCCCACTATAAAGCGGTCGGCAATAAATTGTGCCGCTTCTTCGTCAAAGTACTGCTTGGTTACCTTCTCTTCTAGAGAACCTTTATCGTAAAGTTTCTTGAAGAAATCTTGAGCGGTTTTATGATGCACCTCCTTTGAAGTGCGCGAAAAGATGTCGAAACTTATTCCAATATCCTCGAGGGATCCACGAATGACCTCATGATAGCGATCCACAATTTCTCGCGGCTGTGCTCCTTCGCTCTTGGCTTTCATGTTTATGGCCGCCCCATGCTCATCGGTGCCACAAACAAAGATGAGCTCCTTTTCGTTCTTTCTTAAATAGCGGGCGTAGATATCTGAGGGAAGATAGCAACCCGCAAGATGACCAATATGAACGGGTCCATTGGCATAAGGTAAGGCTGCGGTTATAGTATAACGGGAAATATCCGTGGACATAAAATCACTTTAGGCCACAAAAGTAAGAATTGACAAGGCTTTAGAAACATCTAATAATAGGCTTTAAAAAAATCAGCTTGCGCATATTTGCATAGCTTTTAATTCGCCTTCGATTTTACAATTTCCAAGAGCTTGAAAAAAAGATAAAAATGAAACTATTCTCGAATGTCATCGGTAAAGGAAAGCAAGAACTAATAATCATGCATGGCCTTTTTGGGATGAGCGATAACTGGCAAAGCCTAGGGAAAAGATGGGCCGAAGATTATCGGGTACACCTTTTGGATATGCGAAATCATGGCAGAAGCCCACATGCTCCAGAATTCAGCTATGAGCTGATGGCTGATGATTTAGCGGAGTATATGAACGATAATGGAATCGCGGAGGCCCATATTATTGGCCATAGTATGGGAGGCAAAGTGGCGATGCTGTTTGCAGTGCTCAATCCCGAGAAATGCCAAAGCTTAATCGTGGCCGACATCGCACCTAAAGCTTACCAGCCGCACCATCAAGATGTTATTGAGGCTTTGGAAGCTTTAGATCTAGATTCTGTAAAAAGTCGTAGAGAGGCCAATGAAGCTTTCGGAACTAATTTGGAGGCTGGCGTGCGTCAGTTTTTACTAAAAAGCCTTTACTGGGAAACTAAAGAACGATTAAACTGGCGCTTCAACTTAAGGGTAATTGCTAAGGAAATAAGCAAGGTTGGAGAAGGGCTAGCGCCGAATGCCTATTTTGATAGGCCAAGCCTCTTCCTCCGCGGTGGTGACTCTTGGTATATCGAAGATTCCGATCTCGATCTTATTGAAAGCCATTTCCCACAGGCAGAATTACTTACTATTCCAGATGCGGGGCATTGGCTACATGCCCAACAACCCCAGGCTTTTTATGAGGCTGTAAGCGATTTTTTAGGCGGGCAATAGTTTTTCTTCCAATTGGATTTCCTGCCCAAAAAACAATTTGGCCGTATCTCTAAAGGCTTCCGTTTTTTCCGAAACAAAGAACCTCATGCTTGCTTTTTCCATCGGTTCTTGATTCAATAATCCTTTGTGTAATAGTAAATCCTTTAGGGCCTCAGCTACCAAATTTGCTGAATTGAGAACCTGTACTTCCGAGCCAAAGAAAGATTCTATTTCTGCCTGCAGTAAAGGATAGTGGGTGCAGCCTAAAATGAGGTGACTTAAATTCGCTAAGCGCTCATCATCGAGGTAATGCTCTAAGGCACCTTGACTTACCTTGGTTCCTGAAAAGCCTTCTTCAATTAAGGGTGCTAATAATGGCGTGGCAATCTGAACTACCTCTGCATTAGAATCCAAGTGCCGAATACGCTCGAGGTAAACCTGAGATCGCACCGTAGCGCGGGTAGCTATTAAACCAACCTTCTTCGCTCCTAAGCTAGACACTTCAGTAACTACAGGATCCACAACATTCAGAATGGGTATATCTGGAAAATCCTGCTCTAATTCCTTAAAGGCAGATGCCGAAGCGGAATTACAAGCAATAACTATGGCTTTGCAATTGGAAGCCTTTAAAAAACGACTGATGCGACGCGAATAGTCAAGAATAGTACTCTTCGATTTATCTCCATAAGGGGCATGCCGTGTGTCTCCAAAATATATGAAGGACTCTTTAGGTAATAAGCTGTGGATTGCCGAGGCGACTGTTAAACCACCTACACCCGAATCAAATATGCCAATTGCATCAGTGTTATTCATAAAAAAACCCTGACCGTTAAGGCCAGGGTACGAATTTACATTAAGTATTTTTTCCTATTGGATACCTAATTTAGCTTTCACTAAAGGCATAATATCTTCACCGTTTTCGGCGAAAACAACAACTGCCTTGCTTTGAGAGCTATCTAAGATATAGGTGAATCCCTTTTCTCTTGCTACATCCTCAATGGCTTTGGAAGCCTTTTCGATGATAGGTTGAAAAAGGTCAACTTGCTTTTGCTGGATATCCTGCTGGGCGCGTTGTGAGAACTGCTGAATACGACCCTGAAGATCTTGTAATTCTTTAGTTTTCAATTCGCGAGTTGTAGTGGTCATCATTGGCTCATTGGTACGGAACTGCTCAATTTTGGTGGATAGTTCAGTTTCCATCTCGCCCATATCTTTTTCCAATTGCTGTCCGTATTTTTCTAATTCGGCTTGGGCAAGTTTGGTTTCAGGCATAAGAGCCAATAACTCGTCAGAATTTATATGTCCCAACTTCTGTTGAGCGCTTACTGCACTACTCAATCCGAAGAATAGGGCAAATAATAGGATGATCTTTTTCATTTTTCTTGTTTTAATAGTGTGGTTATTTTTCTTCTTGTTCTAAGTTCTCAATTACTTCATCGCTGATATCTACTTTCTCGCTAACATAAAGGGTAATCAGCTCACTTCCTTTATCGAAAACAACATCCAGGTTACGGCGTCGCGCCACATCCTGAACAGCATTAAAAATCTTATCCTGGATGGGCTTTATAAGCTCCTGCCTTTTGGTGTAAATTTTTCCTTTTATACCAAAATACAATTGCTGCTTATTCTTGGCTTCGTCTTCTTTAGCTTTTATTGCCGCCTCCCGTTCCGCTCGGCGCTCCTCTGTTAAAAGAACCTTCTCCGCTTCATAGGATTGTCTCATAGCATCTGCTTCACTAAGTAGCGATTCTATTTCTCCTTCCCAAGTGCGACTAAGTTGATCTAACTGTTGTTGGGCTTTAGCATATTCCGGAATCTGCGTAAGCACATAGTCGGAATCAACTATCCCGAATCGTTGCGCGTCCAGCTGTATTCCAAAAACTAGACCAAAGAAAATTATCCAAAAATACTTTGTCATAATCATGCGGTTGCCAATCGCCATATTCGCTCATACTGAAAGCATTGCCGAGCGCGGGCGAAAATAGCTCATTTAAAATTGTTGTCCAATAATAAAATGCGTATTCCAACCACTCGGTGTTGTACCTCCTGGAAGTGGGTCATATCCATATCCAAAATCAACTCCTAATAAACCGAACATCGGCATAAAGATTCGAACTCCGAAGCCGCTGGAACGCTTGAGGTTAAACGGCTCATAGTTCTGAAAAGTATCGTAGTTGTTTCCGGCTTCTAAGAAGGCCAGGGTGAATATCTGCGCACTAGGGTTTTCAGTAATCAAGTAGCGAAGTTCAAGCGTAAACTTGTTGTACAGCGCACCACCAATTTGAGAAACGGTAGTAGGAACAATTTGGTTATTGGGATAACCTCTCAAACCCACAATCTCACGACCATCTAGTACAAAGTTCTGCAGTCCGTCGCCACCAACGAAGAAACGCTCAAACGGAGGTAAGCCAACCTCATCATTATAGGTTCCCAGATAACCGAACTCACCAGCGGCCTTGATCACCGTTTTAGGGAATATTTCGGTAAACCAAGAGCTATTCATTTTAATCTTATAGTACTCTAAAAGCTCATACCTGCTGCTCGCGTCTAAGCCCGAATAATCGCGACCATTTAGCAAAGACCAAGGAGGGGTAAACTCTCCACTTAGGTTGAATAGGTTTCCTTTCCTTGGGTAAATTGGGAAATCCACACTATTCCGACCGAGGGTTACCTTGTAGTTGATATTATTCACCCGGCCATCATCGAACTGAATGCCTCCCAAGGGATAATCCGTTAAACGATAACGCTGAAAATCTATAGCCTGATAAAGAGTGAAATAATCGTCGGGCCAACGAAGGCGCTTCCCTAATCCAATAGTAGCACCAGTAATACTTAAACCTCTATAATTAGGGTCATCACTGGGCAGCCCTGTTAAGTTTTGAATATTATGATAAACAGATACCGTTAAGGAATTTGGTTTCTTTCCTCCTAACCAAGGCTCGGTAAACGAAGCGCTGTAAGACTGGAAAAACAAACCATTACTCTGTGCTCTTAGGTTGATGGTTTGCCCATCACCAGCTGGTAAAGGCTGCCAGGCACCCTTCTTGAAAATATTACGAGCCGAGAAATTATTAAAGTTTAAACCCAAGGTACCTACAATACGACCGGCACCCCATCCACCTTGCAGCTCCAGCTGGGAAGTGGATTGCTCCGCAACGATGTAGCGAATATCCACGGTACCCGTTTCCGCATTTGGACTTGGTTCTACATTTAACTGTTGAGGATCAAAGAAACCTAATTGCTGCAATTCACGCAGGGAACGCTGAATATCACTTCTGCGAAACAACTCACCCGGCTTGGTGCGTAATTCCCTCAAAATAACATGATCATTGGTACGATCGTTTCCTACTACGGTAACCTTATTAATGGTGGCTTGACGACCTTCACTGATCCGTATCTCCAGATCAATGGTGTCATTTTGCACATTCACCTCTACTGGAATCATATTAAAAAAGAGGTAGCCATTATCCAGATAAAGAGAAGATACATCACCACCTTGAGGATCCACAAAAAGGCGTTCATTTAGGAAGGAGGCATCATAAACATCACCCCTTTTAATTTTAAGTACTTCGGTAAGCACCTCATCCGGGTATTTAGAATTACCCAACCAGGTAATATCACCAAAGTGATACTTAGGCCCTTCGATTACATGCAGGTCGATGTTAATGCGATCATCCTCCACCGCATAAACACTATCTCTTACAATTCGAGCATCGCGAAAACCCTCGGCATTATACTTTTCAATAATCAGGCGCTTGTCCTCTTCGAAATCCTCTTTTATCAATTTCGAGGATTTGAAAATATTCCAAATACGACTGCGGACCGTTTCATCCATGGCCTTGCGAACTTTCTTATCGCTTAGGTTTTCATTTCCAATGATGTTGATGTCCTTGATTTTCACGCGTTCTCCGCGGTCAACGATAATATCGAGGATAACCGAATTACTTCGGGTAGTATCTGGCTTCTTACGCACTTCTACCTTTGTATTCAGATAACCATCATTTACGAAGAAGTCGCGAGCAATATTGCGCGTATTTACAATGAGGTTCTCTGTTACGATTAGACCACTGCTAAGCTCGAGCTCATCTCTAAGATTATCTCTTTTTGTTTTTGATAATCCCTTAATACCGTATTTACTAAGCTTAGGCAATTCTCTTAATCGAATTTCCAGAAAGACCAGGCTTCCTTTCACCTCACTTACATAAATACCAATGTCATCGAATAACTTCTGACGCCAAAGATTCTCAATGGCCTTAGTAGTTTCGGTTCCAGGAAGGGTAATTTCTTGTCCCACCTGCAGGCCGGATATTAAAGTAATTACTTGTTTATCAAGATTATCAGATCCAGTAATTCGAATACCGCCAATTTCATATTTCACACCGGGTACTACCGTCACATCGCCCATTTGGGCTAGAAGGTTCCACGGTTGAAGAAGCAGTATCCATACCGCCAATCGCAAAAATTTTTGCATTAGGATACGTTAGATTTTAATTGCTCACTTGTTTTTCCAAAGCGTCGTTCACGATTCTGAAAATCGAGTACCGCTTCATATAGGTCATCGGCCTGAAAATCTGGCCAAAGCTTAGGACTAAAGAATAATTCGGAATAGGCAATTTGCCACATCAAAAAGTTGCTAATTCTAAATTCATTGCTGGTACGAATTAACAAATCTGGATCGGGCATTTCCGAGGTATGAAGATTAGCGGCAAGGGCGTCTTCATCAATGCTTTCCACCGTGCGCTTACCATCAAGCACTTCTTGCGCTAAACTTTTAGCTGCGGCACTTAATTCTGCTCGGCTGCCATAACTTAAGGCTAGCGTAAGGGTCATGTGTTTATGGTCCTTGGTAAGTTCGATCACTTCGTTTAATTCACTTTGACAATCCTTGGGCAAAGATGATGTATCACCAATCGCACGCAAACGGATTTTATTGTCATTAAGCGTTTTTAACTCCTTTTTAAGAGAGCTCACCAAAATGGTCATTAAGGCCTTTACCTCTAATTTCGGTCTATTCCAGTTTTCACTGCTAAAGGCATAAACCGTTAAATACTCAATATTCACCTCCGCTGCTGCGGTAGCGATTCGTCGTAAAGCGTCTACCCCATTTTCGTGACCAAGCGCTCGTAAATAGCCTCTTTTTTTAGCCCAACGGCCATTGCCATCCATAATAATGGCAACGTGCTTAGGCACTGATTTTAGCGCTTTTACCTGTTCCTTAAGGTCTAACATTGTCTCCTATTTAGCCGCCGATAAAGTTTTCACATTTCTCGTAAAGCTCTCCAAACTTAAATTGTAAGGTAAAGCCCGTAAAGATGTACCAATCCCTATTGGTCGGATCGCCGCGCAAAAGGTTTTCTTTATTACTTTGATTCAAACTTCGGTCGGCTAAGGTCGCAGATAATTCTGAAACTTCTTCCCTTAGAATATCAGGGTCGGCATAATAGCCACTCACATCGTCGAGGTAATCGGTGTATACATTTCGAAAGCTACTTTCTAATGCAATGGATGTATATCGACCGATAGACCATTTATAGCCCAAGCTAAAAACGAAGTAAGAGCTCGCTGTTGCATAAGGGGCACCCGCTCCAGCGGAAGTTCCTTGCCCTTCGGTTCGCAATGATCGTAGATCTACCCATGAGCCGTCGAAGCGCGCTTCTGGATCGAAGCTGAAAATACCAAAGCCAGCGTTTATATAAGGACTGTGATTCATTTTAGTGCCCGGCTGAAATTCAAAGAAATTAAATTCAGCAGCCACATAGGCTTCCCAAATTTCAGAGCGAAAGGATAAATTTCGTTCTAAGCGCTCCTCTAAATTGGAGTTCGCATCATCTGCGGCGATCATACCGTAGTTTCCTTGAAAGCGAATAGACCAATAGCGATTAAAATTATAACGAGCTAAGACACCAGCATGATAACCACGCGGAATGTCCACGCGATAAGGGCCCACATCGCCTAGGAAATTGGAGCCTCCACCGTTAATTCCAAGCTCTAAATACTGACTACTTGCCATAAAGGGCAGGAGCAAAAACAGTATACTTTTGATTATGAAAGATTTATGCTTCATTTTTGGGAGCGCAAATATATATAAATCAGAGCGATTAATTCCTCTTATCCATTCCCCACATTAGTTTATTTCTCAGGGTTTGAGCAAAGGTATGATCAGCGGTTTCAACCAAGCCGATAGTAAAGTCGGCTAAGCGAATACTGAGGGCCTCGCCATTGGGTAGGGAGTAAATGCGTGAATCCAAGGAAACTAAATTCTGACCCTCGCGGCTGTAAACTTTTAATTCTATATCGCTGCTGTTCGGGATAACGAAAGGCCGGGCGGTGAGATTGTGTGGTGCAATTGGAGTTATTACCAGCGTCTCCGAGCCGGGCATCATGATGGGCCCATTGCAGCTTAAAGAATAACCCGTACTGCCCGTAGGTGTGGCGATAATTAGACCATCGGCCCAATAATTATTAAAAAACTCACCATTTATATATACTTCCACCGTTACCATAGCGGTGGTGTCTTTGCGGCTTACCGTAATTTCATTCAATGCAAAGGGAAGCTCCAAATCCAGGGCTTCACATTCTAAGTGTAAAAGGCGGCGTTGACTCAGTTTAAAATCATTTCGGAAAATAGCCTCTAAGTTTTCTTTTACTTTTTTACGATTTACATTGGATAGAAATCCGAGTCGCCCCGTATTTATGCCTAGAATAGGAATACCGCTATCTCGCACCAAAGTTGTAGCGTCTAGAATAGTGCCATCGCCACCAACGGTAATTAGGAAATCCGGTGCATATTCAATGAGCTCTTCATGGCTCCGGAATTCATTAAAGGAATAGCCTAAATCGCAATGACCTTTTATAAAATCGTTAAGGCGATGGTAAACCTTAAAGTCGCAGCCCGAATCCACTAGAATCGAATGTAAATTTTCGATATCCTCGCGTGCCTCCGCACTGAACTTCTTTCCGTATACCGCTAATTTCATCCTATATATTTAGGTATTTCACTAAACCTTCGTAGCGATCCGAGGCTGTATCGTCGAAAATACTTTCGTGATATAATTCAACAACATTGTACTGGTAGCGCTCAAAAGCCTTTACAATACGACTGAGGTCCGACTGATTAATCTTAATCGCGACTCTCAACAATTCCGTTCCTTCCGAGCGTAATTGCAAGCCTAATATTAGAGCGTCTTCCGATTCAATGATTTGTGCTATTTGCGATATATGATAATCACGCACCGAAACTTGTAATACGATTACCGCTCCCTTCTCAGCATAAGAAACCTGCTGACCAAGATCCCACATTAACTCCAAGGGCGATAAATAGCCGATGTATTTTCCCTCTTCATTTAATACTGGTAGACAAGAGAGATTCCCCTCTCCAAAAACCTTTATAGCTTCGTAAATGTGGGTGGTATCCAATACTTGATAGGGCTTAAGAACTTTTAGATGTTCTTCAATTCGATCTTCTGTATCCTCAATATCCATGAGGTCATCCTCCGAAATTAAACCAAGATATTTACCATTATCCAAGACGGGCAGATGACTGCACTTCAATTCCTCCATAGCCTGCAGCACGGCTGCAAGCTCTTCATCGATACCTAATGGTTTAAAATCATTTAAAATGTGATCTCCAACTCTCATATACAAAGCAAACATAAGGCTTTATCTTTGCCCTCCATGACAAAGCTATCCGTTAACATAAATAAAATCGCAACCCTGCGCAATGCCCGTGGGGGCGCGGTTCCTGACTTAATTGAAGCAGCCAGAAATTGCGAGCGATTTGGCGCAGAAGGAATAACCGTTCATCCCAGACCGGATGAAAGACATATTCGTTATAATGACGTAAAAGAACTGGCAAAGGTTGTTTCAAGCGAGTTTAACATAGAAGGCTATCCTTCCGAAGACTTTATCAACTTAGTCCTAGCCAACCCTCCGGCACAAGTTACTTTAGTGCCCGATCCACCGGGAGTATTAACTTCCAATGCCGGCTGGAATGCCATTGAGCAGCTCGAATTTCTTAAACCCATCGTTGCTACTTTCAAAAACGCGGGGATTAGAGTTTCGGTATTTATGGATTGTGATAAAGATCAAATCCGGGCTATTGCCAAAAGTGGAGCCGATCGCATTGAACTTTATACCGAGGCTTATGCCCGAAATTATCGCTCAAATCCAGAGGCTGCTGTTGCTCCTTATCGTGAGGCGGCTAAATTGGCCCACAATCTAGGTTTAGGGATAAATGCGGGTCATGATTTAGACCGAGAAAACCTGCGTTACTTCGTTCGTGAGGTACCGCATTTATTGGAAGTATCTATTGGTCACGCTCTCATCTCCGAAGCCTTATACCTTGGACTTGAAAATACCATCCAGGGCTACCTACGTGAAATTGAGATGGCCCGATGATTAGACCTCCAAAATTGGAAAAAGGGGATGGAATCCGCATTGTGGCTCCCGCTCGAAAAATTAGCTTAGCTGAATTACAGCCTGCCATAGAGCAAATTGAAGCCTGGGGCTTGCAGGTTCTTTACAGTGAAAAGCTCTTCGCCCAAGAACATCAATTCGCTGGTTCGGATGCCATTAGAAATGAGGACTTCCAAGAGGCGATTGATGACCCCAATTGCAAGGCCATCCTTTGCGCTAGAGGGGGTTATGGCTCAGTTCGAATTATCGACAGTTTGGATTTTTCCAGTTTTAAGCAAAGGCCTAAATGGATTATTGGATACAGCGATGTTACCGTATTTCACTCGGCCCTGCATGGTTTGGGCTTCGCCAGTTTGCATGCCTCCATGCCGATTGATTTCCACAAAAACAGCCCCCAAAGTTTAAACAGTATAAAACAAGCTATATCGGGATTCGATTACCAAATAAAAGCAGCCGCTAATCCTCGCAATAAAGGCGGTAGCGTAAAGGCTCCCATGGTAGGCGGGAATATAAGCATGCTTTACAGTCTATTGGGCTCGAGAGATAGCATCGACACTAAAGGCAAGATTCTTTTTCTGGAAGATTTAGACGAATACCTCTATCATGTAGATCGGATGATGTTTAATTTAAAGCGAAACAATTATTTTGACCAAGCAGCGGGTATTATCGTGGGAGCTTTAAGTGACATGAACGATAATAGCATTCCTTTCGGAGAATCTGCGGCCGATATATTGGAACGTCATTTCCAGGACCTTTCCATCCCTATTGCTTACGGTATCCCCGCTGGGCACTTAAACGATAATCAAGCACTTATTTTCGGTATTGAAACTGAGCTGAAAGTAGATTCGCAGGGAAGCACCATTAGCTTTTCTCATGAAGAATCACAATCTCGGTCAGGACGGTGAAAACGTAGCGGCCCGTTACCTCCTCTCCCAAGGCTACGCGCTATTGGAGCAAAATTGGCGCTTTCAAAAAAAGGAAATCGATCTGATTGCCAGCGACGGTGAAGAGTTGGTAATCGTAGAAGTGAAAACCCGTCAGACCAATCGCTTTGGCGAGGCCTGGCAATTTGTAAATCGCAGCAAACAATCTTACCTCATTTATGCCGCCAATGCCTACGCACAAAGTATAAAGTGGCCGGGCATGGTTCGCTTCGACATTATTGGTATTTGCCATCAACCCTACCGCTTAGAACATATTAAGGACGCCTTCTACCCTACCCTCTAATTCACTGATTTACAGTTTTGCTACTTGTGAAATTCAATGTACTTTTGCCGCCCAATTAAAAAGCCTGATCGTTCCCGGTGTGAACCGGCAGTGGCGAAAAGGGCTGTGCTAAAACTAAATAAGCATGAGCCGAGGAAATACACGCGGAAACCAATCGAAAGGCCGCAAGGCTAGTAAAAGCCAATCTAAAGATGGAGCTAAAAAAACTAGCTTCAAAAAAGGGACCCGTAAAGATGGTCCCCTAAAAGATGGTCCTAAAAAGGCCTACAAGGGCATACCTAGACCTCCGAAACCAGAGGTAACAAAAGAGCAGCAACCTAAAACAAAAGCCAATGTTGCAGGCAGTCACGGAGCGGTTCGCTTAAACCGTTTTATCGCCAATGCTGGAATTTGCTCGCGACGTGAAGCAGACAAACTAATCTTGGCGGGTTTAGTAGAGGTGAATGGTAAGGCCATTCAAGAAATGGGCTATAAGGTAGGGCCAAGAGACCGCGTTCGTTTTAATGGAAGCGAAATCCGACGTGAGGCTAAGGTTTATTATGTCCTTAATAAACCCAAAGGTTTCATTACTACTACCAATGATCCTAAAGCTCGGAAAACCGTAATGGACCTGGTAGCAGGTACCGGATCTGAGCGCATTTACCCAGTTGGAAGACTGGATCGTCAAACCACCGGAGTACTGCTATTTACCAATGATGGTGATTTTGCTAAACGCCTTACGCATCCATCTCATGGCGCCCGAAAAATTTACGATGTAAGTCTTGACAAGAATTTAGATCTCGCCCATTTCCACGCTATCCAAGAAGGCATAGAGCTTAGTGATGGTGAAATTAAGGTGGACGATATCGGCTTTATTGACGGGAAGGACCGCAAACATGTAGGTCTAGTTATTCACTCTGGACGCAACCGCATCGTGCGACGTATCTTTGAACATCTTGGTTATAACGTAGTTAAACTCGATCGAACCGTATTTGCTGGGATTACCAAAAAGAATCTTCGTCGCGGCCAGTGGCGCAAGCTTAATGAGAAAGAGGTGAACACTTTAATGATGCACTAAATTGCATTTTTTACGTTCTGCATTAGTATTATCTTTATGTTGAAGCGTCTGTTAAAATTTTTGGCCTGGAGCCTAGGGATCTTTCTTTTGATTCTCGGCCTCATTATGGGCATCCTTTACCTCCGACAGGATCAGATTCGGGATTTAGTATTTGAATCCATAAACGAAAATCTAAACACTGAAATCGAAGTAAAGGAAGCGGGCATATCCTTCCGGAAATTTCCCAATGCTGCCATTCGCTTAGAGTCTGTTTTGGCAAGAGGCAGCCACAATTTGGGAGACACCTTGTTCTTCGTCAAGAACCTTTACCTCGAATTTGGAATTTGGGATATTTTTGATGATGAAATACCCATTAAAAGCCTAAGCCTGGAACAAGGAAGCTTGCGACTCTTGGAACAGGCCGGTCAGAGCAATTGGGATATTTTAAAAGGTGGTTCAGAAGAATCCAAAGCCGCACTGCGCTTAGAGGCCATAAAGCTTGGCGATATTGATTATCGCTATCAAAACGAAGAATTGAAAGTTTCCGGACATGTGGATAAATTAAAGGCATTCGGTCAATTCAGCGGTAGCAATTGGGGGATAGACTTAGAGCTGCAGTCTCAACTCGAAAAAGCCGTATCTGGCCAAGATACCTGGCTGCAATCTCCGGCCGTGCTCGATGGGAAAATGCAGATTAGCGGTGCTTCGGAAATTACTGTTAAAGCCCAAGAATTGCGTTTAGCCAGTATTGAAAATATACAAGCCCAGTTTAGCAGCGGCATCAAAAATGTTCTTAGCCTTCAGCAGGCCAATCTCGATTTAAATCAAATTAGGAATGTGTACGCTCTGCTTGGTTGGCAATGGCCAGAAGATATTGATCTTGAAGGTCTAGCGGCCATCCAAATGGATTTTATAAGCAGTCCTAATACCGATTTACGGACAGAAATAAAAGTTCAGTCGCCAGACTTTAGCTTAAGCTACGCCGATTATCAGTTTGAGAATTTCCAAGTACAGGCAGAATACTATCTACAAGGTCCCTACGATCGTTTGGAGATCCGCAATTTGGCTAATGAATCCCAATCTTTAAAAGCAAGAGGCACCATCCGCCAACTGGAAAAGCCGCAGCTAAAATTGAGTTTTGCAGCCAATGAAGATGCGGAATTTTGGAACCGCTATTTACCTGAATCATGGCAAATAAAAGGCGGAAGCAGCAGTATTGATCTACAAGTTAATGGGAGCTTTGCTAGCTGGGAAGATCTTTCCGGGCCAGGGCTCAGCAGGGCAAAGTTTAATGGAAAGATGGAGCTTATAGATCTTGATCTGGAGCATGAAGGAGAATTACTAGCCAAAGACTTGATCCTTAAATCACGCCTAAGCAACCAGAATTTAAACATCGACAGCCTCTACCTAAAACGAGGCAAAAGCGACCTGGACTTAAAAGGGCAAATCAATAATATTTGGACATTCATTAGTGATAGTATTTCCGTCTTAAACGGCAATTTAAATCTGCATAGTGAGCAATTTTTCCTCGCCGATTTCCTCAGCGAAACTGATAATGAAACTAGCGAGGAAAGCCTAAACCTTAAATGGAAGGAAAGGCTCAATCTTCGTTGTCTTGCCCATATTCACAATTTTAGCTTCAGGAATTTCTCCGCTAAGGAACTAAAGGGAGATCTCGTACTTAATGATGATTTAATCAGTGGGGACAAGATCAGTCTAATTGCCGATCAAGGACAATACGAAGGTATGTTTGAAATAAGCACCCCTCGTGAAGGAGATTATAGATTTAAGGCCAATCTAAAAGGCTCCAAGGTTCAAGTTTCCTCCGTATTTGCCAGTTTCGACAATTTTGATCAGGAAACCATTACCGGGGAGAATCTAGAAGGTCAACTATCTTTTCAAACCCGCTTAGAAGCTCCGATTAGTTCCGATTTAAAGTTGGATGTTAATGGCTTAGAGGTTATTGCCGACATGACCATAGAGCAAGGCCGATTGCGCAACTACGAACCCATGCAAGCCCTATCCAGATTTGCAGAAGTTGATGAACTTAATGATGTTAGTTTTAATACATTAAAGAACACCATTACCATCTCCCAAGGCCTAATCCGCATTCCCGATATGGCCATTTCCAGCAATGTCTTAAATATGAATTTAAGTGGGAGCCATAGTTTTGATAATGCCATAGACTATGTAGTCACTATGCGCTTAGGCGATGTGCTTTTCGCCAAACGCGATAAAAGCTCTGATAATAAAGAGTTTGAAGAACATTTGGCCATCTCCAGACGCGACGATGATCATCGGATACCCATCCATATTAGCGGCACGGTAGACGAACCTCAAATTGGCATTTCCCGTGAAAGTTTAGGCGGATCATTAAAGGAAAGCCTGAAGAAGCAAGGACAGGAAATTAAAGACCTATTTAAAAAGGAAGAGGCTAAAAAAGATCAGGGAACGGGACTAAAATTTGAATGGGACGAGGGTTAATTAGCCCGCCATCACTTTTTATCCTCGGCATTTATTTCCAAAAAATCGGGGATTCCAATTCCAAAGCATCTACATATTAATGGCAAGTGCTGAAGCTGAATATTTGCCCGTCCAGACTCTATTCTTGCTATAGTACTCTGATTTACGCCAATCATGTCGGCTAGGGACTCCTGACTAATCCCATTCTGAATTCTCAACTTCCTTAAGCGAGATCCCAGCTTCTCCTTGTAATGACATCCCATAATAACTGTGCACATTAGCAAAAGCGGCTTAATTAAAAATGGGGGCCAAAAAAATAGAGGACATGAATTTACTAAAAAAATAAAATCGACGCCCAACATGCACACGGGCTTTGGTGGATTAAATGTTTAATTTAGATAAGCCCCCAATCTTTATCACTTGGACAAACTTGCTTATATGCTAATCTGCATAAGACTGGCCTAGTAAACAATATAAGTTTGTAGTCTTTGATTTTAAGCCCCCGAAAATTGCAGATCACGCTTAGAAACTTAACAAGTCATGAAAGAACTAACTGAAAATCAAATGAGCGCCATCCAAGGTGGCAAATTCTGGGGACCAGGCTCAACCACTCAACAGCCAGCAGGCCAGGGAATGGGCCAAATGTGTTGGACCTGTCATGAATACTTCGTGTTTTGGATAAACGTAGGCTCCTGTGACTGGGAGGAATGTCAGCCTGGCAACTATGTTAACTAAACCAAGAAGATGCGGACGAAAAGCAATGTGTGCATTGCTTTTCGCTCCCTTAACTTACCTTCAAGGACAACTAATCATTTACGATCATCAGGACTCAAGCCGTATCCCCTATGCTTATGTGGTGGACATAATCTCCGGAGAAACGTGCTACACCACTTCTGAAGGTTACCTGACTAAAAATCAATTTAGTCAAGGTGATTCAATTAGAATCTCAGCTCAAGGATATAAAGACACCCTCCTCCTACTTGAAAAACCGGTTAGCCACATTTACCTTAAACTCGAACCACTCCTTTTAAAAGAAGTAGGGATTGTTGGTTCAAACCGCGCTAGGTCCGCTTTTGCTTCAAAGAGGCATGACACAAAAATCACAACGCAAATCGGATTCGAATTCGCCAGTTTAATTGTTATTCCACTTAATCGGTATCCTATTAGACTAACAGGCGTAAAAGTGAAAATAGACAAAGCCCAAAATCAGACGGTTCGACTTACGATTTACAATCAAAAAGACAACCAACCCAATAAATCCATTACTACCGAGTTTATTCAAGTCACCAACGATTTCGGAAAATATGCAAGGGTAGATTTAACCCCTTATCAAATATATCTGTGGGGCAACTTTTACCTCGGAATTGAGGTCGTGGACTCCCAAAATGACTTAAAAGCTAAGGATCAATCCAAGTTATACCTAACATCCGAAAATGTTAAGAAAGACACTTTTTTCAGATTTCAAAAAAACACGGATTGGATTAAGGTAGATCATGACTTCGCTTTGTGTAAACTACTTAATAAAGAAAAGCTCAGCTTAATCATTAGGGCCCAATATGAGTACTAGATTCTTTATTCCTTAGATTCTTTCTCTAATACCTAGCTCACTAGTTGCAGAAGCCAATTTAGATTCCGAGGAAATGAGAAAATTCCTTACTCAGGAAGGTTTTGACAATTTATTCCGCAATTTTCCGCAAGGGTATGAAAGTATTCTAGGAGAAAATGGTATTAAAATTAGCGGAGGCCAAAAACAATTGATTGGATTAGCCCGAGCCCTGCTTAGACGTCCACAAGTGCTTTTATTGGATGAGCCTGAATCATACCTAGACATGGACTCCAAAAAATTTCTCTTCCAGAAAATCCAAGCTCTCCGTCCCGAAGCTATAATAATAATTGCCTCCCACAATTTGCAGTCCTACGAAAGACTCACAGATGAAAATACAATACGCCTAAATTTGGATTATCAAAAACAACAGACCTAAAAGTCAAGCTGCCTTCCACAATTACAAACAATCTGAAGCTGATTTATATTTAGAGGTTCAAAACGACCTTAAGGCAAAGCCATCTCAATGTTAAAGAGCGATCACCCCAAGCACTAAATCGTTGATTTACAACATCATTAAGTTAGATCAAAGTGTTTACATTCCCTTAACATTAACCGTTTGGGCTTTTGTAACTTCGCGGCCCAATATAGGACAATGTTGAAACGCCTTTTAGCCCTCATTCTGGGAGTAATTTCACTCCAATCTATGGCACAAACGGAGACCATTAAGGTGGTTTCCTACAATTTGCTTTTTTATAAAAGTGGTTCAACCCCCTGTAATCACAATCGTACCGCAGCCCAAAGAGATAGTGATCTACAAACCATTGTATCTTATTTAGCACCCGATGTTATGGTGGTGCAAGAATTGGGAAGCAGCCCCGTAAATCCCCTGGTGATGCTGCAGGATATTTTTAACGTAAATGGCATTAGTCATTACGACCGAGCAGGAAGCAGCAATAACAGCTCTAGCAGCATTGTAAATATGCTTTTCTACAACTCCGATAAATTAGAGTTGGTTTCACAAGACTTTATCAATTTAGATATCAATCAAGCACCGCTGGTTCGGGTAATAGACTTTTACAGACTTTACGTAAAGGATCAGGGTTTGGGAATCCCCGGTGTTGACACGGTATTCTTCACCATTGGCGTGGCTCACCTAAAGGCTGGAAATAGCGCCAGTGACGGTGATCAAAGAGCCAGGGCCACCGAAGCAGTGATGAAATATGTGGCTGAAAATGTTCCTGACGATAATGTGCTTTTTGGAGGCGACCTCAACATTTATGGCGCCAATCAAACAGCCTTTCAGAACTTAGTAAATAGCAGCAGCTATCCAACAGCAAATTTCCAAGATCCGATCAATCAAATGGGATCCTGGAACAATAACAGCAATTATGCTAATTACCATACCCAAAGTACACACAGTAGCTCATCGGGTTGTTTTAGCGGCGGTGGCATGGACGATCGCTTTGATATGATTTTGGCTTCGCCGGCAATTATGAATAATAGCGACGGCTTAAACTATGTAAGCTACCAAGCAGTTGGCCAAGATGGAAGTAGCTATAATAGCAACCTCAACACCAGTTCCAACTTTTCAGTTAATGGCACGGTTGCTTCGGCCCTCTTTAATTTTAGTGATCACCTACCGGTTGAAATTGAGCTTGAAGCCTCCGTTTCCGGAATCGGCTTGGACCCTTTAAATGCTGGTGAAAACTATTGGTCTGTTCGCAACCCTGTTAAGTCTTCATTAAGCTTAGATTTTAAAGGGAGTTTTTCAAAACTTCCACTTGATATTCGAGTTAGCAATATAAATGGTCAGCCTATCGGATTCTGGCAATGCTCAGGAAGCAACACTTTAGATATTGATGTGATGGATTGGCCTAAGGGAATTTATTTGGTGACTGTAAGCAATAGAGATGGATTTTTCGAAACTCGTAAAGTAGTTAAGCTATGATGCCGAATATGCGTTTCACGATAGTACTAAGCATTTTGCTTGTCGGTTTGAGCTTGCAAGCTCAAAATTCCTTTCAAGAGAAAACAACCAATGCCAGTAATGTTCGCCTCAATGTTACCAATATTGGCACCTTTGGGAATGCTTTTCGTGGCTATCGCGATGGCACCGGAGACCCTAGCGCAGAATATCCCGCTGGCTCAGGAATAGAGCATCTTTTTGAAGGTGGTATTTGGATTGGTGGCAGAGAAAATGGCGGGCAAATTGTTGTTTCAACCTCCGCCTATGATGCACCCCAGGGATATGCTCCTGGCCGCGGTGGCTTTGAATTTCACGTGGATACCTCCATTGCTGGAAATGCACGCAGCCTTCAGGAGCGCAGTAGCCTTTTCGACAGCCGTTACTTTGATCCCAACGCGGTATCCCATCAAGATTATATCGCCACTTTTAGTGATAAAAGTGTGGTAGTGCCTGGCACCCAAATCCCCATTAATGACCATACTCGACCCATGGATGTGCGTGTGGAAATGGAAACTTATAACTGGAACTATAATTTCACCGACTTCATGGTCATCGTAAACCTTCGCTTTTATAATGAAGGTCAAAATACCTACGATGAACTTTATGCCGCCTTATGGAATAATGCGGTTGTTCGAAATATTAATATTACCGCAGCGGGTGCCGGAGGTGCCGCCTTCTACAATAAGGGTGGTAATGGATTTATGGATTCCCTAAACCTCGCCTATTGCTATGATGCGGCGGGCGATTTGGGTTTTACCGAAAGTTATGCCGGACAGAAATTCTTAGGGGCTACCGATAAAGAAGGATTTCATCATCCAGACTTAGATTCAAACTTTAATCCCCTTAGCAATGCTTGGGAGCTCGATGAATTTCTGGTAAACTACAATGCTTGGGTCTTCAATGACTTTAGTGCTGATTTTGCCTTTCCCACCACCGAGAATGATCGCTATCAGAAAATGAGTCAGGGCTTAAATCAAAACCCCTGTTGGTCTAACCCCAATGACCCTGCTTGCAATGGCCGAGATTTTCAAGCGGAACTAAATACAGCGGGAAATCGCTCAGATTTATTAGCGGCAGGACCATTTAATGGTTTTGCACCCGGTGATGTTATCGAAGTTTCCTTCGCCTATGTATTTGCAAAGAAAAATGAGGATGGCAATCCCAACCAAGATAACAACGAGGTTCAACGTCAAAACCTTGTGGCCAATGCCGGTTGGGCCCAGCAAGCCTATAATGGTGAAGATCAAAATTTCAATGGTCTTTTGGATCCTAATGAAGATAATGATGGCGATGGTATGATAACCCGCTTCATCCTGCCTTCTCCGCCCAATATCCCGCGCACCAGAGTAGAGCCGGGTGATGGTCAAATTGAAATTTACTGGTCTGATAATGCCGAAAGAAGTATCGACCCGATTTCAAATCGTGAAGATTTCGAGGGCTACCGTGTTTATCTTTCCAAGCTTGGCTTTGATGTTACCGGAGTGCAAGATCTCAACCGCGACTTTAGCCTAATTGCCCAGTATGATAAGCGAGGAAACAATCTTTTTAACGAAACGGGATTTGCCTCAATAAAACTCGATCAACCGCTTTATTTCGAGGGCGACACCGTGGCCTATCACTATCGTTATGTGGTAGATAATATTCCCAATGGCTGGCAATATGCCACCGCGGTAACCGCTTTTGATGAGGGTAATCCAGAGAGTAATCTGGAATCTTTAGAAAGCTCATTTTTGGCCAATAACAATCGTGCTTTCGCGGGTACCGGCCCCAATGAGAACATGGATGATAACAATCCTTTTGTTTATCCTAACCCCTATTATTATGGCGCGGCCTGGGAAGGAAAATCTAACTTCCAAGAAGAAAGTCGGAAAATCATTTTCGCCAATTTACCTGCTCGTTGCGTAATTCGGATTTACACAGCAGGTGGCGATTTTATTGATGAAATCCGTCACGATGAAAACTACGATGGTAGCGATACCCGCTGGTTCCGAACCTTTGGTGCGGAAGATGCTGGCGAAAACCGCTTTAGCGGAGGCGAGCACGCCTGGGATTTGCTATCGGTTGAAAGTCAAATTATTAGCCGAGGACTATATATGTACTCGGTAGAAGATTTAGAAAGCGGTGAAAAATTCACCGGGAAATTTGTGATAATTAAGTAAACTAGAAATAATGAGAAGATTACTACCTCTTTTCGCCGGCTTGTTGATGTCCGGAATGCTTAGTGCCCAAAGCTATCCTTTGGTTACTATCCAACAAATCAACCAGGTTATTGACTTACAAGCCTGTAATGACTCATCCATTTATTTAGGCGATACGGTTCGTTTCCGTGCTCACGTTGTAACGGATGGCGGTCTTTCTGAAGTTGCTTCTGGCTCAGTTCAAGGTGGCAACCGTCCTTTCATTTACATGATGGATACTGCCACTAATGGTGTGGTGGATTCATTAAGTGGTATTGAGGTAATGGGTGTTTATACCGATGCCCAAGGAGCATTACAACCAATCCCAGGTTTCACCGCCTTATTCCAAGGGGATAAAGTAGAAGTTACCGCGGTGGTTGAAGAATATCAAAACAATACTCAGCTTACTACTATCGATGTAAACTCGGTAACCTTATTGGCTTCGGGTGACTTATTGCCATCAGCATTTGTACCTAAGGTTGTTCCAGTTAGCGATTTAAATGATAACCAAAGAGTAAACAATGTACAAGCTGGTGAATACTGGCAAAACAGTTTTGTAGACTTACAAAATGTTACTGTAGTGCAGGTTATTCCTTTTAGTGGAAACCGTGTAAGCTTTAATGTGGCAGATGCCAATGGAAATGTGGTGAACGTATCAGACCGTTTTTTAGCGCAACGTACGCCATCTCACACTACCGTTAATCCGAACTCTCCTTCTGCAACTGGTACAGGATCTTTTGTTGCTCCTTCAGTAGGAACTTTCTACACCTCCCTAAAAGGTATTATCCGTCACTCTGGAAATGGTTGTACTGGTGGAACTGGACGTGGTTATGAAATTAACCCTTTTGATTCTACACACTATGAAGTAGGCGCAAGTGCTCCAAGCATTGCCAATGTGTTTAGCTTCCCAGTGGTACCAAGTAGCAGCGACTCTGTGCTTATTAGCGCCGATATTGCTGATGCTGATGGTACTATCGATAGTGTACAATTATTTTGGAGCGCTAACACCGCTATTGGTTCTGGATCTTTTGGATCAGTAAACATGAGTTTATCTAGTGGTACTACTTATGAGTACTACGTGCCTGCTCAAGCAGATGGTTCTTTGGTTCGCTATTGGATTCGTGCGGTTGACAATGATGGTTCTGCGGTAGTATTCCCAGCCAGTCCAGCCGGATTTAGCGATCCTTATTTTAATCACTACACCGTGCGCGATAATGGTCTTCGCATCTTCGATATCCAATACAGTGGCAACGGTACCGGATCTAGCGTTTTTGAAGGTCAGCAAGTAACTGTTCGTGGTTTTATCACCTCTGCTCGTCGCGATTGTGATTTAGAGTACGTTCACCTTCAAGATCCTAATGACACCATTTACGCGGGTATCACCCTAATCCCTAATCAGGATTTAGATAATGTATACCGCGATCAAGAAATTCAAGTTACAGGAACCGTACAAGAAACTTTTGGCGTAACCTACTTAAACGTAGATAACTATGTTGGTTTAGAAAACTCTCAAACTATTATGCCAACTCCTATCGATCCTTCAGATCCTAACTTAAATAAGGAAATGTATGAGGGTATGCTTATCTCTTACCAAAACCCTAATGGCGGTAAAATCTTTGTGAGCAATCCTAATAATGGTTTTGGCGAATACAGCTTAGCTACCGATGCTAGCTTCGGTTCTAGCCAGTCTTCTCGCGTATTAGCGGGTCGCCAGAGTGGAACTAGTGCTACCTCTAGCCTGTATGTTTCATTAATTTCCGATTCACTTTATGTAACTAGTGGTGGAAACTTAATGGTGCCTGCAATTATTGCTGATGGTACTATGGACATGGATGCCATGCACGGAATTTTATGGTACAGCTTCGGTAATTACAAATTATTACCACGTAACAACTTCGACATCATTAACCTAAGTACTCCTGTAGATACTAGCGGATGTAATGTTCCTACTAATGTTGGAATCAATGAAATTGCAGCAGCTGAACTAGCGATTTACCCGAACCCAGCAAATGCTACCTTCACTATTGAAAGCGCAAATGCCAGCGTGGCTTATCGCTTAATGGATCTTAATGGTCGCGTAATTTTAAGCAGCGCTGATGACGCTTTAATGCATAATGTAAATGTGAGCAATCTTACTGCTGGCGTATACATTTTACATACTACAGAAACCAAAACTGGTTTAAGCAGCAGCCACAAAGTTGTGGTTGGTCACTAAAAATAATTGGGAAGCCTCAAAAAGGGGCTTCCCTTTTTTAATTTCTCCAGTATGCCGGGAATAGTACGATCGATTGTTTTAGGAATTTGCGCTTTAATTATTGTGGCAGGTTGTCGCAAGGGTGAAATAAGCCGTAATGGTGTGCCTGATACTTTCATTAGCTATGAAGCTATAAACCTAAGCGGTGCAAACCGTTTAAACTCTTCGGTTCGCCTAACTTGGTATGGCACCGATGGCGACGGATATATTACTGGATATGAGCTTTCGCTCGATAATCAGAATTGGGAATATACCACTACCCAAGATTCGGTATTTCTCTTTGACATCCCCCCCGGTACTGACTCGGCTGACATTAGCTTCTTCGTGAGAGCTATTGACAACGATAACAATACCGACCCCAGCCCGGCCTTTCTCCGGGTTCCCTTAATTAACACCCCACCTGATGCGGCCTTTTTAGATGATCGCGGTCCATCGGATACCGCATTTATTGCCGCCACTTTCTTTTGGCAAGCCTCCGACCCTGATGGGAATAGCACCCTGAAGTCGGTGGAAATGAGAATTAATGATGGCGACTGGACCGAGATCGATCGCAGTCAAAATCTAATAAGCTTCCTAGCAGATACCTCCGTGCAATCGGGAACAGCTAGCGCTCAAATTTATTACGGCAACTCCACTGCCGCCGCATCAAATACTATTAATGGCCTTCGGGTTAATGATAGTAACCGAATTTACATCCGCTCCACCGATATTGCTGATGCCGTTAGTGATATTGATACCAGCAACAGTTTTTATTTCCGCGCAAAAAGCAGCGGCACAAAAATACTTTGGATATCAGGTCATAATTCCGCTACTACGGCAGAATATCGTGGCTATATAGATGCCAATAATCTTAACTACGACTTTTTAAACTTCGGCTTTGCCCAAGGATTAAATTTACCGAAGTACTTTGATCCTACGGTGCGTTTAATCTTTGATCAATACGAGCAGGCCTTTCTCAATCTTCCATCAACCAATTTCAGAAATACGGTTACGGGAGATGAAAAACCATTGATTGATTACCTCGCACCAATTATCCAACGCTTTACCGATAATGGAGGGCGCTACTTTTTAACCACCCAACTTACCAAAACCCAAGATTTAAGCGAATCGCGGTCTGTATATCCTATTGATGCCATATCCACTTCCTCCGTTCCTGGTTCACAGGCTAGGATTGTTTCCGATTCGGCTCTAATTCCTTTAATAGATACCGCCCGCTATCCAAGCCTAAACCCCACCAATGTAGAGTTTGGGGTAGTGCCGATGATTGCTTCTGCGGACGCTCAAAACTTTTACCTCGCTCAAATTACGCGCTTTCGCGGATGGGATGGCAGCTCCCAAGTGGTAGCCGCGGTTCGACGCAGAGGAGGTACCATATCTCAAGTCTTTTTCTGCATGGAAATCCATCGTTTTGATAAAAACAGTGGTCAGGTAGAACAACTAATTGGTGAAATATTCAACAATGAATTTTAAGCACTTAATCCATGGCATACTTGCCCTCGTTCTAAGTACCAATATTTGGGCTCAGGATGAGAAAGCCTCAATGAGCGGAGTGGTCACTGATGCTAAAACTGGAGAAACGCTAATTGGCGCCAATGTTACCTTAGTGGGAACCTACCTTGGTGGGGCAACCGACTACAATGGGAACTATCTTATCTCGGGTATTAAACCAAAAGACTATACCGTTAAGGTGCAGTTTATCGGCTATGAGACCAAGCTCTTTACAGGGATAAGCTTTGAACCTGGCGAAAGCAAGGTGTTTGATATTACCATTCGAGAACAAAGTGAATCCTTAAATGAAGTAACCGTTGTTGGTAATAAGGAACAAATTAGCCTCGAAAAGGCTAGTAGTGAAATTCGAATTAGCCAAGATCAAATTTCAAAAATGAATGTGCGTGATGTGCAGGAAGTTTTAGAAATGCAGGCTGGGGTAGTGAAAACACAAGATGGACTGCAAATTCGCGGTGCTCGTGTTTACGAAACCGAATACATTGTAGATGGTATATCTGCCCAAGATCCACTAGCTGGAACCGGCTTTGGTGTTGCCGTAAACTCTAGTGCTATTTCCAGCATCGACCTCATCACCGGTGGTGTTGGCGCCGAATTTGGAGGCGGTAGCTCAGGTGTTGTTAATACCCGTATACGTGAGGGTGGTGAAAAATTTGCCATCAGCGGAAGCTACCAACGCGATAATTTAGGTGATGCCTCGGTTGCCAGCAGTTTTAATAGTGATCGCTTTGAGCTTAATATTGGAAGTCCCATTCCTGGAACCAAAAATAAACTCACCCTTTTTGCTAGCGCGTCCGTGTTTATGAGTGATGGTTACTTTGGTCCTACAGCCGATCAATTAAACAGCTCCCTATTTACCGCAAACCCTGAGTTTTGGGCACCTCGCTTCTCAAACTCCTATACCAATACATTCAAGTTCGCCTATAAGATTGCCCCGGGAACCAAGCTAACTTTAACCAACCAGCATTCCTTAAATGTCAATCAGAATACAAGGACCCTGCAGATTGTTGGTTTTGATGCTATTCTCACTCCTGGCTTTCAATACTCTAGAAGTAATAATTTGGATAATGCCACCACCTATACGCATCACTCCAATCTTACCGCCTTAAATCTTAACCACCTCATTAATAAAAACTGGGGGATGAGCTTTTCCGCCGGTCGCCTATTCACCAATATGCGCGCCGATGCCAATGGTCGCCCTTTCCGTACCGAAACGGTAGATCAAATTTTAGATGAAGAGCATATTGTTTCTTATCCCGTTTCCATCTTTAACCCTGGCGATCCACGTGGGATTTACTATGTATCGGTGGGAGATGGCTTAATTAACAATGGTGGTATTACCCCGGTTTGGCATGATCACTATGTTGAAGAATATACCTTTAATGCCAAAGCTACTTGGATTCCCGACGCTAAAAATCATGAACTAAGTTTTGGCCTCCAAAATACCTTTACCGAATACCAATGGGTTGATGTAAGTCGTCCTTGGGTAGGCGCACCTATTAGAATTAATGATAGCACATTTACGCAATCGGTAAGCATTGGTTCCAGTAATGATATTTGGGCGGTTAAACCAGTAGAAACGGGGCTGTTCTTCCAAGATAAAATCTCTTACAAAGGAATTATAGCAACCTTGGGATTGCGTTGGAATTTCTGGGCACCAGGTAAATTTGCCGACGATGCGGTGGCCGATCCTAGCGCGCCGGTGATTGATCAGGTTCGCGAAGACTATAATGCTAAAACTAGTTCCGTATTTGGATTGCGCTGGAAAGCCCGTCTTCTTCCAAAAATAAACGTGAGCTTCCCAGTAACGGAAAACAATGTGCTTTACTTCAATTATGGCCACAGCATGCGATTACCGCATCCGCGTTTTGTGTACGCGGGCTTAGATCCAACCTATCAAGATCGCTCATTCCTCTCCAGCTTGGGGAATCCCGATTTGGATCCTGAAGTAAATGTGAGTTATGAAATTGGATTAAAGTCTAAGTTAAATAAGGACTTAGCCATGAGCCTAACCGCCTTTAACAATAACCGCTTTGACTATATCGTAAGTCGCTCGGTAATTGTGGCAGATCAAACCGGTCGACCGACCACTAAAAACTTTTATATCAATCAGGACTATGCCAATATTTATGGGGTAGAATTGGCTTTGAATTACCGCATCGGTCGCTACTTTACCAGTTTCTCCAATTTTGCCTATCAGGTTGCTCGAGGTAAATCTAACTCGGCTCGTGAATCGAGTTTGCAAATTGAACAGAATGGAGAAGTATCCTTAAGTAGAGAACAGTATCTAGCTTTTGATCGCCCTTGGAATATTAATATGGGAATCATTTTCGCACCCGATAGTACGCTACCAATTTTAGGCGTGGACTTCACCGGCTTCAGGGCTTTCCTATCCTATCAGTTTACTTCCGGTTTCCGCTATACACCCATGGAGCGAACTCAAGTTAATGAACTAGGCCGTCCTATTTATGAGGCCTTGGTTGATCAATATTTAGAGGGTCAAGCGAGCCCCTGGCATAATTTCGATTTAAAATTATCCTACAATATCCCCATGGGTTTAAAGAATGGCAAGGGGGTTTCGATAAGCATGGAAATTCGAAATCTTACTGATGCTAAGAATTCGCAAATCATTAACCCAGTAACGGGCCGAGCTTACGAATTTGGTGATGATGTGCCCATTACATGGCGGGATCCGCGCTACAATGGGCCACAGGAATCTGGTTTAGATCCCCGTAATCCAGCGCGCTATCTAGCCCCTCGTCAAATATTATACGGAATAGAATTTCGCTTTTAACGATGAAGAAACTGATCACATACATCATCGCTCTGCTATTTAGCATTCCGGCTATGGCTCAGATCCTTCCTAATTATGGAGGCGAACGCGCAGGCCTATCAGCCTTGAGCTTTTTAAAGAACGACATGAGCACCCGCTCTTTAGGACTTGGCGGAACCAGCCTTGCCATTGAGGGTGATGCTTATGCGGTAATTAATAATCCCGCCGCACTTACCGATCTTAAAAGAACAACTTATGCCCTTAGTCATCTCTTCTTAGGTGGCGGCGTAAATCAATCATTTGCGGTAGGTAACTTTCCGCTGGCCGACAAAACCAGCACCCTGAGCTTTAGCATCAATTCTTTAAACTCTGGTGACATGGAAGAGCGCACCGAGTTTCAGCCCATGGGAACCGGCAGGCAGGTATCGGTAGCCAATATTGCAGTTGGAGCTACATACTCCCGTCAGCTTTCCGCCTTATTTAGTGCAGCGGTTACAGTAAAATACATCTACGAAGGAATAGCCGGCTTCCACAATAGCAATGCTACGGTTGACCTGGCCTTTTTATACCGCACCGATTTTAAAGATTTAAAGTTCGCAGCCATGGTGCAAAATTTTGGCGGAAACTCTTCTTTAGGCAGCGATGCTGACATCCCTACTACTTTTAACCGCTCTACCGGCCTAGGTTTAGAAGCCAATGTTGTGCCCACCATTTTTAAGCTTGGCATTAGCATGGTCCCCTGGAAAAAAGGCAATCACAGCCTCTTAACCGCGGTGCAGCTTAATCACCCGAACGATAATGCGGAGAATTACAGCGCCGGGGTAGAATACCGCTGGAAAGATTTATTTTTCGCTAGGGCTGGATATCGACTTAGTGTGCGCCACCGTCACATTCCAACCTTCGGAATAGGCATGCGCAGCCGCTTGGGGAACCATCCTTTCTATATCGATTACGCTGCAAATCCTACAAATTTCATTGGCCTTCAACATAGTATTGGCCTTCGTTTTCAAATTTTTAATGTCGCCGAGCGCTCATGAAAAGAATTGCCCTACTTAGCATCATTTTCTTAGCCATCCTCTCATCAGGATGTGAAGACTATCTCGGTAAAAAAACCGAACTCGACTTTATCGACATCCCACCAGATAATAGCATCCGGGATATTGCCTACGTTCCAATCTTACCTATTTTAAACGACTTTAATCGCCCCAGTGATGTTTGTGCCGGTTTTGATGGGCTCATTTATGTAGTGGATGAAGGCAGTGAAGAGGTAATCTCCATGGATGAGTCTGGACGCATATTGGGTCGCTTTTCCATCCCAGGAGCTAAATCCGTAATTCAAGATCGTCGCTTCGATTTGCTCGTTATTGGTACCGCCGATTCCACGCTCAGTTTGGGAAGTCAGGATACAACTTTAAGCTTCTCTACCATTTACCGCCTCCGTATGGCAGGTGCTGGAGCCTATGACCTAAACAATGCTAGAATTGTAAATAAAATTATGCATCCCTTTTACTATACACAAGGGAATCCCGTACGTCGTACCAATGATTTCGTGCAGTTTACAAATATTGGCATCATTGGAAATAATCAAGATCCCAATCGTAATAATCAGTTTTATGTAAGTCGAAAGTACGTGCGTAATCCAGATCCCGATCCTAGTAATCCAGAAGTAAGTAGTGGTCCTTTAGGGCCCAATGATGCCGTTCTTCACTTCGACAATGAAGATGTATTGATTTCACCTATATCCGTTCAAACGGCCTCTGGCTTCTTCAACGACTTTTTCGCATACCCTTCTGGCATTAGCACCCTAACCCAAGCACCACAGTTTGGCGCCACCAGCAGTAGCGACTTTTTATATACATCCCTCGAAGAAAACAATGCTTTAAAGGTGCAGTACATTCAATTCGTTGAAACTGAATTTGGTGCCGAATATCAGCCACGTATTTTGGCCTCTGGAGACACTTCTCAAGCCGATGGCTTTATAAATTCTCCCAATAAATTTCGTCAACCTACCGATATCACCTTATCCGGAGATGGTACTCAATTTATTTTCGTGGTAGACAGTGAAACCGATTCGCTCTATCAGTTTTCCTTTACAGGATTTGAAGGGGTTCGCCCACCAGCTGCTGCAGGAATTGACCGCTATGTAAAAGCCAGTTTTGGCGGAACCGGAAATGACTTAATGCAATTTAATGATCCCGTAGCGGTGGCCTATTTCAATCAAATCGTTTATGTGGCCGATGCCGGAAATGGTCGGATTATGCGCTATAAGTTAACCTTGGATTTCGATTAATCATTTCAATCGTCCTTAACTAATTTAAAGATTGATTGAAAGCTTTGCCTCTTCGGGTTTAAAGAGAAAAAACTACTTTTGGTAGATTCTATGCGGAAAACTGCTTACATAATTATTCTATTCTTTGGCCTTGGCCTCAGTGCAGCTTCGGCTCAAAGCCCTCAAGGCTTCGGCTCGAGCTCCTCAAATGGAACGATCTGTCCGCTGTATATTCCCAATGCTTTTACCCCTAATGGTGATAATATCAACGATCAATTTGAACTGCGAATTAGTGAAAATTGCGAAGTGGTAAGTTTTTCCCTGCAAGTCTTCGATCGTTGGGGACGAATGGTTTACCAAACTGAAAGCATGGAAGCGGATCAAGCTTGGGATGGAAAATCCGATAACAAGGAATTGGAACAAGGTGTTTACCTCTATAAAATTCAGGCAGAGTTTCTGAATTACAACAATCGTAAGGCCAATCCTGTTAAAGTGAATAAACAAGGCTCGGTAGTCTTAATTCGCTAATGAATCGCATTCTTTTTCTCTTCATCATATTCATGGTACCATTTTGGTCCCATGCCCAAAATTCCAATCTTCAAATTAAGGTTGAAGGTATTACCGAACTCAGCGGCAAGCTCATGTTTAAGCTTAGCGACGAAAATGGTAAGGAGGTTTATAAGTCCAGCCATCCCGTTAAGGAATCGGTTGAAATCATCAGCTTAAAGCTGAAACCAGGTAAATATGCCCTAGCTATATTTCACGATGCCAATAATAATGATGAGCTCGACAAAGCCTTCTCTGGTATACCGACTGAAAAATATGGCTTTAGCAATAATGCCAGAGGTATTTTCGGCCCACCAGACCTTGTTGACCAATTGTTTAACTTGGAGCAATCAAAACAAATCAAAGTTTTTATAAAGTGAAAAACCTCCTCTGTGGTCTTTCCCTGCTTCTCTTCAGCCTATCTCTCGGGGCCCAAAACCGATTGGAAGGCAACTACATCCTTACTTCCTTTGGTGCCAGTTTCGATCAGTTTAATGATGCTTATGTATCGCCCGTGAATTACGATGGCTATTCGGGTTTATTCGGTCTTGGCTGGCATACCTACACTGGCCCATGGATGAATAATTTGGATGTATTGGGTCATGCGGGTTGGCAAAGCCCACAGCTTCAAGCAAACCAAGGCAGTAGAACCCTTGGCCTTGGTTTTAGAGGGCATTACAGCTTAAGATATCGTTTTTGGAAATCCAATACTCACCAGATCTTTGCCGGTGTTTACAGTCAAAATGCCTTTATCCTCAGAGAACACTCCAATTACAGCAATAGCGCCCAAAGTTTTAGTGGCTTTTTTGGCTATGGCCCAAGTCTAGCCTATACTTTTAGTAATAGCAGCAAAATATTTAAAAAGGATTGGCATTGGTCCTGGCAAAGTGAAGTGAATATTCCCCTTGGAACTTATCTGCTTCGACCTAATTTCATTCGACAGTATTCGGCCGGTGAAATTGGCGACCGTGGGCATCATTTCTTAAATGGAACTTGGCAAATCGATTTCCGCCACAGCTTAATTTGGCACCTAAGAACGGGAAATCAAATACGACTAATGTACGCTTGGGAGTACTTCCAAACCGATCGTTTTAACGCCCTCTATAATGGCGGCCATCAAGTTCAGCTTCAACTCTTTTTTAAGTTATGAGGAGGATTGCGCTTATATTGATTGTATTGATTTTAGGAGCTTGCGAAGCTTCCCTATTGCCAGAAGACCCCAATAGCACGCCAGAAGAAAACTTTCAAAGCTTAGCCGAAACCGTAGGTGAAAAGTACAGTTTCTTTGAGCTTAAAGACATCGATTGGGAATCATCCTCTAACTTTTATCGGCAGCGCTTATCGCCAGACATGAGTGATGAAGCCCTCTTTGAAGTATTGGATAGCCTGCTTTATATTTTACGCGATGGCCATGTTAACCTGGTAGCGCCATTTAATTTAAGCAGAAACTGGTCTTGGTATTTAGAGGCTCCCGAAAACTTTAGAGATGATATTTTGGAGCGCCATTACTTAGCTAATGATTATTTGGTTGTTGGTGGTTTTCGATGTCGCTACTTACGTGATAGCATTGCCTATATACACTACAACAGTTTTAGTGCTTCCTTTAGTGAGGCGCAAATCGAAAGTATTTTTCGCTTTATCGCCCCCGCCAAGGGGCTTATCCTAGATTTAAGAAATAATGGCGGAGGCAGCTTAAATAATACTTATCGCTTGGCGGGTCGTTTCATTAGCAGCAATGTGCAAGCCCTTATTAGTGATGAAAAAACTGGGCCGGGGCCGAATGATTTTGGCAAAGCCACTTCCTTAACTATTCCCGCTCTTGGGGATTATCCTTTCCTGAAACCAGTGGTGCTTTTAACCAATCGCCGTTGTTATTCTGCGACCAATACCTTCACCGCAATCTCTAAATCGTTTAATCATTTTTACCACCTAGGCGACACCACTGGCGGTGGCGGTGGTATACCAATAGACTATGAACTTCCCAATGGCTGGCGTTATCGCTTTTCAGCCACCCGAAGCTTCACACCCGATGGATTTAATATTGAGTTAGGGCTTCCGCCTGATAGTGCTTTCAACTTAGATCCCCTACTCCTTCAACAGGGTACTGATCAATATATTGAAGCCGCTTTGGATTACCTGGATTAGGTCTGAAAATCCGACTAAATCGCATCAAGATCTACTAAATCTCTATTCCCCCTCCTCTATCCAAGAGCTATACATCACATAATTATTGGCAATTCGGTTGATTTCTCCAGATATCAATTCGGCACTAATATCTTTTACTTTTTTAGCAGGGATTCCCGCATAGATACTTCCTTCCTTAATATGCGTTCCTTCCAACACTACTGCTCCTGCGGCAACAATACTATTGCTTTCAACTATACAAGCGTCCATTACAATTGCGCCCATCCCAATCAAAACATTATCGTGAATGGTGCAGCCATGCACGATGGCATTATGGCCAATAGAAACATTATTGCCAATGTTTAGAGGATGCTTTTGATAGGTACAATGTAAAGTTGCTTGATCCTGCACATTTACTTTATTCCCCATCCTTATATAGTGGACATCACCACGAGCCACGCTATTAAACCAAAAACTACATTCATCGCCGCATTGGATATCGCCCACTAAGGTGGCATTATCAGCCACAAAGCAATCCTTACCTAATTGTGGACTTTTACCTTTTACTGTTTTTATAAGCGCCATATCAATTCTATTTATATTGTCAAATTAAAGATAAATGGCAGGCCCTTTAAAATCTCCCACTGCTATCTTTGCAAAAAATATCGAAGGATGGAATCAACTCAGGTACCTGTTAGTGTTTATGCCGAAATGACCCCGAATCCGGCCGTTTTAAAATTCGTAGCGAATAAGAAACTGGTGGAAGTTGATTCCGTTGAATTTCGCAATATTGAAGAGGCGCAGCCCTCACCACTCGCCACTCAACTCTTTCACCTACCTTTTGTAAAGGAAGTTTTTATCAGTTCAAATTACGTTGCTATCAGTAAGTTCGACATTGTAGAATGGGAAGAAGTGACCTTAGAACTTCGTGAGCTAATACGCGATTTCTTAGCGCAAGGTAATACCGTTCTCGACGAATCTGCCCTTCCTACAAATCTTGAGGCCGCCGAAGCCAGCAGCGACAATCCGAGCGAGCAAGCAGGCTACATCCACCCCGATGAAAAAACCGAAGCGGAATGGGATGAGTTTGATAAGAAAATTGTTTCCCTTTTGGATGAGTATGTAAAACCTGCCGTTACCGCAGATGGTGGTAACATCAAGTTTTTAAATCACCAAGATGGCATTGTAAGTGTATTGCTTCAAGGTGCCTGCAGTGGCTGCCCAAGTTCTACCGCTACCTTAAAACAAGGTATAGAAGGAATGTTAAAGAACTTCCTTCCGGGCCAAATCAGAGCAGTACAAGCAGTAAACGGCTAGGCTTTAAGCCTAGGCCATTTTCATTTCACCGTAAGCCTTTAAGCTGCGCAAGTGGCCTTTAATGGCGGCACCTAAGGTTTTGTGCTCATTATAAGGTAAACCGAATTCATTAGCGGTTTTCTTCACGATTTCGCTGATCGCTGGATAGTGGATGTGGCAAATGTGTGGGAATAAATGATGCTCCACTTGGAAGTTTAGTCCGCCTACGAACCAACCAACGATTTTACTTCTTCGGGCAAAATCTGAGGTTGTTTTGAGCTGATGCTCCATAAACTCATCGTCCATGGGCTTTTCGCCTGTCGGCATGGTAACTGCATCCACATGATCTACAACGTGAGCCAATTGGAATACAAAACTTAGTACAAAACCTGCAATGGCGTGCATTACTACAAAACCAATCAAGGGCACAAACCATGATACTTCTAGGAACACCTGTGGTAAAACAATGAACAAGCTGAAGTAGAGTACTTTGGTGTAAATCAGTTTTACCCACTCTTTGCGTAGCTTCTCCTCGCTGAGTTTGGCTACTCCAGTTTTTTGATAACGAATTAATTGCGCAAAATCCTTCATCATTACCCAGTTTAGGGTTAGCAAGCTGTAAAGGAATGGAGCATAGAGCACCTGAAAACGATGCAAGGGTTTTAGAGGTTGATCTGGATGCAAACGCAATAAGCCGCGGCTATCCAAATCATCATCTAAACCTTCGATATTGGTGTAGGTATGGTGCAAAACATTGTGCTGCAAACGCCAAGTAGTAAGATTCCCTGAAATAAGGTAAATACTGGAAGCGATAAAGTCGTTTACCTTCGGAGAACGGTGATAGGCTCCATGGGCCGCATCGTGCATAACCGACATTCCCACAAAAGACATTCCCAATCCCATAAGGGCGAACAATCCAACCACTACCCATGGTCCCGGATTAAAAATGAATAGCGATAAATAAGGCACAAAGTAGATGGCCAACATCGATATCGTTTTAATAAACATCGTAGAATTCGCCTTAGGATTTAAGGAACGCTCCTTAAAATAGCTGTTAATTCTTTGGTGTAAAGTTTTGCTAAACGAGTCAGAACCGCTTCTTGGGAACCGAACTTTTTGCAGAGGGTAGGCAGTATTGGGCATAGAAAATATTTCGTGGCTAAAATAGTAAGGAAGTTTAACTTCGCCTTCTTAAAACTTAAGAATTGCTCTGATGCTCCAAAACATAAATCCTAGTCAAACTAAAGCTTGGGAAAAGCTTAAACAGAAGGCGGAAGAAATTAAAGCTTCATCGCTGAAAGACCTGTTTAAATCGGACCCTCAGCGATTTGAGCGTTTAACTAGAAATCATGAAAGTTTACTCTTCGATTTTTCGAAAAACTTAATCGACGAGGAAGTTTTAATGCTCTTAAAGCAACTTTTTGCAGAATGCGGCGTGGAAGCTGGCTTAAAAGCCATGTTTGATGGCGAAAAAATCAATGAAACGGAAGGGCGAGCCGTATTGCATAGCCAACTGCGGAACTTTGGCGCTAGAGCAATTGAAGTAGATGGAGCTTCCATTAATGAACCCATTGCGGCGGTATTAGAGCAAATGCAAGACTTTTCTGATTTGTTGATTTCAGGAAATTGGAAAGGCTTTAGCGGGAAGACCATTAAGCATATTGTAAACATTGGAATTGGCGGTAGTGATTTAGGACCATTAATGGTTTACGAAGCCCTGAAACCCTATCACAATCATATAAAATGTCACTATGTTTCCAATGTAGATGCAGCTCATATCCATGAAACGCTTAAGGACCTTGACCCAGAGCAGACTCTATTTATAATTGCCAGTAAAACTTTTAGCACCCAAGAAACCATGACCAACGCACACAGCGCAAGGGCTTGGTTTTTAAGAAGCGATGCTTCGGAAAAGGATATAGCCAAGCATTTTGTGGCCGTTTCAACTAATCGAGAGAAGGTGGTTGACTTTGGCATTGACCCAAGCAATATGTTTGTTTTTTGGGATTGGGTTGGCGGGCGTTATTCGGTGTGGAGCGCCATAGGTTTAAGCCTAGCTTGCGGTTTAGGTTATAAGAATTTCGAAAAGTTTTTGAGAGGCGGTAAAGGGATGGATGATCATTTGGCGCAAAGCGAATTCGATCAAAACATCCCTATGCTAATGGCCGGAATTGGCATCTGGTATGTCAACTTCTTAGGTGCAGAAAGCGAGGCTATCATCCCTTACGATCAAAATATGCATCGTTTTGCCGCCTATTTTCAGCAAGGGAATATGGAAAGTAATGGCAAGGATACTGACCGCAATGGAGATCCAATCACCTATCACACCGGACCCATTATTTGGGGCGAACCCGGCACTAATGGTCAACATGCCTTTTTCCAGTTAATGCATCAGGGAAGCCGATTTATCCCTGCCGACTTTATTGCTTTCGCAGAAAGTCACTATCCGATTGGAGATCATCACAGCAAACTACTTTCCAACTTCTTGGCCCAAACCGAAGCTTTAATGGTTGGTAAAACCGCCGAGGAAGTTGAAGCGGAAATGCAAGCTCGAGGCGACAGCCCTGAGCAAATTGCCAAAGTGAGTCCATTTCGAGTATTTAAAGGAAATAGGCCTAGCACCTCTATTGTAGGCGCTAAATCTACACCCGAAGCATTGGGAGCATTAATTGCTGCTTATGAACACAAGATATTTATACAAGGTATCGTTTGGAACATTTACTCTTTCGATCAATGGGGAGTTGAATTAGGAAAACAATTAGCCAATACCATTTTACCTTTGCTAGAGAACCAATCAGAGGAAGTGGAAATTTCTAAAGATGCCTCAACAAAGGGATTAATTAAGTACATTAACCGTCTGCGAGGAAAAAATAATTAGTAAGCAATGAAAAAGTGGAGCATCTTACTCCTTTTTAGTGGAGTATTCTTAGGCGCCTGCAACCAAGAAGCAGTAGAAGAAAACCTTCGTTTGAAGGCCGAAATTGATTCCCTAAAAACGCAAGGCGTGGAACAGGATTCGAGTATCAGTAATTTCATGGCTGCCTTTAATGAAGTGCAATATAACTTGTCCTCAATTCGAGATCGAGAAGAATCTATACGCGAAGTACAGGATGGTAATTTAGAAACAAGTCTGAGCGCTCGCGAAAGCGTTATTGCAGATATTGAAGCTATAAATGGCTTGCTTGAGGCCAATAAAAACGCGATCGAAGATTTACGTCGCAAATTAGCTGCTAGCCGCGGTGAAGGGCGGAAGTACATGAAAATGGTGGAGAACCTTAACCGTCAGATTGAAATCAAGAACGAGCAAATTGCCAGCCTATACAGTCAACTTGAAGAAGCGAACTTTAAAGTTTCACAACTCAGCTCAAAAGTTGGCATGTTAACCGAAGCGGGCATGGCCCAAAAGAAAGTTATTGAGCAACAAAAGGATGCGATGAATTCGGCCTATTACACCATGGGCACCTATAAGGAGCTTAAGGAAGCTGGCGTTGTAAATAAAGAGGGAGGCTTTATTGGCATCGGACGCACCGAAACTTTAGCAGAGGATTTCAACACCGAGTATTTTACCAAGTTAGACATCCGCAATTCAAGCCAATTAAGCTTTAATGGGACTTTTAAGAAAGTGGAAGTCATTACAAACCACCCAAGCGATTCCTACGTATATGAAGGTGAGGAGGGTTTAAAGTCAGGCTTAAAAATCACAAATCCAGCACTTTTCTGGTCTAAGTCAAAGTATCTTGTAATTTTGCTGGACTGATATAGGGGGCTGAGTTTGATAAACCAGCTATTAAAAGAGGAATGAAGGTTAGCAATATGATTTTTTTCTACCGCTTGAAGTGGCTGGTAAGGCTTCTCTTGCTCTGTATTTTCGTCGATTTAAGTTTATCACTAATTCAAGGAAGTCTTTCCGATCTTTTCCCTAATCATGAATTGGCAATTGCTGCAATTGCAGGTCTGCTAATTTTAACCCTACTCCGCTTCAGCTTTTTCTCCTATGAAGATGAATACGAGATTATTCATATTGACACACGAAGTTTAGTATTCGGCTTTTTAGAAAGTCAGAAACACCGTCACTATGAATTTGCTAAACTTATTCACGCTGATTTCCAGATAGAAAAGGGTTTTCTAAAGTATAAACTTACTTTAACGGTAAACTCCAGTACCGGTGATAAAAAGCTTAGGCGCTTTGACCTTTACTTCCTAAATGCCGAGAAAAGAAGCTACGTAGAGAACTCCTTGAAAAAAGTTCTAAAAGCCAACAATGCCTCATAGCTTTTAGCGATGGATGTTTGCTTAACTTTACCGCAAATTAAAGTTTATGCTTACCGGTTTACAGCACCTACATTCTAGTATTCCTTACCTTTTTTTACCGCTTATTTTAATCGCCATTGTGGTATTTTGGGTGAAATCATTCGGCCAAAGTGCATTCGGGAAAACCGATAAAAGATTGGCTTTAATTACTTTAATCCTCAGTCATTTACAACTTGTATTTGGCCTATTATTATATTTTATCGGCCCCAAGGGCTTTGCTTATACTTCCGTTTCTGGATTTATGAAGGACGCTGTTTTACGCTTATATGCTGTAGAACATATCTCAGTGATGCTCATTGCAATAGTGCTCATCACCGTAGGTTATTCTCGTGCCAAAAGACAGGAGGATAGCGGTAAAAAATTCCGCGGTTTAGCGGTCTTCTATTCCCTAGGATTAGTATTTATCCTATCGCGGATCCCTTGGGAAGCCTGGCTTTCCTAAAACATGATTGAAACTAAAAAGAAAAGCTCTATTGGCCGCGAAAAAGCGGTTCTAATAGGAGCTATTACCGCCTTCCAAAACGAAGAAAAAGTTACGGAATACCTAGATGAGTTGGCTTTCTTAGCCGATACAGCTGGGGCTGATTCCCTAAAGCGATTCACGCAAAAACTCGATACACCAAACCCCAAGACATTTCTAGGCTCTGGAAAGGTTGAGGAAATCGCGGCCTATATCAAGGCGGAGGAAATTGACATTGCCATCTTTGATGATGAACTTTCACCCTCCCAACTGAAAAATATCGAGCGCATCTTTGAGATTAAGGTCTTAGACAGGACCAATCTTATTCTGGACATTTTTGCGGCAAGAGCAACAACCTCTTATGCCCGCACCCAGGTGGAGCTTGCTCAATATCAATATCTGCTGCCCCGACTTACTAATATGTGGACACACCTTAGTAAGCAAAAGGGTGGTATAGGCATGAAAGGCCCGGGTGAACGTGAAATTGAAACCGACCGACGGATCATACGCGATAAAATTTCCCTACTAAAAAAGCAGCTGGTTAAGATTGATAAGCAAATGGCCATCCAAAGGTCTAACCGCGCTAGCATGGTGCGCGTAGCCTTGGTAGGTTACACCAATGTGGGGAAATCCACCTTGATGAATCTTCTCAGTAAGTCCAAGGTATTTGCGGAAAATAAACTTTTCGCCACCCTAGACACAACCGTGCGTAAGGTGGTCATTCACAACCTTCCCTTCCTGCTAAGTGATACGGTAGGTTTTATCCGCAAATTACCAACCCAGTTGGTGGAGTCCTTTAAATCTACCCTCGATGAAGTGCGGGAGGCGGACGTATTACTGCAAGTGGTGGATATATCCCATCCCAATTTTGAAGAACATATCAGCACCGTAGATCGTACTATCGCTGAGATTGATGGTTCCGACAAACCAACCATAATGATCTTCAACAAAATAGATGCTTATCAAGCCGAGTATCGGGATCCCGACGATTTAAGCGCCCCCGAAAATAATCGCCACTTTAGCATGGATGAATGGAAAGCAACCTGGTTTGCCCGCACCGATCGACAGGCAGTATTTATATCCGCTACTGAAAAAGAAAACATTGAAGATTTGCGCAATCGACTTTATGAAACGATTGCCGAAATCCACGCTCGCCGTTACCCCAATAATAATTTTCTCTTTTAAGACCGTTCTATGGCTAAAGTGAGTAAAAAGAATACCCTCGATTATCACTCTTCCGGACGTCCTGGTAAAATCGAGGTTATTCCAACCAAGCCGAGTAATTCTCAGCGCGATTTGTCTATGGCCTATTCTCCTGGCGTGGCCGATCCCTGTTTAGAAATTGCGAGAGACCCCAAGCAAGTATATAATTACACCGCGAAAGGAAATTTAGTAGCGGTTATTTCGAATGGCACCGCCGTTTTAGGCTTAGGCGATATTGGCCCTGAAGCCAGCAAGCCCGTTATGGAGGGCAAAGGAGTTCTCTTTAAAATATTTGCCGACATCGATGTATTCGACATTGAGATTAACGAAACCGATCCTGAGAAATTCGTAGAGCATGTGAAGGCCATTGCCCCAACCTTTGGAGGCATCAACTTAGAAGATATTAAGGCACCCGAAAGCTTTTATATTGAAGATCGCCTTAAAGCCGAGCTAGACATTCCTGTGATGCATGATGATCAGCATGGAACGGCTATTATCGCCAGTGCCGGACTGCTAAACGCCAGCGAAGTGGTCCATAAAAAACTAGGCGATTTAAAAGTGGTGTTCAACGGTGCAGGAGCCAGCGCCAGTGCTACCGCTAAACTCTTTATGAGCCTCGGCGTAAAAGCCGAAAACCTATTGATGGCCGATAGTAAAGGGATTATCAATAGTAGACGAAATGACCTGAACGAAGAGAAAAAATTCTTTGTAAGAGATACCGAGCATAATACTTTAAGCGAGGCTCTTGTTGGCGCCGATCTCTTTGTTGGCCTTTCTGTAGGTGGGATATTAAGTCAGGAGATGGTACGCAGCATGGCCAAGGACCCTATTGTATTTGCTTTAGCCAACCCTCACCCAGAAATAAACTACAAGCAAGCCAAGCAAGCGCGTGAAGATATTATCATCGCTACCGGGCGTTCTGATCATCCTAATCAGGTGAATAACGTTTTGGGCTTCCCCTTCATTTTTAGAGGAGCCTTAGATGTTAGGGCCAATAAGATTATTGAGGAAATGAAGATTGCCGCCGCTAGAGCAATAGCGGAGTTAGCTAAAGAAACCGTTCCCGAAATTGTAAATCTGGCCTATAATGAAAGTAATCTTCAATTCGGAAGGGACTACATTATACCTAAGCCTTTTGATCCGCGACTTATCGTAAAAGTAGCCTGCGCGGTGGCCAAAGCGGCAATGGAGAGTGGCGTGGCGCAAGAGCCTATCCAAGACTGGGCTGCTTACAAAGAAGAACTCCTCAATCGACTAGGGAGGGATGATAAATTTATTCGCCTAGCACAAGAAAAGGCCTCCAAAGACCCCAAACGAATAGTGCTGGCGGAAGGTGATGAACTGAATACTTTAAAGGCCGCTCAAATTGCGGTGGATGAAGGCTTGGCCCATCCAATATTACTAGGTCGTAAAAACAGAATTGAAGCTTTAATTGCTGAACATAGTTTAGAAGACATTTCGCATCTTCCCATTATTGATCCCTATGTTCCGCACGAGCGCCAGGAATTGTATGCAAAGATGTTCTTTGAAAAAAGAGCCCGCAAAGGAATTACCCTCTACGATGCGCGAAAGAAAATGCGCGATCGCAATTACTATGGGGTGGCCATGACCGAAAGTGGCGATGCTGATGCCTTTATCTCCGGTACTACCCGTCGCTATTCTGAAGTGATAAAACCCATTATTGAAATTATTGGCGCCCGCGAAGGCGTTAATCGCTTTGCCGGACTCTATATTATGCTTACCAAGCGTGGGCCCATGTTTTTTGCAGACACCACCGTTATCCCAGAACCTAATTCTGATGACATCGTCCAAATAACACGACTTTTAGCTGAAGGAATTCGACGCGTAAACCTCGAGCCACGCATTGCCCTTTTAGGTTATTCTAATTTTGGCAGTAGTAATGATCGTACCTCCAAAATAATGCAAGAGGCCCGTGAAATTTTGCATCGGGAAAACCCGGAGCTTATAGTTGATGGTGAGGTCCAGGCCAATATAGCCTTAAGCCAAGAATTGCTAAAAGAGAACTTCCCCTTTAGCACCCTGGTTGATAAAAAAGTAAATGGCTTTGTATTCCCAGATTTGGCATCGGGAAATATCGCTTATAAAATGCTTCAGTCCTTTGAAGCCGCGGAAGCTTTAGGACCGGTTTTACTAGGAGTTAATAAGCCCGCACATATATTACAAATGGGTGCATCTGTTAGAGAAATTGTAAATATGATTACCTTAGCAAGTGTGGACGCCCAAACACGGAAGCCAAACCTAAAACCCTTGTAATGAACATTTTACTGCCTACCGACTTTTCAGAGAATGCGGAACTTGCTACGGAATACGCTTTTAAGCTGGCCGAAAAAGGCCAAGGCACTGTAACCGTTTTTCACGCCTATGATCTTCCCTACTCCGATCGCTCAATGAGCACCTCCTTATTGGAGGTTATGAAGGAGAATGCCGAGAATAATATGGCCGATCTTGAAACAAAACTCAAGGCCAAATACCCTCTTAACTTTAAAACACTAGTTCGTTTAGGAAATCCCATCCGATTAATCACCGAAACATCGAATTTAGATGATATCGACCTGATTGTAATGGGTACCAAAGGGGCCAGTGGTTTAGAGGAAATTCTAATTGGATCCAATGCCGCTAGCGTTATTCAAAACAGCAACAAGCCGGTATTGATTATTCCGCCACAATCGGAGGTAAAACCAATCAACAAGATTGTATTTGCTTGCGATTTGGATCCTAAAGTAAAAGAACAACCCTTGCAACGTTTAGGGCGCTTTGCCCTTTTAAATGGTGCCACGGTAGACCTAGTTCATGTTCAAAACGAAAACACCTCCGCGCCCAAGGCCGGAAGTCGCGATTTTTACAGCACTAACCTTGGCGGTGTTCCACATGAATTTAGCATTCTAAATGCTGAAAACGTAGAGGAAGCCATTACCGCCGAAGCGGAAAAAGAAAATGCCGATGTGGTTGCCGCCATATCTAAGCGCTACAATTTTATTGAAGGTCTTTTCCACCGCAGCATGACCAGCAAACTCGCCTATCATACGCGCCTGCCATTATTGGTATTGCATGAACCAAAATAGACTTCAGGCCTTATTTAAATAGGCTAAAGTGTAACCATGAAGATAGAATCCCTGGATGCTTGGATTAAGCCAAAATCCAAACCCTTATTAATTGCCGGACCTTGCAGCGTAGAAAGTGAGGAGCAAATGATGCAAACCGCCGCATCTCTAGCTAAAAACGGCAATGTAAGTGCCCTAAGAGGTGGCGTTTGGAAACCCCGCACTAAGCCAGGCTCCTTTGAGGGAATTGGAAGCCCAGCCCTAAAATGGTTAAAGCAGGCCGGTATCGCCAATCAACTGCCGGTTTGCACCGAGGTGGCGAATGCCAAGCATGTGGAGCAGGCGCTGGAAGCGGAGATTGACATTCTTTGGATCGGTGCGCGAACTACCGTTAACCCCTTTTATATTCAAGATATTGCCGACGCCCTTAAAGGTGTGGATATTCCCGTAATGGTGAAAAACCCTATCCATCCGGAGGTGAAACTTTGGGTAGGTGCTTTAGAGCGGATTAATAATGCCGGAATCACTAAACTACTGGGTATCCATAGAGGTTTTTATGCCTATCAAAGTCAGCCCTTTAGAAACGAACCCAAATGGGAGGTGTTTTTCGAATTACGTCGCCTTTTGCCTGAACTGCCCGTAATTTGTGATCCCAGCCATATAGCTGGAAGAAGCGAACTAATTGGCGAAATCTGCCAATCGGCTTTGGACCTAGGCATGGATGGTTTTATGGTTGAATCCCATATTGAACCCCATAAGGCCTTGAGTGATCCTTTGCAACAGCTGCGGCCCTACGACTTGGATTTGGTTTACCGCGCTCTCGAGCACCGGGATGAGGCCATCGATGATAAACGCTTCATTCATCAATTGGAAGAACTTCGAAAGCAAATTGACGATGTTGATAACGAGCTGTTAAAGTTAATTGCTAAGCGTCAGGATTTATCCGAAGCAATTGGACCGGTTAAATATGAAAATCAAGCCACCATATTTCAAATGAAACGCTGGTTTAAAGTTCTTGAAAATCGTAAAAAAGCGGGGCAGGAACTTAAGTTAGAAGACGATATGGTGCATGAGCTATTTCAGCTTTTGCATAAATATTCAATTGATACCCAAATTAAAAACCATCACTAATGCGCCTAGCGATAAAACTACTATTCATCACCTTTTTTGGAATTCATGGGCTACAGGCTCAGCTTATTGATAGCGAAAATTCTAAAGTGAGCTTCGAAATTTCAAACCTGGGCTTTAATACCGTTGAAGGAAACTTTAGCGGCCTGAAGGGTGAACTTAATCTTAGTAAAGATCAAGGAGCCTCTCGTCTGAGCATCTGCCTCAATCCCGCTACAATTACAACTGGCATAGACAAAAGAGACGAACACCTTAAAGAGGAAGATTTCTTTTGGACGAGCAAATACCCTGAGATTTGCTTTAAGGGAAGGAAATTTAAATTTCTTGGCGAAGGTCGCTGGGAAGTGGAAGGAATATTAAGCATTAGAGACGTTTCCAAGCCCATCACCATTGTGCTTACAAAAAAGGGGAAGATGGCTACTTGTGACTTTAGCATTAAGCGGAAGGACTACAATGTTGGCAATGATTTTTCCTCCTTCACCGCGGGTGAGGAAGTGAAATTGATGGTTAGCCTTAGCCTCAAATAATCGCTTTATAAACGGAATCATAGCATAGCCTTCTAAAGCTTTGTAATTTGCCGCTATGACCAAAGGACCAGTTGCTATTTGGAAGGCAAAGCCTCTGCCAAGCCCTACTGAAATTGCTCAACTTCAAGCTAATCTAGCTCTAGATGAGAAAATCCTCATACTGCTTTTGCAGAGGGGCATCCGTAGCTTTAACGAGGCCCGTAACTTTTTTAAGCCCAGTTTAGATCAATTGCTAAATCCCTTTCTGATGAAGGATATGGATTTAGCTGTAAATCGAGTGCAAGCCGCCATTGATAAGGCTGAGAAAATCCTCATTTACGGCGATTACGATGTTGATGGCACCACCGCGGTAAGCTTAATGGCGCGATTCCTAGAGCCGCATTACAGCAATTTCGAAACCTATATCCCCGATCGCTATAAAGAAGGTTATGGCGTTTCTAAGTTAGGCATCGACTATGCCCATGAAAAAGGGATCCAATTAATTATCGCCTTAGACTGTGGCATAAAAGCACTGGAGAAAGTTGACTATGCTAAAAGTAAAGGCATCGACTTTATCATCTGTGATCATCATACGCCAGGCCCGGAAATACCTCAGGCAGTGGCGGTACTCGACCCCAAGCGAAAAGACTGTAAGTATCCCTATAAAGGATTAAGTGGCTGTGGGGTAGGTTTCAAACTTTGTCAAGCTCTTAATGAAAAATGGCAAGGCGAGCCTGAGCAACTTTGGCCTTTACTGGATCTTTTAGCTTTAAGCATCGGTGCCGATATCGTGCCCATGGATGGGGAAAATAGAACTCTGGCCTATTTCGGCCTGAAACGCATTAATTCCGCGCCTTCGGATGGCATTGCCGCTTTATTAAAATCTTCGGGTATTCGAAAATCCAATTATGATATTGGTGATCTTGTGTTTACCCTCGCACCTCGGATAAATGCAGCCGGACGATTAGAGCACGGCCAAAAGGCGGTTGATCTCTTAAGAGGCAGCGACCTTAGTTTACTACCAGATATCGCCCAAGAAATTGAAAGTCGCAATCTGGCACGAAAAAAACTTGATCGCTCGATATTCAAAGAAGCTCTAGCCCAAGTAGAAAGCCATATCCCCGCTGAAAATTTCAGTACCCTCGTTTTTCAAAAAGACTGGCATAAAGGAGTGATTGGCATCGTTGCTTCGCGCCTCATTGAAGTTTATTATCGCCCAACCATCGTGCTTACCCAATCAGGTGATAAACTAGCTGGCTCCGCGCGATCGGTTCAAGGTTTTGATTTATACCGAGCACTTGAAGCCTGTGAAGACCATCTCTTGCAATTCGGTGGACATCCAGCGGCAGCGGGTATGACCCTCCTGCCGGAAAGACTAAATGACTTTAAAGCCGCCTTTGAAACTGCGGTTGCTCAGCAAATAAAACCCGAACAAAGAAGAGCCCAGCACGAGTACGATTTGGAAGTTAAAGCTGAGGAATTGGATGATAAGTTCTATCGCCTCCTTCAGCGCTTTGCCCCTTACGGCCCGGAAAACCTCTCCCCTTTGCTACTTTGTAGAGGATTAAAAGATGTCGGCTCTCGACTAGTTGGTGAAGATCAAAAACATCTCAAGCTCAGCTTAGTTGATGAAAGGAGCGGGCTCATTCTGGATGGTATTGGTTTTAATTTGGGATCTCGCCTAGACCTGCTAAAATATGGAACCAGCCTAGCCGTGCTTTTCCATTTGGAACTAAATGTTTTTAGAGATCGGGCCAGTTTACAGATTAGAGCCTTGGATATAAAAGCAGACGAAACATTAAACGATAAAAAATGAAACAAACTGTATTAATTACCGGCGCCAGCAGCGGAATTGGCAGAGCCACGGCACAAGCCCTAGCGCAAAAGAATTTCCGACTTATACTTTGTGGTCGTCGCATGGAGCGATTAGAGGCTTTACAGTCGGAATTGGAAGGAATTACAGAAGTACACTGCCTCAGTTTTGATGTGCGTGATCGAGAAGCGGTGGAAGCAGCTTTTTCCAGTTTACCCGAAGGCTTCAAACAAATTGACGTTCTCATTAATAATGCCGGTAATGCCCATGGCCTCGATCCTATACAAGCTGGCAATTACGAAGATTGGGATGCGATGCTGGATATAAACGTGAAAGGCCTGCTTTATGTGAGTAAGGAAGTGATTCCACAATTTATAGAACGTAAAAAAGGGCATATCCTTAATATTGGCTCAACCGCCGGAAAGGAAGTTTATCCCAATGGAAATGTTTATTGCGCTTCCAAACATGCGGTAGATGCGCTAAATCAAGGTATGCGAATTGACCTCAACAAGCATAATATTAGAGTAGGAGCAATTCACCCAGGATTGGTTGAAACCGAATTTAGTGAAGTGCGATTTAAAGGTGATACTGAGCGGGCCGCCAAAGTATATCAAGGCTATCGACCATTACAAGCAGCTGACATTGCAGATATTATAGCCTTTGTTTTAAGCAGACCCTATCATGTAAATATTGCCGATCTAATGGTAATGAGCACCGATCAGGCCAGCAGTACTATTGTAAATAAGAGTAATTAAGAGCGAAGACTTGCGAGGCGTAGCTTGGGGTCATTGGGTTCATCAAGTGGCAAGGCTAAAGCATCGATGCGCACTTTTAGGGACTCCATAAAGCTATTGTAATCCTCAATATATTCTTCGGTTATAGGCTCCGCTTCAGGTAAATCTTGGCGAAGTGGATCTACTTGTTTGCCATTTACCCAAAAACGATAACAAACATGAGGGCCAGTCGCTAAACCAGTACTTCCCACGTATCCAATTACATCGCCTTGTCTTACCCGACTACCCTTCTTTACACCCTTTGCAAACTTACTCATGTGCAAGTACTGCGTGGTGTAAGTGCTATTGTGGCGCACCTTAACATAATTGCCATTGCCACGGGTATAGGAAGCAGCAATTACTTCTCCGTCGGCAGTAGACATAATAGGCGTACCGTGTGGCGCTGCATAATCGGTACCCAAGTGTGGCTTTACTCGCTTTAATACCGGGTGAAAACGTCTTGGGTTAAAACGCGATGAAATACGGAAGAAGTCTAAGGGTGCCTTTAGAAAAGCCTTGCGGAGACTGCGTCCCTTTTCGTCAAAATAATCGCGGTAAGTGGTATCATTATCAAACCAAAAAGAATAAAAGGAACGGCCATTATGATGGAAATCCGCCGCTAAAATTCGGCCCATACCAACCGATATGCTATCCTGGATAAACTTCTCCTCATAAATCAATTTGAAGTAATCACCGGGCTGAATTCTAAAGAAATCAATGGTCCAGGCATAAACTTTCGATAATTCTACTGCTAAAGCTGGTGAGCCCCCTTGTTCGATAAGACCTTCGTAGAGGGATGAGTTTATAACACCGCTAATGGATTTCTCCTTTATGCTAACTTCCTCTTCTCCCAAATAAACGTTACCGGTATCTCTTAAATCAAAAACCACATAATCGGTGGCTGATGATTTGTAAACCATATAACGCGCAACATTCAAGCTATCGCGATTCTCAGCGAAGATGGTATAATCCTTTCCACTGCGAAGATTTCGTACATCAAAAACGTCTTTAAACTCCGTGGCGATACGGTGAATCATGGCATAATCGATACCAAAATCCAATAGGATGTTTCCAAAGCTCTCGCCATTATCAATAACATTGTCGATTAAAACAAAGGAATCTACTGGAAGGCCGTATTTAAGTTGCGCCTCTCGGGCAAGGGGCACAGTAACAGGTTCTTGAGTTTCTGACTCAGTATGCTTTTCTGAAACAAAGCGATCGAATACGCCTAAATTATTAAGAATGACCAAAGGAATGCTGAGTACCAGTAGACTTAAGATCAACTTTATTTTTCGCTGCATATAGGTATAATAGGAGGTGGTGATAGCAGGGCCGCAAATATACAAACCTACCGGGGTCTAACGAATGTAAAATCCTCTTATTGTTTGGATGCCATATTATTTCTGACCTCGGCTAAGACATCGTTTACCCAAGACTTTCCCCATTCTTCTTGCTCTTGTTCTGACCACAGTTCGGGGTAGAAAATGCGCTTTTGAAAGCGGGGTGGTAGGTATTTTTGCCAATTGGTACCGCCAGTAGCTCTTACATCCGCCGGACGGCGAGCCAAATACACTACCGACGTTTTATAATGCTGTAAAGGCCAATAAACATTAACGTTTAAATCGAGTAAACGCAATTGATCAATTAAATCCTGATTCTTCTTTTCTTCATCCGACAATTGCAAATACTTCTGCCATAGGTTGGTATGGTAATAGGAGCGGGCATGACGAATAATCATCGCGGTATACTTCTTCTCGAACTGCTTTAGGGTAAGCGTTTTAGTTCCGCTTTCCTTAATGGTTGCACCCTTCTTCCAGTAGATGTACTCATACATCTGCTCCACGCTTGGGTCCTCATTAATTAGAGAATCCCGATGATCCTTGTCCACCAAATTTATCATATCGGTGGAACACAGTTCTACTAACCTATACTGCACCGACTGAAAGCCCGAGGCAGGAATAAGCGACATGCGGAATTTTAAGAATTGATGGCGATCCATTCCTTGCTCCATAATTCCGAAGGAGCGGGTTAAGGCCTCAAAATATCGATTTACGCGGCTCACATGACGAAGAACATCCTCCCCGGTGGGCGATTCGTTTTCGGCTAACTGCTTAAATTCATGCAAGCTTAATTTAAAATAAAGCTCAGTGATTTGATGATACATGATGAAGATCTCTTCATCGGGAATATCAGTAATTGGCGTTTGTAAGCTCAGTAGAGTATCGAGGTGAATATAATCCCAATAGGTATTATAATCTTGGTAAAGTAAGCCATCCAAAAAATCCAATAATTCCTGACCACTAGCTTGGTACTTTTCGGCCAAACGATTCAGTCGATCTTGGATTTCGGGGCTAAGGTTAACGTCGTGCGACATGATTGAGAGATTTAGCTCTGTAAAGCTAAGACAAATGCCTATTTAAAACTCAATTTATGGCGCAGACCTTTAAAGTTTGTTAGCTCTACCCGAACGGATCCAATAAAGAGCGAAGACTCAATGAGCACCGGCACTTTATTCGCATCATCACTTACATAAATAATCATTCCTTCCTCTTCATCAAAGACCCTTCCCTCTTGCAACTTGGGCTTGAGGGCTAAACAGCGGATTTTACCCCAGTCGGTCTCTATTTCCTTGCGCCCCAAAATCACCAGCTTAAAAGGAAATTGCTCATGATCTAAAAACATCGTAAAGCTTATTTCGTCACCCTTCTTTAATTTACTAGCATCCCAGGAACGGGCATAGTAAAAGGCGCTGATCATATCTTGGGCGTAAGCCTCATATTTAAAAGTTCCCTTTTTTGGAGCTTTTAAATCTCGAACGGTTTGTTGGTATTGATCAAAAATGAGGTGGCGGTTAATTTTATGTCCCCCTTCATCCACATCGCGGATAAACTCCCAGGGCACCATTGCTTCGGTATCAATAAAACTCTCATATCGGTCGCGGGTTTTAAAAAACCACTCGGTCATTCCTAAAGTACGGCCTGTGCCCACTACGTGGTAGCTGGGTCTGCCAGAACGGTTTACAATTTCCTTTACTTCGAGTTCGGCTTTGCCAGCTTCAATAAGTCCGTAACGAATTCGGTATTCTAAAAGCTCACCTGGCTTAAAGGCCGATTGTTTGAGGTTGCGTAAGTTTTCAATTCGCTCGGGATTGGAGGCCCTTTCACTTTTAAGGGGACCGGAGGAATAATAGAGGGGCAAAAAGCCTAAAACGGCAATAAATATATTCTTCATGGCTGATCTCTTTCCATTATCAAGGCAAACGTAATGCCAAAGCAAAAATGATATTAAAAACCAATCAATTCGGAGAGGAAACCGCGGATGGCTCCATAAACATCATCAACGGCACTATCGTAACCGGGAATGAGATCGATGTGATAGTATTGCTTAATCTCCAAAAGGGCCAAACCAAAGATGACAAACCAAACTATAAGGCCCGCCGATTTAAAGAGGTAGGAAAAGGCATCCTGTATCAGGAAGCGCTTTTTTTCTTTCTCCTTGCGCCGGGGCAATATGCTGGGTGGTTCGGGCTTCATGCCCTGTAAAGGTAAGCGAAGATTTTAGCTTTCTACAATACTATGTTTACAATCCGACCAAGAACCACAATTACCTTCTTCGGCGATTTACCATCTAAATACTGAATAGTCTTGGCCTCGGCCATCACCGTTTTCTCTACTTCGTCCTTTGGCATATCCGCCGGAAGGCTAAGCGTAAAGCGCATTTTTCCATTAAATGAAATGGGGTAATTCACACTACTTTCCACCAAGAATTTCTCTTCATGGCTTGGAAAGGCTGCTTCAGAAATAGATCCCACATTACCTAATTTATCCCAAAGCTCCTCAGCAATATGGGGAGCAAAAGGAGATATTAAAATCGGTAAAACCTCCAAAATAGACTGCTTGGAACACTTCTGATCGTGAAGCTCATTAACCGCAATCATAAAGGCGCTAATGGAAGTATTGAAACTGAAATTACTAATGTCTTCGTTGATCTTTTTAATAAGGGTATGCAAGGTTTTCAACTCCTTTTCATTGGCCTTATCGGCATTCACCTTCCAGGCTCCACCTTGATGATACAAGCGCCACAGCTTTTTCAAGAAATTATGAACGCCACTAATCCCCGCCGTATTCCAGGGCTTGCTTTGCTCCAAGGGCCCTAAAAACATTTCATACATCCTTAAGGTGTCGGCACCATACTGCTCGATAATGTCATCGGGGTTAACCACATTAAATTTCGACTTCGACATTTTCTCCACTTCCCGGCTTACCTTAAAGGCCCCCTCGTGAATCATCTCCGCGTCTTTTAAATCGTCGCGCCACTTTTTAAAAGCTTCGATATCCAGTTCATCTGAAGCATTCACGAAACTAACGTCTACGTGAACCATGGTGGTTTTAAAATCTTTGGCCTTTTCTGCCGAAACAAATTTTTGGCTGCCATCAACACGATGAATAAAAGCGGATTCGCCTAAAATCATCCCTTGATTTATCAACTTCTTAAAGGGCTCTTCATTATCTATATAAGCTTTATCCACTAAGAATTTATGCCAAAAGCGCGTGTATAATAAATGTCCGGTGGCATGTTCCGAACCACCGATGTAGAGATCTACATTTTGCCAATAGTCGGTTTTATCCTTGGCGACTAGAGTGGTATCATTCTGGGCATCCATATAGCGCAAATCGTACCAGCTACTGCCGGCCCAGCCTGGCATAGTGGTCGTTTCCAATGGATAGCCTTCGCTGGTTTCTACCACGCCTTTATCGGGGTGATAGCTCCATTTCGCAGCTCTAGCCAAAGGTGGTTCCCCATCCTCGGTAGGTAAAAATTTATCTACTGCTGGTAATTCCAAAGGCAGATGCTCCTCCTTTACGCGGCGCGGTAAGCCATCTACATAATAGATGGGTATGGGTTCTCCCCAATAGCGTTGGCGACCAAATACTGCATCCCGTAAACGGAAATTAACCTGAGCCTCACCAATCTCTTTTTCAGCAATCGCGGCAATCGCTTTGGCAATCGCTTCAGAAACCTCTAAACCATTTAAAAAATCGCTATTCACCAATTTACCCTCCTTGGCATCAAAACTGGCTTCATTAACATTGCCGCCACTTACCACTTCTACAATTGGTAAATCAAAATGCTTGGCAAAGGCCCAATCCCGACTATCATGGCCAGGAACGGCCATTACTGCTCCGGTTCCGTAACCCGCTAACACATAATCGGCAATCCAAATTGGGATATCCGCACCGCTAAAAGGATGCTTGGCATAGGCTCCAGTAAAAGCACCGCTTACCGTTTTCACATCGGTCATACGATCTCTTTCACTTTTTTTAGCCGCGGCCTCTTGGTAGGCTTTTACGGCTTCCGCCTGATCTGCGGTAGTTAGTTCATCCACTAAATAGTGCTCTGGCGCCAATACCATAAAGCTCACTCCGAAAATGGTATCGGGGCGGGTGGTAAATACTTCAATTTTATCCTGTCGCCCTTCCAAACTAAAGTTCACGCTAGCACCTTGCGATTTTCCAATCCAATTTCGCTGTGATTCCTTTAGGGAGTCCGACCAATCAATATGATCCAATCCCGCTAAGAGGCGATCGGCATAGGCCGTAATGCGCATGCTCCATTGCATCATTTTCTTTTGCACCACTGGATGACCGCCACGTTCACTTAAGCCGTCCTTTACCTCATCATTAGCTAAAACGGTACCCAAGGCGGGACACCAGTTTACCGTGCTTTCACTGCGATAAGCCAATCGGTAATTCTGTAAAATTTGTTCCTGGGTAGCAGCATCATATCCCTCCCACTCTTCGGGGGTAAAATGTAAATCTTCACCGCAAGCAGCGTTTAGGCCATCGGATCCATGCTTGTGAAAATACCATATAAGCTCCTCAATAGATTTTGCTTGCTCCACATCATAATCGTACCAGGAATCAAACAATTGCAAGAATATCCATTGGGTCCAGCGGTAAAAATTAGGATCAGAAGTGCGTACCTCACGATCCCAATCGAAAGAAAAACCAATTCGATCGAGCTGCTGACGGTAGCGCTTTATATTCTGTTCGGTAGTTAAGGCTGGATGTTGACCGGTTTGAATAGCATACTGTTCCGCCGGTAATCCGAAAGAATCGTAACCCATGGGGTGCAAGACATTAAAGCCTTGATGCCTTTTATACCTGCTAACAATATCGGAAGCAATATAACCTAGTGGATGCCCCACATGCAGGCCTGCACCTGAAGGATAGGGGAACATGTCCAAAACATAATACTTTGGTTTATCACTTTGCTCCTCGGCGGCAAAAGTCTTTTGGTTGGCCCAGAAAGCTTGCCATTTTTGTTCGATTTCAGAAAACTTGTAATCCATTATTGCAGCTATAATAGCGCGAAAATACAGGCTTCTAGCGTAGAGTCATAGCCCAAAGGGCTGGAAGATGTGAATTCCTCAAATTTTTTAGCCTAAGCGCTTGGCGGATGTCATTTCTTGATAAGCCATCCAGCCAACAATGAGCAATTCCCCAGCGAAATAAAGGAAAGCGAAGAGCTGGATATCAGCAGCATGCAGCCCCAATAGGATTAGTGATAAAAGGACATAGGCAGCATTGAAAAGGGCAATAACAAATAAGTAGGGCTTTAATTGATTTGGCTTGAGAAATAAAACAGCTAAATCGAATAAGAGAAATAAAATCGGCGGTAGCACCAAGATTTCTAAAATGCCATTGGGAATCGCTAAAAAGCTCTGATAATGCGGGAGAATCAGCCCCAGCATAATTGCAGATAGCGCCGCGCCAAAGGCATCTATAATAAACCAGGTCCTAGCTCCAATGCTTTTCATGAAAAAGGAGAATTTTAATCCATTAATTAAAGAGCAAGCTAATCAGCCAGATTAAAAGGGGTATTAAAATTAAGCCTATAATTAATGCTATACCCAAACGAATGACCACCTTCTTTCTTGCCTCTTTTTGCTCTTGCACGAGGCGTTCTTTAAGCGCTTTACGATCGGCCTCAGAAAATTCTTTCTGCTTCAGCTGCTGTTTCGATTTGCTTTTATCCAAAAATCGCTCCGGCAGTTTATCCCAAGGTTTTCTTGCCTTCTTATTAAAGTCGGAAGTATTATTTCCCGCTCCAATGTAAGCGGAACTGGCCGACATTCTCCTGGATTTTCGATGAGGCATTAAATGAGATTTATTAACGAATTTAGCTAAAAGTGAATCGCGCTGCATTTAATCTTGCTGCTTTTAGTACTTTCCAATCTTAATCAAAAACCATTTGGTATTCATTTACTTAAGATGATTTTAAAACACTTTTCCCAATCCCTTAGCCTCCTTTGTTTGCTCCTTATGCCTTTTTTGTCCCTGGCCCAAAACGCCTTAGACTTTGATGGCAGCGATGATCAGGTTACTGTAGCCAATGCCTCCGCCTTAATTGCAAATAGCAGCAGTATGAGCATGGGCTTTTGGGTATACCCCACCACCAACAGCACTGGCTGGCCAAATTTTGATGGCTATGCCGGTTTTAGGAATGATGCTAATGCCGATTTCTACATCTTACAATTAGGTAGTAATAATGTGGAAGCGCGCATCCGCAACAGCGGCGGCACCAATTACACCATTACCTATAATGGCGGTTTAAACCTAAATGCCTGGAATCACCTGGTGCTAAGCTATAATGGCAGCACTTTAATTCTTTACCACGATGGAGCCTTTGCCGCCTCTACTCCCGCCACTGGCACTATCAGCAGCAGCACCGAAGCTTTTAATATTGGCTTTACCCCTTTTACGGGAAATAACTTTTACTTCGATGGCAGAATAGATGACCTCGGACTTTGGAAACGTGCTTTAAGTGCCAGCGATGTGAGTAGCCTTTACAATGCTTGTGGACCAGATTTAAACGATAGCACCCTGGTTTTGAGTTATGATTTTAATCAAGGTACTGCAAGTGGGAACAACAGCGCTATTAGCAGCTTAAGCGATGGGACCGGTAATATCAATGGCACCCTCAGTAATTTCGCTTTAAGCGGATCGAGCTCCAATTTTGTGAGCTCGCCCTTGCAGGGAATTTTAAATTTAACTCTCAATATTAATTCCTGCGGTCCTTATTTGGCCCCGAACGGACAAAGCTATTCCACTAGTGGTTTTTACACCGACACCATTCGTCCGCAAGCGGGCTGCGATACCATTATGGACCTCAACCTTACGGTGACGAACTTAGATTCCTCAGCCAGTAGAATTGCTGCTAATCAGCTGGAAGCTAATGAAAGTGATACCGCCGCACAATTCCAATGGCTTAATTGTGCCAATAACTATGCGAAGATTAATGGGGCGGTTGGCAAGCAATTCACCTTTGTGCAAAATGGGACTTATGCGGTAGAAGTTCGATTAAATAATTGCATTGACACTTCTGCTTGTATGGTCATCAGCAATGTGGGCCTCACGGAAAACATCAGTAGCTTTAGTCTTTATCCAAACCCTGCGCTAGGAAGTGTAAAAATTGAAGCCCAACCAGGTCAATTTGACGCTTACTTTATTCACGATTTAAGTGGTGGGATTCTACTAAGCGGCGCGCTTGAATTAAACGGTCAGTCCCAACTGGATTTAAGCACACTAAAAGCGGGTGTGTATATTATGCAGCTAAAAGGAACAAATAGCTTAGCCAGCCAAAAACTGCATATAAAGAAGGATTAGGACGGCTATAAGGAGGTAGCGATTTACTCGCACCTGCTATAATAGTTCTGCTTTTGATGTTTGGTCTTTTTAATTGAAGGATCGTAAAGTCGGCCCTTTTTAAATTCCCATTCCGCATCGGTAAAATACTGATAGTAATAATTAGAAGCCTGCATTTTAAACACGTAGCTGGAAACCGAAGGCTCGTGCTTACAACGAATGGTTTTATAGCCCAAATAGGAAATAATAAGGCTATCGGCATCCAGCCGTGGTAAAACAGCCTTTCCATCGAGATCGGTACTTTGTCCGGCTAAAAGACTATCGCGCATTAACATGCAATTAGCGAATGGAATAGTTTCCTCTTCCGTATCAATTAATTGGATTACAAGGCTATCCCCTTCTCCACGTTCTAGTTGAATTATTTCAAATTCATGCGGTTCCTCGCTGGATTGCATTCGACTGTTTAAAATGATTTTATCCGTTTTTCGCTCCCAAGTCCCCAAGGTGGTTCCAGCGTTTAGGCCTTCAAACCATTTAAATTCAAAAGTATGATCGGCCCGCAAATGCATGGTTGAACCATTGCCATAAATGCTATTGTAGCAATACCGACCCAGCACCTGGTCCCGCTCCAGATTCTTTGTTGAAGAGCAGGATCCCATCAGCGCCAAGCAGAAAAATAGTAAGAGGGCTTTCAAAATTGGAATTGGCTTAGAAATAGGTTGCTATTTAAATTAATAAGAGGATTTCTTTAGAATGCTAAAGCTTGCCGCAATTTAAAATTCTAATCCAGCATTGCCCGCAACTTAGCATAGTCGATTTTTGAATTATGCCTCGGGTCGCGCGGTAATTTCCCTAGCGATTTAAACCGATCATAATCTAGGTCTTTTAAAGCCGCTTGGAGCTGAGCCTCCCTTAATTTCGTTTCAAGTAGGAGCACCTTCTGCTGCTGATGCCAAAGTAAAGTTCCCCTAGCTATTCCGGGAATTTGCTGGAGCTGATATTCAATCAGAAAAGTAGATATATAGGATTTGTCCAAAGGGATTAACTCCTTACAAGGACCGGTCAGGTAAAGTCTACTATTTACTACGCGACCACTATCCCCCGTGCGATGCCAAAGTTTAGTATTGGTCTTTATTTTATTTCGCTTATAGGCCGCCTCATTTTGGAAATATGACTTTAAAACATGATCGCCCGCCACAATGATTTCCCCAATTTCCCCTTCCGCAACTTCCAATTGCTCTAATTCATTTTCACTCGCCACGGAAATAGCTTCCCCACTGATATCAATAATTCGCAATTCCGTTTTTGAAAAAGGCTGACCAACCGGTAAACCATGCGGCAAGTTGGCCGGGCTTTGGGCTAATTCGCTTGCGCTGATGGAGCTAATTGGTTCCGCTTCGGTGGAGCCATATACAATATTGATTGCCGCATTGGGAAAGGCCTTTTGGTAGAGCTGCGCTTCGCTAGGAAAAACAGGGGCGCCACCGGTAAACACTTTCTTTACAGACTTATAGTTGTGCCTAGACCTAAGGGCAGAGTCTGCCAATCGTTTGATAAAAAAAGGCGAGGCGGTAATTCGATTGACCTCATGCCTTTCAATTTGGGCTTGAATAACCTGCCCATTTAGCTGCTCCACCTTTTTCGCATTAAACTTAGCGATGACCGAGGTGCAGCCCATCCCCAAATTCATAAAAAGCACTATCGGTAAAACGGGCATATCTACGTCTTCCACTTTGGGGTCAATTTCCAATTTAAGCGCATCAAACTGATGTTGTAAAAAAGCATGACTGCGATCGGCCGCCTTGGGTGTTCCGCTGCTACCAGTTGTAAAGGTTATAAGCGCTGAGGCCTCTTCATCAAGGTCCTGCATTGGGGCGGAAGTTTTCAACTTTCCTTTTAAAGCGAGCTTTAAGGGTATCCGGCGTATATCCTTTAAAAACCAACCAAAAATTCGCGCTTTGGGAACGCCAATAAAAGCCTTACAATCGGCCAGTCGACAGCAAACTTTAAGTCGTTCAACACTAACCCACTCATCTAAAAAAACCGCTGTAGCGCCAGAATAAAAAAGGGCCAATACAATTCTATAAAGGTCTATGCTCATTGGCACAAAAACCAAAACTCGATCGCCCGCCTTTAATCCTTTAGCTTGAAAATAAGCGGCTGTTTGCTGAACCTCAGCCTCTAATTGGGCGTAGCTTATTTCCGCATTGTCGCTAATAATCGCGGGTTTATCAGGGTAGCTTTTAGCGGCGGTTAGAAATAATTCGGTGATATTCATAAGGGCAGGCCATATAGCTGATAAGCCTTATAAGCTTTACCATTGGTTTTCTTGGAGATTTGTCGCGAAGCATTCTCTTCAATCATTAAGGCATGGATTACCTTTTGATAAGATTGATTTTTCGCTTCCATCATCAGCTTTAAAGCTAGGTATCTTCCTACACCCTTAAAGGGCGTATTCCTTTTGCGCGCCATGGATTTAATGATTAAGCTTTCTCCCTTGGGATCGAAATAATCCTTTAGCCCAAAAATAAAAGCCTGAAGCGCTCCCGACTGATCCTCCGCCAGGTAAACTAAGGAAGGATCTAAAAAATCCTTTAGCCTGGAATAGCGTTTCACAAAATCCTCGACGCTAATGGGCGTGTATAAAAAATTCCCTGCAAAACCATCTAAACTTAATCGGGCAATAGCCTCCAAATCCTGTTCAAAGCGCTGTGGGTTCATAGGCCTAAATCGCGCACCTAGGCCTTCGAACCTTAGTTTTAGATTTTGAAGCCGAGTTTCGGAGCTCGGGATATCTTGAACCAAACTAGAGAAATAGGAAGCCACAACTTTAAATCCTGCCGCTTGAAACTGTTGGTTATAATACAGGTGATGATAAGGCTCCATGAAAAAATTCGGCGCATCATTGTTGAGGCTAAAGCGATACGAATTCCAGGTAGAGCCTTCCATTGGACCAATTAAGAAGCGGTAGTTTTTAGCGCGTGCTAGGGCAATGGCCCGTCCTAAAAGCTCGCTACTCACTTCCTCTTCATCAATACATTCATAGCTACCGATACAAGCGGCAGACTGAGCTTCATAAAAGAGATCGGGGTTCTCGTAAAAGGCAAATCGACCCACTGGAATCGTATCTTTCAAAAGTACATAGCAAGCCTCTAAAAATTCTGCTTGTGGCTCATGGCCGGCCTTAAAGCGATCACTGCTTTTAGGATAAAGGCGGATTGGCAAATCAGCAAACAAATGATAGTTTGAATCTCCAGGCTGCATGCGAATTAAGCTCCAAGTCTCCATCTTAAAACATTAAATGGTGGACTACTAAAACCAGGGTGGCGGTAGCGGGAATGGTTAAATTATCAAAACCCCTATGGCTTATCGCTTCCGCCAAAGTGCAGGCCAATGCCAGGATTGCGCCTAAAAGTAAAGCCTCTGAAATCGGTGTGTTTTCCAAGCCCATAAATAGCCCTAAACAGAGAGCCAAGGCGCTAACGAAAAAGGCCAATGAACCACTAATGGTTTTAGACATTCCAAAAACCGTATAGCTTCCATAAGGCTTTGATTTGCCTACAAAAGCAGCAAAAGGATCGCTAATGGCGAGAATTAAAATAGGCAGGTAATAAAATACCAGGAGGCCAAAATGCGCTTGCGACAAATAGCAGGCATAAACGATAATAGGGTACAAAATACTGCCGCTGGTTTTTCGCTCCACCCCATGTATGGAGCGCAGGTAAGGGGAAGAAATTGTTAAAATTAAGATCACAAAAAAACTGGCACATAATAGTAAAACCAACCAGTGATTAGTAATTAAAACGGGAAAGCTCAAGGCCAATATGCCGGTTATAATGTGTACATATTTCCGGCTAAACTCCGCCTTCACCTTCCAGCGATGGTAGATGAATTCCGCACTGGAAAAAAGCAGTAAATAGGCTATTGCCAGTCCTATAGTATGAAGCAAATTATCCGTCAACTCTGATGCTTAGATTAAAATCTCGGTAAAAAAAACCTTTATCTCGTTCCAAGCAAATACCATATTTGGCATCGGCCATTAAAGCTTTATGCTGATGATGCATTTTACGAGGCACCATCAAATTCCAATAGGCAAATCTGGACTTTGGATCACTGTTGTTCAGTATATTCCTACTCACCTCATCAAATAAATCGAGCTCCATATATTCATAAATATTTGAAAGGTTGAATTTATTAAAGCCCTGGTATTCTTTAAAGGCGTCTTCCGCCAATCCTTGAAAAATGATGAGACGATCCAAATTGGACTTTATAATTTGAAAGTTTTCCGCTCGGGCATAGTGCGGGAGCATCGATCCAAAATCTCCTTTTAAAATATAGTGTAAGAAGTAATTTTCCTGGCAATAAACACTGCTCAGGTGCTTTTTAGCCTGCTCTAATATAAATGTGGAAACCGAGACTTTCACCTCATTTAAAAATTTAGGATCGCGCCCAAGGCGCCCCATGGACCAACGACTAAAGAAAATTTTAAAGGCCATTTTCCAACGCCAATTAAACCATTGCTTTTCGCAAAACTCCTTTTGGGCGCCGGCCTCCTTCTTTACAAAAAGTGCAGAAATCCTCGCCTTGCTATGAAGCAGGGGTAGCATTCGTTTTCTAAATAATTGGAAATACTTTTCAAACTTGCCCGCATGGATAATTCCCGCCTCTATTTCGGAGCTTCTTTGCTCCCAAAACTTAAGGGCGCTTGGACTTAAACCTTCTTTTAAACGATTAAAAAGTTCCATTCTATTGGCATGCGCTTTAAAGCCAAGGAAGGCCAAAAAGTCCTGATGGTTCAAATGTTGAAATGCCGCTTTTTTTAAGGCGACAAGGTTCAGCTGAACGGGGTTTATGTCCACCGCCACCACTAGATCAGGACTGCCACCTAAAAGTGAAAAGCTATTGTCACCCGCCGAGGCAATGGAAAGAATTCGATCGCCTGCTTTAGGCTCCAAAGCTTCTAGCAATAGATCCGCATCCTCCCAGCAATTCGCATAACGGATGTAATCATGGGAAACATCTTTTAGCTGTTCAGCCATTATCGATTAATTTTATTTGCCCCGTACTCCCATCCATCATTATTTGATCGCCAGTTTTTAAGGTCCGCAAAAGACCTTTAACGCTTACAATGCAGGGTATTCCCATTTCACGGGAAACGATGGCCGAATGACTGAGTAAACTGCCACGTTCTACAATAATCGCAGATGCAGTAGGAAAAAGGGTTACCCATCCGGGATCGGTGCTTGTCGTTAAAAGGATATCGCCATTAAGGGAGTCAATTTCATTGGGATCATGCACTACTCTCACCTTGCCCTGTACAATACCCGGACAGCAGCCAATGCCTTCCAAATGATCCTCGGCTCCTTCTAATTTCTCGAGGCTATAGATATACTCATCTTTAAATTCATAGCCATAGGTGTAAAATCGCTCCTGGGGAAGAGGCTGCTGTGCAAACTGACTAAACTCCAATTTGCGTTCTGCTATCCTAGCCTTTAGTTGCTCGTTCCATGATTCATTCTCCAATTGCTTTATCTCTTCCAACTCCAGATAAAACATATCGCGAGGCTGCTTTAAATGTCCTTCTTGAAACCACCTTTCACCAAGAGCTAAAAACATGTGCCGCACCATACCAAAGCCTCGGGTACGCTCAAAGCGCAAGTTCTCGCGATTACTTACCAGGTCTCTCGTTTTTCGAAGCACCAGCTGAAACCACCATTTCTTAAAAGGCCTATTCCTCAGCTTATCAGCAATTTTCTTTTCGGCCGCTTCCCTTAATTCATCTTCCAATCCAGCCTTGGTAAAACGCTGGCTTATTCCCTGCTGGACATAAGATTTTATAAGCTTCACGAAAAGCTCCGGATGCTGAGCATAGGCCTTGCTTTCCAATTTCAATTCACCCACACATCGATCGCCAAATTTGGCGATGTATGCATCAAAGTCTTCTTTTATCTCGGGGTAATGGCCTTGATCGAGCAGGGACCAAATATTCAAGGCCTCTTTTTCTAAAAACAGTTTTTTAAGCGCCTCATTTTTGGCCACCTTCCCCGCTATAGCCATACTGCGATGTATGGGTTCTACCGAGATTATATCCTGACTGCCGCAAAGCAGATCATTGTGAAGGTTGGGGCTATCTGGACAAAGTTTCTGGCTTTGTTTTTCCAGCATGCCAAACCATATCATGGCAAAGAAATCATTGATTAAAGGAGCCTTCCACTCCAGGAGTAAAGATTTTTCAAAAGCATTGTAATGTTCAATTATCTTCTTCGGCTTTAAGCCTGAAAAGTCTAGCTGTTGATAGCTGCTCATTACGCGATTGAGGTGGGCCTGAAATTTCCTTCTCTTGGCAGGAAGTTGGAAATGAATAAGCAGCATTTTTAAAAGCATAAAGAGGATTCGCAAACTTGCAAGGCCCTTGCTCATCTTATACTCATCCCCTAAATCAAAACGCTCTTTAACCCCCATCATGCGCTCCATATTCTCGGCATTTAAGGTGTAGCCCGGTAACATCGCTAGCATTTTATACCAGTTTAGGAGATTGTAATACACTCGGCCACGAACCAGCCCTAAGGTGTTTTCGAAAACCGCTGCATTTCGGTTTACATCTTTCGCCCTCACTCCCATTAACTGTACAAATTGGCGATAAACCATTTCATACATCTGGCGAATAAAACTGAAGGTTAAAGGGGTCGTAATACCCGGGTAAGACTCAATAATATTGCTATTATCCCAAAGGATATAATCCCCTTTTGACTCTTGTTTTAAACTGGTGATCGGTCGGGTTTGGGTTAGGTAAAATTGTCCATTGGCATAGGCGAACTCAATATCCTGTGGCAGGCCTAACTTTTCTTCTAATAATGCTAAGCCGGCAACAATTTCGGCAATTTGAGCAGCGTCAAGACTGGCTTTATTTTGTTGATGGGCAGGAACTGCAATTTTATGACAGCCGCCATTTTCTAGATCTTGAACATATTGATGTTCCTTTAAGGCCAATTCACTGCTATAGCTTCCCGCAGTCCAGCGGAAAGTATCGGCATTTAGATCGCCAGAAACCAAGCCTTCGCCTAAGCCATACACGGCGGAGATAAGCTTTGTATCCCTAGCCCCATTTATGGGATCGGCACCAAAAGCAACGCCGGCTACTTCTGAGGACACCATTTCTTGAATGATCACCGCAATACCGAAATGCAAATCCAAATTGTTGGTCTTGCGGTAATGCTGTACCCTTTCGGAGGCGGCCGATTTCCAGACGGCTTTAATCTTAGCTACCAGGTCCTGGGCTGAAACATGAAGATAGGATTCGAACTGCCCGGCGAAGGAGAATTCTTTTCCATCTTCATCCATGGCAGAAGAGCGCACGGCATAGCTTTGTTGCTCGAAATTGGAACCAAAAAAAGATTCAATTTCCTCCATTATGATTGTAGGCACCTCTAAGGCATCAATAAGTTCCTGCTGCTGCTTATCATTTAGAGAAGCTGGCATCTGCTCCAGCATAAGTTCCTGTGGAATTACCAGCCAGTTAGGAACCCTGAAGCCAAGCTCCTGCAGTTTAAAGAGGTTTTTGGCCTTGCCGCCGATGCCCTCCGCTGAGAGCTGATTGTCCTTTGAACTTATTAGCCTCATTGCCAAAAGGATATTAGCATTGGTATGCCGCCCAAGGCCAGGTACATTAAGGCAGTCCAAAGTGCGGAAGCGTACTCCATCCTCTTGGCGCCCTTGGCCGTCACATTAACTAAAAACTGAAATCCTGGCAAGGCACAAATAATAAAAAAGCCGCCGAAAATGATATAGGCCCAATAGCTATAATCGGCATACCAAGCAGCGCCCATGGCCAGGAGCATGGTGATAAACATCAATACGATCCAGGCGATTACTCCGCCTTTGGTACCGTATAAACCGGTATAAGAAATTACTCCATCTTCTTCCATTTCGGGGCTGCGTAGCTTGCGACCAAACTCCAGAACAAGGCCATTCATATAGCTTACGGCAAAAAACCAAGCCAGGCCCCAATGGGCGGAACTTCCTTCTAATTTCCAATCCAGGCCACTGGCATAAATGTCTATTAAAGGAATAATAAACATGTGAGAAGTGATGTACAGGAGCTGCCGAGCTTTTAACCATTTAGGAACAAAAAACTCAAATCCCATCAAAACTAAATAGGCCAGCACTATTAAATAGAGGAGCAGCATTTCCCTTTGAAAAATTACAATGGTGCTTATCTGAACCAATCCCAGTAAAATGCCAATCCACTTTAATTCCTTTAAGCTAATGAGGCCTCGCGGCACTGGCAAATACTTTCGAAAACGGGCATCATCTTCCCGATCCTTAAACTCATCAAAAATGCGAACTAAGAAAAATAGACTTACCGTCGCCAGGATGCCTATTGCAAAGTCGGACCATGGAATAAAACCCGTTTTCCCGCGGCAAATTCTGGAATAGGAAACAGCGGAAAAGGTAAAAGCAGCAATCATTAAACCGTGGGCAAAAAACGGAAAACGCTCTTTCTGATAAATCCAAAAACGCTTTAAAAAAGGCAATTGCTTTTCGTCCATGGCTTATGCTTTTCTACCCAAGTTTTGATGCGCTTGGGTAAAGTGATTTGCTGACATAGCGGCCGCGATAGAAATCTCCCCGCTAAGCGCCACCGCACAACAGATTTCCGCAAATTTCCGAGCGCTACCCGGGCCAGTACAGCCCAGCATATTTAAACACTCCTTTTGGGTTGGTAAGCCCGTACCTCCGCCAACCGTGCCCACAATTAAAGAAGGCAAGGTTACCGCTACATAGAGGTCGCCACTTTCGGTTAACTGCATACGGGTGAGCCCAATGGAAGATTCTGAAATACAGGCAACATCTTGGCCACAGGCTAAAAACAAGGCGGTTAGGCCGTTTGCCACATGTCCTTGAGCGCCAATACTTCCGCTTTGAATGGCGGCTAAGGTGGACGATTGCCAATAATTGGCGATTAATTGAGGGCTCGATTTTAGAGTGTTTTCACAAATCTCCTTGGGAATGCGGATTTCGGCACTCACCTTTTTCCCTCGCACATTGCCAAAGGATACGGCGGTTGCTTTTTTGTCGCCCGAAAAATTGCTTTCAATACACCATTCTTGAGGTTTTACCGGCGACTCTTTCATCATGTACTGGCAAATTTGGTCGGTGCAAATGGTAACCATATTCTGGCCTGCCGCCTCCCCGGTGGTATATTCAAAAGTTAATATTACCGTGTTTCCCTCTATGGTTGGGGCCATTTCTTGCAATTTGGCGTAACGACTTGTTTCGGCTACAATTTTCTCGAAAAGGGGCTGTTGGGCTTGGGTCCATTTTACAAAAAGACCTACCTCGCCAATGCTTCTAAATTTAAATAAAGGACAGCGTTGAACGCCCTCACTTAGGCAAACTGTGGTAATCCCTCCGCTCTGCCTACAGGCTTTCATACCGCGATTATAGGAAGCCACTAGGGCACCTTCGCTGCTCGCTAGGGGCACATAAAAGTCGCCAATTGCTTTGGTTCCTCTAATATTAATGGGACCTGCCAATCCAATAGGAACCTGGGCCATGCCAATGAAGTTCTCAATATTTCCTTGGTAGGCTTTCGCCTGATGAAATTCGCCTTTACCCGCTATTTTATCGGTTTCAAGTCCACGCTTGTTTAGAAAGGCCAATCGGGCTAAATACCCTTCTTCACTGGCTTCTGTATTGTACTTTTCTTGGGGCAGTTTTTTTATTTCCGATGCCGGGAGCGGCGCTATTTGTCGAGCATATTCTTCAATGGACTTTTCCTTTTCAAAATCTTTTATGAGTTTTTCACTCTGACGGGAGTTGCGGGCCATAGGTATTCAGGTAAAAATGAGATGGTCCAATTCTAAAAAAATTAAACCTTCTCTATTTGTTATCCGAATGTAAGCGTTTATCTCGAATCAATGGAGCTCCGCTATTTCAGCGTCAATCCGCTCAGTTTAATTCTTGCTCTAAACCTATGAAGCTGCTTAGCTTTGCTCTTTATGAAAAGAAGAACGCGGTTTTATTTAAAGAGGTATTTTGTTTTTAGTCTACTGTTCTTAGCAATGGCTTGCAGTCTATTTCAAAAAGGCTGGCCATCAAAGTTCTTCATTGAGGCCAATAATTACCAAGCGGTAATAAGCGATGAGCAGTTACAGAACTATAAAGAGATAATGGATCAATCGCCGCTATACCCTAATGGTGTGCAAGGCATTTTGCAGCATATTTCTAAAAACTATCAATATCCTGCCCAAGCTAAGGCTGATGGCATTCAGGGACGAGTTTACCTAAGTTTTACCATTAATAAAGAAGGCTGGGTGGAAGCGGCCAAAGTGCAGCACTCGGACCATCCGGTTTTTAATGATGAAGCTTTGCGAGTAATCCACAGTCTAGATCGTTGGATACCCGCAAAGCTGCAAGGGAAATTTGTGGCCGTGCCCTACACGGTTCCGATCAAATTGAAATTGGAATAAGGTCTATAAACTTGACTTAGCTCTTTTCGCTGGCTTCTTTTACTTCGGCCATCCAAGCGTCCCATTTGCTGCGAGCTGCCTCATAATCGCCGGGATAAGGACCATTGGCGAATATCAATTCTGTGCTTTGTTCCTCGTGATTTTCTATCATTAGTATTTTCTCCGAATAGTGAAAACCTGCTCTGGTATAATCGATATGCAGGTAGAAGTTACCGTAATGCATACCAATAAAGCCGTTGGCCTCCTCTTCTGCGGAAGATCGCTTTAGCTGAACCCGAGATTCATTGGCCCATTCACTGCTAAAGAAATCCTGTTCATCGAATTTTTCGCCCAATACTTTGGCGTAATCCGATTGAGTCATGGCCTTCCAAATTTCTTCCTTGCTAGCTTTAATCTTAAGCTTTGAGAAATAATAAGGTTGAGAGCCCATTTCTGCAATTTCCTCCGAACTAAGAAAGTTTACTTCGCTAAGCCAAGCCGAGCCATTTCCGCCATTAGGAAAGCGATAACCTAATACCGTATCCCCCTGAACAACTATGGCTTGAATAACAATTATTAGTTCTTGTAGGCCATTGGACTGATTATAAATTCGCGCCGCTCGAGGCAGGTCCATATCCAGTGCACGGGCATCGGGATACTTTTCCGTGTCCACATTTATTAGGGATTGATTGCTTTGCAACTCCTCCTCCGTTGGTAAACGATCCGTCACCACCGGCACCTGATCGAGCTCCTGAATATTTACGGGTTCAAAACCAAAATTATCGGGGCAATACCAGCCTCCGTAACGATGTGGTTCTTTTACCTTACTCGCCTGGGGAACTGTTACCTCAGCCTCATCTTTAAGTTCTTTTTCCATTTCCTGGGCGCTGCATGATGTAAAAATCAAAAGCATAAATGCCAGGGCTGTACTTGTTAATCGATGTGTCATAATTTTCATTTTGGCTAAGCTCAGGATAAGCATCAAACTTAAGTTTAAAGGACTGTAAAAAGAAGGTAAATTGATGTAAATAAACTGAACACCAAAACTTTAAGGATAAAGTTACCCTATTGCTAGAAGGTCATAGTCAAATCTAAAACTACTATTCGGTCCCTCTTTTTAGGAGTTTCGTTCTAACATTTTGGATAAGTTGGATTTTGTTTTCCTGGAGCTGCTGTAAAAGTTGGGGCTCTACAGCCAAGCCATCTTTGTGCTTGCTCGACCAAATAATTAACTCAATCAAAACCGGGATAAGATCCAAACCCTTATCGCTAAGGGCATAAACCTTTTGGGTTCGTTGTTTCTCATACACCTCACTTTCAACAACTCCCAATTGCTCCAAACGCTTTAATCGATCGGAAAGAATATTTGTGGCTATGCCTTCTTTGGATTTCAAGAACTCCTTGTAAAACTGCTTGCCTTCGAAAACGAGGTCGCGAATAATCAATAAAGACCATTTATCACCTAAAAATTCCAGGGCATAATTTATCGGACAATCCGAGCGTAATTCACCTTTTTTCACAAACGCTTGTTTTTTGCAAGTGAAAGCCTTTATATTTGCTCACTTGTTTTTTGCAAGTTAATACATTTCTTCTTTAATCATTAACATAAAAGCCATGGAAACCCTACAAATTGAACTGAAAAAATTAAGTCGACCAAACTGGACTAGCGAGGAATACCGCAAAGTAGAAACGGTGGTTGACTTTGTTCAAAATCTCATGAACGACCATAATTTCGATTATATTCAAGAGCACTATGGTGCCAACCCTTACAAGCAGCATAACCAAAGTATGAAGGATGGAATAGAGGGAGTTCTAGAGGTGGTTTCGGCCTTTGCTAAGCGTTATCCAGATTACACTTACGATGTAAAGCACATTTATGTGGATGGTGATTTTGTGCATTTTCATTCGCATGTTACTAATAATCTAAAGCATCGTGGTAATCCTAAAAAAGGTTTAAATATTATGGACGTTTGGAAAGTAGAAGACGGAATCATTACCGAACACTGGGATGCCGTACAGGCCATTCACGGAAGTATGCGTTTTCTATTTTGGCTTATCGGCGGGAAATTCAACAATGGCAATGGCTACTTCTAAATGTAGGTCTGCACAAGACCATTTTTAGCGACTCGAGTTTAAATGGGCCTTAATTATAGTGGCTCATCAAGTTATGACTTTAGAGCGCAAATTCATGCTGTAGAATAGCCCTACTTAGCGCCTGATCTTAAGCCTGTTTCAATTCCCTTAAAGCTAAATGCTGATGACGATCCATATGCTGAAGCCTTCTAGTTTAAGGCCTCAAGATCTTTGACCTCATTAATCTTTACGATTTTATTGTATTCAATAATGTAGCGCAGCACTCCCGAGGGATCTAGGATTAGGTGTTTATCGTATCGAATATCCAAGCGTACCGAAGCGGGATACCCTGGCCCAAAGCGCGATGGCGCGGTTGATCCCCTTTGGTAGCTCAGTCGCCTCCAACCATTGGGCAATGCGTGGTCCGAACGTTTATAGCCCTCAATACTGCCAGCATTAACCAGCCCGGGTGCTTTTGTTTAGTGCCGCTCAATTGAAGATTGACCGTAAGTGGTCCCTATATATTGAGGCTTATAATTGGGGTCGTAAGGGAGTGTATCATTAAGGTCCTGACTAGTAGAAATGGAGCAATAGCTTTTCGTGATGCTATTTTCCTCTTTAAAAGTATGGTAGTAGTGTGGATAAGGCCTCAGCATTAAAAGCCGGTTTTGGTTTGCATCCACCAAATAACTGTATTCCACAAATCCATTTCTATTCGATTCAAATTTTTGGTAAGCGATAATGCTTAAACCGGAATCTTGGTAAGTAGACAACCAATTTTGAATAGAGGGGATTTTTAGGACAAAATACTCATCCTTTAGGGCCTCTAAATCAAATGGGCGAATGGTATAATCGTAAGTCCTATTTCTATAAAGCTTAGAACTGGGATCCACCGTAACTTGGCTTAGCCTGCCTAAGGCATCATAAGTATAATTCCTCTGTGAGCGCGAACGCTCCCTTTTATTTTGATGAGAAGTATTGACCTGCACCAATCTTTGATTATCATTGAAATAATAGTCGATTAAACTGCTACTTTTCGACCTAAACAAGAAGCCTTGCGACCAGGTGATATGTGCGGTAAAACCATGCAAGGAGTCAGATTTAATATAATTTACGCTATAATCAATGCGCTCTCTAGCGAGCTTGTATTCAAAATTCTTGTAGCTGGATTTTATAAGTTGGCCTTGATCGTCATAAGTCACCAAAGTGGCATAACGTTTTTTGGATCGTCCCATCAAGGAGTCGAGTTTTTCTGGAACAAAATTCTGCCAATCTAAGACGATGTTTCTTTGAAGATAGTCCATTTCAGCAGCTTTTACTTCAATCACTTTCGAGGCAAAGGGAGGGTAGCTCAGTCGAGCAGGCAGTGCCGATTGAAACTGCTTTAATTCGGGATTCCACTTTTGGTAATACTCATAACTAAGCAGCGTATTAGAAAGATACTGATCAATATGATGTTGAACGGTATAGGCATCCATCCACACTGAGCTATTTATCTCATACTGACCAGTAGCGGGCGAAGTTAATCCGACGATAAGTAAGAATCCCAAATATCTTGAAAGCGTTTTCATAGGTATTTAAGTTTGAGTCTGCTCAATAGCAGAAGACTGAGGCACTAGCTTAGCATGAAAGACATATTGTAATTAAATGAAAGCTGAGGAGGCGCTAATACTTTCCCTTAAGCCTCGGATACAAAGTACATTTCTATTGCTCCCTTCCCTTTGGTTTCAATTTTACCTCTAGCTTCAAAAGCAAGATCGGTATTTGTTTTGAGTAATTCATAGGTGGCATGACTAATATTCACCTTGCCCACTTCTCCTGAGCTTTCCATGCGACTAGCCGTGTTTACGGTATCGCCCCAAATATCATAGGCATACTTTTTAACGCCGACAATTCCCGCCACCACTGGCCCTGTATTTACCCCAATGCGGATGTCGAATTTCCCAGGGTCTCTCGAAACAAAGGCCTTAATTGCCAAAGCAGCTTTTACAACTCTTTGGGCATGATCTTCATTTTCATTTGGCAAGCCACATACCGCCATATATGCATCACCAATGGTTTTAATTTTTTCCAATCCATGCTCCTCAATAATCTGATCGAAAGCAGAAAAGTAGCGGTGAATTTCATCGACTAATTCTTTGGCCGATAATTGCACGCTTAGTCCGGTAAAATCAACAAAATCGGTGAATAGGACGGTCACCTCATCGAACAGTTTTGCTTCCGCCGTGCCTTTAATCTTAAGCTCTTCTGCCACCTCTTCCGGTAGAATATTAAGTAATAATTCGTCACTTTTCCTCTTGCCAGCCTCAATCTCATTTTTTTGTTGGCGGATGGCCATTGTGGCTTGGTTAACCTCGCTTTCTAGCTCACTTTGCCTTTGTTTAAGTTTAGCGGTACGCCAGCGCACATAGAACCAAACTAAAAGAATAGCTAAAGCAGCATAAATCGATCTCGCCCACCAAGTGTGCCACCAAGGCGGAAGGATGCTAAATCGGTATTGAATTGGCTGAGTCCAATCATTACTCTCACCGATGGCCCTCAATTCAAAAATATAATCGCCAAAAGTCAAGTTTCGGAAATCGGCTTTCGGCTCAGCGCTAGGGGGCGACCATTTGGCATTTTGCCCAACTAAACGGAAGCTGTACTTAATTTTATGGGGAGCTGACCAATCAACAGCCGAAAAGTTAAAGGTTAAATGATTTTGATGATGATAGAGCTTTAAACCTAAGGGATAATTAGAAAATGCCTTTGCCTCGCTAAAAGTAATTTGCGATTGAAGACTTTCCCCTAGCTTATGATAATCGATGAACTGATCATTAATATCCAGTTGATTTAGATAAACACGTGGCTTATTATTATTGAGCTGGTATTTGCTTAAATCCAATTGCAGAATACCTTCATTATTTCCCCACCAAATTCGGTTCCGGCTGTCTAGTAAAACGCTATTCGTGAAAAAGTCCAGAGACTTTAGTCCATCCGATTTAGTAAAGGTGCGGAGCCTTACTCTATCCTTTAGTTCCCCTTTGCTTGTATCGTCAATTTCTATAGCCGTTAAACCCTTCCCGGTGCTTAATGCTGGGTTTTGAGTACTGAGCCAGATCACACCTGAATTATCGGACTGAATGGCCATTATCTCATTACTCGATAGACCCTGCTCCGTAGTTAAGTAGGTAAATGTTCTGCCATCATAGATGCTTAATCCACCGCTATAGGTGCCGAAATAAATAGTTCCCGACTTATCTCCAGAAATGCAGACTACCCTATTATCTGATAGACCCTCTTTCTCGGTGAAGTTTATAAATGTTTCTCCATTGTACATGCAGGCTCCACCACCCCAGGTACCGATCCAAATATTCCCGGATGGGTCCTCATAAAAGGTGTTGATCATATTATTGGAAAGTCCGTCCTTTTCAGAAAAGGAAGTGAAGTACTCACCATTGAATGTAGATAGGCCGCTATCAATTGAGCCAAACCAGAATTGGCCCGCCTGATCCTGGAAAATGGAGTTTATAGAATTAGACACTAGGCCTTGCTCCATGGTGTAATTTGTTAGTGTATTTCCATCATAATGGTACAGACCAGAGCCGAAGGTGCCAATCCAAATCCCTCCCTCACGATCTTTATACAGGGAAAAAATATTAGCATCAAAACCCTTGTTTTCAGTGAAATAATCAAATTGCTCACCATTAAATCGCAGCAGTCCATCGCTGGCCGTAGCGATCCAAATATTATTTTCTTGGTCTTCTAAAATGGCATAAACATAATCACTGTTCATTCCATTCTGATCGGCAAAACTGGTGAATGAACTTTCCGTATATCGACCTATTCCACCGCCATCTGTTGCCATCCAAATAGCATTATCAAGCCCGGCCGATATCATTCTAACTCGGTTATTGGATAAACCATTTTTCTCATCGAGAAGCGTAAATGTTTCGCCATCGTATTTAATGAGCCCATCTTGAAGGCTCGCTATCCAAATATTGCCAAATTGGTCTTCAGATACTGAACTCAGGTAATCACTAACTAAGCCCTCTGCTTCGGTATAAATTGTAAGGGAAGAGCCATCGTACTTATTTAAGCCACGCCAAGCGGTGGCAATCCAGACATTATCATTCCGATCTACATGTACGGAATTAATATAATCGCTCGATAGCCCATCAGCTTCAGCAATTTGCCAAAAGCGATGCCCATTAAATTTACAAAGGCCCCCACCATAAGTGCCAATCCATAAATTACCCTGGCTATCTTCTGAAATTGAACTAACTGAATTATTTGGCAAACCCTCCTTTTTGGTGAAGTGACGAATGGTTTCTCGATCATAAACCGCTAATCCTCCGCCCCAGCTCCCAATCCAAATATGACCAGCCCTATCTTCGTAGATACAAGAGATATTATTGTTCAACAGGCCTTCTTTTTCGGTGAAATGTGTTAAGGTTTTGCCATTAAAAACAGACAAACCTAATTCTGTTCCCATCCATATTTGGCCATACCGATCTAGTTCTAAACAATGAACCGAATTTGCCAATAAGCCTTGCTTGGTGCTGTAGTTCTTAAAAAAGGTTCCATCGTAAAGCGCTAAACCGGCTTCTCTAGTGCCCATCCATAAGGCCCCAGTTTTATCCTCAATAACAGAGGTGATATAAGGCGATTTCATGCCTTGTTCTAAACTCACATATTGCAGATTAGCATTGGCCATCTCCTTAAATGCAGGTTGCAATGCAGGAGTTAATGGGGCTTGTGAAGCAATTACAGTCCTTCCGCTTAAGGGTATCGCAATGCCCGTTCTAATGGTATCCCCTGATGCGTTGACCGCGAAGTGAGCGCTATCTTGCTCCTTTATTTGTGGCAATGCTATTTGCTTTAAGGCTTCCTCATTAAGGCTAACTTTTTTGGGCGTTTTTGTGAGTTTAGTTTGATTTGGAAAAGCCGCTTTAGTGAGGGATGGTCCTAAAAGCGGAACCACCGTGGCATTGGGCAGGCTATTGAGATACATCCTTTTCCCACTGAAGCTAATAGGCTTGCCGCTTATAACAGTATCGCCATTAGAGTTAAGCAGGCTCTCAATAGTATCACCACTGATGGGATGCAGCACAAAAGCTCCATCAGGATTAAGCTCTAGCGATTTTGCCTTTTTATAAATTGGAGACGGTAAAGTAGCTGGCTCCTCACTCCTTTTACAACTAAGTAAAGCTAGAATTAGCAAGAGGGCTAGGTAATTATTATTCATGTTCCCGTTGGGCTTCCGTTTCCATTTAGCTGTTCGCAATCCATCCGCGCCTTTATTGGAGATGGATGGTTTGCAAGGCGCGAGCCGAAATTTGAGTTTGACAAATCTCGCCCTCTAATTCTAAGCTCAGCTGAAAGGCTTTTTCATTGCGATTAAAAATAACCAAAACATAGGAACCGTCACTGTTTAAGGCGGCGGTGTAAATAATCCCCTCTACTTGCTTTCCACTTAGTCCAATTCTAAGCGCATCAGGACGGATGAATTTGCTAAAATGGCTAAGCAGGTAGTAGAGTGGGGTGTAAATTACCTCATCTGTTTGCGGATTAATTAATACCGGCGCACTATTAAAGTTATCATAAGGGTTAGGCTGACCTTGATTACTCAGTATCATGCACCACTCGATATAGCCTTGGGTGCCTTGATTTAGGTCGGTGATTATATCGTAAGCATAGGTATCAAAAGGGACGAACTTACCGGCATAGTCGCTACTTTCTCTCCAGTACTGCCCAATGGGATCATCCGCATCAATATCAATACTCGATTCGGTATGTATCATTCCCTTTTCAGGCCAATTTGCTTGATGCGTGGCCAAGTCTTCAGCATACCAATTATTCGCTTCTAGCTCGGAATTAGCATACCAATGAAAACCCGTTCCCCAGGCATACTTGGCTGCTTCAGGATCCTGATAAGTAGCGCTAACGTAATCGAGCATTGCTGATTTATTGTGATCATAAATTAAAACATGCACGCCCGAGTCTAAATCTTCCAAAAACAGATGCCGATCTTTTACCAGCTGCGGGCCGAGGTAGTCTCGCAGAAAAACACGGCCTTCTTCGGCAGTCAAACCATTACTATCCCAACGGGCATCATGGGCGTGCAGCGGTTCATTTTGAGGTGTAATCCCCCATAAATTTATTCCATGATCTTTATCGGCGCTGATATACAAGGATAGATATTTTGCCCAAAGCCCATAGTATTTCCGGTCCAAGCTACCATTGGTCATTTTTGCCGTTTCACCCGTTTTCATCCAAGATGGAGGACTCCATGGCGAAGCAATAATCTTAAAAACGGCGCCCTCTATGCCTGCCGATTCCAAAATCATGGGGATTAAGTCGTAATGTGGATTGATGAGCTCCACCCCATTAACCTGTTCATTTTCGTCACCTGAGAAACCCTTTAAATCTTCATTTACACTAAATGAAGCGAGGGTCTCATCTCCTTCATCCACATAGCTGTAATGGGCATTAGAGTAATCGCTGCTGTTAATATGCGTGCGGGTTAAGCTAAAGCCTGCTCCTTCCTTAGGGTTAAATAGTTTATGCAGGACTTCCCTGCGGGAATCCTCGGGAATGGTCGCTAAATTCCAGGCCGATGACTCGGTGAAGGAGGCGCCAAAGCCTATATATTTTTGAAATTTCTGTTCAGGCTGCAGTTTTAACACAATTTCATCCAAGGCCTCTTCCTCATGTTCAATGGCCTCTATATCAATTGGCTTTAGCTGATCACCCGATTGGGACGTTTGGTAAACATTCATTTTGAGAGCTCCCTTTCCCCTTTGCTGATCGCAACTAGCTAAAGAAAGCAGGCTGACTAGAATTAATGAGAATAGCGATTTGCGATTTGATCGATTGGCTAGATGATGCTTTTGCAATTCAACTTGAAAGAGGTGTTTCATCGAAGATATATAAGGCTGCGGTAATTAATAAAACGGAAATTATTTAATCTTAAAGCGAGCTAAAATAGAAGCTTCGATCTTTATCTTTTGCACATTAATTACGGGCTCCTTTTCGATAAATGGGGCCTCATAGGCAATTTGTGGTATTTGGACGGATCCTCTGACCTTAACACCATCAATGAAGTAAACTTCGCCATGGTTGTTTTGATTTTGGGTAATTAAAAGCGGTTCACCCACCTCGGAACCTATGGCAGTTAGCAGCTTTTCCGCTCTCGCTTTTGCGTCCAGAACAGCTTTAACTTCTACTTCTTGCCGCAAGGAGTCTAACTGGCTATGGGTACTTTCATACAGTATGGCATGTTCCACATTTAATTCCGCGAATAGCGAAAATGCAGCGGTGATTTCGTTGGCGTTTTTTAGTTCGAGGATGTAAACTGATTTGCTAATTTGCTTTTCGCTAAACCAGCTAATTTTCACATAATCGGTTCGAGCACCTTCTTTAGAAAGACGATCATTGGGAATATCCAATCTTGCCAAGCCTTCTATTAATTTCTTCTCTTGCACCTTTATTGGCTCCTTTGCTTCACTTTTACCCTTTTCAACTAAAGTTACCTCGATAAGGATTTTATCAGGAAAAACGCTTAACGAAGCATCGCCAACAACTTCTATATAAGGCAACTGAGCAGTATGATTTTGCTCTATTTGGCCGATGACCTGACTCGTAAACAGGCAAAGCAATAGCACCATTAAACTTCTTTTCTCTAATGGCTTAATTACTCTTGCGCATTCTACTAGCATTTTCATACTCATTCAATTTTGAAGATTAAGGACTTTGTCTAGACCAATATCATTAAAGTATTGGCTCAGCCTAGAGACTTTTGCCTTTTAATTTGAATGGTGATTAGCAATCCTATTAGAATACCAAAAGGCAATGATATCAAGAAGCTGTATAAGATTAAGGCGGACTTCTCCATCTCCGCATTAACAATTTCACGGACGAAATACTCTGTAGCGCCAGCTGCCCAAAGCCCTAGGGAAGCACCGGTCATTCCAATAATATGTCTGTTAATTGTTCTTCTAGTTCTCTTGGCGAATAGCATCGGCAACCAGCCGTAGATTAGAAAAAACAGGGATACTGGAATTAAGAAATGAAAAGGACTTATTCGTCCTTGGTTAAAATCGTAGATAAAAAGAGCCGAAATATTTACGATGAGCACCGAAAAGCCGAAAATTCGCCCTATAACTTTATGTGCTCGACTTCCTTTTTTCGCAATAAGCAAATAGGCTCCGCTTAGTAAACCAATTATCGAGGCCGTAAAATGCAATAGGCCCTCAAAGCTGTGCACCCAATTGGCAATACTGAATAGTTCCATGCTCAAGTTTTATCAGATTCTATTTCTCTTTTCCCAAATCAGTCTGCAAGCACCAAGGTCCTTAGGCGGCTATATTACTGAATTTCAAAAAGCTTAGAAATCCAATTTAAGCAATCCTGATTATCCATAATGGACCACGAGTGTGGATGTCTTCTGCCATCAAGACGAACACCCTTGCCCATGGTGATAATAACATTGGCATCCGGGTTTCCCATCAGCTTTAGCTCATTAACCATGGCAACTATGTCGGTGCCATTCCAATCGTAAAGATCTCTATGGCGCTGATTAATTAACCATTCAACATCCAAATCACTGTACATCCTTATGGGGATATCCTTTAAATACTTGGCATTACCTCCTCCTTCTACTCCATTAGAATAAATTGAAGCCTCAATATAGCGCTCGGGGAATTCCTCCGGCGATCCGCCATAAATTTGCTGGTAATTATTAAGAAGCCAACGTGCTTCATTGACTCCCGCCTCTGAGAAATCTCGATTAATTTCCCGAATACAGTATTCATAAAAGTGACTTTTGTCCAGGGGAACGTCCAGACCAAACACTCCCTTCGGAACTAAAAATGTATTGCCTACTTCTTTCTTTGAGGCTTCGGCGTAAGTCAATGCAATCATCCCCCCATTAGATAAACCACCAAGCACAAAGTTCTCCTTGGGCACCTTGTGTTCTTTCACTACCGCCTGAAAAATTTGATCAAGAAGTTCAATTTCCACCTCCCTAGTTTCCGTTCCCCAATTAATGGCAGGAATGATGGTTAAAATGTTTTTCCGATAAGCCATTTGAGGCAAATCTATTTGCTTTAAAAGGTTTTGGACCGACTCGCCTCCAGAGGGAAGAATCACTACAACGCCTATTGGCTCTGATTTAGGAACTAGTTTCAAATAGTACAATTCGGTGCTGTCTCCGTCATTAACATATAAGTTAGCGGGATCCTGGTCACCTAAGGAAATCCTTTCAAATCTTTGAGCTGAGGATAAACCACTGGAAAAAATAAATAGAAGTAAAAAGAGGTTTTTCATATAAGTATTATCAAATAGGCTGAATACTGGCGAAACTCGCATATCTTACTTTGCGAGCTTCATAAATTCTCTTAAAACTAGTCTTTCAAGGGAGTCGCCATTTTGCAAGGCCTTGGCGTATAATCGCTCTTTTGGAGAATGAACTTCAGGAGCAGAGCCCATTATAGAGAGAAGCCCCAGTGCAAGGGCCAAACCGATTATTATTATGCGTGGGTGCTTCATTTACGTTTTGCGTAGATAAGCGCTCGAAGCTTTGGTTTAATAAGCAACTTATTCCAGGTGTTTTTTAGTATTACTCAAGGATCAGACATCAAAAAAATCAATCTCCTAAGGCAAGCATCCAAAACACTCCTTTGTTACAAACGATTATCAAACCAATTGATTAGCTCTTCGCTTAATTCTTCTTTTTTGGCAGAAAAGGTGTGATCCGTCTCAAATTTCTTCAGAACAAAGTCATAGTCTAATTCGCGAAGTAGCTCGGCAATTTTCTCCGCCTGTTCTGGTGGACAAGCACGGTCGTTTGTTCCACATAAAATAAGGAGGCTCGATTGCTTACTTAACTCATCGGCCCAGTAAATTACAGAACGCTTTTTCAACTCCGCTTCTTTATTATCCCAATAGTCTGGAATAAAATGAGCAAACACTTTTTCCTCTAAAAATGGACGCTGCTTAGCGATGGCGAATAAATCGGAGGGGCCATTGCCAACCACGGCTGTTTTTATTTTATCCGAGCTTTGCAGGGCCAGGTAAGTCATCATTCCGCCTCTTGACCAGCCGAACATACCAATTCGATTAGTATCGGCCTTCTCAATCGTTTTTAGTGTTTCTGTGAGGTATAAAACATCCTTGATGTCTGCTCCTCCATACTCCTCATTTTCTCGGTAGTTGCTCGCAATAATAATGTAACCACGTTGAGCCAGTTTAGCCGTAAAGTAAATTAAGGTGGAAACATCCAGCTCAGCAAAATCAGCATTTCCACCGCGATTAAAAATCACCACCGGAAATAGGCCCTCCCTTTTTGGCTCAAGGGTAATGCCTTTAACTATTGAGCTGTCGCTTTGATAGCTAATGGCATAAAAATTCAATTGATTCAAATATTCATAGTCGGGTTTCAAAGTATTATTCTCCGAAAACTGATACCAATAAGGCGAAGAGGAAATATCAATTAATTCTTTCGATAGGAGCTTTCCGTTTTGAGCAAATCCATAAGCGCTAAGAAACAAGCAAATACAAGAAATATAAATTCTATTCATAATTGATTAGGATTAGCCGTGGTGGTTTGGATTGGTCGATTTTTGAAGCAAAAGGCATTGAGATGCCCAAAAGTCTAATTTAATGTTTTAAATAAGCCTTCCGACAAGTCTTTGCTGCAAGCCGCTTTTATCGAAGACCCAAACAATTTCATAAGCGCCTGCCCCATCACTATTTCTCTGGTGAACAAAGAAGGTGTCGCCATTTCTATAGATTGATACTTTACTATTAAGCTCATAAATATCCGAGAAAAGCGAGCGGTGAATTTCAAACTCCCTTCCATCAATGCTAAAACTGATCTTGTTAACCTGAATTACCGGTAAGTTTCCATCGGTTCCCCAAACAGGCCGGCCGTCAATAGCGACCGACTATCCATTTACCGTCTTGCCTATCAATATACCTGTTTGTTGAATCGAAATCGCCTAATTGATACTCAAATCTAAAATCCTTATCCTTATCTAAATATAATTCAAGTCCTTCCAAGGGTAATAGTCTGGATTTATGAATAAAACCAGCAATGTAGTCGGGCTCATGCTGCCCTAGCGAATAATCATTTTTTGGAAGGTAAATTGAAATCCATTCTTGTCCTTCTTCGATGTCTTCTAGATCATACCAAAAGACATGGTCTTCATAAACCTTCAAGATCACATCCGATGTTCCGGCGGGCGCTTTTCTCAGATTGGTCCAGCCATCCGGGTCTTGGATTATCGCAAGCTGTGCTAATATAGTTGGACTAGTGAAAAGGGCTAAAAAGATTTGTACGCTAAGTTTCATTTAATGAGTTAGTTACGACAGCGACTCAAGTCTTATGGAATCGCCCCTACGATTTTGCTTCTATGAATCTAAACTTTGGAGAAACACCTCCAATTGCTGCACCACCCATTCTGGTTCTCCAAGATGGATATAATGCCCGCTATTGCTGGTGTTTACAATTTTCACATTGGGTTTATCTTTTTGCCAAGCCGAAAATTGCTCCTTCTTAATCCTGGCATTTTCGGCGGTGAGAAAGCTATTCGCTTGATAGGAAGCAAGAATTGTAATTGGAATATCGGTCGGCAAAGGACAGTTTCTCATGAGCAGATCATTAGCATAAACCTCTTTCCATTCGGCATACACACCAGTCGTGCCACTCTTAAAAGACGAGTCCCAAGCTGCTTTCATGGAATCGGCTGCGCTTTGACTCATGGCCTTAAAAACTTCCTCGTAGAGATATTCATTTGTGGGATCAATAAGAAACAAGCCTTTAATTTTAGAAGGAAATAATTCTTGATACTTTCTAATGATATGCCCGCCCAGTGAGTGACCAACCAAAATTATAGGACCATCAATATTATTTTGACTTATCAATGAATCAAGGTCACTTACTAAATTTTCCAGCGTTCGTGGTTTAAGCGCTGCCGGTGAACCCCCAATTCCTTTTCGATCGTAGGAAATCGTTTGGTAATTCGCGGCAATACTATTTTGGATATTAGTCCAATTATTAAGAGGCGTTCCCAATCCAGATTCGAATATTACCGTTGGCCCCCCAGTTCCCTTCACGAGCGTGTTAAAAGCGACGCTTTTACTTGCCGCTATTTTTTGCTCCGACTCCAAACTCTTATTTGAAGCACCCTGGTCACCTGTATTCACGCAGGATAGCAGTGGGATAAGCAGTAGTAGACTTAGTTTTGATATTTTCATGTCCATAGTAATGCTGCAATAAACAAAATTGTAAGCACAGCGGCTATTCCGATTGTAGCCATGCTCGATTGCTTGCTTATACTGTAATGTTCTCTTATTTCTCCTTTCCTTAAAAGCGGCCTTGTGTCGTAATGTTGACGCGTCGTTTTACTGTGTTTTTCGTGCGCTTTGTGTTTAGCCCCTTTATTCATCTCTTCTGGAGCAGGCGGAAAAATTTAATAGTGTATACCGAAGCATTTCATCTCTTGAGCAGGATACAATGGTAAATGTACTGACTTCGGATTTCTCAACTCTTTTATCCTGAAAATACTGATTAACAGCGACTTTGTGATTGCCAACCATTTCTATTGTTAGTGTTCCTGAAGAATCGGAGAAGCTTTTAGCAAACTGGGCATTGAAAGAATATTGGAAGATAAGATTGTCAGATTTTTGCTCTATAAGCAGCCAATTCGTCTTTTCATCTATGCTTAGTTGGGTAGTTTTTAAAAGCTGCTTAAGCTCATTTTTGCGGACCTTTAATTCTAAATATGCGTTCTTACACGGGTACATTTCTTGAGTTCGTTTTAGCAGCTCAACTTGGCGGTTTAAATAAGAAATGCAGTTTGGGCCCGGGGGAACGGGCTCTTCATTGGGATTTACTGGCCAAAGAATTAAAGCTGGTTCGTAGAGGCTGCATGGCAAATTAAGTTCATAGGCGACCGGTACCGCAAAGCCATCACTATTTACAAAAGCATAGGCAAGATCAATCGTTTTATCGATGGTCTTTTCTGGGTTCCCTAAAAGGTGACCGCTAACCCCGAAATAGCAAAACCTGCCTCCATCTGGAATAAGATAAGTACTATCCACAACCATCATTCTTTTTGGAGAATTATCGCATCTGTCGCACCACAATAAAAGTTCCTCGCCCTTGTGAATTAAGCTCTTAGCTTTTTCTGCCTGTTGATAGCTTATGGATTTACATTGGTCGGCTTGTGAGTGATAAAAGGTTAATAGAAATAGAAGCGTATAAAGTAGGTTTTTCATTAGCATGCTAAGGGGAATTAAGATACGATCAAAGGAAATAAAATTAAGCAACTACAATATTGGAATCGGAAATACGCTTTCCAAATACCATTCCCGCTATTCACTATACCCACATACTCCTATTTAGATCAGTCGTCTATGCTTATAGGTTTTGATTTATTCTTTGATCGAAAGGCAATAGCCATAAACGACAGTAGGAATGCAATACACAGGTAGACGAAGCTATCTTGAATAATTGAGTATAATGTGGTGACACCCTCACTAGGTAGTTGTGCATACATAATTTTATCATTACCGTCAAAACTGCTCATTTGTGATACCATTTCACCGTAAGGGGAAATTGCTGCGGAGAGTCCAAAACGCGTTGAACGCAGTACCGAGTGACCTTGCTCAACAGCTCTGAAGGCTGCCATTTCAGTATGAAGAGGGTCAATGCCTCTCCAATCACTCGAGGGAAGAATAACCATATCTGCCCCTAATTCACCATATCCTTTGGACAAATAAGGAAAATCATAGTCATAGCAAATTGCGGCGGCGACTTTTGTCCTTTTAATATCGGCAACTTTTAAAGGCGACTTTCCCTGCACAGCGGGTTCTCCTGGTACGGGTTGATGCTTGAGGTAGCTATGCGAAATGTTTCCTGCCGAATCGATAAACTGGTATTTGTTCTCATACTTCAAAGGAGCTTGTGAAATGGGCACCACATAAGAAGCGACCAAAGTGATATGGAGTTCAGCCGCTAGTTCCTTAATGTCCTTAATCCATTCCTTCTCATCTTCCGGCATTATAAAAATAGCCGCTTCATTCCATGCTATTATTTTGGCACCACCTTCCGCTGCCGTTTTGGTTCGATTAAAAAGCGTCCTTCTTGTTTGTTCAGTTCTTTCCTTAGTTGGCAATGGTAAACCACTTGCTTTCGAGTCTGTTCCAACTGCAGCAACGGTTATAGTATCAGCACCATTAGCTTTGCTGATGTCGTAACGAATGGAACCAAAAACAATTAAAAAGAACAGTACAAATAAGGGGAGTTGAAATGTTGAAATTGTGGTTTTTCTTTTGATAATGACATTTGCAATTGAGGCATTAATCCAATAAATCAAGAAGCTTAGTCCAGCCATACCAAACAGGGATACTACTTGAATAAGCGACATATTATCGTGCATGGTATAGGCTGCTACTCCCCAACTGGCAAGAGGGGTAAAGCTGTATTGAATCCATTCCATAATCACCATGATGACAGGAAATAGAAACAGCGCGTATTTCTGATCTTTAAATTTACTCCAGATTAAGTATCCCGGCAGGTGAAACAAAGCAATTGGGATCGAGTAGAGAAAGACCAGCGCCATTGGAATGGGATCGCTAATAATCTTTGTTACCACTAAGGACCAAGCCAAAACCAAAGCGAGAAAAAAAGTTAATCTTGACTTCCAACCATGGGTCAGACCTAGATAAATTAAAAATGGTACACTTGAAAACCAAGCCATAAGCTCAATGCTAAAAGTCATGTGACTTAAGGCCATGGTTGCTACTCCAATTGCAAGGTAGTAGCGGGGATTAATCTTATCTACCTTGAACCCCTTTGTGTGGGTACTTGAAAAGTTCTTCATCTTTCTTTGCTTTTTATTTGACAGCAAAGGTTGATGATGAGGATTTCTAATCCATTAACATTTGTTAAAGGATGCTATTTACTCCAAAAGTCCTTTTCGCAGCCTGCTTAGGGAAATATTTGTAATTCCTAGATAGGAGGCGATGTCAACATGTGAGATTAGATTTTCCAGAAAGTGATACTTTTCTCTAAAAAGAAGCAGCCTTTCTTTAGCGCTCAGCGAAGCGAGGGCAATTTCTTTCTCAACTTTTGCAAGGAGCTCATTTTGTAATACCATATTTCCAAACTCGCGAATGTCCATGTGATTTATCATCAGCTGCTCAAACTTTTCTGCGTTTAAACTGGCTACGGTAACCTTTGTTAGCGCTTGAAAGTTGAGATGAGATATTTGATTAGCGGTTCTCGTTTTATTGGGAGAGAGTACACTGCCTTCTAGAAAATAAGATATGGTTACTTCCTCACCTTCCGGGCTCAGTAAATAGCTTCGGCAGACACCTTCGTAAACAAAGTATTCCTTATTATTCTTCCTCCCTCTATCGATAAACACATCGCCCTTTTCATAAACTTCAAGCGCGATCAAGCCACTCATCAAGTCCAAGGAATCCTCCGATACAGGAGATACCTTATTGACTATTGGTCTTGTTTGTTCTTTAATCTGTTCGACGTTCATGATTCTTTTTTATTCTAAAAGGCCGGGCTAAGATATCGCAGGCACCTTAGGACGACAAGCATTTTTCTTCCAGTTGAAAAAGCTTATTTCCTGGTCATTTTGACCAAGGGTAAAATCACCAAATCGCATATTGCTGTAAATGAGTGATTTCCAATTAAATCATTTACCGGCGAAATTAATTAGCCCTGATATTGGGAACGCCCAAAAAGTTTGTGGCTATGCTGCATAATCCGCAGAGCGTGCGCTATACCCCTCGTTCTGTGCAGGCTTTATTCATTCATAAAGTTAACTATTTCTTTAATGGACTCATCTGTACGTTCTTCCTGAACAAAATGACCACAGGCAAATTCTTTTGTTTTTGAGTTTGAAAGCCTCTCTTGCCATTTCTGCAAACTCTCCATGGTAATAAATTCGTCTTCTGTTCCCCATAGAATCAGCCATTCTTTAGCTGATAATTCGTCGAGTTGTTCCCATTGTTTTTGATACCAGTTTGATGAACCAAGCAATGCTTTAGCAAGATTGAGCAATGGAATTCGCGAGCTTTTGTCTGGAAAGGGCTTGATGTACTGTTGATGAACTTCTTTCGAAAGGCCTTTCTTGTTTGCAAAACCCTTTTTCAAAAGTACTTTAGGAGAGAAATTCATGTTGAGATACAGGAATTTTCCCAGCCAACTGTTTATGGTCTTGTCAATTTTTTGAGCCTCTTTTTTTTGGTCGGTAGCCCAAAGCCAAGAGTTAAATAGCACCACTTTTTTAATCCTTTCAGAATTTTCAATACCTGCTGCCAATCCTATAGGTCCACCAAAGTCATGAACGACTAAAGTGATATTCTGAAGGTCTAATTTTCTTATAAATTCACTAAGATTTCGTGAATGCCATTGAGGTGTCCCGGGGATTGAGTCTGGTTTATCTGACAAGCCAAAGCCCAAATGATCGATGGCAATACACCGATAATCTTTTGAAAGTTCTTTTATAAAGTCTCTATACAAGAAAGACCATGTTGGAGTGCCGTGGACAAAAAGAATGATCTCCCCCATTCCTTCATCCACATAATGCATATTTCCTGCTTCTAATTGCAGAAATTTGTTTTCAAATGGATAAAGAGTGCTGTCCACCCAAGATTGGGAAAATGCCGTTGAATTCATGATGAATAAGATTAAAATGTTAAATACCTGTTTCATTGTTTAATTTGAAACAAAGGTCAGGCGACTAATTCATCTGAGTTTTGGTATAAACCAAGATTCTAAATCTTAACCGTATTAAACAGCTTACTGAAGTTAGTTGAGTCGATTCGCAGATAGGAAGCGAGGTCTTTGTTAGCAACTAAACTGAACAGGTGTGGACTTCTTTGAGCAAAGGATTTGAATCGTTGATTGATATCAAAAGCCATTAATTCATAGTGGCGTTGCACCATGCCAATTAAAAAGAGCTCAGTAGCTTTTCTAAACAGGCTTTCGATTTCACGGTGTTCCTTCATCAGTTCTTGGTGCTTCTCAAAAGAAATTCTTAGAAAGGAACTTTCGGTTATGGTCTCTAAAAAATATTTGGAAGGACTTTGGGTGAGAAAGGATTCTGGAATTCCACTAAAGGATGGAGGATAGGTAAATGCAATGACGTGTTGTTTATCCTCATTTAGATAATACGACTTTTGAATTCCGTCTAGCACAAAATACATGTATCGCTCCGTTTCGCCCGGAGCGGTCATAATGGTTTTTTTAGGAGCCTTATATTCCCTCCAATGCGAAATGTACTCCTCAAGAATTTCTTGATTTACCGGATGTATTTTATTTAGAAACTCCTTCATTGTTTTAGCTTGTATACAAGGGTTTGGCGTTGTGCGCTGTCTCCGAGGTTCATTGCGTATAGGCTCTGTTCTTGTGTACTTATTCGCTTCAATAGAGCAGGCTTATTTGATCTTGGTAGCACTGATGTTTGAGCCTTTGAAATGGATTGACAGGCCTGCAGGATTATTCTCACCCTTCATTTCAAATTCGCATCGGACTTCCTGACCTTCGATCCAAAACTTGCTTTGTTCATAAGGTAGAAGATTCATTCTCCTTCCAGACCCTTCCAAACTTTTTGTGCGCTCCAGAATCAGATTCTGGCCTGATAACTCAATCTTTATAAAACTTTCATCATTGATTTTGTACAAACCAACATAGCGCGACAACACGTCTGTTCCAAGTAAAATGGTGTCCACTTGGCTAAGTCCCTCCTTTGCATACTCCGCTTCGAATATCTTTTCACGTCCTTCATAGTAGTCGTCTTCATTAACCGTATACCAAATAGTCTTCGTGTCTCTCCCATAGGCTGGGGTGAATACATCTATTAATTGCGTGAAGTCATTTGGCATGATGGAATGGATGTTCCCTTCATCGGCAGTTAGAATACTAACATCGCCTCTTGATACATTCGTGTTACTGGTTTCTCTAATTGTAACTTTTTGCATTATCTCCTTTCGTCCATTGCTTACAACTTCTCGTGTTTCGGGGAGCAGTTCCTCTATGGAGTAATTCTTGGCTAGAGCATTTCCAGATACTACATTAATCACGCCCGTCATATCAGGGTGATCGTGATGTGAGATATACTCCCCCTTCTCGAATTGAAATAAGCCCACTTGAAAATCTATTTCCTTATGCAAGCCCGTCGCTTCAAACATGTTGGGGTTTCGATTTTCATAGGAATCCATTGCCTTTCTAACCTTCTCGAACTCCGGAAAATTGCATTGCAGAAGTAATTGCTTAACCTGTTGAGTATATACGTTTTGATCCCATGGAAATTCGTGTTGGGTTTTTGCTATTTGACTTAGTTTCTCTAAAAAAGCATCCCAATTAAGCTCAGTATTCGCATTCCATTTCCCTAAATGGGCATTGGCTTTTTGGGCATAGGCTGATATCGAATTAAGCTGTAAGGCAATGCCAGCAAAACCTAATGCGCTAAGCTTAATGAATTCTCTTCGCTTAAAATCGTTCATTTTTTAGGCTATTGGTTTAAATATAGAAAGCGTTTAAGCTGAACTGCCTTTTAATCCGATTTAGGTGTTTTTGTGAACAGCTATTCTATTATTAATTTAACTCTCGTTTGCCCTTCCTCATCCACGTAATCTTGATTAAATGCTCTTTTACCAATTAAGGATTTAAGGTTTTGGATATCATCTAATTCCCCTCCAAAAATAAACCTAGTTTCATTTTCATTCTTGGGCTCGAGAAACTCTTCCACATGTACATAAAATTTATCCAATACGTCTTCCAATGGATATTGGCTATTCTCCCCCTCCTCAACTACCATAGTCATTGCAATTCTGTGAGTGGCAAACCCTCCATCATCATTCAAATCATTATAAATCCCGTCTTCAATCATTTCGTAGTTAGAAGAATCTTTAAATTTATCAATTTCAATAATCTCAAAGTTTTTCATGTTCTGATTTTTTTTGGCCATAACGGCCCTGGCTATGATAAGTGCCGGATTTTGAAACCGAATCCTTTTCCGCCAGACCGAATGATATTTAGTTGCAATATCTTCATTTTTACCCTTCAGCCCGCATTTACTAGAGACGATTTTGGCAAATGGTTTTTCTATTTTACATTTTCAAGTAGAAGTAAAAGTCTGGTTTAATAAAGTCTCTTTCCGAAACTTCATTCTCTCGCTTCCAAAAGTTTATTGAAGTTATAATTTTGTCATCCGTCAGTAGGCGAATAGTGTAGTTTGAACTTCCTTTTTCTGTCTCGAGGACGACTTGAGCTTCAATGTGAAATTCAGCTATATTAGCGTACTTTCTTTTTTCAATGTTGACTATTTCCACACCTTGAACTTCTCCTTTGTCTTCCTTTATTCTCTTGACTTTGTCGCCAATAAGGTCTAATTCAGGAATGCTACTTGCAGCTTGGTAAAAGCTTTTGATTGAGTCAAACCTGTTCTTGAGAAGTAGCTTAAGTACAGTAGAAACAAGCTCTTTATCAGCATTCTTAGGTTCTATAAATTCCATTGACCACTGCTTACCTTGTCTGTTCCCTTTTTGATCAAATTGCTGTGAGAGTATTTTTTCTCCATTTTGGAACTCTAAGATTTGAATTGTGTCAGAGTTTAGGTTTAACCAATAACACATTCCCTCTGGCTTTCCGTTTTTGACATTCCCATAAAACCCCTTTCCATCTTCTTGCCCTTTCAGCTTGCCTGTGAAGAGTTTTTCCCGTGAAGAGTCGTAGATGGTCATTGAGTTTGTTTCAAGCCAAATTTCTTCGTTAAATGTTGTTTCTTGACCACAAGCGGATAAAGTCAAACCGAGTAATACAATAAATAGAATTTTCGTCATTTCAAATGGTTGTTAGGACACATCCTTTGCACAAGCTATAGAATAGGGTTTACACTATATTCGTTTCTAACCTTACTGATTGTTCTTTGCTTCTCTATTTGTTTTCATTCAAGTTTCTAAAAATACATTTCAATGAAATACCCGCCATATTTCGTTTCCCAATTTCCAGAGCCCCGATGTATTTTCCTTGCAAAGATGCAGATACATACACCCATTTGTAAGAGTCCCATCTTACTGATCCATTTCTGGTTACTTTCAAGACTTTCAGTTTTGAGTCGTAATCAAAGTTCGGTATTCTTTCAGGAAAAGGAAGGGTAGAAAATTCATGTACTGAAGCTGGCGTTTGCATCTCCAGAGCTTCGTGGGGTCTTACATGATTACTCCTTTGCAAAGTGATTTAATCGCCTCCGTTGAGCCCCTGAATAGTATGCCGCACGTTTGGCACAAGCTTCTCAGCTCGCTCAAATAGCGATAGGATAAATGAGTCTGACTGTTTCAAGTCTAATTTTTATTATGAGAATCGTAAACCTTACCGCTTATTTTCCATTCTCCATCCTTTTTAAATAATAAAAAGAAATCAGTAAATCGGAATCCATTCCAATCATAAAACTCAACTTTTGCAGCTGCTGCTGGTCCAGAAATATCAATCCAGGCAATATGATATTTGACGTTTTCTGAAGGTCCTCCTTCACTTACTGCACCACCAAATTCATCGGCAGTCATATTATAGACCTGACCTTCTATTGAACCAATTATATGTGCGTGGCCATAAAATGCAGACCGGCTTAATTTCCCATCTCCGGATTTAGCACTATTGATATAAGGTTCAAGGGCTGCTGCAACATCTTTGTAGTCATTAAAACTCTGTAATTCTTTGTTTTCGCTGTCCATTTTTTTTGTCTTTAAATTATTGTTCGTTTCTGATTGTGCATTGAAGGTAAAAGCGAATAAGCCTATCGTTAAAATGCTTAGTACTTTTTTCATTTCTGTACCTATTAAAGTAATACAGCTCAAAAGTAGTTTTGGGTTTTCGCGCTTAAATGCAGAATTCGACCAATAATATGGACAAATAGGTCACTTGGTCTGTTGCAATCGAAATTCGGAGGGTGAAAGACCTACTCGTTTCTTAAATACTCTAGTAAAATACAGTGGGTCATTAAAGCCTGTCTCGTAAGCAATATCACTAATATTTAGTTCGCTTAATCGGAGCAGCTCCTGAGCTTTAATTATTTTTTTAGTACTTATATAGTTGTTAGGACTATCATTATAAAAGTTTCTAAAAGCTCTTTTAAATGAGGAAAGGCTCATATTACAAAGCTTAGCCAGGTCATTAACCGTTAGATTGGAATAGGTATGCAGAGCAATCACTTCATTCAGCAATATTGATTTGGTGCTGTATAAATCTGTAATTAATTCTTGTACTGAACTGACATAATTAGTTTGAATAAGTAATAACATTAGCTCCTTAATTTTCAGCTCGAGCAAGTCATTGTTTACGAAGGTTGGGTTGTCGAAATAAAACTCTAATGAGTCAACAAATTGTGTAATCAAATCATTGGAAGAAACCTTAAGACTTTGGGTACGTTGGCTTCGTGTTACAATCGCAGTTGGTATTTCGTCTTTATAAATTTCTTTAAGTAATTCTGGGAAGAGATGAATTACTATAGTTTCCAATTCTTCATTTTGGTTTTTCTGCAGTATTTCAAGAAAGTTACTTCCACATTTCAGTAATACGGCTTCTTTTGCTTTTACATCAGTATTATGTTCACTTGATAGTAATTTGGTGTTGCCATTCTTAAAATAGATAAAACAACCTCTATTTTGAAAATGGGCCTCATACTTTAAGGGGGAGCTGACCTTCATTTTTTCAATGATGGTAAACTCTTTGTACTTAAAATAGGTGTGGTGTTGAGTCAAAATTTTGTTTTGTCAATGAAGCTAGAATTTCTAAATGTATGCAACGGCTGGAGTATGCACGTTAACGGTCTGTATATGAAAAGTAAGCGGTTTCAAAGCACTGAACTTTCAGTTAAGCACGAAGTTTGACACGAGCCAAAAGCTCTAATTTTACTACTGTTTCGCCTATTTTTTATATACATTGTTGTGTGTAGCCTTTTTTTTAAATTACAGGACTTCTATCCAAATCGCTATATGGATAAATTCCTTTTTCTTTTAACATTTTAAATAATTCATCACTCCCATTCTGTCTTGCATAGTCCATTTCGCTTCTGAATATTTGCATACACAGTAACAAATGGTGTTCTCTATCACCAATTTTAAATTTCTTTCCGTCAGGTTCGTATAAGTCAAAAACTAAACAAGTATTTTCTTCATTTTCGCCATTTGGAACTTCAATCGTCTCTTTAGGATTCAGGACAGCCTGTGAAGAAAATATTCCAATTGCAGTTAAAAATCCACAGGCTTTTCTTTCTATCAAATTGAATGGCGTTTGAGTTTCTTCGTTCGTGTTATAATCGTATTTCGTAAAAGCAACTAATTCATAAGTTCCGATTCGATTTTTCATAGGTCCATTACCGTCTGGGTCTAACAATTCCATTGTCGCAAATCCAGTTCCTTTTATGTGATTGGGGAAGTAGTACATATCCACTGCTCCACCGACAGCAAAAGGGATTATTGCGTGTCCAACAAGATTGTGCATTTTACCAAGCACATTTTCAAGTCCTTCGGATTTTAATTGATAATCCTTTTCGTGTTCTCCTTCTGTAAATTCTTTTTCAATTGGCGATTTCTTTTTGCCAAATAATCTTTTTAAGAATCCCATATTCTATTTCAGTTCATCTTTTAGGTTACACACAACGGTTGGTGCAAATGCAGTATTGAAGCGTAGCGTAAATATTGACATTTTCACATTGTTGTAGAGCGTTTTCAGTTCGACTTTAATTAAGTTCAATTACTCCCGTACCGAACCCCTCAGTAATTCCCATCAAAATTACTAATCCTTTATAGTATTCTATTTCAAACATATTCCCTCCATATTGAAAACTTTCAACCTTTTCATTTTCTACTTTCTCCTTAATTCTTTTCAAAAGCACACTTAGTTCATAGCCTTCCGATTGTTTGAATAAATCAGGATCAATCGGAAGAGGAGTTCTCGCTTTACTATATAAGTCTACTCTTCGCATCAATTCAATCAAAAAACCACATACTTCACTCTCTTTTAGTTTCACCCTTTTAACCTCATCCAATCCATTGAATTCAATAACAAGTCCGTATTTATCAGGACTGTCAACAAAAATATCATTCAATTCATTACTTAATTTAAGTTTTGATCCGTAATAATCTATCACGTACCCAAATCGTTCACTAAGAATTCTGATATGTTTTTTTAGTTGATGATTCATATTAATGCTCTACAACGGTTTGGGTATGGTGCGTGTCCCGCAGGGCATTGCGTATAGTTGTTGTTGTATGCCCGTGCTTTTTCATTTTCTTTTCTGTCAGCGTTGGGGCAGCCATACTCTTTGGCAAGTTTTGGCTTTGTGTGGTGGTTCGAGCGACTTGCCAATGTGTATGGTTGCTAGGGTAGGTCTCTTAATGTTCAATCCCTGCCTCATCAATAAGATATAGTCCATAGTTTCGGATAGTTTCAATAATTGGAATGCAGGTTTTGCCTTTATCGGTCATTGAGTATTCAACCTTTGGTGGAACAACAGGATAGACTTCTCGGTGAATAAATCCCTCATCTTCAAGCTCTCTTAATTGCGTGGTTAGCATCTTGTCAGTGATATGCGGTATATCCTTTTTCAATTCACCGTAACGCATCACATTATCTTTTAACCTCCATAGGATTGGCATCTTCCATGTGCCACCTATTCGATCCATTGCAAACTCTACTGGGTTATAATAGAGCTTTCCTTTATACATAAATTCAGGCATAACTATTTGATTATCATAATACTTTCTAAAAAGTTAGTATCATACAAAAGGGTAAGTATATTGTCAAATATACTATATAGGTTCAAATTTGTGTAACAAAAAGAAAAAAAACATGAAAGCAATTACAGTATCACTATTGAGCGCAGTGCTAATGCTCACTAGTTGTGATTTAAAATCTCAAAACAGCACAAATAAAGAATTGTCTAACTCTAAAAATCCGAAACAAATGGAAACAAAAGTAAAAGAAGAAAAGCGCTACGTACACGCACATGGAATGCCCTCTAAAGGTAAGATTTTAATGGTGGCTAGCAGCCCTACAACATCTAAACAAACAGGCTGGCCGATTGGCTTTTGGGCAGCTGAACTCACTCACCCTATGCATGTATTTCAAGAAGCAGGTTATGAAGTAGAGCTTGCTTCAACCGAAGGTGGAGAAATTGTAATGGATGGGTATTCTAACCCAACTGACGAAAGTGGATATTCTGCACACGATGTAATCTCTTTGGGCTACATGCAACAAGATTGGTTCAATGACATGCTTAAAAACACTAAAAAACTTACCGAAGTAAATGCAAATGAATATGATGCAATCTTCCTAGTAGGTGGTCAGGGACCAATGTATACCTTCCGTGGCAATCAAGGTCTTGAAGAATTATTTGTATCATTCTACGAGTCTAACAAACCAAGTGCTGCTGTTTGTCACTCAACAACATTGCTACTTGAAGCAAAAAAGTCAAATGGCGAATTATTGGTGAAAGATAAAACCTGGACAGGTTTTGCAAACTCTGAAGAAGACTATGCGGATCAAGCTGTTGGTCAAAAAATACAACCATACAGAATTGAAGATGAAGCCAATAAATTATCTGGAACAACTTTCAAAGTAACAGATGCCTTTTCATCTTATGCAATAACAGATGGCAACTTAATAACTGGACAACAACAAAACTCAGGTGCCGCAGCGGCAGTAATGGTAGTTGACCTTTTATCTAAAAAATAAATCACGAAGGGGGTGTCTGTTGCGACATCCCCTTTTTCATTTCATATGAAAAAGTTCCTTTTAATATCGGTTCTGACATTATTAGCTTCTCTAAATGCAAAAGCACAAATACCTGTAGAAGTGGTATTTGGAGATAAACAAGCATCATTCGACTTAATGTTCTTCAAATACCTCAAGGACAAGAATGACGAAAACACAAATCTTCTCTTTTTCAACAGAAACATAGCAAGCTTTGATTACCGAATGACAGACAGCACATATCTTCCCTCTTTCGCATTTACAGAAGCTATTTCATACAATGATTCAAAGCTAAAGGGATTTGCTCCTGTACTTGTAACACAATTTACAAATCGGGGTATTTATCCGAAAGCAGGAGTTCAGTTCGCTCATGTTAGAGAACGATTCACCATTTTTACCTGGCTTGTAAGTGAGACTTTAGAAAATCCCGAAATAGACTATTACCTACTTCTAAGATTCACACCTAAACTCACAGAAAAACTTAATCTGTATTCACAAACTGAAAGCTTGAATGTTTTTAGTACCGAAAATGGTATCGGCAATAGGTATTATCAAAGAATAAGACTCGGCTTGGATATTCATTATTGGCAATTTGGATTCGCAGCAAATCTGACAACAATTACATCTGCTTCTAATACTCAGTTTAGTTCAAACATTGGGGGCTTTCTAAGACACGAATTTTAATAGATATGATCGTAAAACGCAGTTTCAGCCCAAGGAAGGTATGGCAATACATAAAAAAGCCAATGTGGTTCACCATTGTCTGGTCTTCTTTGATATGGTGTGTTCACTTTTTCACTCCAGCTCATGAAATTCACCTAAACTTCACACCAATTGGTGTTCTAGGTTCAGCACTTGCCATTTTTATTGCTTTTAGAAACAATTCTGCTTATGGCAGATGGTGGGAAGCACGTCAGATTTGGGGTGGTATAGTTAACTCAAGCCGTGTGCTCTCTCGACTGATAATTACATTCACTGACAGCCATTCACATCAAGAAAATTATGATAAGGAAAGAAGCGAAAGTTTTAAATCCAAAATGGTATTGAGTTGCATTGCCTGGGTTCATGCTCTCCGCCTTCATTTAAGAAATCAAGAAAGTTGGGAAGAGTTAAAAGAGTTTCTTACTCCATCGGAATATACAGAACTAATAGCTAAACAGAATAAGCCTGCTTTTCTCCAACTCATAATTGGTCGTGAGATATACAAGGCTATGGGCAACGGAACACTAGGTGGTTTTGATAGCTTTCAAATGGAAGGACAAATGCTGGCATTAGCAAACTATCAAGGTGCCGCTGAAAGAATCAAAAACACACCTCTACCTCGTCAATATGACTTTTTTACTCGCGTATTTGTCATCTTGTTTTCATTTCTGTTACCATTTGGCGTACTCGGTTTCTTTCAAACGGACACATTAATGTCTTATACCTGGCTAGTGATTCCCCTTACAACTCTTATATCTGGAGTTTTCATAATAATGGAAAGAACAGGTGCAGCAAATGAAGACCCTTTCGAAAATCAGATAACTGACGTTCCCTTAACTGCTTTATGCAACACGATCGAACGTGACCTAAAAGAGATGCTCGGTTTTGAACCTTTGCCCGCCAAGAAGAGACCAATAGACGGGTATATTTATTAAGTTATGAAATCCAAAGGAGAAATGTCAACGAATAGACTAGAAGCGTTTAGTGATGGAGTTATCGCTATTGTAATTACAATTATGGTATTTGACCTTAAGCTTCAGTCGAGTTCTGAAGACTTTTCAATTGATGATTCTATAAGACAACTCTTGCCCAACTTTTTGTCCTATGGTGTTAGCTTCATAATGCTTGCTTTAATGTGGGTTAGACATCATCAATTGTTTAGCCATGTAAAGGTTGCGGATGCTAGGCTATTGTGGTTGAATATACTTTTACTCTTCGCAATGAGTTTCGTTCCTTTTGGAACGCATTTAGTTGGTATTGCTCCATTAGAACCACAATCGGCAGTAATTTATTCAGCTATTTTTCTTTTTAGTGCAGTATCATTTACTCTGATAAGAAGCTATGTAAGTTCATTATCGTCAGATAGAAGCACACGTTCTTCGAACATTCATAAAAAGACTATCAGGAGAAATTTGATTGCTATAGGCATTTACATCTTATCCTGTGTAGTGGCATGCTATATGCCAATTGTGGCTTACATTCTAATTACTACTATTCCTATAAGCTACTTCATATCAACATTCTTTTACGGACAAATAAGTCAACAGGCATTTTAGTTCACTTTCCAATTAATATCTGATTATGAAAATATTAAATACCCTTTCACTGATTTCTTTTAACATTTTGATACTGTTATCGTGCAAGAATCAGGGTGAGAAAACAATTAGCTCGAATACCGAAATAAAGTCGATGAACACAATAGAAAAACAATTTTCAGGCATTATTGCCTTTGGTGATGGATTAACCGATATGGGGCGATGGGGCAGGCTCACTGATAATAAATATCCTCCTGCATCAGTTGGATTTTTAGATGGGCGATGGACAAATGGTTCTGTTTGGATAGAGCATTTTGCCAAAGAACTCGATTTAGAATTGAGTCTATCAAACAACTATGCTACGGGTGGTGCAACAACGGGTTGGTTTAATATTAATGAACCTCTTAAACCAGTTCTTCATCTAGACTCTACAGATCAAGTTTTGGGTTTACTTGCACAGGTCAGAACACATCTTCAAACCACCCCATCAATTAATAAAAAAACACTTGTAGTTCTTTGGGCAGGTGGTCATGACATTGGAAATTATCTTGATTATGGTTTTCCAAACTTAGAAGAGACAACACCAGCAAATAACTATGCTCAAGAATTCGAAATGTTATATAATGCTGGCGCACGAAAGTTTCTTGTTGGAAATATGCCTGATATGGGCCTTACCCCAATGTATTGTGGTAGTGAAAACCAACAGAGAGCAACAGCTCTTTGCTCTGATTTGAACAGATCATTGAGTATTCTTCAAGATAAATACAAAAGCAAAGGTTGTGAAGTATTTATGATAGATGCCAAATCGCTTTTCTCGGATGCAGCAATGAATCCTGTGAAATATGGTTTTAAGAATGTCTTAGACGCATACCTCCCTTACAATATCATTGATTTTAACAATCCGCTTTCGGACCCTTCGATAAGCATCCCGAATAAAGAAAAAGGGCTAAACCCTGATGAATTTATGTCTTGGTGAGCTGTATCAGCAAGTGCACGTATGCACGAACACATAGCAAATGAAGCAATTACATTAGTCAAGACGAAATAATCATGAATATTACAATAATCGGTGCAGGCCAAGGAATATCACTCGGTGTAGCAAAAAAATTTGGAAGTAAAGGCTACAAAACCAACCTCATATCTCGCTCAGAATCTCAACTAATTGAGTTAGTAAATACGCTGAAAAAAGAAGGTATTGATGCTGATTTTGCTATCGCAGATGCTTCTAATGCATCTTCATTGCAAAATGCATTACACCAATTACGAGATCGAAATGGGCATTCTGATATGATTCTTTACAATGCCGCTGCACTAGACATTAAGGATTTCTTAGATCAAGAATGGAGTACATACCAGTCAACACTTAATGTGAACGTGGGTGGAGCCTTTCATTTACTTAAAACAGTGCTGCCTTTTTGCATCCAAAACGATTCGGGAAAGTTGTTTTTTACAGGCGGTGGTCTTGCGTTTCAAGGTAATAAAGACTGGACTACTTTAAGCGTAGGCAAAGCAGCTCTCAGAAATCTAATACAAGCAGCACAGGAAAAAGTTAAGGACAGTGGAATACACATTGCTCAGTTGACGGTATGTGGTTATGTAAACCCGAAGGATGAAAAATATTCACCGGAAGCCATTGCCAACCAATACTGGAAACTTTTCAATCAGAAAAAAGGTGAATTTGAATTAGAAGTAACCTATTAACTTAAAACAAAAGAGATGAAAATAGCAATCATAGGTACAGGAAATGTAGGTGGTGCACTTGCATCAAAATGGGCAGGAAAAGGTCACATCATCAACCTCGGAGCACAAGACATTACTTCCTTTAAAGGAAAAGCATTACTTGATAACCCAAATACTGCAGTCATGCCAGTAGCGCAGGCAGTTATTCAATCTGATGTCATTCTAGTTGCTACACCAGCCACAGCGGCTAATGAAGTTGCCAAATCACTTGGGAACACTTCAGAGAAGATAATTATAGATGCAATGAACATTGTTATGGGTCGTGGACCGGCAGGATTTACCAACACAACAGATGCTTTACTTGCAAACACACAAACCAAAGACATTGTAAAATGCTTCAATACAACAGGATTTAATAATATGGAGAATCCAAAGTATGATGACATTTATATTGATGCTTTTGTTGCTGGAGAAAGTAAAAAAGGTAAAACCATCACTCAACAACTAGCAAAAGACGCTGGATTTGAAGAATGCTATGATATTGGTGGTAATGACAAGTTTGACTTAATGGAGCAATTCGCATGGTTTTGGATAAACCTAGCAATGTTTCAAGGTCAAGGAAGAGAAATCGGATTCAAACTACTAAAGCGTTAATAGAATGGATATAGCTTTAGTTACTGGTGCATATAAGGGTTTGGGGTTTGAATGGTGTAATCAACTTGCTCATTTGGGTTATAAGGTAATTCTGACCGCAAGAAATGTAGATCAGGCTATTCAAGCTGCTGAGAAACTTAATGAACAAGACTTAGTGGTCTATCCGAAGAAATTGGATGTTACCGATACCTCAGATACACAAGAATTATTTGATTGGGCGAACGAAATGTTTGGCAGAATTGACTTGATTATCAATAACGCTGGAATCAACTCAGGTACTAGGGCAAAAGGTGATAAAGATTTACAACTGGCCAATTTGTCAATTGATCACTTAGCCAAGAGTGAAGTTCTGTCAATGATCGACATCAATGCTATATCGCCCATTTTATTAGCAAATACTTTTCGGCCATTATTAAGAAAGTCAGCCAAACCGATTGTGGTTAATATTGGCTCATGGCTAGGTTCAATCTCGATTAAGAAGAATGGGGGAAATTATAGCTATGCAATTAGTAAATCCGCCCTCAATATGATGAACCGAGCATTTGCCTATGACGTAGTGTCTGAAAACATTATTTCCATTGTTGTTAACCCAGGTTGGACACAAACTGATATGGGCGGACAAAAAGCTCAATTCACCACAAAGGATTCTGTGAAAAATCTTTTAGAAAATGTGATTCAAAAAGTCTCCATTGGTGATTCAGGTAAATTCTTCAATTATGACGGATCTGCGCATCCCTGGTAATTCTTCTTTTTTGATGAGCAAGTAAGTTTTAGCTCTTTTGGTTTTAGAGCGTTGGATTTGAGGGTCTGGAAAAACCAAATGTGCTAAAATGTGCGAGGGATTTTCGCATGGCATACAACGCTCAACTAAAATGAGTATGCGCCCCAGTTGCTAGAAGTAGTGGAGCTTCTAATTTGCAATATCCTTTCAAAATGCTCAGTTCGCATATTCATTTTAGTGCCTGTTATATTCTTTTTATTTGTTTTCAAGTTGCTGAATCTTCTCTTCAGCTTTTTCTAGGCGTTCCAATAGTTCGATCTGGTAGAGAGTTAGCTCTTCGATCTTCTTCAAAAGTCGCATGTTCATGGCTCCAAGATCAATTCCATTTGCTTCCATTTCTCTCGCAGACGGAATTTCAGGAAGGTGTTTGTTCTCAGTAATGTATTCCTTGGTTTCTTGTAGTGTTCGTAGTTCGTAATTGGCTTCAAATACGTAATCAGGGCCAACTCCTGCTATCACCTCTACTTTAACTTCTTCACTTTTTATTTTACCATCTACTGTTAATTCACCGTTCTTCCCAAATTTGATGGTCTTTCCAGTGTTATAATCGTTGTAATACAGAGCATCTTCAGTTGGGTCGTAATCAAATCCTCTATTTTCCGAAAACCTTAGCTTATTATTCTTTATCCATACAGCGGTGTTATCAACAGCGAAAAGATTCCCTACTCCGGGTTTGTAATAGTTTAATGTTCCAGATGGATTATTATAGATAAACCTTGCAACCATGGTTCCGGCACTAGCAAATGCGACTATTCCATCATTGTTAGGGTTGGCATTGATAATAATCCCTTTACTCGAGGAAGCATTTCCAATTACTAGGTCATTTACACCAGTTCCATTAATGCCTAATTGATTTGTCCCAATCCCAACTTTTCCCAAGAACCAACCATTTCCTCCAACATCTCCAATTTTTACCACTTGACCGTTGTTGTAATCGTTGTAATAAACAGCATCAGAATTTGGATCATAGTCAAATCCTCGTGCCTCTGAGAACCTTATTTGGTTTTCTGGCACACTGTGTTGAGCATTGACAGTTGCAGAAACCACAATCAGTATAACCGCAAATAGAATTTTTATTTTCATTGTAGAATTGATTTACGTGAGTTGATTGAATATAACGGTTTGGCTATGCGCAGTGTCCCGCAGGGCATTGCGTATAGGTGTTGTTGGCAGTAGTTTTTAATTTATTACCCAACCCCAGTTCGATTTGTAAACGTCAATTACTGTATTGTCTTTCAAAGTCAGTTGGGATTTCGTCCACATTTCTTCACCCTTCGAAGATTTCTTTATTGCAATCTTATTATATGCTCTTGTCGTTAGAATAGTTTGATTTTTCCCATACCCACTTAAGTGAGAAGCATAATTACATGCTTTACCGATCCACACTAAATCATTGTTATTTGAATCCCTTCCTTTTCCGACTTTTGTTATCAAAGTGTTTCCATAGTCGACACCCATTCCAACTTTTATTGGTGTAGTAAGTTCACTATTAAGAATGTTTTCTACTGCCCATTTTATTTTCATTGCAGCCGTTGCTGCATTTGAACATTTGTAGTCACCCGCAAATACACCCATAACTCTATCACCATCAAAAGCTCTAACTTTTCCTTCTTGACTTTCTACGACTCTGACAGTGATGTCATGAAAACTTTGATAAATTCTTGCAGCTGTTTTGAACCCATATGTACTATGTAATTCACTTGAATTCCTGATGTCAGCGAACATGAAGGCTAGTTCAGAAACTAGTGCCTTATTTCCAAAGGTGAGTTTTGAGTAGTCAGTTCCTGGAATAAGTTTAGTTTCCTCTATTTCGTATGGTTCATTGAAATAAGAACTTATTTTATTTGTAAGGTCATCCTTTAAAGCCATATTATTTTGATAATTGTTGAAATACCTAAAAGACCTATTCCAAATGTGCTCAAATAACAACAGAATTTGAAAATCAGAAATTTTGAAGCGGTTATTTTAGAATTCACAAGAATTTGATTAATCAAATTCTTATCGGATGCAGTAGCGTTGAAACTTGTATTGGACTTTTTGAATTCACTAATAAAATCACTTTCAGAGATTTTGGACAAGTCGCCAAAGAAGTAAATATTAGGATTTTGATTTGAGGAATCTTCCCGTATTAAAAAGTTTGATGTTATTGGGAATTGAGCCACTAAACTCAAGAATATTGATATTCCTAAAACTGACAAAGAAATAATAGCTGGTGCCTTTTCAAAAACTGAAATATTTGAGTACGCACTTACTACTCCAATGATGATTGCCGAATTCAATACAATAAGACCTGCATGTTTGGCTTCTGAAAATTTCAACCATTCATTAACATTCCCAAATATATATTTCAATTCACTATTCATATTGTTTGTAATTACTGCCAACGTATGTATATGAACCGTTGAAAATGGTTCATATACGTTGTTCTGTTTTGTGGTTTCAATCTTCACCAATCACTTTTGTCCTCTTTTTTTAGTTGAAAGGATGAATTTTATCCCCGATAAGATACGTGCTTTCAACGGCGAGATCGGACTGTGTTTAGTCGTTTAATAAACATTTTAACCATTGCTATAGCAAGTTAATACTTATACCTTCAGCCGCAATACGTGCGAACGTATTTGAAAGCGAGCTTTCATACGGTTCACCCGTCGGCTGAAGAGGTGAAACCCGCTTCGCTTGATTCCACCTTAAACGTCTAATCACAGGCCGATCCTCTCGTAAAAAAAGAGGCAAATGATAGCCGAAGTTGACAGCCATTAAACCGAAAGTTCTGTGTATGGTGTCGTAGCATCCAGAAGGGTGCTATGCACTATACACTTTGTGCCTGTTGCACAACTTTGTTCGTAAGCCAAATTTAACCAAATCAATCGAGGGCAAAAGAGTCGTAACTTGTATAAATGCAAGGTAAAAAAGACTATCAGGAGGAGCTATTTACCAACTTTCAGTTGAGTGAATTTG
>JANSYJ010000016.1 GCA_024742495.1 Bacteroidota bacterium
AGGCCTGCGTTCGAGGATATAAGTTGTCTAAATCCAGCAGGTCTTTTAAACGACGATATAGGTTATCCGATGGTACAAATTCACTCAACTGAAAGTTGGTAAATAGCTCCTCCTGATAGTCTTTTTTACCTTGCATTTATATAAGTTACGACTCTTTTGCCCTCGATTGATTTGGTTAAATTTGGCTTACGAACAAAGTTGTGCAACAGGCACAATGGGTATAAAAACATAGGGCGGACAGTGCTTTCCGCAAGTTTCGGCTTTTTAGCAAGGTTTGTCTCGGTGGACAAGTACTCAGCTCCGAAATGCGCTACGTTTCATACCCGAGACCGTTGTAAGCAATTAAATAAAAAATAAAATGATAAAAAAAACAACTATTACTCTAATTGGGATTCTATTTTTTCATTTAGGAAATGCCCAAAACGCATTGATTATTCCAGACACTTTATCTGGGGTAAACATCAATTTAACCCTACAAAATGGGACAAAACAATTTTTAAGTGGATCGTCAACCAACACAATGGGTGCAAACGGCAATATTCTGGGGCCAACATTAATACTTAATCAAGGTGATTTTGTGAATTTTAATGTTACAAACCAATTGGCAGATACAACTACTATTCATTGGCACGGTATGCACGTATCAGCAGAAAATGATGGGGGACCTCATACTACAATACCACAAAATACAACTTGGTCGCCAAGTTTCACAATTTTAGATAAAGCTGCAACTTATTGGTATCATCCACATTTGCATCACTTTACAGATAAACACGTTTCAAAAGGGATTGCTGGAATGATAATAGTAAAAGATAACGCAGAAGCGGCTCTTGCTCTACCAAGAACTTATGGTGTTGATGATTTCCCATTAGTAATTCAAACAAAAGATTTTGACAGTAGTAACCAAATCGTAGTACACTCAAATTCAGATGATATTGTAATGGTCAACGCAACAATAGACCCTTTCTTAGATGTGCCGTCTCAGGTAGTACGATGTAGAGTTTTAAATGGTTCATCACAAAGAGCTTTTAATCTTGGATTGAGTAATAATCAAACTTTTCATCAAATAGCTTCTGATGGTGGATTGTTGTCAGCACCTGTTCAATTAACAAGACTATTGTTAGCACCAGGAGAAAGAGCAGAATTACTTATAGATTTTTCAAGTATGAACGGACAAACGGCATTTTTAAAAAGTTATGCTTCTGAATTGCCAAATGGAATATACGGTGCGACAAATCCAGGTATGGGAGCTGGAATGACAATGACTGGTTATAATCCGAACCCATTGAATGGTGCTGACTTTGATGTTCTTCAATTTAACGTAGGAGTACAGACAGTTAATCCCATATCATCAATCCCATCTGGTTTGGTAACTGTTACTCCTATTCCTGAAATTAATTCAAATATTACAAGAACACTGACTTTTTCACCAGTTACAATGGGACCAAATCAGCTTAATGGTGAATTCTTGATAAATGGAGCTACAATGGATTTAAATGTCATTAACTACACAATACCACTTGATAATACTGAAATTTGGGAACTGACTAACCAATCAGGAATTTCACACCCGTTTCACATTCACGATGTACAGTTCTATATTTTAACAAGGAATGGAGTTGCTCCCGCAATTAATGAGCAAGGAAGAAAAGACGTGGTTTTGGTTAAACCAATGGAAACTGTACGTTTCATAGCGAAATTTGAAACATTTTCAAATGATTCTGTACCCTATATGTACCATTGTCATATGCTGACTCACGAAGATGGTGGAATGATGGGACAATTTGTTGTTTCCAACCCTTTGTCAGTTGCAGGCAACCTAATTAACGATTTAGGAATAAGTATTTTTCCGAACCCATCCATTGGAAAAATTACCATTAATTTTAGTGAACACCCATCAAGTATAATCGTATATGATGTATTGGGAAGAGAGCGAATGACAATCAAAGAATTTGATAATTCACAACTAACAATAGAAGAAATGCCTAAAGGGATTAATCTCATAATGTTCGAATATGGCAATGATCGATTTGTTAAAAAAATAATCGTGAATTAAAACTGCTTACAACAATAGTAGCCGTTGCACAACCCTCCGAAAACAATAAATCCGGATCCGCTTAGCGTCGTTTTAAGGCCACTTGCTTCATTTTTTACGTTCAGGTTAGCATTATTTCAGGGTGCTTAAATCGCCTTAAAACTTGGCAACAGATCACTTTTTCAAGCGCTTGTCTACTTTGGCTTAAGACCTTACTGTTGGCCACACTTTTAATGGGTGGTTTAGCATGTTTGAGCAGTTTTTTAAGCTTATAAGCTGCTGCAGCCATCAACATCTGCTTATTGGCATTTCGGATTCCCTTGGTATAGAGCTTGCGCATGCCCATGAATTGCGTAAGTACTCCAAAAACTGGCTCTACTACACTTTGGCGGTGGCTTTTCATTCGCCTTCCCTCAGGGGTGGCTAGCTTTGCTTTAATACGTTCATCATGCTCCCGATAGTACGTTATGGTAATACGACGCTCCGGGCTATTACCGATACAGCTTTTTGCAAAGGGACAGCCCTTACACTGATGAAAATTGGTAATTAACTCCTCCTGATAGTCTTTTTTACCTTGCATTTAAACAAGTTACGACTCTTTTGCCCTCGATTGATTTGGCTAAATTTGGCTTACGAGCAAAGTTGTGCAACAGGCACAAAGGCTAAAACAAATGCGGGCAAGCGGGGAGAATTGAAGATATTAGATCACAAGAAAATCACGGTCGGGTGAATAGGAATGGGTTTGAAAATCAATCACTTGTCTTAGCCAAACCGTTGTGCCTCATGCCAAAAAACGAGAGTAAGATTTACCTCCCAATCCTGAATGAGGGTAAATATTTGGTATTTTTACCCCTGAAGACAAGTCAAGTGTAAAAACTACTCTTCTTATGAACGACTTCAATAAATCTCAACCATATAACAATCTACCTCTACTTCCACCCAAAGCAGATTTGGAGACTAAAGAGGTTTTAACAAAAACCATTAGGGCTAGTAGAGCCTTGGCTCACCTGAACGGTGCAATAAGAAATCTTCCCAACCCTAGTTTGTTTCTCGACACACTCCACCTGCAAGAAGCTAAAGCTAGTTCTGAAATCGAGAACATCATTACGACCAATGACGACTTGTATCAAGCTGTAGTTGCAGATAAGAAATTTGACAATCCTGCAACCAAGGAGGTGATTAACTATAAAGAAGCTATTTGGTTGGGGTTTAGTAGACTCGAAAAACAACCTTTCATAACAACAAACCTTTGTGTTGATATTGTACAGCGTATTAAACAAAACACCGCGGGAATTAGAACTACACCAGGAACTACGCTATCCAATATACAGGGAGAAATAATCTACACTCCTCCTTCGGGCGAACAATTGATACGAGAAAAGATGGCCAATCTCGAAACCTTTATCAATGAAAATGAATCAATTGATCCTCTCATAAAAATGGCTATTTCACACTACCAGTTTGAAGCCATACATCCATTTTCAGATGGTAACGGAAGGACAGGCCGAATTCTTCTTTTACTTCAATTAAAACTAGAGCAACTATTAGATGTTCCCGCTCTTTTCTTGAGCGAATACATTATTGAGCAAAAGGACAAGTATTACGAAGGACTAAGATCAGTTACGGAGGAGAATGACTGGTCAAAATTCTTACTTTATATGCTCGATATGGTTGAATCAACATCAATTAAAGGTTTAGAAAGGCTCGAATCTATAATTCAACTTATGGAAACTACTGGGCAAGAAATTAAAGAAAAGCTTCCGAAAATATACTCTAAAGATTTAGTTGAAGTCATTTTTAAGCTGCCTTATACCAAAAGGCAAAACCTAATTGCCATTGGCTTAGGAACACCCAAAACAGTTGGAAACTATCTAATCGCATTGGAAGAAGAAGGCTTTCTAAAATCTGTCAGAGTAGGAAAAGAAAAGTTATACTTGAACCAGAAATTAATGAACATATTAGAAAAATAGAAAGCACGAAAGCACAAAGAAACCTTTCGTTTCTTTACAAAACCGCGGGCGAAGCCGCCCTGCGTTTATTCAGAAACGTTGTAGCCAATTAGAAAAGACGACATTGAAAGAGTTTAAACTATGGTTAGAATTTGAAGAAGTTGAACCTGGAAACTGGGACATCCACAATGAATCTGCAAACATTAAAGTCGATCTACCAGAAGGTAGACAATATGGAATTAACGTTTGGACGTATCAATTCTTTGAAACAGCCATCAAGACTGACCAAGAAAATGCTAAAAATCTGAGTGGCACATATCAAATACCTCCAGACTTATTTATCAAAGAAATGACTCGAAACTGTATCGAGAATACCATACAGGACCTTTTAAGAACAAGTGATTTAGAAAATGTACTTAACCCATCAATAAAAATCGAAATTCCAGACTCATGAAATCTGAAAGAATTAAATCTTCAATAGACGTAATAAGTTTGCTGGCAATGGCAGCAGGACTTTTTGGAATGATATTCTGCTTTCCTTTTTTATGGTCAGCGCTACTTGAAGACTTAGTGGGAGCAGGATTTCCATTTGTTGGTGGAGCTATATTATTTGGTTGCGGATTAATCTCTTTAACCATGAACAATAAAAAATAAAAACTGGCTAGAACAACGCAAACCGCTAGGCAGAATTTTATTGATACCGAGAAAAACCATTTTATGGAATTAAGATATTTACTTTTTTGCTTTTTGCTCTCCAAGTTAATTTGTGGCCAAACCTATCAATACACAGCATTTCCTCAAGAACACGGTCGGTGGGGCTATGTAGAGTATAGTGATAACTGGATTGCAACTGGTTTTACAGAAGTTATATATAGACGGGACAGCATTACAGGACTGATGGGAAACACTGTGGATGGATATTTTGAACACAATAAGCGCGTGTTTTTTTTATCTGGCTCCGACACAACATTAATGTATGACTTCAATTTAACCCTAGGCGATACGATAATAGCTGATGCTGTCTTTGGTAGAGATACCTTTTACGTCGTCTCAGATGACTCTACAGGGTATTATGGCAGAAGACAAATTACCCTTATGTCGAATTCACAGTTTTATTTGCCCACCGTTTGGGTAGAAGGGATTGGCAATGTATCTGGAATAGGCACATTATGGGAAAACTTCAGTGCTTGGTCTATTTCTGGGGGATATGGATTTTTGTGTTTGTACTCAGACTCCCTTACTTTTCCCTGTAACAGCTTTTTGAGTCAAATGTTGCCTACTCAAATGGTAGAACTTGAATTGTATCCCAATCCCAACCAAGGAACTTTTCAAGTGAAAAGCGATATTCTTCAAGAACATACCATTCGAGTCTTCAATAGCTATGGTCAGTGTGTATTTTCTGAACTGCGTCCTTCCGGTGGAGTACCAACCAAAATTCAATTACAAGATGCGGAAGCTGGATTATACTTTATTGAATTGAGGAATTCTAATATCGTTCGAACCCACAAATTTATAGTTAACTAGCTCTAAAATATGGACTACAAGTTTGAATTTGGAACTGAATTATTTCAGAAAACTGGCTCTAGCAAAACCAATACTCAATACCCATCTGGACTCTGCGAAAAGCTGAACTTTAACCCTAATCCAAACTCTTAAAACATAAATCGATTCAAACTTTTGAGTTAATTTGTATCCATTACATTGTCACTTTCCAGTGGGCAAACCGGTGACAATGAGAAACAATAAGAAGCCATTGATACGTTGTCTGTTTACGAAGTCTGCTGCGAGATATCTACTCAAACCAAATTTAAGCCAGTGCCATTTTTAAACCTGAAAAAATGAAGAAAAGCCTATTCTCTCTATTCGCTCTGCTGCTCTTAGGAGCTTGTTCTTTTGTAGTTAACCGGAATTCAGAGGCCATTGAAATTCAAGAATTGGATTATGGCATTGGAAAAGCAGAACTCATCTCCACCTGGAAAAATGAGAAATCGCCAACTGGAAAAATACGTACCACGGGCAAGGAGTTTAAGATTATTAAAAGAACCTCCGAAATCCCTTTAGCCATAGGTTCTCAATTTGGAGTCAATTATGTAGTTCGCTCCTCCAGTCTAAGCCAGCTAAATCTCACATTCAGATGGACCTATCCAAAGACCATCGTAAATAATCAAGGGAAAAAGTTTAGCCAAGTGGAGTTCGACTTAGTTAAACCAACAGATGCTTACACCTACTCTACTTATACCATTGAAGAAGATTACGAAATGGTAGAAGGCGAATGGACATTTTCAATTTTAAAAGGAAAGGAGCTTATTTACGAGAGGAAATTTAATTTGGTGAAATCTGCAACACATAAAAAATATGGCGAAGGCAAAAAGCCTTGACGCTTCTCTTCACTTCTAAAAGTACTAGAGGAAAATGAATTGTTTATTTCTAAAATGACGCTATTAAAAAAAAGTCTTATTGCTACTCTCCTCACTTTGGCAACTGTTCTCCAGGCCCAACCTTCCTTCGGCATTGAAGTAGAGCTTCAATTATATGATGAGCATGGTTTGGTTAATTACAGTCGCTTTTGTGCCGAATATGAACTTTATAGCAAAGGCAGTCCCTACAGCATTTCTCCCTGTGACAATAAAACCATCTACCGCCCTTATTTTTATGTCGACTCCCAAAAACTCTATCATTTTAAAGGTACGGTTGTCTATAATGATTTCGTATTTCAGCTAGTAAGAGGTCTCGATACCATGGAAGTTTTGGTCCCCACTTTTGCTGGTCAAAAAGGGAAGCATAAAATTGGCAAGCTACAGTTCGCCAAAGGTTGGTACCGCCTTTATGATTCCAATTTAGATAGCCTAGATTTAGCGAAATCACGATCGGATTATTACCATCAATACTTAGCCCAGGTTAATTTTGATAAAAGCCAATTAAGCGATTGGCAGGAAAGCTACTATTTCCGGCAATTAATGAGACTCAAAGGGTATTACGGAATCAAAGAAAGTGATGATGAGGAAAAGGACATCAGCTACTTTAAATAGTCTCCTATTTTAGTCCTTCATTTATGCTTCATTTTTCTTTGAAGCAACCTTCTGCTCTAATCTCGTCTAATGAGCAGAAAACTAAATCATGCGAAATACCTACCTACTCCTACTAGGCCTATCTTTTAGTGTCGCCTTCGGTCAAGGGCAACTCATCAATCTCAATAATATATACTGTAATGTAAGCCCTAATGGCAGTCTTTTTCAAAATGAAAATGCCTGGGCCCTATGCAATATCAAAGACGCTTCTTTCAATTCGGTAATGTTTACTGGTCACCTTTGGCTCGCGGCCATTGAGAACAATAACTTGTACACGGCCACCCAAGATTATTACCTCGCTCAGGATCTAAATTATGGTGCTTCTGACTTTCATTTTGGACCGGTAGCGAACGATCAAAACCTTAGTGCTTATGTGAATCGTTACAATAGGGTTTGGAAAATAGATCGAAGCATGATAGATCAGCATATCCAGAATTACAATGACCCCAATTATCAAGTTCTAAACGAAATACTCGAATGGCCTGCTCATGGCGATACCAACAATGGTGAGGCTTGGCTGCTCGCACCATTCGCAGATCTCAATGCAAATCAGGAATACGAGCCCCTTTTAGGAGAATATCCAATTATTCGCGGCGATCAAACCATCTACTGCATTTTTAATGAATCCGATCGTCATCAGCCGAGGACCAATCTGAGCGAGATGGGTTTTGAAGTACATCTTCAGGTTTATGCTTATGATACCACTTCCTTAGCGGCCTTAAATAATGCCCTATTTTTCAATTATCGAATTATAAATCGCTCTAACTTTAATTACGAATCGGTATATGCCAGCCAATGGTATGATAGCGATTTGGGCTACTCCTTTGATGATATTTGTGGCAGCGATTCTAGTTTGGCACTTTCTTATACCTATAATGCTGATTCTATTGACGGTCCAGGAGTAGGCTTTGGTGCTAATCCACCAGCAGTTGGATTTAGTTTACTTAACGCCAATGCGGGAGGTGCGATGTACTACAATAATTCGGGCGGATTTAATGGTCCGCTTGCCACCACCGACCCAAGCTTGCCCGTGCATTGGAAAAATCTCATGCAAAATCGCTGGCGCGATGGCAGTCACTTAAGCCTCGAAAATCCATCGGGACTATTTAATCTCGCTAATGGCGATGGTTTTGATACCAGTCAAGCGGCTATTGCTAGTAATTGGGCCTATAATGACCAAGATAATTGGTATTGTTCGCCCTTAAACACCGGCGATAAAAGACAAATGCTAAATGTAAGTCCCCAAGCCTTAGCGGCTGGCGATACCCTTTGTATTGATCTGCTCCTCTCCTACGCTCGAGATCTGAATGATGGAAACCCCTTTGCCGCGGTAGATAAAATGAAAAATGAAGTGGGGGCCCTACAGGCTTTCTGGCAAAATCGAAACTTCACCTGTTCTGAAAATTTCGTCAACCTAAAGGAAACTGCAAGCCGTTTACAAAATGAGGTTTATCCCAATCCCTTTGTGGATGAGCTGAACATAAGTTGGAATTCGCTGCATAAAGGCATCTTTAAGCTTTACAATGCCCAAGGTTCCTTAATGATGGAAGGTGCTATTAGTGGTCCTAATGCTAGTTTTTCCCTTAAAAGTCTAGAAGCGGGAGTGTACCTACTCTATCTCCAAGAAAAAGGAAGTTCCAATTCCCAGTGTATTCGCTTATTAAAAAAGTAGGGTTTAAAATTATTTAGCCTCCAAGGATGTGGGCCTAGGGCTACTCAGTCCGCTATTTGATTATTTTCGCGGGACTTAAGCCCCATACCTTGGTTTTTAGTAGCATTAGCTTTTTACTTTACTTCCTGCCGGTTGCCTTGATCTTGTATTATCGAGTGCCGCCCAGAATGCGCAATGCTACCCTCTTGGGTATTTCACTGTTCTTTTATGCTTGGGGAGCGCCAGAGTTTGTTTTTATTCTATTGGCTTCAACCTTTATCGATTTTCACCTAGTCAAATTCCTTGCTCGTGAAGAAGCCGAAAATAAACGCAAGGCCTGGCTTAGTATATCCATTCTGCTTAACCTGGGGCTGTTGGCCTATTTTAAATATGCTGGCTTTTTTGTGGAGAATCTTAGTTATTTACTGCATCAATTGGGAATTGGCGAACCACGTTCCTTAAGCATTTTACTGCCCATTGGCATATCCTTTTATACATTCCAGACCCTCACCTACTCCATCGATGTTTATCGCAAAGAAGTGAAACCCTTAGAGCGTTCCACCGATTATCTGCTTTACATTTTCTTGTTTCCACAGATGATTGCCGGTCCCATAGTTCGTTTTTCGTCGATTGCCCAAGAATTGAGAAAGCGCCAGTTAAGCCTTAACTTTTTAAGTGAGGGTATGAATCGCTTTGCCCTTGGCTTGGCCAAAAAGGTACTGTTGGCAAACCCATGTGGTGCCATTGCCGATCAGTATATGAACGCCAACTTTAGTGATCTCTCTAGTTCAGAAGCTTGGATTGCCTTATTGGCCTATACTTTTCAAATTTACTTTGACTTTTCAGGTTATTCAGATATGGCCATTGGTTTGGGGAAGATCTTAGGTTTTAGTTTTCCCGAAAACTTCAATCGCCCCTATATTTCAAAATCCATAACTGAGTTTTGGCGAAGATGGCATATTACGCTCGGCGCCTGGATGCGCGATTATTTATACATCCCCTTAGGCGGAAATAAAGGTTCTAAAAGAAGGACCTTCATCAATTTATGGCTGGTATTCCTAGCTTCAGGTTTATGGCATGGCGCTTCTTGGAACTTTGTGATTTGGGGCGCCTTTCACGGATTATTGTTGGTTATCGAACGTGCCTTTCGCAAATCGAACTTTAAGCAAAATATCCCCGCCTTTATGCAAGTAGGCATTAGCTTTTTTCTAGTTATGATGGCTTGGGTGGTATTTCGCATTGAAGAATTCCCCAATGCCATGAACTTTTATCAAGCCCTTTTCAGCTTCAATAATGCCTCTTTTATCGCGCTCAGCAATTTTGATCTAACCATTTTAATCCTTGCCACCCTAATAACATTTGGGCCTTGGCAATGGCTTAAAGAAAAAAACAATGACTTCATTAATCCAATGTTTAAAAGGGCTTTTCGCGATGTACAAAGTTTGGCCCTGCTTCTTATCTCATTAATATGGCTGGTATCGGGCGACTTTAATCCTTTTATTTATTTCCGTTTTTAATGAGAGCATCTTCCAAAATATTCACTGCTCTCTTGCTCCTGATGCTGCTTTTGTTTCACTTGCAGCAGCACCTAGAATTTCAGCGTTTAAGACAATTAAAGGGCGCTTTCCATCAAAGTGAATTTCCCAGTTTAAGCTGGAAATCTTGGACTAATGGTGACTTTCAAAGTGCTTTTGAAAATTACCAGAAAGACCATTTAGGCTATCGACCGAGCTTAATTCGTATTCACAATCAGTTACATTATTCTTTATTTGATGAAATCCATCACAAGGATATTATCCGTGGTAAAAGTGATCATCTTCTAGGCCAAGAATACGTAGATAGCTATCGAGCTAGGGATTTGGAAAAGGATTCTGTGGTAAATGCCCGAGCTGCAAATTTGGCCCTACTTAATCAGTATCTGATTGATAAGAGTAAAATGATGCTGGTTGTATTTGCACCGGATAAAGCCTTCGCGATGCCGGAAGAATTCGGACTTAGCCCTAATCAACAAATACCTTCCAATTCCACAAAGTGGCAGCAAGCCCTTGCTAATAATGCCATCCCTTTTATCGATTTCCGACCGCATTTCAAAAGCATGGTGGATACTTCTGCCTATCCGGTATTCACAAAAACGGGCATTCATTGGAATGTTTGGGGCATGCGCTATGCGGCGGATTCCATTGCTGGCTTTATCAATGCCCATAGTTCTTATCAACTGCCTCGAATGATTGTGGAAGCTAATATTTGGTCGAAAGATTATCCACCCATTGAAAAAGATTTGGAAAATGCTTTAAACCTCTGGCTGCCTTTGGAGAAAGAAGAAATGCCTTATCAGCGTTTTAAAATGGATTCCAGCGGCAGCAGACCTAAAGTGTTGGTTATTTCCGATAGCTTCTTTTATGAGATGTATGGCAAAGGTTTGGCAAATCAGTTTTTTGATGCGCCCTTCTTTTGGTACTATAATACCACCGCCTTAAAATATGACTGGGAAGATGCTCCCCGAAACCCTAAGGATTATGCCCTAGACAGTCTAATGCAAGAAACAGATGTCGTATTGTTAATGAGCTCAGCCACCAATTTAAAAGACTTCCCATGGGCCTTTGACGCTCGAGTTGCCAAAACCCAGTTTTAGAATATCCCTTCTATTTATTGAGTTCGTCTAATTCCACAAATCGTTCAAAGAGGGATTGCTTATTAAGACTGGCTTCCGTCTCATTAAGAACAATACTTAGAAAAGAGGCACCGACATCCTTTAGCGCTTCATTTAAGATTTCGGCATCTCTATTAAATTGCGGCAATAGCGTTTTCGCTTGCTGACTTAAACTGAAAATTTGCTTTCGCCGATCTAAGGCATCTATTTCACCAACCACTAGTCCAGCTAGCTTCATGCGACCTAATATTTTTACCGTTGCTGGATGTGAAATTTTTAAGTGCTTAGCTATTTGGGATACACTTAAACGTTCATGCTGATTTAGCAAAGTGATGACTAAATACCAATTCGCTTCTAAGTTGGTACCGACAAAAGATTGTACTCGAAATTGCTCTCTTTGTAATAAATCACTCAAGTGCCTTAAGCGGCTGATCATTCCTAAAAGACCTTGTTGCTGGATGAAATCAGACATAAGTAACTAGTTACTGAATTATACTGCAATATATGTAATTAGTTACCTTTAATCATATCTCATTGATTTACAACACTATGAATGAGTGTTATTTCTTTTAAAGGAAGAATAAGTTAATCTCAGCTTTAAGCTGATTAGCTCCGATTTGCCAGCGGATATCGGGCTATTTCCCTAAAGTAGTGGCCTGAAATTGTTGCAAAATCAGTTAATAAGTATCCCTTAATTTCAAACAATTCTCTACAAACTTGGCTTAATTTCACCTCACTAATTTCTATACCTGTAAAATGAAAAAACTTTTATTCTTCTGCGCAATTGCGATTGCCTCTTTATCTACTTCTAATGCCGCGGTGGTTTACAACGACTTTGCACCAGACCTTACCATGGCTTTGGGCGGAACCCTATCTTTTGACTTAGATGGCGATATGAATGACGATATCACTTTCACATCAACTGGTAGTGGATCGAGTGATTATGTGATTAGTGCTACTGGTAATGTAGAGTTCGCCGTACAAGGCGGAGGTGGAGCAGCCTATACCGAATCACTTTTTGTAGCCAAATTGGTAGATGCCAGCAAAAATTGGGTAGCTACCAATGCACGCATTGCATCTGCGGCCAACAAGGATATTGCGGGAGCTAATGAATTCTTTATTGGTCTTCGCGTTCCAGGATCCAATGGCTTTTTCTACGGATGGTTATTGGTTGAATTAAAAGCTAACTTAGAATTCATTGTAAAAAGCGCGGCTTTTGAAACCAATGCTTCTAGCATCGTGGTAGGAAATACTGGAGCGGCTATCATCTCCTTAGATGAAACGGCAGTTCCTCAATTCGATGTTTACCCCACTTTGGTGGACGCCAAAATTCAACTTAGTTCCGATGAGATTTTGGAGCAGGCCAGCATTCAAAGCATCGATGGTGCTTTTAGTAGAGTTTATACTTTAGGTACTCGTGAATCAATTCTAAACTTGGAAGACTTACCAAAAGGTGCCTATCTTATTCAAGTTAAAAGTGTTAAAGGTTATATCCATAGCGAGCGTATCCTGAAAAACTAGTAAATTGCTCTTGAAAAATTTAGACCCTCCCCTTTCGGAGGGTTTTTTTTTGCCTGAATGTCCCCTTTCGGTGAAATGGCTTCGTCTTAAGGGAAATGTTCAAAGCGGACATTTTGAAATACTATTTTCACAATCATCAAATTCAGCAACATGAAAGAGTTTATGCTTTTATTTTTAGGACCTACTTACGAAGAATTAGGTTTATCTCCTGAAGAATTACAAGGCCGAATGGGCAAATGGTTTGCCTGGGGCAACAAAATGCAAGAGCAAGGCATACTAAAGGGTGGCGATGCCCTTTATGGTCACGGCAAACGGGTAAAGGGTGCCGACCGCATTGTAACCGACGGTCCTTTTGTAGAAAGTAAGGAACTCATCGGTGGCTATTATCAGGTTATGGCCGCAGATTATGAGGCGGCAATCGAAATTGCGCAAGATTACCCAGATTATGATCTCGGTGGTTCGGTTGAGATCCGCGAAGTAGTAAAATTTGAGCGCTAATCAAGAACATCAAATGGTAGATCATCTTTTCCGTCATCAATACGGAAAGATGGTCGCCATTTTAGCAAAGATTTTTGGACCAAATCACTTGGACCTCATTGAAGATGCCCTGCAGGATACCTTTCTAAAAGCTTCCTTACAGTGGCGAAAGAAACAACCAGAAGCGCCAGAAGCCTGGTTTATTGCCGCGGCTCGAAATCGAGTGCTAGATTTACTGCGCCAAGTTCAATCCCGAGAAAAGAGGGAGGCCAGTCTGCCACATTCCGCCGTCGCTTTAGAAATTCAAGACTTTTTCCTGGAACATGAGGTGCAGGATTCCCAGCTAAGAATGCTTTTTTTGGCCTGCAACCCAAACTTTAGTCGTAGTGAACAGATATGCTTTGCCCTAAAATCAATTTCTGGTTTTTCACAAAAGGAAATTGCCGCGGCCTTGCTGGAAAAACCTGAAACCATTAAAAAGCGAATTAGTCGAGCTAGACAAAAAATTCAAGATCAAAATATCAAATTAGCCTACCCCTCTCCCGCACAAATTGAAATTGGACTGCAAGGGGTTTTACAAATCATATATCTCATCTTCAATGAAGGTTTTCATTCGGTAAAGAAGGATCAATTAATTGATAGGGATTTATGCGGTGAGGCCTTACGCCTTTGCAAACTGCTGCTTACTAAAGAAAGCTTTAGATCGGGAAAGCTCTATGCCTTATTTGCCCTATTGTGTTTAAACTCGGCGCGCATTGAAGCCAAAACAAGAGGACAAGAAATTATTGATCTAAAAAATCAAGATCGAAGTTTATGGTTTCCCCCTTTAATTAAACTTGGGCAAGATGCCTTGATGCGGGCGCTGGCAGATTATGATGATAGAAGCGCCTATCATTATGAGGCCCTTATTGCCTATGAACACATGCGTGCGGAAAAATTTGAGGATACCGACTGGGAAAAAGTATTGCAGTATTATCAAAACCTGGAAGATTTACTCCCCTCCCAAAGTCTATTTTTAGCCAAAGCCAGTATTTACCTACAACTGCAGGATCCTAGCGCTGCGCGCGCTGAACTAGAGTGTATTGATCCGAATAAATTAGCGGCGCGGCAGTATTTATACCACGCCACCTTGGCCGAAATTTACAGTCTTGAAAACAAGTTTGACTTAGCGCAAAAGGCTTTATTACAAGCAATTAAGACTTGTAGCAATCAATTGGAAGGCGACTTTTTAAAGGCTAAACTGGAGGATATTAACAAGCCTTAGTTAATCAATTGTGTTCGTCACTGGATATCTTCATTTCAACAACAAAGCCTTCTGGTAGGTACCTACTTTATCGATTGTTATACTACTTTAGTATCGGATTTGGAGGGGGCTCTAAATCCCCAAATAATGAAAAGCAGTCGAAACATTGGGCGACTTGATCGCCGACTCAGATTCTGGTTCTCTTTTGTACTCCTAGTAATAGGTCTTTGGTACTTCAACGGAGCCTCTCTCAACTCTACCGGTTTATCCATCAGCATTTTCTCAGGCATAATTATGCTATCTGCACTTGCTGCTTACTGTCCGGTTTGCCATCTTTTCCGCATCCACACTTTAAGCGAGGAAGAGCTAAACACCTACGGTAGCCCTTACTACTCTAGAAAACAGCTTATAAAAGCTTAGACTTAAACAATTTTTAAAGCGCCTTATTTAATTTCCACTGGAGATTAAATAAGGCGCTTTTTTTTCTACCAGCCTAATCCAGCCAAGGCAACACTCCAATGAGAGGCTTAAAACTTAATTATTCTCTGGGGATAATTGTCAATCAGTACAGCCCCTAATCATGGGGCACTTAGCCTTTTATTCCCCATCCCATTTCTGAAAGAGAGCGAAAATACCTTATAGCTAGTCCTTTATAAATTGGATGCCGAAGGGAACTCGCTTTTCCTTACATTTGCAGCCTCTTAAAAAGCCTATATTTCATGAGTGAATCCAGCGTGCAAAGCGAGCCACTATCTTCGCCAGAAGAGATTTTCAAAGCTCAAATTTTGAGCGATTACCGCTTAGCGGTGGAAAGTCGGGAAACCAGTTTAATCGGACGTAGAGAGGTATTAACCGGTAAAGCAAAATTCGGAATCTTTGGCGATGGTAAGGAATTACCGCAAATTGCCTGGGCCAAGGTTTTTAAACCGGGTGATTTTAGATCGGGCTATTACCGCGATCAAACCTTTATGATGGCGATTGGCGCTTTAAGCACTCAGGAGTTCTTCGCCAGCTTATACGCGGATACTAATCATGAAAATGAACCCGCATCAGCCGGAAGGCAAATGAACGGGCATTTTGCAACCCAAAGCTTAGATGCTAATGGGCATTGGAAGAATTTAAGAGAACAAAAGAACAGTTCTGCCGACATCTCCCCTACCGCTGGCCAAATGCCGCGCTTAGTGGGATTAGCGGAAGCCAGTAAGCATTATCGTGCTAATAAAGATCTTAAAGACTTTGGGCAGTTTTCCAATAATGGCAATGAAATAGCCTGGGGAACCATAGGCAATGCCTCTACCTCCGAAGGTCCATTTTTTGAAGCGATTAACGCGGCAGGCGTTTTGCAAATTCCAATGGTAATTTCCATTTGGGATGATGATTATGGAATTTCGGTTCACAGTAAATACCAAACGACCAAAGAGAATATTTCAGAAATTTTAAAGGGTTTTCAAAGAGATGAGGACCATGATGGCTACGAAATTTTGCGGGTAAAGGCCTGGGATTATCCCGGTCTTATTGAAACTTACGAAAAAGCGGAGAAAATCGCCCGTAAGAAGCATATTCCGGTAATGGTGCACGTTACCGAGGTTACACAGCCACAGGGGCACTCTACTTCTGGATCTCATGAGCGTTACAAAAATGAGCAACGTTTAAATTGGGAGAAGGAATTCGACTGTATTAAAAAGATGGGAGAATGGATCTGCAATACTGGATTGGCCAGTGAAGAAGATTTAAAAGCCCTGGAAAATGAAGCCAAAAAGTCGGCACGCGATGCTAAAAAAGAGGCTTGGAAGAATTATATCAATCCTATTAAGGAGGAAATTCAGGCGGTGCGTGGACTTTTAGCCGAAGCCGTTTCTATTGCTACTAAAGCAGATTATATAAAGGCCTTAGATAATGAACTTGCAGCTACTGCCGAGCCCCTTCGCAGGGACGGAATTGCCGCTATTCGCAGGGCCCTGCCCTATCTTATCCATGATGAATCGGGTTTAAAGGAGCGCATGAAAGCTTGGCTAGACAATGCCTTGGTTGAAAGTCATGATCGCTATGGTGCTTATTTATACAGCGAATCCGAGCTTTCTCCGATGAATACCGCGGCGGTGGCACCGGTTTATTCGGAGCAAAGCGAAACGGTTGATGCCCGAATCATTCTTCGCGACAATTTCGACCGCTTATTGGCGGAGCGTCCTGAAGTGGTAATTTTTGGCGAGGACAGCGGTAAAATTGGTGATGTAAATCAGGGCTTAGAAGGCTTACAAGACAAGCATGGTGAAGGTCGTGTTTACGATACCGGAATTCGTGAAGCCACCATCCTTGGTCAGGGAATTGGTATGGCTATGCGTGGTTTAAGACCCATTGCCGAAATTCAATATTTAGATTATTTACTCTATGCCTTGCAGGTTGTGAGTGATGATTTGGCCACGGTACAATACCGAACCAAAGGTCGCCAAAAAGCCCCAGTGGTAGTGCGTACCCGCGGACATCGCCTGGAAGGTATTTGGCATTCAGGTTCACCGATGGGCGCCATTATTAATGCGGTTCGCGGTGTACACGTTTTAGTTCCGCGCAATATGACCCAGGCGGCAGGTTTTTACAATACCGTTTTAGATGGTGATGATCCTGCCCTCATTGTAGAGTGTTTAAATGGCTATCGCTTAAAAGAGCAAATGCCCGATAACCTTGCGGAGATTCGTACTCCTCTTGGTATTCCTGAAACCATAAGAACTGGCGCCCATATCACCGTTGTTTCTTACGGCTCTACCCTGCGGATAGTAATGGAAGCGGCTGAGCACTTAGCCGAATTTGGCATTGAGCTCGAAGTTATTGATCCTCAATCACTACTACCTTTCGATATCAATCACAGCATTAAAGAAAGTCTGGCTAAAACCAACCGTTTATTGGTGGTTGATGAAGATGTTCCTGGAGGGGCATCCGCCTATATTTTACAGCAAATTGTTGATGTACAAGGCGCTTACCAATATTTAGATGCCAAGCCCGAAGCTTTGAGCGCTAAAGCCCACCGTCCTGCCTATGGTAGTGATGGCGATTATTTTAGCAAGCCTAGTGCTGAGGACATCTTTGAAAGAGCCTATGCGATAATGCACGAATTTAATCCAGAGCAATTCCCCGCTATCTAATTTGAGTCAAAGTCCACGCCTGCATAAAAATCTAGTCGCTGCGGTGATAGAAGCGCTAGAAACGTCCTTCGGAAAGGGCTATTATGCTGATAAAGTCATCGAACGAATTTTAAAGGCTAACCCCAAGTGGGGTGTCCGCGATCGCGGTTTTATTGCCGAGAACACCTATGGAATGGTGCGCTGGTGGCGCCTCTTATGGGAGCTATACGGCAAGGAACCCAGTTTAAAACGCAAGGAACTTTATCGTTTGTTTGGTATTTGGTGGCAGTGGCAGGGCAATGATTTACCTAAAGATAAAGACTGGACCCAGTTTGATACCATCCGGGATTTAGATTTAAAAGACCGTTACGAAGGCTTAAAGGAGCACGTAGCTTTTCGTGAAAGCTTCCCCGATTGGCTAGCAGAATTAATGGAAGAAGAACTTGGTGCGAAGTGGCCTGAAATTGCAAGGGCTTCCAATATTCCGGCCGAGGTTTTCCTGCGTACTAATACTTTGAAAATCGAACGCAAGGCTTTATTAAAAGAGCTGAGCAATGAATTTTGTCCGGCCAAGGCTCTGGAAAATAATGAGGTTGGTATTGTTTTAGAAAAACGAAAGAACACCTTTCGTTTAAGGAGCTTTCAGTCAGGCTTCTTTGAGGTTCAGGATGGCGGCTCACAAATGATAGCGCCCTATTTAGAAGTAAAGCCTGGCATGCGCGTTATTGATGCTTGTTCAGGGGCTGGCGGCAAGGCCCTACACCTAGCCGCTTTAATGGAAAATAAAGGTCAGATTATTGCCATGGACGTGGAAGCTTGGAAGCTGAAGGAGCTGCAAAAGCGGGCCCGTCGCAATGGTGTTCACAATATAGAGACCCGGCCAATTGAAAATGCCAAGAGCATAAAGCGTTTACACAATTCTGCCGATCGTTTATTGCTCGACGTTCCCTGCTCGGGCACTGGCGTTATTAAGCGCAATCCCGATACCAAATGGAAATTACAGCCTGAGCATTTAGATCGCGTTCGCAAAATACAAGGTGATATTATTGCCGACTATTCTAAGATGCTTAAGAAAGGTGGTAAAATGGTTTATGCCACCTGTAGTATCCTCCGTTCGGAGAATGAAGAACAAGTTGAAAAATTCCTCGAGTCTAACCCCGACTTTAAGTTACTCAAAGAACAACGCCTAGACCCTTCGCAATGGAGCGATGGCTTTTATATGGCTTTGGTGGAGAGGGTTTAGGGGGATTGCTCCTTCAAAGCGGCCAAAACCACTTTCGTCCTGACCGAGGATGTGAATTTGTGGTGTCTTGATTTAACAGTAAAATTAAGCCTTGTCTTCTAACTTAGTTTACTGTGGATTTTTTTTTTGGGGGGGGGTACTGCAGCCTACAAGAGAATTTTAACAGAGGCCATATACTATACTCAATCTTATTATTTAGTTTCTATAGCTTTCCATCCCCATTCATTTTTCTTTTTGTTGAATGATAAAATCGCTATTCCAGTCAAAATCTGTCCGTCAGTCAGGTTGTTGGCCTGAATGAGTTTTGGTTCAATAAAGACATCATCTGCAAATCCAAAGTTCTGTGGAGAAACTATTTTTAGTGTCCCCTCATAATCTCTAATTGCATCTGAGGGCAAATTTGGCGCTGCTTTTTTAGCCGATAGTATTTTGTAAAAACCGTCTTGTCCATCTCCATTGAATCGTACCTTTAACATGTCACCGATTTGTGGTTTATCCAATTGACCGGAATATTTGAAGAATCCGAATTTCTGCTTGTTCTTCACAAAATTCAAGATGTTTCTGTTACTATTAACGAATTCTACTGCAATGATTTCTTCTGGGATGTCATGGAACAGTATTTCTTCTGCCTTCTTTACATGTTGTGAGTACAGGTCTTTATTATCCTTTTTTGGCGTGGCTAATATATACCACTCCTGCTCTGTCCAATAGGTTATTTGGTTTGGCAACTTCCATCCATGTTTTTCTCTGGTCGATATCACTTTTAGGATTTCGGTTTTGGCCTCATTGTGCATCTGCCTCTCCACAAGCATACCTGCAAATGTCTGTCTGAGCTTAACCAGAAAGTCTTCGGGTGTTTTCAGACTCAATGCCTTGCAGTAGCTTGCAAACTGAATCTCTTTATCATCAGGAAATATTTCCGCCATTACTTCCCATACCCAAAAGTCATTTCTTTTCTGCTTGGCAAAAGGTAAAAAGGAAGAAAGGATATTTTCATCATCATCCAATGTCAATAACAACTTTGCCTTGAAGTAAGGCGGATATTGATATTCGGGACGTTCATCAATTATTTTGTCTAATTGGGGTAGAAATGTCCTGATTTTTTCTTTATCAACTGCCCTTTGCTGTCCAAAAGGTTCAACTGTATCACCCTCCAATAGCTTTTTCGAATAAGCTATAAATGCCTGTTCAGAAATTGACATTATTTTTTTGTCTTTAAACTCTTCTTTTAAGTAATCTTCTGGACGGAAGTTTTCGAAATTCCACCAGTCGGCAAATTCCAGATACTTTGACCAGTTTTGGTATCCTTTGTGAAAGGCCTTGTAAATGAAGGAATAAGCTTCTGACGGCCTTGTGAAATGAAATTCCTTGACAACTTCCAGGAGTTCGTTTATTTTCCCATAATCAATGTTTTCCTGTTTCTGCAAGCTGAACACCATACTTCCAATTTGCCAGGCTGAGTTGTCAAATACCATTTTTTCATCTTCCGGCAATTGCAAATCTTTGATCTTGCATAGATTTTCTTTGAAGGCATCAAATGAGTCAGGTTGGGGATAATTTTTGAGATAATCATAATACACCCATGCAGCAGCCCGCTTATTCCAGATGTTATCTGGTTCTGCTTCCAAAGCCTGATTTGCCATTTCGAAAGCTTCATCAAGTTTTCCGGCTTTTCGAAGTTTCTTTATTTCTTTAAACGACATAATCAGCTTCTTTTAAGCGGTAAATAATAGCTTTGACTTTTTCAATGATTTCAGAACTGTTGCATTTGTTTTCTAAAGGAAGCACTCGCCCAAAGAATCCATCGTTGTTGTACTCAAAGTCGATTACACATGACTGGGCATTCTTTTCAATGGTATATCGCTCCCGATAGTTAAGATGCTGAATGTCCGAAATGACTTCACCTCCATCTAGATTTTGGCTGACCTGATCAAATAAGTTCCTTAAAAATGGTTTTTCTTCCTCTAAGGCAACGTTAAATTCAATCTGGGACAAGATGCCTTCCGCGTTATTTCTGTTTGTTATGACTTGAGGCGAATTTTCAAGAATCTTTGAAATCGTATCGAATAGTTCATCCGAATTTGTTTGGGCAGGAAGCTTTTGAAAATTGGGTTTAAAAACATTCTTCCCGTTTACCCAATACTTAAATGCTGCAGTTTGGTCTTCTCTTTTGAAAATATAGCGGATTTCATACCCCACTTTTTGCCATGCTTCTATATCTATGGAATGCTTTCTCAGATTATACCATCTGTTAATGAAATGATCTTGAATGGTCAATGGTGCATCAACTAAGCTAAATTTTTCCATTTCTGGCAAAGCCCCACTGATATCGATTTCACCTGTTGGATATGATTGCCCTGTTAATTGATTGAAAGCCTGTTGAACATTCACATCAATAAAATTCATTCCTGAAAAGGATGAAAAATGAGGAGGATTTATGCAGAATAGCTTTTGGGATGCTCGGGTTACGGCTGTGTAGGCCCATCGGTAAAAGTCAGGGTTGGTTTTTCCTGAATGATTCTGCTCTGATTCATAAAAGTTGAAGTTGGCTTGTATACCTCTGTCCCAGAAAACAAATGCACTTTCCCATTCACCGCCCTGGGCTTTATGACATGTCACAGCATAACCATATTTTAAAAGAATGCAGTTGAAATACTTATCATTGAAGATGGCTTCCTTGAATTCTTTCGTCCCTTTTTTAAGTCTTGGATGTCTGTTTTTAAAATCTACGTAAAGTGCCCTCTGCTCTTCGGGTTTTAGATAGTTGTCACCGTGGAGATAATTCTCCAAAATGTATCCACTTACATTTTTAGGCTGGTTGTTTTCATCAGGTAAAACAAGGCTAATACTTCTCCATGCTAATATTACGGTTTGAGTTTTACCTCCTTTGGTGTAAAAACTAACATCTCTGCTTTCAACCGATAGGCTCGCCTTTGCAACAATAGCAAATTCACCATTCATAATGCCCAGTCGGTAGTTGTTGCCACCGATTATAACGGTATCAGATGACTGAATGGGCAGATCATCACCAAACTTATCCCTGCGAATGACTTTATTTAAATCAAAAGCAGTTTTATTCTTCCAGCAAATAATGATTTTTTGTTCTTGTTGTGCCTTATAAGTGTCTAAGTAATCCTGATATGGAGGGTTGAAAATATCACGACCATTTTCTCTTAGATCAAAATCGTTGAAATAGCCGGAAGTAAGACACTGTCTGATTTTAGTGGCAGAAATCAAAATAACATTGTTGGCCTCCTGACGTTTTACTTCCTTCATTTCGGATTGAGCAACTTTAACTTTGTAGGAATCTCTGAGATATTCAGGTTCAAGTGCCGGGGAGAAATTCATTCCGATAGGTGGTAACTGTGCTGGGTCTCCAATGAAAATGATTTTACTGGTTGTTGTGGCATCCTGTATTCTGCCATAGGTAATTAAATCACGCAATAGATGGCCGCTTCCAAAACGGAAAAACTCACCCTCACTAAAGATGTCACTCATCATAGAAGCTTCATCCACGATCAATACAGAGTCATGAACCTCTGGATTATTCCGTTTTTTGTACTGATAGAGAAAAGACACGTCATTTTCGTCTTCACCTTGCTTTATTTCCTGTAATTCTTCGAAGCTGTAGATTCCCTTGTGAATAGTGGTGGATTCAAACCCGGTTTTCTGATTAATGACCTTTGCGGCCCTGCCAGTAGGAGCCATCAACTGGTATTTTTTCTCAATTGATTTAAGATATTCAACAAAGCCTTTCAGCAAGGTTGTTTTACCACTTCCTGCATACCCCTGTAGGACAAAAACCTGCTCATCACTTTCTAAAAATGCAGAAAGCATTTCCAGCGCATTGTGCTGGTCTTGAGTGAGATTGATATGCTGGAAATGGTCAAATATTTTCATTACTTCTTATCTCCTATTGAATTTTGATTTAAGCTTCTCAAATTACTCATCAAAGATGGCTGACTTAGACCTTCATTTTGACTTCTAAATTGTTTGTTTTGTGGGTTTACTATAAAATCAATAAAATTTATCAGGTGCAGAACCTCACGAAGACTTACAGTAGTCCCTTTATGAGCAGCTTTTGTATTTCTAATTTCATTAATGGTGTGCCAGTCTTTCTTATTTGAAGAATCAAATCCGTACCTAAAAATTAAGACCGCAGACATTTTATAGTTTACATCAATTGTCCAATTGTATTCTGATTCTTCTATAGTATATATCTTAGACCCTGGATTCCGTTTAATAATTGACTTAAAGGATCTATTGTCGCCTTCTCTAATTTTATGCGTTACGAGAATATTATTATCAATAAAGCAATTGTCGCCATAGGAAAAAATATGCTCTTGAGCTAGGAACTCTTCGATTACCAGAAATAATTGCAGATAAGCATATCTTCGATAATCGCTATTCTTAAAGGATTTTACCAATAAATCGAAAGAGATATTCAAATAATCTTGAACCTTATTTTTAAAATCATCATTCCACTCCGCTTCTTTGTTTATATTCTGACTGATATCGCCAGAAATTTCATCAAAGTCCTTTAATGGCTGTGAAGCCTTAATTGCATATTCAATTTCATTTTTTAGATTTTTAATATCCTCCGCTACGTCAGAATCACCTCTTTTAATTATATATCCATTTGCTCCCAGATCATGTGTTGATAGGTAATTCCTTATCTTGTTTGAAGCAGTAGTAATAATCACCTGGATGCCTTTATTGATTTTCTTTATTTCCTCTAAAACTTTATATCCGGTAAGATTCTTTGGTTCCGGTTGAGGGTCTGTGTCAAAATCCAAATCGCAGAGTCGCAAATCCAGCAGTACTACTTCAGCGTCAAATTCTTCTACTTTCTTCCGGGCTGCTTCAATAATATCCTGTTGACTTAACGATTTGAAATCTGCAGACAAACTGTTGAAAGTAATTTGTGGACTGTGCTTAAAAAAACATTTGTAGAAATCCTTCCAGCCCTTTTCGGCTTCATCATCAATTAATAGAACCTTTCCTTTTGCATAGATTAGATAAGGGTTACCCGTTCCAGATGGCCTTACAGGATTAAGTACCCGATGGTACTTAAAATAAAGACCCGCCTTCAGATTTTCTTTTACCTCAGGGATTCGGTCATCACACTTCAAGTATTCTGACCATCTCAACAATGCCAGTTCATTGTCTATACTATGATGAGATTGGTAATTTGCAGGCGGAGACAGTTGAAGTCTTTCAATACCTTTTGCGTGTTCAGATTCGGTGATTTTTGATTTCTCCTCCATTATCCTGTCAAAGAACTTTTTAAGAAAATCTGACTCTTGGCTTGCAGTGCTGAAAACTCCGGATGTAAACAAAATATATCCTAAATCGGAAAGTCTGGCAATTTGCTCTGGAGTTTCTGGGCCAACAAATACAATCGGAACATATTGGTGATTAAACTCATCGGTGGTTCTGATATGGGCTGCTACGCGTAAACCTGTTAATTCCAGGTAGTTTTGTTGTGATAAAGTATATGGAATGAATATTAATTGATACTCTTTGTTGTTAAACGCATTTGAAAGTTCCTCATGCAAAAACCTATCAAGAATAAAATTAGAGCGCTGGATACTTTCTGAGTAGTCAATTGCTACTTTGTCCCCTGGAAATTTATTAACAAGGTTCGGGTTTAAATTATTTGAATGTATTAGTAGAGCATTCATAATAGTGTGATTTTTGCTTTAATTTCCTTATTGAGCTCTTCCAACGGTAGTTTCACAATCAACTCCTCCAGACTTTCTTTGAAGATTTCGTCTAAACGCCCCAGTTCTCCTTTAAGAAGTAGTTGCCTGTAATTGAGCATAAGATTAAGTTTCCAGCTATCTCCATAAACTAACTCTGTAATATGTTCTGTATCTCCATGCACAAATTTTGAAAGAAAATTGAGCATATTAGACTGGTAAAAGTCTTTTGAATTAAGTAGCAAGTATGGGAAATTCTGCGAGGTGAACTGTGATTGGCTGATACCTCCGCTGAAGAATACAAGGTTTTTTTTGTTCTGTTGACAATGAGTTGTAACAGTATCAATTCCTTCTGCTGATAACGCAGAACGGTGGATAAGAATTAATGTAAACTCATTCAATTGCGAATCATCAGCTTGATTCAACTTATTAATCATGTCCCGGCATTCTTCACCCAAAAGTATTTTTAACCCCTGTAAGGCTTTAAGTTTTGAAATATTTTCCGAATCAATATATTGCTCCTGTCTGCCGGGTCGGTCTTCTAATAAAATTATTTTCCTCATATTGGGAACTTTAAAACGTAGGTAAAACCATGTAGTGAATCCAGTGATTTCTTCAAAGGACTTAAGTGGTATTGATTATTAAAATTTATTACTTCAGTATCTGGACTTAAATATGTTATGCTGAATATTCCATCATTAAAACGGGATTCTATTTCAAAATCACAAATACTGATAAGATTTTTAATCACTTCCAATAAATCGCCAGAAGGGTTTGTAATCTTTTCATCTTTTGATTCTCTATGCGAAAGAGAATTTTTATGGATTATTCTTAATTCAATCAGACGAAGATCAGTTAATTTTTTACAATTTATAGTGACCTCTCTTTGTTCAGTCCGGCTTTGTATCATGCGGAAAATTCTCCTTATAGCTTTTAGAACTGGTGCTGTGTAGGTAAAAAAGGAAAGTTGTTTCAGGGATTCTAGACCGTTTACACTGAACTCTGCAAGTTCTTGTCTTGTAAGCGCTTTTACTTCATAGTACAAATCCTTTGTATCTTCCCTGAATTCTATTTCTCTCTTAAACATTTGTATGGCATCCCCAAAATACCTTATCTCCTTTGCAAATAGCTCTCTGTACTTCTGATTTGCTGCATCAGTAATGAGTTCGGATGGAAGTGGCATTTCAAAGGGCACTTTCTTTGTTGCAGATGGTTTTTGGTCATAGTTTGCAATAGTCCAATCTTTTACAACTCCTGGGTATTGCCATCCTATTTTAAGATCATATTCTCCCCACTTAAAAGGAATTTCTTTGCTGCCTTTTTTTGATGGTTTCTTTTGAAATATGAATGGATAAATTACTTTCCACCATAAATTGTTGTTGTACTTCTGTAGTGCTACAAACTCATCAAATCGCGAATTAACTGCTGCAAAATGGTCTGCTATACCTCGCAGTGAATGAACATCAGTATCTGTTTCTGTTGGAATATCCCAAAAATGAGTCGTCCACTTCATTATTGGATCAGAAGTAAATTGCTTTAATCTATTGGCCACAAAGTCAGGATCATGTAATACTTCATTTTCATTTGAGGATCGCAAACCTTTAGCTGTAAGTTCAGCTCTTTCTGTTTTATTAGGATTCTGATTTATTACTAACTTATCAAGCCGTCCTTTCAACCCTTTATAAGTCTCATCCTCCTCCCCCTTCACCATCTTCAAAAACTCCAACTTTCCATCCAGAACGTTCACTAAGTGCGCATTCATGTTTTTCACATGCCCTTTGTCGGTAATGTAATCCCGTTTAAAAATTTGTTCCGCTTTTTCATGTCCGTACTTTTCCCAGTAGTATAGCCACATACGGATTTGCTTTACATATCTCCTGCGGACATTTACTTTGTCGTTTATAATCAATCCGGTAGCCTCTTGCCGATAACCCGCTTTTTGCAATCGCGTCTTTTTAGGGTTAATAGCTAATTGCTGATCTTCCTCAATGATTCGATTCAATTCCTTGTTGAATGCCTCATCATTGTAGATATTGTGCGGAGAGGAAAAAGTAATATCATCAGCGTACCGAGTGAATGTGGCTCCAAATCGGTTGGCCAGCCCATTCAACCTTCGATCCAATTTCTTGCATAGAATATTAGTCAAAGTGGGTGATGTCGGGCTACCTTGTGGTAAAACGGTCTTTACTTCTCCGTCAACTTCAAACGGATGTGTACATAAACTTGCCAGCAAAAAAGCTAATGGTTCCTTGTCTCCCCCAAGTTTGAATGGCTCGTAAATAAAACCCATTTTCACCCTGTTGCGGTCAAACGAGTGAAAGAAGTCTTTCAAGTCCAGGCTGAGGACATAATGATGCCCAATATGTCTTTTGGCATTATCTACAATAGACTTGTCTCTTACAAATCCGGTTACTGCTTCATGAGGTTCATATATACACTGCAACACAAAATTCAGTGTTCGCAAAATTGATTTCAACCCTTTTACAGGTGCATTGATAGTGCGGTCTGCACCGGATTTCTTCTTGATGGTAAAGGTCTGGTAACGTTTTTTGCAGATTTCGGGATTGGCGTAGTAGGTCAATGATTTCACTTGGACAGGCTCACACTCCTCACCATAAAGCAAGTTCTTAGCTTTACTCAATAGTATCACTAAGTCTTCCTTGTTTTGCAGGTCAGCAAATTGCTTTCTTATGTGGTCGATATGTTGCTGTTCAATTTTCATTTTTCATCTATTGAAGGACTTTGAAAACACCTGCCCGGATACTCTTTATGTATGAATATTTCAATCATTACAACTGAAATTCAATACCTATTCATGACTTATTCATATATCAATAACAATTTCGTTTTATTAATACTTGGATCAATAAAAGAGCTCATCGTTATTCCTAAGTTACATTCATCCCGACCAAATGCCGAGAGAAGATGCCGATCATTGCTTGAGGTTGGAAAACTCAACCAAAAGCCAGCACCCAAAAATCAATATCTTAGGACAGGTGTTTCAAAGAACTCTGCAATAGTACGGGTGTAAGGTGCGGTCTATCTGCACCGCTAATATACAGTTTGAAAGTTGGCGCTAAACTAATTAGCCTTTGTTCAAATACAATAAAAGTATATTTGGGGAATGAAGACTAGTAAAGCAATATACCGGATTTCAAATGTCCATTAATAAAAATGCTTTTCTTCGCTATCAGGTATTAGACCGCTGTTTCCGGAACACAGGTAGGAAGTACTTTTGGGAGGACCTGTTGGTAGAATGCAATAGAGCTTTGAAGAGTTTTGATCCAAACAACGAAGGAATTCAGCGAAGACAGCTTTTTGATGACATTCGGTTTATGGAAAGTGAACAAGGTTGGTCTATTCCCCTTGGCAGAGTCCGTCATGGTCGGAAAGTATATTACCGGTATGAGGATTTGTCATTTTCAATTAGCAATCAACCTTTGAATGATTCGGAAGCAGAACAGATCAAATCGGCCCTTCAAATATTTTCACGCTTTTCCGGAACTCCCCAATTTGAGTGGGTCAATGAAATGATACCCATGCTTGAGTCTAAGTTTGGGTTGATTGAGCGTAAAAATGAAGTCATAAACTTTGAAAGCAACATTGATTTGAAAGGACTTCATTTCCTAACACCTTTATTTAATGCTATAATCAATGAACGGGTTTTGTTGGTGAAGTACAAAGATTTTAAAAGCTCAGAACCTTATGAAATCACTTTTCATCCTCATTATTTAAAGCAGTACAACACTCGGTGGTTTGCGTTCGGGCTTAACTCTCACAACCAGGCATCCAAATGGAATCTAGCTTTGGATAGGATTAAATCTTTGTCAGAAACGAGTTTGAAATACAAGCTATCCGAAATAGATTGGGAAGAGTATTTTTATGATTTGGTAGGAGTGACCCGTCCAGACGGTGTCGAATTACGGGAAATTATCCTAAGATTTACACCTGAACTTGCTCCTTATATTATTACCAAACCTATTCACCCAAGCCAGAAGCATAAAAATGACCCTACCGGTCTTGAAGTCAGAATCAAAGTCATTCCAAATTTTGAGTTGGAACGATTGATTTTGTCGTTCGCAGAACAAGTCAAGGTAATTTCTCCACCGGATTTCAAAGAACGGATTTCTCAACGCCTCAACTCGGCTAATAGATTATACTAAGCATCAGTAAATTTGTCACTCTTTGCTCTTGAAACATTTCATTTGATTAAAAAAAAAAACGATTAGGAGTGCGTCAATAATTGACCGCGCCGAAATCATGAGTTAGCGCATACCAACCAAAGGGGAACGAATTGTAGCATAATTAGCCTGCTAAACGACTATCGATGGGCGCAATCGTAAATAACCTTTATTGGTAATTCTGAATGAATGCATTAAAACTTCAATAAAAAAGCCATTAAGAGACCTCAAGGGCTTTTTTGAATCTTTAATTAAATTGAGCATTTAAAAGAATTCCTTACCCAGAAAGCAGTTGGCGAGAAGTTCATTGGGGTAGGTCTTAATGAGTTTTCGAGATGACCCAAGTTAGCTCGGTAGGTGTAGTAAAAATTTGTCGAGAATTGGGTTATAAAAATGTGAGTGGTGAAGCTTTGACAGAGCTTGACCTATTAACATCTTTGAGACAAACGATCCTCCTTAATTGGAAAAAGCGAGGCTTTATGATAAAGCTTGTCTATGGAGGAAAACCTCCTAAATCAGAGAGAACACCTAGAAAGAGAAAGAAACATAATGTATTGGAAAAGCGTAAAAAAGCTACTTCTAGTGGGTCCTATGCTAGTAGCAATGCTTTTGGGCAAAACGTTTCTGGAAGAATATCGATCATTTCGACTAGGATGAAAAAAACTATGAAGTAGGGGTATTTAAGTAATTCACACCTCCCGCACAAAAGGTAAGGTCACTGCAGGTATTGATAAGACCCTAAACAACAAATGAACTGTATCTGTGGAAAATAAATAAGAGCTTAAAACAATTACAGTTGGCAATTATCTAATATCTTCAAACGGCAAAACTTTATTGCCCCGTGTCTAATCTCTGTCTTATGTAATACTCCCCAGAATTTGGACCACCTGTTAAGTTGATACCTTTACTAACAGAAACCGAAAGAAGTATGAGACGAAGTCGTCGCAAATTTAGCGCTAAGTTCAAAGCCTCTGTGGCGCTGGAGGCTATCAAGGAACGAGAAAGCCTCGCGGAATTAGCCAAGCGTTTTGAGCTACATCCAAACCAAATTTCACAGTGGAAAAAGGAATTCTTGGAGCACGCAGACCAGGCCTTTAGTGGGCCGTCAGCGGCTCCAAATGACAAGTCTGTAGAC
>JANSYJ010000003.1 GCA_024742495.1 Bacteroidota bacterium
AAGAAGGAAAGCACAAACTGTCGGCTTTGAACGCCGTGGCAAATAAAATTGTATTACGAATTTTTGCTGTAGCCAATCGAGAAGAACCTTTTGTGAAATTAGCGGCCTAAAAGTTTGTTTTAATCTTAGAATGCTCACCATAACAGACTAAACTTTGTCACCCCGAGCCTGTCGAGGGGCAGGAGACTACAAACATTTGAAAAGTAAAGTACCCCAGCCATGATTTTTTGGTTCTTTGGCATCCAAGGGAAAAGAAAAATAAAAAAGACCGGTTTGCTACTAGAGCTTAGACATGGGACCGGTCATTGTGCTCCCTTTTAGAATTATTTGCTGCTAAGAGTTTGATTATGGTTCCAAAATGGTAGATCTAAAACTGCGATAAGTGCTTTTTGCAGAAAGCTAATGCTTACCCGCGGGTCACTATCCAGAAGACATTTACTTCTCAGCAAAGCAGATACATGAAAATGCTGCCTAAAACCATTATGTACAAACTATAAATTGACCAATTACTTTCCTAAAAATTGGGAAGGCTCATTTTTTACTTAAAAATGACTGCAGACTGAAGGTACACGGTAAGCCCTTTTTCTCATAATTGAATTACCTTGCGCTAAATCTGATTTTTATGCAAAAGCTCCTTCGTTTAGCCCTCTTTTGGGTTTTAAGCCCTACACTTCTTTTTGGCAGCCACGTAATCACCAGCTATGCCGAGTTTGAAATTGATTCAGCCACAAACGAGATATCAATCGAGTATCATGTTATTTTGGATTCTACAGGCATTAGCTTTATTCAAAATACCATTAGTGCTCAAGGTCCAATTAACATTGTATTGTTGAGGGATACGGTAATTCCCTTTCTCGGAAAGCTTGGCGGACCATTTTGTTCAGGACCGATATACTACGAAGTAATTTTTAAGGTAACTGGTCGGCCTCTTTGGGTTCCGAACGGTTCGGGCTTAATAACCTTTGATATGTGTCCCCCATGTTGTGTTAGCACTAGCCAAAACCTGGTCGGTAATTCCAAATCTTGTGCGTCCATAACTTTTGGAGCCCAACCAGACGGACAAGGGGACTATTACTTCCCCAATGTTAGTACTTTCGGCACCTCTCGTAATTTTATTCAGGAAGCTTACGCGGGTTTATCGAACCTAAATGACTTCGGTCAGAATTTTATTCCTGGTGTAGATTCAATTGATTTTAGATTGGCTGGAGTTCCGCAGGGAGGCGGCGGCATTGCAGCTATGTTCCAAGGTTATTCTGTGATCACTCCATTACCAGATTTTTCTGAGGATAGTTTGAACGGGCCAAATGAATTTTATCCAAATCTTGGAGTAATAAAATCTTTAGCTATTGACAGTAGTTTTTCCGAAGGCAATTATTCAGTAGGGATTGAACGGAGGACCTATAATGATGGTCAGGTTTATACTTCAGATCGAAGCACATTCTTAGTTTATTATCATCACCGTGACACCTCTATTGCGCCTTTTGATCTTCGGGTGAAAACGCCAGATTCAAGCTTTCGAACCAATAGCGCCACCACTCATTTAAGCTATAACCTGGCGGTGGGCGATAGCCTGGAGCTTGATATTACAGCCTTAGGAAATGTGGGAGATATAATGCTGCTGCTGTCCGATACCATTTTAGAACCTTTAGATACCAGTGAATTACCTGCCGGAACTAGCTATGGACTCCCCAAGCTCATTTCATTAAATCCCGGCGGAGGTTTTGTGAATCTTGATTCGAATAGCGTACGGTTTTCCTTTGTGCCGACTTTTGATAATATCCGCTACATGCGTGAGAGGAATTACTATAAACTGGTATTTGGTCAAGATTCATGTAGGGGCGATGTTCATTCGGTTCTGATTGAAGTAGTGTTTAATCAAAAACCTAGAATATTGGTTTTGGGCGAAGAACGGGATTCATTAGAAATCTGCACCTTGTTTGACCCTAGACTGGAAGTATTTAAACCCAATAACAGTTTTAGATGGGTTCCCGCAGCTTTGTTCAGCTCTGCTACTAATCATTTTACCAATGTTACGGCTAAGGTTAGTCGGTGGTACTATCTCGTTAACCCTTTAACAGCCGCACTTTTAGATTCCATCTACCTTGACTTTATACAAGTAGATACGCTGCATCAATTAAATGTCGATACCCTAGCTTCTCGCTTAGTGCTAAATGATGCAAAAGCCAGTCAATCTCAGGTTTGGAGAATTGCAGATATGATTGAGGTAGAAAACGATATGGAGGATGAACTACCCATTTTGGGCCCGGGTGAATACCATGTACTAAGCGAGTTTGATCGCTATGAATGCCCTCATTTTAGTGACACAGCAAACATTTCTTATAATTCCAAATGGGCTTCCAACTACGGTAAAGCCCAAGGGGTAGATAGTGTGGTTTTAGATGTTTTAGAGGATCCAAGGCGTCAATTCAGCTTCAAAATCCAATCTAATGCTGGAGTAAAACATATTAGTGAATTGTACATCAAAGGATTAAAGGATGTAAGTGATGATGGAAGTGCTTGGCTTACAGTACACTTAAACTCCAATGGAGGCTTTAATAGGATTGATACATTTACCTTAAAACAAGCTACATTCCTTACTATTCCCGTTTCTGAAACTTTTCTTAACACCGATCGCTTAGAGGTCACTGTAGACATGCGAGGTAAAATAATGTATCATAAACTTGTAGTCCCCAATTACTCATATTACGCCGGTGATTTTCGCTATTATCACCTAAGAGTAGGAGCGGATGGGAGTAATCTTCTAAACGCAACAAGCACTTTACCCGTCGGATTGAAATTAGCCAACACTATTGGCTTGGAAGAAATACCTGATACTAATGTTATCACTCTCTTTCCCCAGCCAACTTCTGGAATGCTTCAGGTGATTGGTTCTTCGATCAAAGGACAAAGCTGGACTTTAAAGGCTTTAAATGGTAGCAGCTTATTGCAGGGTACATTCAGTGGGAACGAGGCAGAGCTTGATTTAAGTCAACTTCCGGCAGGGCTTTATTTACTGGCCATTAATGAGCAAGTGCATAAGGTGGTGAAGGAGTAAGGTGACTTTAAAAATTATAGACTCTACTTATTCTGAACATTTTAGGACGATTGGAGCTATAAGCTCCGCTAAAACTTGGACCAGTGAATAATGTTTAAACTTAAGCAATGCTTGTACAGAAGTCTTTATTTGTAGAATGTCTTTAAATCAACGCTTTAACTCTGCCGCGAGGTTTTACCTCAATAATAGTTCTGAATGTGATTGCACTTCAAACTAGAATCCGTCAATTTCATTTCTACTCCTTCGGAATAATATAGCTCGCCCTAGCCACCTTTAGGCGCTCCTCTTCGCTTAGAATGTAGTAATACTTGTTATCGATGGTGCTTTTAAACAAGGAATGCACATCCAGATATAGATCTTCATCTTCGGGGTCTAGAAGATGATCAACTATAATTTGGACATGTTCACCCGTTGCCGGGTCTATCTTATCAATTACTGGAATACCATCTTCAACCTCTTCCAGTGGTTCGCGCTCCTCGTAATCATCTATGGTAAGGTTTTCATCTAATTCATTGTAGAGAATTAGCAAGGCGCCATTTTCAGATAAGAATTTATATTCTAGATAGGCATCGTAAACATACATATCAAATTGATTCACCATACTCTTAGAGAGGTAATCAATGTTTTTATACCAAAGTAAGTTGTACTGATTATCAAGGGTATAGACAAAGCGATCGTATTGATGGAAGCTTGAGAAAAGATTACTGCCAACCCGAGTCGCCGATCTATTTGTATGGGCTATTGTATAAAAACGATTACCGCTCGAGTCTTGCAAGGAAGCTACATCATGGCCTAGGCCTGACTCAGGGTAATTGCTTGCTCCGAATGCTGAACGCATAGGGGTTCGAGGACCACTCAGCATTCCTCCAAAATAAGTGTAAATCTTCATGGAGCCTTCTTGCAAACGATGCTTTATAGCTGGTTTAAGCGTTTTACTTTGCAAGTCATACTCTAAGAGGTAAATGCCTTCTTTTAATTCAGAAGATTCTTGAGCTCGAAGAATGGGGAAGCTCATTTTATCTTGATGCTTTTTATGGGTACAATGGAACATGGGGTTGCCATTATCAAGCAGCCAACTGTCCTGGAGCTCTAAATAGATTAGGGGGTCTATGATTAAATTTTCAGGGATGGATACACTTGAAGATTCAAAATCATTCTGCGCATCGAGATGGATAATATGCGGCGGTGAAAAAAAGAAAACCGACCCGTCGTTGCCAAATAAAGGCCTGGCGATCGAAGTTTTTAATGGCCCATTCGAAGCGTAATCAATTTGATTAAGCTCCTCAAATGAACTACTTAAAATGCTTAGGGTTTCTTTGATTTGAGATCCTTTGTAACCTTTATGAATTTCAAATAGGTAGTAGTGGTCGGTTTTTTCGTGATACCAAATATCCATGAAGTTCTGATCCATGAAAGCATGATAGTCGTGATGTTTCAAAACCCGTTCAGCAATCACTTCGCCGCTATTTAAGTCCATTTGATGGACCCAAAGTTCGCGGTGTTTTTCTTTGCGATGATCATAGTAGACAAAAAAGACGAGGGTATCATTCCGTACCATCCAGCGCTGTAAAACATGTTCCATCTTACGTTCTACATGTATTTCAAATATTGAATGCCTTTCGATTTCAAGCGTGGTTCGGTTTACTTTCATCAGATCAGCATTGCCAATGTCTAGGCGAGCAACAAAGAATAAGTGACTATCATTCTCATGTACCAACTCAGGACTCAGGTAATTTCCAATGCCTTCACCGAGAGGACCTATTTCTACTTGTGCGGATAGGGATAATGCTCCAAATAGGAGCCCAAAAGTCATCAGGGTATTTTTAAGCATAGCGAATTTTGGTTAGTTGGGTTACCAAATGTAGAGAATAAAGAACGCTTTGCTTTGAGCTCAGACCGCTTCGCTTTTAGAACCTAGACATGAGATCAGTCGCTTCGCTCCTTGTGAGAGGAATAGCGTATTAAGGTTATGGTTACTACTCTAAATCTATAGTTTACGGGAAAAGTATAAGGCACCGTTTTTTAAACATTTAAAACTAACAATATTGGGTAGTTGCCGGCCTTAGGGTGCGCAGCTTGCCAAATGGCAGTAGACGACTAGCTGAGATGGGTTGCGACATAAGGAGCTCGCCCACCGAAGCAGGAGACTACAAACATTTGAAGAGTTAAGCACCCCGGCCATGATTTTTTGGTTCTTTTTCATCGAAGGAAAAAGAATGAGGAAATAAAAAAAGTGACTAGAAATTTAGTGAAATCCTCATCCGTGCTGGCCCGGCCCAAAAGTCGATGGTCTGTGGGCAAACCGCAGGTTGGACCGCAGACCATCGACTTTTCAGGGGCCTAGCGTTTTTGCCTACTTTTTGGGCAATGTGAAAAGGAGGGTTAATAAAGACCGCTTCGCTTTTAGATATTAGACCTGAGATCAGTCGCTGCGCTCCTTGAGAGAGGGATGGCGTTTAAAGGTAGCGAGCATTACTCCGAAGCTATATTTCACGTATACAGTAAGAGGCACCACAACTAAAACACCTAAACCGAATAGTATTGCTTAGGTTTCGGCCCTAGGGTGCGCAGCTTGCCAAATGGAAGTAGACGACTAGCTGAGATGGGTTGCGACATAAGGAGCTCGCCCACCGAAGCAGGAGACTACAAACATTTGAAGAGTTAAGCACCCCGGCCATAATTTTTCAGCTTCTTGAAATCCAAGCCTTGGTTTTACACGTATATAGGGGGAACAGAGCGGGATTTATGATAAAAGAATTAAACTGCCTTCGGGCCTTAGATCAGGATAAGGAGATAGTAATAGCAAAGTTTAGAGGTCCATTGGATTACCAAAACTTTGTGGAAGTGGATTTCCAATGCCGTAAACTGGCACACCGCATGGGCTTTGCCTTAATTCTCGATTGCCAACATGCGCAAATAGACATTCCACTGCGCGAATTATTGACCTGGTTTTTAGATCGATACCTCGATGACCTGCATCTAAGGGAAGTCACTACCTTCTTTCTCATCGACTCAAAATTTTATCCAGCCGATCGATTGAACCTAGCCTGGGCGCCCTTTAAAGTGCCAAGCTATGCTTCCCACCAAAGTCTCAACGAAATTCAAGCCATTGTGGAGGAACAACCTTATGGCGTTTGGCGCTAAATAGAGAAACCCTTAAGCTTGCTTTAAAGATTATTTAGGCTTTCTAATTAGCAGACTAACTTAAAAACTTAGCCAGCACCCTTCTCAATTCTGAAATCTCAATAGGTTTGGATAAAAAGTCATCCATGCCCGCTTCCAATGCTTTTTGCCGGCTTTCCGCAAATGCATCAGCGGTAAGCGCCACCACGGAAATACGTTCACTTAGGCTATGCGCCTCCCGGTTTCGCCATTCTTGTATGGTACTAATGCCATCCTTTACGGGCATTTGAACATCTAAGAAAACCAGATCATAATGCTGCTTATCCAGCTTATCCAAAGCCAATTGCCCATTATTTACCATCTCCAAATTGGGCTTAAACTTTTCAAGCATCTTCTGAAGTACCAATTGGTTCATCAAATTATCCTCTGCTACCAGTATATTTTTACCGGCAACTATAGAAAGATCATGCGACCATGACTTTTGCTTATTGCTGTTTTCCTTGTGATCTGGATCGAAGTTAAAGTCCATGGTGAAAATGAAGCTACTGCCTTTTCCTTGCTCGCTCTCCACCCAAATATCACCACCCTGACCTTCAATGAATTTCTTGGTAATGGTGAGCCCTAATCCTGTTCCACCATATTTACGCGTTGTATCATCACCCTCCTGGGAGAAGCTTTCAAATACCTTGTCAATTTTATTGGCGGCTATGCCAATGCCCGTATCTCTAACTTCAAATCGAATTTTAATTTTATTCTCCTCTTTTGAAAGGATTTTAGTGCCAATGGTAATGCTTCCCTTGGCAGTGAATTTCATCGCATTACCAACTAAATTCAGGAAAATCTGATTTAGCTTAACCCGATCACCCTCAAGAATTCGAGGAATATCTGGATCCAGGTCGGTCTTAATTTCTACCCCAACTTCATTGGCCCTAAATTCAAAGGTTTGACGGATACCTTGCAGTAAGTGCCTGAAATTAAAAGGGATTTGTTCAAAGGTGATTTTCCCGGCTTCAATTTTTGAGAAATCTAAAACCTCATTAATAATGCCCAATAAACTATCGGCAGAATATTTCATGGAATTGAGGTAGTGAGCTTGCGCTCGATCATGATCCTCACTCATGAGTATATTGGTTAAACCAATTATTGCATTTAATGGGGTGCGAATTTCATGACTGATTTTTGAAAGAAATTCTGATTTCGCGGAAGTCGCTTTTTGGGCAATATCACGCGCTTCTACCAATTCCCTGCGGTATTTCTCACTCTTAGTTATATCGAGGGAATAACCGATGAACATTTCAATTTCATTATGGCTGCCGAAAAGAGGTAAAAGGCGGCGGAGGTAGTAACGGGTTTGCCCTCCGCTTTTAATGTCTTCTATCCATTCGGTAAGCTTGAGGCTATTGCGAACCTCCTGATAGCGCGAAGCTCTTTCTTGGGCCACCTCCATGGGAAGGGATATTTTCTGGCAATAGTCAAAATCATTTTTTCCAATGAGCCATGAGCGCATTTCGGGGTTTTTAACCGCACTTTCCGAAATAAAGATATAGCGTTGATTATGATCGGCCACAATAATTTCTGCGGGCACCTGATTAAGGATGGTTTCGTAAAAATTACGCTGTTCCTTAACTTCCTGAGCACGATCAGATACCTTAGTCTCCAAGCTACGGTTGAGTTCCTGTAGCTCAATATTGGTTTTATAAAGCTCCAAGGCACGATCTTCCAGTAACCTTTCGGCTTCCTTGCGACCTTGCTTTTCACGGTCCAAAGCCCGTTTTAATACTTTAATCTGTTTAAGGGTGTCTTCCACTTAGGAGATTTTAAACTTTACTACCGTTCCACTCTCTTCCAGCAATTCGGTTTCAATTTTTAGCTCAGTATCATATTTTTCCCCTGCCGCTTCAATCAGGCCCAATGCCAAGTCCGCCATTTTCCTTTCAGATCGGTATATCATGGTCATTTCACCATCCTTTCGCTCCGTCTCAAAACGAGGTAAATCTGCATCAGGATAAAGTTTTTTAACCTCTACATGAATGTGCTGATCCACTTGCTCCAATAAATCAAAGGGATGATTTACATTTTCAAAGAATGCGGGATAATTGGTATAAAAAGTATTAAATAAATAGTGCCCAAAAGCTTTCAGTAGGTCGGGTACAGGAACCTTGGTATGCTCGCTTAAATTTACCACTAGGGTCACCATCTCACTATGTGGGTAGCTGCCTACCGAAGTATAGCTTCCGCCAGATGCTAGTTCGGAAGACTCCAAAATGTCATCTACGGTCTCTAGGCCAAACTTTCCTTCAACCATATCCAGAAACTCCGAGAAAACGATTCCCTTCATAATGCTATTTTTAAGATCTGTTAGTGCTTAAATTTAAGCCTGCAAGATACTAATCGCTAATTAAAATATGAGACTTAAAGAGTGCTGTTAATCAGGTCTTTACGGAACGAGGATTGCGATTTATTTATTTCTGCTAATTGGCTTGGCACTTTCAATTCTCGTTTTTATTCTGGATGATTTCCATGAAGATGATAAAAATGGGACGGCAATTCTTTTCGCTGCATTGGCTCTGGGGCTTATGGGCCTTAGCGAAAATAGAACCCATGCCTGGCGTTTAAAAATCTATTGGATTTGCATGGCATTGTACTTTTTAGAGCTCTTTAACCAGCTGAGCATTTATTTCCAAAACTGGGGATCACGCTTAAATTATTACAGCTCCATAAATTTATTTGCTTCGGTCGGATACCTTTGGGCGCTGCTTTATTTCAGCTTTCGAGCTTTGATCATTATTCTGCCCTTGCACTATGCTTATTTACTCAAAGCCTATCAAAAGCTTTAAGTTTTAAGAAATTATATGATCTTCGAGGTCTATGATCATTACCAAGAACTTCTCCTTCACCCAAGTGCTCCAATTCTCTGGTCATCACTTACCCTGGCTCACGATTTGGATGTCCTCAGTAGTGGCACTCTATGAATTTCAAGATAACCATTGGATGTTTATTCCTTGGTTGCCGGTTTCCATCATTGGCACGGCGGTGGCCTTTTATGTGGGCTTTAAAAATAATAGCGCCTATGATAGAATGTGGGAGGCACGAAAGATTTGGGGGGCCATTGTAAACAGCAGTCGAAGCTGGGCTAATATGGTGAGCAATTTTGTAGATGACTCCAAGCTTAATGAATCAGGGGAAAAGGGCTTACACAAAAGACTAATTTACCGACACATTGCTTGGTTATACGCCTTGCGCAGTCAGTTGTTGCAGCCAACACCCTGGGAACATACGAAGCAAAAAGGTATGGTTGGTATTTATGCCCGCAGGTATCAGCGTAAGTTTGGTTTGGGTCTAATTAACGATGAGGTGACAAAAATTGAGCTGCAACAGTTTTTAGCAGAAGACGAGTATGAGCAGATGCTTGCGGCCTCAAATACGGCTACCCAAATTGTTTACCATCAAGGTAAAGATTTGAAGATGGCTTTTAAAACTGGTGCCATTGATGATTTTAGGCATATGGAATTGCAAAAATTATTGAATAGCCTCTATGATCATCAAGGGAAATGTGAGCGTATCAAGAAGTTTCCTTTACCACGTCAGTATGCTAATATGAGTTTCATCTTTGTTGGAATTTTCATTTTTTTAATGCCCTTCGGCTTGCTGCCGGAGTTTGCAAAATTTGGTGATTTTGGTACTTGGACAGCGATACCATTTATGGTTTTAGTGGCCTGGCTTTTTGTGGTGATGGAAATTGTGGGGGATTATTCCGAAAACCCGTTTCAAGGTATGGCAAATGATATTCCCATGCTCTCTTTATGCAGGACTATCGAGATTGACTTACTGGAAATGCTCGGTGAAACGGATCTACCAGCGCCTATTGAAGCAAAAAAAGGAATTTTGATGTAAGTCATCCCGAAGGCTAGGCTTCAGTTTTAGGATTGATTAATTTCGCGGCGGAACGAAGGGATATGAAAGATTTAAGCAAGGAGTTTCGGCAAGCATTTAAGGAGGATGATCAATGCTTCAATTTTGTTCAGGAAGAGGCATTAGATGGAATAGCTTACCGCGAAATAAGCGGTGATAAAGGCTTTTGGGCCGACCCCCGCTTTTGGCGAATCTTAGCAATTAAACCCCGCAGGGTTAAACACGATTTAGATTTTTGGCATGCTCAGTTAAAAGCAGAAGATCGCCATAGAGAGCAGATTGCTTTTGAGGAATGCATCGCCAATCCTGCAGAAAACGCCTACGACTTAGTATTACCTTTTCATCATAATGATGGGTCCCTGGTTTGGATGGAACTGAAAGGGCGAATAATTGAAAGCGCTAAGCTTGGCGGGAAGCGGATGATTATTGCTTTTAGGGAGATCACAGAGTTAAAACGACAAGAGACTTTTTTACGTCATTCCTCGGAAATGGCCCGCATTGGCTTTTACGATTGGAATATTCGGGCTAAGAAACTAGAGTGGAGCAAGGTTACCAAAGAGATTCATGCGGTGGCCGATGACTTTAAACCAGATTACAGGCAAGCCATTAAATTTTATAAAAGTGGCCGTTCCCAGCAGAAAATCACGGAGTTGGTGGATAGGGCGCTACATCATGGAGAGTCCTTTGATGAGGAGCTCCAAATTGTGGATGGCGAAGGCAAGGAGAAGTGGGTTAGGGCAATTGGAATCCCCGAAATTAAAGAAGGCATAACCATTCGCTTATATGGCCTGTTCCAAGACATCGACATGCAAATTCGCACCCAGAATGCCATTCGTTCGGAGCGTAGTTTGTACCGCCAGGTTTTAGAAGGAGCGAGCCTCGGTGCTTGGGATTGGGATATTGATGCTGATAAAATGACCCTCAACCATCGAGCAGCACAAATGCTGGGTTACGAACTGGAGGTGATGCGGCGTGAAGGACAGATTTACTGGTTCGATTTAATCCATCCCAATGATAAAGCCAGACTCCATAAGAATCTGCAAAACTATCTGGTTGGTAAGAGTGATAAATTTGAGATGGAATGCCGTTTGCAACGCTCAAACGGGAAATATCGCTGGCTCTCTATTACTGCCAAACTCTTTCAGCCCGATTTACATTTCGAGCGTCCACGATTAGTAGGTGTATGGAAGGATATCCATTTTGAAAAACAGAAGATGGATTATTACAGCACCTTTATCCAAGAGACGCCTTTGGCCATTGCGATGTTTGATAAAAACATGCATTATATGGATTGCTCAAATAAATGGCGAAGCGACTATGGCTTGGAGGAGATACCTATTATCGGCAAAAGCCATTACGAGATTTTTCCGGAAATAAGTGAGGAGTGGAAGGACTTTCATCAAAAGTGTATGGAAGGTGGAACTTTTCGTCGTGATGAGGATAGCTTCATTAGGCCGGACGGAAAACTTCAATGGATACGTTGGGAGATTCGCCCTTGGTACAACGAGGACTCTGAGTTGGGTGGACTCATCATGTACACCGAGGATATAAACATGCGTAAAGAAGCGCAGCAGAAATTAGCACATTCGCAAATGGCCTTTGAAGCTAATTTCACCAATGGGGCCATCGGAATGGCGATTATTGGCAAGGACGGCGAATGGCTGCAAGTGAATGATAAAATTTGCGAAATGCTAGCTTATACAGAGGCTGAACTCAAGACTAAAACCTTTCAAGAAATTACCCATCCTGATGATTTAGAAAAGGACCTCACGGAACTTCGAAAATTAGAGGCTGGAGAAATCAAAAACTACCAAATGGAGAAGCGGTATTTCCGTAAGGATGGGGAAATATTAAAGGCTACCTTGGCTGCTACTTCCGTTCGTAACAAGGACAATGAGGTAGAATACTACATTTCTCAAATTATAGATTGCCGGCCAAAGGAATAGATTCCAACCATTTTGAAAAGCCGTTCGTCTAAAGAGGGATTAACAGCAATGAAAAAATATCTCCTTCTTTTAATTATAGTCTTGCAAGCCTGTTCGGCGGATGAATCTTTTGATTTTAAATCACCCAGCGGCTTAAGCTTTTACTTTGATGTAAATCGAGAAGCTAGTAAAAATGGACGCTTGCTATTTAATGATGGTTTCATTCTTATTTCCCGCCTGCAATTAGAGGGAGATCGCGTGCAAGCAGAAGACTATTTCTTTCAGAATGGCTATCAACCCCCGATTTTAGCGGAGCTGGATTCCAATGCTTATAATCCTCAACTGCAGTTTGATTTCCCCCAAGGGATCTACAACCGTATTGAATTTGAATTCGAAATACCCTCTTCCAATATTACCGTTTTACAGGTTGATGGTCAGTTTAAGGACTCTACGGGAGCATGGCTTCCCATTCGTTTGGAGGTAAGTAGCTTTGAGTTGTTCCAGGTTTTAGCAGCGGATCGTGAAGGAGAGCAGGAAATTGTAATTGAAGATCAGTTTAGCTATTCTGCTTTAATTAGACTTAATACCGTGCATTGGTTCTCAGGAATTAGTATTGCTCAACTGGAAGCTGCAGATCGTACTATTATTAATGGTCAGAGTGGAATCCTTATTAAGGATAATAAAAATACGGCTATCTACAATGAGGTTGATGATCGATTGGATGAACTAAATAGCCTTTCCATCCGATGAGCATTAAGGACATCCTAAAGCTTGATGATGATAGCATAATTAAAGGTTGTTTAAAGAACGACCGGCTCTATCAGGAAGCACTTTATCGCAAGTTTGCCGATAAAATGTATCGAGTAGCCTGGACCTATGCCAAGGATGAAGATGAGGCTTGCGATATACTCCAAGAAGGCTTCATCAATGTTTTTAGAAAACTTGATCGCTATAAATTCGAAGGTTCTTTTGAAGGCTGGGTTCGCCGCGTCATCATTAATAAAGCATTGGAACATTATCGCGCCAAAAAGCGCAAAGAAGAGGTTATTCGCGAGTATAATGAGCATCAAACCTTAAGCACCGACGATTTGCTTTCGGGCATACAAGCCAAGGAACTGGTGAATATGGTTAACCATTTACCGGAGAAAGCTGCGATGGTTTTAAAGCTGTATGCAATTGAAGGCTATGCCCATCGTGAGATTGCCGATATGATGGGGATTTCAGAGGGAACATCCAAATCTCAGCTCAATCGAGCCAGAGGTCTATTAAGAGCAAAAATTAATAAGATCGATGGCGGGGAATAAGCACTTGGATAAAAAAATCCGCGACAGCTACGAAAGCGCTGCTCCGAAGGCTCCCGAAGGATTATGGTCTGCGATGGAAGAGGCCTTGACTAGGCCGGAATCGGCCCTTGACGCCAAGGTGAAAGAGAGCTTTGAAAGCGCGCATAGCAGTCCGCCTGAAGCGGTATGGGCCGGTATTAATCGCCAACTTACAATTGACAAAGCTTGGTTGGGCATTAACCGCTACCTAAATAGGAGAGCGGCCTATATTTGGACGGGCAGAATCGCGGCGCTTTTACTTCTGGCTTTCGGTGCATTTTGGTTTTATCCGTTCGCACAAAGCACAAAGTCTGATCATGAATATTTAAAAATAGATTTAAGGGACCGACCTCTTAATGAGCTTAAAGGTAATTCATTTCCAAGCAGCGAAACCCAGTCTTCAAAATTCAATCAAGAAAGCAATCCGGCAGAAAATGCTCCCTTAGAGGAAACTTTTAAGGCTGCGGCCAATTTGACTCAAAACCCGGCGCCTGACCTGCCAGTAGCAAATAGTTCGGCGTTTAATAATCCCAGTTCAATTCGGATAGCTTACCAAAATGCTAATCCTCTTTCAGAGGATCAAGCTCTTAATGATCTTTACGCAACAAAGCGGAGTGACCTTGCTCGCCAGCCAAGTATTTTGCCGCCCAATAATCGTGTTTGGGATAGCCTAAAGGTGGCCGAAGTATTTGCCCCATTGCAATTATATGCCATAGATGCTCCGCCTAGCATTCCCTTAAAGAAGCGAAATTCTAGCACCCTTTCGAAATGGGAATTGGGCTTTGAATACAGCTTTAATCGAGATTTTTTAAGCAATAATATCGCGCGTGAAAGCCAAGATCCTCGAAGCTTAGTAAACAGCAGTGCGGTTTACAGCAATAACTATAAATTGGTTTTGCACTATCGCTTTCAACCGAAGTGGAGCTTAAAATTGGCCTTACAACCTAATCGCCAAATGGCTTTAGCTTATGGCACTTACCGCGAAGGGCAGTATGTTCAAGAGCAGCTAAGTTTAAACTTTCACCGCCTTGGTTTAGGATTAGCGCATCGTTTACCCTTGGGCAGAATGACTAGCCCTTGGTCTTTAAATTTAGGTCTAGAACCCTATTATGCTTATTTGGATCAGGCCATGGACAACAAGCTGGATCGAAGGGAAAGCTATAGCAGTGCTTATGGCTTGCAAATGAGACTTGGTCAGGAATGGCGAAAGAGAAATTTAATCCTAAGTCTAGGTATAGAAACCGACTTTAATTTTAACAATCTCTATCGGGGAGATGCTCGCATTCCATCCGATTTTGATCGCACCTTATATCGCTCTTGGAGTGCCTACCTCGGTATGCGCTATAGCTTGTTTTAAGGCCAGATGATATGGCAAACCGAGAGTTGGCCTTGATCGAACCTTTGCTTGGTTTTTCGAAATCCTAGCTTTTCGTAAAAGCCTAAGGGTGAGGGGTAGAGACTGCCATCGCTTTTTTGGTATTGGTTGTGGTCCACCGCCCAGCCATTTAAAATTTCATATTTCTCTTGAGCCCTTTTAAGAATTTCGCTACCCCAACCTAAACCTTGTTTGTTTCGGTCTACTATCATGGCAAACCATGGCAGACCATTGCGTTCAAAAACACAGAACCAAGCTTTCAATTCCTTAGTATCGCTAAAAAACAAATAGTGCTCGGGCGATTGCAAATGGGCTAGGTATTCCTCTAATTCCTCTATTTGCTGAAAAGTGGCTTCAAGGGGATATTCTTGATTCCAGAGCCTAAATAGTTGCTTTAAATTTTGAGAATTTAGCTTAGGATATTGTTCCGCTTGCGGACATATCATTTCTCGTCCTGTCCTAGGATTCGGGTCATTAAAAATTGGCCGGGATTATTCATCAGTGCCTTTCCCTCCGAAACTACCGCATCAGTAATTTCAACCGCGCTGCCCCAAATATTGGTAATTTTCCCTTCGCTATCCGCTAAATTTCCTCCCCAATCTTTGGAGGTTACTTCAACCTGAGGACAGCCTTCTGAGCAAGGACATGTATCATCAAAAACGCTTATCTCAAAATCACCATCCAGTACAGCCTCTAAATCATTGCGCACCATCTGTTGGGCAGAGCTTGAACCAAAATCTAAACCTCTAAAAACAACATGTGCCTTAAAGGTCTCATAATTATCACTTTGCACACAAAAACTGTATTCAGCTACCTGTCCACTAAGGAAGGTGCCAAGACCTAAAAAGAGCAAGAGAAAACCAAATTTGGAAAAGGACATGACCAATTATTTGCTTGCCCTAAAGATGCTAAATAATTAGCATTAATGAAAAGCTCATTAAGAGCCCCAAAAAAAGCCCCGTGCTTGGGGCTTTTTAAGAAATAGGCTTGAGTAGAAAATCATTTAGCGACTTACCACCCCGCTGGGGTTGGTATTGGCGGCATTGTTGTCCATACTGTAAGGTGTATGGTCCATAGCGCCAGCCGGAATACTCGCTACCAAAGGCTTTAGGGTAAATGGAGCCGGGCTATTATCGGGTACGGGTTCAATAGAAATTACCGCGGTTGTTCCACTTAAATCAGTAGGGAAAGAAAGACCTTGTGGCGCATTGAGCAAAAAGTCTTCACCTGGAAAAGGAGGTCCAGCCATGGTGCCCGAATAAGTAGCCGCTTCATCCGAGCCAGATGCAGAAGTAAAAGTGCCGGTTGATAAAGCTTGACCATTTATAACTACCCAGCCTTCATAGGCCCAGCCCTCAGCTAAAACTGGTAATTCTAAACCTGCAGAAGGTCCGGCAGGATCTAACCACCAAATACCACTTAGTTCATCGGTCATGCTCCCACCATCCGTAGGGGTAGCAAGTATAAAACTCCCGGAGGCGCTAGTGAAATCGGAACCAATAGCGGCCGCATGAGCGGTATTTAAAGAAGCCATATCGCTACTGAAGTCACCAGCCAGTATATGCACCGAACTAGGACTGGGATCGGGATCGGGACTGGGTTCAATGGTTAAGACATAAGTTGAAGCGGCGGCCAAATCATCAGCATTAAGGCTAAAGGAGGTTTGACTGGGATTTCCATCTGCATCTACGCTAAAAATACCAGCTGAAATGGGACTGCCATCCACAATAATCCAACCTTCGTAATTATAGTCAGCGCCAAGATCCTCCAATCCTGTAAAGTTCATGTTTAGCTGGGCATTGGTCGAAGCGGTATCGGTTGCGTCATCCTCGGAAGAGCAGGCACCTAAAAGGGCTAAACTCATAAGGCCACTTAGGCCTATTTTCATTGTTCTTTTCATAGGGTGTAATATTTTTTTGTCTTGGTAATTTGTTTACCAGATTACAAGGGCAAATATTCCACCTCTCCCTAAATCAAGGATTAGCTTTATTTCCTTAAAGCTTGTCAATTTTTCCCAGCCTTTTCGTCTAGATTAAAATTTGCAACAATGATTTATCGCGGTACCACCGATGAATACCTCGCTATAGCTGAGATAAAAGGTCAAAATTTAAGTGGATTACTAGAGCCCGTTCGCAATGCTTTAATGGTGCTATGGTTTACCGAGAATGACAATAGTTTGGAGATTGATGGCTCGCGATTCTGTTTTCAGAAAAATGAAATCATTTGTCTTACGGAGTTTCATCAAGTAAATAAGGTGGAGATCAAAGGCGCAAGGCTTATCAAGTTTAATCGTGCTTTTTATTGCATTTACAATCACGATAGTGAGGTAGGCTGCAAAGGTTTACTATTCTTTGGGGCCCAGCGTATTCCCCAATTTAAACTGCCCAATGAAGAGCTCGATGTTTTTACCACTGTTTTTCACATGTTTAAACTTGAGATCGACCGGAAGGATCTGCTGCAATTGGAGATGCTCCAAATGATGTTAAAGCGTTTTTTAATTCTTTGTGCACGGGTTTACAAGGCCATGAATAAGCTCGACCAACCCGCTGCCGATATCGATTTGGTGCGGGAATACAATTACTTGATTGAGCAACATTTTATGGAAAAACACCTAGTGTCCGATTATGCTGAAATGCTTCATCGCTCACCCAAAACCTTATCTAACCAGTTTCGGAAGATGAATCTTAAATCGCCTTTGCAGTATATAAAAGACCGACGAATGCTTGAGGCGCGCCGACGATTATTGCGAAAAGGGACGAGCATCCAGGAGGTGGCATATGAGCTGGGTTTTGAGGATGTGCAATCCTTCAGCCGTTTCTTTAAAGGAGTGGAGTCCTGCAGTCCGAGTGAGTTTATAAAACAGCAAGGGACAAATTGATAATCATTGGGGAAAAACGGCCTAGCATAGGGGAATCTAATTGAGACAATTTTGCACTGTTCATTTAATTAAAAACAAATAATAGTAGCAAAATGATAGAATTTAATGTTCCAAGTCAAGACGAAGTAAGTAGCAATAATGCGGAAATCTTCGCGAAGCTAAATGCCAATTTGGGATTTGTTCCCAACCTTTATGCAAGCATGGCCTATTCGGATACTGCTTTGGCCAATTACTTGCAATTTCAGGGAGCGAAAAGCTCTTTTACAAATAAGGAGAAGGAAGTTATTAATCTGGTTGTGAGCGAGTTTAATAACTGTAAATATTGTAAAGCGGCCCATACTGCCTTAGGCAAGATGAATGGTTTTAGCGAAGCCCAAATCTTAGATATCCGAGCCGGTCACATCACTTGGGATGCCAAGCTCGCCGCTTTAGCAAATCTCACTTTGGCCATATTAAGTAGCAAGGGAAGTCGCGTTCAAAGCGAATTGCAAAAGTTTATTGATCTTGGATATACCAAGGGTAGCCTGGTAGATTTAAACTTAGCTATTGCCGACAAAATGGTGATGAATTATTTACACAATACCATTCAAATTCCGGTTGACTTTCCAATGGCCGAAGAGCTTGATGAGGTTTTATCCTAAAGGGAGTAGAATGTAAATTCTAGCCGTAAAACCCTCAGCTTAACCAAAATAATAAACCATTTGAAATTTTAGTTGAGTTCGGATTAGATTTAGTACCAAGACCTCTACCGAGGTGTTTTAATAAGCCATCCTTTCGAAAGGATGGCTTTTTTATTGAATTTAAGTCTATGTTAATCAGGGCTTAAGCTTGATGTCTTGAATATTTACACCAATCTTGAAATCCAAGACCCCAACTCCTCACGTACATAAAGGAAATAATTTAACTATGGGAGGTCAAATTAAACAGAAGATGGTCTTAGTTGCCATTTTTATCAGTTTTACAGGTAGTCTTTTTTCGCAGGAGCAAATCAAAGTTCAAACTTCGGTTTTTCAAGCTGGGGATCGCAATTATGAATTAGCCGAGATTAAGGCTTTTTCAAATCAAGGTTTTGTGCCATTGGCGGAAATCGGATCGGATCAGGGTTTTACTAATGAATACTTTTGGTTAAAGCTTAAGCTTGAAAACCCGGGAAATCAATCTTTTAATGGACTTTTAAGTACGGGCAGGCCGATTACTGATGAGGCAATTTTATACGATGGTGAAAAACAAATGCGCAGTGGCGATTTGGTGCCATTTAAGGATCGCGCTTATGCGCATCGACTAACTTCATTTCCCATTAGTCTAACTTCAGGCGAGTCTAAAGTACTTTACCTAAAGCTTAAAAGCGATGGCGAAACTTTGGATATCAATCCGCGCCTTCAATCGGCAGAAGCCTTTGCTTTTGAGCAATACAAGCAGCAGCTTTTCCTCGGTTTATTTTATGGAATGCTGTGCATTAGCGCTTTAATCTACCTTTTCTTCTATACAAGCTTGCAAGAGCAAAGTTTCTTGTTTTATGTGGTTTACATTGGATCAATCGCCTTATTACAAGCATCTTTAGATGGATTGATCTACCAGTATATACTGCCAAGTGGTGGTTTTTTAGGAAGCAGAATCGTACTCATTACGGCAAGTTTGTCTAATTTCTTTCTTCTGAAATACTGTGCAAGCTTTTTAAAAGTAAAGGATCTCAGTCCGAAGCTTTATCGCTTTTATAAACTCTTTTACCTTTTAATCCCTGCTTCTGCTAGCCTTCTATTTATTAATGATGCCACTTTAAATTTGGCTTACCCTATCTGTAATGTAGTTGGTCTATTTAGCTTGGGCTTGATTTTAAGTTCGGTGATACACACCCATCGTAAATTACAGAAAGTAGATCCCTTCTTTCGCTTAGGGATACTATTCCTTCTTTTAGGTTTACTGGCCTTTATTCTGAACAATTTAGGTTTGTTACCTAATTACTTCTGGGTGAAAAACAGCGCTAAGGTGGGTATTGGCATGGAAGTGGTATTTCTGTCTTTATCCATGACCAATTTAATTGGAAAATTACGTCGGGCTAAGGAGCAGTCGCAAAATGAGGCTCTAAAAAACGCCAAGGAAGTTTCTGCTTTTAAAAGTTATTTCATGTCCAATATCAGCCATGAGCTTAGGACACCTATCAATGCAATTTTAGGGATTTCTTCAGGCGAACTGGAGCAATTTAATCTGAGCAGTGCAGATCGAGAAAACTACCGTATAATTAGAAGCGCCGCCTATAACCTATTGAGTAATGTAAACGATATCCTCGATTTCGAGCAAATTGAAAAGAATGAACTCGAATTAGACATGGACCAAAAATTTAATCCTCGCGCAGCATTAGAAGACCTTTGTGACTCCTGGTTATTTGAGGCAAATAAAAAGGATGTTAAGCTAAATTGGGCCATTGGTGAACGCCTACCACAATTTGTTAAAGGTGACGAAAAAAGGTTCAGTCAAATGATAAATCACTTGCTTAGTAATGCGGTGAAATTCACAGAGTCGGGTCAAATTAATGTGGCCTTACATGGGCAAGAAGAGCAGGATGGAAAAGCCAGTTTACGCTTAAGCATTAGCGATACAGGAGTAGGGATGACGGAGAAGGAGCGCTTGGAAATCTTCGAGAGCTTTAACCAGATGAAGCGTGATAATAAGCGACGCCACGGTGGGTTGGGACTTGGCCTTACCATAGTAAAACACTTAGTTGGATTGTTTAATGCCAATTTGAAGGTGGAAAGCGAGCAAGGATTTGGAACTACCGTTCGTTTGTTCATCAATTTAGAGGTGGCTGAAAACGAGAAAGAAGCAATTAGCCATGAGGAAAAGCTCGAGGACATTGTTGAAAATACCCCAGTAGAATCTAATGAGATAAAAATTCTTGTTGCAGAGGATAATTTGATGAATCAAATGATCATGAAGAAAATTTTAGGTGATCAATCAAATATTAGCTTGGAGATGGCAAATGATGGCGCCTTGGCTTTGAAAGCAATGGAAGCTAAGAAGTTTGATTTGATCCTAATGGATTTACAAATGCCAAATATGGATGGATACGAGGCTTGTCAAGCGATTCGCAGCGGTGCCTTGGGACAGGAACAGAGCGAAATCCCAATCATAGCTGTTACCGCGGATGCCACTCAAGAAACCCGAAAGAGAGTTTTTGAAATCGGCATGAATGCTTACCTTACCAAGCCTGTGCGCAAGGAACAGCTGCTAGAGAAAATCTACGAATTAACTCGTACTATGAGAGTTGCTGTTTAATGCCGCTTCAATTGCTTGTCTTAATTGTTTGAAAAGATGAAAATTTATACGCGAAGGTCTCGGGTATACCGAAATCTCATTCTAGGCCTAATTTGGTTTGCTCTTATGGTTTCCAAGTTTTACTCTGGTGAGCAGGAGTTTGGCTCCTCTCATTTGGTTTATCTCCTGGCAGGAGTAATCTTCCTGGTTCTATTTTATATCGAGTTAACAAGGCCCTATATCCTAATTGCAAACGGGAAATTAGAGCAAGGAATATTTATTAAATCCAGCATAAACTTGAAGGAGATTAAAGAATGGCAGACACGCTCAGGAGTGCTTATTTTATCTGGCGACAATGCGCAAGTCCGGATTTTCCCTAACCGCATTAGTCAGAAAGATATGGAGCAAATTTATGAGCTTCTAAAAGCGGATAAATCTCCAGAGGAGCAGGAATTTAGAATGAATAATGACTTGTAGCTTAGAGCTATTTTTCGATGAAGAGCAATTTTCTAGTAGATAGGCCATTGTAATCTACTTTATAGGTGGTGCAGCCAATAGACCTAGTCAATTGCTTGTCACTTTAAGGCTAGACAAAGAACTAAATCTCAATATTACCGATCCGGGATTTTTGGGCTATGGATGCACCAAGACGGACATCTTAGACTTCGGGAGCTGGTCTTATTTAATTAATTGATGCACCTTCGGCCAGCGACAAGCATAGATATAAACTAAAAAATTAGTTGAAAAAGAATTTATTCTTTCCTTTGCTTCATGTACTGGCGAATTACAGCTTTCATTTTGTTCTCTTTTTATTCCTTGTTTGGCCAGGAGGTAAATCCCTACCTTCAAATCGAGCATCATCTTGGAAGCTATCAATTTGAGCGGGCTAAAGTGGCCTTGGAGGAGCTGCCCGATAGCTTAAAAGAGGAGCAGGACTATCATTCCTATCGGGCTCAAATCGCGCGGGCGAGAGGGGACCTCCAGGAAGCGAAAAGCGCTTATGAGGCCTGGATTGGCTTGGATAGCAATTCGCTCAAAGCGTATTTAGCTTGGGCACAAGTCGAAAGTCAGGTACATAATTACCCTAAAGCGGCGAAACTATATTTGAGCCTCATTGCAAGGGATAGCCTAAATCCATATTTCTATAAATTATTGGCCTACCTCGAATTAAAGCGGGAAAGCAGCATTGGGGCCTTAATCGCTTTTGAGAAGGTCTTAGAATTAAACCCAAAAGATCAAGAAGCCGCTGCTCAACTGTCAAAGCTTTATTTAGACTTAGAGCAATTTCAATTGGCAGATAGTTTGTTAAAAGAGCATTTAGTTCTCGATAGTATGAGTCGACCTTTAAATAGGCTCTACTTACAATCAGCCTTTCTGCAAAAGCAATACCCAGAAGCGGCAAATCGGGCTGCCTTTAGTTTAAAGGAATTAGGGGATAGCGGTTTAGCCATTTTGCGAATGAGCGGCATAGCTAATTACCATATTCAAGAATGGTCTATAGCCACGCACTTACTGCTAAAAGCGCTAGACAGTAGTTCGGATAAAGAACAGATTCTATTTTATTTGGGCATGATCCATATTGCGCGTGAAGAGCACCAAAAGGGTCAGGCTTATTTAAAACTGGCGATGCAAGAAGGGACATCTAAAGCAATGGCCGTTTACCAATTAAATTTGGCCCTGAGTTATGATGAGACAGCCAAGTTCCAAAAGGCAATCCCGCTCTATCAGGCGGTTTGGGAAAGTAGTCAGTCTCCTTTAATGCTTTATTATCTAGCGCGAGCTTATGATCAGTATTATGCAGATAAGGGGCCGGCAAAAGATCACTACCAGCTATTTTTAAATAGCGTCGGTGATGATTATTACCGCTATCAAGATTACAGCCGAAAGCGAATTGCCGAATTAAAACGCCAAGAGCATTTTAAAGCACCCTAATTTTGCTTGCCAATTTTCTTAGTCCTGATCAGTATTATCCTTAGTATCGTCTTCTTTTTTCTTTCCTCCAAAAAAGCGACGGAAACCAGCAAATAGGCCAACTGCACCTACGGCAATGATTTTCCAAAACTTAAGGATTAGGGCAAAAAAGCCAACCTTGGCCAGTACCTTACCCGCTATTAAACCGCCAATTCCGTAGGCGGCAACTTCATCAAGATCAGGATTGAAATCGGCATAACGATGACCATCATTAAATTCAACCGATTCTAAAATGGCAGGCATATCCGCTTTTATTTGATCCAACAAATAAAGTCCACCGATAAAATTCATCTCCAAGTAACCGCGTCGTCCTAAAATGCGCACATTATAGTTGAGTACATGAGCAGAATCGCCATCAAAAGAAAGCTCTTTAGCCCAATGTAATTTCTTAGTGGCCGCATCGTAATAAGGTGGATTGGCCCAACCGATAATATCAATGGTGGGGTAGCCTAATCGCTGGCGTTCCGCATTACTGGCACTTGCATCTTCCTGCATGGTCTCCAGCAATTCGTCGTAGTCAAGATCCTCAGCATCATCATCATCTACAAAGCCTTCGCGTTCAAAACTAATTAAGATGGCATAGGTGCTATCGTTTAAAACCGAAGTCCCTTTTGGGATCATCATGCCTATTAAGGATTCTTGCGGTGGATTATTCCAAACATCGGTAAGCACCTGCTTGGATTGCTCAGTAGCCAAATACATCAGTTGATCCGGCACCCTTAAAGTAGCTAAATCATTGGATAACATTATGGTGCCCTCTTCAAAATTGAGGGCATTATCTAGGCTGTCTTGAAACTCTTGATAGGCGTTTAATTGACTCAATAAATCAATAAAAGTGCTATCCATTGCCAGGGAATCATTTTCGTTGGCAACTGCGTTAAAACTAATGAGGGCGAGGCAAAGACTAAGGAAGGTTTTTTTCATAATTGGTTTATAATAGCGGCAAAACTAGAATAAATATCAAAGGCTGGTTTTTACCGAATAGAAAAGGAGCCGAATTAGCGAAATAAAGCCTTGAATGTCAAAAAGGCCTTAAGAACATGGCCTAATTTTAACCAACTATAAAGGTGATAGAGGTTACTGCCTATTGCCCTAAACAAAGTGACCTTTGCCGCATGGAAATTATAGGATACATTTTGGCTATCGTGATGGGTTTCTCCCTTGGCTTATTAGGAGGAGGAGGTTCCATACTTACGGTTCCAATTTTGGTTTATGTCCTAAATATTGAACCGGTATTAGCCACCGCCTATTCACTTTTTGTGGTGGGGTCCACTTCGGTAGTTGGCGCAATGCGCAAGAATAAGCTTGGTTTAGTGGACCTAAAAACGGGCTTAAGCTTTGCCATCCCATCGCTAATAGCGGTTTTTTTTACGCGCTATACCATAGTACCTGCCATACCCGAGCAGCTTTGGGAGTTTAACAACTTTGTTTTAAGCAAGGAAATCGCCATTATGATTTTCTTTGCGATTATCATGCTCTTAGCGTCCTATTCTATGATAAGAGGACGAAAAGAGGGAGAGGTTGATCCTGAGCCCAAACCTTTAAACATTCCTTTGGTTTTAGTAGAAGGTTTAGTGGTTGGCATTATAACCGGTTTAGTAGGAGCTGGAGGTGGATTTTTAATTGTACCAGCACTAGTTGTTTTAGTAGGACTACCAATTAAAATTGCGGTGGGCACCTCACTTTTAATAATAGCCCTTAAAAGCCTGATTGGTTTTTTGGGAGACCTTGGCAGCGGACAGGACATTGATTGGCTCTTTTTAGTGATTTTCAGTTCCTTCTCCATAGTGGGAATGTACCTTGGGATTTACACTACTAAATTTGTGAAAGGCGCTAGTCTTAAAAAGGGATTTGGTTGGTTTGTATTGATAATGGGGATTTTTATTTTATTAAAAGAAACGGTACTGAATGCCTAATTTGACCCTTGGCGGGAAGATTTTAAATTTAAACTAAAGACAAATTATAATGAATATAGATCAGATATACACAGGCTGCCTTGCGCAAGGAGCTTATTATATTGAGAATAATGGAGAGGCGGTAATCATTGATCCTTTGCGTGAGGTTCAACCCTATATCGACCGAGCTAATAAAGATGGCGCCAAGATTAAATACATTTTAGAAACGCATTTTCATGCTGATTTTGTGAGCGGTCACCTCACTTTGGCGGAGAAAACGGGAGCTCAAATTGTTTATGGTCCAACGGCTCGGCCAAACTTTCGAGCTCACATTGCCGCCGATGGTGAGGAGCTAAAAGTTGGTAAACTCACCATTAAGGTTTTACATACCCCAGGGCATACCATGGAAAGTAGCACCTATCTTCTTTTAAATGAAAATGGAAAAGAACATTCTATCTACTCGGGGGATACCTTGTTTTTAGGTGATGTTGGTCGTCCAGATTTGGCACAAAAAGCAGCGGATATGACCCAAGAGGAATTAGCGGGAATGCTTTTCGATAGTTTACGAACTAAAATTATGCCTTTGCCAGATGAATTGATTGTATATCCTGGTCACGGTGCCGGTTCAGCTTGTGGAAAAAACATGATGAAGGAAACGGTGGATACTTTGGGCAATCAAAAGAAGGTGAATTATGCGCTTCGAGCGGACATGACCAAAACCGAATTTGTAAAGGAAGTAACCGATGGACTGCTTCCTCCACCGGTGTATTTTCCTCAGAATGTAAAATTGAATAAGGAGGGTTATTCCAGTATTGATGAGGTTTTAGCCCAAGGTTCTAGGGCCTTAGAGGCTGAGGCTTTTGAATTGGAAGTTGAACTTAATGAGGCCATTGTATTAGATGTGCGCTCTGAAGCAGAATACAGTCGCAGTCATATTCCTGGGTCGATCTTTATTGGTATCGACGGCGATTTTGCCCCATGGGTGGGGTCGGTGATTGGCGATGTAAAGCAGTCTATTTTGTTAGTATGCCCCGGCGGACGAGAAGAGGAAACAATTACCCGACTTGCAAGAGTGGGATTTGATAAGGTGCTGGGTTACTTAAAAGGAGCTATGCAAGCTTGGGAGAAGGCTGGTAAGGAAACAGATTCACTAGAATCGCTAAAAGCCACGGAAGCCCATATAAAATGGGAGCAGGAATCTTCTCCAATTATTGATGTACGAAAGGATGGAGAGTATTCCTCCGAGCATATCGATGGTGCCTTAAATATCCCATTAAACTATATCAATGAAAGGATGGCGGAGTTTCCTCAAGAACAGAAGTTTTATTTGCATTGCGCAGGTGGCTATCGCTCGGTAATTGCGGCCTCTATCTTAAAATCTCGTGGTTACCACGATTTAGTAAATATTGAAGGAGGCTTTACCGCAATAAAGGAAACGGCTTTCCCAACCACGGACTATGTATGTCCATCAACTTTAAAGTAGATGAATTCAGCATTTTGGGATAAGAAATACGACAAGCAAGAATTTCACTACGGTCTAGAGCCAAACCGCTTTATAGCCCTTATGCTCGAAAGTCGACCTCCCGGGCGAATGCTTTTGGTAGGTGCCGGTGAAGGGAGAAATGCGGTATATGCCGCTAGTTTAGGTTGGGAAGTACATGCTATCGATATATCGAGTACCGCTCGCGATAAAGCTTTAAACTTAGCGGCCTCGAAAGGGCTAAAGATTCAGTATACGCTGGAGGATGCCTCTAAATTTGAAAGCGACTCTAAATTTGATGCGATAGCTTTGTTCTTCGCACATTTTCCACCAGAAATTCGACAAAGTATTCACCAAAAGCTAGCTAATTATTTAAAGCCGGTTGGCGAGCTTTGGCTGGAGGCTTTTGCTCCCGGACAGCTGGAATTTACTTCGGGTGGACCTAAAGCAGTTGAAATGCTATATAAGCCTGAGACCTTACAAAAGGATTTTGAGGCACTGCAAATTCGCCAGTTGGAAGTTAAACGCTATGAGCTTAATGAGGGCGAGGGGCATCGGGGCCTAGGTGAAGTTATTAGACTTAGAGCAGTACGATGACAAAAAAAAAGGCCCTCATTTCGAAGGCCTTTTTTTTATTTCACAAAAGGTGGTTTTGTTACAGTCGCCTTTAAGCGTTTATTACGCACCTCTATATAAATTTCGGTATCCGCTGCATTGTATGGTTTATTGAGGTAACCAAGCCCAATTGCTTTATTTAAGCTTGGAGATTGGGTGCCAGAAGTAACAATGCCTATTTCGTCTCCCTTTGCATTTAATATGCGATAGTCTTTACGCGGGATGCCACGATCTTCCATTATAAATCCGGTTAAGCGACGGTTTATACCAAGATCTTTTTGGCTTTGAAGAGCATCAGAATTAATAAAGTTCTTAGTGAATTTTGTAATCCATCCCAAACCTGCCTCTAGGGGAGAGGTTTTATCATCAATGTCATTGCCATATAAGCAAAATCCTTTTTCCATGCGTAAGGTGTCTCTTGCGCCTAATCCAATGGGCTTGATATCCTGATCAGCCCCAGCTTTAAAAATGGCTTCCCATAAAGCCTGAGCATTCTCATTTTTAACATAAAGTTCAAAACCACCTGCACCAGTATAGCCAGTTGCGGAAATGATCGTTTCATAACCAGCCATTTTACCTTTTTCAAAGGTGTAGTAGGTCATATTGGCCAAATCCGTATCGGTAAGCGATTGCAGGGCATCTGTTGCCAGAGGACCTTGCACCGCAAATAGAGACCAGGCATCACTTTGATTATCTAAGGTCACCGTTTCTGGGCGATGTTGATCCAACCAATTGTAATCCTTCTCAATATTAGAAGCGTTTACTACTAAGAGGTATTCTTCTTCCCCAAGGCAGTACACCAAAAGATCGTCCACAATACCGCCATCATTATTGGGCATGCAGCTGTACTGGATTTTCCCTGCTACTAATTTCGATACATCATTAGAAGTAGTTTTTTGCAAGAACTCTAAAGCCCCAGGGCCACTAACAAAAAACTCACCCATGTGACTTACGTCAAAAACACCCACTTTTTCGCGTACATGTAGATGTTCAACTTTAAGGCCTTCGTATTGAACGGGCATATTATATCCTGCAAAATCAACCATTTTACCACCCAAGTCCTGGTGTACCTGATCGAGAACTAGCTTTTTCATTAAGAGGTTTTTGTGGCTTTCGCCGATGATATTATCCGTGTATATGTTCTTTGGTTCCGAAGTCTTTCATTACCTCTGCTTCAAAGCTTAGGAGCTCATCCCACATGGTATCTACTTCATCGCGATCTCCAAAATCTCGGGCAAATTTGAGAAACATGGTGTAATGATTAGCTTCACTAACCATCAATTTGCGGTAAAAGTCCGCTAAGTCCTGATCTTCAATATTATCGGAAAGCACTTTGAATCGTTCGCATGAACGAGCTTCAATTAATGCTGCAATTAATAATCGATGAACTAGTCGTAAGTCACGGTCGGGAGTTTTCGGGAAAAACTTGGTGATGCGGGCAACATATTCATCTTTGCGCTCTCTGCCAAGGGTATATCCACGATCGCGAATGCGCTTATGAACCATTTCAAAATGACTCATTTCTTCACGGGCCAGGGCGGCCATGGCATCTACCAGGTCCGAGTGTTCGGGATAGGTAATTAATAAAGAGATTGCCGTGGATGCGGCCTTCTGTTCGCAAAAAGCATGGTCGGTTAAGATTTCCTCAATATTCTTTTCTGCGATGTTTGCCCAACGGGGATCGGTGGGTAATTTTAATCGTAATACGCTCATTTATTTAAAACTTCCGTCAATTGCTCAACAAAATTAACCATTTGCTTGGTCTCACTAACCGTGGCCACTCTTTCTTTGTCAAAGATAAGTAGGCCGCGACCATTGCATTCTATGTGGTACTGTTTATGACTTTCTAAAAAGCTAATAAGGGCATTGCTGAAGAATCCTCTAATGGCCTTTTCTTTATCACCCTTAAGCTTAAAACGCTGCGAAAAATCAGGGTGTAGGTCAAAGTCAATATCTCTAAAACCGGCAAGGTGAGACACTCTATCAAGGAGTCGTTCTTTATCGAGGACAAAAGCGGCAGTTTTATTTTTTAGTGGAATATAGGCCATGCTCGCGTGGCGCAGGGCATTTCCATAAAAGTCATTGTCCTCAAAATGAATATCACACCAGAGCCAGGATTGATCTCTACATTGAATGCGATTCCGGAGTAAATGGATAAACTTGGTATTGAAGTAATCAAAGTCTTTAAATCGGCCATGATCTTCAACTTCATGGGGAGCAAAATGGTAATTATGTTCGGCGGCAAAAAGTCTCAGGAATTTCTGTCGGCGACTAAGTTTCCCTTTCGCTTGCCCCTTTTTGCCGCGAGGTTTTCGATTGCTAAGCGGATGACTCGAAGAAGGGTAGAGGTCATCTAATCCTATCAACTCCAAGCTGCCACCCGCCGCCTCAAAACGAATCCGGTATTGTTGAATATGTTCCAAAACCGAATGATCAACATAATGGGCTAGACTAAAATCAAGGATAAGCTCCGAATGGGGATCTATGGTATCCAGTTGTTTTTTAAGACGTAGGAAATTTAAAAAGTTCGACATGGTTTTCACGCTGAGGTGAAATTTGTGATTTTGCTCTTCAAAGAGTAATACATTGGGCCTAAAGATGCTCCGTATAAAATAGGTGCCCTTGCCGAGGCTTAACAATTGGTAAACCAGCGTGAGAAGCATGCCACTAAGAATACCAATTATTAAATTACTACTGAGAGTAATGAGGTAGGTGAATACAAAGAGTATCAGTTCATCGCGCCCAAACTCAGCCATGGCTCTAAATTGAGATGGTGCGGTTAATTTGTAGCCTGTATGTACTAGGATGGCGGCAAGCACCGCTAATGGAATATGCTCTAATTGGGTGCTAAACAGAGCTAGAAATAAGGCTAAGAATAAGCCGTGAAAAAGATTGCTATAGGCATTGGAGGCACCATTATTTAGGTTAACTGATGAGCGAGCAATAACCGCCACAACGTTTAACCCTCCAATAATACTACTGGCCATGGTTGCCAATCCCAAGGCGCGTAAATCCTTATTGCTGTTCGAACGTTTCTGTTCGGGATCCAGTTTGGTAATAGCCTTTATACTCAAGAGCGACTCTACTGCGGCAATAAAAGCTAGGGACAAGCTTATGGACCAAAAACTGCCATTCGTCCAGGCGTCGAAGGAGGGGAAAACAAAGGCCTCCTTAATCTCCGAAGGTAGACTGATCAGCTTATCAGCGCTAAGCTGCGGCCATAAAGGAAAACTAGGAGCAAGGTAGGTGTAAGCAATGCCAATTGCTAAAACCCACATGGGAGCAGGTATTTTTTGAAAGGCCCAAAAATTAACTTTTGGCAAAACAAAAAGGAGTATTAGGCTAGTGATACCAAGCCCGTAGGCTGCGGCTTCACTTTGCCCTTCCCAGATGAGATTAAGGGAATGTGGTAATTCAGCTAAAAGCTGAAAAGCGCCAGAGGCCAGTGGCTCCAAACCTAATAATATATGTATTTGTCGACTGAGAATTATTAATCCGATGGCCGCTAGCATACCACGTATGGCGGCGGCCGGAAAGAGTTCCGATAATACTCCGAAGCGAAAAATGCCCATTAACAATATAAACAGGCCGGAAGTAAAAATGGCGCCGAGCAGTAATTGATAGCCTAGGAAGGAATCACCATTTCCTAAAACACCCACACCATACAGGCTAAGAACGACCAAACCATTACCTGGTCCGGCAATAATTAAGCGCGAACTCCCTAAAATGAAAAAGAAGATTGCCCCTGCAACCGTAGCGATAATACCTGCCATGGGAGGAACGCCGCTCGCCAAGGCTAAACCAAAACTTAGGGGTAAGGCCACCAAGGATACCACCAAGCCTGATTGCAGGTTTTGAGGAATGTTCTTAGGTTTTGTAATCATTAAGAATTGGAGGATGTGGCGGAACTATGAACTATTAATAGGTCACTTGGTAGCTCGGAAAGAATGTACTCCAGGTCATGCGTGAAAACGCGATCCATGAATCCCAATTTTGTGTCTGGTGAATTAAGTACTAATAATTCGGCCCCGCTGCTTTGGGTGTAATGCCCAATGCTATAGCCTGGTTTTCCAAAAATAATTTTGGTTTCAATGCTAAGGTTACTCACCTTTTTATTCTTCAAGGATAATTTAATCCGGTGCTGTTCGCGTTCTTCAATAATGTGGCGCCATCGATTACAACGCGCCGCCTCTTCATCATCTGCAGCGCGACTGGTATTCTTATTCGGTGCTATTTCCTCTACTATATTGAGAATGTTAGTATTTAGAGCTTCAGAAACCGCTAAGGTTTTAGTAATGGTTGATTCTGTTTTAGGGTGATCCGCCCCATTCACAACTATATGTCGATAGGATTTTGGGAATCGCAAAGGTTGGGTTAAAAGAAGGATGCTGCAATTGGACTTGCGCACTAGCTGTCGAGCAATGGAGCCCATATAATAGCGCAATAGACCTTCTCGCGGCAAGGCACCTGCTAAGAGTAAATCTGCATTCTGTTCCTTACAGACTTCCAAAATAACCGTGGCTACATCGCCTTCCTTCCACAAAAACTGATGGGGAACGGAGAGTGGTCCAATTTCAGCTACTTGCTTTTCGATGGCCTTTCTTAAGTCCGATTTACCATCCGATACATGGACAAAACTAATTTCCTCGCCCAGCAGCTCGCAAAGGCGGGCAGCCTCTTTAACATTTGCAATTAAGCTTGGACTCAGGCCGATGCCCATGACCATTTTTCCGAAAGGTTTCAATGAGTAGAATTAATGATTTGCCTAAAGGTACAATTTAGGTCTAGGCTGGCGATGCAATACTAATTAGTATTTTTTAAAACCCTTGATTGCATTAATAAGGTCCTCTTTAATAAAGGCCCAATGTTTACCTTTTAAGCAGATCGGATCAAAGTCATTATCCGCCTGTTCAACACTACCTAGGTTGTCAAGTATCTCATTGACGGAGTAAGAGTAAGGATATCGAGCAGTATAAAAGTTCAAGCATTCTTTTAAGTCTTGGCTTTCCAATATTTCATGCAGATCCCAAAAGTCCTTTTTCCTCTTAGCATTTGAAATAGCCTCGAGTTTCATTGCGATAATTTCTTTCTGGCTTGCCATTCTGATGCCATCAACAATTAATGGTGGGTAAACGAAAGGGTCTGTGTAAAAGGTGTCTAGTTTTATCGCGGCATCAAGATTTTGACCCACCAGCCATGAACACCCAAATCCAAGGTCATTGCCAAAAGAACTTTGCACAAATGCGAAATTGCTCTTTAATACTTCTTCAAGTTCTGGAAACTCTATCTCGCCATAATTTTGGTCGCTGAAAAAATCAATATCTACCGATTGCCGATGACCCAATTGAAGACTTAAAGCTGTTCCTCCAACCAAAAGAAACTTTTCAAAGTAGGGCTCTTCCATTAACTTAATTAATGCAGAATGTAAATCTGGAGAAACGGTTTGATAATGGAGCATTTAGTTAGCGATGCACTTTGTAGGGTTTTTCTGTATTGTTCGTTAATATACGGTTTACCAATTTGGTGCCATAGAATCTGTTAATTTCTTGCTTTTCACGATCGGTACCTCTTTTATAAACTCTTAGAATTACCGCTTTTGATTGCTTTTCCCAATCGATAAGATTTATGTCGGTGTCCCAGAAAAGTTGCTTTCGAAGCAATTCAAGTTTCGGCTTTGAAGCCGCTTGATGTGATTTTAAACTCTGAATGTCGAAATAGGTTTGTAATAATGCCAAACTGCCTTCTGGGAACTCAAAGTAGAGTTCCATTTTTAAAGCGAATTCCAAGGGCAGTTTTCGTCGACCTTTGCAAATGGCATTTAGAGTTTGTGGATGCATACCAATCTTTTGCGCAAAAGGTCTCTGTTTGATTTGTCTCTTTTCCAGCTCTCTTAAAATTACTTTACCAGGATGAATGTATTTGTATTTTTCTACAATGTCCATGCTTCAAAAGTAAACATTTTTGTTTACAATAGATAGATGATATTGAAGGTCATCCCATGAAACTAAGACTGGAAAGCGATCTCAAATTTGATTATCAATGATTAAAAAAGCCCTTCTGCACGAGCAAAAGCTTTAAAATTAGGTATCGATTGTATTTTCTTGATTCGTGAATTTCGGGTAAAGGCTAGAAAATGTTGCACTAAAAAAGAAGGCTATTGCATTAGCCTTGAATTAGCTTTGATGCATTAGGGTTCAATGACTTCCATAACCACCCTGAAGCCCAGCCGAGGGTCGGGCATCTGAAATTCACCCTGTAGATCAATATAGCATTCTTCAATGAAGCTGTCCCAGCTGCCACCTTTACTAATTCCATCGGCGGTAAGCTCGGCAACGTTTCCTATGATATCATAAAGCCCTAAGCTATTTGGGGGGTAGCTGCCAACTTTACGGGCATAAAAGCCAGCATCGGCGATGTAGTTTACACTTCCTTCGGAAAGATTCTGGAATTTAATATTACAAAGTATGGGACTAATCTTTCCATTCTTTTCTGGAGTATAGGGTAGGGAACCATACCAAGGTAGTCGGTTGTTTAGTAAAGGTTTTGCAAATGAAATCCATTCGTCTTCGGTGGGTAATCTGAAGACTACTTTCTTAAAATCTCGTTTTGATTGTTGATGATATTTTTCAGTGAGCCATTTACAATAGGCCACTGCCGCGGCTTTACTAATATTAACTACCGGAAAATTATTGAAAGCCGGATGACGATGATATTTATCCATCATGGGATCATTGTAGTCGCCAGCATTAAAATTTTGCCAGTAGGAAGAATCCACCTTGAAGGCCTCTAATTGATCTTCGCTAATATCCTCGGCAATGTCATTTAGAAAGAGTTTATAATCTGCATTGCTAACTTCATACTGGTTTACAAGAAGCTTTGGGCCGAATTCAACATAGTTTTTAAACGCTTGGCCAATACTTGGAAATTGAATAAGAAGGGCCAGAGCCAAGCCGATGGATGCTTTCGCGTAATTCATGTTTAGTGGTTTGGATCGGAAAACGCAGATTTGTCTGGAAGATTGTGAAACAGGCTTTTGTTTGAATGGACTAAAAACCCTTTCACTGCTTCGCAGCTCTTGTTTTTTTATGCCCTTCAAAGGTTTGTGCAAGCTTGGCATTTTTGGCTCAGGATTAGGTCCCTTTGGTCCTTGATCTCAAAGCCGCTAACATCTTAAGGTTTACGACTAAAAAACCCTGTCACTGCTTCGCAGCTCTTGTTTTTTTATGCCCTTCAAATGCTTGTGCAAGCTTGGCATTTTTAGCTCAGGATTAGGTCCCTTTGGTCCTTGATCCCAAAGCCGCTAACATCTTTAGGTTTACGACTAAAAAACCCTGTCACTGCTTCGCAGCTCTTGTTTTTTTATGCCCTTCAAACGCTCAAGCGAGCTTGGCATTTTTGGGCATAAAAAAACCCTGACGATTCCGTCAGGGTTTTTTAGTCGGGGCGGCAGGATTCGAACCTGCGACCTCCTGCTCCCAAAGCAGGCGCGATAACCGGGCTACGCTACGCCCCGTGGCGGTGAGAGCGGGATTCGAACCCGCGGTACGGTTGCCCGTACGGCAGTTTAGCAAACTACTGGTTTAAGCCACTCACCCATCTCACCGGGTCTATATTTTAATCCTGAGCTAGGCAGTTTAGCATCCGCCTCGGGCGGATAAGCTACTCACCCATCTCACCGGGTCTATATTTTAATCCTGAGCTAGGCAGTTTAGCATCCGCCTCGGGCGGATAAGCCACTCACCCATCTCACCGGGTTTATATTTTAATCCTGAGCTAGGCAGTTTAGCATCCGCCTCAGGCGGATAAGCCACTGTTTCTTCTCAACAAGCTTTAAAATATTTTTTGAGCAGAGAAGGATGGCATTCGCTATTTGCAAATTATTTCACAACTCTACTTTTACTTTTGATCCAATAAAACAGAATTATGATTTAGAAGAATGATTGATTCACTTGAGCCAATTATCTATTACATCACAATTCTTAAAAGAACGTTGGAGGAGCATGCTCTTCCTTTTGGGGCTGCAAATTTAAACAGAGAATACTTCTGCGCAATAGAAAAGAAGAAAAAAATATTTAGCTTCTTATAACTGCTTTATAGGTAGCCAATTGGCATTTCCTATTCAACTATTTCGGTGTTTGCTGAATTCATTTGCGACCTTTGCGGAGATGCAAAATAACAAGCGAAAAGAAATCTATCCCGTTAAGGGCATGAGCTGCGCCGCTTGTGCCTCAAGTGTGCAGCGTATCTTGCAGAATCAGGAAGGTGTTGAACTGGCGGAAGTGAATTTTACGGCACATCAGGTAAAGTTGCAATTTGACGATTCAACGGAGCCTTCGAAACTTAAAGTAGCCTTACAATCTGTTGGTTACGACCTTGACCTGGAAGCGGAGGACAGGCGTGAAGCCCGCAAAAAGCAGCGCATGGAGCGCTATGATACTCGTCGTAAGGCTAGCATTTGGTCTGCTGTATTTGCTATAGCCATTTTTACCTTAGGAATGTTTTATTCCGAATGGCTCTACACTCCATTTTTGTCTGCCGCACTTTGTTTACCCGTACTTCTAATCTGGGGCAAACCATTTTATAGTCAAGCTTGGAAACAGGCAAAACATGGACAAGCCAATATGGATACCTTGGTAGCTCTTAGCACGGGCATTGCCTTTTTATTTAGCTTGTTTAATACGCTTTATCCTGCTTTTTGGCTTAGTAGAGGCCTGGAAGCCCATATTTACTATGAAGCGGCAGTTATGATTATAACTTTTGTGAGTATTGGTAAAGCGATAGAAGAAAGAGCAAATGGTGCTAGTAGTCAGGCTTTGGAACAGTTAATAAACCTGCAACCAAGCATAATACACTTCCTTGATCCTAGTGGTCAAATACAAGATCGACCGCTCGAGGAAATTAAAATTGGGGATGAAATTCGTGTTAATCCAGGGGAAAGTATTCCGCTCGATGGGATGGTGATTAGCGGAAAGTCCTATGTAGATGAGAGCATGTTGAGTGGCGAGTCCATGCCTTTATCAAAGGCCAAAGGGGATCGGGTTTTCGCGGGAACGATAAATCAGAGCAGTTCCTTTACCATGCAATGCCTTAAAGATCCTGCGGATAGTGTTTTATCTCAAATTATTCGTTTGGTAGAGGAGGCGCAAGCTTCCAAACCGCCTATTCAGGATTTGGTTAATCGCATTGCCGGAATTTTTGTGCCGGTTGTTTTGCTATTAGCCCTTTTAACCTTTGGTGTTTGGACAATTGCCGATGGCTTTGAAGGTTTAGCCTATGGTTTATACACCGCCATGGCGGTTCTGGTAATTGCTTGTCCCTGCGCCTTAGGTCTGGCAACGCCAACCGCAATTATGGTGGGTATTGGCAAAGGAGCGGCCAATAATATTCTAATTCGCGATTCGGAAAGCTTGGAGTTGGCGCCTAAAGTCAATTTTCTGATTCTGGATAAAACGGGTACCTTAAGTCAGGGAAAAGCCAAAGTTCTCGATATCCAATGGTTTGTAGACAAGGACTCTTATCGCTCGGCCTTATTAGCTTTGCAAAGTCAGTCTCAACATCCTCTGGCGCTGGCCATAGTGCGGCATTTAAAGGAATCTAAGCTTAAAGCCAGTCAGCAAGAATCAATTGAGTTAATAGAAGGCCAAGGTGTGCGGATGAAAAGCGCTACTAAAGGTTTTTATGCTTGTGGAAATGAGCGTTTTGTTCGAGCCTCCTCTGCTATTGAACTGGATGACCATCAGGCGAAAGCCTTAAAGTGGGAGCAGCAAGGAGCCACGGTGCTTTACTTTTTTAATGAGAAAGAATTAATCGCCCAAATAGTGCTTGGAGACCCCTTGAAGGAAGGAAGCGCAGAAGCCATTAAAACTTTGCAAGGGATGGGCGTAGAGCTCATGATTTTAAGTGGTGACAAAAAGGAGACCACCGCTTATTGGGCCAAAGAACTGGGAATTGAAAATTTCAGGGCAGAGGTCAGTCCGCAGGAAAAAGGTGCCTTGGTGCGCGAATTTCAAAATCAAGGAAAGGTGGTAGCAATGGTAGGCGACGGCATAAATGATTCCGAGGCACTGGCACAGGCCGATTTAAGTATTGCCATGGGTCACGGCTCTAGCATAGCCATTGAGGCCGCAAAAATCACCTTATTAAGTTCCGATTTAAGGTCTATCCCCAAGGCCATTAAGCTCTCCATGTTTACGGTTCGGGGTATACGGCAAAATTTGTTTTGGGCCTTTATTTATAATCTCATTGGGATTCCCATTGCAGCGGGAATCCTTTACCCTATAAACGGCTTTTTGCTCGACCCAATGCTCGCCGCAGCAGCGATGGCGCTGAGCTCTATGTCGGTAGTTTTAAATAGCCTTCGATTAAAAGGAAAAACCCTTTAGGCTTGTGGCTTGATTTCATGTCCGGCAGCCTTAAAAACGGGCTCCAAGTCCTGAATGCTCACCTTTTGATCTACTTCGAGCGTTTTAGCTGCTGCTTCTAAATCAACCTTCCATTGTCCTTCTCCGAGTTTTTCATTCAGGCCATTGCGCACGCTGTTTAGGCAGCCTTCGCATTTAAGAGAAGTATCGAATATTTGCTTCGCCATCTTTATAATTTTCACAAAGGTAATCCGAAAATTAAAGAGCACTAAATGTTCGGCAAAGCCTATTAGGCTTAGAATTGATTTTGTAAATTAGAGATTCCATTTTGGAGTCATTACTATATCTATACCCCCATGAAATCCAGACTTTCCCTTCTCATTTTAGCTCTTTTTATTGGCTTTGCTGCTTGTAAAAAAGACGAAGAAACTCAAAGTTCGAATACAAAAATCGAGGAGGACATTCGAAACCTTCAAATCCCGTCCGCTTTTAACTTCGAGACGGCTCAAGAGGTTCAAACTGATGTTGAAGTTAAAGGCTTACAAGGTCAAGCCCTAGGAGGCGTGAAGGTGAGTTTTTACACCGATCATCCAGATTTTGGCGGTCAAAAAATTGGCAATGGACTTACTAATAGCAATGGACGACTCGTGATGCCCTTGCAAGTGCCGGCCTTTCAGGAGCAAGTCTTCATAAGGGTGCATCAGAGTGGTTTTGCCAATATTGATTCGGTTCCTGTGCAGGCCCAAATAAATAAGAGTTTTGGCGGGATTTTACCTCAGCGAAAGATGAAAACAGCTGGTATAGCTGCAACGCCTGTGCCCATTAGTGGAAACTACTTTTACATGGGTGCGTACAATATAGGAAACTATAAAGGTCTTCCACAATATTTAGAAAGTAATGGAGATAATTTAAGTCAACAGTTCTTAGATGATGTAGATGCATCTTTACCGGAAGAGGCCCCAGTTCCCACCAACAATCCTCAATATTTAACTAGTGGGAATGAATTGGACGTAGTTATCACAGACCTGAGCGATGTTTGGGTCACCTTCGTTGCTGAAGGAGCAGGCTATCGCAATTCTTTAGCCTATTACGTTTTTGATAGTAATAACCCTCCGGCCACGGCCAATGATATCGATTCAATTTTTATAATTTTCCCCAATACCTCTCTGGCCTATTCTGGTGGAGAGCTTTATGCTGGTGACAAGGTGCGTTTAGGAACCTTCGAAGCCGGTAAAACCATTTCCTGGGTCTTGTTTCAAAACGCCTGGAACGGAAGTGGGGTGAATGTGAACAACAATAAGTTCTATTCAAACCCGGCTTTTAATACCAATGAAAGTAATCCTAATCGTCAGCATACGGTGGCTTTATCCGATATTGGCCGACAGCTGGTGCTGATAGGTTTTGAGGATCAAACGCGTACTACTGGGAGTGACAACGATTTTAATGATTTGATTTTTTACGTGAGTGCCAATCCTTGGGAAAGTATTGATGTAGGATCCTTACCTCCCGTAACGCCAACTCAGGATTCAGATGGCGATGGCGTAGCCGATGAATCGGATGATTTCCCCAATGATGCTAGCCGCGCAGTTTTAAATAATTACCAAGGAAGTTTGGCTTTCGAAGATTTGTGGCCGGCCCAAGGAGATTACGACTTTAATGACCTCGTGCTGGATTACGATATTGATCATATTTTAAACGCTAGCAATGAGGTGATTAATATTGATGCAGATTGGACGATTAAGGCGGTTGGCGCCAGTTTTGACAATGGCTTTGGTTTTAGTTTTGACAATCTTCAACCTTCCGAGATTAGTTCGATCAGCGGCTCAGATTTACAAGAAAATTATATCAGCTTGTCGGCAAATGGTGCAGAAGCGGCACAAAGCATGGCTACGGCGATAGTTTTCGACAATGTTTACAATTTAATTAGCACCAATGGCGGCGCTTATATTAACACCGAAGCTGGACAAAGCCCTGTAAATCCGGAAACTATAAGCATGTCAATCGTTTTCAACAACCCCACTGATCAGGGTGATGTAGGAATTCCGCCCTACAATTCGTTTTTAATTGTTAATGGTATTCGGGGTCGAGAAATACATTTGGCGGGCCATCAACCGACCGACCTAGCCGATCAAAATCTATTTAATAGCCTCTCAGATGCCACGATTTTGGGCAGTAACTACCTTTATAAAACCGATAATGGCTTACCGTGGGCTATTCATTTTAGCAATAACTTTAGTTATCCCTTAGAGCAACAACCCATTGACGATGCCTATTTATATTTCTCACAGTGGGCCGTTTCTGGCGGCTCTACCAAGGCCGATTGGTTTGAAGATGTATCCGGGTATCGGGATGTTTCAAAAATTTATTAGCCTCTTTTAGAAACAAATTAAATGGCCCAGGATATAGAGTTCCTGGGCTTTTTTTTTGACCAATTACGATAAAGTCTCCCGCTTATCGAAAAATAAGAACCGTTTATCGAAAAGCTAAGAGGATTTTCTTTCCAAGCGCTTCTGAGTTAGGCCCAGTGTAATTTCAGCAATGCACATAATTGTGACAAGGGCAGTTTTTAAATCCTACTTAGGGCCTTTAGAATGTTTCGATAAGCTTCACGAGGCTCGCTTTGCCATCTCTTTCCCTCATTGTACTTTAGCGGCCTAAAGATTTACCTATGCCGGCCATATCCTTAAAGGGGCAAACCATGCCCGAATCCCCAATCCGCAAACTGGCTCCTTTTGCCGAAGCAGCGAAATTTCAAGGAAAGGAAGTATATCATTTAAATATCGGTCAGCCTGATATTAAAACCCCACCCGAAGCAATTGATGCGGTACGAAATTCGGATTTAGAGGTTTTAGAGTACAGTCCATCTGAAGGATTTGCCAGTTATCGAAAGGCTTTAGCGGCTTATTATGCCCAACATGATTTGCATGTTACTTCCGACGATCTAATCGTAACTACCGGTGGTTCGGAAGCGATTTTATTTGCCATGGGAGCGATATGTGATCCGGGTGATGAGGTAATTATTCCAGAACCATTTTATGCCAATTACAATGGCTTTAGCGTAAATGCTGGAGTTACGGTTGTGCCAGTAACTGCCCAAATTGAGGATGCTTTTGCCTTGCCTCCAATTGAGGATTTTGAAGCCTTGATTAGTCCTAATACCAAGGCGATAATGATTTGCAACCCGGGGAATCCCACAGGTTACTTATATACGCCTCAAGAATTAGAGGCTTTGCGCGATTTAGTCTTAAAGCATGACTTATACTTAATTGCAGATGAAGTTTACCGCGAGTTCGCTTATGGCGATAATCACCACATGTCTATTCTTAGTTTAGAAGGATTGGAGGAGAATGCCATTGTTATTGATTCGGTTTCCAAACGCTATAGCATGTGCGGAGCGCGCATTGGTTGTGTAATATCACGCAATAGTGCTTTAATGGCAACGATATTAAAATTTGCTCAAGCCCGTTTAAGTCCGCCTACCATGGCGCAGATTGCGGCGGAAGCAGCCCTGGATGTGGATGAGTCTTACTATGCTGAGGTAAAGGCCGAGTATACCCGTCGACGCGATATCTTAGTGGATGGCATCAATCAAATAGAAGGAGTGGTATGTCCAAAACCTTCGGGTTCTTTTTACGTGATCGCTCAATTACCAGTTGACAATGCCGAGCGTTTCGCGCAATGGCTCCTTTCCGCTTTTTCTCATGAAAACAAAACTTTAATGATCGCCCCCGCGGAAGGATTTTATGCAACCCCAGGCATGGGACAGAATCAAATTAGATTGGCCTATGTGCTGGAAGAAGATAAACTGAAAAAGTGCGTGGAGCTTCTCCAAATCGCCCTACAGCAATATCCTGGAACCCATTATTAATGTTAAACTTCGAGCGCGACTATAGCCTTAAGCCCTTTAATACATTTGGCCTTGATGAAAAAGCGGCCCTTTTCGTTCGCATTCAAACCGAATCGCAGCTAGAAGAATTAGTGGCGCATCCTTTTTATAAGGATAATTCGGTGCTATGGCTAGGTGGTGGCTCTAATATGCTGCTTACCAAAAGCTATGATGGCTTGGTGGTTAAGCTAGAGTTTAAGGGCCGCAAGATGGAAACTATTTCCGAAAATGAAGCGCGGGTTTGGGTCGCCGGTGGCGAAAATTGGCATGACTTAGTGCAATGGACTATTGCCCAGGGATTAGGGGGCTTGGAAAACCTTTCATTAATTCCGGGAAATGTGGGCACCGCTCCCATCCAAAATATTGGTGCTTATGGGGTAGAGCTAAAAGATCATTTCGAATCCTTGCGTGCTTTTGATTTGGAGACCAAGGCATGGACCAGTTTTAATCGCGATCAATGCGAATTTGGCTATCGACAATCGATCTTTAAAGCAAAAGCCAAAGGACGTTATGTGGTTAGCGGGGTAGGCTTTCGCCTGAAAAGCGGCATGCATGACTTACGCACTCATTATGGCGCCATTCAAGATAAGTTGGCGAAGCATAAGGAGGCGCCCAGCATTAAATCAATTGCCAAAGCGGTTATTGCCATCCGTCAATCTAAACTGCCAGATCCAGCGGAGATAGGCAATAGTGGTAGCTTCTTTAAAAACCCCATTGTCAGCAATGAGGCCCATCAACGTCTACTAAAAGAATTTCCCCAAATAGTGGCTTATCCAGCCGGTGCGAATCATAAAAAACTTGCCGCTGGTTGGTTAATCGAAAAGGCCGGTTGGAAGGGCTATCGCAAAGGGGACGCTGGCGTTCACAACAAACAGGCCTTGGTTTTGGTTAATTACGGTAATGCTCGTGGAGCAGAAATAAAGGCGCTTTCTGAGGCTATCCAAGAATCGGTATATCGTACCTTTGCGGTCGCTTTAGAAGCAGAAGTAAACATCATTTAAATAGAAAGAAATGGAAGTTTTTTTAGTGGCAGCAGTTTTATTAGGTCTTGGTTTTGCTGGTATCGCCATTAAAATTTGGGCCAAAAAGGATGGCGAATTCGCCGGCACTTGCGCAAGCAACAGCCCTTTTTTAAATGAAGAAGGAGAATCTTGCTCCTTTTGCGGCGCTTCGCCAGAAGATAAGTGCAAGAAAGATGAGGCGAAAGGGGATAGCTCCCTTAACAGCGCCGCGGTTTAGTTTAATATTCTCCGCTTAAAGCCTTCGGATTGGTACACCTGCCAATCCTCTTTATCCGCTTCGGTGTAGATAAGGTAAACCTCTAAGTTTTCACCTTTTTCATCCAAGAATTTTAAGCTTCGCTTTAAGCCCATACTCATGAATGCTGTGGCATAGGCATCTGCTTCAATACAGCTTGGCGCAAGAACGGAGGCGCTCAATAATTGATTTTTTGCAGGATAGCCAGTTTTAGTGTTAATGGTATGTGCATAACGCATACCCGTGGCCGTATCTTCCCAAAACTTGCGGTAGTTTCCACTGGTAGCCAATGACATAGAGTCCATCCCTAAAATAAATTGAAAGCGGTCTTGAGCATCAATCTCTTCGGTGGGCTTGTCAACGCCAATTCGCCAAGGTTCGCCATCTAGATTATGACCTAAGCAGCGCACTTCGCCACCTACTTCAACCATATAATTTAAAATACCATCTTCTTCCAAGAGGGCACAAATAAGATCAACGGTATAACCTTGGGCGATGGCATTATAATCGAGTTCCATTCCTTTGGGAATAGACCAATTATCGGAAATGCCAGCTAGCTTCTCCAGTCCGATATAGTTCTTAATACTATCTATATCAGCGGTATCAACAGTTCTTCGAGCATCAGGACCAAAGCCCCAAAAACGAACCAACTTGCCAACTGTAGGATCAAAATAACCATCACTTTCCTTCCAAATGGCCAAGGATTTTTCATGAACAGCCTTGAATATTTTGTTCGGCTTTATGGTATCTCCTCGATTAACTTTACTAATTAAAGAAGAGCCTACATAGGTACTTAGCGCCAGATCTACCTCTTTGAACTTTGCATCTAATTGTTCGGAACGATTAGGGCGATCGGCTCCTTCGTATAAATAACTCAAGTGAAAGGTAGTGCCTTGGGCATAGCCATTATAATGGGCTTCCTTTATTGCATTAGGATTAGCACAGGCAGCTAATAGGCTTAGGCCAACTATGATTACTATGTACTTTTTCACGCTTTTAGTTTTGTTTGATTCTTTCGGGCAAGACTGAGGAGACTTAGGAAAGCAAACATTAAAATCCCATTTAGGATTAAATGTTCAAAGCTCATTTTATAAGCCCATTGTACTTCCGCTTGATGGCGAATGAAATAGGTAAGAAAGGGCGCCGCAATTGCCGCCAAGGGCACCCATTTATCCAATACTTTCTTTTTTGTGTAGAGGCCAAAGGCATATAAACCTAATAGCGGACCATAAGTATAACCGGCAGCAGTAAAGAGCTCTTTGATAACGCTGTCGTCATTCATCTCTTTAAATATGAGGATCACCAAGAAAAGGACTAGGGAAAAACCAAGGTGTACCAATTTTCGAATGTTCTTAGATTTTTTGATCTCCATCCGCTCAATGCCAATTATATCCACACAAAAGGATGTAGTTAGGGCGGTTAAAGCCGAATCGGCACTGGAATAAGCGGCAGCAACTAAGCCTAGCACAAATAATATAAGGACCACATTGCCTAATTGTCCGCTAAGCGCCACAGCCGTGTAAAGCTCATCTGCCTTAGCAAAAGAAATGCCTTCAGCGGCAGCGAAATCGTAAAGCAAGGCGCCTAGCGACAGGAAGATGAGGTTTACAACAACCAAACTTATCGATAGCCAAAACATATTTTTTTGAGCATCACCTAGACTGCGACAACTTAGGTTCTTTTGCATCATATCTTGATCTAAACCAGTCATAACAATGGTTAAGAACATGCCACTTAGGAAATTTTTAAAGAAGAAATTCCCTGCCTTCCAATCGGAAAAGAAGAAGACCTGGGAATATTGGGAATCTTTAATGTAGCTGATTAAGCCCTTTTCCGGGAGAAGCTGATCTTTAATCATATACACTGTAATAAATACAGCGGCCAGCATTAAGGCGGTTTGCAGGGTGTCGGTCCAAATAATGGTTTTAATCCCACTGCGAAAGGTGTACACCCAAATTAAGAGAATGGTAATTATTACCGTTAGCCAGAAAGGAATTTCTAAAGAATCGAAAATTACCGATTGCAAAACAATGGCAATAAGATACAATCTAAAAGCGGCTCCAATTACTCTTGATAAAAGGAAAAAGGCCGATCCGGTGATGTAGGAATTTCGTCCAAACCGCCCTTCGAGATAACTGTAAATACTGGTGAGTTGAAGTCGATAATAAAGAGGTAGCAATACGCGGATAATAATAAGATAGCCCGCTACATAGCCCAGCACCACTTGCATATAAGCAAAGGAGCCAGCTTCCACTAATCCCGGAACCGATAAAAATGTTACCCCAGATAGCGAAGCGCCAACCATACCAAAAGCCACCGCGTACCAAGGACTTTGACGATTGCCTAAGAAAAAGGCCTGATGATCATCACTGCGACCAGAAATAAAGCTAATTGCGATGAGTAAGGCGAAATAGCCAACGATTAATCCAATGAGCAAGCTCGCTTCCATGCGTGAAATTTCCGCAAATAAAATAAATTGCTTGCTAGCACTTTTATCTTTGCCGCATGGACTTTTCATCTAAATACCTTGAAAAAGCGGTATTGGAAATATCTGGTTTACCCGGAATCGGTCGCAAGACCGCGCTACGACTAGCTTTGCATCTTCTTCGTCAAGAAGAAACTGCCGTGGAGGCATTGTCAGAAAGTTTAATGGATCTTAAGAAGAAAGTGAAACGCTGCCAATCTTGCGGTAATCTTAGCGATCGCGAACGCTGCGAAATTTGCGAAAATGTAAAGCGCGACCAAAGTTTGGTTTGTGTTGTTGAGGATATACGTGATGTGATGGCCATCGAGAATACGGGACAGTATAAAGGGGTGTATCAAGTTATTGGTGCATTAATCAGCCCCATGGATGGAGTGGGGCCTTCTGATCTTAACTTGCAAAGCCTTCTCACCAAAGTAGAGGAGGGGCAGGTGCAAGAAGTTATTTTAGCCTTAAGTGGCACTATGGAAGGGGAAACTACCGGCTTCTACATCTATAAAAAGCTTAAGGATCAGGGAATAAAATTATCATCCATTGCCAGGGGCATTGCGGTGGGAGATCAATTGGAATATACGGATGAGCTTACTTTAGCTCGCAGCATCCAACATCGTTTGCCTTATGAGCAATCCTTGCAACAAAATCGCTCCTAGAGGATGATTAAGGACCTCAAAGGAATAAGCCTTTTTTTTGTGGCCTTAGTGAGCCGCTTCCCATTTTTATGGGCCGGCTACGGTCGAGAGTTCGATGCTTGGAGCAATGCCCTTAATGCACGAATAATTTCAGAAACTGGAGTTTACGAAGTTTCAAGATTGCCCGGTCACCCTTTGCAAGAAATGCTGCTTAGCTTTTTATGGCCCTTAAATCACTCTTATTTTCTGTATAATTTCTTAAGTGCGCTTTTTAGCGCAATTGCGGTTTTGGCCTTCTATAATATTGCTCGAAAGCATAAAATCGCTGCTGGCTGGTACTGGGCACTAGCCTTCAACTTCATACCCGTTTTTTTCATAGTGGGGACTTCCACCATGGATTATAATTTTGCCTTAGCCTTCATTTTACTGGCCTATTGGGCCCTATTAAACAAGCAATATATCTGGCTTGGAATAGCGCTGGGACTGGCAACAGGCTTTCGCATTAGTTCCTTGGGATTTTTGCTGCCCTTTAGTTTATTAGTGGGATGGAATTGGCAGGCCCAGTTAAAGATGGGCCTTGCGGCATTGCTAGTTTCGGTACTTTGTTTTTACATCCCTTTTGAAACCTATGGATTCGACTTCCTTGATTTCCATAAACCTCCTTTTCCAGGCTGGCCCTCGGTTTTGTATAAGTTGAGCATTGGAATTTGGGGTTTACCTTTCTTAATCTTTTTAGCTTTTAGCATTTTTAAACTGAAGCGCTCATCACCGACAGGGAAGCGGCAAAAAAGCACAAAGGGACTATCCCGTACCGCATTTTTGCTAACTACCATTTTATTGCAGCTCTTCGTATTTATTCGATTGCCTTTTAAAGCAGAATTTTTTATTCCTGCTTTGCCTTTTATTCTACTTTTTTTGGCGGAGAGAACTGCTTTTAAATTTGGTAAAATGGCAGCGATAGCCAGCATCGCCTCCCTGCTCTTATTTGGATTTGATTATAAGAGTCCTTGGCGTGGTGCTCGCGCTCCCACCCTTCATTTCGAATTTAAGGCTGGTGCTAAAAGTATTTATTGCGCTCCTTTTCAAGGACCTTTATTTATAGATCAAGCCAAGCGCAAGGTGCGCAGCCAAACCGTTTTGGATTGTATAGAGGTTTTAGAAGAGAGCCCCAAAGCTTTAGTTGTGGCGGGCTGGTATTGGCCAGAATTAATCTTTAAATATCCCAGTCATCCTCATCAAATTGTTCATTACAGTTCGCAAACAGAAATAGATTCTGCTCTAGGTGCTGGAATGCGAATTCTATATTTGCCGGAAATTGGCCTCCAAAATGCAATAATGGAGGGGCATGATAGGTTAGTGCAAAAAGGTGAAGCCATCTTAGAACCATGAAATTAAGCATCGTAATTGTAAACTACAATGTTCGCTACTTTCTAGAGCAATGCTTAAAGTCGGTATTCCAGGCTTTAGATGGCATAGATGCTGAGGTTTTTGTGGTCGATAATAATTCTCAGGATAGTTCGGTGGACATGGTGAAGGAGGACTTCCCAGATGTGAAGCTGATTGCCAATTCGGATAACCCCGGTTTTTCTAAAGCAAACAATCAGGCGATTCGCTTGGCAAAAGGGGAGTATATATTACTCCTAAATCCAGATACTGTTGTAGAGGCACAAAGCTTTCAAAAAAGCATAGAATTTATGGATGCCCATCCCGATGCAGGTGGCTTGGGTATAAAGATGATTGATGGCAAAGGAAATTATCTGCCCGAATCTAAACGAGGATTGCCTACACCATGGGTCGCTTTTTACAAGATCTTTGGACTGAGTTCTCTTTTCCCCAAATCATCGCGCTTTGCACGTTATTATTTAGGGCACCTTTCGGCAGATGAAAATCAGGAGGTGGAAATTCTCGCTGGAGCCTATATGATGATGCGCTCGGAAACCTTAAAGGAGGTGGGCTTATTGGATGAGGATTTTTTCATGTATGGTGAGGATATCGATTTAAGCTACCGCATATTAAAGGGAGGCTATAAAAATTACTATTTAGCGGATAGCACAATTATTCATTATAAAGGTGAATCTACAAAGAAGGGATCCTTAAACTATGTGCGGGTTTTTTACAAAGCCATGGTAATATTTACCGAGAAGCATTTCAGCTCCCGTTTCGCAAAATTTTATTCACTATTTATCAATTTGGCGATTTACCTGAGAGCCGGAGCGGCGGTTTTAGCCCGGATTGTTAAAAGCGCAAGCCTTCCTCTAATTGATGTGGCCGTTTTATACGCGGGTCTTTTTTACATCAAAGAGTATTGGGAGCACAACCATCGATTTATTCAAGGGGGAGAATATCCCGCCGCTTTGATGCAGATTGCGGTGCCGGTTTATATTTTCATTTGGATGACCAGTTTATTCTTTTCCGGAGTTTACGATAAGCAAGTTCGCATCGGTCAAGTTTTAAGGGGCATTGGCATTGGAACGGTGGCCATATTAGTAGCTTATAGCCTTATTCCCGAAGACTGGCGATTTTCTCGTGCCATCATCATTTTAGGGGCCTTGTGGGCAGGATTAAGTCTCTTGGCTTGGCGCTACTTGTGGAGCATCATCAGTAAAAAACCAATCCTTGTTTCTACTAAGAAAGATCTCCGTTTGCTATTGGTAGGATCTGGAGATGAAATTGCCCGGGTAAATCAGTTATTGAAGTCCAATTTGCCGCACATGAGTTTTTGTGCTTGGGTTAGTTCGGATGGCAACCAAGGGAAAGACTATGTTGGTATTTTGGAGGATCTGCCCGATTTGATTGGGGTTTTTGATATTGATGAAGTCATATTTTGTTCGGCTAATATTCCCGCTGAGCAAATTTTTAAGGCCATGGGAGATTTGCATGATTTTGACCTTGAGTTTAAAATCGCCCCACCTGAAAGTCAGTTTATTATTGGTAGCAATTCCATACATTCTCAAGGAAGTTGGTATACCCAAGATTTCAATAGCATTGATAAGGCGGGGAATCGCAGGGCAAAACGAATGTTGGACCTTAGTTTAGGCCTTTTTTTATTGGTGATAGCACCTCTTATCATGTGGTTTTATAAGCAGCCCTTCCGATTTTTCAGCAATGTGATACAGGTTTTATTCGGCCTAAAAACAATGGTGTCTTATGCCCCTCAGGCCGATGCAACTGATTTACCACCCTTGTCGCCTGGCCTTTTAAATTTGGATTTAGCTTTGAATTTTAATCGCAGGGATGAAGGCATCAAGCAGCAGCTTAATTTACTCTATGCCAAGGACTACGATTGGCAGAAGGACCTTTCATTTATTTGGCGACATAGAGGCAGTTTGGGAAATTAAAAAGGCCCTCTATTACGCCCCAAGTTTTCATACCTTTGCAGCCTTAAAAAAGCGATATAAGCACCTCTCGAATTATGGCGGAAATCGAATTGATCATGCCCAAAATGGGCGAAAGCGTTGCGGAAGCAACCATCATTAAATGGCTAAAGGAAGAAGGCGATACAATTGAAGCGGAAGAATCTGTACTTGAAATTGCCACTGATAAGGTGGATAGTGAAGTACCTGCTCCCGAAGATGGTATTCTCAAAAAGAAGCTCTTTAATGAAGATGATGTTGTTCAAGTAGGGCAGGTTATTGCCATTATTGAAACGGAAGCAGATGCTGCAAGTGCGGGTTCTAGTCCGGCGGCAGCAGCGGAAGCGACTGAGTCGGAAGCTCCAGCGGAAGCGGTGGAAGTTGAAAAAATAGTGGCAAATGGAGAGGCGACCGCAGCGGTTGAAATTCCTCGCTCTGCCAATGGTAAATTCTTTTCACCACTAGTGCGTTCCATCGCCAAGGAGGAGGGTGTTAGTTTAGCTGAGCTAGATGCTATTGAAGGAAGCGGTGCTGAAGGCCGTGTAACTAAAGCGGATATTTTAAGTTTCATTGAGCAAAGAGGATCGGCGCCGGCAGCGGCAGCTCCTGCAACAAAAGCAGTAGCCCCTCAAGCGGAAGCGCCAAAGGCGGCAGTAGCAAGCTCAAGCAGAGCCACACCAGCACCAAAGGCGGCACCTTCGGTTTCTATTGGTGCAAACGACGAGATTATAGCAATGGACCGTATGCGCAAGATGATTGCAGAGCATATGGTAATGTCCAAGCACACTTCGCCACACGTAACTTCTTTTGTGGAAGCCGATGTAACCAATATGGTTAATTGGCGGAATAAGGTGAAGAATGAATTCCAAAAAAGAGAAGGGGAGAAGATCACCTTTACACCATTATTAATAGAGGCCCTAGTTAAGGCGATAAAGGATTTCCCTCTAATTAATGTGAGCATTGATGGCGACAATATTATCAAGCGCGCCAATATCAATATTGGAATGGCAGCTGCGCTACCAAGTGGCAACTTAATTGTTCCAGTGATTAAAAATGCCGATAATTTCAATCTTCTTGGATTGAGCAAGCAGGTAAATGATTTAGCACGTCGGGCAAGAGCCAATAAGCTAAGTCCAGATGAGATACAAGGCGGAACTTATACTTTAACGAATGTGGGAACTTTTGGGAATGTAATGGGAACGCCCATTATTAACCAACCGCAAGTAGCCATTATGGCTGCTGGAGCAATTGTTAAAAAACCGGCGGTGGTTGAAACACCAGAAGGAGACATGATTGCTATTCGTCATAAAATGTTCTTAAGTCATAGCTACGATCACCGCGTAGTGGATGGTGCCCTAGGAGGTATGTTTGTTCGCCGTGTGGCGGACTACCTTGAGGCATTCGATCCCGAGCGCGAAATTTAATTTATGGAATTACAACTCAAGCGACCCATCTGTTTTTTCGATTTAGAGGCAACCGGAACTTCGGTTACCAAAGATCGTATCGTTGAGATTAGTATTCTCAAGATTTTCCCCAATGGAAACAAGGAGAGTCGTACTTGGTTAGTGAATCCTCAGGTTGAGATATCGGCGGAGGTAATTGCCATACATGGTATTACTAATGAGAAGGTAGCCAATGAACCCACTTTTAATGAGCTAGCGCATCGTATTTTAGATATGATCAAAGATGCGGATTTAGCTGGTTATAATTCCAATCGTTACGACATCCCGCTTTTGGTTGAAGAATTTTTACGAGCTGGAATCGATTTCGACATGGGAAAACGGGTGGCTGTTGATATCCAAAATATTTTCCACAAAAAGGAGCAGCGTACATTAAGCGCTGCTTATAAATTTTATTGTGGAAAGGACCTGGAAAACGCTCATTCAGCGGAAGCGGATACCGAAGCGACCTATGAAATTCTAAAGAGTCAGCTGGATCGCTACGATGACTTGAATAATGACATGGAATTCTTGGCTGATTTTAGCAATCGTTTTAAGGCCGCGGATTTTGCAGGATTTATCATTTATGATGAGAATGGCATCGAATGCTTTAGCTTTGGGAAATATAAAGGTCAATCCGTAGAGCAAGTATTGGAGCGTGATCCCGGCTATTTTGGTTGGGTTCAGAAGGCGGATTTCCCCCTTTACACCAAAAAGGTATTAACCGCTATTAAACTGCGTAAAATACAGTTGTGAAAATAATTTGCATCGGTCGAAATTATGCGGATCACGTAAAAGAGCTTAGCAATCAAATGCCGAGTGAGCCGGTGGTTTTTCTAAAGCCCGATAGCGCCATCTTACCAAAAGGCAATGCGTTTTTTATTCCAGAGTTTAGCAATAATCTGCAATATGAAGTGGAAATTGTTATTCGTATCAACCGCTTAGGGAAGCATATCGAAGAGAAATTTGCTCATCGCTACTACGATCAGTTTACACTAGGAATAGATTTCACAGCAAGGGATTTGCAAAGCGAATTAAAGGCTAAAGGCCTACCTTGGGAGAAAGCCAAAGCATTTGACGGTTCGGCATTTTTAGGTCCTTGGCAAAAGGTTTCGGATTACGATTTACAGCATCTTAATTTCGGATTAGTAAGAAATGGCGACACAGTGCAAGCAGGAAATAGCGCTGATATGCTCTATTCTATCGATAAATTAATCGCAGAGGTCTCTAAATATTTTAGTTTGAAAATTGGTGATTTGCTATTCACCGGCACTCCAGCTGGGGTTGGGGCGCTGCAAACCAATGACTTACTGTCCCTTCAGCTCGAGGGAAGGAAGCTTGCAGAGCTTCGCGTTAAATAAAAATTTAGCGCAAAGAATAATTAGCAAATTGTTAATCGTAGTGACTTACTATATTTGTGCAACATCAAAACTGCACAAATACTATCTTTTATGAAGAAGTTGCTACTTCTGTCCTTGGGTTTATTGATTAGCGCTAGCTTATCGGCTCAAATCGACACTCTATTCATAGAAACATTTGACCCCGGCGATTCGATTACGACTTTGTCCTTGGGAACCGCAACAACCACCTGGAAGGATACCAACAATGTCTCCATTAGTGGCACGGGTTCTTATCACGGGAAGGTTCAAGCTCCGGCCTTGGGATCCAATAGCTCAGAAGTTGTCTTTAGGACCAACTCCTTTAGCACCACCGGTAAGTCTTTCGTATTCTTGGAGTTTTATCACATTGCAAAAATTAATCAGGTAAACTCTGGTCTAATTCGGGTTTCAACCGATAACGGAACTACTTGGACGGCCTTAAACAGTTCCAACTGTACCTATTTGGGTAATGGTAACTGGAATTCCTCTTCCAACTTCCAGGAAGCTTCCTATAATATCCCTAACCAAGGGATTAATCATTGGTTTGCTGGAACCGACCCTCCGGTTGCAAATTCTTGGTGGCAGTTTGAAAAATTTGATATTTCTGGTTTAGCTTCCGGTACTGCGGGTACCGGCTTTGCCAATGTGCAGATTGAGTTTTCTTGTTTTGAAGTTCTTAACCCAATCCTTACCGGCCGTAACTACGGCGATGGTTGGTGGGTAGATAACTTAGTAATTACAGGATCTAACTGTGAATTATTTCCTCCGGCATTTCATTTTAACTATACGCCAATTCCTTGTTTCCCAGTTCGTCCAACCGGAGCGATTACGCAGGAGCCAACTAATAACTATAAAGTTGGAGCAAGGGTAACGGATACAGTGCCAGGTGGAGCAACAAACCCAACCTGGGTGAGTGGTATTGATAGCGTAACTGTTTTTTACCGCGTTATTAATGCAAGCGGAACCGGTGCATGGCAAAACTTCAACTTGAACCTAAGCTCCGCCCCACAATTTGAATATCAAGGTACCTTCCAAAGTGTGCAGCTAGGAGATACCATTGAGTATTACTACAGAGCTTGGGATTTAGCTTGTCCGAATGTAACTAGGTTCCCAGATTCTTTGGCCAATCCACAGAATGCCTATATTAAATTTTGGCCACAAGCAGGCTTACCCTTTAAGTGTGGAGCTCCAGATTGCGGAACCTTACCAGGCACTATAAGCAGTTTCCCTTGGGTAGAAAATTTTGAAGGCCCACAATGGGTGGCAGGCTCAGGTATTGGAGATAATGGCACCGGGCACCGTGGTGATTTCCCGAATGAACAATCGGGAATGAATTACTGGAATGTGCAACCACCAGAGAATACCACTGGTTATGCTTGGAGTATTCGCACTGGTCCAACGGGAACACCATTTACTGGCCCTAACGGAAACCATACGCCAACTGGTGTTAAGTATTTATACGCTGAAGGATCTCAGGGTAACCAAAATACCACCACAACTTTAATTACGCCTTGTATTGATCTTACCAATGTTACAAGGTGTTATGCCTTAGAGTTTTATTACCACTTCTTTGGTGAGGACATGGGTACCATGCGTATTGATATTGATACAGGTACCAGCAATCCAGCTTGGTACAATGGATACTATTTCGTTCGTAAAGAGCAACAGAAAGCTCAGACCGATCCTTGGGAGCGAGCACTCGTTCCAATTAAGGAATTTAATGGCCAGTTCATTCGTATTCGATTCTTATCTGCAAAACAAACAACGAAAACAGGTGCTGCCGCTCGCGCGGATATGGCTATTGACGATTTAAGAATCTTTGAGCCAACTCCAGTTGACGCGGAAATCTTATCGGTTACCGCCCCAGTTGAAGGATTATGCTCTTATTCTGCTTCAGAAACAATTGAAGTAGTAATCCGTAACAATGGTTGTGATAGTTTAACCAGTTTGCCACTGCGCATCCAAACTAATGGAGGTCCTATTCAAAATGAGACCGCTACGGTGGCGGTAGGAACAGGTGATACCATTACCTATACTCTTACTACCACAGCAAATATGGCTGCTTTAGGCACTTACGACATTAAAGTTTGGGCCAATCATCCATCGGATACGATTAACGATAACGATACTGCCTACAGCGCAACTATTGATCATGTATCTCCATACAATACTTATCCTTTAATAATGGATTTTGAAAGTGTTACGCCAAACACTTCTCAAACAGGAACTAACCTTTTCACCACAGAAACGGGCTTGGATCCTGCCTATGTATGGAAAGTAGGCAACGGCTATACCTTCACAAGGGGAACGGGGCCTAAATATGGACATCACCGCAAGGGACAGTATTTCTATACTGAAGCTACGGGAAGTACAGGAGATGTTTCAACTTATATTGTTACCACGCAGTGTATCGACCTAACCGGTATGTCTAATGCAACCTTGGATTATTACTATCACATGGTTGGAGCTAATGCCGATGAAATTGAGCTCGAAGTTAATGAGCCCGGCGTAGATGCACCAGATGTTTGGAATCCTGTAACCGGATCCTTGGTAACCAGTTATGCTGGTACTTATCCACTTTCGGATTATGAATACAAAAGGGTGAGTCTTGCGGCTTATAACAACAAGCAAATTAAAATTCGCATTAAAGCGAGTCGCACGGGAGTAGGTGATTTAGCGGACATCGCATTAGATAAAATTATGTTGTACGACCGTATTCAGAAGGATGTCGGTGTAGAATTTATTACTTGGCCTAAATTATCATGGCCTGCTGGCCAGGTGTTTGCCGGTCCAGTTTCAGAAACTGTAGTGATTAGAAACTTTGGAACAACCACCGCAACTGGGGTAAGCGCTACTATGAGTATTACGCCGAAATGTGGTCCAAATGCAGGAATTGCTACTTTGTACAACTCTACATCGTCGGTTAATGTACCTGTTAATACCACTGCTACTTTGGCGATGCCTAACATTGATATCATCGTTCCTGCCGGGGAATGTGAGATTTGCGCCTATACCAGCATTACTGGTGATACCTATAGCTTCAATGATACTGTTTGTAGAACGGTAGTTGGATTGGGTACCTATGATCTTGATTTTTACGATGATTTCGATAATTGTGATTATGATGAGTATGGCTTCTTTACCTGGAGTCCTAATAACAATGCTACCTACTATTTGCAATGGGAGCGCGGTGAAGCACCAGGTAATAGTCAATTTTCATCTACCCAAGCCTCAGATAATATTTGGGCAACCGGCCTAAGTACTGGTCACTTTATTGATGGCAAGCAAGAGGTATTGCGTACGCCTATACTAGATGGTTTGGATACCGTGGTTTCTGCAACGATAGCCTTCTATCAAAATGTGGATATGGGTAATGGTGCCGCCGGTGCAATTGAAATATTCCGCAATGGTAACTGGACGGAACTAGGCGGAAACCTAGCAACCTTTAGCAATATTGGCCAGAACTTTTATACTGGGCCCTTTGGAACCATTCAGGGGCCAGCGGGAACTGGCGTAACGAAGGGTTTTACCGGTTCTTCCGTTAGTTCTCAAGTGCCTTCTGGTTGGGCTTATTCATTCTTCCCAATGTCTCAGCTTAACTTTGAACCGAATGCTATTCCATTCAGATTTTACTTTAATTCTACAGTAGGATCTAATACCTCTAGAACATTAGAAGGATGGGCAATTGATGACTTTGAGGTGTTTATTCCACCACAAAACTCATCTACTCCCGAGGACTTCGTGTTCCAGAATCCATTACAGATTCCAACCTTCCCTCAACCGATAGATGTATTTATCCGTAATACGGGAGCGAAAATCTTAGATTCTACCAAGGTGAAAGTACAGTGGTTTGATGATGCGGCTGGAACCAATCTAACTTGGGATGGTCCTTTCGAATGGGCTATTTCTCCACGCTTCTTTATCGAAGGAAGTCGCTATCGCTATGATTACATGGATTCTATTCCTGGTTCTGTTATTACTTCGGGTATTCACCAAATGTGTTTAATCACCGAGAAGCCTAATAATAAAACGGATAACCGTCAAGCGGATGATACCGTTTGCTATCCTGTGGCTGTATTACCAGAATATGAGTTTGATATTGCCAATGGCGACTCGATCTATTGTAACGATTTCGAAGACAATAATGGAGCACTACCATTTATAGCGCTGAATACCCAAACTTATGCTCGTGGAGATTGGAGTTGGGAGCGTGGTACTCCTACACAGTTCCCTGGCGCTTACCAAGGAACGGGTTGTTGGATGACCGGTTTGGATAGTAATTATCGTTCAAGGGATCAGTCTGGATTATTTACACCAGTATTTGTTATTGATACGGGTACCGCTTATGAGATGACTTTCATGCACAAGTTTGATACTGAAAAGTATCATGACGGTGGTGTGATTGAAGTAACCTTAGATGGTGGACGTAGTTGGCAAGTGCTCGGTTTTGCAAATGAGCAGAACTGGTACAATACTGAGTACGTAACTGCATTGGATATTATTAAGCCAGGTTGGACTGATACCGCCGATTGGGATACTGCTCGTTATGTATTCCAATTCGATACCGCGGCTGATCGCGCTGTATTCCGTTTCCGTTTTGAAAGTGACTGGTCTATTCAGGATAAAGGCTGGGCTGTAGATAATTTCTGCATCAAGTCAACTGATGAAAAACCAACCTTCGTAATTGGAAGTGAGGAGTATAATCCAGTGCCAGAATCTTATATCGGTGAATTACGTCCGAACCCGACTAATTCTATTACCCATCTGCCGCTCTTCAATGCGCAAGCAAAGAACGTCTCCGTGGATATTGTCAATGTGCTCGGCCAGTCAGTCATGCAGAAGGACTATAATTTAGAACGAGGTAGTTCAACCTTAGTGTTTGAAACCTTCGACTATACCCCGGGTATCTACTTTGTAAATGTTAGCATAGACGGAAAGCGGGTAACGCGTAAGTTGATAGTTGACTAGAACTTATTAGGAGCAATATTTTAAAACCCTGATCTTCAATTGAAGCGTCAGGGTTTTTTTTATGGATATTATTAGACTGAAATACTGTCGCAATAAGTTCTATTATAATGACTTAGCGACAGGCTGTTTAATCCTTATAGGTCATCCCGTCAGACTAATTCATACTTTTTTCATTTGGTTTCCCCTTTGCTTAAAGAAGAGAAAAAGGAAATAATGGATCTTAGTAAACTCACTATAAAATCACAGCAGGCCGTGCAAAGCGCACAGGCTTATGCTATGGAGCAAAAACATCAAGCCATTCAAACGGCACATTTGCTTCACGGCATAAAAGAGGCCGATCGAAATATCCTCGATTTCTTTATAGAGAAGATGAGCATTAATAAGGCGGGCTTCGATTCGGCCCTCCAAGCCATTTTAAGTTCTTTCCCTAAAGTGGAAGGTGGGCAGAACTACCTGGATCAAAATGCCAACCAGGCGCTGTTACGCGCTTTCAATAAGGCAAAAGAACTACAAGACGAGTATGTTGCCTTAGAGCACCTTATATATGGCCTATTAAGCGGTAAGGATGCCATTGCCAATATGATGAAGGACAGCGGTATGGATATTAGCGGATGGGAGACTGCATTAAAAGAATTAAGAAAAGGTAGTCAGGCCAATTCCGCTTCTTCCGAGGAGCAATACAATGCCCTCGATAAATACGCTAAGAATTTAAACCAATTAGCAGAAGAAGGGAAGTTAGATCCGGTTATTGGTCGAGATGAAGAAATACGTAGAGTATTGCAAATTCTTTCGCGGAGAACAAAGAACAATCCAGTTTTAATAGGGGAACCGGGAGTAGGTAAAACTGCGATTGCAGAGGGCATGGCCCATCGCATTATTAAGGGTGATGTTCCAGAGAATTTAAAAGACAAAAGAATTTATAGTCTTGATATGGGCGCCTTAGTCGCCGGCGCCAAGTACAAAGGGGAATTTGAAGAACGCCTAAAGGCAGTGGTAAAGGAAGTAAGCCAAAGCGATGGTCATTTGGTACTCTTTATTGATGAAATCCACACTCTAGTTGGTGCAGGTGGAGGGGAAGGAGCCATGGATGCGGCCAATATTTTAAAGCCTGCCCTCGCACGTGGAGAGCTAAGGGCTATCGGAGCAACGACCCTAAATGAGTATCAAAAGTTTTTTGAGAAGGATAAAGCCCTCGAGCGTCGTTTCCAAAAAGTTATGGTTACCGAGCCGGATACAGAATCCGCGGTTTCTATCTTAAGAGGAATCAAAGAACGCTATGAGACCCACCATAAAGTTCGTATTAAGGATGAAGCAATTTTGGCTTCGGTGGAACTTTCACAGCGTTATATTTCCGATCGCTTCTTACCCGATAAGGCCATTGATTTAATAGATGAGGCGGCGGCAAAGTTGCGCATCGAGATAAATTCCAAACCCGAGGAAATTGACCTGCTTGATCGAAAAATCATGCAATTGGAAATTGAGCTTGAAGCAATTAAAAGGGAAGGAGATAAGGCCAAACAAAGCCTTTTAAAAGAAGAGCTTGCTAGTTTAAGAGAACAGCGCCAAGGTCTTAATGCCAAATGGGAGTCCGAAAAAACCATTGTAGAGGGTATACAAAACGCCAAGGAAGAGATAGAGCAATTAAAGCTTAGCGCTGAGCAAGCGGAACGTTCTGGAGATTATGGCAAGGTGGCGGAAATACGCTACGGCAAACTTCAAGCTGCTCAAGGGCAATTAAAACAATTTGAAGAAGCCGCAGGTGAGCTGCAGAATAGAGATGCCTTAATAAAAGAAGAAGTTGATGCTGAGGATATCGCTGATGTGGTAAGTCGATGGACGGGCATTCCGGTTCGGAAAATGCTCGAATCCGAAAGAGCGAAATTATTGAGGTTGGAGGATGAGCTACACAAAAGGGTAGTAGGTCAAGAGGAAGCGATAATTGCCGTTTCTGATGCCGTTCGCCGCAGTAGAGCGGGTCTTCAAGATCAGAATAAACCCATTGGAAGTTTCATTTTCTTAGGTACCACCGGAGTTGGAAAAACGGAGTTAGCCAAGGCTTTAGCCGAGTTTTTATTTGATGATGACAATGCGCTCACTAGAATCGACATGAGTGAATATCAGGAAAGACACTCGCTTAGTCGATTAATTGGTGCTCCTCCCGGATATGTGGGCTATGATGAAGGCGGGCAGTTAACAGAAGCGGTGCGTCGCAAGCCCTATTCTGTTGTGCTCTTGGATGAAATTGAAAAAGCGCATCCAGATGTTTTTAACCTCTTATTGCAGGTTTTAGACGAAGGACGCTTAACGGATAATAAAGGTCGAGTAGCGAATTTCAGAAACACCATCGTCATCATGACTTCCAATTTGGGTTCCAAGCTCATTATGGATCGCCAGGAGCAAACTACGGAGGAAAATCGATTTGAGGCATATGAAAACACCAGAAGCGAACTAATGCAATTGCTAAGGCAAAGCTTGCGTCCCGAGTTTCTCAATCGAATTGATGAAACGATCATGTTTCAGCCATTGGCTAAAAAGGATTTGGCTGAAATAGTAAGGCTTCAACTAAATCGTGTAAAAGCCCAGTTGCAAGAACAGCATATTATATTGGAGGCTACCGACGCAGCGGTTAATTACCTAGCAGAGGTAGGCTATGATCCTCAATTTGGGGGAAGGCCGGTGAAAAGGGTGATTCAGAAAAGAGTCTTAAACGATTTATCAAAACGCATTCTATCTGGTGAAGTACTCAACGATCAGCTAATATTATTGGATCTCGACCAAAAAGGTTCCTTGATTTTTAGCAATGCAACCATGGACCTAGATATCGAATCTGGCCTCTAGCTAAATAGCTGAGTCATTTTAAAGCAATAAAAAAGCGGCCTTGAAATTTCAAGGCCGCTTTTTTTATTTCAGAACAATAGTACTTATTCCTTAATCATTCTAAAGGTACTGCTGTACTCATCATTGCTTACCTGAAGGATATAAACTCCTGGAGCTTTATCCGAAAGGTCAATGATCATCTCAGATTGATTGCTAGCCTCAAAATTAGCTTGCCAAATCAGCGCTCCGTTAAGATCACTAATTTTCAGCTCCATGTTATTCTCAGTGTCGTCTGTTGCTAAGGTAAAGCGACCATTACTTGGATTAGGGAATAATTTTAAACCGCTAAGCCAAGCATCTTCGGAAATACCAACTCCAGAGCTATCAACAATTGAGAAATCATCAAGAGCAATATCACTACGGAATCCGCCGCCAGTTTTTGCACGGTAACGGATATTAATAGTTTTACCACTAAAGGCGCTCAAATCCGCAGTTAAAGGTAACCACGATGATCCCTGATCACCAGAAATTTTAGCGGCTACATCTAAGTGCCAGCGACGACCATCATAAACATCTACACTTAAAAGACCCATGTGATCTGCACCACGCATATGGTAGAAAATGGTCGCATGTGGGCGGTAAACGCTATCAAGGCTAATACAAGGCGTAATTACCATTGCTTCGGCACTATCACAGCCACCAGAAGATTCGAGGTAAAGATATTTCCCTGAACTCGTACCTGGATTGAAATCAAAATTGGGTCCTGTTCCAGAACTAGCAGTAGGTCCACTCCAAGTTCGGAAATCTATAAAGTCACCAATTTGATTTTGATAATTGTACCAACCTTCAACTAAATTACAGCTGGTGAATTCGCAATTGGTATTATCCGAACAACTGTTAAAACCTTCAAAGTCTTGACTATAAGGTACACTTAAAACCGGTTCGGAACTTACCGTTTTGCGGAAGGTATTAATAATAGTGTCGTTAAAGCTATTACCATCATTAGCATCAACCCAAAATTCATAAGTTAAGCTCACATTATTGAGCAAGTTCACGCGATTTGATTGGAAATAATAAAGCATGGTATCGCCTGGGTTAAGGCTACCCGTAAATGTTTCCGTACTTATAGCGCTGGCGCCTTGTCTGCGGAAGCTAAGATCAAAATTGCTGATCGTTGTTGTTCCAGTATTACGAATGAGGTAAACAGGAAGATCACTGTCTGGCCCGGTAACACAATCTGGAAGTTCTGCCTGACCAGGAGCTAAAACAGCTTGTAACTCCAAATCATTCGGGATAGCACAGTTAAATACGCCTGGGCTTTTTTGTACACCATTAGATCTAAATCCAATATTGGTATCATTAACTACCGATGCAACAGCAAACCAATCAACATCATTAGGATTGTGAGCGACCCAAGCTTCAGATGAAGTAACATAAGCTACGGAGTCCATGTATTTGGCACCTACCTTATAAACCACATAGCCGCTTACACCATTTACATCATTCCAATCTAGGTGTACGCTATCGGGACAAGCTGCAATAATATTTAAAGGTCCTGGTACCTGTACAATGGTCATAGGACCAACTACTACAGTATCAAATGCGCTACGTACTCTTAAGTAAACTTGGTCATTGGTAACATTTGGAATTACCCAGGTCATTTGACGTGCATTTGCAGTGGTATTGATAGTAAGCCAGGAGCCCCCGCCATCTAAAGAGTACTCAGCAGTATGCGGAGTGCTCTGCGGTGCGTCGAAACGAATTCTTTCGGAAGAGCCCGTAGGTAATCCCATTCCTTCCACGGGATAGGTTACCACTAAATCGGTGCTTTCGTAATAGGCAATAACAAAGAAACGCTGATCACCGCCAGTAGGCACATTTGTACCATGAATGGTTACTGTAGCTGCTCCGGACGAGGGGTTATCTAAAGTTACTTGCTCAATATTATTAAGGGAGTCACGTGCACGAACCGCTAAGCTGTTTAAACTCGCCACGTTGGCCGTTGGGTTTAACACCCAAGGAAGATAAGTTTGTCCGCTAAAGTCAACTTCTAAATCTAAATCATTTACTAAATCTCTAGCCGCAGAAGGAGAAGCTTCGCGATCTGGCCAAATAACCAAGAAACGCGCTTGAGCCGTATTTGCAGGAATATTAAAAGTGAAGCTTGCAGAATCCCCAGTTGAGAGACTGTCTTCCATAAACCAACCATTCTCAAGCACTTCATAGGCGCGACGGGCATTAATCCTTCCGTAGCCAAAACGGTAATCAGGACCAGCATTTCCTAAGTCTTCGGTGGTATTCATTAAAACACCTTTAAGTAGCGATCCATGGGCTTCTTCGCCCGCATTAAGATCTTTATAGGCCTCCATTAATACCGCAAGAGTTCCGGTTACCCCTGGACAAGACATTGAGGTACCTGTTTTACTGTTATAGGTATTCGGACCATTGGCATCGGTGGTAGAAAATACCTGAGTTCCTACGGCGCATAAGTCGGGCTTAATACGACCATCACTAGCCGGTCCTCGGCTACTCGATCCTGCTAAACCATCAGTGGTAGTTACGTTTCCAACTGTAACTACGTTTTTAGCCTGTTTGTGGCCACCGGTAATATTACCCCAACCTACACCTGCGCCGTAATCCACAGCACAGCTTGAGCTACCATTATTTCCTGCGGAAAATACGTGGAGCATATTGGGATTGTCATAGGCATCTTTGTCTAGCTGCTGAGACCAAGTACTATAACCGCCATTACATCCATTTGAAAAGGAATTGGAGGTTAAACGCGCATTGATGCTGGTATACACATTGTCCGCATCATTGAGGTTTGCAGGATAGGCTCTGTAGAACATATCAGCACCTGGCGCCATGCCACGACCATATGGATTGGCATTTCCAGCGGCGGAGATAGTTCCGGCGGTGTGATCACCATGATCCGAACCAGCAGTACCGGCATTCTGTGAAAAACGTCCTTTAAAATCAATGTGCTCGGTAATACCACCGGCATCATTATGTGCCACCATGATCCCACTTCCATCATAATTTAAACCGCCATTAAAAGCTGCTTGCTGAAGGTAATTAACACGGTGATTTGTTGCGGCCGTATAGTTTTCAGGCTCACCTGGAGCATAGCGTTCTTCAATGTATTGGATGGCTCCTAAGGAAAGAAGCTCTTCCATACGTTCTGGGTCTAATATCACTTCAAAGCGACGATCGGCAGCGCGGTCATTAAGAATAGTAATTCCCTTTAGGCTTAAAGATTGTAGAACTTGATAATGCGAAATTCCACGGTAGTATTGTATCCAAAGCACCAGGCTCTGACCATCTTCGGCCCAAGCCCATTCATTGTAATTTGCTGTATGCAAGGGTTTAGAAAGACGCCAAGCATCTCTTAAATTTAATACTCGGCCACCAGCATTTTCGATGGCTTCCTTCGAAGATTCAAATTGATTTTCAGCAACGCGTGCGAAAGCGGCATTGTGAGGAACATAATCCAAAGTCTGAAAACCAAAAAAATCGGACTGAATTTTTAATTCGGGATGTTGAACAAGAACGTAACGAAAGTTTCCAAATTCGCTGATCCTTCCATCGTTCTCGGCATTTAGGCCCACTGTCTCATTTAGGAATAAGATCGGTTTTAGGCTTTCGGCATTTTGTCCAAAGGTGATTTGAGCAAAAAATACCAAGCCCAGAAGTAACATTTTCTTCATTAGGGATTTTTTAGGGTCCGTAAATATAGGGTATAAGAATTAACATTTCTTTCACCTTAAATAGATAATTGATTAAAGCCTCATCTATGGCAACTATCAATATATTTTCATCATCTGTTGTCATAGACGCTAATCCCCTAAAAGCCTTACACATAAGAATTCAGCAAAGCTGAAAATTTAGAATAACCATGAAATTGATGATGACATTTAGCCTTCCTATATCATTCTAAACTAATAACTCAAAAAGCCTTAGTAGATTTGGAATCCTCAAAAACAGTACATGCGAAATAAAAGTCCTTTCCTAATCCTGATGCTTTTAGCACAGGTCATTTTTGGTCAAGGTGTAAGCTCTTCAGAGCTATTACATCAATTGCATCAAAGCCAAAATCCCTTAAGAGTACTCTATTTAGCCGCGCATCCCGATGATGAGAATACTAGAATGATTTCGTGGCTGGCTAATGATATCGGGGCCCAAACCGCTTATCTGAGTCTCACCCGAGGTGATGGCGGTCAAAACTTAATTGGTACTGAATTAGGGGCTAAACTGGGAGTGCTTAGAACCCAGGAGTTGATGCAGGCCAGAGCCATTGATGGGGGCCAACAGTTTTTTAGCCGGGCCGTGGATTTTGGCTACAGTAAAAATGCTGATGAGACTTTTCAGCAATGGGATCGAAATTTAGTCTTAAGCGATGTGGTGCGCGTCATCAGAACTTTTAAACCACAAATTATCATCACCCGCTTTCCGCCAGATGGGAGAGGTGGACATGGACATCATACCGCAAGTGCCATGCTAGCCTTGGAAGCTTATGAAGTGGCTGCAGATCCGAAGGCCTTCCCGGAGCAGAATTTGGAAGCCTGGCAAGTGAACCGCATTTTTTGGAATCACAGTGCTTGGTGGGAACCTAAAATCGACAGCCTGGCCGCAGCAGATCCCACCTATTTTGTTGAGGAAGTAGGTTCTTATATACCAGAAATGGGATTGTCATGTAATGAGTTGGCCAGCTATAGTCGCAGTCAACATAAGAGCCAAGGTTTTGGAGTAGCCGTTGCCCGAGGAGCTCAGAAGGAATATTTGAAGTTATTGAAGGGCGAAGTTCCTGGAAAAAGCATTTTTAGCGGTCTTAATCAAAGCTGGAAGCAAAACGGCAGGGATGATATTGAGAAGGCATTGGCCTCTATTGAAGCTAATTATAATTTGCGTAAACCCTATAAGTCGGCTGATGAACTTTTAAAACTGTATCAAAGCATCGGCCCCGATGACGAAAGTTTACAGTGGTTAAGAGAAGTTCTCTCACATCTTATTGCCCAATCTTTGGGACTTAAAGTGGAGGTTTTAGCTAAAGCTGAATACGCTACCTATGGTTCGGAAATCGACTTAGTGCTTAAGGCCATTCATAGAAGTCCAATGGATGTGTCTGTTCTAAACCTGGCAAAACAGATGGAAGTTGGATTGGATGCTGAAGTGGAATACAATGAAGCTTTAAAGGAGAATGAAGTTTTTGAACTAAGCTTTAAATACACTCTAGGTGATGATGCCTATTCGCAACCATATTGGCTAAAAAAGCCTTATGATGCCATGTTTAAAGTGGATGATCCTTTGCTTATTGGCAAACCAGAGAACGATCCATCAGTGCAATTTGCCATTTGGGTGCACTTAGAACAAGGGTCATTTAAATTGATGGTACCGGTGCGTTATAAGTTCTCGGATCGTGTGGAAGGGGAAATTGAACGTCCGCTTATGGTAGTACCGCCCTTAACAGTAAAGAGTAGAATAAATAAACTTTTCTTTTTAGATAATACGGCGCAAAGCTTAGATCTTGATTTTAAGGCCTTTGAAGCAGGGGCTTACGAGGTGTATTTAGATACAGAGGCTTGGCAAATTGAACCTGCCCAATTTGTGATGGAGTTCACCGAATCGGCCCAAGTGCTAAGCAAAAGAATTACGGTTAGCCCTAAAATGGGCGCTGCCCCAGGTAGCTTGTATGTGATGCTTAAAAAAGAAGACGGCTCCAGCGAAGCGCTAAAAAGCTTGGTGGAAATTGATTATCCCCATATTGATAAAAGGATGATTCTTGAAGATCCCGCAATTCGATTAATTCCAATGCAATTGGAAAAACGCGGAAATCGTGTGGCCTATATCATTGGAGCTGGTGATAAAGTTCCGGATGCCATTAACCAAATGGGCTATGATGTAGATATTCTGGATGAACAAGCACTAAGAGAAAGCAATCTTGATCAGTATCAGGCGGTGATTCTAGGGATCCGAGCCTATAATACCCAGTCATGGCTTTTTAATCGAAAGGATCAGTTATTGGATTATGTGAAAGGAGGGGGCAATATGATTGTGCAATACAATACGCGTTCACGTTCCTTTCAAGGAGATGATTTTGCACCTTATCCTTTTAAAATTAGTCGCGAACGTGTAACGGAAGAGAATGCTCCTGTACGCTTTAATTTACCTGATCATCCGGTACTTAATGAACCGAACAAATTAAGCAAGGTCGACTTTAATGACTGGGTACAAGAGCGCGGATTGTATTTTGCCAGTGAATGGGATCCCGCCTATGCTGCACCTTTAGCATGGCACGATAAAGATGAGCCCGATCGCTTAGGAGGTTTATTAATTGCCGACTATGGCGAGGGAGCTTTCATTTACACCGGAATTTCTTTCTTTCGGGAATTACCAGCAGGCGTGCCGGGGGCCTATCGACTTTTAGCCAATTTGATATCTTACGAGCATGAAAAGTAGCAGTGAGATGAAATGGCGCCAAGTATATAGTGGTGTCCTGATATTTCTTTTCCTCCAAATTGTCTTGTATTACCTTATTACCGCCTATTACGCCTAGATGAGCACTATAGACTGGATCGTACTTTTTGGAACCCTATTCGCCATTGTTGCTTATGGCACTTGGCGCACGCGGCAGTCAAGGAATTTGGATGATTACCTCCGCGGTGGCAATGAAATGAAATGGCTCACCATCGGGCTTTCAGTAATGGCCACCCAGGCGAGCGCCATAACCTTCCTTAGCGCGCCGGGTTTAGGTTATGAATCTGGACTGCGCTTTGTACAGTTTTACTTCGGCTTGCCAATCGCTTTAGTTATTATTTCGGCCTTTATAATTCCCATATACTATCGCCTAAAGGTGTATACGGCTTATGAGTATTTGGAATCTCGTTTCGACCTGAAAACAAGATTGCTGGCGGCATTTTTATTTTTAGTTCAAAGAGGCTTGGCGGCGGGACTAACCATTTTTGCACCGGCCATTATCTTATCTACCATTTTAGGCTGGAATTTGCAGTTCACCAACTTGTTTGTGGGCTTCTTAGTAATCGTATATACCGTTACCGGCGGTAGCAAGGCGGTTAGCATTACCCAGAAATTACAGATGGGCATCATTCTTTTAGGCATGGCCCTCGCCTTTATCATCTTAGCCATTCGTATTCAAGACCATGTTGATCTTGGCACTGCCTTTAAGTTAGCGGGATCGGCGGGTAGAATGGAAATTTTAGATTTCAATTTTGATCTCAATGAACGCTACACTGTTTGGAGTGGCCTTACGGGTGGTTTGTTTTTAGCCTTGTCCTATTTCGGAACCGATCAGAGTCAAGTTCAGCGCTATTTAACCGGAAAGAACATCCGCGAAAGCAGACTGGGTTTGATGTTTAATGCCATGCTTAAAATACCCATGCAGCTCTTTATTCTATTAACTGGGGTGCTAGTATTTGTTTTTTACTTGTACATCAAGCCGCCGGTCTTTTTTAATGAGGTGGCCCTAGAAGGATTAGAGAATACAGAGTACGAGACGGAGCTGAATGAAATTAAGGCACGATATGATCTAAATTATTCTGAATTGCAATCCAGCCGATCGGAGTTTGAGCTGGCTTTAGCATCCGATAATTTTCGTTCGGAACGAATTGCACGTGATTTATTTGTGAAGCGGCTTGAAGAAGATCGTGAAATTAGAGATGAGGTAAAGGGATTGTTGCTTACTGCCGACCCAAAGTTTAAAGTGAAGGATACCAATTATGTGTTTCTAAACTTCGTGATGGATTTTATGCCCATAGGAATCGTAGGTCTTATTATAGCATTGATTTTCTCAGCGGCCATGTCCAGTACCTCCAGCGAGCTCAATGCTTTGGCAACCACCACTTCCGTGGATTTTTACAATCGCCTTTTCCGCCGAGACGCTAGTGAAAGAGAGCGTTTATTCGTGTCGAAATTACTCACGGTATTCTGGGGATTATTGGCGATTAGTTTTGCTTTAGTTGCGAATCTTTTCGACAACCTCATTGAAATGGTCAATGTTTTGGGCTCCCTTTTTTACGGAACCATCCTCGGGATTTTCATGGTGGCCTTTTTCTTCAAACGCATCAAAGGAGGAGGGGTGTTTTATGCGGCATTAATTGCAGAGACCGTTATTCTTCTCATTCATTTTGCCCAGGTATATCATTGGCCGCTTATTGGTGAACTGCAAGTGGAATACCTTTGGTATAATGTTATTGGCTGTGCTTTAGTAGTGCTTCTGGTGCATATTTTCCATTGGCTAAGCCCAAATCCTAAAGGAGCTTGATCGCCAGTATTGAATAATTGTGCTGCATATTTGACTTCCTTCTAATCAGCCAATTGGACTATTAAAGATCTAAATAGGAGGCAATTTGCCTTTAAATCTTTTCCCAAATTTGATTGCGAAAGAGTTTCTGCTCATCGCTAAATTCTCTCTTGATTTTAAAGCCATGTCGACTAGCAAGCTTTTGTAAGTCTGAGGCTCCGTATTTGCGAGAAGTCTCCGTGTGTATGGCCTCATGCGCCTCAAAATGGAAGCTCTGATTTGCAGCTTTGATAAATACTTCTTGTTCCTCTTTAGAGATTAAGTAAGAACGACTTTCACCGCTATGAGGGTCGTAATTATTGTAATAGCTAAATTTTTGGAGATCGAAGTTTCCACCTAAATCGGCATTAATTCGTTTTAGGCTGTTAAAGTTAAAAGCGGCGGTAATGCCTCGACTATCGTTATAGGCGGCTAAAATTCGATTGGGATCTTTTTTCTTGTCAACCCCTAGGAGAAATAAATCCCCAGGCCTTAAGCTATCACTAAGCTTGGCAATAAAGGTATCCACATTATCGCGACGGAAATTTCCAATATTACTTCCTAAAAAGAGCACCACCAATGGAATATCTGATAGTTGAGCCAGGGTACTTAGAGCCTCGAAATATTCTTGAGCAAGTCCTTTAATCTTTAAACTAGGTAAAGCTTTTTCAAGCTTAGCTTTTAAGATGTTTAATACATTCGGTGATATATCAATTGGGAAGTACTCAAATTTAGACTTTGCTTTCAATGCCGCTTCAAGTAGATATCTTGTTTTTGTGCCATCACCAGCACCCAATTCGGCAATTCGGTAGTTATTTGAAGGAAACTCAGCGCAAATGTCCGCTGCATGGATTTGAAAAATTTCCTTTTCAGCACGAGTGAGGTAATACTCATCGAGCTCCATAATTTCTTGAAATAGGCGATCACCTTCCTCATTATAAAAGTAGCGGGACAGTAGGTACTTATCTTCCGATTTCAAGCCTTTGATAACATCCTGTAAATACTGATTCATTAGTCTAAAGGTTTTTTGCTAGCCTGAGTCCATTAAACTGCCATCTAAAATGTGGGTGGAAGAAATTGCGATAACTTGGTCGAGAGTGATTTGTAGGGCTCGCAATGGAGGCCCCACGTAATACCATTTGATTAATCATAAACTTGGCATTGTACTCTTTAGCGGGGCCATCATATTCCTTAAAACCAGGGTAGGGCAAATAAGCGCTATTGGTCCATTCCCAGCGCTCACCCCAATGAAAATGATTTTGGGCTACTTCCCACTCGGCCTCGGTTGGCAACCTTAAGCCTTTCCATTGTGCATAGGCCGATGCCTCGTAAAAACTAATATGACAAAGGGCGGCATCGGGCCTAATGCTTTTTAAACCGGAAAGACTAAACTGCATCCATTCACCCTGCTCTTTTAGCCAGTACAGCGGGGCGCACACCGCTTCCTTTTTTAGCCATTCCCAGCCTTCCATATGCCAGTACTCTGGCTTTTCATATCCACCGTCTTCCATAAATTCTTGCCAATCGGCATTGCTTACAAGCTCGCTGCTTATGGCATAATCGTTTAGGTAAACTTTATGTCGAGGTCCTTCATTATCAAAATGAAATTCATTTCCTCCACAGCCAATATCGTAAAGTCCAGCTTTTATTTCAATCCATTGTGCAGACTGAATTAATCGATGATCTTCCACGAAATCACTTCGGTACACCGGGAAAAATGCTTGTTGTCCCAAGGCTTTTTTAAAGTCGGTAAGAAAAAGCTCCTGATGCTGTTGCTCGTGATTTAGCCCTAATTCTAAAGTTGATAATAAGTCTTCAGGCCATGGGCCATCATCAATAAAATCTAAAACTTCTTTATCGACATAATCGCGGTAGGCATGGATTTCACTCAAAGACGGACGGCTAAGACTGGCTCTTGCAGCGCGATCGATTCTCGGACCTAAAGCCTCATAATAAGAATTGAAGTAAAAAGCATATTGGGGATTATAAACCTGGTAATTCTGCTTAGAGGGCTTCAGTATTAAAGTTTCGAAAAACCAAGTGGTATGACCTAGATGCCATTTCGGTGGACTTGCTTCTGCGCTGCTCTGTGCTAAATGATCTTCGGGACTAAGGCCCGCCATTAAATTCAAGGTTTCTGAACGTACAGAATTATAGCGTTCCCTTAAGATTAACTGTCTTTTCAAGCTTATAATTTCGAAGGAAGGAAGTTAAACTTATGCTGGTGAATAGCCAACAAATTAAGATTAGATTATTAATAAATCTCGAATACATTGATCCATAATAGCTAAGGGAGGTATTGGGTGGATCTAAGCTTTAGACCTACAAAGGAAAACCCCGACTCTTGCAAGCCGGGGTTTAAAAATTAATCGAGATTTACTCGTATTTCATCGTCGATGGGAACATCGTTTACGTGATCTATAACTTTTGCTTCTGGTTCTTTTAGCATTTCACGATCATCGTTCTTGGAGCAGCCTACCACAAACAGGGCTAAGGCAAGCAAGGCAATTAGTTTTTTCATCTTCTCTAGTTTTAGTTTAGGCTAAGCTAGAAGATGACCGGCAGAAGTACTTGTCAGTTTTTGCGCCTAAACTCTTAAACTTCAGTTAAATACTTGTGTGTGTAGCTAATAGACATCGCTCCTTCGCCTACTGCAGAGGCTACTCGATTCATTGCGCCAGAGCGCACATCACCGGCGGCAAAGATGCCGGGAATAGAGGTTTCCAAGGAGTAAGGGATACGATCTGAATGCCAATACTGCGCACTTTCTTTCTCCTCTAGAATGTCGTTACCAGTTTTAATAAAGCCCTTGGCGTCTTTAGCTATTTCTTGCGGTAGCCAATCGGTATAAGGCTTGGCGCCAATAAAAATAAAGAGGGCAGCGGCTGCATGCTCTACTAAACTTTTATCGCGGTTGTTCCTAAGACTTAAACTTTGCAATTGCTCACTTCCCTTAGCTTCTTCAATTTCGGTGCAGGCTAGAATGGAAATATTTTCCGTTGCTTTAATTTGATCGATAAGATAGGCCGACATGGTACTACTAAGATCTTCCCTTCTAATGATGATTTTCACCGACTGAGCAAAGCGCGACAAGTACATCGCTGCCTGTCCGGCCGAATTCCCACCGCCCACAACAAAAACAGGTCTATCGGTGCAGGCCGAAGCCTCGGTAGAAGCTGCTCCGTAATATACGCCCTTACCAGTGAGTGCTTGCAAGCCCTTAGTTTCAAGTTGGCGATAGTTTACACCACTGGCAATTACAATGGAGCGGCTTATGACTTCCTTACCATCTTTAAGTTTTAGAACTTTATGTTGATCTTCCACTTTAATGGCTTCCACTTCCGCTGGAGTAAGAAATTCCGCTCCCAGTCTGCTAGCTTGGCTAAGGGCCCTTCTGGCAAGGTCAGAGCCACTTAAACCATTCGGGAAGCCTAAATAATTTTCAATTCTTGAGCTTGTACCTGCCTGGCCGCCTGGGGCATGTTTTTCAACCATCAAGGTTTTTAGTCCTTCGCTAGCACCATAAACGGCTGCCGCTAAGCCAGCAGGACCAGCGCCAATTATAACGGTATCGTAGAGTTGGGATTTAAGTTTGGTTGGAAGACCAACTTTTTCGGCCACCTCCGCTTTACTTGGTCTTTTTAGTAATTGCCCATCAGCTAAAATAAGCGCCGGGAGGTCTTCAAAGCCGAGCTGATTCTCGCTCATGAGGATCTTCCCTTCCTGATCTTTTTCCACATCGTGCCAGCGGTAGGGGAAGAGATTACCTGCTAGAAAGTCTTTGAGATCGTGGCTTAATTGCGAATATTGAAAGCCAATAACCCGAAGGCCTTGAAAATTCGGACGATGGCTCGCTTGCCAATCGAGTAATAAATCATCAATTATGGGATAAAGCTTTTCTTCAGGTGGATCCCAAGGTTTCATTAGGTAGTGATCCAATTGTACCTCGTTGATGGCTTGAATTGCAGCATTGGTATCGGAGTAGGCCGTTAGCAAAGCTCTTTTAGCCTTTGGGAAAACTTCCATAGCTTCCTGCAAAAAGGCTACCCCCTCTAATTGCGGCATGCGCTGATCACTCAGAAAAAGGGCTATTTCCGCATTTTGATTTTTCAGTTCGGTTAAGCTTTCACGAGCTTCTTTAGGATCGCTGGTTGAAAGAATCTTATAATCCTCTTTATAACGTGAGCGCAGATCAGTACGAATGGCCCTCAAAACTTGAGGATCATCGTCGATAGCGAATATTATGGCTTTGTTTTTTTTCATGCTTTTAAGGGAATGCAAATACGGAAGATGGTAGGATTAGCGGCAGACTCAAGCTCGAGTTTACCTTGATGTTGCTCAACAATGTTTCGGGAAATATCGAGGCCCATACCAGTACCTTCACCAATGCCTTTAGTGGTAAAGAAAGGGTCGAAAATGGAACTCTGCATATCTTCAGGAATTCCAGGGCCATTATCAATTATTTGAATGTAAGCTAAATCGTGTTTAGCAAAAGTTCGAATGGTAATTTTGGCATCATCCTGATCTTTCAGAACATCGATGGCATTGTCGAGAATGTTGGTGAAAACCTGATTGAGTTGGCCCGCATAAATTGGAACTTTACCCATCTGAGCATCATAATCCTTAATTATCTGCACCTTAGTATTCCGAATTTTATGCTCCAATATTTTAAGAGTAGAATCGATTCCTTCCGAGAGAAGGGCCGGCGCCTTATCTTGGGCCGAGTCCATATGGGTGAAGTTCTTAATACTGGCCACTAAATCTGAAATACGAACCGCTGCGGTTTCAATATCTCCAAGAAGTTCCTGCCTTCCAAGTTCAAACTCCAAATACTTTAAAAGGGCTTCTCTGCTTTCGGGAGCGATATCTTCAAAGGCCTCTTCAATAAAATCACTTTCAATATCATACTCTATTAAATACTCAATCAACTCGCTTTCGCTTGATAGACCGAGATCCTCAAAAAAGTCTTCCCAATCGTCTTCGCGCGATTGACGCTCCAGCAGGCTCAACTCTTGCTTCTCATTTTTCAAAACCTTTTGCAAGAGCGCATTGGCAATTTCTAAGTATTGAAGTGGCTGCGGTAGCTGCACTATTTTCCTCATAAGGGCCATGCCCGAAGTACCCTTAGCACTTAATGTTTTAGAACTTCGCGCTATGGCGGCGGTAGGATTATTGAGCTCGTGGGCCAATCCCGCCGATAGCTTACCCAAGGCAATCATCCGCTCATTCTGCTGGCGTAGGGTGGTGAAAGTGCGGGTCCGACTAACCATTAAGTGAACTAAACTTTCGGTGAGTTCATAGTGCTGCGTGATTAGGGTGTGCAGTTTTTCCCTAGGGAATTGAAGCGCCCATCCATTCTCGGTAGCTTGGGCATTTGCGCTGGCTTTTTTCATCCGTGAAAACGGCAGCAAGCCCGTTATATCCCCAGCTTGGATTTCAGTAACTAAATTTTGATTTCCTTTTTGGACTAAGAAAATCCGAAAATGACCTTCAAGAATAAAAGTCATAAAATCAGCCGGTTCTTCTGCCTTAAAAAGGAAAGAGTCTTGAGGGTATTCTATTAAACTTCCTTCATCGATTAAAAACTGAACTTGGCTGGAAGGAACGTCAGCTAAGGCTTCAAAGCGATCTTGAACTAAACTTACCGTGAGCTTTTCATGCATGCTCTAAGTAAGGGAAATTCTGTTAAAATTGCACGATAATTCCGAGAGAAGGAATGCGTGTACCATTGCCATTTTCCAAGAGCTTAGTATCATACCGCTGAAGCTCTGCTGGGTCCATTGGGTTTAAGATAATTGGATTGCCTTGGGCATCGCGGTTTAAGGATAACAATGGTTCTCCATCTACAGATTGGCCCAGCAAATTCTGTACATCGAAGTATAAATTGAGGGCCCAATTTTCAAAGAACCATTTCTTATCCACTCGTACATTCAGTCGGTTAAAATTATCAAAGCGCACCGAATTCAATCGATTCCAATCGGGCAAACCGCGGCGGTTTACATTGTAAACTTGAACCAAAGAACTATTTGCAATATCGGTCGGGGTATATGGAGCGCCGCCTAGGAATTGATATTGCACACCGGCTTCCCAGTTCTTTCCAAATTTCTTCCCACCGGTTAAAGTGATTATGTGTTGATTGTCCCAGGAGGAAGGCACAAGATTGGCGTTTTGGTCTTCAAACTCCGATTTCACCAAAGTATAGGCCAAGGTGCCAAACCAACCATCAAAGAGTTTTTGTTGATAAAGAAATTCTAAACCATAGGCTCTACCCGATGAAGTGGAAGTCGCAGGTTCATTGCCGATTACGCCAAAGTCACTACCCAAATTAGCGAGGGTAACACCACGTTCGGTTAAGAAGGGATAGTTATCATAAATCTTGTAAAACCCTTCCACCGAAATTTTGGCATTAAACGGAAGGTAATAAGCAAATCCCGCAACAATGTGCTGGGTATTGACATAAGTGAGATCAGCATTTACAAGGGCCCCAGTGGTATCTCTAAAACCTAAACTGGTGAAGGGAGGAAGCTGATTGTAAATCGAGTAATTAGCATTGAAGCTTAAGTCGGAGCTTATATTGTAAGTCACCGCGATTTTAGGCGAAAGCTGATTAAGTGGATTGGCGGTATTGGCGTTAAAACTATTTCCTTCTAGGCGCAAGCCAATATTCACATTCACCTTTTCATCTAAAAAGCTACGATTGATATTACCAAAAGCAAAGTATTGATAAAGCGTTAAATCGGTTTCATAATTTCGAGCAGCGCCGCCGGGAGCCACGCGTAGGTCGAATTCGGAGGTTATGTATTTAATTTGCTCGAAGCCTCCACCACTGGTTATTCTCCAACCGTCTTTACGATAAAAGTTTTCGATTCTCAATTTATTCTCAATCTCCTGTGATAGGTAGTCTAGGAGCTGTCTTCCGTTTTCCTCATCATTATCCTCAAATTTGAAGGCGGAATTATTGAGCATAAAACGACTGAGGATAAAATTGGTGTAGGAGTTTTCCCCAAAGCGCGTGTATTTAGCGCCAATAGAGTAATTCCATTGCTCGTTAACCGGCAGTACCGCTAATTGAAATTGTTGAGCCTCTGTTTCATTGGCATCGAGGTTCAGCTTAAATTGATCAATGGCACCAATACCGATTAAGGTTAGTTGGTTTTTAGTATCAAACTTATGCTTGATTTTAAACTGAAAGTCATTGTAGGTAGGTAGGAACGGTAATTCTAAAACTGAAAATAGAAACTGTAAATAGCTCCTTCTGGCACTGGCTAAGAAAGTGGTTTTTTCATTAATCGGACCTTCCATGGTCAGACCAACTTCCGAGGCTCCTACTTGAAAGATGCCCCCAATTTTATCACTTCGTCCGTCTTTTAGCTTGATATCTAAAACGGAGCTAAGGGCATTGGCCTTTTCTACTGGGAAGGCGGATGTATATAAATCTACTTCGCGAATAAAGTTCACATTGATAAGCCCTACCGGACCTCCAGAACTTCCCTGGGTAGCAAAGTGATTTATCGATGGTATTTCAATGCCATCCAAAAAGAAGCTATTCTCATTAGGCGCGCCACCACGAATAATAATGTCGTTCCTGAAATTCGGCGTAGAGGCCACCCCGGGTAGAGATTGAATTACCAAGGATATATCCTGATTACCACCGGGGTTTCTTTGAATCTCATTTATACCGAGCGTACTAACTGAAACTGGGCTTTCCTGCTTACGGGTAATGCGATCTTGGGCGCTTACTTCCACCGTGGCTAGGGTCTGACTGCCTTCACTTAATGCAAAATCTATAAGATAAGGTCGAGAAGGGCTTACTTGAACTTCATATTCCGTCTTGTTTACATAGCCTACAAAGGAAGCAGTAACATTATACAAGCCGGGCTTAACCTCTAAGCTGTACTTACCATCAATGTCGGTGGTGGTTCCAATGGTAGTACCTTCAATAATTACGTTAGCAAAGGGCAGGGGCTCATTATTGATCTCATCATAAACTCGACCTTTAATAATTCCTTTTTGGGCAAAAATTGTTGAAGAGCTTAATAGTGCTAGAGCAAGAAGAAGTTTAGGGAAGTTCAATTTTGACTTTCTTTTGTTGATGTATGTCAAAAAAAAACCCTGACGAGCAGTCAGGGTTCACGAGAATGTAAAATAATTTTTATTCCACGGTTGGGTAATACACTTTAGTAAGCCATTTACTGGTATCTGCTTCAGCAGCCGGATCCGTAACGTAGAACTCAATGCTAAAGGGTCCTAGGTCAATATTATTGGCTTGCGCATATTCTTGAATTTGGATGTGCGCCTTTCCTGTTAAGGCATAAGGCCCTAGGAAGTTAACTTCTAAACCCTCGCTTGCGCTTAGCACACGTCTCTTAATGTCATCTCCTGGCTCTTTATCCGCCATTGATGGAATGGAAAATTCTATGGTAGTTTGACGGGTTTCCTCATTCCACTCATGGAAAATAGCAAAAGGAGCGCCGGTGATAAGGCTATCCGCTTTTTTGCCCAAGAGCTTTAAGATTCTTCCATAATTGCGAGCGAAAATCTGGGAGCCAGATTCTGCCATATCGGTCATGGAGATGGTTTCGGTAATACTGTAGTAGCGTATAGAATCTTTAGAAACCGTATTTACGGGTAATTCAATGATATCGTTTTTCTGACTTTCCACGATATACTTAATATTTCCAAGTCCAGTTTCAAAACTACCCGCTACTTGACCCTCCATAAACAAACCGAAGATTCGCTCGAAGAAGCCAAATTCCCCGGTAAAACCCCAGGTTACTTGGGTTCGGCCTTTTCCAACTTCATTAAAATACCAATAGCCCTTGGCGGGATTCATTCCTTCAAAGTTAATGGCCGTGCGCAGGGTATCCATGCCCCTTACATCGGTAATTTGCATATTTCCATTGCCCATTTCTTGGGATTTCCAGCTGTAACTGGCACCCTTTCCTTTGGTTTGATCGGCATATCTAAAAGTCATGGTACTATCCTCTGCTAGCCATGGCGACCAAGATTCCCATTTCTTAAAATCATTTACCTGAGCGAAAACTGCTCGTTTAGGTCCATTGATATTGATGGTTCTAGAAATATCAAAACTAGAGGGTAGAAAAAGTGAGATCAAGAGGTATAAGCCAATCAAGATCAATAAGATGATAAGAATAATTTTAAGGATGCGCATGGTTTCAAATTGGTTGAGGTGGGCAAGTTAGAAAATCAGAAAATAGTTTCAGAATTTATCACAATCATTGTTGAAATAATATGGAAAAGGCTTTGAGATGGATTTCGCCAAAGAAGGAAAAGAAATATCTTTGCGCCCATGCAAGAAAAGATTCTGATTCTGGATTGCGGATCGCAATACACCCAGCTTATTGCCCGTAGAGTTCGTGAACTTAATGTTTACTGTGAAATTCACCCTTACAATGCCATTCCAGCGCTGGATTCCAGTATTAAAGGCTTAATAATAAGTGGCTCGCCATTTTCGGTTAATGACCTCGATGCGCCACAGATAGATTTATCAGAATTCAGATCTAAAATGCCCGTTTTAGGGGTTTGCTACGGCGCCCAATACATGGCAAGTAAAGATGGAGGTAGAGTAGAAGCTTCTGAAACAAGAGAATATGGCCGGGCCAAATTGGAAGAAGTAGAAAGCGCTTCTCCCTTATTAAAAGATATTCCCTTGAATTCGCAGGTATGGATGAGCCATGGCGATACCATCCTTAAAATTCCAGAAAACTTTGAAATTGTTGCGAGCACTAAAGATGTGCGCGTAGCGGCTTATCATGTCCAAGGGGAGGATACTTATGGCATTCAATTTCACCCAGAGGTATATCATAGCAAAGATGGCTTGCAGCTCATTGCAAACTTTCTAGTGGACATTTGCGCTTGCAAGCAAGATTGGACTCCAGTATCTTTTGTGGAAGACTCTATTGCCCAAATGCGGCAAAAGCTGGGAAATGACAAAGTTGTTTTAGGATTAAGTGGGGGAGTAGATAGCACCGTTACCGCCGTTTTATTATCGGAAGCCATTGGTGAAAACCTACACTGCATTTTTGTGAATAATGGACTTCTTCGCAAGAATGAGTTCGAATCCGTATTGGATCAGTATAAGGATATGGGCCTTAATGTTAAGGGGGTGGATTCCTCTAAACGTTTTTTAGATGCCCTTGCCGGAGTGAGTGACCCCGAGCAAAAAAGAAAGATAATCGGAAGGGTATTTATAGAAGTATTTGACGATGAAGCTACGGCAATTCAGGATGTGAAGTGGCTAGCGCAGGGCACCATTTATCCTGATGTGATTGAATCGGTATCAGTAAAAGGGCCATCAGCTACTATTAAATCCCATCACAATGTGGGCGGTTTGCCCGATTTTATGAAACTAAAGGTGGTGGAACCCATGAATACCTTATTTAAAGATGAGGTTCGCCGCGTGGGAAATGCTCTAGGTATTCATCCAGACCTTTTAGGCCGACATCCTTTCCCTGGCCCAGGATTGGCTATTCGAATTTTAGGAGACATTAGCCAAGCCAAAGTGGATATCCTCCAGGAAGTGGATGCCATCTTTATTTCTGGCCTTAAAGAGCATGGACTTTATGATTCGGTTTGGCAAGCAGGCGCCATCTTATTACCGGTTCAATCGGTAGGTGTTATGGGCGATGAACGCACTTATGAACAGGTGGTTGCCCTAAGAGCGGTGGAGAGTACCGATGGGATGACGGCAGATTGGGTACATTTACCCTATAATTTCCTTGCGGAGATTTCAAACAAAATAATTAATCGGGTAAAAGGCGTTAACCGAGTGGTTTACGACATTAGTTCTAAGCCGCCGGCAACTATCGAATGGGAATAAAAGGAAGGAAATTAGTCGCAATTTTAATACTCATCTTTTCCAGTATTCAGGTATTTGGACAAGGAGAGGGTAGGATCCATGAGGTTCAGAAAAAGGAAACCCTCTATGGCATTGCCCGTCAGTATAATTTCACCATCGACGACCTAATCTATTTTAATCCGGATTTAAAAACCCAGGAATTAAAAGAGGGAATGAAATTGGTGATTCCCAGCGATAAAAAAATCGCGGAAATCAAGGCCGAGCGCATCCGAGCCCGCCAGGATTCATCCAAATACATTTACCATAAAGTAATAAAAGGTGAAACCCAGTTTGCCTTAACCCAGCGCTATAATGTTGGTGTTCGCGAATTGCGAAAGCTAAACCCAATTTTGGAAGAACAAGGGGCTATTCGGGTGGGGCAAATTATTCGTGTTCCACGAAATCCAGAAGCACACAAAGGCTTTCAGAATGATATGGCAGCCTTGGATACTGGCACCTATAAAAAAGACGCCAATTGGTTTTATCATCGCGTGCAGTCTAAAGAAACGGCATACTCCCTATCCAAGCGGTATAATATAAGCTTAGACAGTTTGTATCTGCTAAACCCTGGTGCCAATGAGGGTTTGCGTTTAGGTCAATGGATAAAGCTTCCCCTAAATCGTAAAGATTTACGTCCTTTGATTATGGACGTGGAATTTGGCGAGGTTCCCGGGAAAGGTCGCAAGGCACGGAAGGAAAGGGAGCGAATAGACGAGATTAAAAATAGGGTGGATACCTCCTATATCGAGGGCGATATCTCGAACAGCGACTACTTTCTTTACAAAGTAAAAAAGGGCGATACTTTCTTCAGTTTAAAGCAGCGCTTCGACGCCAATCAAGAGGAACTTCTAGCCCTTAATAAGGAACTTAGAAAAGGCCTAGTGGTAGGAAAGTATATCGTTGTGCCCAAGAAGAACGGTTCTAGAGAATTAACCTGGCTCGACAAAATTTTAAAGGAAAGAGAGGCAGAGGAAAGACGCAAGGAAATTGCCGAAAACTACCGTCGCGAGCAAAACAAACCGAAAGAGGTAAAAGAGGAAAAACCCAAGGAGGATACCACATTGGTGGATATCAATAAAACCTATCGCGTGGCTATGGTATTGCCTTTCCGCAGTAAAATGTATGCCGACACCATGGGTCTTCGCGATTTCAATCCTCATCGGGATACCGAGATGGCTAGTCAATACTACTTTGGCTTTTTAATGGCTGCCGATTCGGTTAAAGCCATGGGTATGGATTTGAGGCTGAAGGTTTATGATAGCCATGCCAATCAACGTTTGGTGAAATATATCGCTGCCAGCATAGATTCCATGGAAGCGGACTTAGTGGTTGGGCCGGCTTACGGTCGCATTGTAGAAGATATGGCCGATCAATTAGCCGCCAAGGATATTCCAGTTATTAGTCCATTAGGTGCAGGCGTTGACGTTAATAATAGGCCCAACCTTATTCAGGTAATTCCGCCAGCCAACAGTCGATTTGTGCAAATAGCCAATCTTATTAATGATCATTATGCCGAGGCCAATGTAATATTTGCACATTGTGGTACGGAGAAGGAAGTGCAGCAAGTGCGCTTAATAAAATCGCGTTTAAACCCTCGTGAAGGGACTGAGTTTATGACATCCATCGTAAACTGCGAGGATCTGCAAAGTCGCTGGACCTTAAGGGATCGATTAGCACAGATTAAGGGACAAAAATTGGTAGTCCTCTTAGGTGATGATCCAGTATTTTTAAGTGATATCGTTTCTAAACTTTATGTAATTAGAGATACCAGCATCCATGTTGTGGGCAGTCCTAGATTATTGAATTACCCTACTATGGAGTTAAGCTATCTCAATGCCTTAAACTACCATACCTGCGAATTCAGAAATGTGAATTACCAAGATTCTTCAACTCAGGAATTTATTAAGGAATTCCGCGCTCGATTTAATGTTGAGCCTGGCCCCTTTGCTTTTCAAGCTTATGATGCTGGACTTTATTTCCTACCCAAACTTTGGCGCTATGGATACCGATTTAAGGAGCATTTAAAAGCGGAAGAAAAAGGAAGCACCGGTTATGAGTTTGAAGGCATACCCAATGGGGGAATCGAGAACACACACCTTTTCATAAATCAGTTGCTCGATTACCAAGCCGTTAGAAGAACGAAAAAGGAGGAAGCCCCTCGAATGGTTGAGATTGAAAAAAACTAAGGGAGTCCTCTAGAGATAGAGCAATAGAGAAAGTATGTAGCCCATCCAATTAGGGATGGGCTTTTTATTTAAATTTCCCCGCTTCGCAGATAAGAGCTAAATAGGTCGGCGAAGTTAAATCCTTCATCTATTCGCTCCTTGTTTAATCGAGAATGTTCCGCTAAGGCCCAAAGCACTAATTCCATTAAAAAGTATTTGCTCTTGGGCTCGGCTTCCGCCTGATAGGCTTCTTGTAATTGCACCAAAGGGCTCACTCCATCCAAGTGGCTGCGGTACTCCTTATCGGTCCAGTTAAAATGCATATCCAGGGTTTTCCCAGAACCAAACCAATCCACTAAAGCTTTATAAGGACTTTTCTCATCGCCCGACTTTAAGTCTTCCAATGCCGGGAAGTATTCCGGTAGAAGGCTTCGAACCGCGGAGCCGATTAAATTTTCTGCCACAATTCCTGCTCCTTCCTGCTCGCCCTCATAAACCAGCTCTACCTTACCCGTAATGGCCGGGATAATACCCATGAAGTCAAGCAGTCGCAGTTCGGTTTCGCCAGCACCATCGATAAGGGCGCGACGCTCGGCGGTGCTCACTAAGTTTTCAAGGGCAGATATAGTTAAGCGAGTGGAAACGCCGCTTTTAGCGTCTATGAATTCGTTTTCTCTTGCTTCAAAGGAAATTTGTTCTAATAGTTCCATGGCTACCTCGGGAACAAATACCCTAGAAGCTTGATCGGGCTTAATGCGCGCTTCTTGCTGGGTAATTTTCTTAGCCGTTTTTCTATCCTTAGGATAGTGTGTTAGTATTTGACTGCCTATGCGATCCTTCAATGGTGTTACGATTGAACCACGATTGGTATAATCTTCTGGGTTGGCGGTAAATACAAATTGTACGTCGATAGGCAAGCGTAGCTTGAAGCCTCTAATTTGTAGGTCTCCTTCTTGCAAGATGTTAAATAGGGCAACTTGGATACGAGCCTGCAAATCCGGTAATTCATTTATTACGAATATGCTTCGGTGTGCTCTTGGAATCATGCCGAAATGCAAGGTGCGCTCATCCGAATAAGGCAACTTCATGGTAGCCGCTTTAATCGGATCCACATCACCAATTAAGTCGGCAATACTTACATCCGGGGTAGCCAACTTTTCGTAGTAACGCTCCTCGCGACCAATCCATTCAATCGGACAATCATCACCTAGTTCGGCGATAAGGTCCTTGCCTTGTTTTGAAATAGGATTTAAAGGGTCGTCACTTAAATCACTGCCTTTAATTGCGGGAATGAACTCATCTAGTAAGCCCACCATTTGCCGTGCTAAACGGGTTTTTGCTTGCCCTCTTAAGCCAAGGAAATTAATATTGTGACCAGCTAATAATGCGCGCTCCACATCGGGAATAACGCTGTTTTCATATCCGTGGATTCCCTTAAAGACGGTTTCTCCGGATTTTAGTTTTGCAATGAGGTTTTCTCGAATTTCACTCTTAATACTCTTCGAGGTGTAGCCGCTTTTCTTTAAAGCGCCTAAAGTTGAAATTTTGGCAATATCCATGCTTAATTAATTCTTCGCTTGCGATTGTTTTCGTAATCCTGAAATATGAAATCTCCCAATCCATTCAGTCCGGTGTAAAAGGCCTTACCCTTATTTGCTTGGGTAAAGTTTTCTACAAATTGCTGAAGATAGGGGTCTTGGGCAATCATAAAAGTGGTAATTGGAATTTGAGCTCTACGACAGGCGGCAGCTCGGTTGTAGCATTTGCCAACAATTAGGTCATCTAAGCCAAAGCTGTTCTTATAATAAGTACCATCGGGCTCATGTAAGCAGCTCGGCTTGCCGTCGGTAATCATAAAAATCTGCTTGTTACTGTTTTTCTTTTTCCGCAATAGGTCCATGGCCAAATCCAAGCCGGCTACGGTATTGGTGTGATAGGGACCTACTTTTAGGTAGGGCAATTCTTCCAGTTCAATTTGCCAAGCATCGTTTCCAAAAACTATAATATCCAGGGTGTCCTTGGGGTAACGGCTCTTAATAAATTCGGCTAGGGCCAAGGCTACACGTTTAGCCGGTGTAATGCGATCCTCGCCGTACAGAATCATGGAATGGCTAATGTCAATCATTAGGACCGTGCTCAGCTGGGCTTTATAAAATTGCTCGTTTACTACTAAGTCACTTTGAGACAGACTAAAGTCATCAATGCCGCTGTTGGCATAGGCATTCTTAACGCTTTGCTGCATGTCAATTTGATCCAAGCTATCGCCAAATTGATAGGGACGATGGTCGCTGCTGCTTTCATCGCCAGGGCCACTTTGTTTAGTGCTATGATTCCCTTGTTGACTTTTTTTGAGCTTGCCAAATACTTGCTCCAAGGCGCGATTGCGGATGGCTCGCTCGGTTTTGGCGGTCATGCTTAGGCCACCCGGTCCATCAGGCCCGTCAATTTCCTCTCGGAGGAAACCTTTTCTTTTAAGGTCCTCTAAGAAATCATCAATAGTATAATCTTTGGTGCTCAGGCCATACTCCTTGTCTAGCTCCCGAAGCCAATCAATAGCTTCATCCACATCACCGCTGGTGTGCAGTAGAAGCTCATTGAATATGTCTAAAAGCTTTTGAAAGGTTGACTTAGCCTTACCACTAAATTCTGAAAAGCGTATTCCTTGCATAGGGGGAAATTCACCAAAATAACGCTCAGATGCAAGGAAGGTTTTAAAAGCTTTTGGAAAGCTTTAGTTAATGGAACCCATTACGCGCTCCATGAAATTATTTAGCGCCTCTTTGCGTGTGCTGCCGTTCTTTATCGCCTTATGCACTTCGAGGGCACCATAAAAGTTCGACATTAATTCGCCAATGGTTTCAAGCTCTTCATCTTTTAAACCTTTGGCTTCAGCCATGTGTTCCAATAATTCTATGGTTTCATTTACCCAATCTTCATCATTGGCTTCAATAAAATCTACAGTGTGTTTAATGATTGGTAGTCGCATGATTCTTAATTTGCCACAAATATAATATTACCAACGACTATTGCATTTTAAATTTAATAGTCAATACTTATAATTTTATACAATTTCAATTAAACTACAGTAATATGCCATTAACCAGTAAAGTCATCTATCAGGGAAACCTGCGTAATCAGGCGGAGCATTTAAAGTCGGGACAAGTTATTTTAAATGATGCGCCACTAGACAATAATGGCAAGGGTGAAGCCTTTTCGCCAACTGATATGGTAGCAACCGCATTAGCTACTTGCGCTTTAACCGTAATGGGTATTCGAGCGAAACAAGAGGGCTTCGATTTGGAGGAAACCAGTGCCAGCGTTGTGAAAGAAATGGCCAGTGATCCTAGGCGAATAGGTACTATTGCTATTAGTATAAGTATCAAAGCAAATTGCAGCGAAAAAATGCAGAAAATCCTCGAAGGTGTTGGTCGAAATTGCCCGGTATCAAAAAGCCTATCCAGCGACTTAAAGCAAGAGTTTGAGTTTAATTGGACGGGGGCATAGCCTAATCGAAAAGTCGAAACTGCCCTTTTTGGATTCGCTGAAATTGACTGAGGTCATAGCGGTGCTTTCTTGTATTCTTAAAATACTTTCTTCGCGCCAGCTCAATACTTTGCTTTACTTGCTCAGCAATGGCTCCGTTTCCGCGCATTCGACGTCCAAATTGCGAATCATTTAAATTGCCGCCATGGGTTTCGGCGACTAGGTTTAAGACTTTATGCAGCCGATCGGGAAAGTTGCTTTGCAGCCAAGACTTAAACAATTCTGCCACTTGGCCATTTAGGCGCAACATGGTATAATTGATATCGATGGCCCCAGCCTCATGCGCTTCCTTGGCAATGGCCAGCACTTCGTGACTATTAAGCCCGGGGATTATTGGGGCAATCATCACCTTAACTGGAATCCTGTTTTGACTGAGGTTTTTTACCGCCGCCAGCCGCCTTTTAACACTGGCGGTTCGCGGTTCCATCGGTCGCCTCAAATCTTCATTTAAGGTATTAATGCTAAAGGCTACCTGAACGAGATTTTTCGCTGCTAGTTTTTTCAGGAGGTCTATGTCCCTTTCAATAAGCGCATTCTTAGTGATGATGCCCACAGGATTGCCATAGGCTAAAAATACCTCTAGGCATTGTCGTGTAATCTTAAGATGTCGTTCTAAAGGTTGATAGCAATCCGTGTTGCCCGAAAGCATAATGGGCGCTGCTTGCCAGCTTTTTTTTTCCAGGTGTTTTGAAAGGAGGGCCGCGGCATTTTCTTTGACTAGTATTTTTCTTTCAAAGTCAAGACCGGCATCCATAGCCCAATAGCTATGACTATTTCGAGCATAACAATAGGAACAACCATGCTCACAGCCCTGATAAGGGTTTAAACTCCATTTATGTCCGATATCAGGACTGTTAACCGCATTCACGATCGACTTAGCCTCTACGCTTATCCATTGGGTAGCTTCATCGGCAAGCGGATTTTCACCATTCTTTAATTGCCAATTTAAAAACTCAGTTTCAGCGCGATAGCTTTGACTTTCAAAAGGGTTATCAACGCGGTGTGTACTGCCACGACCTCGCCTTTTGCCATTAATCACCAATGCGCGATTTTAACTGACTGAGCTCATCTTTAAGGTCATTTATGCCCTGCAGCATGCGCTGATATTGCTGGTCTTTAAGATCATTCTCATTAGGCATTTGGAAACTTAAGATTCCTTTAGCCTTCCAAACTTCTAAAACTTCTAAAGCATCTAAATAGTAAGGCTTGTAATCGGTATTATCAGACTTTAACAAAAGTCGATTCTTAGCATTTAGCTCATTCTCCACCCGTTTATAAACGATGCCATCATTAAGGGTGAGTAAAATATAACAGCCGTTGTTTTTGAGCGTCTCCCAATTTTCTACAAATTCGCCAATAACATAGGCACCTGGTTGAACTGGAAGCATGGAGTCTCCTTCAATTTGAAAAATTCTTAAGGTTCCACTTTGCTGAAGCTCGGGAAGAGGTAGGCTAATGGATTTTAAACCCTCAATATACTCAGTATCAGAATAGCCTCGGGTATATCCGGCTGCGGCCTTTTGAGGAATTAAACTGATTAGTTCTTTCCCGGATGGTTCTACGGCGACGGGTAACACCCGCAAAGGATAATCAGACTTGCGGAGGCTCGGGGTTTTCTGATCTAACTTTTTATAAAGTAATTCCTCCAAGGAAACCGAAAACAAATGACAAAATAGCTGCAGTGTATCTAAGCGCGGTTCCGATCTTCCTTCTTCATAAGCGCCTATTAAGCTGCGGTTTACTTGTAACTTTTCGGCTAGTTGCGCTTGTGTCCAGCTTTTAGCTTTGCGCAGATATCGAATATTGGGGCCTAATTGCTTCAAGGGTAAAATATTTAAGGCTAAAATAAAAAGAATGCTAATTAATTAAGAACTTTAATTATTAAAGGCTTAAAAACTTTTAAACAATTAGCTTCTTTTAAGGTCATTTAAAAAAAAAACAATGATGCGAAAAATAAAGGCAGTAAAAAATGCGATGGCCGCTCATATGCCCGGTTTAAAAACTTGGCGCGCCATGCCTATTCCAGGATTGGAAATGGTAGATCCTTATATTCTAATGAATCACCACGGCCCTGAGCATTTTGCACCAAATAGCCAGGGGCTTCCTTTTGGTCCTCATCCGCATCGCGGTTTTGAGACTTTAACTTTCATCGTGAAAGGGGAATTAGTTCATAAGGATAGTCAAGGATTTGAAAGTAGAATAACCGAAGGAGGTGTGCAGTGGATGACCGCTGGCTCGGGTATAATCCACTCCGAAACTTCCTCTGAAGAATTTCAGCGGGAAGGCGGTGATATGGAAATATTGCAATTATGGATAAACCTTCCGGCCCGTCTCAAGGCATCGGCTCCAAATTATCAAGGTTTCCAGAAAGAAGAGATTCCTGAAATAGAGATACAGGAGGGGGTCGTATTAAATCTTATCAGCGGCAGCTTTAATAGTGCTGAGGGCCCGGTACGAAGTCCTTATCCCCAATTTATGAGCACCATCAAGGCGAAGGGAGGGCAAAGTTTTGAGCTAGAATCCAGCGAAGACCAACTTTACTTCTATGTAATTTCAGGAAGTCTGGAAGTAAACGGCACTTTGGTGAACAAAAGACAAACCATCCTATTTGAGGAAGAAGCGGATAAGTTGGAAATAAAGGTTTTTGCGGATAGCCTCATTATTTTTGGGCAAGCTCCGCTAATTCGGGAACCGATGGTGTCGCACGGACCATTTGTTATGAATACGGAGGAAGAAATTCATCAGGCCATAGCCGACTACCAAGCCGGTAAAATGGGACTTTGGAAAGATTAATTTCTTTCGGGTGGTAAAATTCCTCCAGCCTCGATCCATAGCGAATCTACTTGATTCATAAATTGCTCAATAAGCGGTAGACTGTCATTGGAGTTCATGAGCACGGAGTGATTACCATTATCCTTGCTGATGATTAAATGGTGATTGCAACCATCGTAGGGAAGTCCACCCGAATTATAGGTATAGCTTTGGAAAGCGCTCATATCAAGACTAGCGTATAAAGCGTTTAACCAACTTATGGGTGTGCCAAAGCTAGTATCGATAATCGTGTCTTGTCCTATGCCGAAGCCCTTTACCATTTGATAAAGATGCACACTATCGGCTTTAATTTGAAAGGTATCGGCTCGGGAATACCAACCGCAGGTATAGCTGTACTCGAGATCGAAGTTTGCTACAATTATGGGCTCATCGATTAAGAATGATGAATCATCGGAAGATTTAGAGCAGGCTCCAATAACTAGGATAGAGCAGCTGGCCAAAATAAATCGTATCGCATTCCTCATATTTGCAAGGTATTTGTTTATTACACTATTTATAAGACGCCCCTATGCTTCGATTCGTTGGAACGCTTTTTTTAATTTTTGCCTTTTCTGCTTTGCATGCCCAAACTAAGGATGCCTTAAAGCACATGGCCAAAGCGCGCGAATTAGTGAAGAAGCAAGATTTTGAAAGTGCTTTAGAAGAATTAGACGCTGCCCTTGAAGAGGACCGCACTTTTGTGGATGCTTATCTCTTTAAAGCGGACATTTTCAATCGTTTTGAACAAGCCGACAGCGCGCTTTCCCAATACCAAATGGCTCGGAAATATGATTTCCCCTATTACCTCGATTACTTTCAGGGACGGCAATTATACAGCATGAAGCGCTATGAGGAAAGCATTCCTTTTTTAGAAACTTATCTCCAGCATCCACGAGCTAATGCGCGTTATAAGGATGAAATAGAAAACATGATTGCCAGCGCCAATTTTGCGATGGAGGCCATTAAACATGAAATTGCCTATAACCCTAAAAATTTGGGCTCCGAAGTAAATAGCTCTGAATTAGAGTACTTCCCTAGTATCTCGGCAAATGCGCGAACCCTGGTATTTACGCATAGAAAGGAAAAAGGAGAGAAGCAGGACGAGGATTTTTGGTTTACTTCTAGAGACAGCAGTGGAGCGCCCTGGAAGTCCGCACAAAAGTTGCCAGGCCAATTAAATACCATTGGTAATGAAGGGGCACAAAGCCTTAGCGCCGATGGGAAAATTATCTTCTTTGCCGCTTGCCAGCGACCAGATGGAAGGGGGAGTTGCGATATTTATGCTTCCTTTTTAATGCCCAATGGAGCATGGTCGAAGGCGGTAAATTTAGGTCCGGCCATTAACTCGGTACTTTGGGAAAGTCAGCCATCAATAGCGCCAGATGGGCGCACTTTATACTTTGTGCGCGGTAAAAGTGGCGATGATCCTAATATGGACATTTACTACAGTGAGCTGGAAGGCCGCCGCTGGTCGAAGGCCAAAAAGATTCCGGGTAATGTAAATACGCCCTTTCAAGAGACTTCACCCTATATTCATTTTGATAATGAGCATTTATACTTCAGTAGTAATGGTCATCCGGGGATGGGAGATCTTGATTTCTTCGTTTCTGAGCGAAGTGCTGATGGCTCTTGGGGTGAACCCGAAAACTTAGGCCACCCCATAAATACTGCCTACCAGGAGTTTAGCTTAATTGTTGCCCCCGATGGCAGAACGGGGTTTTTTAGTTCGGATGCTTTAGAGGAGGGATTAGGCAAATTGGATCTTTATGAATTTACTTTGCCATTTGCGGCGCAAGCGAGGCCCATTGCTTATGTAGAAGGAAAGGTAATTGACAAAGAAAGTCGCAAGGCCTTGGATGCTCCTTTAAAGTTTAGTGATTTGGACGACAGCACGAAGGTGGTGCTGGGTAGTAGTGATAAGGAAGGGCGGTTTTATGCAGTTTTACCAGCGAGTAGCGATTATGGACTTTCTGTGGCGCGTAAGTCTTATCTTTTTTATTCCCACAATTTCGCATTAGCCGAACAAAATCGTGAACAAGCTTTGGAATTGTTAGTGGAACTTATTCCAATTAAATCGGGGCAAAAGGTAATTTTAGAAAATATTTTCTTCGATTTTGATTCGTACAATTTGAATAAACGAAGTGATCAGGAGTTAAAAGAAATTTTTCGCTTTTTAAGTTTAAATCCCGAGCTTCGAATTCGTCTCGAAGGCCACACCGACAATGAAGGAAGTGCTACTTATAACGCGAAATTGAGCGCCGATCGGGCCAAAGCTGTTTATGATAAACTGCTTGAAATGGGGATTTCTAAGGATAGAATGGAGTATAAAGGTTTTGGCAGCAGTGCACCTTTGGTTCCCAATGATTCGGATAAGAATAAAGCCCGAAATAGAAGAACAGAATTACATGTTCTTTAATAGGGAAAAATCCGCCGTTGACATAGGTTTTTCCCCTGAATGCTTCTAAAAGCTTAAATTTGCCTCAAGTATTTCGCATATTTGTGAAAGCAAATTATTGTAACTCAATCATATCTCCCCTGTAATATGAGAAAAAGCGGCCATCTGGTCATTCTGGCAATTCTAATTTTTTCTGCTTGTAGCAAGAAGGAATTAGACTTCGACATGATTGACGATCTTGAGGTGAAAAGCTCTGCTACCATACCTCTAGCCTCATTAACCTTAAGTCTCGAAGATCTTGTTGCCGATATTGAAGATTCAACTTTAGTGGTTGATCAAGATAATGCCCTTAGAATTTATTACCGTCAGGATTCGGTATTTACTTACTCTATCAACGATATCCTTACTATTCCAGATCAGGACCCTTTGCCATTACCGGTTGACAAAACCCAACCCAATTTCGATTTGAATGTGGCACTTGGTACCATCGCTGGAGCACAGCTCTATAATGCGGTTTTTTCGTCAGGTAGGATTGCGGTTGACATTAGTGCGGTTGACACCGTTCTGAGTGATGTACGTTTGGCCTTTACCTTTAAGAATGCAACTTTAAATAGTGTGCAGTATCGCGATACCTTCGTTCTTGCTGCCGGCACCAGAACTTTATTAGATACCTCCATAATTAACGGTTTAGATTTTGATTTCACCGATGGTGGTAACTCCGTAAATGCACTAAGCATAGGTTTAGAGTTGATTGATACGGCCAATGTAGATGCGGGAAACATTATTGTTTGTGGGGTAGCCCTCGAAAACCTCTCAGTTGAAGTAGCTACTGGCTTTTTTGGCGATCGTATTCAATCGGCGCCTCCCGGTGACTTTGAGTTTAATATTAACGGTATTGACCAATTTGCCGGTGGATTTTACCTAACGGATCCAAACTTGACTTTAATTACCCGCTCCACCGTTGGTTTACCATTGGAAATTACAACCGAGTTTATAGGTGAAAACGCGGAGCTCAATCGCGTTTCCTTGGATAATGCGCCTTTCCAGGTTCAAGGTTCTCCTTCACCCGGTGTGGTCGCTTCTTCCAACTTAAGTATTAATGCCAATAATTCGCAGATTACTGAATTCTTGGCCAATATTCCTCAGAAGATCTATTACAGCGGAGCAGTTCAAATTAACCCACAGGGTATGACGGGAACTCCGAACTTTATATCCAATACCTCTAATGTAGTGGTTGACTTTGAAGTGGATGTTCCCATGGAATTCCGCTTGGAGGATATGCGTTTGGATGAAGTGGTTGAGGATATCGGGGCCGATTTAGAGAACTTGGATAATCTCGATGAGCTAACCGTATTTTTCCGTTCAGAGAATAGATTACCTTTTGACTTAAACCTTAGTGTTTCCTTTATAAATGCAGCGGGTGATAGTATTAATGGTTTTGAACTTCCCCTTTTAGCGGCGGCCCCAGTTGATGCCAATGGCCGGGTTAGTAACGCAAATGTTCAAGAAATACCGGTAGTATTTGATGGACCTTTAATTGATGCCTTTTTACTAACACAAGACCTTCGTTTCGTTGCTTCGGCTAATACCACTAATAATGGATAAACGGCAGTTAAGCTCTTTACAGATTATGATCTTAAGATTCAAACGGCGATGCAAGTGAAAGGGAACTATAAAATTTCTGGAGAATAATGAAAAAGTTAATATATACCTTCTTCGGTCTTCTCTTAAGCCTTGGAGCCATTGCTCAAAGTGATCTTACGCTTTACAATTTTAACGCTATTCCACAAGTACATCATACTAATCCTGCTTATCCACAGCAAACAAAATGGTATATCGGTTTGCCGGCCATTTCTGGATTTAGCACCCACTATCATAATTCGGGCTTTAATTTGGCCGATATTTTTGAAGCGGGAACCGACATCAATCAAAATCTCGCTACCCTAAGCAATAACCTTGATGCAAGTAGCCAGCTTAATCTCAATAACCGTGTTGAGCTATTAGGAGTTGGATTTAGAACTGGAAAGGGCTTTGTGACCTTAGGAGCATTGCAGCAAATCGATTATAAAATGGATTTGCCCTTTCAATTGTTCCAGATCCTTTTTAGCGGAAGTGGCAGCATTACTAATTTAGATTTGAACACCTTCGACTTGGAGGTGATGAACAGAACAGATCTCTATTTAGGTTATCAGCATAAGCTCCTTAACGACCGCTTAACGCTGGGAGTAAAGGCAAAATATATCTTTGTGCAAACCCATGCTTATATAGAGCGCATGAATCTGAGTTTGCGAAATGATGGAAATTACAATATTCGCGCAGTATCGGATATCTTAGTTCGCACCGCTGGTCCCAGCGCTTTTGAATCATTTGATCAAGAAGAGATTTTAGATATCGCCATGCCCGACAATACCGGTTTGGCCTTTGATTTTGGTATTCATTATAAAATTAGTGACAAGTTTGATATAAGCGCATCATTCTTAGATTTCGGAACTATCAATTACAATTCTTACAATCGTGACTATGTGAGCGAAGGGGAGTTTGAATTTGAAGGAGTAGAGTTGGATTTAAGTGATGATGACTTCAGCAATGCTGGACAATCTACAATAGATAGCCTAGAGAAGGCTTTTAACTTTCAAGAAGTAGATGGCAACTCATACAGCCGTCCCCTGATGAACCGCGCTTTTGCCTCTTTCAATTATAATATCAGTCCTAAGCATTCCCTTGGTTTACTTTATCATACCCGTATTTGGAATGGAGAGATGTACAATGACTACAGCGTAAATTACGTTGGTCGAATTTCTAGGACTTTCCAATTTACCACCGCGTATTCTTTGATAAACGGAACACAGCATAATATCGGAGCTGGATTTGATCTTAAACTTGGTGCTTTCCAGCTATACCTGATGACGGATAACGCTATGGCCGCAGATTATGCTGTTTTGCAAACGACCAATCTTCGTTTTGGCATTAACCTTACTTTCTACGGACGCCGTGAAAAGAATAAGGATAAGCAGGAAGAAGCCATTGAAGAAGATAGCACTGAGGCCTCGATTTCCGCTGATAATACTCCCTTAAATTTTTATAACTTTTAATTCTAAATCCCATCTCAAATGAGAAAATTAAATTACAAACTCCTGGGCCTAGCGGCAATTGCCGTGGCTTTTACTGCCTGTGAAGAGGGTGACCTTACCGCAAGTGGTGATGTTGAAGCTGCAATGGGCGAGCTTTATGTTAGTGCCGAAGGTACGGCTAGCCGTATGTTTAAGCATGCAGATGAAGCAATGCGTAAATTGGATAATGGCGATGCTCTCCCTTATACTATTAACGAAGGAACTTTTGACGTAGATCCTAATAATGCCAACCGTTACATTTTAGATTATGGCGTAGGTAAAACTCCAGGAGGAGTGCTTACCGAAGGTAAATTAATCGTAGAGCGCACTGGTACGAATTATCTAACTGCAGGTAGTTCTGTTTTAATTGGTTTCGATGAGTATAAAGAAGATGGTCAACCGATCACGGGTTCTATCGATGTAAACAATGTAAGCGACGCAAGTACAACTATTTTCGATCTTGATGTTACTAACCTTACCCTTATGGAAGAAACTTCCGAAACAGATGGTGATGGTAATGCAATCGTGAATGATTTCGTGCTTAACACCGCTAAAACCCTTACTTGGACAGACGGAAGTGCCACTCTTGCCGACATTACCGACGACAAGTACACCATTTCTGATCAGGCGGGTTCATCAACTACCGCTGCTTACAAGAATGGCGATTACAACTTTAATGTAAGCATTATGTCGCCATTAAAAATTGCTAATGACTGTGACTATCGTTTAACCGAAGGGGTTATTGATTTGGTAATTTCAACTGATATTGATCCAAGTCCATTGACTTTCACCAATGCCAATATCGACTTTATTGGGGATGACGGTTGTGACAAGTTTTTCACTATCGATCTTGAGAATACCGATACTGGTACTAAGATTACCGATCTTACCCGTCAGTTTGGTGGATTCTAATCTTCCTTCTTAGGATAATATTTAGGCCAGCGTTGTTGCAAAACTTCGCTGGTTTTTTTTTCGGCCGTATTGCCACTTGGTTGGTAAAAAACCTGACCTCTAATTTCATCTGGTAGGTATTCCTGATTTACAAAGTTGCCCGGGAAATCGTGACTGTATTTGTAATCTGACCCATAGTCTAGTTCCTTCATCAATTGAGTAGGAGCATTGCGTAAATGCAAGGGCACCGATAAATTTCCTTCTTCCTTTACATGCGCTTGCGCTTGATTGATGGCCATATAGGCTGAATTACTCTTTGGTGAATTGGCCAAATAAATGGTGCACTGTGCCAAGGGTATTCGTCCTTCTGGCCAACCAATTTTGTGAACACTTTCAAAACAGGCATTGGCAATAAGCAAAGCATTGGGATTGGCCAGTCCAATATCTTCTGAGGCCAGTATGATCAATCTTCGGGCGATAAATCGCGCTTCCTCGCCTCCTTCTATCATTCGGGCTAACCAATACACCGCTGCATTAGGGTCGCTACCTCTTACCGATTTTATAAAGGCCGAAATAGTATCATAGTGTTGCTCACCGCCTTTATCGTAGCCTACATTATGGCTTTTTAATATCTGACTAACCAGCTCATTTGTAAGTACTCCATTTTCTCCTATTTGGCCGGCCACTAATTCTAGATTGTTCAACATCTTCCGCGCATCACCGCCACTATAGCGCATTAGGGCTTCGTCTTCTTCAAGTTTTAGCTTATAGCCTTTTAGCCAAGGATCCTTTTCTAAGGCTCTATTTAGGAGAAGACGGAGTTCCTCTTTATTAAGTCCCTTAAGCACGTATATCTGGCAACGCGATCGGAGGGCTGGTATAACCTCAAAACTGGGGTTTTCGGTGGTCGCTCCAATTAAGGTTACTATGCCCTTTTCAACCGCATGCAACAGAGAATCTTGCTGGGATTTACTGAAGCGATGAATTTCATCAATAAATAAAATGGGCGATTTCCCTTGAGCAAATAGGCCCTGACTTTGCGCCTTTTGAACCGCTTCCCGCACATCCTTAACTCCGCTGTTAATAGCCGAAAGAGTGAAGAATTTACGTTGCGATTTTTCGGCAATTAGTTGCGCTAAGGTAGTTTTCCCCACTCCTGGTGGACCCCAGAAAATTAGAGAGGGAACAAGGTCCCTTTCAATCAATAAACGAAGTTGGCCATTTTGCCCTAAAAGTTCATCCTGGCCAATTACTTCATCAAAGTTTTTAGGGCGTAAGCGTTCAGCGAGCGGTGTGTTCATACTTGGTGGAGATCCTTCTTTATGGAATGAGCGATAATATATTTTTTAAATTTGCTTTAAACATTTTAATTTAACCTGATTCGCATGAAAAAATTCGCTTTACTTGGCCTTCTGGCCTTTGTTAGTCTTGAACTATCGGCCCAATATTATTGGAGTAAACAACCTGGTCCGGTCGATGGGATGGATGCCCAGCTGCGATTTCAGTATCCAAATCAAAATGCTGAGCAAATGAAAGACTTCAAAGCTATTAAATGGACCTGTGGTGCTCCTTGTGGTAGCCGAGGTTTATTAAAGTTTGATTTAAGTGCATTGATTGATTCTGCAGCTATAGTAGACAGTGCATTTCTTTTTCTTTATCACAACCCCACTTCATCAGATCAGGGCCATTCCACACTTTCTGGCAGTAATGCAACATTTTTGAGGAGGGTAACTTCGGCTTGGGATGAAACTACGGTGACTTTAAATACCCAGCCAACTTATGATACTACCGGTGAGTATAAAATTCCCAGTACTACTTCTGGAACGGAGAATTATAGGATTCCAGTAAAGGACATGGTTCAGCTTATGCTGGATACTACTGAAGGCAACCACGGTTGGATTCTGATGCTGGAAAATGAAACGGCTTATCGTTCCATGATTTTCGCTTCAAGCGATAATTTGGACCAAACAATTCGGCCTCGCTTGGATATTTATTATCGCGTTTCCGGGCTATCTACACAGGAGCAAGCATTGGTTTTAAATCAAGACTTAAAATTGTTCCCTAACCCTGCTAATACAAAAGTGAGCCTAGAGTGGTCACATGCCATTGATTCTGATGCGAAATTGTTTTTAAGGGATATTCAAGGAAGAGTTCTAAAGAGAATAGAAATTGGTCCAGGTCAAAAATCAGTGGATTTGGACTTAAAGGAAATCCCGAATGGCAATTATATAGTTCAAGTTTCTGGAGATGGTTTCAGAATGCAATCTAAACTTGTGGTTATAAAATAACTGCCATTTAAACAGACCTAATGTCTAAATGACTTATAAAAGCTCCATTTCATTAAATGGGGCTTTTTTTGTGCTCTTAATTTTATGTCACAAAATTTTGACTTAAAACCTAAACCATTATGGCGTCAGGCCTACTTTTGGATTCCTAGTTTTTTAGTATTAGCAATTGCTTTTATTCACCTCTTAGATCAAGCTTTTAATCTAAAGCTCTACGAGTTTGGACTATATCCACGAAAAAATGAAGGTTTACTTGGCTTAATAACTGCGCCATTAATCCATGGCGATTGGGATCACTTGCGAAATAATAGCATCTCGCTTTTTGCCCTCAGCGCTGGTCTTATCTATTTTTATCCGAGGAAGGCGGCCCCAGTTTTTTTTATTGCTTATTTCCTGTCGGGCATTGGGGTTTGGTTTTGGGGTCGTGATAGTTTCCACGTTGGGGCCTCTGGATTAATTTATGCTTTAGCGGCCTTTATTTTCATCAGCGGTGTATTGCGCGCTCATCCTAATTTGCTAGCCCTCAGTATGCTGGTTGTTTTCCTTTATGGAAGTATGATTTGGGGTTTGGTTCCTTCCGATCCGCGTATCAGCTATGAAGCTCATCTTTCGGGAGCGGTAATTGGTGCCCTTTTAGCAGTTTACTTTCGCAACTCACCGCCAAGGCATTTCCCAAAAGCTTTTTCCTACGATGATATTGACGATGACCTTAGCGCTGAAATAGAGCGCTTCGGAAATGATTATTGGAAGCAGAATACTGACGATCAAAATGCTAAATTGAAGGTTCATTATCATTATCGGCAAAAAGAAGAAAATGAGGAATAAACCCTGCAGCTTGGCTCTTATATTATTACTGCCCTTTATGGCCTTCAGCCAATCTTACCTTTATTTGGAAAGAAGCGGAGAGGTCCCCGATCAACGCTGGAAGCAAGGTGATAAAATTGAGATATTGCTTTTTAATGGTGAGGAGGAGGTTTGGAAACAAGGTTACTTTATGGGTGGCGATAGTTCTGGCTTAAGCCTAGGGACTCGGTTTATTGAGTTTAATAGAATTCAAGGTATTCGATATGCGAATGGCATAATGCCACTGCTGGGTAAAGCTGCGCTTTATGGCTCCTTTATGTTTACCGGAGTTTTTATAGTGAATGGCGTAATTAATAACGATAGTCCTATCATTAGACCAGAGCCACTTATTACCGGTGGCATTTTATTGGGCTTGGGTTTAATTTCCAAACCATATTGGTATACGGAAAGACGAATGGAGGAGGGCTACCGTTTTAAGATTATTAATATGGCTCACATGGAGCCTTAAATGCTTTTAGACTAAATTATACGGATTGAAAGATAAAATGAAAACAGCGGTAATTCTTGGTGGCTCGGGCCTGGTAGGCTCCTTTTTATTAGATGCACTTTTGGAGGATGAGCGCATTGGAGAGGTACATTCTTTTGCACGCACGGCCTTAGATCAAGAGAATGCCAAACTAAGCCAGCATTTGGGAGATTTAACAAATACCGATTTCTGGAATTTGAAGCTTAAGGCCGACTTGCTGTTTGTTTGCATTGGAACAACAAAAAGTAAAACACCTGATCCCGATTTATATTTCAAGATTGACCACGATATCCCTGTCTTAGCCGCTGAATGGGCGGCGAAAAATGGCCTTTCACGATTCTTGCTTGTATCATCTTTAGGGGCGGATCCTGGAGCTCGAAACTCCTACTTAAGAATAAAGGGAAAAATGGAAAGGGATGTAAGAGCAGCCTTCCCAGATACTGTGGCCTTCAGGCCTTCTATGATTCTTGGTCCACGCAAGGAAAGCCGATTTTTGGAATCTATCGGTAAGGGCTTATTTAAGGCTTTAGGACCTCTTATTCCAAAGGCTTACCAAGGGGTGGAAGCCGAAGATATTGCCCGGGCAATGTTGCGTATTAGTATGGCCGACAAAGCACCAGAACTAGTTCCATCGGAGGATATAAGGCCCATAGCCAAAGCTTAGAATTTTTCATAAACGCCTAAGCCAAAAAGAGCAAAATCATATTTAACCGGATCACTTTCGTCTAAGGATACTAAGGCCAATCTTAATTCTTCGGCCGCCTTCCAATCATTGGCCTGCCTAGTAAGCAAAGCAAGCTTTCGCGCTACCCTTCCACTATGCACATCTAAAGGGCAGTAGAGATCGGACGGCTTAATTTTTTTCCATAGCCCGAAATCAACACCCTTACTGGCTGGGCGAACCATCCAACGCAAATACATATTAATGCGCTTTGCAGCCGAGTTTTTTGCTGGATTGGCCAAATGCTTTTCACTTCTCTTGGCATGGGGTGTTTCCAGCATCCAATTACGCCATTGTTCAATCCCTTGTTTTAATCCTTCTTTATGGTAGAAGGCATTTTCCAAACCGCCTTTAGTTAGGTAAATGTTTTGCATGGCTTGTAGAAAAAACTGTAAATCTTCACGCATGAAGGTTCGATGTACAAAATGGGGAAGAGCTTTTAAGTCTGAGTCACAGTGCTCCTTTACAAATTGAGCGGGTTGATAATCGAGAAACTCCGCAATCTTTGTCGCCGATTTAATGATGCTCTTTCGGTTCCCCCAAGCAATAGTGGCAGCGAGTAAAGCGATGATTTCAATATCTTCTTTAGCACTAAAAAGATGGGGGATTTTGATGGGATCATCCTCAATAAAGCTCAAGGATTCATAGTGCGCAGCCTTGGCATTTAAGAAGTCCTGTAACTCACTATGATTCAAGGTCCAGGATGATTTTTCGTACTTGTTCTAAATCTTCAGGGGTATCTACCGATAAACTTTCATGCTGACTAAAGCCAACATGGATCTGCTCTCCATTCTCCAACCATCGATTTTGCTCCAAGGCTTCAGCTTTTTCTAAACTGCTTATGGGGAGCCTGGCAAATTTCTCTAATGCCTTTGGGCGATAGGCGTATAAACCGATATGCTTGTAAAAGGTATGTGAATCGAGCCATTGATTATAGGGAAGATCCCTAAGGAATGGAATTAACTGCCTTGAGAAATAAAGTGCTTTGTGCTTCTTTGTGATGGTCACAAAACATCCGCTGCGATTGTCGAGTTCTTCCTGATTTTCAATAGCTTTTACTAAGGTTCCCAATTCACAATCGGGATTTTCGAAAAGGGCCGCTAAGCTTTTCAACTCCGAGGGCTCCAATAGCGGTTCATCTCCCTGAATGTTTACTATCACATCAGCTTCAATTCCTGACTTCTGATAGGCTTCTAAACAGCGATTGGTGCCCGTGGGGTGATCTTTAGAGGTCATAATAACCTTGCCCTTGAAGCTCAGGACTTCTTCTTCAATACGCTGATCATCAGTTGCCACTAAAACCTCATCTAAAACTAAGGATGCTTTTTCATAGACCCTCTGAATCATGCTTTTACCATTAATATCTGCCAAAGGCTTAGCCGGTAATCGAGAGCTTTGATAACGAGCGGGAATTATACCTAAAATTTTCAAAACTTATTTTTTTCCAAATTAAGGAATGTAGTCCATTCACTGTGAATATTCTTAAATTGCGACATGGCTTCAGACAAGGATAAAATCATGCATGGTTTGCGTTTTATGGCAATTGCTTTGCCCTTAATATTTAGCGGACCAGCACTATACGTGGCCTTAGGATTACCGGCGGCTCAAAGTGGCAATTACCTCTGGATGGTGATCTCAATTTTGCTAATGCTCGTAGCCGTTTTCTTTACGGTTAAAGGCCTTCGCACGGTATTAAAGGGTTTTTTTAATGATTAATTTTTTCAAAAAGGGCCACGCTTTCTATATGAGCGGTATGCGGAAACTGATCCACTAAAGAGAACTTCTTTAGCCGGTAGCCAAACTCCGATAAAATCTGAATGTCCCTAGCTTGAGTAGCGGGATTACAACTGATATAAACAATTCGCTCCGCACCCAAGCGAATAACTTTTCGCAGTGTTTTGGGGGCAATACCTGCTCGAGGGGGATCGAGGGTAATGGTGTGTATTCTTCCTTGATACTCTGGATGCTCAAGTAGGAATTTACCTACATCAGCCGCAAAGAATTTTAAATCTTCAAATCCGTTTGCTTTGGCCGATCGCCTGGCATCCTTCACTGCTTCTTCCACAATTTCAACCCCTATTACTTCAGCTTCTGGCACCGCCTGGGCTAAAAGTTGACTTATGGTTCCGGTACCTGCAAATAAATCCATTAGCACCGGCTTGGACTCTGGATGATCTTCCTTCACATAATCCAAGGCCTTTTGATAGAGTAATTCTGCCGAAGCTGGATTGGTTTGGAAAAAGCTCTCTACGCTAATCTCAAACTTTAATCCATGGATGGATTCCATCAAGGTTTCGGTGCCCGCTAAAAGTCGACGTTCTCCGGCACTTGCTTTGGGTCGATCGCTGATATCATCATTAATGGTATGAATAAGCCCACCTAGTCGATCTCCAAATTCATCTTGAAAAAGCTTAGTGAAGGCATCTACATCAAAAGCTTCTAGCTCGGTGGCGGAACTCACAAAATTGACCAAGATTTTGTCTTCACTAAAACTTTTACGCACTGCTAGCATTCGGCAAAATCCTTCATGCGTTTTACCATGCCATGCACTATGCCCGCGTTCTTGAAACCAAGTGGAAATTGTAGGCAAAAAGTTTTCAAATTGCGCGTCAAACATTCCGGAGTCACCACTCAAAGGTTCTACGGCTAGCCACTGACCTCTTTTCTTAAATCCGAGGGCAAAGCCATCTAAAAACTGATTTTCACCGGGTTCAACATATACTGCGCCGAAGGAATATTCCATCTTATTGCGATAGTGCAAAAGCCGAGGCGATTCAATGTATTCATCGAATAAATGAGCGACTTCCTCTATTTTCCCGATTCGTTTAAAAAGCTCTAGGCTCGTTTCCTGTTTGTATTCGCGCTGTTTTTCTATTGGAAGACTTAAGTAGGGTGCTCCAGGGATAAGAGCGTAGGAATGTGCTTCTTCCAGTTCCGAAGCTTCTAATATGCGAATTAGTTTAGCTTCGGCATAGGCATTCTTAACCTTAACCATGCGGCACTCCACTAATTGCCCCGGAATGGTATTGGGAATGAAAACGACATAGCGCCCTTTCTCATTATCGATTTTCGCAATGCCTTTACCTTCAAAGGCCATATCTGTAATTCGTAAACTACAAATTTGACCGCGGTGATATATTTTTTTACTTGCCATAGAGCGCGCAAAAATACCTAATTTGCGGGCTGCCTTAGCAATTATCTTAATTCCAAAATAGACGCTATGATTGACAATCCACAAACCTTGTCCTCACAGGACTTGATGGACTTAGAAAATAAACACGGAGCCCATAATTATCACCCTTTACCAGTTGTATTAGATCGCGGAGAAGGAGTTTATGTTTGGGACGTAGAAGGGAAGCGGTACTTTGATTTCCTCTCGGCTTATTCGGCGGTAAATCAAGGACATTGCCACCCGGATATCATCAACACCTTAAAAGAGCAAGCGGAAAAAATAACCCTTACCTCAAGGGCCTTTTATAATTCAAAGCTTGGAGAATACAACAAGTTCATTACCGAGTATTTTGGTTTTGATAAGGTTTTACCCATGAACACCGGTGCGGAAGCGGTAGAAACGGCGATTAAGATTTGCCGTAAATGGGGGCAAGAGAAGAAGGGTTACCCAGAAGCGAATACCAAAATTTTAGTCGCGGCAAACAACTTTCATGGTCGTACTACTACCATTATTTCATTTTCTGATGATGCGGTGGCAAAAAATGGCTTTGGTCCTTATACTCCCGGCTTTGAGGCTATTCCCTACAATGACTTAGATGCCTTAGAAGCGGCCTTGAAGGATGACCATGTAGCCGGTTTCTTAGTGGAGCCTATTCAAGGTGAAGCGGGAGTTGTTACCCCCGATTCAGATTATCTGCGCAAAGCAGCAGACCTTTGTCGTAAGCACGATGTATTATTTATTGCGGATGAAATACAAACTGGAGTTGCCCGAACGGGTTCTTTGCTAGCGGTTTGTGGATCATGCAGCTGTGAAGGTCATTGCGAGCGTCAAGCTAGTTCTTATGTTCGTCCAGATATTTTAATTCTTGGTAAAGCCCTTAGTGGTGGTGCTTATCCGGTTTCGGCAGTATTAGCCGATGATGAGGTTATGCACGTAATAAAGCCGGGCTCACATGGATCTACTTTTGGCGGCAATCCACTGGGAGTAGCTGTGGCCATGACTGCCTTGGATGTTGTTAGAAATGAGAAATTGGCTCAAAATGCACGTCGCCTGGGAGAGCTTTTCCGTGCGAAGATGAATGAATACATCGACGAAAGTAAAATTGTTAAACTGGTAAGAGGAAGAGGATTATTAAATGCTATTGTAATTGACGATTCTCCCGAAAGTGATACCGCTTGGAATATTTGTCTTCGCTTAAGAGATCATGGATTATTGGCCAAGCCTACCCATGGTAATATCATTCGCTTTGCGCCACCTTTGGTGATGACGGAAGAACAGATTTTAGAATGTATCGCCATTATCATTCGCACCCTAAAGGAATTCGAATAGTTAGCGGCGTCTCCTTTGTAAAGTTTTGGCACTTAGCTGAGGCTGATAGGGAACAATATCCATATTTATAGCCCGGGATAAGAGCATTGCCTCTTCCTGGGCTTTTTCTTTGGTGCTAAAACTGGCGATAAGCATCTTCTTTCTATGATTGCCATTTAGAAGGTTTATATCGAAGGTACTGCTGCTACTGGTTTCGGTTTCAACCATGGCTCGGCTAATGGCTTTAGTACTGCGTTTTACTTTTAAGATGCAAATGAATTTATATTCCTTTAGGCTTTGCCAATGCCCTAAATGGAATCCCAGAAAATTGTTGTAGCTACGGAATAATTCATTTTCAGGGTCCACCGCAATGCCAGTTTTGGCTAAGGCTACAAAGGCACCACCAAGGGCAAATAGTGGGCCGATGAAAGGATTTATCAGGCTAGACAATAGGCCCAAGCCCATAATCACATAGCCGGCAAAAACCATAGAGGGCGGAAATGTTTTTCCTTGATCAAAGTGATAATGTTCCATATTAATCCTCGCCAAAACTATTTCGTAAGCTATTGAATGAGAGGTCAATATTAAAGTATAATTCTACACTATTCCCGGCGGCATCGATACATTTTTGCAAATCGTAGCTATGACCACCATCATGAACTAAAGCCTGACCTTGGCTACGCAATCCTAAATAGGAAAGAAGTTCATATTGATCGGAAGTACTTGTAACTATATAAGCAGTAGCGTAATCCAATCCATCGCCGCTGGCAATTATGGCCATAATATGACCTAAATAAAGGCTATACAAGCTTTTAAATTTGGCGAAATTCCCCAGTTGGAAATTGGCAATTGCCAACTTATAGATTAGGGATAAATCAAGGGGATTTGATTCCCAAATTAAACTGTCCATTGAGGCCAACGCGCTAAAGTTTTCATTTTGCCAATATTCTCGAACTTCCTCACTGCGCTTAAGTCCATAAGGCTGATAATCGCCTTCATTGCTCTGACCTAGATAAAACTTTAGATATTCATTGAGGGCCAAAATTTCACCCTCCTGAAGTTTGCTTTTTAGCGAAGGGTATTCCTTTTTAAATTCTTTTGCCAATTGCCAAGTTTGATCGGAACTATAAGTCGAAAATGCAAAGCGTCCTGAGGGCAACCGCTTTATAAGCTTGTCATCACATAAATCTAAAAATGTAGCTTCAATCTCTAGTCGATAGGCATAAAATAAACTAGAGTCTTTGCTTAATGCATTCATAGCATGGGCTTTTGCGCTAGCAAAGTTTCCACGGTCGATTTCAATTCGACTGAATAAAAGATCGAAATCTACATCCATGGGAAACTTATCTATGGCCTTTCGCAGCGTGAGCAAGGAATTGAGCGTGTCCTCTTGGGATAGATATTCTTGGATTAAGTAAAAATGAATCGAGGCGTCGTTGCTATCAATGCCATAGGCTTTTTCCAGTAGGCTTAAGGGAGATTCTGAGCCGCCTGTAATGCGAAAGATACTGGCCAAGCGCATCAAAGCATTAGCATCCTCGGGGTTGTTATCGCTGTATAGCTTAAAATACAAGGCAGCTGAATCTAAACTACCGCCTTCCTCCATGGTATGTCCCAAATTGTATAAGGCCGGACCGTAATTCGGATCTATGGCTAGAGCTGCCTTATAGTTGGCCTGAGCTTCTGGTAATTGGTTTAATTCGAGATAGCAGTTTCCCCGCATCTTAAGCACCTCTGGCTCGGCTTCAGCGTTTTGCAGATATGCATCTATCCTTTCAATGCATTCCGCATAGCTTCCACTTTCATATAGTCCTTTGGCTTGCTGCAGAGCTAGGCTATCATTTTGAGCGTGAAGGGTAATGCTGATGAATAGGCCGAATAAAATTTGATAGTGTCTTTTCATTAAACAGGCTTAGAGAGTAATTGGTCTTAAGGCTTATAAACAGTAAGAGTGTAGGAAGCAAGTACATCCGTGTTGGCTAATATATGCACATCATAAATTCCACTTTTTTCAAACACATGATTAAATCGTAAAGAATTTTCGGAGCTAGCAAGATTGCGAAGTTCAATTTCGCGACTATTAAAGCCATTGCTAATTAGGATGTAAAAGTCTTGAGATTCTAGCTTCTTCAAACTTTGAAAGTTGAAATAAATACTATCCCTTCGAGCACATTCTCGTATCATTTTTTCACCACTATCCGGAAATATCTGATGCTTAAAAGCAGCTCCGTATACCAGGGGTCCGTCTTGGTTATAAGACTTGTTTAAGCTGGTATCGAGCAGCCATTTTGGATTTTGAGGAATATGGTTTAAAGCGAAATATTTTGGTGGGCATAAGAAATAGCCTTCATTATAATCGGTTTCAAAATAAGCTAGGGATCCTTGCACATAACTGTAACCACTGCTCCAAGTTGGATCGCATAGTTGCCATTTACCATCTAGCTTCACTGCATTCCAAGAGTGATTTGGAAAATCGCTAGAACGATCTTCACTATTAGCGGTGCGCGCATAGCCATTGATAATCTTGCATTCAATACCAATTATTTCCGCCATGCTAGCCAATAGATAGGCATAGCCGGTGCAAACGGTTCTTTTTGTTTGATGCAATTTTATGATGGTCAATGGGCCCTGCACTCGATCATATTCATTCAGTTTAAGGCTATCGAAGCGCAAGCGGTAGCGGCTTTTTTCAATGCGTTTAAACTGTAAATGATCCACCTCAATATTATGGCAAACCCAGCTATATAGTGCCCTAAACTTTTCTTTATCATTGCTAAGGTCTTTAGTAAGGTCAACCGCCAATAAACTAAGGTTATGCAGATCTCTACCAAAATGAAGAGCGGCAATGCTATCGGCTTTCTTATAATTTTGGCCGCTAAGGGAAAAACATAAGCTAAGAAATGAAAGTATAAAGGCTATTGAAACATTGCTTTGAATCGACGCCATAAGCTGCTATTACTTTTATGCACTTCTGGGGTAGAAACTTCACCAACAACCACCAATCCCCCGAGAATGGCATTGCTAGAATCCATTTTCACCACGATGTTTTCGGCATCCTGAACAACAAAACTATTTTTTTCATAGCCTATAAAAGTCACCTGAATGGTATCACCCTTTTTTAATGAATGAGGGAACTGAAAATTCCCGTCGAGATCGGTCGAACAGCCAATTCTTTCGCTGGGTATAAATACATTTGCAAAGGGTATGGTTTCCCCGCTACTAGCATCTACCACCTTACCTTTAGACCCTTCCTTCTTATTTATTTGAATTTCTTCTGAGGTCTCGGTACTCTGTTGTTCAACAGGCGCTGGTTTAGGTTTTACCTGAGCTTTTAGCTCGCTAAAGGGCAATAAGGACAATAAGGGAATGGAGAAAAGGGCCAATCTTCTTCCCCAAAATGAGACTTCTTTTTGGCTGGGGTAAGTTCGCAGTTGTTCTTTATGAAAACGACCACAAACCTTCTTGCTATTGTTTTCGAAAAAGGCTTTTATTTCGGCATCACTCTTTTGGCTAAAATCAATTACCGTAGTTTGACAAGCGCCACAAAAGCCTCCTTCCGGACGCGGACTAAAATCCTCGAATTTTTCACCGCAAGGCTTGGGAATATTAATTTTAAGATCAGACTTCATAGCACTCAGAATTGGTTCTACTATTATAGACCGCCTAAAAAAAAATGGGTTGCCTTCTGAAGCTAATTTTGTCGAGGATCCTTAAAAATATTAGAGTGATTTCAAGATAGAACCGATGCAAGACTTATTCTCGAAATCGTTGTATTCATCCAGGTTCTCATTTTTACGACCGGTCATTATAGCTAAAACACCATGATCACTTTCGGTGGCGTAAAACACAAACTGAGCAAGGTACTTCCCTTTAAATCCGTTTACATCTTCGGTGGTTTCGAAATGAGCACGGGCCGTGAAATGTGTTTCACCATCAATCAATTCATCACCCATCTCCATATCTTTAAAATCAATTCCTAGCTGTCTAAATTGACCGGCTAGATTTTCAATTAATGAAGCTTTTGTTAGGCCTAGCATATTATTTATTGCACCATCATCCCCACTTTCGGAAACACCATAATAATACCCAATATTAATGGCTTGCTCAATAAGCGAGTCGCTATCATAATCCACAAAACTCACGAAATTGCTTGATTGATAATCCTCTTGGGTTTCCATCGCAAAACTCTCCGGATATTTTACCGTAAAAGTTTCTACCCTTAATCCGTATTGATTGCAATAATCTTCATCAACGGTAAATTCTTTTATAGCGCCACAATCTTTGCTTGACGGTTTTTCTGAACTGTCGCAAGCACTTAAAAATAAGGCAATAAGGGCAGAGAGAATGGTTATTTTGGACTTATTCATTTTATTGGTTATTAGGGTTTTGGCGAAAGTAAGTCTTCTTTTTTTAATAACCTTTTTAAGCGTCGAGAATCCCTTATACGGGTGCTTGGAATTTCAAAATATTTGTAGAGTAAAGTGGATAGCCCAAGGGTAATAATCCAAAACAAGGCATATTGTGTTAGAGCGGAAATTATTGGATCCTCGATGATTCTATCCCAATTTATCTTGCGGATAATAAATCCTTGTACCAAAGAAAGATTAATCAAGTACATGGAATAGGAGATGAGACTAATGCGACTTAGGTTTCGGTAGAGCCAGCCATCACCAGATTTGAGGCTATTGAGGTAGGGCAGCAGGAGAGCGGTGGCTAGAGAAATAAGGCTAAAGGAGAAGGTAGTTTTATAAAGTCCATTAAAAGGAATAAGCTCCGCTACAAATAGAATCTTATTAAAGAGGAATAGTGAAAGCCCTAAAGCAAACAATAATTTTGGCCTCAATTTCCAAAGCTGCTGCTGATAGAACTTTAAGTAGGCTGCTCCCACACCAAACATTAAACTGTCCATGCGAGTGCTAACTTGTTTTCTGAAAAAATTGGCCCAATCCACTTTAGTTTGAATGTCCAATGAATGAAATCGCCAAAAGCGATAAAGTAAGCTGGCGATGATAATAAAGAGCACGAGGCTTAAAACCGCTTGCTTGGTATTAACCTTTAAGAACTTTAGCAAAATGACTAAGCTCAAAGGAATAATTAAGTAGAACCACTCTTCGATACTGAGGCTCCAAGCTTCTGGGAAATAGGGGGGATGGGGCCAATTGAAATTTTGTAGGAAAACAAAATAGAGTTTAAACTCCCCAAGTTTCACTTCGGGGTAAAACAGCAAATGAAGCAGGATTAAAACCGCTAATATCAAGAAGTAATTGGGTAAAGTTCTAAACCAGCGTCGCAGCCAAAAATGACCCAATAGCTTAAAACCAGCTTTATTATTTTCAAACTGTTTAATGAGTATCCCTCCAATGAGGAAGCCACTTAAAACAAAGAAGATCGAGACCCCTTCAAATACGAAGTAGCGATGCCAAGCGCGCAGGTTTTCGGGAAGCAGTAAAGCGCCATGTCCCAATACCACAAAGAGTATTGCGCTGGCTCTTAGTATATCAAGTCCATAAATGCGATTCGGTGCAATGCTAAGTTGAAAAGGGTTTTTCATGCAGGCTAAACCCTTTCAAATTGTTGTTTGATTTTCTCGCGATAAGATTGACCGATGGGTATCATTTGATCTTTTATTTTGATTTGATTCCCTTCCAAGTAGATCACCTTTGAGATTGAAATAATATAACTTTTATGACAACGAATAAACTGGGCGGGTAGTAGCGATTCAAGCCTTTTTAAAGTATCACTAATGATAAGACTTCGTCCTTCTTGGAGGATGACCTTAACAAAATCGCCATGTGATTCGAGATAGCAAATTTGCCCGTAATCAACTTTATGCATGCGCTTATCGACTTTGAGCATAATAAAGCCTGCATCATTCCCCGCTTCAATTTTTAATTTGTGAACTGCCTTTTCGAAGCGCTCGAAGGAAAAGGGTTTTAGAAGGTAATCCACGGCCTCCAATTCAAAGCCATCTAGGGCAAATTCGGCATAGGCAGTGGTGAAAATCACCTTTGGCCTATTAACCAATGTTTTGTAAAAATTAAGGCCTGAAATTTCGGGGAGGTTAATATCCAGGAATATCAAATCTACCCTTTGCTTTTCCAAAAATTCCTTGGCCTCTTTTGCCCGGCGGCAATTGGCAAGCAGTTTAAGGTTTGGGATTTCAGCAATGTAAGACTCAAGAACCTCTTGGGCCAGAGGCTCATCTTCTATAATCAAACAATTAAGCATTTCCTCTTATTCCTAATTCCACCTTAAACTCTTCTTCACTTTCGCTAATTCGAAGGTCGGCTTTTTCTGGATAAATTAAAGCCAGTCGCTTACGAACATTCTCAAGTCCAATTCCGCCAAATTTTCCTTTTTCAGGATCCTCGGTTTCACTTTTGTTATTGCTTATTTCAAAGTGTAAATCGCCCTTGTCAAGACTTAAATATATGTGTACGAAGTTGCCCTGATTGGACTTTAAGCCATGTTTAAAACTGTTTTCCACCAAGGGGAGAAATAGCAAGGGTGCAATGGCTGCCCTTTCATCATCAATGTGCTTTTCAAACTTTACATCAACATCTGGATCAAGCCTTAGCTTCTGTAGCTTTATATAATGCTCCAGGGCATCAAGCTCCGTTTGCATGGGTACCGTATCATCAGCAAGCTCGTAAATCATATAGCGCATTAAGGCCGAAAGTTCTAAAATGCTGCTTGGGGTTTTATCACTCTTTTTGAGGCTTAAGGCATAAATACTATTTAAGCTATTAAAAAGGAAGTGTGGGTTTATTTGCATCTTAAGTGCATTGAGTTCAAGGCTCAGTTTTTCCTTTTCTACCTCTTGCAGGGCATACCAGGAATGCGAAATCTTTAATAAGGTACTTAGCAGTAGGTAAACCGTGAAAATGGCAAAGAGCACCGTGGGTTCTGTAAAAGACACCAGGTAAAACTCTTGGCTTGCCATTGGAATGATGTAATTGAACACAAGCTCATGTACGGCATAGGCCAATATTAAGTTTAGCAGACTGAGGAAGCCGAAACTTAGATACTTCTGCTGGCCTAGAAAGCGCGGTACCAATAGGCGTATATTGATATACACCAGCAAGAGCAGTGGAATGTGAAAAAATCCCGAGTAGATAAAGTCGATGAACTTTAAAAAATTGGATATTGAAAAGTAGCTCCCAATACCGTAGAGGGACAGGCTCCAAAAGGCGAGGTGCTGGAGCCAATTGCTTTTTAAAAAGCCAATTAGGTATTTCATGATTCTACTCTTTGATAGATTTCAGTGTCTTCAAACACCCTTTCATCCTTAGCATAACGTTCAATGAACTGCTGAAGCTCCTCAGTTTGCGCTGTGATTAGAATTGTACCATCTACCGCCTCATGCCTTAGTCTAATAAGATTACTATTAAATAATTCACTCAATTTTTGTAGGTCAAAGCGGGTGATTTTGAGTTCATTTTTTGAGGCCTCCAATTTGAAAAAGGAATGCATGCCCATAAAGTTGTCGCTCATGGTCTCGTTTCCAAATTCGGATGTAGGGAAAATATCAAGAAAATAATCATCGCCCAATTGAACCATGTGCGCCTCATAGCGCTGTACTTGCGACGAAACCGACTGATCATAAATATCTAAAAAATACAGCTTTTCACGATCAATAGAACTGCTCGAGCCATGAGGATGCATCAGCAGGCCGATACCGCTTTTGGTTTTTTCAATGTCGTCGGGCCTCTGAAATAACAAGTAAGAACCATCATCATCAACCGCCCACTTCCCAAGGAGTTCCTCCTTAAAAACAACGGTTTCCTCCGAATAAAGTGGAAAAAGGGAATAAACACAAGAGCTTAAGCTTAAGCTGAGAACTAGGATAATTAATGCTGCTTTACGTTTCATAGTGATTGAATTTTAGTCCAAACCTAGACTAGCACTACGCAATCTAAAACTAATCTCGATGAAGACCTTAAAACAAGGGTTCATCAAGGCAAAAATCAAGATGACTTTTATAATCCAATGATTATTCTCCTACGCTAGAGCGCCGCACCTTTCTTGAACGTAACCATACAAATAAACCAAAAAGTAAAGCGATAATATACCATTCAGGTTCCGACATGGCTAGGGTTTCCTCGCCGGCATCAAGCGATTTTTTACCCGCTAAAACTTCAGCCTGTTTCCGCTTAAGCATTTCCTTTTGCGCCTCGTTTTCTACCACTAAAAAGGAGGTATAGGGATTCATGATTTGCGCCTTAAAACTCTGCATAACCAGATTCCGCCAGTTTTCATCGGATAGTACCTTTAAAAGGCCCGCGCGCCATTGCCCCTCCATTTTTAATCCAGATAGCCATGCCTTAGTTTCAATTTGCTCGGCCTCAAGTCGGACTTGCTCGTCCACTAAAACAATGCTATTTTGTTGATTATCGGGGATATAATGAGTTCCTCCCTTTTGGTCATCATAGCCTAGGACGGGTAGAGGCTTGTTTGGACTTATCTCTTCATCCTGCGCTAAATAGGGCGATTGAATTAAGGAATGGGCGATGAGCGATTGATCAGCATTCAGGTGAAAAAAGTATGGCATCTCTGGGAAGCAGAATGAATAATCTTTATAGCCATTATCAAGCAGCGCTTCATTAATGCTATCACTTAAGACCACAAATACCGGAAAGTCATTTGTCTGACGATTATAGTGTTTTATCAATTCCTGTTTAATGGCACGATCTAGATTAAATCCCCCAGATGTTTCTGCACTGGCAGACCAATCGTCATCCCAGTTAAAGGTTTTTACGTAGGCATTTACTAGACTAATTTTAGCATTGGGCATTAAGTTGGGATATTGATCTGCTAGCTGCTCTAGGTTTTTTTGATAGTGGCGATCTTCACCTCTACTTTGATCGAGGATAAAGTGGAAATAGGGCTTACGTTTAATTGGTCTTAAGCGCTTTTTATCTTCTGCACTTATAAAGGCTATGCCCTCGCTTTCAATTCCCCTTGGCGGGTGCAGAGAATCATTCCCGAATTGGAGATCATAATTATCCAGCTTTAAATTAAAGGCGGTTTTATGTTTAAACTCAATGCCTGTTTTCCTGATTTCGCCTCGGGCAAAGGGAAAAACCCGGAAACCAATATCACGAGCGTTTTTATAATATAAAATCCCGGGATCTCTTCGATAGCTTCTTATTTGTGAGTAAATCCATAATGCTGCTTTTTTCTCGGCTAAAATTCCCATTTCCTTACGGTCGCCAACGTATAAATAATAGTCACTTATATAGCATCCTTCAGGCAGGTATAAATTGGTGGCATACTCCCTTTGCCATGATATCAGATCCTTATTGGTGATCTCGAGTTCGAGCCAAGAGGTCCAGCTTTCGCTGAGGCTATCATAGCGGCTGCTGATATTAAGATTACTAATCTGAACAGAATCGTTTACCGCCGTGGGAATAGAATTGCTGACGATAGGAACTTCATCAAAAAACACGCATTCCAACTTATTGATCTTGGCATCAGAAATCGTCAGGTTATCCAATACAAGCCAATTGTAGTAAGTACTGAGGTAGGGCGTTTGCTGTCCAAAAAGACCGAAGCCTCTGCTTTGTTTTTGGTCTTTTAGAACGGATAAGCTATGCTGAAGCGCCTCGGTGTTAATGGCATATTCCTCTTCAAAATTTGAATTAGAGATATAATCCAAAGCTTCATGTAGGGTGCGTTTTTCAAAAAGTAAGTTGAGGCTAAATAAAAGCGGAAGAAGAATAAACCCCAGGCTCCCTAAGATTCTGAGTTTGGATGCACCGAATTGAGGTTTCAGGAAATTAAAATCTTGACTTAACTGATGGGCTTGTAGGCCAAAGAGCAGGAGAGGTGCTAGCAGCAATAGTCCCACGCCGAAAGCCAAAATGGCCATTACCGAAAAGGGTAGGAAGGGTAGAAATACGATGAAGAAGTAGGTGGTATAGGAGAATAGGGAGATACTTGCTGCGAATCGTAATAAACGTAGTTTGACATTTTTGAAATCAGGTAAACAAATAAGTAGCCCATTGACTATGGTTAAAATCGGAAACCAAACTGAACCATAATTTCCAAGGATATGCTTATCACTTAAGTGCCAATTTTCAATTATAAATCCTTGATTTACAGCCAAGCCTAATAGGGGTAAAAGCAAGCTTATCGGGATTTTCCAAGCTAGGCTATACTTCGACCATTGCTCGCCTCTATTAGCGAACAAAGAGAACAAGCCTCGAACTAAAAAGAATAGAAAGCATAAGGTGCCAAGGATACTAAGTACCACCAAAACATGATCTTTAAAAAGATAGGAGGTGGGCTGCCAAAGGGGAATAATAAGCTCTACACTGAGGTAAGCCAGAATAGGTACCAATGCGGCAAAGCCAAAATTTTTCCAAGTGCTGGTTTTTAAGTCAACCGGACTTAAATGCAAAACAATAGCCAGTAATGAATGAGCAAGGCTGGGCATCAAAAAGCTTCCTAGGTGGAGAATGGCAAAGTCATCCACCATCCAAGCGGGGATATTAAAAAGGCTAAAGTGATCGATGAAGTTATAGTATAAATAGGCAAAAGCTAGATAGGCAATAAGGGAAGAGAGAGCATAAATAAGGCTGATGCTTTTTCCTTTGGCAATGCCATAAAGGCTATAGCTTAAACTTAATAGGGCAAGTATAATAAGCACCGAAGCAAAACTTATCCAGTAGCCAAGGCTTTCTTCCGGCAACATGGTTTTTATGAGCGTATACTCGGAGTACTTTAGAAAGAATAAGATTCCGATGGGTAAACTATTAGCTAATAGTATCCATTGTGGCTTAAGTAGTTTTTGCATGCCTAGGGAGATTTAGCAACCAGCTAAGGCCGAGATAAATTAGAATGAGGAAAGACAAATTGGTGATTACACCCAGCGCCTGGTGAATGATGGCATCGGAATAAGGCAACAAATCGTTAAAGACTGAAAGCTGGATAGAGACGCTTATTCGGGCAATATTTACCACTAAGGCTAGAAGATAGGAAAGCGCCAATAGGCCAATAAAGCTTAAAGCTTTCTGCCAATGATTTCGCCCGTAAGGAATTACTAAAAAGCTGAGGGTGAGGTAACAGATCATCCAAAAATTAAAGCCCGAGCAAGACTTTTCGATATTAATAAAAAGATCTGGATGGATATAGCCCTTTTCTGGACTGTAAACCGCGAGGCTATTATAACTGAATTCCAAATAGGCGCTAATGGGACGAAGGAGAAAAGTCAAATCCGCGGTTTCGGATTGATGATAGAGTAATTTGGCGATTATGAAAATGCCAAGACTTAAAAAAAAGTAGGGAAGGTTTTTACGCTCCTTAAAAGGATTTTCCTTGGTCATGTGGTTCCTAATGTGACAAGAACGCGGATTTGAGCTTTATTGTATTTCTAAAAAAGTTCAAAGGCATTTCCTCTTTTCATAATCATCGGCCTGGTCGTTAAGATGCCTGCTTCTAACATGTTAATATTTAGGGAGCCGGGAATAGTATGTATCGGATTTTTCCTTCTTTAATTTCTTTGGCAAGAGAAGCTAAAGTTAAGTTCCTGAACAAATTCAAAATCGTTTATCCATCTGACTCCCACGTTATCGCAGTCATTTGGGATTTTCACTTTGGATGAATTTGCTTGTGTAATTTTTTCCTCCTTTGTAAGTACAACAGAATTTGTGTCCATCGCATGAGCAATGACCCAAGGGTCTGCTAAAGAACGATTCTTTGTATTGTCAACTATTTTTAAATGAGCAGGTGTCCTATAGATTTCTTTTAAGCTTGCAATTACAGATTCATTTGCTTTTCTCACTGGAATTTTACTACCCTTAAGCCATGAGGCTAAATCATCCTCTGTTTTTACTACTTCTTCATACACTTCTTGGCAAATAAAGATGCGGCTTTCATCACCTAATCCATCTAACAACTTCCAATAGTCAGGACATAAAATAGGGGAATAATATTTTTGCCAAGCTTGAATGAGAACGTTTGCATCCAAACAATATGTGTCTGAAAACTCCCTCATTTATATAATTGTGCTTCTAGTTTCGGGAACTTATTAATTTGAACATTTAGAAGCTTACTAGCAAGCGTAGGTTCTATGATTCCGCCCCTGAATGAGTCAAGTACGGTTTGAGTAAACAACCTACTATTTCTATTTAATTGCAATAAAAAATAGTCAGGCCCGCCCGAATTTTCATTAGCCTTTTGTTTAGCTTTTTTTTCCGCTTCATTTCTAAGGTGTTCTTCAAAGTCGAGCTCGGCTTCAGCTTTCAACCTGCTGTATACTGGAAGCGTAATGATATTTAAATTTAAAGCTCTAACTAGAAATGAGAAAGAACTAACCCCTATCGACCTTGCAGCACTAAAGAGTCTCTTTGAATCCTTAAATGCACTTCTATCAAAGTTCTCAATGATAGTCTCGGGAATCAGAACATTGGCAGCAATTTCATTGCAAAACAATTCAACCTTGTTAAAGTCAGAGGCCGTTTTAATATCTAGTTCCGTGCTGTTTGAAATTCCTGTTTCTGCAATCCATATATGAGCTAGTTCATGAACTAGTGTGAACAATTGTGCGGTGCCCCAATCATCCGAATTAATAAAGACGAAAGGAGCGTAAGGGTCCGCAATAGCGAAGCCTTGTAATTCGCCTGAGTCAAGCCTAAGTCTTGAATGAATAAAACTAGTTCTGGAAATAAAAATCCCTTTGGCTTCTGCTTTTGCGATCCATTCTTTCATAGGGTTATTAGACTTATAATTCCCAGCTATGATTCCTAAGGTTTGAAGTATGTCATTAGCTATTACCTTCGGATTATCCATTAGAGAGTACCTGCCCACAAAAGGAAGTTTATTTTCTCCACCCTCCCGATTAGTTTCACTAATCCAAGACTGTTTCTGTTGAATCTCACGGATAATAAAAATCGAAGACGTGCTTAAAGATTTAGAGCCATTCTTGCGGAAATCTTGTAAAGGCTGAAAATCCCTTGGTATTTCTGGAAGAAACAGAATGGAGAATGGTCGTTTGTATGCCTTAGCTAAAATTTGTGCTTGCCTAATTGTTGGTTGTTTATCTCCTTTTTCCCATTCTACCAGCTTGTCTACTGAAACCGAAACTTTAGATGCAGCAATTTCTTCGGTCATCCTTGCCGATTCTCTTGCCCATTTTAAAACATTTGGAGTTATATATGCTCTGGTTGCCATTTCAATTCAAAAGTACAAACTATTAAATCTTATCATTTCTATTTGCTTTCTTAGCGAATGATCTCCAATAATAGCAACAAATCTAGTCCAGTCTAGCCGACCCTCATTGATGGCCCTTCTTATTGCGCATAATATAGCCTTACCGTCTATCGCAAACGATAAAGTAGTCGTTTATAAATCCTTTGGATTTTAAAAGAAAGCACATTCATTTTCCCTAAACGCTTTTTCCCCAATTCGGATTGAAAGCTACCCATTAAACTACCTTGAACGGCAATGGTAGGATGGGCCCAATAAACATCAATTAAACCTTTGCGGGCACAATGACTTTGGTAATGATCTACAGGAGTGCCAATTTTATGAGTATAGCACTCTTCCAACATGGCCTTAGCGGCTTTTTTATCCATTAGGTAACATCCGGCAAAACGATCCGCTTGTTTCTTGTACAGAAGTTGACCTTTAACTCTTTCCGAGCCTTTTACATAACGTAGAATTGAGTCGTCTAAGGAAATTATAAAACCCTCTAACTTTCGGGCTTTAGCCTCGGCGATTACCTTCTTTATTTGCTTGGTGAAATTCTTGTTTAAATGAATGTCATCTTCCAGAATGAGAGCCATTTCATCCTTTTCAACTAAATTTTCAAATGCTCTAAGATGCTTATAGACACATGAAGCACCTGCGGCTTTAGCATGCATTCTACCCTTAAAGTAACGATCTAAAATCGTATCGTTTAAATCGGCAATATCACCTTCCAAAATAAATTGTGGATCAAGAAAAGGATTGTTAGCCAAGTGCTTATCCAATTGTTTTCGCCTTTCTGTAAAGGAAGCCACGTGAACGATATAGGTCTTTAGAAGCATAGAATTTAATCTAGAGTCGACTAAATTACATTTAAATTAAAGGGCATAAAGATTATTGGTCAGACAATTCCTCTTTAATAAGGCCTTGTAACTTTTCCAAGCTTCTCAGTTGCTCTGGCGTTTTAATAAGTGGTCGAGCTTCCTGAATAAAACGATCGGATGTTTTATAATCTTTTTGCAGATAAGCGATGTAGGCCTCTAGCATTTTCGCTCGAAAGGATGCTAGTTTCTGATCTGAGGCATTGGCCATTTTTAAAGCGGAACTTAGGGCAGAAGCACTATTGAAGTTCTCTACAATTTCATAAGCCTCGTCGAATAAAAAATCGGCAGCGGTGCTGGGCGCCTCCTTTTGATGATGTTGGATGAATGCTTCCGTATACAATCCAAATTTTTCACTTTGCATGGCAAACTCACGATGCAAGGCTAATCGGGCATAGCTGAAACTATCTTTCTTTACCAAAGGCTCAACTAATAAATTCTGGCAAATTGTTTCTACCATGGAGGAGTCGCCACTGATAATCGCTCGATCGAGATTGTACTCTATGGCCAAATCTAGGAAGTCTTCTAGATTGAAATTACTGGCATTTTGCTTTACTAAACTAGCGTTGGAGATTGTCAATTGCGGATAGCTTGTTTCTAAATTTACGCCGTATTGGGCTAATAAGGGAGCATATGGCTTTTGCAGTAGATCCGCTTCATTATGCTCATTAAAGAACTCCTGAGCCAAGCGCACGGTTTGGGCATAGTCGAAGTTTAAGGCATATAATTCTAAAATTTCTATCCACTCCTTATCGCTTAGGCTATGCTGATTGTATTTAACCAAAAGACTATCGTAGCGGTAAGGTTCTTTACTAGCGTCTCCAAGTGCTTTTTGCAAATCATTACTTGATTGATAACCTTCTAAAACATCCACCACAAATTCTTGATCATTCATGAGGAAAAAAGAAGGAAACTCGGAAATGGAAAAAATTTGGGAGAAGCGCGCGCCCATTGGCTCTTGAATGTTGATAGCCATTTTTAGATAGGGGGTAGCATTTTGCTGAACACCGGGATTATCAAAAATCCCATCCGAATACATTTTTCTAAAATTACCGCTGCCATCATGCAGGGCAACGAGTAACATTTGATTGGTTTGACGGGCACTTTTTAAAACCAATTCGTAATCTTCAATATCTCCAACTTGAAGGAATCGAATTTGTGCGGTTGCACCTAGGGTGGTAAGACTGAGGAGGAGCGCTAAAAGTTTTTTCATTTTGTTCCAAAGTTTTGGCACAGGTATACATCAAAATTAGGGCCTTTTTTAAGTGGAACCAATGGAGAAACTCCAACCCCCAGAAAATCAAAGGCTCCCAGTAAATTGGCACGGTGTCCGGGAGAGTTTAACCAATCCCTTACTGCTTCTTTACCAAGTTGACGATAGGTCTTATTTAAGATGCGATTTCCGAATTTATCCATCGGCATACCGCGCTCATCTATAAAATAGTACTCTCCGTCTCCTACATTAAGGATAAAGGTACGTGCAATGTTTTCACCCATGCCCCGAAAACCACCTCCAAAAGCCTTAATTCGCTTTCCAAGGTTTCCAAATCGTGCATCTCGGCGCCAGCTATGTTGCATGGCCAATTCCTGATGCATGCGATAGGCTTGATAATTGGCAGCGGTATCTAAAACGGGGTCGTTGTTTAATTTACTAAAGCCCAATGAATCACGAGCGTGATTTGTTTCTTCAAAAATGGCGTAGGCTAATAATCTGGGTTGAAAGTTCCTGGGGTTTATTTCGACATCAAGATTTGGCTGTCCTTTTACAAAAATGGGACTGAGGCCAATAAGCAGATATAAAGCAAGGGCTTTCATTTAAAAAGATCGACTTTGTTTAGAGGGCGTTCATCAAAACGCGGACTAAAACCTTCTAGTGTTTTTCGATCGTTGGGAATTTTATCCATGGGGTGCATCACCCCCTCAGGCTTTCCAATCCAGGTTAGTCTTTTAACTTCACTGTTCACTAGCCTTATTAGTATTCGACTGCAGATACTGCGGTTCATTCCCAGGTAATCACCATCTTCCTCCTTGGGATAATATACCGCTTCACCATTGCCATTTACATAGACCTTACGCAATTCCCCTTTTTGAAAATTGCCAATCATCAGGCGACCTTTTACCTGATTGTACCTAATGCTATCCGCGCGACTAACCATAAAGGCATTGCTCAGTACTTTTAAAGTGTCTGGTTGATCATTTTTGGTAAGTAGGTAAATCGTGTCTCCAGTAATTTGGGTCGAATCATCCCATACAATGGGGTCGCGGTACATCTTAAATGTAGAATCGGTAGTGGAATAGCTCAAGGAATCGCATTTTCCTTGCATGTCTTTGCGGAAAAAGCGTACCTCATAAAAAATTAGCAATCGTCGGAATTCATTTCCTAAACTATCGCTCACCATGCTGGAGTAAAGGGTATCGCCGTGGACATGGAGGGAGTCACCTTCTTCATCTACCACAGTATAAAGCGGATCTTCGGTAACATAAGCCGAATCTTTAGTCCCGAAATACTCGCCGTAATTCCCTGTAATTAGGTAATTATCCACTGTATCGTGAATCAATACATTTCTAAAAGCCTCGCCATATTCTCCATCCCGTTCATAGTAGAGGCTATCGCCGGTTAAAAAACGCGGACCATCATAGATGTAGGCGTTCTTATTAAACTGGGCAATATTGAGATCGGTATTGTAGCGCCCGTTTTCACAGTAAATTTTGCTACTATCACTAAATATAGTGGTGGGACCAAAGAAGTAAGCGACATGGGCCTCGCTATCATAATCCATGGTATCGGTATTAATCACATAATCGGGATTATTTAAAACCACCGAATCTTTAAAGCTAAATACCTTGTAATTACTATTGTAGTAACCCTCTTCGCTGTAAAGAGTATTGTCATCATTAACCACCCGACCTCCGGTGGTATAGTAAGCAATGTTGGTATTTCTATCCAGTCGCAGCCTATCGGTAGTTAGAGTCATCTCAGTGTCTTCTAAAACCACTTCTTCGCCCGTTACTAGGGCCTGCCGGCTTTCGCCTGAATAATCTAACTGATCGCCACGTAAATGAAGGGTATCACCCTGATTAATGCGAACTGAACGGAAAGCTTTAATCCTGTTTTCCGCTGAGTAGAGCCAGGCGGAATCACAATACATTAATGCCCCTTCATGCTCAAAAACAACTTCACCAATTAAGCGCTGCTTTCCTTCTGCTTTGCTATAATATCCCTTGTCCGAATGACGGATATTAATTTTTTTCGTCTTCTTAGCCTCCTGTCCAAAACTGCAGGTGGCGACTAAAATCAAGAATAGGAAACTATACTTAAAGCGGTAATTTTTCAAGCTCAATAGTTTGGGTACGATTGGGCCCCACGGATAAAATACTAATGGGAACGCCGATTTTTTGCTCCACATAGTTTAAATAGTCTTTTAATGCTTTAGGCGCATCTTCCAAATTATCTAAACCAGTTAAATCTTCTTTCCAACCGGGAATCTCCTCGTAAACGGGCTCAATTAAGGATTCGTCTATGCTGTAAGGCAAATGCTCAATTTCTGCTCCTTTATAACGATACTTTGTACAAACCTTAATCGTATCAAAACCGCTCATTACATCGGCTTTCATCATTATAAGATTGGTAACCCCGTTTATGGCTACCGCATATTTAAGGGCGGGAATATCTAACCATCCACAACGACGTGGTCTGCCTGTTGTTGCTCCAAATTCATGACCCTTCTCTTGCAGGTATTTACCGTCATCGTTAAAGAGCTCGGTGGGGAATGGCCCGGAGCCAACCCTGGTACAATAAGCCTTAAAAATCCCAAAAACTCTTTCAATTCTATTGGGGGCGATACCCAATCCCGTGCAGCTTCCCGCGCAGGTTGTAGTGCTTGAAGTAACAAAAGGGTAGGAGCCAAAGTCGATATCCAACAAGGAACCTTGAGCCCCTTCTGCCAATACCTTTTTTCCTTCTGCTAAGGCGGTATGCAAATAGTGTTCAGAATCAATTAATGTTAAGCTGCGTATTTGATCGATAGCCTCAAACCACGCCGGCTCTAATTCTGCCAATTGCGTTTCATAGTCATACTCGTAATGCGACAGAAGCTGGGCATGTTTGGCTTTAAGATTATCGTAGCGTTCTTTAAAATCTTCCAATTCAATATCGCCAACTCTTAAGCCGTTCCTACCGGTTTTGTCCATGTAGGTTGGGCCGATTCCTTTAAGGGTAGAGCCAATTTTATTTTTGCCTTTTGCGGCCTCCGAAGCGGCATCTAAAATGCGATGCGTTGGTAAAATAAGATGCGCCTTTCGGCTGATGAGCAGGGCCTCTTTAACATCTACCTTATGTTCTTTTAATGCGGCCAGCTCCTTACAAAATATGCTTGGGTCAATTACCACACCATTGCCGATAAGGTTTTTTATGCCTTTGTGAAAAATCCCACTGGGGATGGTATGCAAAACGTGTTTTATGCCATCAAATTCCAAGGTGTGTCCCGCATTTGGTCCGCCTTGAAAACGTGCAATGATATCGTACTTACGCGTAAGTACATCAACAATTTTCCCTTTGCCTTCGTCGCCCCATTGGAGGCCTAGTAGTACGTCTACCTTCATGAAAGTTTGCTACTTATTTAGCTTGATTTGATGTTTCGGAATTGGATGCCTCTTGTTCTGCAATTCGGTTACCATAAAGGTAAAGCGAATGCGAGTTTATCTCAATGCCAAAGATTTCGGCAACGGTTTCTTTGATTTGCTGAATCCGAGGATCGCAAAATTCTAAAACCTCACCGGTATCGGTTAAAATAATATGGTCGTGTTGTTTGTTGTAAAAGGATTTCTCGTAATAAGCCTGGTTTTGCCCAAACTGATGTTTACGAACTAGCTTCGAGTCTAATAAAAGCTCGATCGTATTGTACAAGGTAGCACGCGAAACCCGATAGTTTTTATTTTTCATCAAAATGTAAAGCGACTCAATATCAAAATGCTCTTCATTTTCATAAATCTCCTGCAGAATCGCATAGCGCTCTGGGGTTTTTCGCTGCTTATTTTTTTCCAGATAGTCTGTGAATACCTGTTTTACGGTCGCATATTCCTGCTCATTCATAGCCTAAAACAATTGGCGAAGATAGTTAATCTCGCTCAGCAAAACGTCTTTCTACGGATGACACGCCTTCGATTTTTCGCAGTCGTTCAAATACCTTTTCTAAGTGGAGTTTATCCTGCACCACCACCGTTATTAAACCTTCAAACACTCCGTCATCTCCGGCTATGTTAATACTGCGAATATTTACATTTAAATCATTGGAAATAATTTGAGTCACCTGGTTTACAAGGCCCACGGTGTCAATTCCTCGAATAACCAAAACAGAAGAATACTCTTTTTTCTTGGTGCTAACCCATTTTGCTCGCAATATGCGCTGGGCAAAATTAGATTGAAGGTAAACGGAGTTTGGACAATTCTTGTGATGCAGCTTAATCCCTTCGGTTGCGGTTACAAAACCAAAAACATCATCACCGGGAATGGGATTGCAACATTTGGCAATTTTATAATCGAGCTCCTGTTCATCTGCCCCAAAAACAACAAATTTTTGGCCTTCCTTTTCCTGAGCTTCCTTCTCTTTTTTCTTGGCTTTGTTAAGATCATTTTTAGATCTCCCAATTATTCGCTTGCGCAGATAGGAGTAGAACCCTTGATTTTGATCCCGCATGAATTCCTTCAGCTGCGCATTATCAATAATCCGCATGCCAACCTTATAGTAAAGCTCAGAACTATTTTTTAGTCTGAAGTACTTCACCATTTCCTGGATCAGATTCTTGCTGGGCTTAACTTTTATATACTTGAGCTTTCGTTCTAGAATTACTTTTCCATCAGCTGCTATTTCTTTGCGCTCACTTTTTAAGGAACTCTTTATGTTATTGCGGGCCTTGCTGGTAACTACATAATTTAACCAGTCCTCTTTTGGTTTCTGTTTTTGAGAGGTAATAATTTCTACTTGGTCGCCACTTTTTAAACGATAGTTTAAGGGTACTAAGCGACCATTAACCTTAGCGCCTAAGGTTTTTAAACCAACATCGGTATGAATATTAAAACTAAAATCAAGCGGCGTAGAGCTTGAGGGTAAGATCATTAAATCCCCTTTCGGCGTAAAGAGATAAATCTCATCCGCCATGAGATTCATTTTAAACTCATCTACAAAGTCAACCGCCGAGCCTTCGTTGTTTTCAAGTACTTCCCGGATGCGGTTAATCCACTGATCTAATTTGGATTGACCCGATGAATCTTCCTTATATTTCCAATGGGCCGCATAGCCTCGCTCGGCTACTTCATCCATTCGTTTAGATCGAATTTGAACTTCGACCCAATGTCCATCAGGCCCCATAACGGTAGTATGCAGGCTTTCATAACCATTGGCTTTTGGAGCTGAAATCCAATCCCGTAACCTTTCAGTATTGGGCCTAAAATGATCTGTTACAATCGAATAAACTCGCCAGCAATCCGATTTCTCCGTTTCAGAGGTGGAGTGCACAATAATGCGAATGGCGAATTTGTCATAAATCTCATCGAAGCCAACGCCCTGGCTCAACATCTTCTTTCGAATGCTGTAAATGCTTTTAGTGCGTTCCTTTATTTCAAAGTCAAATCCTTCTCCTTTTAAATATTGTTTCAGAAAATCGCTGAAATCACTAAGATATTGATGCGCCTCATTTTCACTACTCTTTAATCGAAGGATTATATCGCGGTAAACTTCGGGCTCAGTGTACTTTAAGCTCAGGTCCTCAAGCTCTGTTTTTATATTGTAAAGTCCAATTCGATGAGCGAGCGGAGCGTAGAGGTATAGGGTTTCAGATGCAATTTTTAATTGCTTATGCTGAGGCATAGAATCCAAGGTCCGCATATTGTGCAGGCGGTCTGCAAGCTTTATTAGAATCACCCGAATATCATCGGATAAAGTCAAAAGCATTTTACGGAAATTCTCCGCCTGTTGGCTGATATCCATATCGAAGATGCCACTAATCTTCGTTAGGCCATCAATGATTTTTGCTATATCCTCATTAAAAAGTCGTTCTATGTCTTCTAGGGTATAGTCGCTATCCTCAACAACATCATGGATTAATGCGCTAGCAACAGACTTTGGTCCCAAGCCAATTTCTTCGCTTACAATCCGGGCCACCTCAATAGGATGAAAGATATAGGGCTCTCCCGACTTGCGGCGCACATCGGCATGGGCATCGCGCGCCAAATTAAAGGCACGTTTAATTAGATCGCGGTCGTCGTCGTCCATGCGATCTTTCATCGATTTTAAGAGCTGCTTAAAACGATCTTTTATTTCCTTTTCTTCCGCTTCGAGTTCGGCTTCAGTCATATTCATACAGTAACCGAAATTAAGAGAAAATAAGCGAGAAGAAGGAGCTAGGGCTCAGCTTTTTTTTTGAAAAGCGAGAGCCTAAGACTAAGCGATATTTCTTTGATTGTTGGATTTGAAGCGATTAATCTCTTCGCCCCGTTTTTTACGATGTTTGGTGGCACGGCCTTGAACGCGTTTTCGCCACATTCTAAAGCTGGAGGCTTTCATTTCCTTGCGCATCAACTCTATAACTTCCTGCTCTTTTAAGCCAAACTGAATTTGAATGGCGTCGAAGGGAGTGCGATCCTCCCAGGCCATTTCAATGATTCTATCGATGTCTGCTTCCTTCATAGATTTTTCCAAATAACTAGCATAGGCCTATTTTGTTTGCGAAATTGCGGCCATGTTAAAAGATTTAAAATTTGATCCTGTAACTGGGGTGCAAGTGGCAATTGCCAAAACACCTGAAGACAACGGAGAAAGCACCTTTTACCTTTATCTGATTAATTCAAAGGAGGTTTCTTTGAAGAATGTCTTGCTTATGACGGAAGCGTCGGAAGAAGAGTCGGGCAAAGGCCGCAAAACATCTAAACTGCGTCACTTTTTTGAAAAGGTAGAAGCAGAACAATCGATTAAGGTTGAAACAGTGGATCCTTCGGTACTAAGTTTTTACAATCGCATTTGGTTGAGCTTTTATGTGGATGGTCAGGTTTATGACAAACGCTATATTATCGAGCCCTTCAAAGAGTGGGAACTCGAGCCCATTCAAGCACTGGGAATTGAGGGTAAGCTAGCATCATAGCAAACCGACTAATTGATTAATTCGTATTTATAGAAAAGATTATGCGCAAATTATTTTTATTCATCATTCTCGCATTTACCTTCAACTCTTGCACTAGAGGCGAAAACGAGGTGAGCTTCCGATTAAAGTATGAGCAGCAATTTTCCATCGATAGCAGTATTGGGGTAAACTTCCCCATAAATTTAGAAGGCCCACCAGTAACTACTCAGTCGAGCCAAGCCTTTGCCAATAATAATACTGCCGCCAATTTAATAACTAGCGTAACAATGGATTATGCCGAATTGGTTTTAGACAATCCATCGGAAGAGGATTTTTCCTTTTTAAAATCGGTTGAAATCTCAATTGAGGCGGAAGGTTTAGATCCATTGGTCTTGGCTTTTGCAGATCCCGTGCCCGATGAAACTACCAATACCTTGGTATTAACTACTAGTAATCGTCAGTTTCAAGACTATATTAAAGCGGATGAAATTGTGATTTCCACCCGCAGTGTTACTGATGAGTTTTTAACTCAAGATCACAGCTTCACTTTCAAGTGTGAGTTCCTTATAAAAGGTAATGTGCTGAACTAGACTAAAAAATAGGGCGCTGCAGCCTTTATTCGCGCCCTGCTTCTTAATTTTGCCTTTTAGTTAAACTCAAATCTCAAAAAAGTATGAAAGTTACCGTTGTTGGTGCAGGAGCCGTAGGTGCTAGTTGCGCGGAATACATTGCCATGAAGGATTTTGCCTCTGAAGTGGTTTTAGTAGACATCAAAGAAGGTTTTGCAGAAGGTAAGGCCATGGACTTAATGCAAACGGCGTCCTTAAATGGTTTCGACACCAAAATTACTGGTAGCACAAACGACTATAGTAAGACCGCAAATAGCGATGTTGCTGTAATTACCTCCGGTATTCCCAGAAAGCCGGGCATGACTCGTGAAGAGCTTATTAGCACCAATGCTGGTATAGTAAAAACAGTGGCGGAGAATCTTATTAAAGAATCCCCAGAAGTAATCATCATTGTGGTTTCCAATCCTATGGATACCATGACCTATTTAGCGCATCAGGCAACTGGCCTACCGAAGCACCGCATCATTGGTATGGGTGGAGCTTTAGATTCGGCTCGCTTTAAGTACCGCTTAGCAGAAGCAACTGAAGCTCCAATTAGTGATATTGATGGAATGGTAATTGGCGGGCATAGCGATACCGGTATGATTCCATTAACCCGTTTAGCGACTCGTAACTCTGTTCCGGTTTCGGCCTTTATTTCTGAGGACCGCATGCAGGAAGTTAAAGAGGCAACCAAAGTTGGAGGCGCAACGCTTACCAAGTTATTAGGTACTTCTGCTTGGTATGCTCCAGGTGCGGCGGTAGCGGCAATGGTGCACGCTATTGCTACTGATGCTCATAAAATGTTCCCTTGTTCTTGTCTTTTGGAAGGGGAATTTGGCTTAAATGACATTTGCATTGGTGTTCCAGCTTTAATTGGAGCTAATGGAATTGAAAAGATTGTTGAGATTGATTTGGATGAAACTGAAAAATCAGAATTAACAAATTCAGCGGAAGCTGTTCGTAAAACCAACGGCCTCCTTTAAGGATATATTGGGTTTTAGATTTCAAATCCCAGTTTCCAAACGGAAGCTGGGATTTTTTTTGGACTTTATTTTTACCAATTGGATCTCCTACCGCCAGATCTATTTTCAGATTGAAGATTAACATCAGGAGCAGATGGTTAGGGAATTCCAAAGGATCAAAGAGTTCAATTTTCAAGAGCGCTTTAAAATGAGCGCTAAAAATTACCTTAGGCCTTTCTGAGTTTGTAAATTAGACCAAAATTTAAAGATGAAAATTGTAAAGTGGATCTTAATTAGTCTGGCCGCAATAGCATTAGTGCTTTTTCTAGCCTTCCAATGGATGAAATCTAATACCAAGAAGATGTCGCCAGAAGGAAATGTTTCCTTTAAGCAGGAGCAATATGACATTAGCATTTTTTACAATCGCCCATCGGTAAAGGGCCGTACCATTTTTGGGGAATTAGTTCCTTATGGCAAAGTATGGCGCACCGGAGCCAACGAGGCTACAACTTTTACTACTAAAACGGATTTAGAAATTGATGGGCAAACCTTGCCGGCTGGCACCTATTCGCTTTGGACGATTCCTGGAGAAACAGAATGGCAGTTTATTTGGAATTCCAACATTCCTGGATGGGGCGTAAATTGGGAAGCTGAGGCGAGTAGAGAAGCCGAATACGATGTTTTAACTACTACCGTTTACAAGGAAACTACCCCCAATATTATTGAAACATTCACCATTAGCCTAGTACAATCGGAAGGAGTGGAACTGCAATTGGCATGGGAAAATGTATTGGCGAGAGTGCCAATGAAGTAATATGCACAAAGCCCTTTATTTTGCTTTATTATTGATTGGATTCGGGCTACTCAACTTAAGCGCTCAGAATGATAGCGTGGTTAGTTTTGAGCTTCGATTTCAATTAGATAGTGATCAACTTAGTAGCTCTCAAAAGAAAAGGGTAGACTCCCTTTTGCAGTACTACCCCATGTCGATTACTAAACAAGTGAAGCTCTACGGACACACTGATAGCTTGGCCGATATTGATTATAACCGTGCCCTTTCAAAAAGAAGGGTGCAAACGGTATTGCAGTATTTGGTGTATAAGGGTTTAGATCCTCAATTGGTTGTAACCGATTTTTACGGGGAAGAGCAACCCCGTTATTCCAATGCCCCAGAAGAGCGATTTAAAAATCGAAGGGTGGAAATTGAATTCACGGTTGATCTTTCCATTTTGCCCGACCCAGAACGAAAGCTGAGTGAGCAAGTGCTGAAAACCGGGGATAAGGTTCGTTTAGCTAATTTGAACTTTGTTGGAAATCAAGCTATCCCCATGTGGCATAGCATGGATGAATTGCGAGAGCTTTTACTGGTAATGCAAAGAAATCCAGACCTAGAGATTTCACTTGAAGGTCATGTTTGTTGCAGTAATGATTTTCAACTTTCCGTGGCTAGGGCCAAGATGGTTTATGATTTCTTGATTGCCAACGGCGTTTCCAAATTGCGATTAGAGTACAAAGGCTTTGGCAATAAATCACCCTTGTTCGATGAAGTTGATGAAGTTTCGAGAGCCTTAAATAGAAGGGTAGAGGTGGCTGTTCTTTATAATAGCTCATCTAAAGTGGAAGCCAAGGCCAAGAATAGGATTAGAGTGGAGGCCCCGGTAATGAGTATTAATTTTATTGGCGGTACCGCACGCTTAAGTCCAACGGGTGATTTTATGTTGGGCTTAATAGCGAACATGTTCAAAGAATCGGAAGGTTTTAGGTATGAATTCTTCATTTACGACAATATTGATAATAAGAAGCTAAGTGCCCAAAGAGCGTCCACCATTGAGCGGGTTTTACGGTCGAAACGAGTAAAGCCAAAAACCTTTAAGGTTACGGTAAATAATAATCGACCTGGACTACCCAAAACCGCGGATCATAATTTGATAAAGCTTGAAATAATTGAATCATGAAGAATTTACATCGCTACCTTCTCTTAGATTTCCCGGTGAAGTTAAAAGCACTTGAGCCAGATGCGAAAGCTCGTTTTGGTGAAATGAACGTAATTCAAATGCTAGATCATCTGCGTAAAGCATTTGTTTTGAGCTACTCCCAAGGCGATATAGAAGTAAGAACGCCAGAGGAGCATATAGAACGAGCGCAAGCTTTTTTAGCTTCCGACAAACCCATCTTACCGGGTGCTGAAATCCCAAGGGAATATGCGGACATTGAAGCAATAGAAGATGATTTGGATGAAATGAAGCTTTTGGTCTTAAAAGAGATGGTGGCCATGCTTTCGCATTATGAAAACAATCCTCGTTTTAGCCAGAATCATCCTGTGTTTGGACGATTAACAAGGCGTCAATGGTTACAGCTTCATAAGAAGCATACGGAGCATCATTTGCGGCAATTTGGCATTGATTAAACAAAGCGTATTCATAAAATGAAAACCGCCTCCTTAAAAGGAAGCGGTTTTTTTATGATTGTTTGTTTTGTGAAGATCTTAGTTTGTAAGGTCAATTACGTTGCCTATGCTTGGTGTTTGATACCAGTCGGCATTGCTACTTCCGCCACTAGAAGCCCAAATACTAAATTGAGGGTAGGCCGTAATCATATCCGTTTTCTCGTAAGGGTGTTCAAAGCTGCTTCCTTCAGGAAGTATGAGCTCCATTCCCCAGGGTAGTCCATTGGTGGTTAGGAAGCTTCCATTCACGTCATCGCCAGTGTTATTGCGACTAGCATCGGCTTTGGAAGTTCCAGCAAAACCAGGAAGGTGCACCTCCAAAGTTCGATCTAGGGTTTGAAAGATGTAAAAATCTGGAATAAAGGCAGTACCATTATTATTGCCAAAAGTTATGGTAAAGCGTGCTGTGTCTGGCGTGGCGAATAAACCATTTTCGGTATTGGTATAATAGTCGCTACGAATCGCATCGGGATCAGAGAATACAATTATACCGTTAGTTACATCAGGGTCTAAACTTGCATCCCCGCTCACACTAATATTCATATTATTCATAGTGGCTTTGTTGCCATCTACTAATTGAATTGCTAATCCATTTTCGATACCACCACCAAAGGCGTCTAATGCAATTTCTACTTCTGCAGAAACCCAATTGTTACTAGCATCTTGAATTAAAGTCATTTTGCTATTTACAATCATGTCATTAAAGTCGTAGTCACCTTTTACCGGCCACATGTCTTCAAAGGCAATCGTTTGACGACCGCTATTAGGATAGTAGCTTAAGTAAGCTTTAGTAGCATCATTGGGGAAGTCATCTTGATCGTCGGCAACACCATCTCCATCGGCATCTGTAACAGCCGGAGTATTGCTGAAATAAGCATTATCGATCCAAGTGTTATTATAAATGTAAAACAGTCCACTGGCAACGGTTGCGCCTGCTGGAACCACCATCTGTACGCCATTGGCATCACTATTAAGATCAACTCTGCGATAGCTCGACCAGCTGGAAGAATTTTGATGCTGCCAAAAGAATACGTAGGCGTAAGCAAATGCGCCATTAAAATCGGCAGTTAAGAAAATACTATCACCCGGGCTAACGGTATGATTTTGCCAGAAGTAGGTGTATTCGCCATTGTCTGCCTTAATAACGGTGGAGCCATTAACCGTAGGTTGACTAAAATCCGCATCAATGGTTTTCCATTGAGTATTATTTACGCCGCTATTATAGGGTGAGAATGGACCTACGCTTTGGTTTGAAGCGGGAATCGCTGTTTCAAAACCTGGATTGGCCAGAAGGTTAGCACTTGCCATTGAGGCTTTTGCTCTGCGAATATTTCCTTTCGCTTTAAAAGAGTTAAGATCAGTGATATCGAAGGGATCACTCAGGGCGAGGTTTACTTTGTTTTTAACTTCTAATGGCCAGTATTCCTTTGTGGCGGTTAAATAGAATTGATATCCCTCCGACATGCTAGGCAGGGCCACATTAATTCGCGCTTTATCATCTTTTACAAGCGAACGAGCTACACGCTGATTACTCGCATCAACTACCCACAGTTCGCTTCCTTGTAATTCAATATCGCGATTTAGGCTTTTATCAAAACTAACTTCGATATAGTCGGAAAGGCTATTGCTCCATTCAAAATTAGATGGAACCACCAATTCGTCAAAGCTTTGCGCTACGGGTGCATCTTGATTGCTATCCTCATCTTGAGAACAAGCTGCGAACAACAAAGCTGTTGCTAAAATGAAAATTGACTTTTTCATGACTCAATATCTTTTGGTTGACGATTTAAAAGTCGATAAACCGATTCTTAAAGCATCAAGTATTTCGTTGAAGCGTTAAAAATCATAGACCTTCAGCGCTCCTTACTATATATTCCTAATTGTGAGATAAATATGGATCCAAAACTGGTATCCAATCCCATTGTCCTTCCGTATACGAAATTAGTAAATTGTTGTAAGCCAATGACATTGAAAGGAGTATAAAAGGAAAAGGTAAAAGCTCCGAGCGTTTAGGGAGCTTTTACCTTTTGTTATGGGAATAGCCCCAGCAATGCCGGGGCTTCCATTTGGTTGTTGTTAGGGCTTATTAAAGTCCTAGGTCTACGAGGTTTCCGAGTATCCCGTTTAAATACCAATCGCTATTGCTAGCACCGCCGCTGGCGGCCCAAGCTGAGAATTGAGGATAAGCCGAAATCATATCAATTTTTTCGTAAGGGTGTTTAAAGCTAGTTCCTTCTGGTAATACAAGCTCCATCCCCCATGGAAGACCAGTTACCGTTTGGTAGCTTCCATTTACATCATCACCAGTGTTGTATAGGCTGGCATCCGCCTGAGAAGTTCCGCTAAAACCTGGAAGATGTACTTCAACTCCACGATCTTCAGTTTGGAAGATGTAAAAATCTGGAATGAAAGATGTTCCGTTATTAGAGCCGAAGTTAATGGTAAAGCGTACCGTATCTGGAGTGGCCATTAAACCTGCTTCTGTATTGGTATAATAGCTACTGCGCTTCTCATCTGGATCAGAGAAAACAATAATTCCATTGTTTACATTGGGATCTAAACTAGCATCTCCACTCACGCTAATATTCATACTGCTCATGGCTGCTTTGCTTCCATTTACTAGCTGAATGGCTAATCCATTTTCAATGCCACCACCAAAGGCGTCTAAGGCTAATTCAACTTCTGCAGAAACCCATTCGTTGGCAGCATTTTTCACTAAGGTCATTTTACTATTTATAATTACATCGTTGAAGTCGTAATCGCCACGAATTGGCCACATATCTTCAAATGCAATAGTCTGACGACCGCTGTTAGGGTAGTAGCTTAAATAAGCTTTGCTAGGGTCATTCGGGAAATCATCCTGATCATCAGAAACTCCATCTCCATCCGCATCAGTAACTGCCGGGCTGTTGCTGTAAAATGCATTATCAACCCATTGGCCATTTCCAAGGTAAAACAATCCTGTTGCTACGGTGGCACCATTTGGAACAATGGTAGCTACTCCTTCAGGGAAACTGTTAAGATCCACACGTTGGTAGCTTAACCAACTGGAAGAATTTTGATTGGCAAAGAAGAATACATATACGTAGCTAAAAGAGCTTCCACCAGTTTCGGCATTAATAAAAATGCTATCGCCAGCACTAACGCTATGATTTTGCCAAAACCAATTGCTACCGGTGGCTTTAAAGCCTAAAGTTCCGTTTACATTGGTTTGAGTAAACTTATTGGTATATGTCTTCCATTGGTTATTTAAACCGCTATGGTAAGGCATAAAGGTGTTACCCACGGCAATGTTTGAATTTAGGATTGTGGTTTCAAAATCGCTGTTAGCAAAGGCATTGATCCCACTCATGTTTGCCTGCTTCATACGATTTTTACCTAGGGCTCTTTTAGAAAAGGCCGCGCTTTCAAGATCAAAAGGATCACTAAGGCTTAAGCTTACTTTTTCAGAAACTTCTAAAGGCCAAAACTCTCCAGTCGCCGGAAGGTGAAATTGATATCCACTGGCTGATGCCGGAAGGCTAATATTAAATTCTGCCTTATTGGATTTAATAATTTCTCTAGCAATGCGATCACCAGTTGAGTTTAAAATTAAAATCTCTGCTCCCTGGAGCTCGATGTCTTTATGCAAGTTCTTATCAAATTGAACTTCCATGTTTGCAGAAATACTGTTACTCCAATTAAAGTTGCTTGGTGCAACAAGCTCATTAAAGTTCTGAGCCATTGGGGCTGCAGCAACAACTTCTTCGGTGTCATTAGAACAGGAGGCCAAAACGAGACCTGCTGAAATAAGGGTGATTAATTTTTTCATAACGCTCTATATCTTTTGTTTGAATACTCAAATGTCTATTTTTCAGGGTCTAGGGCTGTAATAAATCGATAAGCCGTCGAAATGTTAAGATGAAAGGTATTTTGATGCGTTTTCGCTTAGGTATAAGGACCAATCCTGCCAATGAAATAGCTAGTGCTCTGTATTTCAGTGTAAAAGAAAAGAGCCCCCTTGTGAAAGAGGGCTCCTTAATGGATAATCAATAAAAGTCTTTACAGCAGGAGATCTACAATATCTCCTAGAGTTGGGTTTTGATACCAATCTGTATTAGCACTGCCGCCGCTGCTTGCCCAATTGCTAAATTGGGGATAGGCGCTAATCATGTCAATTTTCTCGTAAGGGTGCTGAAAGTTTTCTCCATCGAGCACTAAATCCATTGCCCAAGGTAAACCGTTAACGGTTTGGTAGCTGCCATTTACATCATCGCCGGTATTATTCAAACTTGCATCTGCCGCGGCAGTTCCGGAAAAACCAACTAAGTGAACTTCGCGACCTCTTTCTTCTCTATGAAAGATGTAGAAATCTGGGCTAAATGCTGCTCCATTATTTGCTCCAAAGTTGATGGTGAAGCTAATCGTGTCTGGTGTGCGAATTAAACCGGCCTCGGTATTATTATAATATTGGGAACGCACGTCATCAGGATCGTTAAATATGATGATGCCATTTGTTACATCTTGATCTAAACTGGCATTTCCGCTTACTGAAGAAATAATACTGGACATAGTGTTCTTATTGCCATCAAGTAGGCGAAGCGCCAAGCCGCTTTCAATTCCACCACCAAAGGCGTCGAGGGCAATTTTATACTCTGCCGATACCCAATTTCCAGAGGCATCCTTTATAAGGTCAGCTTCTATGCTTACCACCATATCATTAAAGTCATAGTCGCCTTGTACCGGCCACATATCTTCAAAAGCTATTGTCTGACGACCAGCAGCAGGATAAAAGGTAAGGTAGGCACGGCTAGGGTCATTCGGGAAATCATCTTGATCATCCGCTACACCGTCGCCATCGGTATCAGTAATAGCAGGGGGATTGCTTAAAAAGGTATTATCAATCCAGGCATTATCTCTTAAATTAAATAAGGCTGAAACTACGGTGGCATTTTGAGGTACTATAGAACTTATTACGTCACTGCCTGCTGCGAAGGGAATATACTCGTAAGATATTGGACTGGTAGAATTAGCATCAGCATAAAAGAAGAGGTAGGCTCTAGTGGTACCATCCCAGTCGGCAGTGATATGGATGCTATCACCCGGATTTACCGTATGTAGTTGCCATAAGTGTGTCCAACGGTTAGCAGCGGCTTTAAAAACGGTTGATCCGTTTTCGGTAGCAGCATTCCAATCGTTATCAGCCACATACCACTTTCCGTCATCTACCGTTCCGGTGGTTGGATCATAAGGGTAACCTTGGTTGCTATAAACAATGTTGTTTTCAAAGCCGGCATTGCCAAACATATTGGTACCGGGAGGATTTGCCATGGCGCCTTTAGCCAGCGTCGTTTTGGCATTGAGGTTAAGATTATCTAAAGGCTCTTGTAGATTAAGTTCCACTTGTTCGCTTAATTCCAATGGCCATTCCTCACCAGTTGCAGGTAAGCTAAATTTATAGCCTTGAGGATTGCTAGGCAAAGTAATGTTGAAGGATGCTTTATGGGCAGCGTTGATTTTTTCAATCGCCACGCGCTCGCCAGCAGCATTAATTATATAAATGAAAGATCCATCTAAACTTAATGGAAGTAGTTCAGGAACTTTAAGGCTAATTTCAATCTGAGCTTTTTCGCCAGCAGTCCAATTAAAATCAACGGGCACAGTTAGTTCACTAAAATTAGTAGCTGCTGCTGGGGCTTGAGTACTATTCTCATCCTTCTGGCAAGAGGCCAAAACTAAGTAGAGGGCTAGGAGGGAGGCTGCTTTTTTCATATCCATTAAATTGATGTGATAAATATCACAGATACTTCATGATCAAGAGCTTAAGATTCGATAAACGGTAATTTTGAATAGATTTATTGAATCGGAAACAAAAAAAAGCCGGACAAAACCTCTGATGAGGTGCATCCGGCTTTTCAACCAACCAAACAAAACTATTACTCCTATTAAAGGACCTAGCTAATAATGCGCTAGGGTTTCCTAGTAAACTCCATTTGGAGTCGAGTCGTATATCGTTAAGGAAGTTTTAACACTTCGTCTATTATGTTTAAGCTACCATTGAAGGAGCTAATATCAGTAAGCAAAACATGTGCCGATTTAGCATTAGCCAAACCATTGCGTTGCACCAATATATTTCCATCTTCTAGGTAAATGTTTAAGCCAGCATTTAGGGCTAAACTGCTTTGCTGAGAGCCCACCAATTGACTTAATTTATGAGAGCCAGTAATTAAATGCGCTTCTATGAGCTCCTTTAATTTTAAGACCCCAAATTCTTCTATATAACCATCTAGGTCGCCACAGTCTTTGGCCTGGAAGAAGGCATCAAAGGCTTGATCATTAGGTGCTAAAAATGTAAATTTAGATTGATCATTATTTAGCATAGAAGCCAAATTGGATACGCGCAAAGCTCTTTCTAATATCGAAAAATTAGCCATATTAGAGCGCACAAGCTTACTTAAAGTAGAAGGATACAAGACCTGATCAATACTATGTATTATGCCAGATGATAATTCGAGATCCTTTTCGCCGACGGTAATCCATTGCCCATTAATACGCAGTAATCCTTTATTATGCAAAAGGTGCAGATAGATATCTTGGTTTTCAGAATTCTTTGCTAGAGTTGGAACAAAGGCTGTACGTAAATTCTCCACCTTAACGGCTTGAGGTAAGATATGTGAACCTAACCAGGCATTGTAGTAAGTTGCTCCAATGTTCTGTTTTACCTCGCTAAAATCTTTAGCATTTAAATCGATGAGAAACTGATTTAAGGCATCTTCACCGGGCACTAAAAGTGTAAACTCCTGTCCATTTAAATCAATGTCGCTACATGCCAAAGCATCAAGGAAAAGTTGATTTTGGGTTTTGTCCAAAATCTGTTCTTCCAAGCTTGGAGCCACCTGTACCAGAGGTACTGCATCATCTTTTGCGCAGGACCCCAGAATAAATAGGAGACAGAGTATTTTTAAGGATCGCATCATTAACTTGTTCTTCATTAAAGGAACGATAAACATGCCCTTAAGGTTTGGTATATGATAGAAAATTCTAAGCTCCTAAATGTTAAAGGTCTTTCTTTTGCTTATGAAGATAAAGAGGTACTTAAAAACGTCAGTTTCAAATTATTAGCCAATGAACGTTTGGGAGTGGTAGGCTCAAGCGGTTCTGGGAAAAGTACCTTATTAAAGCTTATTCAAGCTCGCATCCTGCCAAGGAAGGGTTCATTACATCTCAATGGGGTTCCATTTCACGAATCACGAAACAATTTGTTGAAGCTTCATCCTGGGGTTTCATTAATGAGTCAGGATTTTGACCTTGACCCCAGCATCAGTGCTGATGAAAATATCGCAAGGGCCGGCCGACATTTAAGCGAAAGTTTACAAAGCCGTTTAAAAGGGAAAATGCTGCGGGCCTTTCAGATGCAAGCCTTTAAACATCAGAAAATTCGTTTTTTATCAGGTGGTCAAAAGCAGCGGGTAGCCTTGGCTTGCGCTTTAATTGGCAAATGTGAATTATTACTATTAGACGAACCTTTCAGTCAGCTCGATTATCAATTAAAACAGCAGGTCTTAGAGTTTTTAGAGGAAGTAGACTTGGCTAAGGCCTTGATTATTGTAGGGCATGAGCCGAGCGATTTAATGCGCTTCTGTGATCGCATTGCGGTTCTCGACAAAGGGCGATTATTGCAAATTGCTGAGGTGGAAGAGATTTACCACCGGCCTAAAAATCGAAGGGTAGGAGAGCTAAGCGGTATAATAAATTCGCTAAGTAAGGAGGAAAAAGAGAGCTTGGGCTTGGAGCATCAATTATTTCGACCCTTGCATTGCCGCCTCAGCCCAGATGGCCCTTGGAAGCTACTTTCCATTAGCTACCATGCTTTTGGGCAAATCGGAGTATTGGAACATAATAGTGGTGTGAAGGTAAGAGCCCAAATTCCAATGGAGGGTAGCTATGTTATTGGCAGTTGGTGGACATTAAGTCAAAAAAAACCCTGACGATTCGAGATGAATGTCAGGGTTTAAGTTTTTCAGAAACCGAATTGCTAATTACTTCTTTACTCGATTAACTACGGCTTTGAACGCTTCCGGATGGTTCATGGCCAAATCGGCTAAAACTTTACGGTTAAGTTCAATTCCGTCTTTCTTAAGTAATCCCATAAAAACGGAATAAGACATTCCATGTTCGCGGGCTCCAGCGTTGATACGCTGAATCCATAAGCTGCGGAAATTACGTTTTTTGGTACGACGGTCGCGGTAGCTGTATACTAATCCTTTTTCTACGGCATTTTTTGCAACGGTCCATACATTTTTACGACGTCCAAAGTATCCTTTGGCCATCTTCATCACCTTTTTACGGCGAGCTCTTGAAGCTACTGAATTTACTGATCTTGGCATTTTCTTTTAATTTTTTGTGCAAGGCGATCTAAAACGATTCTTAGGGGCCTTACCCAGGGTTAATTAATAACTCTCGTTATACTTAAATGGTAAGCTGACGCTTAATGTTCGCCTCATCTGCTTTGTCAACCAAACCAGATTGTGTGAGGTTACGCTTTTGCTTAGTCTCCTTTTTGGTAAGGATATGACTTTTAAAAGCGTGCTTTCTTTTAATTTTTCCGGTACCGGTAAGCTTAAAACGCTTTTTGGCACTGGATTTAGTTTTCATTTTTGGCATTGCTATTCGCTTTTATCTCGGTTTCTGAAAAACTATTTCTTGGGCGCAATCATCATGATCATGCGCTTTCCTTCCAATTTTGGAAGGCTTTCCACTTTACCCAAATCTTCAAGATCTTGGGCTAAGCGTAATAGGAGAATCTCTCCTTTATCTTTAAACACAATCGAACGACCCTTGAAGAATACATAAGCTTTTAACTTAGCTCCTTCTTGTAGGAAGTTCTCGGCATGCTTGCGTTTGAACTCGTAATCGTGATCGTCCGTGTTTGGTCCAAATCGGATTTCCTTTACAACCGTTTTTTGGGCCTTTTGGGCAATCTCCTTCTGCTTCTTTTTCTGATCGTAAAGAAATTTCTTGTAGTCGATAACTTTCGCTACCGGAGGATCGGCCTTCTCGGTGATTACTACCAAATCCAAACCACGGTCCAAGGCCATTTTAAGGGCATCTTTAGTGGAATAGACATTCGGCTCTACATCTTCACCAACCACCCTTAAGTTTGGGTAATTGATCTTCTCGTTGATCTTGTGTTTATCCTCTTGAGGTTCTCTTCTTGGACCTCTTCTCCTGTGGTGAAATCTCTTTGCCAGAATTAAGCTTTTTAGTTCAAATTTATTTTACACTTCAAATTCTCCAATCTCCTCGCTAATTTGGGCATCCAATAGTTTTATCAATTCTTGGATTCCCATGGCTCCTAAATCTTCACCTCCGTGCTTTCGCACTGAAACGGTTTCATTAGCAGCCTCTTTTTCCCCAACGATCAACATGTATGGGATTTTGGAAACTTCAGCGTCTCTAATTTTACGACCGGTTTTTTCTGCCCGCTCGTCAATAAGGGCGCGAAGGTCGTAATTTTTAAGCAATCCTGAAACTTTCTTTGCATAATCCAGATATTTATCCGAAATCGGCAAAATTGCTATCTGAGTGGGCATCAGCCATAAAGGGAAATTTCCAGCACAATGCTCTAATAAGACCGCTACGAAACGCTCCATACTACCGAATGGCGCTCTATGAATCATTACCGGGCGATGGGTTTCATTATCCGATCCCTTATACTCAAGCTCAAAGCGCTCCGGTAGGGTATAATCCACCTGGATGGTGCCTAATTGCCATTGACGACCAAGGGCATCCTTTACCATGAAGTCTAACTTAGGACCATAAAATGCCGCTTCGCCATATTCAATAATATAGTCCAAGCCTTTTTCTACCACTGCTTCTTTAATGGCGGCTTCCGCTTTTTCCCAGTTTTCATCACTTCCGATATACTTCGAATGATCCTCTTGGTCTCTTAATGACACCTGAGCAGTGAAGTTCTCGAAATCGAGGGTTTTAAAAATATAGAGTACTAAATCGATAACTTTTTGGAATTCACCTTTTAGTTGATCGGGCGTACAGAAGATATGGGCATCATCTTGAGTAAAACCTCTTACACGCGTTAAACCATGTAACTCTCCACTTTGCTCATAACGATATACGGTTCCAAATTCAGCGAAGCGAATAGGCAAATCGCGATAAGATCGAGGAGAGCTCTTGTAAATTTCACAATGATGAGGGCAATTCATCGGCTTTAATAAATACTCCTCATCTTCATCTGGGGTATTTATTGGCTGAAAACTGTCTTTCCCATATTTCGCGTAATGGCCACTGGTAACATATAGTTCCTTGTTTCCGATATGCGGAGTAATAACCGGATCGTAGCCAGCTGTGCGTTGAGCTTTCTTTAAAAATTGCTCTAAGCGTTCTCTTAATTCAGCTCCCTTGGGTAACCATAGGGGTAAGCCCTGGCCAACTTTTCTTGAAAAGGTAAAAAGCTCGAGCTCCTTTCCCAGTTTTCGGTGATCGCGTTTCTTGGCTTCCTCAAGAAGTTCGAGATGTTCCTTTAACATGGAGGCCTTAGGGAAAGACACACCATAAACTCTAGTTAACTGCGGATTATTCTCGTTTCCACGCCAATAGGCGCCCGCTACGCTCATAACTTTTACGGCCTTAATGAAGCCGGTATTGGGAATATGACCGCCTCGACATAAGTCGGTAAACTCCGCGTGATCACAAAAAGTGATAGTGCCATCCTCAAGGTTTTCAATGAGTTCTGTTTTAAACTCATTGTCTTTGTAAAGTTCTAATGCCTTGGCTTTGCTTACTGGATGTAATTGAAATTCGGATTTCTGCCTAGCATTATCCAACATAGTTTTTTCGACTTTATCAAAATCGCCTTCACCAAATTCATGGCCATTAAAGTCAACATCGTAATAAAATCCATTCTCAATGGCCGGACCAATAGTAAGCTTAATGCCGGGGTATAATTGCTCTAATGTTTGGGCTAATAAGTGAGCCGATGAATGCCAAAAAGCTGTTTTGCCTTCGGGACTTTCCCAAGTATGAAGCTGAAGTGCTCCATCGCCGGGTAAGGGGTCTTGTGCCTCAACCGTGGTGCCATTGAATGTTGCGGATAAAACATTTCGAGCCAGTCCATGACTGATGCTTTTCGCTACGTCCAATGCAGAACTTCCCTCAGGAACTTCCTTAATGCTGCCGTCGGGCAAGGTAATTTTGATCATGATCCCTAGTTTTTTGGGAGGGCAAAGATAGTAAGCCCACGGCATTGAGCCTTTTGCTTATAGCGGATATTTTTCGGCCATAAAATTAAAGCTCCCGGCTATTAATAATTCAAGGACCTCAAGGTCGATATCCTCTAATCTTCTGATGTATAAGCAGGATTTCCCAGTTTTATACTTCCCTAATTTTGCTAAAAGCGATCCATAATCGTCAAATCCATTCATAATGTAAATGGAAAATTTCCCTTTGCGAGGCGAGAATCCACCACGCATCCACTCACCCTCGTGACCACTCGCATACTTGTAAGTATAATGCCCGAAGCCAACTATGCTATCACCCCACATTCTGGGGCTATCTGGACTGATCTTCTTGAAAATTCCCAGAATCTGAAGCGATTCTTCCCTTTGCCTCTCGTCTAAGTTAGCTTTTAGGAACTCTTCTACGGAAGCGTCGTTCTCCGCTGTTTTTGGTGCCTTCATTCAATTTGTTTTGATGCTTAAAGGTCAAAAATATTTTCATTGGCCCTAAATTCGCCTAAGAAATTAATGCCCATGAAGAAGGAGGAACTATTAGCGCTTTACAATTCAGGAAATAAGAACACCCTGATGGAAACCTTAAAGATCAACTTTGTGGATGTTTCATTGGATCCGCCGATGTTGAAAGCAACGATGCCTGTGGATTCCAGTGTGCATCAGCCAGCCGGCCTTTTACATGGAGGAGCGAGTGCGGCATTGGCGGAAAGCCTTGGTAGCGCCTCTAGTTTTATGCTTATTGATCGCAGTAAATTTTCGGTAGTTGGCATCGAGCTTAGTTGCAATCATGTTCGATCGGTGCGAGAAGGTAAAGTTATCGGAACCGCCAAGGTGATTCATCAAGGTCGCTCTACTCACCTGTGGGAAATAGAAATTCGCGATGAAGAAGGTCGATTGGTTTCGCATTGCAAGCTCACCAATATGGTTATCCCCAAAAGGAAATCCTAAACATGCTGGAAGCAAACATTTTTTTAGCCTACCGAGGACCAAATGAAAGCTTGAGATATTATGAAGAGGATAGCAGCTCAAACGCTATCTTCCATTTTGTGGATTTTAATAGCAAACAGCCGCTTAAGGTTGCCATGCGCGAAACAGCAAAGCCCGATGCATTTCAATTCCACCAAGGTGTTGCGCAAAGTCCAATAGCTAAAGAGCAGCAAATAAAGCTTTTAGCTCAAACTATTGAAGCCCTTAAAAAAGGCTTTGGTGAGAAAGTCGTGATTTCACGATTCAGAGTGGAACAATCATCTAAATCAATTTGGGAAATTTTACGGGACCTAGACCATCAATATCCCGATGCCTGTGTTTATTGTTTTTCCCATCCCAAACTTGGAACTTGGTTCGGTGCTAGTCCTGAGAATTTGATGCGCCTAAGTGAAGGTTTTTTACAGATTGATAGCTTAGCCGGCACAAGAACCTGGGAAGAACGAGGAACTTTCACGGAAAAGGAGGAACATGAACAAGGCTTAGTTACCGAGGAAATTTTAGGCCTTTTGCAAGAACAAGAGGGAGTACTGTCGGTAAGGGCGCAGAATAGAAGTATCAAGAAGGCTGGAACATTGGCACATTTGTACACCTTAATCGAAGCTAGGCTTGATGATGGCTTCCCTCTCACGGAACTACTTTATAAATTGCATCCTACACCCGCGGTTGGTGGAAGACCCAAAGAATGGGCACAGCAATGGATAAGTGAAAAGGAATTATATAATCGACGCTATTATTCGGGGTATTTTGGTTGGTCCAATGATTCAGAAGCAACTGCCCAATTTTGGGTAAACTTGCGTTGCGCTGAGCTGTTAGCTAAATCGAATTTTGCCCTTTACCTTGGCGGCGGAATTACTTCTAAAAGCGTCGCCATCGACGAATGGGATGAAACGGAGGCCAAAGCTCAAACAATTCTCAAGGTCTTGGATTAAGATAATATGCTAAAAACTTCATCGCTTTATAACGCTCGTTTATTAGCCCGAATTTTAAAGGAGCATGGCTGCCAGCATCTTGTGGTGGCTCCAGGAAGCAGAAATGCTCCTCTTATTAAAGCCTGTACGGCGGAGGGCTTTGAAACCTATTCTATTCCCGATGAAAGAGCAGCCGCCTTTACCGCCTTGGGAATGGCCCTTGAAAATGGAAAACCAGCGGCAGTAATTTGCACCAGTGGCTCTGCCGCCGCCAATTTTTTACCAGCTGTTACCGAGGCTTTTTACCAAAAGGTTCCCTTGGTGGTTATAAGCGCAGATAGACCAAAGGAATGGATAGGCCAGGGCGCCGGGCAAACTATTCAACAAGAGGGATTATACGGTAAGCATATTTTAGGTGAAGCGAATTTAATTCGCGAACCAAAAGATGATTTGGCCAAGCAATATAATTTAAGGATTAGTCAAGAGGCTTTGTTGAAACTTCACAAGGGTCCCGTTCACATAAACGTGCCTTTTGATGAACCGCTTTACGGCGATTTCAATTCGGAGGGCGAAGAATTTCGAATTATTCGGCGGCCAGCAACGGAACGCCATTTAAATGATGAGGACTTTGAAGAACTAAAGTCAAGATTTGAAAAAGCAAAGCGCCCGATGATATTAGTTGGGCAAATGCGACCCGATCCGGCGCTGCAAAAGGCTTTATCGGAGCTTATGGAACGGCGACCATATCTGCTCTTAAGTGAAACCATATCCAATTTAAATCACATTGCTGGCATCCATTCCATCGATCGTATGGTGAATACACTAAAGGAGGAAGAAGCAAAATTGCTGGAACCCGATTTATTGATTAGTCTTGGTGGAGAAGTAGTAAGTAAAATGGTGAAGAACTATCTGCGCCAAGCAAAAGGTTTTGAGCATTGGCACTTTACAGAGGATGAGATATTTAAAGATACCTTTCACAAGCTGAGTTTAAATTTAGATTGCCAGGCAGCATGGTTCTTTACCAAGCTCAGCCAAAGCATAGAAGGCAACACCAACGATTGGCTTAAGCAAGTATTAAACTTGGAAAGTAGAAGGGCGGAGGCTCATCAGAAATTTATTGAGGATTGCCCTTTTAGTGATTTAAAGGCCTACGATTATATACTAAAGCATATACCAAAAGATAGCGTCTTACATTGTGCCAATAGCGCTGGCATACGTTATGCCCAATTGTTTGATCAAGATGCGGGCATTCGCCATTACGCTAATAGAGGCACAAGCGGCATTGATGGCAGCACATCTACCGCGATAGGTCATGCCACGGTGAGTAAATCTCCGGTTAGTTTAATAAGCGGTGATATTGCTTTTCAATACGATAATGCTGCATTTTGGAACGACCGGCTGCCTGCGAATTTAAAGTTGATTATAATTAATAATCAAGGTGGTAATATCTTCCGAATTATAAAAGGGCCCGATCAGGTGCAGGAGTTTGAAAGGTTTCAGGAAACGCAACATCATCTTGATTTATCGGCCATAGCAAAGTTATATGGCATAAATTACCGCTCGGTAGATAATGAGCAAGCTTTGAAAGATGTCATTGCTGGATTTTTTGACCAAGCAGGATTAGAGATATTAGAAATTAAAACCCCACGGAAGAAAAGCCCGGAAGTACTGAAGGCCTATTTTTCGTATCTGAAAGAATATTAAATGCTATTGCAAAACTTAAATGTTGATGTCGAAGAGCTTCCTCGATTGGAAGAACGCGATTTTACTTTATTGGAGCGCGACTACTTGTATTACCGAATTACCGGTAAAGTTTTATTTCTCCTGGCCCTTAGCGGTATAGGCGCCAGCATTAGCTTATTTGGTAAGCTGTACTTCGGCTATTGGCTCTATCCTATCTTAGGATTGTTAGCTCTAATATTACTACTCGAATTGGTCGGTTTTAAACATCGAGGCTATTCCATTCGTGATAAAGATGTTTCTTTTCGTAGTGGCTGGCTTTTCCATAGAATGACCACGGTGCCCTTAAATCGAGTTCAACATTGCGAGTTTAATCAGGGCATTTTAGGAAGACTTTTCGACTTAGCTACGGTAAAGGTCTTTACTGCCGGTGGAACTTCGAGTGATTTAGATATTCGAGGATTGCGAAAAAAGGATGCCATTAAGGTGCGCGATTATATCACGAAGTTGAGCGCTCTCTATGAATAAGCTCGCCCTGCATGAGCCCCAAAGGCAAGCCCCCCTTGGTGTGGCCATCATGTTCTTTCAAAACCTGCGAAGAGCCATCAACTTCGTCTTGGCGGTTTTGGTGGTTAACCTTGGCAACGATTTCGAAATCCTTGGCATGGGATTCAAAGGTTGGGGAATCATTTTAAGTATCTTTTTTCTCATTTACAGTTTCCTGCAGTATCGAAAGTTTTACTTCTATGTTAGTGGCGACAATTTTGTGATTGAGAAGGGAGTATTACGACAAGATAAAATCAACGTTCCTTTTGCTCGAATTCAAACCGTAAATACCAAGCAAAATATTATTCAAAGGGCTTTAAAGCTGGTAGGCCTTAAAATTGATACGGCGGGAAGTATCGCTCAAGAAATTCAAATTCCCGCTTTATCTAAGACTTATGCGGGGGAGCTGCGTAGTTTTTTAATGCAGAAACGCTATGAGCACCAGGAGGAAAATGAAGAAGAAGTAGAGGAAGTAGATCGAACAGAGGAGCATAAGGAGCCATTACTAAAATTGAGTGTTGGTGACCTATTTAAGGTAGGCTTTACCCAAAACCATTTGCGGTCAGGTCTATTGCTTTTCGCCATTGTGAATGGCTATATCTGGCAATTTGAAGATTATCTAATTAAACCCTTTGAGCCCTATTTAGAAGAAACGGCGAAAAACCTCCTAACAACTTGGGTGCTGTTGCTGCCATTTGCCATAGCGGTATTTATTGTACTGTCGGTTATATCAAGTTTAGTGACGACCATTTTAAGGTATTATGGCTTTAGTTTTTATCTAACCAAGGCCGGTTTAGAGATTGAGTCGGGTTTATTTAACCGCAATAGCTACAATGTTCCATTTGAGAAGATCCAGTATTTCAAATGGGAATCCAACCCCCTACGAAGGATAATTGGCTATCGAACTTTAAAGGTTAAGCAGGCAGGAAATCAGGCGGTAAACGAGCGGAAGTTGATTGGAATTCCTGGTTTAAAATCAAGGGCACTATTAAGGGTTATTCAAAGCCAGTATCCAAATCGTAAGGGATCCACTTATACTTACTTTGCGCCTCATCGGCTGATGTTCATTCAAAGATTCATATGGTTGGGATTAATTCCTAGTTTGGGCTTTGCAGCCGTGTTTTACTTCAATCAACTTGATTACCTATTCTACCTTCCCTTACCGGTATTTCTATTGATTATCGGCTTCTTAACTTATCGCTATTGGCGAAGCATAGTTTTAAGGGTTAATGCTAATTTCATTGAAATTAGACGCGGTTATGTGTTTCCTAAACGTATAGTTATTCCCAATTATAAGCTTCAGAATATTAGTCAAAGTCAAAGTTTTCTTCAAGCTTTCCGTGGACTTCGAACTTTGCATTTACATACTGCGGCTGGTAGTTTAAGAGTATCACACTTGCCAAAAAAGGCCATTTCAGAATTGCACGATTACCTCTGTTATTGTATTGAGTCCAGTAATGAAAAGTGGATGTAAAAGGGAAGATTATATTTGCCAGTCAATTTAGAGGATGGGTATTAAGGTATGGATACAGGCTGCTAGGTTAAGAACCTTGCCACTAGCCTTTGCAAGTATAATATTAGGCAACTTTTTAGCTTATAGTAAAGGCCATTTCGATATTTGGGTTTTTTCTTTGGCCCTACTAACAACCTTATGCTATCAAATACTTTCAAATTACGCCAATGACTATGGCGATGGAGTTAAGGGAACTGATGCCAATAGAGTAGGCGAGGCAAGGGCTACCGCATCAGGTTTAATTCCAGTTACTACAATGAAAAGAGCGGTGATTATTTTCACCCTTTTGTCCATACTTTCCGGTACCTTATTAAGTATTTATGCCTGCCGAAAGCTCGGTTGGGAATATCAATTGGGCTTCAGCCTATTGGGTTTGTTTGCGACCTGGGCGGCAATTAATTATACCATGGGAGATAAGGCCTATGGCTATGCGGGCTTAGGTGACTTATTTGTTTTAATTTTCTTCGGATTCGTTGGAGTAGGGGGGTCCTACTACATTCAAACGGGACAATGGACCTATGATATATTATTACCAGCAAGTAGTTTGGGCCTAATGGCAATTGCCGTTTTAAACCTAAATAATATGCGGGATAGAGAGGGAGATGCCAAAAGTGGCAAGCGCACTTTAGCTTTGCGATTGGGTGAAAAAGGAGCTAAGGCTTATCATGCTTTCCTATTAATTATTGCCTTCGACGCGAGCTTTCTGTACAATAGATTAAATCCATCGAGTTTTTGGCAAAACTTGTACTTTTTGACGGTACCTTTATTGATCTTAAATTTGTTAAAAGTTCTTAAAGCAAATCGCCCTCAGGATTATGAACCTTTGTTGAAACAAATGGCGATAACTTCGCTTTTGTTTGCCCTATTATTTGGGCTTGGAAAAATTATATGAGCCTTCGCTGGACAAAATATACACTTCAATTTAAACAAGCAGCAGGAACCTCTCGTGGCGTGCTAAAAACTAAGGATTCCTATTTCCTTAAACTCGAGCATGAAGGGAATTTTGGTATTGGGGAATGCGGTTTATTAAGAGGGCTTAGCGCCGATGACAGACCGAACTACGAAGAGCGCTTAGAGCAAATAGCCAAGGCAATTGAGGAAGGGGAAGATCCAATTGAAATTGTAGCTACTCTTGATGAATGGCCGAGCATTCAGGCCGGATTAGAGATGGCCATACTCGACCTAAAGAGTAAGAATCACATTCTTTATCCCAGCGATTTTACCGATGGCGAGGGAAGACAACCCATAAATGGCTTAATATGGATGGGGGATTTAGACTTTATGCAAAGTCAGCTAGAGGAAAGGATAAAGCAGGGCTTCTTGGTTATTAAAATGAAAATAGGTGCCTTAGATATTGAAAAGGAATTAGAGGTATTAGCCAATATCAGATCTCAATTTGGCCCCCATGAAATTCAACTTAGAGTTGATGCCAATGGCGCTTTTGATGCAGAAAATGTTCTACCAATTTTGGATCGATTGGATAAGCTGCGAATTCATTCCATTGAACAACCCATAAAAGCCGGCCAGTGGAATGCCATGGCTAAGCTTTGCCAGCAATCGCCAATTCCTATTGCTTTGGATGAAGAGTTAATAGGTCTTTATTCAGAAAAGGATAAAATCGCCCTTCTGGATAACTTAAAGCCTCGCTATATAATTTTGAAGCCTAGTTTTTTAGGAGGATTTAAAAAGTCCGAAGAATGGGTCGATTGGGCCGAAGAACGAAATATTGGCTGGTGGGTAACTTCTGCCTTAGAATCTAACTTCGGTTTAAGCGCAATCGCCCAATGGAATTATAACCTATTTGGTCATCTGGCCTCAGGATTAGGAACGGGATCTTTATACAGCAATAATTTTCAAAGCCCCTTGCATACCGTAAGGGGGACCATCGCTTATGATCCAAGGGCAAAATGGGATTTAGATACTTTAGACTTTTAGTTATAGAAAAAGGAAAAGCGCCGCAGGGTAACGGCGCTTTCTAACTAAACAGGGTACTAATGGTTGTTAAACCAATCTATAAGGAACTGTATAGAAGAAACGGCGAGGCTTGGTTTCCGGTTGGGTAGTAGCACTAAAAAAATTAAATTAAGTATTAAGTCCTTGAAAGTCAGTTCGAAAAAATTTGCTTCTAATTCATTTTATCAGCGCTTAGAACAAATCTGGCAGTGGTACCAATCTTCGAATGACTATCTAGAGGTATCAACTTCTGGAACCACTGGTCCTCCGAAAGTGATTGGCTTAAAAAGATCGGAAATATTGGCCTCAGCGCGGCTTAGTATTGATCACTTTGGTTTAAATAAGGATAGCAGGATATTGATTTGTCTTCCCCTCACAAAAATCGGAGGTATCATGTTGGCCATAAGAGCTTTTAAGGCTCGAGCCGATATCGTCCTTATTGAACCTCAGGTGGATCCTTTAAAGTTAATTGAAGAAGGCCAAGAGATTGATTTTGTGTCTTTAGCACCCAATCAGGCGGCAGCCTCTAAAGACCATTGGCATAAATGCAAGCAGATTTTAATTGGAGGAGGACCCATCAGCGCCAAGCTAGAAGGGGAAATAATGGTGCATAAAGGCAATAGTGAGTTTTGGCATAGCTATGCCAGTACCGAAACCCTATCGCATGTTGCCTTGCGAAGAATTGGTGAAACAACTTATAGCGCTTTGGCAGGGGTGGAGTTTAAGCTTTCAGAGCAGGATACCTTAGTTATTAATGCCACTAATTTGGGGATTAAAGATCTAGAAACGAACGATCTAGTTCAATTGATAGATAGTTGGACCTTTATTTGGATTGGTCGCAAGGATAATGTGGTATTGAGTGGTGGTTTAAAACTGTATCCAGAAACTATTGAAGCTAAAATCGAGTTCAACTTTCCATTCTTTTTAGCGGCTAGGGCCGATGATAGTTTAGGCCAAAAGTTAGTGATGGTCGTGGAAGAAGATCACTATGATTTAAATGAAATAAAGCAAAAGCTTAGTCAACTTAGTGGTTTAGAACGACCAAAGGAATTAATAGTAGTAGCTCAGATTTCCTTTACAGAGGCCAAAAAGATTAAGCGCAAGGACAGTCAAGGAAAACAACTTTACAGCATTAAGCTTTAAGTCCTTCTTTGGAAGGAGCCCTTCGCGACCAATAAGCGGCTAAGGAAAGTCCGCTGATAATATGCCAAATGCCCCACCATGCGGCGACCATGGCCATTCCTCCTAAACCTTCAAAAAAGGTGAATATTAATACTAGCCCTAATCCGGAGTTCTGAATCCCAGTTTCTATGGCTAAAGTGCGTCGGTCGCGATGGGCCAAACCTGCTAAACTGGCCACCGAGTAGCCGGTAAGCAAGGCCAATAGGTTATGAAGAAATACGAGTCCGATTACCAAGTGAATATAATTCACGAAGAAGTTTAGATTTTTACTGAAAGCGATAACAACGAAAGCGATAAAAATCAAGATGGAACTATAGCGGAAGAAAGGCGCTACCTTTTTGGCTATTGTCGCTAGTTTAAATTGAACAATTAATCCGGTCACTAGCGGTAGAAATATAATAAGAACCACCACTTTAGTTACACTCCAGAAGTCCAATTCTATGCTCGTTAATAGTTCCGCAGTGGGTTCGTATAAGGAGCCGTAAAGTTTAAAGTTTAGGGGTGTCATCAATAAACTCAAAAAGGTGGATACCGAGGTTAGTCCCACCGATAATGCGGCATTGGCATTGGCGAGGTGACTCATGAAATTAGAGATGTTTCCACCAGGGCATGCCGCCACCAAAATCATTCCTAGAGCTATACTGGGATGAGGCTTTAATGCTAATATTAGGAGAAAGGTTAGCAAGGGAAGAACAACAAATTGCGAGAGTAGTCCAATAATAGCAGGACCGGGTTTTTGAAGCAAGTTCTTAAAGTCACTTACCTTTATTTCCAAGGCTATACCAAACATGATAATGGCCAAGCAAAGATTGAGCAGGAAAAGAGAATCCTTATCAAAATTGAGCCTTATGGCATCTATATTTTCCATTCAATAGCATTCAAAGCTCCAAATTAGGCTTTGCAATTGAAAAGACAATTTTATGACTTTGCTATAATTCTACTAATTTCATAGACCGCAGGGCAGTAGGCCACATTTTTCTCGGTCAACTTTAGGATTTGATGCATACCATTTCTATCGGTATGGGGATAATCGCGACAAGCTTTGGGCCGTGCCTCGTAAACGCTACAATAATTGTCATCACCTAAAAAAGGACAGGGTAGGGATTTCATTACCCAGTCGCCATCTTCATCCGTACGAACGTATTTATCCATGAAAGTGCCCACCTTTAAACGCAAATTTTTCGCGAGTCGATCAATATCGGCTTGTAATAATCTAGGGCCAGCAGTTTTACAGCAATTTCCGCAAGAAAGACAGTCTATTTTGGAGAAAGCCTCCTCATGTGCCTCGTGGAATTGCTGATCTAATTGTTTGGGCTTTTGTTTTCTTAAAGTCTCGAAAATTCGTTTGGTTTCCTTTTTTTCGAGCTTAACTTTAGCCTTGAAGGCTTGAAGATCCAGTTTATTTTCCACGACCTTGTAAAACAATAATTACCGTGTAGATCAATATTTTGATGTCGTTTAAGAGTGACATATTCTCAATATAAATCACGTCGTATTTTAAGCGCTCCACCATTTCTTCAACATTGGAGGCATAACCAAACTTTACCATGCCCCAAGAGGTAATTCCCGGTCTTACTTTTTGTAGATAGCGATAATGTGGGGCATGCTTAGAAATTAGCTCCATAAAATAACGTCGCTCTGGTCTGGGGCCTACAATTGACATATCGCCCACTAATACATTATAGAATTGGGGTAGTTCATCTAATCTATACTTGCGCATAATCCGTCCCCAAGGCGTAATGCGTTCATCCAATTCACTGCTGAGTTGCGGCCCGTCTTTTTCGGCATCAACCACCATTGAACGAAATTTGTACATATAAAACTCCTTACCTTGAATCCCGACCCTTTTTTGCTTAAAAAAGACCGGTCCTTTATCGCTAAAGCGTGTAATAAGCGTAACGATTAATAGGAGGGGAGAAAGTAAGGTGAATACTAAAAGTGAAGAAATAATATCAAATAGTCGCTTTAGTACCATTTGCCATCCCGGCATCAATTGATGGTTTATTTCAACCAATGGAATTGAGCGCATAGACTCCATTCGCACTTTGCCGCTAATGATATCGTAGGTATCAGGAATCATCTTAATCTTAACCTGTGAGGCTTCCAATAAGTTAACTACTTCTTCCAGCTTATTATGCTCCGAAGATTCAATGGCAATGATCACTTCCTCCACTTCGTATTTTTCGATAATGGAAGGTAATTCTTGATGATTTCCCAGATGTTCCAGGTTTTTCTCGAGTAAAAAACGAATGTTATTATCTACGCTGGCGAATCCTACAAAGTGATGTCCTGTTTTGCGATTATCCCTACTCTCAAGCTTAGCATACAGCTCCGCAGCCTTTTCGTTGGAGCCTATCATTAGGGTGTTAAAAGCAATCTTACCTGATCTTGTGCGGTAAGCGGTACGTGTGCTTAAGAGGGTTCTAAAAAAGGCCGTAAAGAAAAAGTGACTGCAGAAATAAACTAGAAAACCACGGTAATAATCGGTATAACTGGAAACGGGATCATCTAAAATTAGGGTGAAGAAAATAAAGATGCTCCCAAGTAAACTGCTATTAAAGGAATAAAAGAGATCTCTTAAACGGGAGCGACGATAGATATCGCGATAGAAATCGGTAATATTATAAATGGTGAGCCAAAAAACGGGAATTACTACTAAACCGATGTAATAGCTCTGAGAAAACTCCAAATTAGTAAGACCAAACTTTTCTGCCTCAACCACCAGCTTGCGAAAAACAAACAGGGTGGTGTAGGCTAAAATGGCGGCTAGCCCATCCCAGACTTGATACTTAATGGTTTGGAGTGCCGCTTTTTTCACTGCTGGTACACCAATTTTATGTTATCCAAGTAAATTCGGGCCTCGGGCAGATCATCGGGTTTTTCGGCCCTAATCATTATTTGATAATCGGTAGCGCCCTGAAAGGCTTGAAACTCGGAAATAAGGTTAATGTAAATTTTGCTCCATTCCGTTTTGGGAAGAACCCCAGCGGTAATATCACCCCGATCGCCAGAGGGTAAATTTGCCCATAAACCAAAGCCAATATTTACATTACTGCGATAGCTTACTTCGAGATAAACATTTAATACACCCAAGGGAATGTCGTAGCCAATGTTGGAAAGTAGGTCTACTTGTGGGTTCAAAGCATCCAAATAAATAACTCCTGATTCTGCATTGGGCTCTGGACTATTTGCACCAAAAGGGGTGAACTGGAAGATGCTATCGGCATTATCCGTTTTTACAAAATTGGTATCGCTAAAATTGGTACGTTGAAAGTTGAGTCCCGGATCATCAAAATCTTCAACAATATTAACCGAGAAAAAAGAACGGTAACTAAGCTGTAAATCCGCTTCGGGAATTGTAATCGTATCTGGAGCGCTGCCCGTTGATTGATACTCTAGCTCGTAATTGATTGGGGTAAAGGAGGTATTAATGGCTTTAAAAGAGGTGATGCCATTAGTATTGATCCCCGCTTCTAAACGCAAATCATTAGAGCCATTTTTAAGAATTAGGGGTACAATGGCTGGCAGCTCGAAAGCACCGGCGCTCTGTCCATTTAAAGTGATCCAAACGGTAGTAATTTTGCTGTGGGCACTGCCCTCTTCGGTATAATCCGTTTGGAGATGAAGGGCATCAATTTTTACGTAGGTTGGCTTGGCAGCCTCTTCTGGGCTGCAGGAAACCAAACAAATGAGTAGAAGCCCCGCGAAGGAGCTATGGTGTAGTTTTGTTATCATCTATTGCTCTTAAGCAATGAGGTTTTGGTTGAGTTCGATTTGGTCTAGGATGTCATGAGCCACTTTTAAGGCTTTATAACCATCCTGCAGACTAACGTCAACATCATGATTTTTATTGATTGCGGATGCAAAAGAATGTAATTCTTCTTGAATAGCATTACTCGCGGGACAATCTGGCCTCTCGAAATAGATTTGCTTTCGCTTACCAGAGCCCAGTTCCATGATCATGGCATAGGGATCAGATTCGTCCACTTCATTTTTAATGCGGACCAATTCACTCTGTTTTTCAAGGAAGTCGATTGTGATATAGGCGTCTTTTTGAAAGAGTCGCGTTTTACGCATATTCTTAAGAGATATTCGGCTGGCGGTTAAATTGGCAACACAGCCATTTGCAAACTCCAAACGCACATTGGCAATGTCTGGACTATCGCTAAGCACAGCCACCCCACTGGCAGAGATTTTCACAAGCTCGGAATTAACGGTATGCAGAACAATATCCAAATCATGGATCATTAGGTCGAGCACCACAGGAACGTCTGTTCCTCGCGGATTAAATTCTGCCAAACGATGGGTTTCGATGAACAGGGGATTTTGAATATGATCTTTTGTAGCTCTAAAGGCCGGATTAAATCGCTCCACATGCCCTACCTGCGCTTTTATTCCAGCTTCTTCTGTAAGCCTAATAAGCTCTTTGGCTTGCTCTGGCGTTTCAGTAATTGGCTTTTCAATAAAAAAGTGCTTTCCTTTTTGGATGGCTTTTAGCCCCAAATCGTAATGATTCAATGTTGGGGTAACTATGTCAATAAGATCAACTGCATCAAGCAAATCGTCTATTGTAGTGAAGGCGGGAATATTGAATTCGGCGCTTACTTTTTTGGCATTTTCGGAATCGGGGTCATAAAAACCCACCAGTTGATAAACCTCTCCTAAGTTTAAAATGCACTTTATATGAATCTTGCCCAGGTGACCAGCACCTAATACTCCAATTTTAAGCATATTTTCATTTCAAAGCCCAAAGGTAAGCTTCTACACTTGGTCTTTAGAGTTTTTCGACTTTCAACTGTTCACAAATTCGTGTTTATTTTCCCCAATTTAAGATCAGCTCAAGCTGCATTTTGAACATTTTTGCAAGGTGGCAGACTTAGCGCGACATAGGGGCAAAAGAAATAGCTTGGTGAAGCTTTTAATTGATAAGGGTATTCGCGACCGATTGGTACTAAAAGCTATTGGTAATGTTCCAAGGCACTTGTTTATCGACAGTAGCTTTGAGGATTTTGCTTACCAAGATAAAGCCTTTCCCATTGCGGCAGGTCAAACTATTTCTCAGCCATTTACCGTCGCTTTTCAGTCGGAGAAATTGGCGCTAAGCCCAGGGCAAAAAGTACTGGAGGTAGGAACCGGAAGTGGTTATCAGTCGGCAGTTTTATGCGAAATGGGAATGAAGGTTTACAGTATAGAGCGCCAAAAGGAACTCTTTGATAATACGAGACCATTACTCCAGAAGTTAGATTATAAACTCTTTATGAAGTTTGGCGATGGTTATGCCGGACTTCCAAATCACGCACCCTTTGATGGTATTGTGGTTACCGCCGGAGCTCCAGAAATTCCCAAAGCCCTATTGAGTCAATTAAAAGTTGGTGGTCGCCTGGTTATTCCGGTTGGCGCTCCAGTGCAAAGAATGAAGGTATTGCATCGAAAATCGGAATCAGACTTTGAAATTCAAGATTTTGGTGATTTTCGATTTGTGCCGATGTTGCACAATAAAAATGTTTAAAACAGCTCTTCGAGCTCTGTGCCAATAAACATTAGGCCCTTTCCATTATAATAAAGTTGGTAGTTAAGCTGAACTATAGTTTGAAGCTCCTCTGTTTGCAGGATGAAACGCAGTTGACAGTGATACCAGTTTTTCCATCTTTTATCAGCTTGGAAATCAGCATTTAAAAATTCCAATGAAGCACCATTTCCCAAAGCTTTATGGTAGGATTCAATTAGGCTTCCTAGTTTTTGTCGAAAAGCAGCTTCCTCCTGAGGGTAGTCCTTGTTTTTTCTAATAATCCAATCTTGCTGCTCCAGGGAACTGAGGTCCTGCTCCTCAATGAGCTGCTTCCATGTTTTTATGCGGATGTATTCCAAAGGTGGAATAGTACTGGTGTCACTCAAAAGAATAAAGAAGTCTTGAGCGAAATCATCAAATAAGGCCTTCGTTTGCGCTTTTGCCGAGCCGGTGGCCATAATAATGGCGATAATCAAAAGGAATCTATTTCTCATAGCTTCAGCAAGGATAAGAAGATTTTTAAATCGATTAACGCAAAGGAAATGACCTTATTTGATTTAAGGAGAATCCTCCACTTATTTTAAAAGCGCAGCTTTAGGCGGTACTTCTGAAATTCTTGTGCTTGGGCAACATAAATTTTTAGGGATTCAATTTGCTTACGCAGATGAAGGGCCACAAAATTATCCGTGCATTGCAAGTGGAGTATCTTAATTTGATGATTCTCCTGAATTTCAAATTCGATTAATACCGGACCGCTACTCATGTGGTTAATTAGCGCTTCGGGCATTTGTAATTTACTTGAGATCTGAAGAACGATTAAATTATTCTGTTGAGCCGAATCAAGTTTTTGGCTTTCTAAACCGCTGGCAAAAGCACTACTGGTACTTAAGGATGCTAAGAGCACTAAAAGTTTTAAGGATTTCATAATTAAGTTTTTTGTTTTCATAAGGTTAGTAGTGACATGGCTTAGAAAATTACAATGGCCCTTAAAATTAAAGGCCAGTTCCATCTAATTGATGAAACAATTATGCTGCTTCTTATGCATTAGATAGTCTCTTTCGATACTAGCTAAATAGGCATTGTCTAAGCAGCTCTAGGTATGTACTTTTGCCAAATGGACGAATTGGTGAAGAAGCAGGTGGAGGCAGGAACGATGCTGCCTTTAATGGAAGAGTTTTATACCATACAGGGTGAAGGTTTCCATACCGGGAAAGCAGCTTATTTTATTCGCATCGGAGGTTGTGATGTTGGTTGTCACTGGTGTGATGTAAAGGAAAGTTGGAATGCAGATCTGCATCCGCCAACCGCAATTTCACAAGTGGTAGAAAATGCTGCTCATTATTCCAATACGGTGGTAGTTACCGGTGGTGAACCATTAACTTGGAATATGAATCCGTTAACCGAAGCTTTAAAAGCTAAGGATTTACAAATTCACATTGAAACCTCTGGGGCTTATGATTTAAGTGGGGAATGGGATTGGATTTGTCTCTCACCCAAGAAAACGAAACCGCCAGTTGCGGAAATCTACCGAGAAGCTCATGAGCTCAAAGTAATCGTTTATAATAATCACGATTTAAAGTGGGCGGAAGAACATGCTGCCAAGGTTGGTCCAAATTGCAAGCTGTTTTTACAAGCCGAATGGAGTAGGAGAGATAAAATGCTTCCGATTATTAGCGACTATGTTATGGCTAATCCTCAATGGCAAATTTCGCTGCAGAGTCATAAGTATATCGGCCTACCTTAAGCTAGCTCTTATACAGTTCTGAAATTGTTTCTTGAGCTAGAGGAAAATGGCGGCATTCCGGATCGTGGGCACCTTCTTTAAAACCAGTGCTCATCAAGAATTCGTTCACTATTTCGGGCCCGGTAAACTTGAAGTGTTTTTTAAAGAGCTTTACCCATTCGGGAAGGCTTAATGAATCTTGACTTAAAAGCCATTTTTGGAAACTTCCAAATTCTTCTTGAATGCCTTCTATGGCTTGTGCATTGTAAATGGCTGCTTTCACCTTAAGCTTATTCCTAATTATGCCCGCATTAGAAAGCAACTCCGCCTCATCCTCTTCGCTAAACCGCGCCACCTTAGCAATACTAAATTGCGCATAAGCAGCTCTAAAATTTTCCTGTTTCTTAAGGATGGTAATCCAGTTTAATCCTGCTTGATTAATCTCCAAAATTAGCCGACCAAAAAGCTCATCATCAGAATCTAAGGCAAAACCATATTGTTGATCGTGATAAATACGATGCAAATCATCGGCCGCTAGGTCCCTAACGAATGCGCAATAAGACTTTGGATTTAAGGCCATTATCCATTCATGCTTGCCAAGAACTCTGCATTATCTTGCGTTTTACTAATGCGGTCAAAAAGAAATTCCATCGCTTCCACCGAATTCATATCAGCTAAATGACGACGAAGGATATACATACGTTGCAATACATCGCGACCTAAAAGTAAGTCTTCCTTGCGCGTTCCAGAGCTCATAAGGTCAATGGCTGGCCAAATTCTGCGGTTGGCAATTCTGCGATCCAATTGCATTTCCATATTGCCAGTTCCCTTAAATTCTTCGAAGATTACCTCGTCCATTTTAGATCCGGTATCAATTAGAGCAGTAGCAAGAATTGTTAATGACCCTCCATCCTCAATTTTTCGCGCAGCACCAAAGAAGCGTTTTGGTTTGTGCAGAGCATTAGCATCCACACCACCAGAAAGTACCTTTCCAGAGGCCGGTGAAACCGTATTGTAAGCACGCGCTAAGCGAGTGATGGAATCAAGTAAAATAACTACATCATGACCGCATTCGGTCATGCGTTTTGCTTTTTCCAAAACAATATTCGCCACTTTCACATGACGGTCAGCGGGCTCATCAAAGGTAGAGGCAACCACCTCTGCATTCACAGAACGCGCCATATCGGTTACTTCCTCAGGACGTTCATCAATAAGTAAGATGATTAGGTAGCATTCTGGGTGATTTGCAGCAATGGCATTAGCAACCTCTTTTAATAAGGTGGTTTTACCTGTTTTTGGCTGGGCCACAAGTAATCCCCTTTGTCCTTTTCCAATAGGTGAAAAGAGATCAATTATTCGAGTGGATAAAGTACCTCTACGATTGGTAATATTAAACTTCTCTTGAGGGAAAAGCGGGGTAAGATGCTCAAAGGCCACGCGATCGCGAATCCAATCTGGTTCGCGCCCATTAATACTTTCAACTTTTACCAGTGGGAAATACTTTTCCCCTTCCTTGGGCGGACGAATTTGTCCTTTTACCGTATCACCAGTGCGTAATCCAAATAATTTAATTTGGTTTTGACTCACATAAATGTCATCCGGTGAATTGAGGTAGTTAAAATCACTAGAGCGTAAAAAACCATAGCCATCAGGCATCATTTCTAGCACTCCTTCACTTACTACAATGCCTCCAAAATCATATTCTTGACGACGATGGCGATTGGAATTCTGTTGGTTGCCTTTGGGGCCTTGATTTTGTTTTGGACCTTGATCACCTCTGTTCTGATCACTTCTGTTCTGATCATTTCGGCTTCGGTCATTCCTGTTTTGATCATTCTTGTTCTGATCGTTTCTGTTCTGATCATTCCTATTCTGATCATTCCGACTACTATTGCGGCTGTCCCTATTCTGATCCCGGTTTTGATCTCTGCTCTGATCTCGGTCGCGATTACGATTATCTCGATTGTCGCGATTTTCGCTGCGATCCTTTTGTTGGTTATCGCGGTTCGGCTCCTTGTTTGGCTTGCGCTGAGGGGCTTCCTTGCTAGCTTCTTGCTCCTTATTTACATTCGTGCTGTTATCGGCACTTCGATCTTGGTCTTTCGATCGGTTCTGTGGTTTCCGATTTCTTTCTCGAGGATTTGGCTTCTCTGATTTCTCCTCAGTATACTCAGCCTTTGGCTTTTCTGCCGCAGCGCTATCTTTTTGAGTTTCTTCCTTTTGGCCTTCTTCGCTTGGCGGAGCCGCAATAGCTTTTGGGTCAATGGCTTGCTTATCTAAAATAGCATAGATAAGGTCCATTTTTTTTAATGACTTAAACTTGGAAATGCGAGAGCCCTCGGCGATTTGGCGCAATTCAGGCAATTTCATTGCCTTTAGTTGATTGATATCGTACATGTATTACAACAAGAAATGAAAGAATATAATTTACGAGAAGAGTAAATTCAGGGGAATGTCTAAAAGTCTAATGGATAGACCTCGATTATTTTGACACAGGCAATAATACAAAGAATTGACCAAAGGGAAATACCCAGTCGCTTTTTTTAGCAATTTTGCAGACCAAATATAATTTCATGATTCAAAGAATTCAGTCGATATATTTTTTGCTAAGTGCTTTAATTAGCGGAGGCTTGGCCTTCTTCCTTTCTTTATTTGCTGGAGATGAAGGACCACGTATGTTGCACCAGTACCCCATTTTTATGGCGGGTTTCCTAATTATCGCTGTACTTTCGATTATGGCTTTGATCTCTTTTAAAAATAGAAAGAACCAAGTGGTTTATGGCCGCCTAGCCATTTTACTATCATTTGTGGTCTTTGGATTTATGCTTTACCACTGGTATGAAGTTTATCAAGCGGAAGCGAGCAGACTGGGAACGGGCGTGTTTTTACCATTAATTTTGGTGGTATTACTATCCATGGCAAATCGCGCAGTAATGAATGATGAGGCTAAAGTTCAGGCGGCAGACCGTTTTCGTTAAGCAGGCCATCGGGGCCATTCGGCTACCTCAAGATCCGCAATTTTGCCATCTTTCAAGTTAAACTGAAGAAGGGTTCTCTTTTGGTGAAATCCTTGAAGGCCAATAGCACCCGGGTTCATATGCAGATGCCCGGAGATTGGATCTCGCATTACTTTTAAAATGTGGCTATGACCACAGATAAAAACATCGGGCTTTTCTTGGCGGATAAGTTCTTGACTGCGCCGATTGTATTTGCGGGGGTACCCTGCAATATGGGTAATTATAACCTTTAATCCATTAAGCTCAAAGATGTTATTTAGCGGGTAGGTGCTCCTAATATCGCTTCCATCAATATTTCCATATACAGCACGTAAAGGCGCAATCTCGGCTAATCGATCTGAAATGGTGGGATCACCAATATCCCCAGCATGCCAAATTTCATCGCTAGTTTCAAGATGCTTCATGATCTTATCATCAATATGTGAATGGCTATCGCTTAATAAGCTAATACGTAACATGAACTAGGGCTCTATTTATACCTTTGCCACAAAGAAACATCCTTTGCGTTACTTTTTAAAATTAGCCTATCGGGGCAGCCCATTTCATGGATGGCAATATCAACCAAATGCTATTTCTGTTCAGGAGGTATTAAATACTAAACTGAGTCAAATCTTGGGCTTAGCAATTAATGTTGTTGGCGCGGGAAGAACGGACACGGGTGTACACGCTCGGGAGATGTTTGCTCATTTTGATCTTGAGAAGCCAATAGCGAACGGCAATGGTTTTTTAGATTCATTAAATAAAATGCTGGCTCCAGACATTGTAGTGGAAGCCTTGTATAAGGTTAAACCGGAAGCTCATGCCCGCTTTGATGCCACTGAGCGATCCTATGAATATCATATTCAGCGTAAGCGCAGTCCTTTTCATCAAGATTTAGCTACCGGCATTTATTATCCGCTTAACTTGGAGAAGATGAAAGAGGCAACGCAACTTTTAATTTTTAAAGGCGACTTTAGCTCTTTTTCCAAATCGAAAACTCAAACCAAGACCAATATTTGCGAGCTTCGCGAAGCTTATTGGGAAATACAAGAAAACCATTGGATTTTCCATATTAGTGCCGATCGATTTTTAAGAAATATGGTACGGGCGATTGTAGGCAGCTTATTGGAAGTAGGGCGAGAGCGAATGAGCATAGAGGATTTTGGGAAGATGATTGCTGGCAAAGATCGCAGAGAAGCCGGTGAGTCCGTACCGCCACAAGGGCTTTATTTAACAAAGGTGAAATACCCTGAAACAATATTTTTAAATGGCGAATAGCGTTAGCGGAAAAGCATTTGATCTTAAGCTGTTAGGAAAGATTTTGAGGTATATCAAGCCTTATCGATTTCTTTTCTACGGTTCCTTCTTCTTAACTATTCTACTCAGTGTTCTTTCTACCGCTCGACCTTTATTAATTCAATATTTAATTGACAATTTTATTGTTAATGGGAATTTAGAAGGTCTTACGAATTACACCTTGCTTTTAACGGGATTGCTCGTTATTGAAGCCTTGGTTCAGTTTTTATTCATTTATGGAGCCAACTTTTTAGGTCAAAGCATCATTCGCGATTTAAGGGTTCAACTTTATGAGCATATTCTTTCTTTTAAATTAAAATACTTCGATCAAACACCTATTGGAACCCTGGTTACCAGGGCGGTATCGGATATTGAAACTATAGCAGATATTTTCGCCCAAGGGATTTTAGTGATTTTTGGAGACCTGCTGAAAATCACAGTCATGGTGTCGGCCATGTTTTATTTCTTCGATTATCGCATGGTTTTAATTGCCCTATCTGTTGTGCCAGTGCTATACTATGCCACGAGGATGTTTCAGTTAAAAATAAAGTCGGCATTTCAGGAAGTCCGCACCCAGGTTTCGGAGTTAAACGCCTTTGTGCAGGAGCATATAAGCGGTATGAACGTGCTGCAAATTTTTAATCGCGAAAAGGAAGCGATGGAGGATTTTAAAGCGATTAATGCCAAACACCGTGATGCTAATATCCGCTCCATTTGGTATTTCTCCATTTTTCTGCCGGTTATTGAAATTATGAGCGCCATTAGTATTGGCCTAGTAGTTTGGTATGGAGGCTTTCAAGCGGCTGGCCTCAATGAGAAACTGAGTTTACAGTTATGGCTGCTTGATACCATGTCTTGGTCTACCGACGGTTTAATCCGCGAGATTACCCTTGGAGAGATTACCGCAATCATTATTTTCATTAACATGCTATTTCGTCCACTGCGCCAACTGGCCGATCGCTTTAACACCCTGCAAATGGGAATGGTAAGTAGCGAAAGGGTATTTAAAATATTGGATACCAAGGATCGAATTGAAGACAAGGGCGAACAGGAGCTGCAAGATGTTAAAGGGGAAATAGAATTTAAGGATGTGAGCTTCGGCTATAAGGAAGGGGAGCCCATCATTAAAAACCTAAGTTTTAAAGCGGAGCCTGGAAAAATGCTGGCTATAGTTGGTGCTACGGGTGCAGGGAAATCGACCTTAATTAACCTCTTGGGACGATTTTATGAAATTTGGTCGGGACAGATTTTATTAGATGGGGTTGATATTAGAACGGTTAAGCTGAGTAATTTAAGGACGCATTTAGCAGTAGTTTTACAAGATGTATTTCTATTTAGTGATAGCATACGAAATAATATAACCTTAAATAAGGATGTATCCCATGAAGAGGTGGCCGAGGCGGCAGCCTTTATCGGGGTAAATGATTTTATCGAAACCCTGCCGGATCAATACGATTATAATGTTCAAGAGCGAGGTAATATGCTTTCCGTTGGACAAAGACAGCTACTTTCATTTTTAAGAGCTTATGTATCCGACCCATCCGTTTTAATTTTGGATGAAGCTACTAGTTCCATAGATACCCAAAGCGAATTATTGATTCAAAAGGCGATTGAGAAAATAACTAAAGGCCGCACTTCTGTGGTAATTGCGCATCGCTTGGCTACGATAAAAGCGGCGGATAAGATTTTGGTTATGGATAAAGGAAGGGTAGTAGAAGAGGGGAATCATGAGGAATTACTTGCCAAAGACGGTTACTATACCCGCTTGTATCAAATGCAATTTAAATCGGAAGAAAGGGATTCCTAAGAATGAAGCAAGAAGAAAATACAAAGATTAATTCGAGCTTAAATACGGCCTTTTGGTTTCACCTGCTTATTACCCTACTTGCCTGGATTGGTCCTTTTTTATTCAGCTGGTATCTCATGATTACCGCATACGGCATAGTAATGTTGCAGTTTCAAATTTTTGGCCGTTGCCTTTTAAACAAAAGTCATGATCTTAAGGATCAAGATGATGCAACATTCTATTCGGTGGTTTTTGATTTGATTGGTATTCCTTATGATGCCGCTCGTTTAAAGTACTGGGTTCGGAATTGGTTTTATCCCTTACTCGCCTTATTTACGATACTGCTGCAGTTGGTACTAAATATTGAGCCTTTGCTATTTTAAAAGTAAAGGATAGCCAGTAAGCTGCTAATTGCGATAAACACCCACAAGGAAATTCCTAATACCAGCGATTGCCAACCCGCTTCTTTAATTTTTGAAATGGATAGTCCAGCACCAACCAAAAACAGAGTTGCCGTTAATACTCTTTTGGCTAGGTAGCTCATGCCAGTTGAAAACTCACTAGGTAGGGCTAAGAATGTGTTAAGTAGCATGGCGGCAATAAAAAGAAAGATGAAGTAAGGCCATTTTATTTTACTACCCTTTCCAAAAAATAGTGCGGTAACCAAGGAAAGTGGAATAATCCATAGGGCTCTAGCTAATTTTACGGTGGTAGCGATTTCTAAGGCCTCAGAGCCATAGGCACTAGCCGCTCCCACAACCGAACTTGTATCGTGAATGGCCACTGCTGCCCAGGTTCCAAATTCTACTTGGCTTAATTCTAAAAAATGGCCAATACTAGGGAAGATGAGAAGTGCTATTGAATTAAGTAAGAAAACGGTCCCCAAAGCCATACTAATATCCTTTTCACTCGCCTTAATAATTGGGGAAATTGCCGCAATAGCACTACCGCCACAAATTGCCGTACCGCTCGAAAGCAGATAACTGCTTTTTGGATTTAGTTTAAGAAGGCGCCCTAAAAGCCAACCCAATAACAAGGTAAATACGATGCCAAATACCGTTAGCAGAAAACCTTCTTTACTGCTATTAAGGGCAGCTTCAGCATTTATGCCAAAGCCTAAACCAACCACCGCGGTTTTTAAAGACCAATTAATAGCACTTTTATTATGGCTTGGAAAGGGATGCTTTAGAAACAATTGGAAGCCAAAACCTAATAACATGGCAAGGGGAGGGTTAATCCATGGACTTAAACTGGCGATCAATAAACCAAAGAAAAGTATGCGGCTAATGTTTCCTTTCAAAACTAAGATTTAGGCAAAGGTAGTGGATGTAGGCCGCTTATTAGAGTGACCTTAATCGCTTAATTAAAATTGCGACATAAAGCAAAGCCAACTTTGTAAAGGATGTCGATACGACCATTTGCGTAAGCATATATGCCATCTAGATCATCTGTGAAGTTTGTATGTAGGCTAGTATAAAGCTCCACGCTCCAATTTGAGCTACTCGTAAAGCTCATACCGATTTGCCATTCTACAAAAGCTAATTTATGCATTCTATCTAGGGAATAAAGGTGTTTGGGCAGTTCGGACTCCGGTTCAATTCTTACCGAAAGGAGATCAATGCCACTGCTTATTCCGATAAAAGGTTGAAAAACACGATGGCGATTATTTAGCTGCGGATAGCTTTTTACACCAATGCTAAGACTGCTAATAGCGCAGTTAGCTCGATAGAGGTAAAAGGATTTATCTTGAATTTCCGAACGGTCGAGATTAGCCTGAAAATAGCTTAATCCCATTATTAGAAAACTCTTTCGAGGAATTAGGCCATAGGCGTAATGAAATTCAGAAGCAAAGCCAATGTCATCGCTAATAAGCCCAGTTCCAATGGTTTCGCCATGAATGAATCCAATACCCAGTCCTGTAATAAATTTGTGTTTTTGGCCCTGAACTTCAAAGCCTTGCAAATACAGTAAAAGTGAAATTAATGATAGCCAATGCCCTTGCTTACAAGCCTTTTTCATAGGGCTCAAAGCTATTTTGTGCTAGTTTAATTATTTGTAAAACAATTAAGCAAGATTTGCAGTAATGGGCTAAAACTTTGTAGTAGATAATTGACAATTAGCAAGGACAGCAACTATCTGAAGCCGCTTAATACTCACAAAGAGCAATCAATAATATCTCGGTTTTGCCTTAAAGTCTTTTAGAAACTCCAATTCGAACAATCCCCATAATATCTGGAGAAGCGGAATTTCCGATTAAACCATCCACATCATCAGAGAAAGTGCTGCGGAAACCTAAGGTTATATTAAAAGACCAAAATGGATTGATACGCACTTTTGCCCCACCTCCCAATTCGGCAATAGGAAGAATTAGGGCTCCTTCCACATTAGGGAAATTGAAATTAGGGCTCATTTCAAGCGTATTTATTTGATAAGCTAGCCCTGCCAAAACAAATATATACGGTCTTAAGGGACGATAAAGATTAGCCATCTTATGATGGTTGCCCAAATAAATATTCAGGCCACCTGTTGCGGAGGTATGGTGAAAGGTTCCGCGCATAACTGAAATGTTCGTAGGATCAACATCATTGATGTAATCCGCTTTTAGCCAAACATAATCGAATTTAATTCCAAATTCATAACGAGGGTTGCCAAAGGGGAAATCGTAACCAAGGCCAAGGCCAAGGCCAATATCGTCGGATAGGATACCTCCACCGGAAGCCTCACCTTGAACCACCATGGCATTGAGATTATAATTGACTGTGTTTTGCCCGTTGGATGTCAAAAACACGAACATAAATAAGATGAGGATACCTCCTTTTTTGATGTGCATAGTTCCTTTTTTATCCCCTTCCCAAGACAAAGCTAAAAGAATCCCTTAATTATTTAGGATTGCCGGACTTAAAAGCTTGCGAATAAGGGAAAATCCTCTCTTTGAGAAGGACTTTAACCTGTGTAAGGGAAGGCTTAAGCCTTATCCTCAGGTTTTGCATTCATTTCTGACACCTTATTTCCTACCGCGAAGGAGGTAACTAATTCTGATAACATATTGCTAGCAGCATTCGGACTATTAGGTAAAAGAATGAGATTACTGTTGGTGCCCTCACTTACAGCATGCAGGGTATCATAGTGTTGAGTAATAACAATGAGTGCCGAGGCTTCTTGGGAATTAATTCCAACCTGATTTAATACCTCAACCGACTCTTCTAGGCCTTTAGCAATTTCTCTTCTTTGATCGGCAATACCTTGACCTTGTAAACGCTTGCTTTCCGCCTCAGCGGTTGCCTTAGCTACAATGCGAATTCGTTCGGCCTCACCATCGTATTCCGCCGCTGTTTTCTGTCTTTCCGCAGCATTAATGCGATTCATGGCATTTTTCACTTCTACATCGGGATCAATGTCGGTTACCAAGGCTTTAATAATTCCATAGCCATAGGTGTTCATCGCTTCTTCCAACTCTCGGCGAATAGCAATTGCTATGTCGTCCTTCTTTTCAAAAACATCATCCAGCCTTAATTTTGGAACCTCCGCTCTAACAGTATCAAATACATAACTCCGTATTTGCTCATGCGGATTATCTAATTTGTAAAAAGCCTCATAAACAGACTCTTGTAAAACAACGAACTGAACAGAAACCTTCATCTGAACGAAAACATCATCTTTAGTTTTAGTTTCAACGTTTACGTCTAATTGTTGAATTCTGATACTTATACGTCCCGAAATGCGATCAACAAAAGGAATGAGAATATGTAGCCCCGGGTTTCTTATCGATAGAAATTTACCAAATCGTTCTACCACTGCAACTTGCTGTTGCTTTACTGTAAACAGTCCAAAAAGTAGAAATACTAATACTGCTACGGTAATAATTATATACTGAGCCATCCGCTATAAATTTTCCGTCAATTTAGCAAAATCCAGCGCTGAGTATATCACAACCGCTCTTCTTTTTTGGTTTTAGCGAAATTTATAAAAGGAGTAAGACATTCCAAGGCTAAGATGGAATATCCAATCATTAATTCCCGAAGAGCCTTTATAGCCGTCCCATCCATCATAAAAGCCATATTGAAAACCAGTTTTTACTTCATAGCTCCAAAATTCATTTCGAAAAATGCGATAGCCAACTTCCGTCATACTATTAAAGCTAAGCTGAATACCTTTATTGTATAAATCTGGTCTGGCATTGGGCATGGAGGGGTTTTGATAATCAGCATAGGAGAGGGCAGGACCAATATAAACTCCGGCAAAAAAGGCATCTTGGTTTTTTTCAGGCACATAATCCATTAGCCATTTATCGAGGTAAAAGCGCAAGCCGAATAATGGACTTAACACAAAGGTATGGGCCTCGTAGGATAGACCGCCATCAGTAGTAGATTGAATTTTTGGATTGTTAAAATCGAAGTTTAAATGAGCTATCAATTGAAATCGTTCATCAGCAGGTAGCCAATAGCTGTAATAACCATAAAGGTTTAAACCAGGCTCTTCCAATAAAGCTCCGGTTGCAGTTGTTTCTCCTCTAAAGAAAGAACTTCCGGCCCCAATGCCAAGGCTATTGTATTGTGCATTGGCAATTAAACTTAAGGATACGAATAAAGCAAGGATGGGAGTTTTCATAGTACCTGTTTTATATTTTAGCGTTTGGGAGTATTCTTTTATTGTAGCGCTCTCTTAATTAGTGGATTTGGATAAATACTATCGAATTTTGGGTTTAGGCCCAGAAGCCCAAATAGATGAGGTTAAGAAGGCCTATCGAAAATTAGCCTTAAAGCATCATCCCGACTTAAAAAGTGGGAGCGAGGAGCAATTCAAAAAAATTGTGGAGGCCTACGAGATGGTATGCTCACATTTAAACTCTAAGCAAGAACGCCGGGCTATGAGTTCGGATGAATTAGCCCGATTCTACGAACTTTTGAAAAAGGCAGCTGAAGAAAAGGCGCGTGAAAAGGCTTTCGAGAATGCGGCCCGTGTTCGTGCAAAAAGAGCAAAAGAACAGGAGAAATCGTATCGAAATGCCATCTATTCATTTCTAGGTATCCTAATCTTTCTTGGCTTTGCTTACAAAGGTTATTTTTGGTTTATTGATTGGCAAATTTCAAAAGCGCCGGCTGAGCAAATTGCCACTGTTACAGGTGTTGAACGCAATCGAGTTGTTTTTGAGTTCCCATCGGGAGACTCCTTGGTTGAATATCGAAATTACGTTAGAGGTTCAGGATTAAGAATGTACTCATCCGCGGGAATGCCACTAAAACGCGGTGATGAATTTAGAGTGCTTTTTCGTCAGGATGATCCCGACTATCACAAATTGGATACCTACACTATTTCTAGCGAAACCTTTAATCGCTATGTTGATTTGGCAGCCAGCGCTCTGGTCCGTTATCATTTAGATCCTTTAGATCCCGGTACAACTACGATTAAGAAATCCAAAGCGACTTGCTTAGCATTATTGATTTACGAATCCTATGGCTTGGAGGGATTGGTGAAATGTTATCACTTTGATACCCATCCATTGGAGCGATTTACGGCAAACTCCTTAACCTGGTCCTTTTTCTGGAAAAGCGATGAGATGTTAAAGATTAGGTCTGCCTGCGGGCTCGACTAGTTGGTATATTGCTAATTTTGCGAGCAAATTCCGACTATGGCTTCCAAAGCATCTCTACCTAGAGGCACTCGAGATATTCTACCAAATCAAATGATCCAAAGAGAATGGATTATGGATTCCCTTAAAAGCTCCTTTCGCTCTTACGGTTTTCAGGCTATTGAAACACCTGCGATGGAGAAGCTAGAAACCCTAACGGGGAAATATGGGGAAGAAGGTGATCGACTAATTTTTAAGCTCCTGCCAAGAGGTGAAAAGTTGGAGAAAGTCTTCCGTGCCGAGGATCTAAACTCAGCTAGAGAAAAGCTAAATCGCAATTTGGAAGAAGCACTGCGCTACGATTTAACCGTACCCCTAGCCCGATTTGTAGTTCAAAATCAAAATGAAATAAACTTTCCTTTTAAGCGCTACCAGATTCAACCCGTTTGGCGCGCAGATCGTCCGGCAAAAGGTCGTTACCGAGAGTTTTATCAATGCGATGCCGATGTAATTGGATCTAAATCGCTTTGGCAAGAAGTTGATTTTATTGGTCTTTACAGTGAGGTATTCGCCAAACTGGGCCTTCCGATAGAGATTAAAATGAATCACCGTAAGGTACTCCAAGGGATAACCGAAAAGTACGGAGTGAATGAGCACTTCGGAGCTTTTACAGTGGCCTTAGATAAATTGGATAAAATCGGTTTAGCCGGCGTGCAAAAGGAAATGACCGAAAAAGATCTGCCAGAAGGGGCACTTAAAGCCTTGGAACTCATCCATAATTTGAAAGGGGATAATAGATCTATTTTAAATACCCTCAAAGAGGAATTAGCCGAAACGGAAGTGGGCATTCAGGGTTTGGGAGATTTAAATTTTGTTGTGGAAGCTTGCGCTGATTTAAACATTGGCGCAGCCCTGCAATTGGATTTTACTTTAGCACGCGGTTTAGATTATTATACCGGAGCAATATTTGAAGTGAAGGCGCTGGATTTAGATTTAGGTTCCATTGGCGGCGGTGGTCGTTATGATGATTTAACCAGCATCTTCGGACTAAAGAACATGCCAGGTATTGGAATATCCTTTGGCCTTGATCGCATACAATTGGCCTTGGAAGAAAAAGGTATATCATGTCCGGAAGATGAGTTTAGTGGCGATTTTCTATTTGTGAATTTTGGGGAGAAGGAAGCACGCTTTTCCAATAAATTAGCCAAACAACTGCGGGGCCTAGGATTAAAGGTTGAACTTTATCCAGATGCTACTAAAATGAAGAAACAGCTAGACTATGCTAATCGAAAGGGTATTCGCTTTGTGCTTTTAATTGGGTCGGAGGAGATGGAGCAAGGTATTTTCACCTTGAAGGATATGAAGGAAGGAAGCCAGCGTAAATTAGGAACCATCGAGCTTTTAGAAGCATTTAATCCATCTCAAAGTCAAGATCATGCCAAACACTAAGTCCTATTCTTTATCCCAAGATCACCTGAGTTTAAAGAGCTTAAATGAAATTTTCGCCTCCAAACAAAATCTGGAACTTTCTGCTGAAGCAGAAAAGGCCATTGCTAAATGTCGTAGGTATTTAGATGAGAAAATTGATCGCGAGGAAGCGGCGATTTACGGGATTAATACTGGTTTTGGCTCTTTATGCGACGTTGCCATTGAGGGCAGTGACCTCAAGCGATTGCAATTAAACTTAGTTCGCTCACATGCCTGTGGAAGTGGTGAGCGCATCGACCCAGAGTTCGTGCGTTTAATGCTTCTACTTAAGGCTAGAGGTCTTTCCTATGGCTATAGTGGTGTTCAAGTGGCTACGGTTGAACAGCTTTTATTCTTTTACAATCAAAACATCCTACCGGAGGTTTTTGAACAAGGTTCCTTAGGCGCATCAGGGGATTTGGCACCCTTGGCTCATATTGGCCTTAGCTTAATGGGAGAGGGGCGTGCTTACTATCAAGGGCAGTATTTAGATACCTCCGAAATATTAGCCAAGCATCAAAGAAAAGCGATTGAGCTACAATCTAAAGAAGGGATTGCCATTTTAAATGGTACCCAATTTATGTTGGCCTTAGGCATAAAGGCCAGCTTCGAATTACGACGCTTATCCTATTTTGCCGACCTAATTGGGGCTATTTCTCTGGATGCATTCGATGGCAGACCAGAGCCTTTTGATGATTTAATTCACGCGGTTAGAGCCCATAAAGGCCAGCGTGAAACAGCTGCGAATATTAGAACGGTGCTAAAGGAAAGCCCGCTCTTTAACAGACCAAAGGTACATGTGCAGGATCCCTATTCTTTTCGTTGCATTCCTCAGGTACACGGTGCTAGCAAAGATTCCTTAGCCTACGCAGAGTCGGTTTTGGAGCAAGAACTCAATTCGGTGACCGATAATCCAACCATTTTTCCAGATGAGGATAAAATTATCAGCGGAGGAAATTTCCACGGTCAACCATTAGCCTTAATTTTGGATCAACTTGCAATCGCTGCTGCGGAATGGGCCAATATTTCGGAACGCAGAACCTATTTGTTAATTTCAGGACAAAGGGAACTTCCGGCTTTTTTAGTGGCAAAGCCAGGATTAAATAGTGGTTTAATGATTGCCCAGTACACTGCCGCATCAGTGGTAAGTCAGAATAAGCAATTGTGTACGCCCGCTTCTGTTGATAGCATAGTTTCATCAAATGGACAGGAAGATCATGTAAGCATGGGGGCTAATGCTGCCACCAAACTACAGAAGGTGATCGATAACTTAAAAACGGTTTTAGCGATAGAGTTACTCACCGCATCGCAGGCCATGTTTTTTAGATCGGAGAAAACAGCGCCTATGTTGGAAGGCTTACTTGAAGAGTTTAGATCATCGGTGCCTTTCATTAGCGATGACAGAATTTTATACACTGATATGAAAACCGCAAAGGATTTTATTGAGGCTTACCCCATAGATTTAGATAAGCTTTATTAGCTAGCGAATCAGACTAACGTAACCGGTAGTCTTTTTATCGGAATCTAGTAAGATGTAGGTATATACGCCTCCAGGTGCCGGGCTTCCGCCGATGGTACCATCCCAAAACTGAATATATGGTTCTTCAGTTTCATAAACCTTCGCGCCCCAGCGGTTAAAGATCTGTAGGTAGGCGCCTTGCTTGCAAGGATCTCCGAAAATTTGAAACTGATCATTAAGGTTATCACCATTGGGTGTAAAGGCATTAGGTGCATAAACCTCATTTCTTATTTCATCAATTTGGATTTTAAAATTCTGGAAGAAGACCTTAGAACATAGGGTGTCTTCAACTTTTAAATTGATCTCTTTTAAACCTGGAGTTTCAAAACGAATTGCTGGGCTGCGGCCAAAGTATTGTTTTCCTTCAGTGTCCCAGAGATAAGTGAGGTTTGGCCGATCAAAGTCCAGGGCTATGTCCACTTCGCCATTGCTACATTCGCTAACATTAGCGGCAATTTCTGGAGCATAGGAACTATCTACAAAGGTGATGGTCCTAAAGGTGGTATCGGAGCGCATGCAAATTGTATCGTAGGCAATCAGCTCTACTTGATAAGTACCAAAACCTGGGAATTTATGCCTGGGATTAGGATCGGTACTGCTACTCCCATCCCCGAAGTTCCATTGATAGGCATTGGCAATTATACTCAGATTGTTAAACTTGGCTTCTAAGTTTTGATCGCATCCCGTGTAATCACTTTGGAAATCGGTAATCGGCTTTCGAGCCGTCCCATGTTCAATGAAAATAAAGGCCGTATCGGTTATTTGACAGATGGTATCATAGGCAATTAAACGAATTTCATAAGAGCCTAAATCACGATAAGTCACGCTTGGGTTTTCTAAACTGGAAGAATCTCCATTACCAAAATACCATTTGTAATTGGTTGCATTTATGGATCCATTACGGAGATTAACAATAAGACCGTCGCATAAACTATCTACCGAGGTGCTGTAATTAATACGAGCATCGGCATCTAAAATCTGGTTAAAGCTAAATTTAAACACCGCCATATTACATCCCGGTGCTCCTGCCGAAGGGGAGTAAGCTCCCGCCGTTGTAGGGAAACTTTGATTGTTGCAATTTGAACAAACCGCCTGATAAATCGTACCATCTTTACTAAAACGGCTGGTGCCACCATCTACATGCTCATTATCCTGACCACCTAAATAACTGGCATATAAAAGTTGATTTGCATTATGACCTAAAATCATAAAATAGAAGTCGCTGCCATCGGTGCTATTTTGATAGGCGTCTCCTGTGGTAGGTAAACTAAAAGTATTTCCATTTTGCGTACCGGGAAAACCTACTACATTGGATTGGCCATTCCAGCCAGAGAGATAAATGTTAAGACAACGATCTACCATAAATGCACTTGGCACAAAATCTTGCTTATTCTGACCGCTACCAACTAAAGTTTGCCATTTTAAAACGCTTAAACTTGAATCTAGTTTGGCGATATATTGCCTAGAACCAGCAGCGGAATAAACGCCGGGACTTACAACTAAGGAACCCTTGGCATGTCCAGTAATGTAAACGTCACCCGCATAATCAACATCAACCATAAAGGCTTGGTCATCTTGTGACGTGCCATAACGGCTTGCGTTAATGATGTTACCACTGTTAATCTCGAAACTTACAATGTAGGCGTCATTTTCGCCAATTTGTGAAGGGGCCAAACATCCAGTAGTTGTCAGAAGATCGGCACCAGTTGTGGATCCGCAGATATAAACTCTGTCCTTATAGGGCTGTAGTGAATAGCCCGTTTCGGCGCCAAGGCCACCATAATAACGGCCCCAAACTAAGTTTTGAAGATCAGTATCGAAAAGTCCAATGATGGCATCTTGAGAATTTTGCGAACGATCGTTTGAATTGGCCCCAGCTAAAGGCACGTCCATACTAAAAGTGGAATTCACCACTAAAATTTTACCATCTGGAGCCAACTCCACTTCACCGCGATAATGATCGCCGTAGTTTTCATAAATGTCCTTATTAAAACCGTCATTGGCCGAACCACCCCAATAAGTAGAACCTAACAAGCTGCTCCCATCACTGCTTAATCTAGAAATGAAAAGATCGCTTCCATTGTTGTAATCATTAAAGGCAAAGGAAGTTTGAAAGTCACCTCCGCCATAAATACTCTGATAAGCATCTTGATCGACCGGAAAATCGGAAGAGCCCGTATTTCCTAAAATCACCAAGTTTCCTTGATCATCGCTAATAATAGAATGAACAACCTCTATGTCTTTACCACCAAGGTAAGTAGCATAGAGAAGCTGGGCCCCAGAAGCATCAAACTTACTAATGCTCACATCCACATTAAAAATACTGTCCCCAGCGAATTGGGCTTGAAAAACTCCGTTCGTTACAGGATAATTGGCTCCAAAATTAACACCAGCACCATAGATTGATCCATTGTCGCCATAGGCAGCACTGTTTCCAAAATTTAAGTCGGCTGAGCCCGAAAAGGTGGCAAATTCAAGAACCGGATCAATAACCAGGGGATAGCCTTCTTTGTAACCCTTTACCTTAAAACTTACCGTGTCGCCGCTTAATTCATATTCTACCCTTACCCTTTTTCTTTCGCCTTTTATGATTTGGTAGCTATAGGGGATAGACTCTATCACATCGCCATAGGCGGTTTGCAAATGCAATTTACCCTCAACAATGCGCATGCCTTTGAGTCCATGATAAAGCACCTTAATGGATTCCGGATGAGCCTCTGCATCGAGCTTCAAGTCATATTTGAGCTTTTCAGATTGCTCATAGAATAAAAGATCGATTCCCGGAAGATAATCTTCCAGTAGATTGTGCGAATAGGAGCCTAAATTGCTTTTCCAGCGATTTGGGTCATTTCCTAAAAAGTAATTTCGTGGATAGGCAGAACTGCCATTAGGTTGCCATCTATTAGCTGGTTTTGCACCGATATATTCTGCTTCAAAAGCTAGGGCCCCTTTCGGGTGATGATGATCGTGGGAGTGCTGGTGATGTTTAGCCTCGGGTTCTAGAAGTAGAATTTTATAACCGGATGACCGAAAGAATACGGCACCTTGTTTAAGCTCTAGGCGTGCGCTGAAGTCGCCGTCCCATTGGCCTTGATTTTCTACAAAGTAGGCCTGAGCGTCAACTAGAGACGGAACCCAAATAGCCCCTAGTAATATGATTTTGAGTAGTACCCTCACAGTGGGACTAAAAATAAATAAAATTTATAAAGTTCAGGGTCGGATTATCAGTCAATTATCCAACGTTCACTTTCGTTTAATTAAAGATCCAGTCGCAAAGCAGAAATTCGGGCTTCGATTTTACCTTGGTTGCGATAATAAAGGGAGCACCACTTTTGGGTTTTAACTTCAGCTTCGCTTCAATTTGTTGAGCCTTCTCGGGGAAGTTGCGACTGATTACTTGGTAAGCGCCTTTCCTCAAGGATTTGTCATAAGGCTTCAATCTATCTATTACTTTAAACTTTCGTCCCGGGAAACTGGGAATGAAAGAATTAGAGGTGTAAAGGTTGCTATTGGTGTCCAGTTTACTCAGGTCGAATTTACTAGCGCTTTGATCCTGCAAATCGGCCTTAAGAATACTGCTGTTCGGCAGATAGACATAATCCATAGGCTCTTCTAAGTCAATAGATATTCGATTGGCATAAGGAGCCTCAAAAGCAAGAACCTCATTTTTTTGAAGGTCAAAAGTGCGCAAAAGCGGAGCGCTACTCTCAATTGAAGGATTAAAAAGAAGCCCCAATTCTTTACATTCATTGCGCTCAGAAAGCACCCAAATTTCAGACAAGCCCGGAAAGTCCTTGAGTAGTTGCGCGATGCTTAACATCGGACTTAATTTTACATATAGGCGTTTGCTTCTCTTTAGAATAGGTTCAAGGACCTCGAATAAATTTGGACTGTAGTCATCAAGGTTTAATACTCTTTGATGCGCCTCATCACGACGGGAAGGATCTAGAAACATTAGATCAGCTGAGTCGGAATCATGAAGTAAAAATTCCTCAGCACTTTGATTAATGAAGACGATTTGTTTTTCTGGTAATAAGTGACTGAGGTTTATCCTGCTAAGGTCTATGAGATCCAAGTTTGGTTCAACAAACTTCGCTTCCTGGAAATGCTCCACTAAAAAGCGAAAATCAACTCCGAAGCCAGCGCTAAGATCAACTAGCCTTTTACCACCTCCCAGTAGCTTTGCTCTAAATCTGGCAATAGCCTCATTAGTACTTTGCTCCAAATTCTGTTTTGGCGCAAGTATCAAATCTAAATTCTGATAATAGGAGGGAAGCTTTTTCCGTATGGCTTGCCGGCTAGCAATTTGTTCTATCAGTAAACGTCGATTGGAATCATTACTGTACTTAAAGAGAAGCTTTGCTACCGAGTCCTGAAGGTGTTCCTCAATAAACTTCTGACTGTCAATTTGATCAATAAGGTTTTTAAGATGGTATGTCTTCCTCATTCAATGAATTTTGGGTCAACCATCGAAAGAACTTTAAATGGGATAAAAACTCGCCAGCTAATAATCGAATAACGCTGTAAACCGGGACCGCTACAATCATTCCAGAAATCCCAGCCATGGAAGCGGCAAATGATATCACCAAAAATATTTCCAAGGGATGAGCGCGAATGGAACGCGAGAAAACAAGGGGCTGGGTCACAAAATTATCGAGCAATTGAACAATACCAAATACACCGATAATAATCATAAAGGCAGAACCTAGCTCCAAATTTGTATTACTTAGCGTTTGGGCCAAGCCCAGCAATAGCCCGAAAGACAAACCTATGATAGGCCCCAGATAGGGTATTACATTTATTAATCCAGCAAAAAAGCCAATAACAATGGTATTATGGAATCCACCTATTTTTAATCCCACCGAAACGAGAGTAGTAATAATGGTAATTTGAATTAAAAGCCCGAGAAAGTAGCGACTTAAATTATTGCGTAAACGAGGAGTAACCTTGTGCACGCGATCATCATATCGATCGGGAATTAATGCTAATACGATGTTTCGGAATAAGAACTTCTCTCTTAAAAAGAAGAAGGTGATAAACAAAATACTAAAGATGGCAAAAGCGGTATTACCCAAACTGCCGATTAAATTGGTAAAAGTGTTACTCACATTCTGAAAGCTTAGGGCCTCAATAATGCGCGCTCCAATTTGAGTTTCCTCTAAGGCATTAGTCTCCTCATTAGCCTGCATGCCTAAAGATTGCTGAATCCCGGCAATTTCTTTTTGTATTTCTACATAAAGCGATTCGTAGTCAATATTGCTCAATACGGTAAGCTCCTGAAGCATAGCCGGAATAAATAATGAAAATAAGGTAGCCACCAAGGTCATCATTATCAATAAGGTAAGTCCGGCTGCTAAGCTTCGGTTTAACTTGATCTTTTCCCATTTCTCCCCGCTTAATACATCCACTAATGGTTTTCCAATTATGGAAATCACCGCCGAAATTAAAACGTAAATGAGCGTGTATCGCACTTGCCAAACGGTGTAGCCAAGCCAAACGATAAGGGCCAAATAAAAAACACTTAGAAGAATTTGCCGAGTTACCTTATTCATAAAGCGGGTCCATTAAAGGCGTAGTGAATAATATTGGCCCCCATTTTTAAAGCGGCCTGTCTTTTATCTTCAGGATCATTATGCACCTCTGGGTCTTCCCAACCATCACCCAGGTCACTTTCAAAAGTGTAAATAAGTACTAATCGCCCATTCAGGTGAACTCCCCAAGCTTCGGGTGGACTAGCGTCGTGCTCATGTATTTTTGGTAAACCATCTGCAAAGCTATAAGGCCCTTTAAATATTGGGTGATTCAGGCTTAAGAGTTTAAATTTTTCAGGACCGAAAATGGATAATAGCTGCGGACGAATGTATTCATCCATACCGTAGTTGTCATCAATATGAATAAAACCTCCAGCATTTAAATATGCTTCCAGGTTTTTACTTTCCTGCTCATCGAAAAGGATATTGCCATGCCCGGTAATATGCAAAAAAGGGTATTCAAAAATATCCGAGGAGCCCAATTCTACCGTGGCATAATCGCTTTGTAAATTACTTTGGAGCTCATCGTTACAAAAGCTTATTAAGTTGGGGAGGGCCGTTGGATTTGCGTACCAATCGCCACCACCGCGGTATTTTACCAATGCCAACTGCGTGCTTTGCGCTGCGAGTGTAAAAAGACTAAATGTGAAAAGAAGTAGGAGCAGGAATTTTCGCATGCAACAAATTTAAATTTTTAAAGGCTTTGGCACTTGTAGGCAAATGTACTGGCAATATGCAAGGCAGCGGTTTCCGTGCGCAAGACTTCAGGCCCTAGGTCTAAATGATCTACATCGAAACCTTGCAGAAGTTTTATTTCCTTGGCACTAAAATCTCCCTCGGGACCAATAAATACCAAACATGACTCATCTGCTTTTAGATGGTGTAAGGATTTTTTAGGTCCTTCATTTAAAGAAGCCACTAGCCTTTGCTGGACTAGGTCTCTCTTTAAAAATTGCCCCAGGTTTACGGGATCTGATAGGCTAGGCATATAGCCCTTATGACTTTGCTTAAAAGCCGCTTCCATAATTCGCAAGCCCCTATCGGTTTTATAAACTTTCCGCTCCGAGCGTTCGCAAATAATGGGATGAATCGCTGCAATACCAAGTTCTACGGCTTTTTCTAAAAACCATTCAAAGCGATCATTGCTCTTTGTGGGAGCGATGGCAATTTCCAATTTAGGCATCGCTTGTTTGCGCAGTAGGACCAAATTAGAAAAGACCACATTCTTTTTGCTCACATTGCAAATTTCCGCTTGATAAATGAGGCCATCACCAAAGCTTACCGATATAGAGCTACCCACTTTTAAGCGCAATACCTTAAGGGCATGCTTACTATCCTGCTCGCCGAGTTGACCAAGCTTCTCATCAATTTTTTGCGCAAAAAAATGATTCATAAGTTCATCGGTTTTCGAGCCTTGGCCACAACACTGAGGTCACAAAAATCATCAGCCAAATATTGATAGTAGCCGCTTATAGCGATCATAGCGCCATTGTCTGTGGTGAATTCAAAAGAGGGAAGGTAGGAAGACCAATCTAGCTTCTTCTCTCGTTCCAAAAGTGCCTTACGCAGCCCCGAGTTTGCTGAAACCCCACCGGCAATGGCAATCTGCTTAATGTCTTCTTGCAGGGCTGCTTTCTCTAACTTATCCATTAAAATATCAACAATACACTTTTGTAAAGAGGCGCAAAGGTCATTGAGGTTTTCCTCTATAAATTTCGGTTCTCTTTTCATTTCCTTCTGCAGAAAATAGAGGAAACTTGTTTTTAATCCGCTAAAGCTGAAATCCAAATGCGGCACCTTTGGCTTGGCAAATTGAAATCGCTCAGCATTTCCCAGCTTTGCCCTACGGTCAATTTCTGGTCCAGCAGGGTAGGCCAAGCCCATAATTTTCCCAGCTTTGTCAAAAGCTTCCCCAGCCGCGTCATCAATGGTGCTACCTAGAAGCTCAAATTCAGAGGCGGAATTTAACTTTACAATTTGGGTATGTCCGCCACTTACGGTTAGACATAGAAAGGGGAATGTGGGATTTTTTTGACCTGCATCATCAATTAAGTGCGCCAAAATATGCGCTTTCATGTGGTGTACCTCAATTAAGGGGACCTTTAAAGAAAGGCTTAGTGACTTTGCGAAACTAGTTCCCACTAATAAGGATCCTAATAGGCCAGGTCCTGAAGTGAAGGCTATGGCACTTAGGTCTTTAAGCTCAATATTCGCTATTCTTAATGCTTGATCAAGGGCCGGAACAATGTTCTGTTGATGCGCTCGAGAAGCTAATTCTGGAACAACGCCACCATATTGGGCATGTATTTCTTGATTGGCAGTTACATTTGCCAAAATTTTACGATTTTGTACGATGGCCACAGATGTGTCGTCACAACTGCTTTCGATACCTAGAATAGTTACATTCATTTTACAAAAGTACAATCAGAAGACTGCTTAAAATAATCCTGCGCTTCTTCCTGTTCATAATAGTTCTTATGCTATTGATGGCGGGAATCTTCATGATTCCTAGTGTGCAAGTAAGAACGGCAAAAAAAGGAGCGGATTGGTTCAATGAAAAGTACAGTCAAAATCTTGAAATAGAGAAATTTAGATACAAATTCCCTAACATTTTCTCTTTAGAAGGAGTGCTTCTTCCAGATCATCGTGGCGACACGTTGATGTATTTTAAGAAAATTGATACCGAATTACATTCCTTTGATCAAAGCACAAAGGCCTTGCGTTTAAATAATTTTGAGGCCGAAGAAGCTCGATTTTACCTGCGCACCCATTCGGGAGATACCCTTACCAACTTATCGCAATTTGTTCAAATATTTCAAAGCGATAAGCCCAAAGATGTCAAAACTGTTTTTAGCCTAAAGTCTGATGTAGTAAAGCTAAACGGGGGACGCTTTTATTTGGATAATCGAAATGATAGCTCCAAGGTTCATTTCTTTTGGAGGCAAGTTCAAGCCGATATCGATAACTTTTTTGTACTCGGAAAAGATGTGGGGGGCGAAATCCAAAAACTGAGTTTTAAAGAAGGCAATGAGATAGAATTACGCGACACTAAAGGCGACTTTCTTTACAGCCCGAAAGGTATTGTTGTTAATCAAATGGAGCTGATTACCGGCCGTGGATTTATTAAAGGTCACCTAAGTTTAATCACGCCTTCGGTTAAGAGTTATAGCTACTTTGTTGACTCGGTACGGATGATCGGGGAAATCGACTACGGCGCAGTGGCAGCGGGAGATGTACGCTATTTCAGCAGAGCCTATCCACGCTTCCCGGTAATTAATTTTAGCGGCTCTTTCGACGGAACAGTAAACGAACTAAAACTTCGGGAATTTGATATAAGTGCTTTAAGCAGTATTGCCTTAAAGGGAGATGTCGATTTATACAATTGCACTAGCGGCATTGACCTTAGTTTAAACAGCGAGGATCTTTATGTCGCTGGTTCTGCTGAGGAAGTTAAGTCGATAGTAAAGCTTTTTAAAGATAGCTTACCGCCCATTATGGATCGCTTGGGTTCCATGCGCTGGCAGGGCTCTTTTAATGGAAGTTTATTCAATTTTAAAACCAAGAGTAGGCTTAATTCGGCTCTTGCCGATTTGGAACTTGATGCACAAATAAACAAGCTGCGAAATCTAGATTCCATCACTTACAAAGGAAAAATAAAGGCCAAGCAATTAAATTTAAGGGCGCTCACCAATTCGGAGGCCCTGCGCACAGCTAGCTTAGATTTGTTTTTGGATGGCCAAGGCCTAGATCCGGAAACGATGAAAAGTAGGATTGAAGGAAAGATTGGTCATTTTTACTACCAAGACTATCGCTACCAAGCAATGACCATTGATGGCAGTATTCAGAACGGAGATTTCCAAGGTCGATTTAATGTCTCAGATCCCAATTTGCGGGCACGATTTAATGGTATTGCCAGCTTGAGTAGCGACACTTCGAATTTTGATTTTACGGCTCAAATAGATTCGGCCAATCTTTATGCCCTAAATTTTGTGAAAGATAGCTTGGCCCAGTTTAAAGGCGATTTAAAGATGGATTTCCTCGCCTTGGATTATGATCGTTGGGAAGGTCGCATCGACCTCTTTGATGTTTATTACCGAAACTCATCCAATTTATATCCTTTACAGGATGTTAAAATTCTTTCCAATGGCTTGGATAGTATCAAAAGCCTCTCGGTTAGATCCAAGATAATGGATGCCGATTTAGAAGGCTATTACAGTTTCAAAGGATTACAGGAAATCATTAGCCAAAGGATTAAGAAATATCGCATACCTAAAACCAATTTGTTTTTAGAACCACTGAAGCAGGATTTCGAGTATTCCATTGATTTAAAGAATACCGCGGCTTTAAGTCAAAGCCTTTTACCCCAATTATTAGTTGAACCTGGTACCCATTTAGATGGTAGATTTCGCTCTAATGATCAGCTTTTTGAACTCAATCTACAATCGGCAGGCATTAGATATCAAAATGAGGTTTTCACCGATGTTAATCTGCGTTGGCTTTCGGGTTATGCCGACCTATTAAATTTCGATATCGGTTCCTATATCCGTGATGAGAGCAAATTTCAAATGGATAGTATTTCATTAGTAAATGTTTTTGCTGGTGATAGTATGAACTATCAACTAGACATGGTATTAAGGGGCAAGGAGGATAGCTATGGTAGCTTCGAAGGTTTAATAGCTATAGTGGATAGCAATGCCTATCAAATGCAAATCGACAATGGCAATTTTAATATTGGCCGTCGCGACTTTAGCATAGATACCGGAACAGTAATGCGGCTTGATAGTAATGGTTTTTCCATCGACTGGTTGGAATTATCAGGACCGAGCTTAAAGCTGAATGCGGCAGGATTTGTAAGTGATGATCCCAATAAAATCTTGCGTCTAAATATTGCTGATTTGGATTTGGGCTTGTTTAACGATTTAAGCCAGAAGGAGAAAATACTATTCCAGGGAGTTCTGTCGGGAGATATTGTAGCCAATGAATTACTGTCGGACCCACGTTTCATGGCTACTGTTGACATCGATAGTTTGCGCTTAAATGAAATCGACCTCGGTCAAATGCATCTCCTTAGTGATTATGAACAAGAGAGTGATAAAATAAATATTGATGCATTATTGAAGCTGCGGAATCTTGAGATGTTGGAAATTGATGGTTTCTATGACAATAATGAAGATGGAAAATTAGACCTCACCTTCGGATTCAACCGCTTTAGGCTGGCCGCTTTGGAACCTTTTGCCGCTCCAATCGCCGAGAACCTACGAGGCCTTGTTACGGGCGACCTAACGGTAAAGGGACCGGTGTCAAACCCTGAAATCAAAGGGGAGTTTGCCTTGCCAAAAGCGGGCATGACCATTTCATTTTTACAAACCGACTATAATTTGATTGGCGAGCCAAAATTGCTTTTAGATAATCAGAGCATCCGCTTTCCCAACCTTCAGTTAATGGATGCCAATCATTCGGTGAGCTATTTAAATGGAGAAGTAAGGCATAAAGCTTTTCAAGATTTTTATGTTGATCTCCAAATCGATGCCCGTAATCTTCTCGCTCTAAATACCACTGCGGAGCAGGAAGATGCTTATTATGGTACTGCTTATGCTTCGGGAAATATTAAAGTACAAGGCCCGCCATCTTCTATTAAAGTTAGTGCCCTGGTTGAGAGCGAGAAAGGAACTGAGTTTTTTATTCCCATTAGCGGGGCTACCGAAGTTAAGAATAGCGGTTATGTAAATTTCCTAGCGCCCGAGGCTGAACGAAATCAACTATCAATATTAGGTGCGGAATTCGCCTTAGATGAAGGTGTTTCGCTGGATTTTGATATGAATATCAACAGCAATGCTTTGGTTAGTATTATTCTTAATGAAAGCACGGGAAACCAATTAGATGGTAAGGGGAATGGTTTAATCAATATGAAGCTGGAGCCCAATCGTGATCTGGAATTATTTGGAACATATACTGTAGAAGAGGGCATCTACAAGTTTAATATTGAAGGATTATTGGCCAAAAACTTTTTAGTGCAGGAGGGAGGCACTGTGGTTTGGAACGGAGATCCATTTGAAGCCCGGCTGGATTTAACCGCAGTTTATAAAACCAAAGCGAATCCTGGTATCCTTACCGGAGAAACGGCTGGCACTGCAACGGAAGTCAATATTCTACTTTTCATTAATGGGGCCTTAACCAATCCGAGTATAAACTTCGCCATTCAATTGCCGCGAGCAACCTCCTCCACCCAAGCCATTGTATCCAATCGCCTAAATACCGATCAGGCGATTAATCAACAAGTATTTAGCCTACTGGCCTTTAATAGCTTTACACCTCCGAGCAATTTTTTAGATGGTAGTAGGAATGCAATTAATGAATGGGATTTAATCGCGGGTCAGGCGGCAGCCTTCCTAAACCGCTTTACTGGCGATTATGAATTAAGCCTTTCCTATCAACCGGCAAGTCAGGGCCAAGACCCTAGCACTACCACCAATAGTCAGGAGGAACTTGAGGTGGGTTTATCTAAAAACTTTTTCGATGATCGCTTAACAGTTAATTCTTCGGTGGAGGTGCCTTTAAATGAGAATAATAGCAGCATCGCGGGCGACTTCGAATTAATCTATAAACTTACTCCCGACGGTCGTGTTCGCGCCAAAGCCTTTAATCGTTCTGTGGATAATAATTTCAACCTTAGCGTTGGTCAGCAGCAACTGTATCAGCAAGGGGTAGGCCTCAGCTTTAAAATGGATTTTGAAACTTATCAGGAGCTTTGGGCACGTGTGCTCAGCAAGGGAAAACGCGAGGATGAGCCTAAGCCCGAGCTAGACTCAGAAAATCAAAATCAGGAATAGCTATTTTCCTTTTCGCTTTCCAGTAATCTAATTTTTCGATCAATGGTAAAAGCATAACCTTCACGAGCAATATGGCTGTTTGCAAAATGCGCTGCTGCCTCCTCTAGCAGAGGCTTAAGGCTCTTATAGCGAATTGAGAAATGTCCAATAAGTAGGTTCTGAGCCTTGCAGATTTCGGCAATTTCCGCAGCTTGTGCAGCAGTGCTATGATGGGTTTTTAAAGCTCTATCTGCTTCTGTACTTAAAAATGTGGCCTCGTGGTAGAGCAGATCAATACCTTTAAAAACACGATGGAGGTGTTTAACCGGCAAGCTATCTGTAACATAAGCATAGCTCAAAGGTGCTTCTGATGGAAAGGTCAGCTCTTCATTAGCAATGGTTTCACCCTCTGGATTTATCCAATTTGCCCCGGCTTTTATCCGTCTAATTTCAGCCACTGGTATACTATGCTTAGCTAATTCGGTTTTATTCATTTTCAGAGGAAGTGGCTTCTCTTGAAATAGGAAACCAAAACATTCTATGCCATGGCGCAGCGGAAAGGAATGAACTTCAAGATGGTCACTTTCAAAAATTAAAGACTTTTTAGAAGCCTCCAACACTTTAAAATGCAAAGGGTAGCTAATAATCGAATCGGTTATTTCCAATTGTTGCCTTACCGCTTCTTCCAATTTCGCCGGACCGTAAATATAGAGGGGGGCCTGCCTGTCGAGCAATTGTAAACTGCTAAGTAAGGGCACTAATCCATAAAAGTGATCACCGTGTAAATGACTGATTAAGATGTGCTTAATGCGTCCAAATCCAATTCGATGTTGCCTTAACTTCACCTGAGTTCCTTCGCCACAATCGATAAGGAAGTGGGCATTGCCTATTGCTAAAAATTGGGCACTCGGACTACGATTACTGAGAGGAATTGCAGAGGAAACGCCAAGAATACTGAGTTTGAGCTGCTCCATTAAGCGCTAAAGCTGATTTTTCTTTTTGCCGCTAAAAGATAAAGGACCGCCATCCGTATGGCAACTCCATTTTCTACTTGGCTAAGGATTATGCTTTGATCGCTATCGGCCACGTCGCTGCTTATTTCAACGCCACGGTTAATTGGACCAGGGTGCATAATTACGATCTTCTCTTCCAAGTCATCTAGCAGCGCTTTATCGATACCGTAAAGTCGGCTGTACTCACGAATACTAGGGAAGTATTTTAGATCCTGACGTTCGTGTTGTACTCTAAGCATATTGGCCACATCACACCAATCTAGTGTTTCTCGTAAGTTATGACTAACCCTAACATTAAGAGAGCGAATGTGCTTTGGAATAAGGGTACTTGGCCCACATACTTCCACTTCAGCGCCCATTTTTTGAAGGCATAATATATTGGAAAGAGCCACCCTGGAGTGTAGGATATCGCCAACAATGGCTATTTTCTTTCCGTTTAAACTACCTAATTTTTCACGTATTGAAAATGCATCAAGCAAGGCCTGGGTAGGATGCTCATGGGCTCCATCGCCAGCATTAATAATTATGCTATCTACCTGTTGACTAAGAAAGTAGGCCGCTCCCGGTTTAGGATGACGCATTACTACTAAGTCAACTTTCATGCTTAATATATTGTTAACCGTATCAATCAGCGTTTCACCTTTCGATACCGAGGAGGAGGAAGCGGAGAAATTAACTACATCTGCTGATAAGCGTTTTTCCGCCAGCTCAAAAGAAAGTCGGGTACGGGTACTGTTTTCAAAAAATAGATTGGCTACCGTTAAATCTCGTAGGGAGGGAACTTTTTTAATAGGTCGATTTATGACCTCCTTAAATTGGGCTGCGGTTTGAAAAATAAGTTCAATATCCTCGGGCTTGAGGTATTTGATTCCCAATAGGTGGTTTACGGATAATTCACTCATTCTCTGCAAATTCTAAGTAAACAGCATTTTCACTGGCATCTTGTCCTTCCCATTCAACGGATACGCGGTCGCCAGCTAGGCTATCTACTTGTTGGCCAACATAGTCTGGTTGTATTGGAAGTTCTCTACTAAAGCGTCGATCGATTAATACCAGTAATTCAATTTCTGCCGGTCTCCCGAAAGATTGGATGGCATCCATAGCCGAGCGCACGCTGCGGCCAGTAAAAAGTACATCGTCTATAAAAACTACTTTTTTCCCTTCTAAAAGCACGTCTATTTTTGTCATGCTTGGCTCCAAGGGGCTATTCCGTCTTCGAAAGTCGTCCCTAAAGAAAGTAATATCCAAGGTGCCATTTGCTACCTTCTCAATGCCAAATTGCTCCAAAATTGGCACCAGCCGATCCAGCACATAAATACCTCGACTTTGCAATCCGATGAGCACCGTATTTTCAAAATTATCGTGATTTTCAATAAGTTGATGAGCCAACCTATTTAAAGTGATATCAATGCTGCGGGCGTTAAGAAGCTTCTTTTTATCCATGCTTAATTGCTAAGGCCAAAATACTAAATAGGAGCGAAGTGTTAGTTTATTAGTTCCAGCCAATCAATACCATCAAAATTCCCAGAACTCATAAGTACTAAAATGTCGTGGTTTTTTTCCTGCGCCTTAACCAGCTGTGCTAATTCATCACTACTCTGAACCACTAAAATAGAATCATTTCCAAAAGCCTCTTGCACAGATAGGCTATCCAATTTCGGCAACTTTTTATGGGCTACTACTTCTGGATTAAAATAAATCACGGCGGTATCCGCAGGGTCCATTGAACCGGCATACTGCTTTATGAACTCTAAGTTGAGGCTACTAAAAGTATGGAGTTCGAGGATGGCCATTATTTTTTGATTGGCAAAGGTTTCCCGGCAACCATGCATGCTGGCCTTCACTTTGGATGGTGCATGAGCGAAATCGCGGTAAACTTTAAAGCCTTCCTTCTCAACTAAAGGCTCCATGCGCTTGGAAGCCCCTTCAAAGGCAACAATGGCTTCATAAAACTCCTCGTCGGTAATACCCATCTGAGAGCACACCCAGCGCGCACCTTCCAAGTTATTCATATTGTGAGCTCCAAAAACGTTAAGCTCCAAATCCCCTTCAATGGTGTTTAATACAAAGCGTTGATTTTCCACATGATAGCTTGGTGTGTGGTAGGGGAATTTCTTGATTTCTTGTTTGGCCTCCTCAATTAAGTGTTCAACTTCTGTATCGTCCTTATTATAAATTATCTGACCTCCGGGTTCTATATAATCTAGTAACAATTCAAATTGATGTCGGTACTGCTCATAAGCAGGAAACACATTGTAATGATCCCAGGCTATGCCCGAAAGCAAGGCGATATTTGGACGGTAATGCACAAATTTTGGACGAGGATCTAAAGGTGAAGAAAGGTATTCATCCCCTTCAATCAACATAAATTCATTGTGATCGCTTAAGCGAACCATAGTTTCAAAACCTTCTAACTGAGCACCTACCATGAAATCACAATCTCGATCATGGAAATTCAACACATGCAGAATCATGGATGTGATAGTGGTCTTTCCATGGCTACCAGTAATTACAACTCGGGTTTTATCCTTGCTACTTTCGTAGAGGAATTCGGGATAGGAGTAAACCGAAAGATTAAGCTCTAATGCCTTTTTCAGCTCTGGATTATCCTTGCGTGCATGCATGCCCAGTACAACGATATCCAAATCGTCGTGAATTCTACTCGCGTCCCAGCCTATGGTATCAGGCAACAAGCCCTTTTTGGCCAGTCTAGTTTTGGATGGTTCAAAAATTTCGTCATCACTTCCGCTAACTTGATGACCTTGTTCTTGAAGGGCTAGGGCTAGGTTATGCATGGCACTTCCGCCAATTGCAATAAGATGAATTTTCATGAAGGAGCTTTAAGGCAAAGCTAAAGCCATTCGATCAATTAAGGAATTTCTAAGCGGGCTGTTTCCGCCAAGTTATCCATAAACTTTTTAGCAATATGAAAATCGCCAGGAAAGCTGGAAGAGCCAAGCTCGCTATGTGTTTGAGGCTCTTCTCTCATATCAATTCCTTCTCCCGCAGAAAATAGCTCGTCGATATTCACCACTAAATTTATTTGATAAGTGCCATCTGCCGATACCTCCAAATTAATGGGATAATTCACCACGCGATAGAGACTATCTAAACCCGGATGGTAGGCATTGAGGATATCGGTAGTGTCGCCATTTAAAGCTCCCGTTTTGTCCGAGCGTCCTTCAAGAATTGCAAAACGATATTTGAGCATCGTCCAATACATTTGATTCCAAGATGATAAGGGGTGTTCTCGTTCAAAATCCTCAGGATTCTGATTGTTTTGTTCGGCATCTAGGCCAAAGCCCAAACGCAATTGACTGTAATTTCCCTCGGGAACCGTGGCATTAAAGGCTCCGGTATTTAAATCGCCAACATCGGCAAGCAGAATGTCTTTAATTTCCTGCTCTCCATCGGCACCTACTAAAGTTACATTACTTAGATAGAGCTTAAACTTTTTAACATTGAAATCGTAGCCCGTATTCATGCTTAGGGTATCACCAATTTGGTAACTATCACCCCCGTCACTCAGAGCCATCTTAGTTTGAAAAGTAATTGATCCTTCTTTGGTATCCTTAGAATCATCATCCTTATTGCAAGCACCGAGCAAAAGGGCAAATGAAAGGAAACCAATATAGAGGGGCAATCTCATTTTCATTTTAGAAGATTCCTATGGTTAAACTATCGGCCATGGCCTCAGCAATGGTGAAATCTTGAACATCGCTGGGATCGCTGATGATCTGATCAATAAGATTCATAGGAACTAAATTCAACATGGGCTTAATATCTGCAAGAAGGAATATTCTCATTTGTTGCAAATTGTCAACGCTGAAACCGCGAATATCACTATTGGAAGTATCACTTAACATGTAAGTACCGATAGTATATTCTATTGGGTCATAAACCGTATCGCCAATTATGGTAGTAAAGTCTAAAATGCGTCCTTTAATTTTAAAGAAATCAAATCCATAAGAATCTGTCCGAACAAGCTCAGGGGCTAAGGCTAAAACCTCTTCTTGGTCTCTAACCGCACTGAGGGAGTCGGCGCCCAATATCAGTTGAAAGTTCCCGTAATAACCCATGGCTGGCAAAAGACCGGATACCGCTGAAGGACGATACGAAGAAAGCAATACATAGTTTTTTGCGGTATCTATATCTGCTTCTAGGTTTAAGTCTTTGAATCGGATATCGCTAATTAGCATGCTCACCGTATCAATAATAAATTGTGATCCGATGGTATTAATGTAAATACTATCCGTTTTCAAAGGCTCATCACCGTAATAGGGCAAAAAGTTAAGTTCTATATTATCTGCTGCTGGAGCTGGATTATCATCTAGTAAGCTATCTTCTTTACAGGCGCTGAGGCCGAGATAGATTATTCCGAATATGAGCAGTGCTTTTTTCATGTGATACAAAGTTGGTGCAGAAAACTTGAATTGTTGGTGATATAAATCTCTTCTCTAAATGTTAAACGCTACTGAGGCCCTAAACGTTGGAAAGCTCGGTAGACTCTTCAATCTTTTTCATAGTATTAAAGTCATCACTTTGCTCAATACTATCCATAATTTGATCTAGAATTTCGCTGGAATCCTTGTCGTAATCAATTTCCAATGGCTCTTTAAAGCGGATACTTAAATTTACCCCTTTCTTTTTCATGAGTAGACCTTTTTTGTCAAAGGCTCGTCTAAATCCATCTACCACAACCGGTATAACAATAGGTTTGGTTTCTTTAATGATATGGGCCGTTCCTTTTCTGCCATTTACAAAAGGAGTGGTGGTTCCCTGTGGAAAGGTAATTACCCAGCCACTTTCCATGGCTGTAAATATTTTCTTGATGTCTCGTGGGTCCACACCTCGGTCAACTGTTTTACCCGCCGAACGCCAGGTTCGCTTAATGGAAACGGAACCAACATAGGCAAAGAGCTTGGGCAATAGGCCTGCCGACATGGTTTCGAGGGCGGCAATAAAGTAAATGTTGATCTTGGGGTTTAAAACAAAAAAAGGAAAGTTGATCCGATCATATACGCCCCATTTTGCACAACAAAAAACCTGATACATTCCAGTAACATCGGCAAAATAGGTTTGGTGATTGCTAACAAAAAGGACGTTTTTTTTATCGAGCCCCTTGAGCACTTTTGAACCACTCACCTGTGTTTTATTAGCCACATTAAAACGGTAGTAGGCCATTAGGCCAAAGAAAAAGATGAGTACCCTTTTAATGATTAAAGAATTCCCAAATGGATCCCTAAAACGTAAGTTCATTTCCCTGTTTGAGCCGCTAATATAATGGATTCTACAGCGTGGCTTTTTCGCGAAGAAAAATTTGACGAATTTCGGATATCATCATCGCTGTGGCTCCCCATATTAATAGACCTTCCACTTTAAATGCCGGGCTTTTGATTTTGAAGCCATTACTCAATTTTATTTGCGTTTTCTTGATAGCATCATTAGCTAAAAAATGTTCAAAAGGAATTTGATGAATGGCCGCTACTTCACGTTCTTCAGCTTGCATAACTAATGCCTTGTCTGAAAAGGCCAAATAGGGTTGAACTAAGAAATTACTAGGCGGAATGTAAAGCTGACTAAGCGCTCCCCAAATTTTATAATCACTTGGGCCAACCTTGATTTCCTCCTCGGTTTCCCGGATGGCCGTTTCCTCTAAATTAGCGTCGTCATCCTCAATACTGCCGCCAGGAAAGGAAATTTGTCCGCTATGCGCTCCGGCATATACTTGGCGTGAAGTAAGGATGAGGCGCGCACTTCCTTGGTGGTTTTCAAATAAAGCGAGAACCGCAGCTTTGCGAACCGAGTTTAGGTCAAGGTCCATTTCCGAAAGCGAGTTTCGGCCCATGGGGGCTAAATCCATTTGAGCGCTTTCTCCCGGAAGGGTTTTATTTGATGCACTTATTAAGGTGCTTTTAAACTCTTGATATTTCATCTTGTTATTAACAACAAAATTAAAAAGTGTTGCGAACAATTATAAGCTTCATTTATTAATATTGCTGAACGATTAAGAAAATACTATGACCCTCACTCAACTAAGCTATTTAATTGCAGTAGATAATCACCGCCATTTCGCGCGTGCTGCTGAGGCCTGCTTTGTTACCCAACCGACGCTTTCCATGCAGATTCAGAAGTTGGAGGAGGAGTTAGGCGTATTACTATTTGATCGCAGTAAACATCCGGTAAGGCCGACGACCATAGGAGAGAAGCTTATCGGTCAAGCGCGCACTATTCTGCACGAGGCGGAACGAATGAACCAAATTCTTCAAGAATCTAAAAACGTTTTGGAGGGCCCATTTAAGCTAGGGATAATTCCAACCGTAACGCCGTCTTTAGTACCTCGTTTCTTGAGTAAGTTCACCGCTAAGTTTCCTAAAATTCAACTTCAGGTAATAGAGCTTACCACGGAGTTGATAGTGGAAAAGCTTCAAAGAGATGAGCTTGATGCCGGAATTTTGGCCACCCCGCTTAAAGAGCGCTCCATCATAGAGAAGCCTTTATATTATGAGCCCTTCATGGCTTATATTCCTCAAGATCATCGTTTGGGCAAAGAATCCTTTGTGACCAATTCGGAATTAGATATTGACGAAATTCTATTACTTAATGAGGGTCATTGTTTTCGTAATTCGGTAATTAATCTTTGTCACTCCAGTCCCTCCTTGGGCGATAAAAATGTGGACCTTGAAAGCGGTAATTTTGACATCCTCGTCAAACTATCAAAGCAGGGATATGGCATGACTCTAGTCCCTTATCTTTATGCTATTGATTTAGCAAAGGAAGAGCAGGTAAATGTTAAGCCAATTGCAGATCCAAAGCCAACCCGCGAAATTAGCTTGGTGTACTCACGGGCAGAATTAAAAATCAAGGTTATCGAGGAAATAGGGCGAATAATTCAAAGTTCCATCCCCGAAAAATTACTTAATACCAGCGAACAAGTTTTAAGTCCGGTAACCAACGTGTAAACAAAAAGGAGTTTTTACTGTTTTAAAGGTATGCGCGCATATCCTTTATTTCCGCTCAATCTATTTCTGCTCCCCGGAGAGTACAGCCAGCTTTACATTTTTGAAGAGCGCTACAAGCAGCTCGTCAATGAATGTTGGAATAAGGATCAAAGCTTTGGACTGCCATTCTCCAACAAACTCAATGCTCGGAATTACGGTACCTCCGTAAAAGTTCATGAAATCGTGAAGCGCTATGATGGAGGAGAAATGGAGATAATTGTTCGGGCAGTTGGTAATTTCCGTTTGGATAAATTTCATTACCAGAAAGATGGAAAGCTTTACCCTTGCGGTGATGTTAGCTTTTTAGATTCTGCCGAGGATGTTCAATCCAGTCCAGAACTGTTAGAGCGTTTCCGAAAGCATTTATTGGAGGGCAGAAATATGGACGCAGAGTTAATAGCAATGGAGGATCCCAGCATCTATGAAATTGCTAGCGTGCTAAATCTGAATGATCTCGAGAAGATGGAGTTCCTCACCTTGGGAGAAGCTAAGAAACGGGAGAAGTACTTGATAAACTATCTTCGTTACCTCGAATTGCTTCATGAACAGGAAGAACATGTTTATCAGAATTTTTACCTTAACTAGTCTATTACTTACTCTATTAAGCTCTTGTAATATTGGAGCAAAAGCAGAGACAAAGCCTAATCAAAAAAGCGAGAAGAAGGCAGAACAGGATCAGAGCTCGGAACAAGATTTTGTTTTTCAACAAATTGATGACGATCAAGTAGCAGCGGCCTTTTTAGCGAACTATGGCAAAAGAAATAGGGAGCAAAGAATTCAGATTGTCACCGATTTTGGCCCCATAGAAATAAAGCTATTCCGCAATACTCCCATGCATCGCGCCAATATGATTTACCTGATCAAGGAACATCAATATTTCAACGGTACTTGGTTTCATCGAGTAAGTCCAGAACACGTTATCCAGGCGGGAAATAACGACGAATTTGAATTGCAAAAGAAGCGCGGCGAAATAGGTAAGTACAAAATTGCATCTGAATTTAAAAAAGGGAATTACCACAAATACGGAGCAGTGGCAATGGCTCGTCCCTATAAAAGAAATCCCGAGAAGAAATCAGATCCTTTTGAATTCTATATCACCTTAGGCACAACTTTTAGCGACGCGCAATTAGATGCCTTGGAAGAACAATATGGCATTAGCCTAAATAAAGAACAAAGGAAAATCTATCGTGAGCAAGGCGGCAGCCCGCACCTTGATATGGAGCATACCGTATTTGGAGAAGTAGTGAAAGGGATGGAAGTAGTGGAACAAATAGCCAAGGTGGAAACCGACCGTGGTGAATGGCCCTTAGATAATATTCCTATTCAAGTTCAAATAAAAAAAGACTAGCAATCGCTTAATCTTACATCTAAAACCCTATATTCGTTTTCACGATGGCGAAACTTTCTCACACTCATAAGTTCATGTACTGCAATTGGAATAAATTCCAGCGGGGAGCTTATGTCGAGATTTGAATAGAACCAATCTAACAGGAACTGTAAAAGCCCCCGCAAGAGAAATCTGGCGGGGGCTTTTTCAATTATATAAATAGAAAAGGCTATGAGCGCATTTATTAATCTTCTTGAGAAGCAGAAAAAAAGAGAGTTTCAATTTCAATTTGATTTGCCCAGTAAGGCGCGTAACACAGAGTGGTTAACCTTGCAACAATTGGAGCTGCAAGCGGAAAAGCTCTTGGCCGACATTAGCGCTTTATTACCAAAGAACATTAGTCTGGTTCGAGAAATGGTTAATCTTCAAACTTATAAGACTCCAAAAACAGCGGCTAAGATGCAGATTAGAGCCAATATTGCGGCCACTAACCATAGATCTTACATACTTAAGGTGCACTGTCATGAGCTTAATCCTAAGGGGAATATGGCTAAAGTGGCAAGAGCGGAATACCACTATAAAGAAGCACGAAGCGCCACCGGAGAAAATTAATGGCCAATCCTTATATTCGTGGCTCGCATAGAGGAAACCGGATTCCCGTTCACTTTTTAGCACACGATTTATGAAGAAATTGGTAGTAGCCATTTTGAGTTTAGGATGCATTAGTCTGTCCGCTCAAAGTTTTGTTCGATTTGCCAGGCTTTCGCCTGATGGGCAATCGATGTCATTTAGTTATCAAGGCGATATTTGGTATTGGTCCAATATGGAGGGCAAGCCTCATCGTTTAAGCCTCCACGAGAGCTATGATGGCAATTCAGTTTTTAGTCCTGATGGAAAGCAATTAGCTTTTAACTCCAGTCGTTTCGGAAACGGCGATATCTTTACAATTGACGTAGAAGGCGGTACTCCTGTCCGCAAGACTTGGCATGCCGCGGGCGATGCAGTTAGCGATTGGCATAAGGAATTAGGAATTGTTTTCACCAGCGAACGTGCCTATGTAACAGTAGAATGGAATTCGGAACTTCACAGAATTGATCCGAATAATGCTACTCCCTTTCGTTTTATGGATGGCCTTGGTGCCAATGCACGTATATCTCCAAATGGCAAATTAGTAGCCTTTACCAGAGGGTCTTGCAAAACTAGCCGTGAGAATTATATTGGTCCGGCAGATCAAGAAATCTGGCTTTATGATATTGCAAACGATCGCTATACGCAGCTCACGGATAATGATTTTAATGATATCAGTCCAAAATGGATGAGCGATAATCAACTTCTCATTTTAAGTGCCCGTGAAGGAAGGTATAACCTCAAAGAGTTAAGCCTAGGTGGAGATGAAAAATGGGTGACCAATTTTAGCGATGAGGGCATTCATGATTTTGATATTGCTGCGGGAAAAATTCTCTTTGCCCGCAAGGACCAATGGTTTTTTGGCGACTATAGTCAAGCTCAAAATCTCAAAGCCTTAAAAATTGATCTTAAAAACGATTATCGTTTTTACCCAGAAGAACGCAAAACTATTCGCAATGCCATTAGTAATTACAGCTTATCGCCCGATGGTGAGAAAGTAGTTATTGAAACTCGCGGTGAAGTATTTGTTGGTTTATTGGACGATGAAAAATCACGTACCATAAACCTTAGCGATCATCCATTTTATGATCGCGAGGCCATTTTCTTAAACGATAGTACAGTAGTTTTTAGCTCCGATCGCGAGGCAGATCAATATCGTTTCTACAAAGCAAATTCCAGCGACCCCGATAAAACAGACATTTATAAAAGTCTCCGTCACGAAAGAGCGCCCTATTTTAAATCCAATGGGGATTTAAGAAGTGCCGTTCTTTCGCCAGATGGATCAAAATTAGCCTACCTCGAAGGCGGTCAAAAATTACAGGTTTCTGAGGTTAATGAAGATGGAAGCTTGGGAAGCACAGTGACTTTATTAGAAGCTTGGCATGGAGCCGGAGGCTTGGCATGGAGTCCAGATAATCAGTATCTCGCATATCACCGGGATGACTTAAACTTTAATACTGAAGTATTCATTCAGGCGGTTGACGGAAAAAGCGATGCTGTGAATGTTAGCATGCACCCCGGCAGCGATTATTCCGCTTCTTGGAGTAAAGATGGATCAAAACTGGCCTTCGTTTCAGATCGCAATAATGACGATGCAGATATCTGGTTTGTATGGTTACAAAGGGAAGAATGGTTAAAATCAGAACAGGAAAGAGAAGAAGGCTACTATTTCGAAGAGGAAAAGGAAGATGATGAGAAAGACAAGGATGAAAAATCCAAAGAGAAGAAAGAAAAAGTAGAGCCTTTAAATATCGACTTTGAGAATATCTACGATCGATTGCAGCAGGTAACCTACTACAGTGGTCGTGAGTCTAGTGTATTAGTTTCTGCCGATGGCGAAAAGCTTTATTTCACGCGTTACAGTGTAAGCAGTAAAGGATCTGATCTATATGAAATCAAGTATGACGGTTCTGATTTAAAGCAACTCACCAAAGGAGGTACAAATCCCTACAATTTGAAGTGGGATAAGGATCAGAAAGGCATTTATTTTATTTCCCGCGGTCGCTTGAAGCATATTAAACTTGCCTCTAGCAAAGTAACAAGCTACAGCTATGAGGAAAAGATGAACTTGAATAAGCCAGAGGAAAGGAAGCAAGTTTTCGCTGAGGCCTCAAGGTTGATTAGAGATCGTTTTTATGATCCAGAATTTCATGGTAATGATTGGGATAAACTCAATTCTTACTACCGCGATTGGGCTTTAAAAGCAGCCACTGACGAGGATTTCAACTTTGTTTACAATCTGATGCTCGGTCGCCTTAATGCCAGCCATATGGGAATGTATGGCAGTGGCGAAGCGGAAGTTCAAAGGGAATCTACTGGCCGATTGGGTATTGAAGTAAAAATGAGCGCTAAGGGCGCGATGGTAAGTCGGGTGGTGAATAATACCCCAGCCGATCGTAGTAAGAATAACTTAATGGTTGGTGACATTATTACCCACGTGAATGGGGAGCAGATGGGCCCAGAGCAAAACTTTTATTCTTATTGGACCGCTACCAGTGGCGATCCGGTTTTGGTGAAGCTGAAAAGGGAATCCACGGAAATGGAGATTGTTATTTTACCCAGTCGTAGCATAGGTAGTGAACTGTATGAAGAGTGGGTACAAAGTCGCAAAGCATTGGTCGAAAAATATTCAAAAGGACGTTTGGGATACATTCATATTCGCGGAATGGATATGCAGAGTTTTGAGCGTTTTGAGCGTGAACTTATGGCTTCGGGTTATGGGAAAGATGGGATAGTAATTGACGTTCGTTTTAATGGCGGAGGTTGGACTACCGATTACCTTATGGCAGTATTAAATGTTCGTCAGCATGCCTACACCATCCCAAGGGGAGCGGCTAAATCCTTAAACGACAATAAGAAGTTTAGTGATTATTACCCTTATAGTGAAAGACTTCCATTAGCGGCATGGACCAAGCCATCGGTGGCACTTTGTAATGAAAGCTCCTATTCCAATGCTGAGATTTTTAGTCATGCTTATAAAACTCTAGATATCGGTACCTTGGTAGGTCAGCCTACTTTCGGAGCGGTAATATCCACTAGTGGTTCTAGTTTATTAAACGGCAATTTCATTCGTCTTCCTTTCCGTGCTTGGTATGTTAAAAAGACCGGCGAAAACATGGAAAATGGTCCGGCTGTGCCAGATGTATTAGTGGAAAACCCACCAGCAAGTCGAGCCAAGAATGAAGACGCTCAATTGAAGAAAGCGGTTGAAATATTATTAGAACAAATCGAAAATCCAAATAAATAAAAATGAAGTACAGAGTACTCGCGCTAGGCGCATTCTTAAGTCTGGGTCTTACTGCTCAGGATGATCTTATTAATAAGGTAAAAGGCAATGGATCAGAAGAGGCTGGTTTTCAGTTTAAAACAGAAGTCGATCTCGAAGCTACACCAGTTAAAAATCAAGGGAGAAGCGGAACCTGCTGGTCTTATGCTACCACAGGCTTTGTAGAAAGTGAAATGTTGCGCATGGGCAAACAAGCAGTTGACATCTCCGAGATGTTTACAGTTCGCCATGTATACAGCGATAAGGCCGAGAAGTATGTTCGCTTACACGGCTATTTAAACTTTGCTCAAGGCGGAGCCTTGCCAGATGTAATGTATGTTATAAAGCGCTATGGCGCAGTTCCACAGGAGGTATATGAAGGTTTAGAGTATGGAACCGAGATCAATAATCATGGTGAATTAGAGGGAGTACTAAAAGCTCAACTCGATCATATCATCAAAAATGAGAACGGTAAGATTACTCCAGTTTGGAGAAGCGGTTTAGAGCAAACTTTAAACGCTTATTTAGGGGAATACCCTGAAAGCTTCGAATGGGAAGGGAAGACCTATACACCACGCAGTTTTGCGGATGATTATTTGGAAATTAATCCAGATGACTATGTACAGCTTACTTCCTTCACGCATCATCCTATGAATGAAGAGGTAATGATTCAGGTTCCAGATAACTGGGCTTGGGGTACCGCCTATAATGTTTCATTGGAAGATATGATGAAAGCCCTAGACGTGGCGGTTAACGAGGGCTATACAATAGCCTGGGCAACCGACGTTAGTGAGAAAGGTTTTTCATTAAGAAATGGGGTAGCGATTGTACCTGCCAAGGACTACTATGATATGAGTAAGGACGAGCGAGAAACAATGTTTGATGGTCCAAAGGAAGAAATGGAAATTACTCAGGAGAACCGTCAAATGGCCTATGATAACTATGAAACAACTGACGATCATGGCATGTTAATTACTGGTATCGCAACCGATCAAGAGGGTAATAAATACTATATCGTAAAGAACAGCTGGGGTGCAAGGGCGAATGATTTCCGTCCTGGTTATATTAATGCTTCAGAAGCTTTTGTGGCTTATAAGACTATTGGTATAATGATGCATAAAGATGCTTTACCAAAAGCCTTGAGAAAGAAATTGGGTATATAAACCAAATTGCATTTTAAAACTAAGGCCACCTTTTATTTCAAAGGTGGCCTTTTTCATGTTCTTTGGTTCAAACTATTTAGAGTTGAACATGATGCGATTTAATAAAATCGCTTATCAGATATACTATGGCCTTGGCACTTAATGCGGCCTCATGTGAATTTGGTGCTAAATCGGGAGCTGCTTCCGCTATGTGAAAATAGCTTGGTGCCCCTAGTGCCGCTGCTGTCTTTACTAAGGTTCTTGCCTGTCGCATCGTAAATCCACTGGCGTTTAAAGCACTGGCAGGATAAGCGGTTATACTATCCATGTCGAGTTCTAATCCAATAGACTCTTGTCCGAGCCATCGCAATGCATCCTTAAAAAGTCGATCTCTTTCCTCGGTACTGAAAGTTAGCAATTCATCATAGGTCAAATAATAGAGATCTGCAGAAGAGCGAAATTGCTCAAGTATATCTTGATTATTATAAGATTCATGCATGCCAAACACGGCATATCGTCTTAAAAATCCATCCTGTCGAGCATAGCGAAAACCGTTGCCACTATGTCTTCCTTCTAATGATCTGTAATCAGCATGCGGATCTATATTGAGAACGTCAATCGAACGATCTAAACCTTGAGAAACACCTTTAATAATGCCATAGGCATTGTTATGTCCCCCGCCAATTACAATAGGAATAGCATTAGCCTCTACCACTAACTTTATAAGCTCAGCAACTTCAGCATCAATTTCAGAAGTAAGGGCTCTGAGTCTTTTTAGGTCCGCTTCCTGATTGGCATCCAAATGCTGAGCTTCTTCCATTAGATCTTTAAAATCCAGCACTGGCCCCAGGGCTATGTCGCTTCCATTTAGAAAACGATTAACTTGAATATTACAAAGAGGGCCAAGAAGGTGTTGGAAGGCATTGGCGCAGCCAGGACGGCCAAGGTTTGCGCGCACTCCGATATCCTCCATTATACCAATTATTACAAATTTAGCCTCGGAATGGCTGAGTGCTTCTAGCTTGTCAAGAAGTTGAACGGCCTCCCCCAATTTGGTTTCTCCCGAGCGAGGGAAAATATGATCTTGTAAATGATGTTGATCTATAAACCTTAGGTGCTTCATACTACTTTTTCTCCTTTTAAATAAACCTCACTTATTAGGTTATGTCCCATGTGATAAGGAATGGAGGCCATGCTAAACTCCGAAGGGATTACTATAAAATTGGCCCACTTCCCAATCTCTAAACTTCCCAGCTCTTCGCTCAATTCCATCGCGGCAGCGCCATTTAAGGTAGCGGCAACCAAAGCCTCTTCCGTTCTAAGCTTCATCTGACTGCAGGCCAGTCCTATCATTAAGGCCATATTACCGCTAGGGGCAGAGCCTGGGTTTAGGTCGGTAGCCAAAGCTAAGGCGGCACCCTGATCAATTAATTGGCGTCCGGGTGTATAGGGAATATCTAAAAATAAACTACAACCGGGTAGGGCAGTAGCAATGGTTTGACTTTCGGCCAAATATTTAATTTCCTCCTCATTCATTACTTCCAGATGATCTAAAGAAACGGCCCCTAAATCCACCATGGGCTTTATAGCACCTAGGCTATTAAACTGATTTACATGAACCTTTGCGGGAAGGCCATAGGCTTTTGCCGCTTCCAGGACTCGCATACTTTGGGAGAGATTAAAATAGCCATCCTCACAAAAAACATCAATATAATCCGCTAAGGATTCTTCCACTACGGCAGGTAGCATTTCATCAATAACCAAATCAATATAATCGTCAACTTTTCCCTTGTAGGCCTCCGGGATGGCATGGGCACCTAAAAAGGTACTCTTTATGGAAACAGGGCTTTCCGCTTGCAGTCGGCGAATAACTTTCAACATTTTTAACTCAGCCGATTGATTTAATCCATATCCACTTTTAATCTCAATGGCACCCGTCCCCATTTTAATCAAGGCGTCTAATCGGCTTTTTGCCGCTTCCAATAGTTCATCTTCGGAAGCAAGCTGCATTTTGGCGGCCGAGTTTAAGATTCCTCCTCCCGCTGCGGCAATTTCGGCATAGCTTTTCCCGGCCAGCCGCATGGCAAATTCGTCCTCACGATTGGCGGCATATACCAAATGACTATGGCTATCAACAAATGAAGGCATTAATTTCTGCCCTTTCATGTTTATGGATTCCTCAAAATTGAGATGCTCATAAGATCCCTCACCAATAGCACTAATTTTCCCATCGCTTACAAGCATCCAAGCATCATGGAGAATTGCCACATCCTTCATCTCCTCGCCACGCTTGTAAATGCGGCCCGCATCCTCCACCTGAATGATTTCGGAGCAATTATAATAGAGCACTGTCATGATTTATTTTTTCGCGAAGATACCAAAGGGTGGCTTGCTAGCTGCCATTTTGTAAATTGCCACAAATTCTGACCCTTTGAAGAACTTACACGCGCTCTGCTTCTTAATCCTAACCTTGGGGGTATTGGGCTGTAGGCCTGATGTGCAGCCCGCAGATTGGGAGGTAGACACCCTGGTTCCTATCCTTAAAACGCGCTTGGATATCCGCGATTTAACCGATTTGGATACTAGCCTTCAATCTGCTTCGGATGGACAATTGCAAATTGTATTTAGAGAGCCATTGGCAAGCTTAAAGCCAGGCGAAATTGCTCCTCCCTTTAATGAGGAATTCGAGAATACCGCCAAACTTCAAACTATAGTTTTAGGAACTCGCGTAATTCGTAACCGCATCTCTTTGGGAACCATTGCTATGCAAATGGGATTGCAAGGTGCTTTGCTCGTGGCTGCAAATGGTACTTCGCAAGTTATTCCTCCTATTAGCAATGTGGGACCTTCAAATTTTAATATCGATGCTACCGATTTCTTTCAAAGCATGACCTTGAGGGATGGATGGTTAGTTTTAAGGTTAGAGAACAATTTCCCGATTGATTTAACCAATCTCCAATACAATATTCAAAATGTAAATGCCGGTAGCTTTATTTTGCAAAATACCATTACTAGCCTGCCTAGTGGCGCTGTGCATTACGATTCGATTCGTCTGATTAATAATTTCTTAATAGAGGGAAATTTAGTGGCTTCATTGGTAAATTTAGATTCGCCAGGAAGCAATGGGAACTCGGTTTTAGTTGACACTTCAGATGCTATAGACCTTCGGGTTACCTTGGATAAACTAGATCCCGTATCAGCCACAGCTGTTTTTCCTGCTCAAAACTTATTTGATGAAACGGCAGAAGCTTTTATTTATCCTCCTTCAGCCTTATTAACCTCCGTTCATGTAGCAGAGGGAGATATTTTCATGGATGCTGCCAGTACCATTAATGATAGCATAAACTTATCCTACATTCTACCGGGTGCTGTTAATCAGAATGGCGACACTTTACAGTTTCTAAGAGTGATACCAGCTGCGCCTAATGGGCAGGTTGTAAATGAGTACGTGGAAATCCCTGTAGTAGATTATAACCTTGAGCTAAATGGTATGCCCGGCTCTCCTAATATCCACAATACTTTCTATACCACCTTTATTGGCAGCATAGATAGTACGGGTAGACAGATAAGCCTGTCTTTGCAGGATAGCGTTTTTGTAAGAACTGGGATTCGGAATTTGATAGCAGACCGGGGTTATGGTTTTCTGGGATATGATACCATCTTTAGTAATGAGGCCATAGAAATAGAAGCTTTATCAGATTTTTTCGAAGGCAATATTGAATTGGATGACGTTCAGCTTTCAATAGAGGTAGAAAATTATATTGGAGCACCTTTCGGATTTAAAATCCTTGAACTAAACTCGAGTACCGAAAACCAACAACGGAGCTTGAGTTGGAATCAATTAGGTTTTGAATTTTCCGTACCAAGAGCTCAAGAGCCAAGTCCAGGCGCAAAACCAACACCGGGGCGTTTTACCTTAAGCCTAGATAAAAACACCAGTAATATTCAGGATTTAGTGGAGATTTTCCCCACTTCGGTGGATTACAAAATGGAGGCCTACATGAATTCTTCAGTGCCTAATTCTGATTTTAGTCAATTTCTTAACAACAACTATGGAATTGAAGCGAATTTAGCTGCCACTATACCCATTCAAGTCGGACTGGATAGTATAAGTCTTAGCGATACCACCACCTTTAATTATATGGAGGTGGATAAAGCCATGAGAATGAATGGAGGCGACCTTATTCTTAAGGCAGCAAATAACTACCCTTTCGATTGCCGAGTTGATATCATTTTATTGAATAATGGGAACGAGGTATTAGACACCCTCAAAACCTCAGATTGGATTTTGGCGGCCCCGCTGGACGCCGATCAGAGGAGTATTGGTGAAAAGGAAACGACCCTTAAGATCCCTATTCGAGATCAGAAGCTATGGGCGCTTCAGAATACGGCCTTCATGATATTTAAAACAAGCTTTAGGACCGATCCTCAAAACGGTTTAGTGAAAATATATTCCGATAACTACATTGATTTGCAGTTGATTGCAGATTTCAAACTATCAACAGACTAAAGAGGATGAGAGTATTTATAGTAGGTTTCTTGCTCCTCACCGGCGGTATTACCCTAGCTCAAGAATTGGATAGTATAAAAATTGATATTCCGAAAGACCCGCGCTTTGGAGAGTATAATCGACCCTATTTGGAGTTTAAAACAAGAGCTGGGGTGGCAAGTCGTCAATGGACAAGTGAACAGTTGGTTAGCTTCTTTTATAGTGATTTTTTAGATGAACAAGTAAAAGATGACCTCATGGAAAATGGGGCGGCTGGATTAAGTCTCGGCTATATTCAAAACCTAGACATTCGCTTTGTTTATTCGGGTCATTATAAGAGTAGGCTTTTGCCCTTACCGATGCGATCCATTTACATGTATAATCGTTCTTATACCACCTTAGAACTTCCTCCAGATTTATTGCGGCTCTTTCTTTACGGTAACAGAGCAACGGCGGGTGTTGAACAGGATATTGGCGACTTTAGCTATCAATCGTGGTTTTTCTCTGGAATTGGCCATCAAATGACATTTATGGTGGATACTTTTCCGGTGTCCTTCGGCCTTAGCTTGGTGGCCGCCCATACCTTAGATAAGCATCAAATAAACAATGCTGGCCTTAGAACCCGAACCGATGGTTCTGCTCTTGAGTTTAATGGCCAATATAACTTCGGTCAAAGCGGAGCCCAAGGATCTTATGGTATTACCGGATGGGGATTAAGCACCAATATTGAAAGCGCGGAGCGTTTTGATAAACATGAAATCCGAGCAGGGATTTATGACTTTGGTGTAGTTTATATGCCAGATTGGAATGAAGTTAATAGAGATTCTTCTTTTGTTTTTGAAGGTCTGGATATTGGCTCTATTCTCGATTTAAGTGAAGATGGCTTTAGTAATCTTTTGGATTCACTCCAAGATGGGGTGGTTGGCACCGAGGATGGAGCCAAATGGCAACTATTACCCTTTAATTTAAGGATGAATTACCGCTACCATATTGATAAAAAGCAATTTGCCTATATGGATTTGCAATACCTCTATTTACCAAACTATAGATTAAGAGCGACCCTAGGATATGGTTATGCCTGGAAAAGATTTGAAGCTCGAAGCGGATTCGGCTATGGCGGATTTAATGGCTATAGCTGGAATCTAGCATTAAACTGGAAGCTGAACAAGTATCTTAGATTACAGGGAGGATTAACCAATATGTTCGGGATAGTTACCCCTGCATTATCAGGCGGCACTATTGGGCATTTCTCGATTCGCTATTATTTTTAATGAATCTCTTAAAGTTCGTTTTCATCTTCTTTATTCTGGGTGCCTGCCAATCCCGCATTGAGCGCGACCCGCAAACGGTTTTCCGCTATAATGAATCGGCTGGAATAAGCAGTTTAGATCCAGCTTTTGCTCGCAATCAGGCCAATATTTGGGCTTGCCATCAGATTTATAATGGTTTAGTTCGAATGGATGATCAACTTCAGGTGCAGCCTGATTTGGCGGAATCATGGGAGGTGCTGGATAGCGGTAAGCTGTACCGTTTTAAAATCAGGGAAGATGTACGTTTTCACGAAGATCCTTGTTTTGGAAAAAAGGGAAGTAGAATTCTAAATGCCTCAGATTTTGCTTATTCCTTTGAGCGTTTAAGAAATGCAGAATTAGCCGCTCCAGGTGCATGGGTCTTACAAAAGCTAAAGTCAATTCGCATTCTAAACGATTATCAGCTTGAGCTGGAACTGAAAGAGCCATTTGCTCCATTTTTAGGAATATTAAGCATGAAATACTGCGCGGTAGTACCTAAGGAGGCCCTTGACTATTATGGCAGTGAATTTAGCCAGAACCCAGTTGGTACGGGTCCCTTTTATTTTAAGCTGTGGCTTGAGAATGAGAAGTTAGTACTTCGTAAAAACCCTCATTACTTTCAGTTTGATGATCAAGGGGAACGACTGCCCTATCTTGAGGCAGTGGCGGTGAGCTTTATCAGCGACAAGCAAAGTGCATTTTTAGAATTTTTGAAAGGGAATATCGATTTCCTATCCGGCCTGGATGCCTCCTATAAAGATGAGTTATTAGATGCAGAAGGAGCTTTGAGAGAAAAATATCAGTCGAAGTTTAAGCTTTACCGACAAGCCTATCTAAATACCGAATACCTAGCTTTCCTTAATGATCCAAAGGCCGGGCTTCCTGAAACTGAAATTTGGCAAAAAAGGGAGATTCGTCAGGCCCTTAACCATTGTTTCGATCGTGCGAAAATGATACGCTTTCTCCGCAATAATATTGGCACTCCAGCCGAGCAAGGTATGATTCCGAGAGGCCTGCCTGCCTATGACTCCTTGGCAAATTATGGCTATTCCTATGCGCCTGAAAAAACTGATTCTTTACTAATTGCCGCCGGATATCCCAGTGGAGAGGGGCTGCCAACATTAAGGCTTCAAACCAATAGTTCTTATCTGGATTTATGCGAGTACTTGCAAGCTGAGGCAAATAAACACGGTATTCCGGTTAAAGTAGAATTAGCACCACCAAGTACCTTAAGGCAAGCTATGGCCACTGCTAAAAGCCCCTTTTTCAGGGCCAGCTGGATTGCAGATTATCCTGATTCAGAAAACTACTTGTCATTGTTTTACAGTGCCAATAAAGCACCGAATGGCCCCAATTACAGTCGTTTTGAAAATGAGCAATTTGACCAATGGTATGAATTAGCCAGCCGCACAGCGAACGACAGTGTACGCATTGGACTTTATAGAAAAATGGATTCTCTGGTAATGCAAGAGGCACCAATCATTCCCTTGTTCTATGATCAGGTGCTGCGCTTTTATCCTAAATCGGTACGAGGCCTAGGCGGCAATGCCTTAAACCTTTTAGACCTAAGTCAGGTACAGAAGTAATCTTCCTTTTTACAGATCAGGCTCTTAAGCCTTTTTGATTTTTTTAATCTTATAGCCTATACCAGCAATAATTAAGGTCATTATTGGGCTGAGGTAGTTAAAGAAGGCATAAGGTAAATAGGCCCCAACTCCAACCCCCAAAACGCCACTTTGATAGGCGCCACAAGTGTTCCAAGGAATTAGTACCGAGGTAACGGTACCGCTATCTTCTAAGGTTCTACTTAAATTTTCTGGCGCGAGTCCTTGTTTTTCATAGGCATCAGCAAACATGCGGCCGGGAACTACAATTGCAAGGTATTGATCGCTGGCGGTAATATTAACCGTTAAACAGGTGCCTACAGTGGTTGCTACCAAAGAGAAGGTCCCCTTTGCTAAATTCAATAATGCGCTGGAGATGCTTTTCAAAAAGCCACAAGCTTCCATAGCACCACCAAAGATCATGGCCGCAACAATTAACCATACTGTTTTTAGCATGCCAGCCATCCCAGAGGAATTTAAAAGGTCCACCAATATGGGATGCTCAGCGGGAATAACAACATCAACAGTTAAGGCATTCACCAATACTTTGTAAACACCAATAAAGCCTCCATCACCAATTTCTGTTGCCAAATTCATTACAAGCTCGTATTGAAAAACCAAGGCGGCAACAACACCAGCTAAGGCCCCTATGAGAATGGCCGGTAAGGCAGGAACCTTTTTTACAATGAGGCCAATTACTAATGCGGGTACGATAAATAAGGCCGGACTCAAATTAAAGGTCCCTTCCAACTCACTATTTAAGGCGCTAATGTTTTGTATTTCTGCCCCGCCATCTTGCCAAAAACCAATAATAAAGAATAGGATTAATGATATCACAAATGTTGGAACGGTGGTGTAAAGCATATAGCGGATGTGAGTAAACAAATCCGTTCCCGCCATGGCTGGTGCTAGGTTGGTAGTATCAGATAAAGGTGAAAGCTTATCACCAAAATAGGCACCCGAAATTACCGCTCCTGCTACCATGGCTTGATTGAGACCCAGCGCCTGACCGATGCCAATTAGGGCAATACCCACGGTTGCGGTGGTGCTCCAACTGCTGCCTGTGGCGAGGGAGATAATAGCACAAATTACAGCGGTAGCAGGCAAAAAATAGCTGGGGTTTAAAATCTGTAAGCCGTAATAAATCATCGCAGGTACTACTCCACTAATCATCCATGAGCCCGCCAAGGCTCCAATTAAAAGCAAAATAATTATGGCACCTACCGATTGCTTTATCGATTCTCCAATACCTTCTAGAATGTTTTCCCATTTAACGCCACGAATAATGCCAATAAGAGCTGCGACCGCCCCACTTAGCATCAAGATAATTTGATTGGAACCATCAAGAGCACCGTCTTGAAAAACATACTTCACGTTAAAAAGAAGAAGACCTATTAAAACGAAAACGGGTATAAGGGCGATGCCCAATGGGGATTTTTGCTCCATGCGATTTATTGTGGTTCCCGATAATACAAAAAAAGAAGCAGGCCTAGAGTCGCTTTTTTAAGTAATCGACGATAAGATGCGTCGGAAGGCCCATTACTGTAAAGTAGGAACCATGTATGGCTTCAATCGCACTTAAACCAATCCATTCTTGAATTCCATAAGCGCCCGCCTTATCGTAAGGTTTATAATGGTCTACATAATATTCCATTTCCTCCCTTTCTAAGGACTTAAAGCGAACACTACAGCGATCCGACAAAATGTGTTTACCCTCTGGACCAATGAAACAAACTGCGGTAATAACCTCATGTTCTTGGCCAGATAGTTTTTGAAGCATCGCCAAGGCCTCCGATCGATTACGGGCTTTTTCTAAAGATTCATTATTGTTCCATACCACCGTATCGGAGCAAATTAAAAGCTCCTTCTCCTTTCTTTCGGGCGCTAAGTGATCTGCTTTTGCAGATGCTAAATATTCAGCGATTTCCGCAGCTTTTAAGCTTGCGGGATAATTTTCATCAAAATCGGCCTTCATCTGCCGAAACTGTAAACCCAGCGAACGTAGCAAGTCTGCTCGCCGTGGCGATTGTGAACCCAAAAGAAGGGGTGTTTTTTGCCACTCTAAGGCCATCCGTAAAAAAAGGCTAAGGTGAAAAAGGGCATACTTAAAATTCCTAGTAGCATAATAAGCTTGGCTAGGCTGCTGGCCTTGTGAAACTGTATTGGAGCATTAGCCCGAAAAATTTGGTAAATAAGCAGTAAAAGGGGCAGCACCACAGCCAAAAGTACGTAGCTGCCCGAGCTATAATTTGCAGAACCGAAAAGGGAATTAATAGTATAATCCAAAATGGGGTAGAGGCCAATAAGCACTATTGCAATAATAACAAGCTTCATGATTTTGGCGGGAAGCAAAATGGCCAGGGTCTTATAAGCGGATAATCGATCACCCTCTTTATCCTCCAGGTCTTTAATCATTTCTCTAATGAAGTTTAGCCAAAAGGCCAATAAGGAGTAATACATAATAACCTTAAAACCTTCTTGTACTACGGGAGCATTTTCCTCATTTCCAGCAGGTAAGAAATCGAAAATGGCAATTAAAAAAATTGGCATCGCCGTTAATAGAGAAACTATCACGTTTCCTATAATTGGTCTTTTCTTAAGATCAAAAGCATACAAATAAAGTAGGGAGGCGGCTAGGGGCGCGATCATCCATAAATTGCTCATATCCACTTTTAGTGCTAAAAAATAGCTGCACAAGGTGGCGAGGGCCACGGTGGCAAAATAGAAGTACCAAGCGAAGTCCTCCGAAACACTTTTCCCAATAGTTATTCGCTGAGGTTTGTTAAGGCTGTCGGTTTGTAAATCGTACAAGTCGTTAATTACATAGCCTCCGGCCGCCAATAGGATGGAACAAAGCACGCCCAAAGAAAAATACCAATGATCTAGAGCATGGGGTAAATTCATCGGCTCGGTGAAGCTAAACCGAATTAAATATTGAATAAAGGCGATCATTAGCAAGTTTGGCCAACGAACGAGTTTTAAGAGTGCTACCATTGAAAGTCGTCTTCCAACATCCAATTATCTTGGACTTTTAAAGTTTGTTCAATCACATCCCGCACGCAGCCTTGTCCACCTATAACAGGGGAAACATAATCCACTACTTGTCGTACTTCCGGAACTGCATTTGCCGGTGCACAGGAGAGCCCAGCTAATTTAAGAACGGGGATGTCGGGAACATCGTCTCCCATGTAGAGCACATTCTCCGCTTTTATATCTTGATGGCTATAGACCGCTAGATAGTCTTCCCAACTCTCAACTTTATGACTGGCGCGCATATAGATATCCGTTACTCCCAATCCACGCATTACACTTTTCACACCATCACAATGTCCACCAGAAATGATGGCGATGGGGTAGCCCTTTTTAATAGCCAGTTGCACGGCATAGCCATCTTTGGAGTTCAAATTCCGAACCGGTTTCCCATCGGCACCAATTTGAAAAACCCCACTATTGAGTACGCCATCCATATCAAAGGCAAAGGCTTTTATTTGATTGAGTACTTGCTTATAGTTTTTCTTCATATTCCTTCCGGATCAAATCACTTAATTTCTTGTAAAGGTCTGCAAGTTCAGGATTTTTCAGCATTTTAAGATGCGTTTCCATGGTTGTATTATCACCCCTAACAGCTGGCCCCGTTTGCCTCTTAATAGGGTCTATCTGATCTAAACCTTTTACTTGTTGATTCAATAAGGGTTTTAAGATTTCCAAGGGCAAATCCACTTCTTTTAATTCTTGAGCAGCCCAATGGTACAAGTAATTACTAAAATTATGACCGATAACCGCGGCCAGATGAAGCCTTTGCCTTTGCGTACTGGGAACGCGATAGGCTTTTAGATCATATTTTTTGGAGAATTCCTCAAGCTGCTCAATGGTGCTTTTATCTGAAGCTTCTAAGCATAAGGGTACTTCAGATAAGGCAAAGGTGCTTTGCTCGGTGATACTCATCAGGGGATAGATAATTCCTCTGTCTTGGTGTTTTGATGATAAACTTGATAAAGGCACCGTGCCAGAACAGTGGGCGAGGATTCCCGTTTGAGCGGGGATTTCTTTGGATAGGGCCTCAATATTACGATCCGCAATGCATATTAGGCAAAGGTCTGCATCCTTCCCCAACTGTTCAATTGGTCTTTGGCTTTTGGATTTCGGCTGTCGAGCAAAAATCTGCACCTCCAATCCCAAAGCTCTAAATTGAGCATTAAAGTAATTGGCAACTTTGCCATTTCCGATAAGGGCCACCTTTCTAATCATTCCTCAAAAATAAGCAAAGCCTATAAGCCTAAAAACGCGTTAAAATAATAGTATCTTGGGCCTTTAAACTCTGCTATTAATGAATTACCGAATGAGAATTGTGTTCCTACTATTGCTAGTATTAGCAGGAATAGGGAGCACAAGAGCTGCGCATTTGATTGGGGGAGAAATAACCTACACTTGTCAAGGTAATAACCTTTACACCATATCTTTAAGAGTATATCGAGACTGTGGAGGCGGTGGAGCGGCATTTGATGCGAATGCTAATATTGCGATATACGACATTAACAATCAGCTTATTACTACTCTTGCACCGGCAAGAGGACAAATAATATCTTTAAATAATACTCTTACCAGCGATCCTTGTGTAACGGTTCCAGCCAACCTCTGTGTGGAGTATGCCGATTATGAGGAAACAGTGAGTTTACCGCCTGTGGTTGGGGGCTATACTATTGTGCATCAGCGCTGCTGCCGAAATTCGATTATTGGAAATGTGAGTAATCCTGGAAATTATGGAAACACATACTCCATCGCTATTCCGAGTATGGATACCACTTGTAATAGTGCTCCTCAAATTCTAAATCCACCAGATAATGTTCTCTGTTTAAATCGCCCAGCAACCATCGATCTACAAGTTTCAGAAGCAGATGGCGATTCTTTGAGTTATGATATTTGCCAAATTTTTGCGGGTGGCGGAAGCTCTGGAGCTGGCGGCGGTGGAAACTGTTTCGCGGTAGTTCCTAATCCGCCCTGCCCACCACCATTTACCCCAATCCCTTTTTCGGCACCCTACACTTTCTCCAATCCCATACCGGCATCGGTTAATTTCACTATTAATCCGCGAACGGGTAGAATCCGAGGAACAGCAAATCAAGCGGGTGTTTATGTGGCTGGAATATGCATTACCGAATGGCGTAATGGGCAAATTTTAAGCACGGTGCGTTTAGACTATCAATTCGCGGTTACCAATTGTACTCAAAATGTGATTTCTGATATGAAAACACCAATTGAGGACCCCACCATACTTTGCGATGGATTAACCGTACAGTTTGAGAGTGAAACTAGCAATGCCAATAGCTTATTATGGAAATTTGGTGACCCCAGCACCAGCGCCGATACCAGCAGTGCTACCAATCCAACCTGGACCTTTCCGCGGCCTGGAACTTACTTTGTAGAATTAATCGCAAACCCCGGACAAACCTGTAGTGATACTACATTCGCACCTTTTGAGGTAATTGCCCCGGTTCAAGCAGACTTTCTCTGGGATGGCGTTCCCTGTTTTGAGGTGCAAAATATTCGCTTCCAGGCAACGGGTTCCAATATTCGGCCGAACACCCGCTACGAATGGGATTTCGGTGCCGATGCGTTAATTCCAAGCGTTCAAGGTCCTAATGCTTTTGGAATATCTTGGACGCAATCCGGACCAAAACCTGTAAAGCTGACCCTCTATTGGGATAGCTGCTCTCAAGAAGTTGTGGATACGATTAACATTGTAAGAGGCAATGTTTTTGCCTTTGCAGGAAATGATACGGCTATACAGCGGGGGCAAGATTTGCGCCTAAATGCCAATTTCGGCGCGGACTATTATTGGTCGGCCAGCTCGCCAATTGAATTGGATAATCCTTTTGCACGTTCACCAAGCCTTCGCTTTAGAAGAGAGGACGACACCGTTCAAGTATTTTTGGAACTCACCGATCAATATGGCTGTAAGGGCTGGGATTCGCTTTGGGTATATATTAGTGATGACCTCGACGCGGCAGTGTATAATATAATTACTCCTAATGGAGATGGTGTAAACGACTACTTCGATTTGAAATACATCAATCCTTCTAGTAATTGTGCGCTAACCATTATAAATCGCTGGGGCGCGGAAGTGTACCGAGATCAAAGTTATAATAATGACTGGTTTGGTACCGACCAAGATGGCAACACCCTTCCCGATGGAACCTATTACTACATTTTGCAATGTGGTATCGAAGTGCGCTCCACGGGACCGATAACGATAAATAGTTTTTACGATTAGGACTTAAGAATCCGCTGCCAAACTGCTATAAAACTTCCGATTACCATCAGAATACATCCAATCCATAGGATGTTTATCATAGGGAAGATGATGGCTTTTTGAACGATAAAAGGTTTAACACCTTCTTCTTGCTCAGTCCAAGCTTTAAGAACAATTTTCTTAGTTTCTAGCTCAACATCGTCAAAACGAAATTTCATTCGCTGAACATCTAGGATAGTGTCGCGATGGTCTTTCATTTCATTTTCTATGATATAGGCGGGTGTAATTGGAAACTCTTCGCCCAGCACATTAACTACCCTTAAGTGGGAAGTGAGCTTCGCTGCTTTTAGTTCCTGAGTTTCTTCATCAAATAAAGCATTAACACTCAAGCTATCTAAAATTACAAAGTGATTACGATAGATGGCGGTATCCCCTTTATTGAGCTTCACTTCCGCTTCATTTACAAAGCCATCCGGGCTAACCGGCTCTAAGTAAGATGAGTAAGTAACATGGGTGTAAATATCGCGATCCCAAAAATGCTTGGTATCGGGATTTGGAGTAGGCCCCATTTGCTCACTCATTTGTAAGAAGGGTTTTAAACTGAATTCTGGTTCAGCATCACCAATTGAGTTGAAGTAGGAAACTTCATAAAATTGTTTGTCTCTTATGGTATCCATCCCTTCAAAAACCGCTTGATAGCGTCCCATTTCAATGGTATCACCCAAATCCATCAAGGCGTTTTCATTAGCCGGAAGTCCATCTCCTAAATTTACTTTAGAGTGAGAGATTACATCTTGGCGCCCATTGGAAATTAAGGCGCCCACAAGTATTAAAGCAAAACCAAAGTGCGCTACCGAGGAACCAGCAAAGGACCACTTCCGCTTTCCAATAACAATCCAAAACCACAAATTTGAAACAGCCGCAAAAATTCCTGTGAGCAGGAGGGCCAGGTAAAGTGGGTCGGACCAAAAGCTGTACAATTGAGCGAAAAGTCCGGTGATTACCAGGCTTATGGCCAAGGAGAGACTAATGCTCTTCCAAAAACTTTTGGCCTTTGTTTTTCCGTATCGAAGGTATTGCCCAATGGCAATTAGTAGGGCGGTTACGATTGAAAAGGGGAGCTGCCAACTATTATAATGCTTAATGGCATCCAGCGGGGGCGCCATTTCATCCGAGAGCAGACTGATAAATCCATCTGGTCCAATAAGTTTATTGATTACGGGGATGGAGGTACTAAAGATGATCTGAAAAGAGGAGATCAATAGAATCAAACTACCAATAAACATCCAAAATTCTCGGGAGCTTAAATCATCGCCATTGGCTTCGCTAGGAAACTGTCGGTATCGCCAAATTAAAAGGCCCAAGGCAATTACCGTAAAGAATAGGAGGTAGATCAATAATTGTCCACTTAAACCTAAATCTACAAAGGCATGCACCGAAGAGTCGCCAAGAACGCCACTGCGAGTTAAAAAAGTAGAGTAAAGAATTAAGATGAAACTTAGGATGCTCATAAATACAGCAGCCCTTAAACCCGTTTTTTTATTGCGGTAGATTAAGAGCAAATGCGCTGCTCCTACCATTACAATCCAAGGAACTAAAGAGGAATTCTCCACTGGGTCCCAAGCCCAAAAACCACCGAAGCTTAAGGCCTCATAGGCCCAGGCGCCGCCCATTAAAATTCCCAATCCTAAAATTCCAACACTAAAGAAAGCCCAAGGTAAAGCGGGCTTCACCCAAGATTTTAAATCGCCTTTGAGCAGGGCCGCAATGGCGAAGGCAAATGGCACGAGGGTAGAGGCAAAACCCAAAAAGAGGGTGGGCGGATGAATAGTCATCCAATAATTTTGAAGTAATGGATTTAATCCAGAACCATCCATAAAGGCCGGAAAGCGATCCAGATAATCTGCCACTTGGGTCCATGGAAGCCCGATATTATCGGCAGTTTCCCGCATTAAAATGAAGGGGCTGCTTCCGACTTTCAGGCCAAAAGGAAAAATCCCTAATACCATGGAGGCCAGAAATGCCTGCACCGCAGAGAAAACCATCATTGAGTGATTCTCCCATTTTTTGGCGGTAAACATTAAAATTAAACCTAGGATAGCATGCCAAAAAAGCCAAAGGATAAAGCTGCCTTCTTGGCCTTCCCAAAAGGCACTAAACACAAAGCGCTGCTCGAGGTCCAAGGATGAGTGCTTCCAAACATAGTCGTACTCAAAGTAATGGCTTAGTAATAAATAAAAGAGACTTAATACGATTCCAATAACGCCGGCAGCATGCGCTAAAAAAGCCGAACGGGCAATTTTATGATAGCGCTTATCCTCGGTTTTACTGTTGAGGTAGTATGCAATAAATGCAACAATGGCCGCTCCAAAAGCTAAGCTAACCGAAAAGCGTCCAATCTCACCTGGCAAGAGGTGTTCACCAATATATTCCATCCCAATTATTTTGTCGATTAGTAGGTTTCGTAACCCGCCATTTCGTTTTGTTCGTTGTATTTACTCGGGCACTTCATCAGAATTTCTTCTGCAACAAAGGCACTATCCGTAGCGAAGCCTTTCATGGTAATTTCTTCGCTGCGCTCAAAGTCCTGAGGTTTGGGTTGGTTGTAGAATACTTTTTGTTTTTTGCCCTCTTTATCAATCGCCGTGAAAGTAAAGCGATTGGCTCGAGCATTATAGTCCATACTGGCATCTTTATCGAGGTAGCCGATTACCGTGTATTTCGTGCCCATGTTTTCTTCCGCTTGATCGAATCCCACATAAGTGGAGGCATCGTTTATGGTAACCATTATGGCGCCTATGGCAATGGCAATGAATATAATGATGGCAATGTGTGTTCGCTTCATTTTAGTCCTTCTTTTCCAATTTCCCAATCTTGCGATCCAATGCAAATAAGTAGGCGGCAATGCCTAATAAAATGATGGCCATTATACTTATAACCACATATATTTTTCCATCCTGCCGAAAGGTATCGGCCATTTCCACTGCTGGCATTTGAGCCGCAAGTTTAACTGGTGCGGCAAGGAGCGCCACTAAAAGTAGTTTAAGAATGTTCTTCATTTGATAGTGATTTGTAGCGGATTCTCAAGCTTGAGATCCAAGTCCCTATTAATATCCAACCCAATACAGCCGCGTAAAAAATTGGCCGCATATCAGAATTTAAGTCGTATTGATTAAAGCCAGGATTACCTCCGTTTCCGGGATGCAGGCTGTCGGTCATTCGAGGGAGGATGCCAATAAAGACGATCATCATTACGAAAGCGAAAATATTGTAGACGGCCGCTAAACGGGCCTTTTTAGCCGGATCTTCCACCGAGTTTCTTAGCACGAAATAAGCGAGGTAAATGAGCATGGTAACGGCAGTACCATTAAGCTTAGGATCATTGGTCCAAAAGTTACCCCAAGTAAAACGAGCCCAAACCATGCCGGTTAATAGCCCTAAGGTTGCTAGTAAAAATCCAGTTTGAGCAAATTCGCTGGCTCTCAAGTCCGCCCCTCTTTTTTCGCCTAAGGCACGAATGCTAAAAACTAAGCTTATTGTCATCATGGCCACCATGGAAAACCACATGGGCACGTGATAATATAGTACTCTAATGGTCTCATTTAGAATCACCAAACGCGGAACTTCACCAAGTAATCCGGCGATAATGGAGTAGAGAACGAGGATGATGCCGAGGGCTTTCCACCAAATGCCTTTCATAGCTCTTTTTAATCCCGCCAAAGGTAGGGAAATAACAAAAAGGAGAGTAGCAAAGAAACCAATGCCAATAAGGCTAAGACTATTAAAAGTTGGGCGTTTATTTCCCAGCTGAAACCGGTTAAACTTCGGATGCTTAATTTGCTGAGAGTAAGTATTTGAGGATAAAGCAGTGGGATGCTCAAAATGGCCGGTAGGGCGGGATTGTTCCCTGCTTTTGCAGATATGGCCGCCACTAAAGTTAAAATGGAACTAAAGCCTAATGAGGCTAAGGTTAAAACCGTAATAAAGGCGCCAGGAGAAGCGATCGGAAAGCCCATTAAAAAGCCAAAAAATCCGCTGGTGAAAAGGGCCACCGCGAGGAGATAGAAAAAGTTATAGATGATTTTGCCCAATATTAAATGCTCCGGTTTTACCCATCCATAGTAGAGCAAAAATCGCTGATCAGCCTCAAAGTAAAAGGAACGATAAGCGGCTTGAACCGCGGCAAATAAAAAGATCACCCAAAAAAAGGCATTCCAACTTTCGGGGCTTAGAATTTCATTAAAAACAAGATTACTGAGGTAAACTGTGGAGAGCACATAAATGAGAATGGAAAAGTAGGATCGCCTTTCGGACCACTCTAATTGAAAGTTTAGCTGTACAACCCTAAATATGGCTTTCATTACAACAAAGGTAAGCAGGGCTGCATTTAGGAAAGCCAGATCCTTAGAAAATTGCTTAAAAAAATATCGCTAGGAAGAAAGCGCCCGACCAAAAAAAAGGGTCAACCTTAAAAAAAAGCCGACCCTTAGTAAAATGTTTTATTTGAAAAGCCTAAGAACCTTTGGCAAAGGCCACAATTTCTTCATTCATGGGCTCGGTGCGTGAACCATAGTGCGCTACCCAATTACCTTTTTCATCAATTAAAAACTTATTGAAGTTCCAGCTTACCCGGGCATCATCTACACCATTCTGCTCTTTGCTGGTTAGCCAAGTGTATAAAGGGTGTTGCTCATTTCCCTTCACATCAATTTTATCCATCATGGGAAAGTCAACGCCATAATTCTTTTGACAAAAACTGGCGATTTCTTCATTGCTTCCTGGCTCTTGGTTCATAAATTGATTGCAAGGGAAACCTATTACTACAAATTGCTCATTGCCATATTGCTTGTATAATTTTTGAAGCCCTTCATATTGCGGCGTATAACCACATTTGCTGGCGGTATTTACAACAAGTACGCGTTTGCCCTTTAGCTGAGAAAAGGCATATTCTTCTCCATTTAAATCTTTAACCACAAAATCGTGAAAAGCGGCAGAAGCGCTTTCATTTAAAGCCAATCTCTCTGATTTAGTTTCGGCTTCATTGGAATTATTGCAGGCGGCCAGTAGCATTAAACTAAAGAATGGCGCAAGGAATTTTTTCATGCTGATTGTTTATTTAAGGAACAAAGATAATCCACCGAAGTTCACATGATAGAGATAAAACAAGTTTCAACAGTTTATAAAGTCCTATTCTTAACCAAAGAAGCCTAAATAGCTTTGAAGCATTCTTTACTTTTGCCAAATGGAAATGAATGGGAAAAAGGTGGCTTTCCACACTTTAGGTTGTAAACTAAATTTTTCGGAGACGGCTACCATCGCGCGTGACTTTAACAATAAAGGTTTCCATCAGGTTGATTTCACGGAGCCAGCTGATGTTTATGTAATTAACACCTGTTCGGTAACGCATAATGCCGACAAAGAGTGCAAACTTTGGGTACGACGAGCCAAGGAGGCTAATCCCGATAGCTTAGTGGTAATTGTTGGCTGTTATGCTCAATTACAGCCGGAGGAAATTGCCGCTTTAGAAGGGGTGGATCTCGTACTTGGGGCTACCGAAAAATTTAAGATTACCGATTACCTCGATAGCCTAACCCAAAGCGATAAAGGCGAAGTGCATTCTTGCGAGATTGATGAGGCCGACTTTTATGTGGGGGCCTATTCCATTGGCGATCGCACCCGGGCCTTTTTAAAGGTGCAGGATGGATGCGATTATAAATGTACCTATTGTACCATTCCCCTGGCGCGTGGAATTTCAAGATCCGACACTTTAGAAAATGTTATTGCCAATGCCCATAAGATTATTGGCGAGGGCGCAAAGGAGATTGTTTTAACTGGAGTGAATATTGGCGACTATGGTAAGGGAGAGTTTGGCAATAAACGCCATGAGCATACCTTTTTAGAATTAGTGCAAGAATTGGATAAAGTGGAAGGCATCGACCGTTTTCGGATTTCATCCATTGAACCAAACCTCCTAAAAAACGAAACCATTGCCTTTGTGGCTCAGTCGGAACGTTTTGTGCCACATTTCCATATCCCTTTGCAAAGCGGTAGCAATAAGATTCTAAAGAAAATGAAGCGCCGGTATTTAAAGGAACTCTATGCCGAACGCATCTCTACAATAAAGGCTTTAATCCCGCATTGCGCTATTGGGGTCGACGTAATTTGTGGTTTCCCAGGTGAAACCGAAGCGGACTTTAAGGAGACTTATGATTTTTTAGTTTCCCTGGATATTTCCTACCTCCACGTATTCACTTACAGTCAACGCCCGAATACGGAAGCGGATGCCATGGAGGCTCAGGTGCCTTATGGCGAAAGGAAGAAACGCTCCAAGATGCTTCGCGTATTAAGTGCTAAGAAAAGAAGAGCCTTTTACGAATCCCAATTAGGGAGCACGCGAGAAGTGTTATTTGAAGAGAACTTTAAAGATGGTTTTATAACTGGATTTACGGAAAACTACGTGAAAGTTAAAACGCATTGGAATCCGGAGCTGGTGAATACCAAAGCGAAAATTAAATTGAACAATATTGATGAGGATGGCTTGGTTCGCTTTGACTACCTCGATAATGTCCCTATCTTGGCCTAAATGTTTGCTACTCTCATAAATTACCGCCTTAACCCGATTTTTAAAGCTGATTTTTTCAATTATTGGCAAGAACATCGGAAGAACCTCTTGGAATTAGGGGTTATTGAAAAATCGGTTCTCCATCGCGAAACTCCAATTTCATTTTTAAGTTATACCCGCTGGCAAAGTAGAGAAGATTTCGAAAGCCATATTTTAAAACCTAGCGGTCCTTTAAGAGAATGGCAGGTAAAAATTGAAGATTGCTGCAATGATGTTCGGGTTTTATACCGAATGGATATTGTAAAGGATGTGCCCGAAAATGGATAGAGACTGGGCGAGAATCCTCAAGCAGGCGGGAGACCTTTGCCGTGAAACCGGAAAATTCATTGGCTCACAAAGGCGTAAAGTTCAATCGGAGCAAATAGAAACCAAAGCCCTTAATAGCCTGGTATCTTATGTAGATCAAGAAGCAGAGCGAAAGCTGGTGGCTGGTTTATCTCAACTACTTCCAGAAGCAGGATTTATAACGGAAGAAGAAACGGTTGAACAAGAGCGCCAGGAATGGAACTGGATTATTGACCCTTTGGACGGAACAACTAACTTTCTTTTTGATCTCCCAATTTTTGCTGTAAGCGTGGCCCTCTATAAAGACACCGAGCCGCATTTGGCGATTATTTATGAGGTAGGGCAGGACGAACTTTTTACTGCCCGTTTGGGAAATGGCGCTTATTGCAATGGCTTGCCCATCTCAGTTTCCAAAGAGGAGGATTTAAGCAAAACCTTAATTGCAACTGGTTTCCCTTATTACGATTTTGATCGCTTGAAGGAATTCAATGAGTTACTGGGCTATTTTTATACCCATACCCGTGGAGTGCGAAGACTAGGATCGGCAGCCACCGATTTAGCTTATGTGGCCGCTGGTCGTTTTAATGGATTTTTCGAATACGGCCTAAGCCCTTGGGATGTAGCCGCCGGTATATTATTAGTGCGCGAAGCGGGAGGAGTGGTTAGTAATTTCTCTGGCGAGGATGATGCTCTTTTTGGCAAAGAAATTATCGCATCTTCCCAAGGTATTTATCCCAAATTTAAAGCACAAATTGAGCACTATATGCTCTAAGCCACTGGCAGCCAGTCTTTATGCCAGCTATTTTTAATACTGGTTTCCCATTTGCTTTCCAATTCCGACTTTGTAGAGACCAGGTTATTGAATACGATGGTGTCTTTGCTAAGGTCGCCATTTTCCAAGGCGGCCCGAAAATCCATCATATGCGAAGTATCAATCATGTCATTGTGATCGCGATAGGCAATCTGAGTGCGATCCAATAGGGAAATGTTCAACTCTTTCTCCAAGCCTTGTACTAACTGCACCAGCTTGTCGATACTGCAACCAGTAGCCTGATAAGAAGCTTCATCGAGGCTAACCACAATAAATCGATTGTAAATAATGGTAAAGCTGGCGTTTAAATCATGACCATGGGCTTTCCAGTCATCCAAGAAATTCATTAAACGCGCGGAAATCCGCTCCACCTTTTCAAATTCTAGAAACTCGGTGCTCTGGAAAATCCAAACCCGGGCTTCAGCTTTCATATCTTCAAATGCTCCGTACATAGCTCTATATTAAAGGTCCTCAGCATTAGCGATCATTTCTGCTAAATCAAGAACAGGTAAATCACCTTCTCTGGCGCTGTTTTTCACACCATCAGTCATCATGGTATTGCAAAAAGGACAAGCGGCGGCGATAAAATCGGGTTTAGTTTCAAGGGCTTCCTCCGTGCGCTCAATATTAATATCTTTCTTGCCGGGCTCTGGCTCCTTAAACATTTGAGCGCCACCAGCGCCACAACAAAGGGCATTGGACTTACAACGCCTCATTTCAACTAATTCTGCATCCAGCTTTTGAATCAATTCGCGTGGTGCCTCATAAATGCCATTCGCCCTGCCAAGATAGCAAGGATCATGAAAGGTGATTTTCTTGCCTTTAAAGCTACCTCCTTCTATACTTAGTCGTCCGTCTTTTAAAAGTTGATTGATAAACTGCGTGTGATGTATTACCTCATACTTTCCTCCCAATTCGGGGTATTCATTGGCCAGGGTGTTGAAACAGTGGGGGCAAGTAGTTACAATCTTTTTAACCTCATAAGCATTTAAAACCTCAATATTCTGCATGGCCTGCATCATAAAGGTAAACTCATTTCCAGCCCGTTTTGCAGGATCGCCGGTGCAAGATTCTTCAGTGCCAAGCACCCCAAAATCAACGTTTGCCTTATTCAGAATCTTTACAAAGGCCTTGGTAATCTTTTTTGCTCTGTCGTCGAAACTACCTGCGCATCCTACCCAAAAAAGTACTTCAGGCAATTTATCACTAGCGGCCAATTCGGCCATTGTTGGTACTACAATTTTCTCTTCCATCAGTTTACTAATTCATAGGTTACACCTTCTGCAGTGCGAAATCCTAGCAATCCCTGACTAGGTTTATAATAAAACATACGTTGATCAATGCTTGATACAAAGGGGCCAAAAACCTCCGTAAAGCTGTTGCTGATAAGGTTTAGCGTATCAGAATAAAATACTTGAGAGCTACCCAAATAGAGGGTATCGTTTTGATAAAAATAGGTCAGTACTTCGGACATGCTTCCTGTTGAGTCTTCTAATTGAAGTATTAGCCAATCGGAATAGCTCCTTTCGTCATTCCCATTGGGGCGAATGAAGAAGCTATAGTTTAAATGAATGTATGGGCTATCGCAGCTCAAAGTATAGTCTCGTTTTTCACCATTCACAAAGTCAACATCGCCAAATGCCCCTAAAGCCAAAATATCATTTAAGCGCTCGCTGCTTTCGATATTGGCGCTAATTGCAACATTAACGGTATCTCCACTAGCGTTTGCAAATTGCTTAGAGTAGTTACTAGTAGGTTTAAGGCTGAGAAAAGCGTTATTGAGGCTCAGGTTACGGCTCGATTCCGTTTCACAGCCCGATGCGATGATCAGGATCATGAAGCATAGAAAAATGCTATGTTTCCTTTTACTTTTCAAAAACCTGAATTTTCACTTCACGTTCAATAAGATCTGTAAACTTACCTTCGTAACGGGTTGCCTTTACCAAGTGGTTATCAATCCAATGGTAATTTCCGCCTCTGGGTTTCCCCATCAACATGCCATGATATTTAAAGCCCTTTTCATTTAACCAATCCTCGGTTACTTTGCGATGGTCCTCGGTACGTGAGGTGAAAAAATATATGATGTGTCCCTGTTCAAACCACCGATTTAAAGTTTCCAAGGCATCCGGATAGTGCTGTGCCGTTGCCATTCGCTCCGGTTCTTCATTGGGAATATCATCGCAAATGGTACCATCAATATCAATCAGATAGTTTTTTATACCATCTGGTAATTGTGGACTTAATTTAACACCATCCTGTTCAAGCTCCTCCAGCTGAACCTTTTTTTCCTTCTCCATTCAGTCAATTATTCATTGATCCAATTAGCACGATCAGCTTGAGCGTAGGCCCAAGGCGCGGCATTGTTCTCAATATTGGTCATCATTGTATTTAGAGATGGGTTAGCAGCAGACTCTTCCATTACCAGGTAGCGGCGCATATCCACAATAATCGACATAGGGTCAATATTTACAGGACAGGCTTCGGTACAGGCGTTGCAAGTGGTGCAGGCCCAAAGTTCTTCCCTGCTAATAAAATCATCTAATAAAGTACGACCATCATCTTCAAACTGACCAAGCTCATCGATTACATTACTTACCTCACTTAAGCGATCGCGGGTATCCATCATGATTTTCCGAGGAGATAGCTTTTTACCGGTTTGATTAGCCGGACAAGAGGCGGTACATCGACCACATTCGGTGCAGGAGTAGGCATTCATAAGCTGAATCCTGTTAAGATCCATAACATCTTTTGCTCCAAATCTCGAGGGCTCTTCAGCAGCGTCTTCCGCTGGAGCAGCGAAAGGATCGGCATTGGGATCCATCATTAACTCAACCTCCTTTTTCACACTTTCCATATTGCTAAACTGCCCCGAAGGTTCTAGCTTACTGTGCCATACATTGGGAAAGGCCATAATAACATGAAAGTGTTTGGAATAGGGGAGGTAATTTAAAAAGGCAAAAATTCCTAAGATGTGGAACCACCATGCGGCCCTTTCCATCATAATTAGTGTTCCTTGGTCGAGGCCAGAGAAGAGTGGCGCTAATTGGGCACTTACGATCCAACCATCAACGTGGTTTCCTTCTATGTTTGCTTCGGTAGCTCCGAGTAGCAATAGGGCAAACATCAGCACCAGCTCGATAAATAAAATATAATTACCGTCCTTTTTTGCCCATCCTTTGAGATCTTTAAATCGAGGAACCACAGATACATTCCTGCGAAACAAAAAGACGATACAGGCAACGATTACAAGCAGGGCTAAGATTTCGAAAAAGCTAATGGCCGCGTCATAAACCGGACCTAAGAGCGGCATAAAAACACGATGGGTTCCAAGGATTCCATCGATGAGAATTTCGGCCACTTCAATATTTATTAGAATGAAACCCACGTAAATAAGGACATGAAAAAACCCAGCAACGGCGCGTCTTTTCACCATTTTACTTTGTCCAAGGGCTACTCTGGCCATTAATGCCCAACGCTCTTTTGGACGATCACTGCGGTTTACATCCTTTCCCAGATTTATGTTTCGCCAAATCTTGCCGAAGTTTTTACTGAAAAAATAAATGGCTACACCGAAAGCCGCTAAAAATAATATGTTCTGAAGCCCAAAATTTAGTTCCATCCCTTTTGCTGTTATTTCGATCCTTCTTCGGATACCGTATCTCTGCGCGATTTTGCTTCCTTCTCCAATTTTAGATTTTCCATTTCATCGTAATCAGGACTACGACCGAACATGGAAAAATGCACATAGCGTTTTGGATTGTACTTTAAATCAATCAAAATCAAGTTTAACTGTTCCGTAGCTTGAAGCAAATTATCGTAAAGCTCGCGCTCATTAACCAATGCGCTGGCGCTTCCGCTGCCCTCATCGATTTTACCAAGCACGGCATTGGCCCTTATGAGCGTGGTATCTAAATTAGAAACTGCTTGCTTAAAGTTAATGGAAGCTAGGCTATCACTTAAAGCGGCCAAATTGTTAAAGATGGCATCTAACTCGCCACGGTTTTCCTCCACCGTGGAAGTAATTAAACTGAGGTCATCAACCGAGCTTACAATCTTTTGCTCACTGAGCTTAACCGCATTGCTCAAGCGATCCACAACATCTTGTAACTTTCCAAAGGTGCTTCGGAAGTTATTACGGGTTTCCTCATTTAAAAACGCGGAAGCCAGAATCATTACTGTATCTATAGAGCCAATGAGTTTTTCGGCCTTTTCTTTAATCGGTTTAACCTGTTCATTTACCTCTTCTGCCAAGCTAAGTTGGATTTTAGAGGCGAGGGTATCTCCAGCGCTAATCGCCGCGGGGCTATCACCAAGGATAAGCTCCACTGAGCGATTCCCCAATAAATCTGAGGAAATGCGTGCAACGGTATTCTTAGGGATATTAAAGTCCGTTGTAATATTCATAGCCACCATTAAGGAGCCAGAACCATTGGGATGAAAATAGATATCATCCACCAATCCCACTTTTAGGCCATTAATATTAACGGGCCGAGAAGGGGATAGTCCATCAACCTGCTTATACTCAGCATAAACAATATTTTTATTCAGGAATAAATCCTGACCCTTCAGAAAGTTGATGCCATAATACATCGAGGCAATGGCAATGAGGGTTATTAACCCTACTTTTAATTCGCGTGAATTCTTCAAGAATTAAGCATTTAGACTCACAAAGATTAAAAAATTACGGCAGCTTTTTACGAGCATCTACCGCACTTATACGTCGCCCATTTTCTAAACCAATAACAAAGGCTCCTTTGAAGCCCAGTTTTTGCATTTCTCGGGCGGTGGCCTTGGCGCTATTTAGGCTTTTCGATTTTCCTGTATAATACTTGTATAAACCACTTTCTTCTACTACTCCAACATCTTTACGTCCCTTAAAAATAGGGTCATTAGGCTTTTTCTGTGAGCTTAAAGTGAGAATTTGAACCGCAAAATAAATTCCTTCCTCCGCCTTAGTTTCCAGCACCAAGTCAGGATTGTTTTCCTTCATGGTTTTAGGTTCCGCCGGCTTACCAGTTTCGGGGCTAGTTTTTTCTAATTCTAAACTGGGCTCCTTAATGTCATTTTGTGGATTAGGCTTTGTAGCATCGGGTGATTTATCATCCTCACGGTGTTGCTTAGAAATGGCATCTGCTACAAGCAAATCTTTTTCCGCTTTAAAATCCCTTATCGCTCTAAAGATGGCAGACGCCATATAAGACTGACCTCTTTCCGATCTTAAGAAATCCTCTTCTTCCGGATTGGTTAAAAAGCCCAATTCGATTAATACAGCAGGCATGGCGGTTCTGCTAGTTACATATAAGGGCTGTTGCTTTACTCCGCGATCCTTTCTTTTAACCCTTATGCTAAACTGCTTTTGAACAAGGTCGGCAAAATGTACACTTTCGTTCAAATAGGTCTGTTGCATAAGGTTTAAGCCAATAAAACTCATGGGATTGTTAGGGTCGAAACCCTCATAGCGCTGCTCATAATTATCCTCTAAGAGAATTGCCGCATTTTCCTTTAGGGCAATCCGGTTTTCATCGCCGTGGTTTTTTCCCAAAACAATGGAAGTACAGCCATGCACCGAACTCTGGGTATAAGAATCACAATGGATGCTTATAAAAAGGTCACCTTGGGCTTCATTCGCCAATTCAGCACGTCGCTCTAGGGTTACCGATTTATTAGATGTTCTAGTATACACCACATTTACTTCCGGTAAATATTCTCGCAGGTATTCACCTAATTTCAGTGTCACGGCTAAGGTAATATCGCGCTCCACGGTATTATAGCGGCGCGTTCCGAGATTGCCTGGATCACGTCCACCATGACCAGCATCCAATACAACTGTTCGAATACCCGTATATTGAGATTCGTTTTGAGCCAAGCCTAAAAAAGAGGACATGGAGAATATTGTAAGTAATAGGAGCGTTCTAAGCTTCAATGGTCTGAATTTTGATTAGTTTTGGCGGCAATTTGCCAATACAACAACAAGCAAATTTACCTTCATATTGCGTCCTTCGGCTTACCAGATAATCATTTTATTAACGCTCATTGTTTGCATTTCTGAGAGCTTGCTTGCTCAGTCAGATACATCAGCGCTAAGCAATCCCAGCGATACTGCCAATTTCACGATCCCTGAGCGCCCATCAAACGACAGTTTAAAGCCAAAATCATCGGCGGGTAAATCGATGTTAGACTATGATATCGTTTATGATGCCCTAGATAGTATTCCCAGTTCTCCCGATAATAACACCATAGAACTGTATAACCAAGGGGTTATTGAATACGGAACGATGAAAATTGAGGCGGGTTACGTTCGAATTGAGTTCGCGAACTCCGAGATCTATGCATCTGGTATTCGTGATTCAACCGGGAAAATGGTTCAAAAGCCAATCTTTACCGAAGCGGGTAAGGTTTTTCGCGCCGATGAAATGCGCTATAACTTTGAAACCGGCAAAGCCCGAATCAATAAAGTAATTACCCAAGAAGGAGAGGGCTTTCTGCATGGGGAAAAAATTAAGAAGACCAATGGAAATGCCTTTTTTGTAAGAAATGCATCCTATACTACTTGCAGTCATGAAGTACCACATTTCCGGATTCGAACCCCCAAGGCCAAGGTAATTCCTGGAGAAAAGGTTGTTACCCAATTTGCCTTTTTAGAGCTATTAGGTATTCCTACGCCTTTGATGTTGCCCTTTGGTTTTTTCCCTACAACCGATAAGAGGAAATCGGGTATTATTATTCCCACCTACGGTTCCTCTCAATATCGAGGCTATTTTCTGCAAAACGGAGGTTTCTACTGGGCTGCAAGCGAATATTTCGACCTTACTTTAACCGGCGATATTTTCACCAAAGGCGGTTATGGATTGCAGGCCGCCAGTGCCTATCGCAAGCGCTATAAGTTCAACGGAAACTTTAATGTTTCTTATAATCTCTTGTCTTTTGGACGAGAGGAGTTTCAGGAATTTGTACCGGGTGCTTTTAATAATCAATCCGATTTTGCGGTGCGCTGGAGTCATAAACAAGACGCCAAGGCCAATCCTTACTATACCTTTAGTGCAAATGTGAATATCGCCACCACTCAGTTTTTCCAAATTACCAGTATTAATCCCGATCAAGTTCTCCAAAACCGCTTAAACTCTAGTATTTCATTTGCGCGCCGTTGGCCTGACAAACCCTTTAGCTTAAACATTACCGCAAATCATTCGCAGAATAATCAAACCAAGGACATGACCCTTACGCTGCCGCAGGTGAACTTTTCGGTGAATCGATTATTTCCTTTTAAAAGCAGCGGCGGCATAAGCGGCAAGAAGAAGTGGTATGAGGAAATAGGTATCTCCTATACCGCCAACGCTCAAAATCAAATTCAAACGCGAATGGATAAACCGCTTTTTCAGGAAACGGTATTTCGCGATTCTAGCCGTATGGGAATTCGACATAGCATTCCGATTTCGGCTAATTATAAGGTCTTTAAGTATTTTGTTTTTAGTCCAAGCATTAATTTTTCCGAACGCTGGTATCCCAACCGATTGGAATATGGTTTCGATACCTCAGTAAACCGAGCGGTGGTAATTGATACGGTTAGTGGCTTCTTTACCAATCGCGATTTTAGTTCCAATGCGAATTTCTCCACTAAACTTTACGGATTATGGCGCTATAAAGGCTTTATTCGAGCCATTCGCCATGTAATGACGCCAACTTTTGGTTTCAATTATCGACCTGATTTTAGTACTGATTTCTGGGGCTATTATCAAGAAGTGCAGAGCGATACCTTAGGAAATACGGAGTTGAGAAACCGCTATGGTAATGGCGTTTATGGATCTGCTGGTCAAGGCCTTTCTGCCGCGCTTACATTTGGATTTCAAAATACATTGGAGGCGAAGGTTAAGTCAAAAAGTGACTCTACCGGACTTAAGAAAGTAAAGTTGTTGGAGCGTTTCAGTTTAAATGGAAATTACAATATGGCGGCGGAAGAGTTTCAGCTAAGTACGATTCGTTTTGCCGCTTCCTCTTCCGTATTTGATCGTTTGATAACCTTAAACTACAATGCCACTTTTGACCCTTATGCCTATGATGAAGATTTAGGTCGTAGAGTAAATGAGTTTGCTGTAAACCGAGGAGCAGGATTGGCTCGGGTAACCAACCAAAGGTTTACTGCCGGTACCCGCCTTGATCCCAGTCGATTAAAGTCGAAATCCCAGAAGGATAAGGATAAAAAGAAAAAGGATAAAGCTAATGATGCGCCGGGAGATAATGCTGATCCAAATGCACCAGCGGCAGGGGCTTTAGGAATTACCGAGGGCGACATTGACTATTACCGCAGAGCGGGATATGTAGATTTTAGCGTGCCTTGGTCCCTTAGTCTCAATTACAACCTCTCCTACAATAATTCGGGAGCGGGAGAGCCGACTATACGCCAGTCGATGGATATTTCTGGTGATTTAGACCTTACCCAAGGTTGGAAGGTAGGTTTTAGAACCGGTTACGATTTTGAAGCTAAGGATTTCACCTTTACCTCCTTTAACTTTTTCCGAGACTTACATTGTTGGAATTTATCCTGTGCTTGGGTTCCTTTTGGATTTCAACAAACTTACACGGTAACCATTCGCGTGAAATCAAGTATACTCCAAGATTTGAAAATGGAGCGTAGGAGAGGAGTGGGTGACTTTAACCGATAAACCGATCCTAGAGCTTCTTACCCTGCTCGGTAGTGTAAACCATTTCCTTTCGGATAAACTGATTCTTTTCATCGTCGTAAACGCGACAAGAAGGAATTGGCTTCATATATAAATGTAAGGTCATGGCCCGTGCACCGCTGTTATTATGTAAGCTGTGGAAACCCATGCTGTCGTGCATATAAGCCACGCTACCTTCCTTCATAAGGCCACGCTCGCTTTCGTAGATGTCATGATCGGAATTTGACTTGCTTTGGTAACGAATTTCTTCCATATCTCCTTGAAGAGCGTAAACCCAACATTCCTCGCCATTGTGACAATGTACCGGAGTTTCATGGTCGGCTTCCCAGCACAGTAGAATTAGTTCATATTCTTCGTTGCGACTTATGCAATTCCGGGTGTAGGTATCCGAATCCCAAAAAGTGTATTCTTCAAAATCTTCGGCTTGAAGATCTAGGCGGGTGGCTAGCTGAACGAATTCTTGACCAGAACATTCAGCTAAGGTTTCTAGAAGTTCATCTAGATTATTAATGGCTTGCACACTTTGATTTTTGTAGAAGCAAAATCGTCTTAAAATGAGTGATTTTCCTTCAAAATTTCATAAGAATTCACAAAATTAAGTCATTTTTTATCAAAAACACAAGCATTTCGATCAATTTATTAAAATTACCTTTGGGGGCAAATTCTTGAAATAAACATCATGAAAAATGATTTGGATCTGTTCAGATCCATTGCGGATGAATTAATGAAGGCAGAGCAGGAGGAAGCTGTGTTGAAACCAGAAGCTCCTGAAAATCTTTTTAAACGACTCAACATTGAACTTTCGGATGAGGCTTTAAGCGATGATGAATTTGGCCCCATCCTTCGCGATGTGGTTTTAAATACGCCTCGCACCGCCACGCGGAAATTTTTTAATCAACTCTTTGGAGGCCGAAATTCTAAGGCTAGCTTAGGGGATCTTCTTGCAGTGCTGCTGAATAACAGCATGTATACTTACAAGGTAGGTGGACCAATGATTGGCATTGAAAAGGAACTCCTCAATAGAAGTGCTGAGTTATTGGGCTATCCTGCTAATGCAGATGGGACTATTGCTCCCGGGGGCTCCATGACTAATTTAATGGCCATGCTGATGGCTCGTGATAAAGCACAGGAGGAAGCTCGCACCGCAGGCTTATACGGCGCTCGTTTAAGCATGTATACTTCCAAAGAGTCGCATTATTCGATACCAAAAAACGCTGCCTTTATGGGCATCGGTCGCGATCAGGTGCGCTATGTGGATAGTGATGATAAAGGCCGCATACGCATGGATCACCTGGCGGAATTGATAGAAGCCGATAGAGCGGCAGGTTTTCAACCCTTCTTAGTTATTGGGACCGCAGGCACCACCGTTATGGGAGCCTTTGATCCTATGGCGGAAATTGCTGAGATCTGTGCAAAAGAAAAATTGTGGTTTCATGTTGATGGAGCCTATTGCGGCAGCGTGATTTTTAGTGCTAAGCATCGCTCTTTAATCGCTGGTGCGGAAAAAGCGGATAGCTTTAGCTACAATGCTCATAAAATGTTGGGTACTCCTCTTTCTTGCTCCTTAATTTTGGTGAAGGATAGGTCTTGGCTTCATCGAAGCTTTTCCAATGATGCGGATTATTTGTATCAAACAGATGGCGATGATTATAATCCAGGGAAAACCTCCTTGCAATGCGGACGTAGAAATGACGCTCTGAAATTCTGGACCCTATGGAAGTCGGCAGGCACCAAAGGACTAGCCGAAATTGTAGATAGGCAGTTTGAGCTAGCGAATTATGCGCTCGATTACGTTACATCCAATCCCGATTACCGTGTTTACAGCTTTAAGGATTCACTAGGCATTTGCTTTAACTATAAAGATGTTCCCGCGGATCTACTATGTAATTCCTTGTATGAGGAAGGAGAGCTAATGGTTGGTTACGGGCAATTCCAAGGAAATGAGTTTGTTAGGCTGGTTTCGGTAAATGCTGGAAATGATAAATCAGATATAGATCGCTTTTTTACCCAAATGGAAGCTTTTGCTCATAAATTAAATGTAAACCATTCAACATGATCACCAACCTAATCGTCCTGGGCATTTATTTCGCCATTCTATTTGGAATTGGCATCGTGGCTTCCCGCCGCATAAAAAGCATGGATGATTACTATGTTGGAGGTAAAAAGTTAGGCTATTGGCTGGTGGCTTTTTCGGCTCGCGCCACCGGCGAGTCGGGCTGGCTTTTAATAGGACTTACGGCCATGGGAGCCCTTGCTGGAGTATCGGCTTATTGGGTAGTAATAGGAGAGGTGCTTGGGGTTGCCGTGTCTTGGTTTTTTATGGCCAAGCCTTTTAAGCGATTAACGGATAAATACGATTCCCTTACGGTTCCAGATTTCTTGGAAAGCCACTTTAAGGCCAAAGGCCATACCCTTCGTTGGGTTGCCGCCTTATGTTTGGCCACTTTCGTGATGATCTACGTAAGTGCTCAAATTGACATTACTGGAAAGGCTTTTGAAACATTTTTAAATCTCGATTATTTCTTAGGTGCCATTTTAGGCTTTATGATCGTGGTGGCCTACATTTTTGTGGGCGGTTTTTTGGCGGTTGTTTGGTCGGACTTCTTTCAAGGAATGCTCATGTTTTTTGGACTATTGGCATTACCGGTGGTGGCCTATTTTGGTTGGGAACATCACGATGAGCTTTTTAGTCGACTTGGCGCCATTGATCCCGCACTACTAAACATTTGGGGAGCCACCGAAGACCCTTGGATGCAAACCGCTACCATGATGGGTTTTGCATTTATTGGTCTTGGTTTCCTAGGTTCGCCACAGGTTTACTCGCGCTTCATCAGCGTAAGCAATACCAAGGAAATTGATAAGGGAAAATGGGTAGCTATAGTGTTTACATTGGTTAGTGATGCCGCCGCAGTTAGTATTGGCTTGCTGGCGCGTGCCTTATTTACAAGTCCAGGTTCGGACCCGGAAGCAGCCCTTGGTATGGCAGGGGAGGACACTTTAATGGTTTTGTTACAGAATACCTTTCCGGCCTTTATCATTGCCATATACATCGCCATAATATTGAGTGCGATCATGTCAACCATTGATTCACTTTTAGTGGTGGCTTCCAGTGCTATTGTGAGGGATTTATACCAAAAGGTTTTTCATCCAGAAGCTAAAAGCGAACAGCTGACTAAAATTTCGGCCTATGTAACCTTAGGAATGGCTTTAATTGCTTTGGCTTTAGCAATGACGGTAGCCATTATGGTTCCGGGAAGAACGGTCTTCTGGTTTTCGATTTTTGGCTGGTCGGGGATTGCCGCGACTTTTTGTCCGATGATTATTTTCTCCCTTTTTTGGAAAAAATTTAATCAACAAGGAGCGCTAGCTTGCATGATTAGCGGTTTCTTAGCGGTACCATTCTTTAAATTCTATGTACAAGAATTACCGGATATTGGTCCTTACTTTGAAAAACTAGACGTGATGGGACCAGCTTTTTTAGTTTCCTTTTTGGTGGGTGCTGCGGTTTCCTTGCTCTATACTAAAAAGCAAAGTCAGGCTGCCTAAAATAAATGGGATAATACTGATTACTTGATAGCACTCTTTCCAATTTTCGGAAAGGTTTGGGCCAATAGTCGGATACATAACTTAGAGTTGTAGTCGAAATCCCCGATTTGCATTTCGGGAAGCATAAGCTTCGCAAAATCCATTACGCGGTCTTCTAAGTCACTCATATAGTCCTGATCCGGCATACCCGAAACGGTTACTGCGACAGAAATACGTTTAAAGGTAATCAGGTAAATCTTATAGCCGTTAAAGTCAACCCAGTCTAAGGCTTGGCCATTTCTCAATACCGCATCTTCAACCATTCTGCGGATGGTATCCAGCATTAGGGAAGTTACTTCATGGTCATCCACCGCATTGTAACGACTGCGCATGCCCAAGAGGTTACGGGCATCGTTTTCCAATACAAAGATGTCGTTAACCTGAACTTTCTCTCGACGACGTTCTTCCTCCTCATTTACCTTAGGATCTGAATCTAGTAAGTTTCGACGGTCCTTGTATAGATCAGTAGGATCTTTAAGTTTATTTACTCGACCAAAGCCTAAACGATCTTTCCAAGAACGGAAACGATTGTTAAAGTGCTCGCCTATCATCTCATCCACAATCGGAAAGAGGGCCGCTTTTATCCGCTGAGGATTTTCCGCAATTTCCTTTTCCAATGTTTGGTAGAAAAGGTGACCGAATTCCTTGGGGAAATCGCGACGGAACCGCATAAACCAATCCACGAGGATGGGTTCCATGTTTTGTTCCAGTTTCTGGCGAACCTTTATTTCTTCCTCCAGTTTTTGCAAATCACGTTCAGAGGCATCCTGTTGGGCGCGCTCTTCGCGTAATAGCAAATCCTTTAAGATTTCTAGGCTATTTGGCTTCTCACTCATCTAAAAGGGAGCTTAAATTCTTAAGGGCGTCTTTTATCGCTTTAAGCTTGGGGTCTTCTTGTACCACTGCTGCCGGGCGAGACTGGCGGCTACTCATATCGATGAAGGCGTCAATTTTTGCTTCCATGCGCACATTATTTTCATAAATCTTGCGCTCTAAATCTCCAGCAAAACTTTTTACATGCTCTTCAATCGCTCCTTTATCAACTTGAACGTTTTTCAAGAAGTTCATAATGTCATTCTCCAAAACTTCCTGAATGCCATCAACGCGATTGGTCAATGCCCCTTGTTTATTGATAACTTCTAAAGTTTGATCAACTAAGGCTTTATGGTGCTCGCTAATATCTGATTGACGGTTAAAAAGTTCTTCTTGTCCTTGGATAAGGTGTTTTTGACTTGCCGCAAGATCGTTTTGTCTTTGGGTCAATTTGTCTTGACCATCCGCTAATTTCTTGCGACCATTAGAGGCAAAGTCGAAGCGCTCATTTACCCTGCCGGCTAGTCTTTCTACTAAATCTTGCACGCCATCTTCAAATTCATCCTGGCGTTTACCTAATCTAGCTTCTAATTTCTTAGGGTTGAGGGTGCTTATTTTGGCCTCTAGGCTACTTAAACGTTGATCAACTTTTGCTTTGTCCTCAGGACGCGCTACTTGATCTAATTTGCTCAAACGCTCTTGGGTGCTTTTTAACTTCAGCTTAAACTGCTGAATGTCCTCCGTCATGGCATTGATTTGCTCATTACTTTCGGTGCCAAGCGTTTGGCTTGCATTAATACTATTTTCTATGGTGTTGATTCGCTCTTCCAATTTTTGACAGATTGAGGAATCCTCTAAATTAAGGCCTTTGTGCTCCTTAAGCAAAGTTTGGATGTTCTTTTGAAATTCTTGACCATCCACAGCGCCCATTGAGCCGCCTAATTTCATTTCTGCCTTGAGTCGACTAAATTCATTACTAAGGTCTTCAACCGTAGAAACTAAATGCCCATTAGTAGATTCCACTCGGCGGCTTAATCCGCGAAAGCGATTCTCTAAGCGTTCTATTTGATTACCAACTAAGATCTTTTTGATCGCCTTTAAGCGCTGCTCTTCTTGCGATACTTTTAAAGGATCTTGTTGGTTAATGTCTATTTTAAATTCACGGGCTTCCATAAGACTTCGTTTGAATACAGGGCAAATGTGCGGGAGTATAGGGAAGGACCCTTAATCTATTCGATGAACTGTCGAAATTTGATGATAAGATGAAATGAACAGCGATACTTTATAAATAGTACAGGTTAAATATACAGGGTTTTAGCCCAACAATTGTATATTCGCAGCCTTAATTTCCAAAGCAATATAATCAATGGCGACATTAGAGCGCATCCGTCAACGTTCGGGTCTTTTACTAATCGTAATCGGTTTGGCCATGGCGGCCTTTATACTAACCGACTTATTAGGTTCTGGTAGTTCTATCTTAAGAAACGACGCCAATGTGGTTGGTGAGATCAACGATGTGAAAATCGAAGCTCAGGAGTTTAGCGCTCGTGTAGATGAAAGATTGTCACTTCTACAGCGTCAAAACCCACAACAAGCGGCTACCATCACGAGAAGTGCCGTGGCCAATCAAATTTGGAATGAGTACCAAGAAGAGGTACTTATTGTAAGCAGTTATGAGGATTTAGGTATTAGCGTGAGCAATCAAGAGTTGTTCGAGCGTATTATCCAAAATCCACAAGTGCGCCAGCAAGAAGGTTTCCGTGATCAGGTTACGGGCTCTTTCTCACCTGCAGCATTAAAGAATTACATCGCGCAAATCCGTGATAATTCTGCCGCCGACCAAAATGCAGCCCAAGCCTATGAGCAGTGGTTGAATTTTGAAGAAGGTACTCATGATCAACTTCTACGCGAAAAATATCTTACCGCTGTGCGCAAAGGTTTATATATGCCAGCCGCAATTGCTGAGACTGATTATACCCGCAGAAATGAAAACCTAAGCATTCAATTCTTTGGACTGGAGTATAATACTATTCCCGATTCAACTTTAGACATTTCAGATTCAGATTTATCGGCTTATTATGCCGATCATAAAGAGGAGTTTAAAAGCGATAATACCAGAGAAATTGCCTTTGTAACTTTTAATGTTGCTGCTTCTGGTAGCGATAAGGCCCAGTTGAAGCAAGAGCTTAACAATTATCTAAAACCAGAGATTGTTAACCGTCGCGGAAGCACTGATACCTTGCCAAGTTTTTACAATACGGAGGATGATTCGGTATTTGCTGTAGGCCGTTCGGATATGCCGGTAAATCCGGTTTTCCAAACCAAGGAAGAAATTGCTGCTCCTTTAGATAGCCTTTTATTTGAGCAGGAATTAGGTTACATCCATGGACCTTATGAGCGTAATAACAGTTATGTGATTTCTAAGATTTCTGAAATCACCACTAGACCAGACAGCGTTCAGGCGCGTCATATCCTCATAAGCTATCAAGGTGCCAATAATGGTCAGTCTCAATCCACTCGTGCACCACAAGAAGCTAAGAACTTAGCAGATAGCCTAATGGCCTTAGTAAAAGAGGATTCCACTCAATTTGCAAGCTTAGCCAAGGAATATACTGAGGATCCAGGTTCGGCCGCTACTGGTGGTTTTTACGATTGGTTTAGCCCCGGTGCAATGGTTCCCGCTTTCAACGATTTCTGTTTCTATAATGAGCCAGGCGAGATTGGTATGGTATTTACCAACTTCGGTATCCATATTATCCAAGTGCTAAATCAGGAAGGATCTAATAAGGCGATTAAGCTGGTGGATATTGTTCGCAATATTGAAGCTTCAGACGCCACTCGCGATAGTATTTATGACTTGGCTAGCAAGTTTGCAGCTCGTGCCAACGATACCAGTGACTTCGCTGCCTTAGCCACGGAAATGGGCTATTCTGCTCGTCCAGCTGCTAATATCGAAGCGAATCAAGAAAACATCTTGGGAATTGGTGCCAACCGTGAAATCGTTCGTTGGATTCATAATGACGAGACTGAACTGGGCGGTATCCAATTATTTAATCAGGATAACTCTGCCTTTGTAGTAACGCAGCTTACGCAAATTCGTCCGGCTGACTATTTACCTTTAGACTTAGTAAAAGATGAGGTAAGAGCCGAAGTTGCTAAAATGATGAAGGCCGAAAAACTGACCGCTCAATTGGAAGCCAAAATGGGAGAGAATGCTGAGCTTAGCGCTTTAGCAGCGGAATTTTCCAAAGAGGTACAAAACCAAAGCATCAACTTCGGTACTACTAATCTTAGCGGATACGGTACCGAGCCAAAGGCTATTGGAATGGCAACAGGTTTAGCCGACGGTAAACTGTCTGCTCCTATTGCTGGCGATCGCGCTGTTTATGTAGTGCTAGTAAATAACCGTACTGAAGCAGGTAGCCTTAATAGCTATGAATCAGAGCAAATTCGCTTAGAAGTAGCGATGATTAATGCGGCTCCAACGGCAATTTTGGAATCCCTAAAGAATTCCGCGGAAATTGAAGATAATCGCAAGCGATTCTTCTAAACCGAAATAAATATTTTAAAAAGCCGCCTAGCATTTTTGTTTAGGCGGCTTTTTTTATGCGCTGCTTCTTATGTTTGTGGAAAATCAGATTTACATGAAAAAAATATTTACCCTATTACTAATATTTAGCCTTTCCTTCCAGCTATCCGCAAAGGAAGGTATGTGGTTACCACATCTGATCGCGCAATTAAACTATTCCGATATGCAACGCATGGGACTGCAAATTTCAGCGGAAGAGATTTATTCAGCTAATAAGTCCTCCTTGAAGGATGCGGTGGTGCACTTTAATGGCGGTTGTACGGGAGAATTAATTTCCGGTAAAGGACTATTATTAACCAATCATCATTGTGGTTATAGCCAAATCCAAAGTCACTCTACTTTAGAGAATAACTATTTAGAGGATGGCTTTTGGGCGATGTCGCAGGAAGAAGAACTAGCGAACCCAAACCTTTATGCCGCTATCATTCGCGAGATTAAGGATGTTTCAAATTTAATTTTGAAAGGTACTACCGCTGAGATGGACGGGGCCACTCGTGATTCAATCATAGAAATGAACGCGCGAGCTCTATTGGAAACCGTAAAGGCCGAACAGCCGGGTTTAGAATTCGATCTAAAGGATTTCTTCTTTGGAAATCAGTTTCTGCTAATCAGTAAAGTTTTATATACGGATGTGCGCCTCGTAGGAGCGCCACCAAGTAGCATTGGTAAATACGGTAAGGATACCGATAATTGGATGTGGCCTCGCCATACAGGCGACTTTTCCCTATTTAGAGTTTATGCTGATGCCAATAATCAACCTGCCGATTACTCGGAAGATAATCAACCTTATGTGCCGGCTCAGCATTTAAAAGTTAGCGTTGCGGGAGTGCGTGAGGGTGACTTTACCATGGTTTATGGTTTTCCAGGAAGTACCAATCAATACTTACCGGCCTCCGAAGTAGCCAATACTGTAAATGAGTACAATCCTTTCCGCATTTCTATTCGCGATAAAATTTTGATGGTCCTCGATCGCAAAATGAGAGCAGATGAAGCAGCCAGCCTTAAATATGCCTCAAAATTCGCCCGCATCAGCAACAGCTGGAAAAGATGGAAAGGTGAGATTTTAGGAATAGAACGGACCAATGCCTTAGAAGTTTTAAAGGAAGAAGAAGCCTTATTTAAGCAGATGTGCGGCGCCATCCCAGAATTGAATAGTGAGAAGGATTTAGTAGCAGAGATGGATGCCTTATACGCCAAGCGTGTGCCTGTTAATATGGAGCGCTATGCCTATATCGAAGTGGGCTATTATGGCATTGAAGCATTTAGACATGTGCTAGGATACTCAAAGCTCATTGAGTTGGCCGAAGCAGGAGATGAGGAGGCATTGAAAAACGAGGCCGAACGCATGATTAAACGCATGGAGGGTTTCCAAAAGAACTACGACCAGGAATTGGATCGCTTGGTGGCCATTAACACCCTTCCCATTTATTTGGAAACGATTAAGACCAAGCCCGGACCAGTAGTTTCTAAACTTCAACAGAAGGGAAGCGATAAATGGGTAGAAGCCATCAGTGACTACTTTAAGGATGCGCCCTATTTTAAAGAGGATTTTGTGACTAATCTTCGCAAGAACCCGGCAAAAATGGCCAAGAAAATTGCTGAAGACGATATTTACAGCTTGTCATTGGAGATGTATGAGCATTTCTTCGAAGTTCTAAATCCTGCTACTACCACCATTAACTTAGAGATTGAAGTACTTCAGGCACGTTATGTTAGAGCTTTACAAAGAGCTTTTCCCAAGAAATCATTTTATCCTGATGCGAACTCTACCTTAAGGGTATCTTATGGAAAGGTGATGCCTTACGAGGCGCGCGATGCCGTAAACTATAGTGCTCAAACTACGCTGAGTGGGGTAATGGAGAAATATGTACCTGGCGATTATGAGTTTGATTTACCGGCGAAGCTTATTGAGCTTTATGAAAACAAGGACTATGGTCCCTATGGTGAGAATGGTAAGATGCCGGTTTGCTTTGTGGCTACCAATCATACTACCGGTGGTAATTCGGGCTCACCGGCGCTGAATGCAAATGGTGAGCTAATTGGTCTAAATTTCGATCGCGCCTGGGATGGCGTAATGAGTGATATGTACTTTGATCCTTCTATTTGTAGAAATGTAATGGTGGATCTGCGCTATGTTCTTTTTATCATTGATAAATTGGGTGGTGCTGGATATTTGGTGGATGAAATGGATATTGCCACCGTGCACCCCAGTGAATCTAAAACGGTAAAAACGGATGAAGCAAAGTCCATGGCCGAACCTGTAAAAGAGGGTAGCCAAGGCTAAATTGCCGCATATAAAATAAGGAGAGGCTTAGTTTTCAATATAGAAGGCTAAGCCTCTTTTGTTTATCTTCCAGTTTCTAAGGATACGATTAAGCAATGACCAAGCATTACTGCTATTTACTAGTTTTAGTAGGCAGCTCCCTATGGGGGCAAAACGGATTGAGTTTCGATGGAATTGACGACCGAGTAGATTGCGGGAATAACAGCAGTCTTCAATTAAGCGGTTCGGCCATCACTCTAGAAGCTTGGATTTATCCTACCGCCTGGGCCAGCCAAGTATGGCAGGGAAACATCATTAACAAAGAGAATAATTCGCCAGATTACGGCTATATGTTGCGCTGTGGCGCAGGGGGAGCTTTAAACTTTAATATTGGGGGAGGCTCTTGGAATGAATTAAGCTCCCCGGCTAATACCTTAAGTTTAAATACTTGGCAACATGTGGCGGGCAGCTACGATGGCAGTATGATCCGACTCTATGTAAATGGATTCTTGGTAGATTCTCAAAGCGTTAGTGCCAGTTTCTCCAGTGCCTTACAGGAACTCACGATCGGCAATTGGAGCAATGATAACTCCCGTGGTTTTTCGGGTATTATCGACGAAGTCCGGATATGGAATTATGCGCGTAATCGCAGTGAATTGTTTAATGCCATGAATACGGAGTTTTGCACCGTACCAAGTGGCTTAGTGGCCTATTATCAATTAAATGAGGGCCTTGCCGCTCAGCCCAACAGCGGAGTTACAAACGCTAGCGATTTAAGCGCCAATGCTAATAGCGGCAGCCTGGTCAATTTCGCCTTAAGTGGAAATAGCTCAAATTGGGTGAATGGTTCCGGCATTAATCCGGCATTTGATTTTACCCAAGTAATAGACAGCACATGTACAGATTATTTAGGCCCTAGTGGTCAGATCTATGACACTACCGGAATATATTTAGATACCCTTCAAAATCAAGATGGATGCGACTCTATAATTGAAACTGATCTCCGGGTAAATTCGGTGGATGCTAGTGTGAATACCACCAGCAATATTATGGTAGCGGCGCAAAATAATGCCCTTTACCAATGGCTCGACTGCGATAATGGTCTTGCTCCAATTAATGGTGCGAATGCTCAGTTGTTCAGCCCGCCCAATGCCCAGTCATCTTATGCGGTAATTGTAAATTACAGAGGCTGTATCGATACCTCCGATTGTTACTTTTTAGATGGGCTCAATCTCGATGATAGCCAAAGGATGGCAGTAAGTCTATATCCCAATCCCGGCAAGGATCACCTTAGTATTAAGCATCTGAGTATTAACAAAGGCTTGGTTCGGATTTACAATTTAGTAGGCGACTTAGTTTATCAGCAAGAGCTGGCAAGCAAAGGAGAAACTGAAGTGGATACGAAGTCATTGCCCAAAGGATTTTACACCATTCAATTAGAGAGTAGAGAAGGGGAGAGCCATAGTTTTCTCTGGCTACATGAATGAAATATTCTGCGACATTATTGAACCCCCCACCAATATTTTTAAATAGATGATGCATGATGATGAACGCTAAAAGTAACTCCAACAATAAGGAGCAAGGCTGTTCTAGTTCGTCCCAAAGCAGCAACCAAGTTTTAATGATCCGACCAGCGGGCTTTGCTTATAATCAAGAAACCGCCACCAGCAACAGTTTTCAGGAAAGAACGAGCTTAGAGTCCGAGCTCCTGCAATCGCAGGTTACCGCTGAGTTTGATGCTATGGTTGATCAGCTTAGGAATTTAGGCATACAGGTGATGGTGGCAGAAGATACCTGCCTTCCGCAAAAGCCAGATGCGATATTCCCTAATAACTGGGTGTCATTTCACGCTTCAGGAATTATGGTTTTGCATCCTATGAAGGCCATAAATAGACGATTAGAACGACGTGATTCCCTTGTGAGCACCTTCGAACGAACATTTCAAATTAAGGAGATCAAGGATCTTAGTAGCAGCGAGGAGTATGGTGAGTATTTAGAAGGCACGGGCAGCATGGTAATCGACCGTGAGCGCAAGGTGGTGTATGCCGCCTTGTCACCAAGAACTCGAATTAAAGCCTTAAACGAATTCTGCAAATCACTAGATTACCAGCTCATCGCCTTTAATACCCGTGATTCCAAGGGAGACCCCATCTATCATACCAATGTGATGCTTACCATTGGAACTGATTTTGCCTTAGTTTGCGAGGATCTCATCAGCAATGATAAGGAAAAGGCTAAGTTTTTAGAGAGCCTAAAAAGTACCGGAAAACTCATTATATCTATTTCCGAAGATCAAGTGAATAAGTATTGTGGTAATATGCTCGAATTAAGCCGAAAGGAGGCCAAACCACTCTTAGTTTTGTCGCAAAGTGCCCACGAGGTTTTAAATGAGACCCAATTAAAACAATTGGCCCCTTTGGTGGATTTATGCCCAGTGCAAATTGAAACTATTGAAAAGGTTGGTGGGGGCAGTGCCCGATGCATGATTACAGAAATTTTTTAAGTCGAGAATAAATGTTAAACAAAGCGCTCCTCTTTATACTAAGCATCATGCTCTCCTTCCAGGCGCAGTCGCAATGGACGACCGTAGATTCATTATTGCAAACCGGGAGTTTTATTGATGCCTATTCCGCTAAGGATCTATTAAAGTCTTATCAAGGAGCTAAGGATAGTGCCTATTATAATCGCTGGCGGATTTTAAATAAAGTACAGCTCAAGGAAAGCCAGTCTCAAGCCTACCTGGATACTTTAACTTTAAACTTTCCCGACTATAAATGGGGCCATTACTTTAAAGCCATGGGTTTCATTGAGCAGGGTCGAAATAAAGAAGCGCTACCTCATATGAATAGGGCAATAGTGAAGGATGCCCCAGCTCATTTTTACTTTTGGCGAGCGGTTATCCATCACAATTTGCGAGACAAGAAAATGGCTCTTGTAGATTATGAAAAAGCGCAAGGGATGGGCTTACAGAATAGTAATCTCTTTAACAATCTGGGGATTATTTATGCTGAGGATTTTCAATATGCCAAAGCGGTTGAAACCTTTAATAAAGCCTTGGCTGTTGATTCAAACAATCAATCGGCCATTAATGCCTTGGCCAATATTAGTATCGTAACCGGCAATCTGCGAGAAGCGCAAAAGTATATTTTGAGCTCTGCTAAATTAGGCGCCAATAAACTCGCACCCATTCCCGATACCATCTTAAATGGAGATAAGGGTAGTCAATTAAGATATATCGCAGTTACTACTGCCATGTCGGGTGATTTTTCCAAAAGTATAGATTGGTATAAGGAGCTTGAGAAAATAGATCAATGTGGGCCTGCTGATTATTTAAACATCGGCTACGCTTACTACAAAATGGGAAAGCTTAAAAAGGCGGAAAAGAATTATAAACTGGCCGAGGAAAACATCGGCGATAGCCCCAGCAGCACCCAACATATTCTATTTGATAATATGTCATTGCTATATAACGATTTGGAGAAGTACGACAAAACGGTTGACTATTGTAACAAACGAATTGCCCTAGATCCCTATATCATTGATGCTTATCTCAATAGAGGTTCGGCTTGGCAAAAATTAGGAGATTTTAAAAAGGCCAAAGACGATTTTGAATATTGCCTGCGATTAGATGTGAATTATGTGCGGGCTTATGCCTATCGTGGACATTTGGCCTTAGAAATGAAAGCATTTGAACAGGCCTTGGAAGATGCCGAGGAGGCCATTCGTAGAAATGCAAATTATGGCTATGGTCATGTGGTTAAAGGCTATGCCCTTTACAATATGCAGAGACCGGGCTTTTGTGCTTCCTTAAAATTGGGACAGTTGCTGGGCGAAGAAGTGGATTTTCCCGAAGAATGTGAATAAGCGGTAATGATCTGGATCTTAAGTTTTATCAGCCCCATTTTCCTAATTTTTTTGGGTTTGATGGTCAATCGTTTGGGATTGAGCATCCCCAGGAAATACTTGGATGTCCTAAAAGTTTGTCTGGCCCTTTCAGGGCTTTTAGTGCTGGTGAAAATCCTGCTCTTTAGTCAAGACTGGGGCCTTTTTCGCTGGCGCTGGATGAATAATTATCCTGCTTTGCTATTTCTCATTCTAGTGGTAATGATTTATGCTTTGGGAAAAAAGCATTTTAAAGATTCCTCCGCTAAATTCTACAAAGGCCTGCAAATAATCCCAATCGGCTTTGCCCTTTTAATGCTGGTTCCAATGCTCAACCTTTTTGTGGCCGCTCAACTTCTCCATAAGCCAGAGCGCTATTATGAAGATAGCCAACTGGTTGTACAGGAGGAGTTTGAAGGATTTCTAGCCATGGCCAAGCCACCGAAAATTTATGAAGTAAAGTATGGCCTCTTTATTAGCGAAGTAGCCCTGGCTCAGGGCTGTCAATCCAATACCGACTCAGTGACGGTTAAGCAAGCGGGGAGTGGTTATAGCATTCAAATGCATGGCTCCTGGCTAGAGTCGACCGAGGGTAATAGTCAATACCAGCAGAGTCCCTGTGTACTAAAGTTCGACTTAGATACTTTATAGGTTCAATTTTGGAGCCGCATGGGTGCCGATGGCTTGCGCTTATTTTACTAACTTTAAGCAAGAATTAGCCGCATGCCTCGACCGCAATCCAAAACTGAATTAGTGCATTTAGCCGACGCCAATTATCATAAGTTAGGCGCTTTTATTGAAAGTTTAAGTCCGGAAGAACAAAATGGTGATTTTCCCGAAGGCACTATGAATCGTAACATCGCCGATGTTTTTTTTATTTGCATGAATGGCATAAAATGATGCTCAACTGGCATCGAATCGGATCATTGGGTCAAAAGCCAGATATGCCGGCAAAGGGCTATACCTGGAAAAGCACAGCCCTCTTAAATCAAAAACTTTGGGCCCAAAATAAGGACCGACCACTAGCGGAAGCGCTGCAACTTTTTGCGGAAAGCCATCTTGAAGTTTTTCAGTTGATAAAAGGCCATAGTGAAGAAGAGCTCTTTACCAAAAAGAAATATCCTTGGACCGGCAGCACTTCTTTAGCGGCCTATTTAATATCCGCCACCTCTAGTCATTACGATTGGGCCTTGAAATTAATCCGCAAGGCCATCAAAATCAAACAAAGCAAATAGTATGAGTATAAATCGCGATAGTGAAAGCTTCGATAGTAGCCGGAAAAAGAAAGAATGGGGGAAGTTTATCAGCTTTATTGAGGAATTGGAAAGCATGGAATTAATCCCTGAAGTGAAGGAATCCTTAGATCAGAGCATCCAAGAGATCAATGCCTTTGCTGGTGCAGATGTCAAACTGATTAAGTTGGCCCGTAAAAGGCGTAATCAATTACTACAGCTTTTGGAAAAGAAGATGAAGATCGTGGCGAAAAATCAACATCGATTACGCTGGTTAGCTTTGGGGATGTCCACCTTCGGTATTCCCTTGGGTTTGGCCATTGGTTTATCCTTACAGAATATGGCCTTTTTAGGAATAGGCATTCCCATTGGCTTGGCCCTTGGAGTAGGGATTGGAACCGCCATGGATCAGAAGGCCGCTCAGGAAGGCCGCCAATTAAAATTCGAATTGTAATATGTCACAAAAAGAATCCTTCATTTTAGAGTTCAGCTTTCCCGTAAAGGCCCAAACTATTTACGAGCATTGGTTGGATAGCGCCGGCCATGCCGCTATGACCGGAGCCGATGCCGAAATCACCGGTCAAGAAAATGCCATTTTCGAAGCCTGGGATGGCTATATCACTGGTAAGAATTTACGCTTAGAGCCCTTTCAATTGATTGAGCAAACCTGGCGCAGCAGCGAGTTTATGGAAGATGATGATGATTCTCATTTAAAAATAAGTCTAAGGGATAGTCCTGGCGGCTGTGATATGCGCTTGGAGCATTCGAATATTCCCGCCGGACAAACACAATACCTACAAGGTTGGAAGGACTTTTATGAGAAACCCATGCTCGACTATTTCACCAAAGAAAATCGCAAATAATAAAGCCAAAAACAGCTATGGAACCAGCACTTAAAACCATGATTGACAATATGCCCGCTAAAACGGGTAAATCCCTTACCGAGTGGAAAGCCATTCTCAAAGAAGCAAATTTGGCCAAGCACGGTGAAATGCTAAAACTGCTGAAGGGTGAATATGGAGTAAGTCATGGTTTTGCCAACACCATTGCAAGCTTATACCGCCAAGATGATGCGCCAGAAGTCGATTTAGTAGCCGAGCAGTATAAGGCTAAAGAAAAGCTCTTGCCTATTTACACCGCTCTAATGGAGCAAATTGAAAAGCTAGGCGATGACTTAAAGATTGTTCCCAAAAAGACCAGTGTAAGTATAATTCGAAAAAAGCAGTTTTTACTCTTAAAGCCCGCCACCAAGACCAGACTCGATTTAGGATTTAAATTTAAAAACCGACCCCTTGGCGAACGTTTAGCCGCCTCTGGCCCTTTTGGCACTATGTGCAGTCACCGCGTGTGTTTAAGCACTGCTGAAGAGGTAGATGAAGAGCTTATAACTTGGATGAAGGAGGCTTATGAGGAATCAGTTTGAGGTGGTTTGAGGGAAGCGATGAGCTTTGAAAGGACCTTGATTGTTTCGGAAAATATTTAAATTTCGAGAGGAGTGGGGTTAAGGAATAAATATAAAGTGGTTTGTAGGGGGATGATAAATAGTATTTAAATACTTACGTTGGCAATAATTAAAACACAAACCTCGAAATTTGATTTCAGCAAAGACAAATAAGAAATCTAGACAAATCTACTATGCAAGTAAATCGGATTTAAACCTAATCATACTGACCAAGGTAGGTGTTGCCATTTTAATCCTGACTTTAACTTACTTCGTTTTTAAAGACATCGAAAAAAATAGATTTTACTCTTTTAACTCTTACATAGGTATTATCATTTTACCTATTTTCAGTTTTGGACTAATCATTCATAGCCTGACTTCCTATAAGACAAAAATCATCTCAATTAAAGACGGTCATTTTCTTCGGTCGACTTATTCAAGAATAAAAGGGATCAAAGAGTTTTCGGTCCGACTTGATCATCTAACTTACTCAGCAAGAGAGCCATTTAGCAACAATCCACTGTTTCGAAAAATAATAATCGACTTTTTTGACAGAGGTGAAAAGATAACTTCTGTTTCGAACTCCTTATTAGGTCCTAAAAAAAAGCATGTCAGAACACTGCACGAAATTTTGAAAGAAGAAAAAATAACTATTGCCAACAAAAAATAAGCTCAAGTCGGCTTTAACCCAGCTCCGGTAGGATATTTACGGAGGAGGGAGAAACATTCCGTTTGTTTACAACACAACGGACGAAGCCGCCCTGCGAATATTTGAGACGTTGGGCAACATTTAAAAAATGACTGAGAATCAAAAGAAATCTGATAGACAATTCGCAGCATCTATGGCAAGGAAATATTTCAGTGGTCAGATTTCAAAGCACCAAGTATTGGACAGCTTCCCAGAATTTGAGGATGATTTTAAGATGCGACTCCTTTACAATCGAATTATGAAGAAACCTAGAACGGGTTGGTTGTTTGGAATATCAAAAGTAGACTACAATAAGTATTTAGAAGAAACTTATGAGATAATAGACGACTTAGAAACAGGACGGTTGAGATTAAAGACGATGATAAGGTTACTTGAAGAATTGTGGCTACAATCAAGTAACTGCACAGAACCAATAAAACATATATGGTATCCAATTCAGGAGGTTGCAAAATCAACTGGTAATTCTAGAGAAGAAATTCGTAGATATTTAAATCTGTTGGTCGAGAATCAAATTATAAAAAAGACTTCTGACGAGCCCTTGCTATTTGAGTTCACAGAAAATGGAAAAGGATTAAATAAAGACTCTGAAATTGAAGAAATAATAAGAAACGTTTGCCAACAAAAGTAGCCTCTGCTCAACCCTCTCAAAACGATAAACCCCAATCCACTTAGCATCGTTTAAAGCCCACTTGTTCCACTTTCTTCGCATAGCTCAGTATTATTCCGGGTGCTTAAATCGCCTTAAAACTTGGCAACAGATCACTTTTTTAGGCGCTTGTTTACTTTGGCTTAAGGCCTTACTTCTGATCACACATTTAATTGGTGGAATAGTGGGGGACATTCTAAACCTAGCTTGCCAACTTCCCATATTTTTCACCCCTTTCCATTTACATTTCTCCCTTAATATGTACTTTAGGAAGGATTATGAAAAGTCATTCCTTAAGCAAAATCCTGGTCCTATCTATTTGTGTTTTTAGTCTGCAAGGCCAGTCCTTAGATAGCCTGGCTAAAAGGCTTAGCGGATTGGTGTTTAGCTACGATCCTGCTGCCCAAACTATTGTAGATAGTATGTATGCCGCGGGTGCCGGTCAGGATCATAAGGTGTATCAGCATACGCTGGGTAATCACTACTATTTTCGGGGTATAATTGATTCGGCCTATGTGGCCTATTTACGGGCTTTAAAATTAGCTGAGGCTGATGGGGATAGCGTTAGAGTATTATCCTTAAACAATAATATCGGTGTATCGCTGATGGAGCTGGGGCAGGTTTCCGGAGCCATCAACTATTTAACCGAAACCCTGGATCGCAGGAAGAAATTAGCCGATACTAATAGAGTGCTAAGTGGTTACCGCAATTTAATTGAAGCCTATCAAATTCTTGGGGTTCAAGAGCGGGTAGCGGAACTCCTGCACGAAAGTTTTCAATGGCAAGTGGATTCCCTGGAATATGCCCAACCCCTTAGAAACATTCACCTTGTGGCGAGTTTCTACCATTATAAAATGGAAGAATACGATTCGGCCCTTTATCATTTAGGCGCAGTAGCTCGGCTGGATAAGATTATTCAAGACGAAAGACAAATTGGCGAGTACTACATGAACTTGGGTAGGGTGTATTTAAGAATAGACAAAGAGGCGGAGGGGCTTGAGGCCCTAAACAAAGCGGAGGAACTCTTTATTAAATCCGATTTTAAGGGAGGTTTGCAGGCGATATACAGCAGTCAGGCGGAATACTTTCAAGAGAAGAATAAACTCGATAAGGCGATTCAGTTTTTTCAAAAAGCCATGCGCACCAGTCATGCCCCAGATTGGCGACTAAGCATTTATCGAAACCTTTCCAATTTATACCGCAAACGCGGCAATTATCAAAAAGCCTTAGAAATTCAAGATTCGATTATTATCCTTAGCGATTCACTTACTGGCCTGGAAGTGCAAAAAGCGGTATTTGATATTGAAAGTCGCTATAAATTAAAGGAGAAAGAAAACGAAATTGAACGTTTAGACAATGCCGCGACCATCGCAAACTTGGAAGCCGAGCAATTGGAAACTAAGGCGCAGCGCTTAAATATCTGGCTCTGGTCGGGGGGAGTGGCCGCATTAGTTTTAATTCTATTTCTGATGGGCTTAAATCGAAATATACGTCTGCAAAAAGAACAAGCGGCCCTAAAGGCCAATTTTGCCGAACAACAGGCCAAGCTCGATAAACAGAGCTTGCAGGTACAATTGTTTAGAACTCAAATTAATCCCCATTTCTTTTTTAATACTCTTTATGCCATTCAAAGTTATGTGCTTACTAATGATGCTTTAGAATCGAGCCGCTACCTGGGGAAACTGGCGAGCCTAATGCGATCCGTTTTAGAGCTGAATGACCAAGAGTTTATTCGCATTAGCGAAGAATTAAATTTATTGGAAAATTACCTCAGCTTGGAGAAACTGCGTTTTGAGGAAAAGTTCGAGTATCAAATTGATTGCCCTCCAGAATTAATGGACTACGACATTCCCACCATGATCTTGCAACCCTTTGTTGAGAATGCCCTGGTACATGGCTTTAGTGAAATTAGTGCCGGTGGCTTGCTTAAGCTGAGCATTCGCGAAGTGCAAGAAGATGAAATAGAAATCGTCCTAAGCGACAATGGCAAAGGCTATAAGGCCGGAAATAAGCTAAAGACTAATAAACCCAAAAACCGTTCGATGGCCCTTAATTTAATTGAACAGCGTTTAAAACTCTTAAGCGCTGAAGGGCAGGGAATATTTAGTTTTAGGATTCAGGATAGACAAGAACTAGACGGTGAAACAGGTACTCAGGTTATTTTTAATATCAATCGTTCCAATTCGCAGTAGATGTATAAATGGCGCACGCTAATTGTTGATGATGAAGCCAAAGGGCGTAAAAGCCTTAGGGCCATGTTGAATTTACTGAATGCTCCAATCGAGTCCATCGATGAAGCGGCATCGGTGGAAGAGGCAGTACTAAAAATTGAAAGCAGCAAACCCGAATTGGTTTTCTTGGACATCATGCTTCAAAAAGGAACGGGATTCGATGTATTAGAGGCGCTTCAAGATCGCGACTTTAAACTCATATTCGTTACCGCCTTTAATGATTATGCCCTAAAGGCTTTTCGCTATGCGGCGGTAGATTATATTACCAAGCCCATTGTTCCAGAAGAGTTGGAGGAAGCGTTGAATCGATTAAACCCCCAAGACGATTCTAATTTAGAAGATAAGCTAGAAGCACTATTAGCAAATCGTAAAGGTTTGGAAAGGCTTGCCTTGCATGATGCGCAGGGGATAAGCCTGGTGCGGGTAAAAGACATCCTCTATTGCCATGCTCAGAATAATTACACCGAATTTCATATCGCCAATCGCAAGCCCATCTTGGTTACTAAAACCTTAAAAGAATACGATGATATTTTAAAGGATGAGGGCTTTTTTCGGGTGCATCAAAGTTATCTCATCAATCTAGAGCAGGTTAGCCAGTTTCAAAAACAGGATGGAGGTTATGTCCAAATGAGCGATGGCAGTCTTATTGGCGTGGCAAGAAGAAAAAAGGAGGAATTGCTGAAGCAATTACTGGGGGGAAGGGATTAAAAATGCCCAACAATCCTCCTTTCTCTACCCACTATTAATTAATATCGGTGGTTTTTTTATGCTGTCGATATTTGGCGACACCCAATGCGGCACCAGAAGCCAGCAGTAGACTAATACCACCATCAATAGGCGTTGGTCCTGGTGGATCCATGGGTTGAGTATATCCAACTAAGGGCATCAATATCAATAAGGCCAGGGGAAGTATTATAAGTCTCATGATGCTTATTAATTGATTAATACCTTAAAGCTGCGGTTTAGCGACTCAATCCGGAGGATGACCACACTTTGCGAAAGTTGGTTTACCGGTATCTGAATTTCATTTTCATTGGCCGCTTTGGTATAGCTTCCAAGCTCCTGGCCAGCGAGGTTAATGAGGGTGAGCTCTAATTCTTCAGTAGGCAGTTGATAAACACCGATGGACTTATTGGCATAATTCCAATAGATATCCTCAGTTTCAAAATGGAAGTCCGCATCATCTACACTGTTTTTCCTTAGAAATAAAGTAAAGCGATCACTGGGGAAATGGTTCTTGTGTTCAAACTGATAAACCTCCTGGTCCAGTCGTACGGTGCGATCTAGTAATGCATCGTGCAGATAATAGTGATAGGCATCTGGATAGTCTGGAGATAAGCTAATGCTATAAGTAGTATCCTCATTCGCCTCAAAGCCAATTTTAACACCTTGTAATAAAGGCGATTCTGGTAGAACATTAATAGCGACCTCCTTACTAAGGGCAAAACTATAAAGGTTGGGATGGTCTATCGCATTATGGAGCTTAGCCGCATCTTTAGTTTCTTCAAAACCAAGGCTAGCATCTTCATGAATCATGAAATAGCATTGATCCTTTTGATCATAGCGTCCACCTTTTACTTGAAGGCTAAATTTGGGATCGCCCTTTTTCTGTACGTTTTGCAGGCTAGTGAGGTCTCTTTGATCAGGATTAAAATCAAAGCCTTGTGCCGCTTGGGCGCTATCAACCCGAATGAAGAATCCTTGCAAAGGAGCAAGATAGCGCGCCTCATTATCGCCCACATCTAAGTCGGTATTATACTGCTTATAGGTGGTGCCATTCCAAACGTAAATGCTTTTATAAGTCCCCGGTAGCACCTGATCGCGCATATCGTAAACCGCATGATAGGGATTGGCTAAAAAGTTCCATCCATCAGTTATTTGCGAAACATAGCTGTTGAAACTCCCATTGGCGGTGTAGTTTAAATCTATATGCAAGGGAGCCTCAGCGGCGATAAGGTCGCCAGACACATCAATTTTGGCAGGGAAGTCGGCACATAGGAAATTACCATAGGCATTTTCCCCGGCCGCTACGGCATAACCTCTGCCTGGATCCAGGAAAGCTGCGGTATCAGCGGGACTTTCCCAAGTTCCGTTTTGAGAATTCCAAAAGTAAATACTCGCACCGCCTGAGCCGGCTCTAATATGAGTGTTGCTATTGGCTAAATCGCTCACCTTAGTGCGCACCGGCACCCCGAGATGAAACCATCTTACCATGGTATCGGGAGCGCTTATTACCGCTTCTTGACGGATGGTTCCACCACCGCTAATCTTGCTATGAACTAGGCGCGCATAGCCACCGGCGACATTGGCTTCTAGAATAATTTCACCGCTATTATTAAGCAGGGAATCTACCTGTAAACCGGAGTTCGCCTCGATATGCAAGTTGGCCTTATGGTGCATAATGAATTCTTTCACCTCCACCGTGGTATCAATAGTTGGATTGTTATTTTGGGGAGAAATGAAAACCTTGGAAAGGGAAGTAGGCACTTTAGCGTCGCTCCAATTCATGGGATCATTCCAATCATTGCTATTAGCACCGGTCCAACCTTGACCATCAAATTCATAGCAGCCCTGGTCGGGATTGGCTAAATCTCTTTGTCGACCTAAACGATCAATCCTCAATTCGTTTAATCCGGTGCCAAGACTATTAACGGCATTGTTTAAGGGTAAGAGATGATCTTCGGTAGCAAAACTAGGATCGAGGAAAAGGGAATTTGCATCGGCGCTAGTAGCGGTTTGAAAAGCCGCTAAATCAGCCTGAGCTACTTCGGGATCAAAGCCGGTGGTAGTTTTGAAGGGTGTTGCGCTATTGGAAAAGTAGAGGTTATAATCCGAATCGGCATAAGTACCACCAACTTCGTTACGAACGCTAAAAAAGCAAACACCATTGGGATTGCGAATAATATTATTACGCGCTATCCAAGCTCCATCTTGACCAAAGTTTAAGATGCCTATACTACTATTACTGTTGCCAAGTACATTGATACTGTTATGCAGCACCTTTACCTGATCGCAATAGGTGGTTAATGCCACGCGGTTTTGGCCCAATTGAACCGATATCTCATTATTTTCAATGCGAACGGTATCACCAGCATTTAGGCCCCCAAAATTGGTGACTTCAATGGCCCCCCTACAATCGGCGGTATTATTTAGTATTTGATTATCAGCAATTAAAAGAGGGTGCCCACTACCAATAATGCCCTTAAAGTTTCCTGCCGCCGGACCTAAAATTCGGTTTCCCCGAAATTCAACTGGGCTGCTATTATTGGCATCGATGGCTGTTTTGGTATTGCCTTCAAATATGTTTTGAGCAATTAGAATACTGTCGCCTTTAAAGTCCAGGGCATTACTACCATCGCTAAAGCTTGAGTTGATAATTTGTAAACTATCGCAAATGGCACAGTTGAAAAGCGAATAACGATCTGCGGTAGAAGTGGGCGTATTAGGAGCGCTGCTTTTTCCATTAAGCTCGCAGTCTTTTAGCTGAAAATTATCTACCCGACCATTCAAATCGAATATCGCTCCATAAGTGGCAGCTTCATTCGTAAAGCCGAGGTTTTTGAAGCGTAAATTATCAATGCCATTAATTTGAACTACATAATTCGAATCAGCATGGTTTGGACTATACTCTAGCTGAGGATTGGAACCTCCGCCATTAAAAGTGATGCTATAAAGTCCATTTCCCTCTACCTCACTCAAACTAAACTGTTCGTTATAGCTTCCTTTTCCAACGTGAAACCGAATATCGCAGATCATTCCTCTACGCTCTAAATCAGCTGCAGCTGAACTAAAATCGGGATAGTCGGCATTGGCAGTTTGACCAATTTGATAATCACCACACATGGGTAGATCATTTACAATGGCCGGAACAGCCTCTTTACGGATGTAGGCATCAAATATTTTAAACTTACCTCCTCGGCGATCGGCAGTGGCAATTTCTTCATTTAAGGCCAACTGAATGGTTCGAAATACAAAGCTCACGCCATCACCAGCTAAATCAGCTAGTATGGAATCCTTGACATCTGCGGCATTGGGATCAGTAATATTATTATGCGGCACCAGTGGAGTTGGATCGGTATAACCACCAATGCTGTCAAATAAATAGCCATAGCGATTAAAGCGAATTTTCAAGTGAAAATCAGGCATTCGGCCTTTGAACATCACATGGTTGCCAAGCAGAATTTCATAATGCGATTCCGACTCTACTTCACCATTTCCATTAATGCTAAACCATTCTTCATAGGTGCGCGTCTCCAAGGAATCGGTATAGGCCCAGTTATCACCTTCAACATCCTGATTTAAACTAATGGCCGAAAAACGTAATGATAGATCTTCAAAATCTAAACCGGCGGCATTTAGGGCCGCTTGGGTTCGGTTAAAACCTTGAGCAAAGCCATTCCCTACAATTCCAGCATTTACGGCTGGGTCTATATTTTCATAATCGGTGGTGGCCAGATAATAATAGGCGGTATCAATTGAAATACCAGGCCAATTCCCGGGTACAACATGAGCCGTGGCCGCGGGCTCATAAACATTGTTGCTCTTGGTATTAAAACCAGCCACACCTTTATAGTCTTGTACTCCCTTTAAACCAATATAAGCGGGTGGGGGATTTAAGGAATCATAATAGTAATGCTCCAATCCATGTTGGGCGCCCAACCAAATCTCATTCTCATGGAAAGCCATAGTCTGATAAGGCGAAGCGGTCATGCTCCCATTATTATTATACAAAATGCTACAATGCTTATAGCCGTATAAATGATGGGTGGCCGGCAGTCCATTATAGCTAGTAGCCTGCTGAAACTGATGTTTGTAAATCCGGCCATTATTGGCCTTTATCCAATGATTCCCCTGTGGGTCGAAATACAAGTCACTTATAAAATCCGGTAAATTGGTGTAAATGCTCATGAATACAAATCCGGGATGGCTCCAGCCTTTAACGAAATCAGCAATTTGATTAAGATTATTCCCCGCCCAATTGCTGTTGTCGATCCAGTACATACCGCCGCCATCGGAGCTTACCCAAACGCGATTATTCGCATCGCGGGTGGCTACTACATCTTCGGGAGAATAAAAAACCTGACCGGCGTTCCACCAAGGGGCGTCTTGATGACTCCAAAAGTCCCAGGTGTTGGCTACAGGATCATATATCCTTAAGCAAGAGGAAGGCCCGCCAATGGAGAAAGGATGTCCAGTAATGGCTAGGATCTTCCCAGTATTATCATAATCCAAGGCAAAGACCCTATCGCTGGTGTGATTATTGGCGTTGGCAAAATTTATAATAGGGGGATTAAAGCTAGAGAACTGATCAGCTACCGGATCGTAGTAAACCAGTCCGCCTTCACAACCGAACCATAAGTCGCCGTTGCCATCAACCAACATGGTATGAACCGCTCCTTTATTGGGGAAGTTGTTGAGAGAAATATGATGCGCACTAAAGTTTCCATTTTTATAGGAGAGTAGTGGCGGCGCACTATTCATATCGTTATTATTCGGTGCATCGCTCAGAAACCAAATGGTGCCATCATTGGCTCGATGAATTTCATTTACATCAAAGGAGTTCCATGAAAAAGGATTTCCATTTACTGTGGGGATGCTTAATCCCGCGCTTTGGAAGGGATAGCTCCAAGTACCATCCGGGGCTCTGCGACTAATTGGTTTTCCGTTTAGGCTGGGCTGACCGAAAAAATCGTGACCAACCCAAAGAGTTCCATCAGGTTCAACCAATAAGGCGGTGCAGCCATTATTGCCTAATCCATTGCCAGTGGTAAAGGTTTCTAAAGCATTGTATTGGGCAAAAGAGTAATGATCAAATAGCAGTGTCAGGAAAAGACAAGTAATAATTCTTTTCATAATGTGGGGTTTAGGCTTCCAAAAGAAGACCTTACGCCACAGCTATGTAGAGCATTCTAGAGAGGGGCAGGGGATTTTTAGAATTTGGTAGGCAGCAGAGAGTATTTGGTATAAACCGACCAAGGCAATTAAGCTAGAAAAGGCTTTTTGAGTATCTCATGCTTCAGAAATTAGAAAAGGAGATCTCCTAAGTAGCTTCTTTTTAGGAGAGATTTGATACAAGCAATGCCAAATAAAATCCTAAACCGAAGCCCTGGCGTTTTTTAAACTTTCGTTTAATTTATCCAGTCCGGTATAGCCTCGTGCGATTAAAAAGGCCTTATCCTTTTCTTGGTAAACCACTGCTGGGAAGCCGCTAATGCCCCATTTTTTCACCACTTCAAATTCGGTACGCACCAATTCCAAGCGATCTTTATCTACCATCAGCTTCATAAAATCGGTGGCATTCATGCCAAAATCTTCTGCGCAATGACCAAATGTTTTGGCTTCGGCAGGAGGGAGGCCTTCTTGATAAATCGCCTCTTGCATTCGTTTAGCAAAGGCAATGGCATTATCGGGTTGATAGGTTCTAAACGAAGCTAAGGCCAAGGCGCCTGGTAAGGAACTTAATAAGGCATCACCCTTAGCAAGCATTTCATAAAATGGATCGCCAAATTTGCGCCCACTCATTTCTTCAACTCGCTTAAAGCTCTCTTGTATTTCTTTGGGAAGATCGCCTATGGGGCCTTCATTTTGACCTAAAACCATTCCGCCACTCATTACGCGGAAATCGATTTCATCCTTATGGTCTTCATAAAATTGGTGCATATTGGCACTGAAGCCATAACACCAGGAACACAGAACATCAAAAATGTAGTAAACAACGGGTCTTTCCATAAGCGGCAAAATTAAACAAAGCTTTAGGGATAGCGATAGCTTCTGCCTATAGACCGAGCTCTTTTATCACTTGACCAACTTCCTTTTCGGTGTCCCTTAATTTATCGTGACAAAGTTTTAGCAGTTCCGATGCGCGCTTCACCTTAGTACTGAGGCTGTCCACCGAAATTTCTTCGTTCTGCAAGGCCGCCATTATTTCCTGCAACTCTTCATAAGCTGCTTCATAGGTCAGTTCTTTTTCCTCACTCATTGCTTTTTACTTTTATGATTTTCGATTCTATTAAACCATCCTTTAATTGGGTCTCTAATGTATCGCCAGCTTGAAGCTGATTAACACTATTTATGCTAACATTCCCCTTTCGGGTGATGGAATAACCTCTTTCGAGGGTTCGCTCTGGTTTTAATAATTCCAACCGCTCCTGCAGATTTAATAAATCCTTTTGCAATCGATCCATCTGCCAGTTTCCTTGTCGATTTAAATTGCTTTGAAACTCTTTAAGTTGATCTTTCGTCCTGCGAATTAGGTTTTTGGGCAAGTCCACAATTTGCATTTGAAACATTTTCAAAATTCGTTCATGACTTCGCAAACCATCGGCACTAAGGCGCACCATAAGGCTAGCCGTATTGTGAATGCTTCCGCGCTGCCGCTGAATATGATTGATGGGAAGTAATTGTAAATTCTCTTTATAGCGCAGCAGTTTTTGATCTTCTAACTTTAAGCTTTCTTGAATTTTTCTTTGCATAAGATCCGCCATCTGCTTTAGCTTTAGTTCAAAGGCCGACATTTTATCCAAGAGATGATCGGCCAAAGCAGTAGGGGTTTTATGGGCTTTATAAGCTACTAAGTCCAGCACTGTCCAATCACTTTCATGGCCAATTCCAGTTTGTATAGGCATCGGAAAATTTGCAGCGCTGCGAGCCAAGTCCTCATCATTAAAGCAATCCAAATCTAGGGCAGAGCCACCACCGCGAATAATTACGACAAGATCATATTGATCTATAGGAATAGCCTTTAAGCAGGCATTTATTTTACTTGCCGCCATAACGCCTTGCACCGGAACGGGGTAGAGGTCTGTATGTATTCGATAGCCAAACTCATTCTCCTTTAGGTGTTGTATAAAATCTTCATAGGCCGCTGCACCCTCCGAGCTTAGCACCGCAATTCGCTGCCAAACCAGGGCCTCTTCAAAGCCTTTCTGCTTTTGCAGAAGACCTTCATTTTTTAAACTTTCTAATGTGGCTCTTTTCCGACGTTCCAGTTCACCTAAAACAAAGTTGAGGTCCAGGTCTTTAATTAATAGCTTTAAGCCATAAACCGGGTGGTAGTCGAGCATTACCTTAACCACCAGCTCTTGGCCTTGACTTAATAATTTACGGACCTCCGATCCATGCTTTTGTTGGATATGCTCAAAATCCAGGGCCCATATTACCGCCTGCATGGAGGCCAACCTTTGGCCATTGCGTTCTTGCACCAATTCCAAATAGCAATGCCCACTAGCGGCGATTTTAATCTGGGCAATTTCGGCTTTGAGCCACAAGTGTTCCTGTCCAATTTTAGAATGAATTAAATTGGAGATCGACTGACTTAAAGCCAGTAGGCTGTACACTTTAGCGGGCTTTTGGGCCATAGTTCGCGAAGTTACACTTTCGTCGATGTAAAAATCACACAAACCTTTAGAAAGGGTATGATAAGGCGGGCAATACTTGTACTTTTGCCGGCTTTCGAAAAAGGAATACTATGCGAGAATTTATTGCCAAGCAAAAGGCAAATCTTGGGAATGATGTTTTTAGCGGACTTACCGTAGCCCTTGCTTTGGTGCCCGAAGCAGTGGCCTTTGCCTTTGTGGCTGGTGTACCGCCTATGGTAGGCCTTTATGCTGCCTTTATGGTGGGTCTTATTACCGCCGTTTTCGGAGGTAGACCAGGCATGATTTCGGGCGCCACTGGAGCTTTGGCCGTGGTAATGGTCGACTTGGTAGCGCGCGGCAATGATATGGGAGCAGAAGGGGCAAATGCTGGTTTGTATTATCTTTTTGCGACCGTAATCCTCATGGGAATTATCCAGGTTATTGTGGGCGCTCTAAAGCTGGGGAAATTTGTGCGCTTAATCCCGCATCCCGTTATGATGGGTTTTGTAAACGGTTTAGCAATTGTAATTTTCCTTTCCCAATTAGGCATGTTTACCCAGCGAGTGGCCGGAGAAAAAGTTTGGCTTGAAGGAAGTGCCCTTTACCTAATGGTTGGCTTAGTTGCGCTCACCATGGCGCTTATGTATTTCTTACCGAAAATCAATAAGAAGATACCCTCCGGTTTAGTAGCGATTGTAGCCGTTTCAGCCTTGGCTATTTTCAGTGGGCTGGATGTGGCAACAGTAGGCAGCTTTATTCGCGATAGCGGAGGAACAGAAGGTTTGCAAGGTGGATTACCCAGCTTTCAATCGGAGATCTTTACCATCATTCCCTTAAATTGGGAAACCTTGGGCTTTATATTTCCCTATGCTCTTATCCTTGCGGCAATTGGCCTCATTGAATCCTTAATGACCCTCAATTTAATTGATGAACTAACGGAAAGCCGCGGGAATTCGAATCGCGAATGCTTAGCCCAGGGAGGCGCCAATATAGTAACTGGTTTCTTCGGCGGTATGGGCGGTTGCGCCATGATCGGTCAATCGATAATTAATATTAAAGGGGGCGGAAGAACCCGCATTTCGGGCATAGTGGCGGCCTTAGCTTTACTAAGCTTTATTTTATTTGCTGCACCACTAATTGAGCAGGTGCCTATTGCGGCCTTGGTTGGGGTAATGTTTATGGTGGTAATTGGCACTTTTGCCTGGAGTAGCTTTAGAATTTTAGCCAAGATTCCAATTAGTGATGCGATTGTTTTAATAGCTGTCTCGGCTTTGACCGTTATTTACGATTTGGCAGCAGCCGTTTTGGTAGGCATCGTTTTAAGCGCCTTAGTTTTCTCTTGGGAAAATGCAAAACGAATCCGAGCACGCAAACATTTTTTAAACGATGGTACTAAGGTTTATGAAATCTGGGGCCCCTTATTCTTTGGTAGTATCAGTGCCTTCAAATCTAAATTCGATCCGGCTGGTGATCCTGATAAAATCATTATCGATTTTATGGAGTCTCGTGTTTCCGATCACTCTGCCTTAGAAGCATTGTTTACCTTAGTAGAAAAATATCAAAGCCTTGGGAAGGTGGTACAAATCCGTCATCTTAGTAAGGAATGTCAACAACTTATGATTAAAGCATCGCCTAAATTGGCTGCTACCATCGAAGAGAATGTTGATGATCCTCGCTATCACGTGATGGCACAAGTGATGTCGTAATGGAATTAGGAAAAATCAACAAGCTTATCGCAGAACGTTTAACCCCTCAAGGCCTTTACTTGGTTGATGCTGAGGGAAATGAAGTTCTATTGCCAAATTCGCGCATGCCAAAGAAACCCGATCTTGGAAGCGAAATGGAGGCCTTTATTTATCGCGATTCGGAGGAACGATTAATTGCTACCCTAGAAAAGCCCTTTGCCCAGGTAGGTGAAATTGCTGGTTTGGAAGTAATGGATGCGGTACCCTTCGGCTACTTTTTAAATTGGGGATTAGATAAGCAAGTTTTACTGCCTAAAAAGGAAGTGCGCCATAACCTGGATATCGGCGATTTTGTGGGTGTTTTCCTTTATGTTGATACCCTTAGCGAACGCATTACCGCATCGGCACGATTAGAGCGTCATTTTAATCATGATATCGATGATTTAAATGAACAGGATGGCGTAATCTGCACCGTGCTTCAAAAGGAGAAGTTGGGATTCCTAGTCACTTTTGGCGACCGTTTTCACGGTATGATTTACCACAATGAAATCTTTAGTGTATTGCAGCCAGGGCAAAAAATAAAGGCCTATATCCGTAAACTGCGCGAAGATGGTAAAGTGGATCTAATCCTTCAGCCGGAAGGCATGGATCACGTTGAACCTAGTGCCCAAAAAATTCTCGATCGCCTAAAGGAGAACGGCGGCGAATTGCCATTTCACGATAAGTCTGATCCGCAATTGATTCAAAAGGAATTTGGGATGAGCAAGAAGACTTTTAAAAAGGCGGTTGGTACTCTATATCGCAAGAAGTTAATCAGCCTTAAGGATCAGGGAATTCAATTGAATAGCCCCGATTCAGCATCTTAATCCAATACTTCCTCATTCAATTATCAGCTTAGGAGGCGATTGAATCCAATTAGGATTTTATTAGATCTTGCTGCCTTAAAAAAACGCTGCTCTTTTTTGAATTTCGGCCACAATTAAATTGGCGTGAATACGTGAGTTTTCAATAAACCATTTATTGGTTTCTAGTCCACCGCAAATAACGCCGGCAAGAAATAAACCGGGGATTGAGCTTTCCATGGTTTCACTATTGTAAATGGGTTTGCGACTTTCTTCAAGCGAAAATTCCAAACCAATATTTTGTAAAAAGTCAAAATCCGGACGATAACCGGTTAGGGCCAAAACGGCATCATTGGGAATTCGCTTCAAGCTGCCGTTCTGCTTAAACAAAACCTCCTTTTCTTTAATTTCAATAAGTTCCGACTTAAAATAGGCCTTAATCGAACCTTCCTCAATGCGATTTAGCATATCCGGACGTACCCAATACTTTACCCGCGGTGATATCTCATCCTCGCGAATAATCATACTCACTTCTTTGGCCCCTTTGCGATAAAGCTCCAAAGCCGCATCTACTGCCGAGTTTGCCGCGCCTACAACTACCACTCTTTGTTCGAAATAGGGATGAGGGTCTTTGTAGTAATGAGCCACTTTGGCCAGTTCTTCACCGGGGATATTAAGCGGATTAACCAAATCGTAAAAGCCGGTAGCCAGGGCTAAGTACTTACAAGTATATTCGGCCTTATCAGTTTGTAATTGAAATCCAGCCTCGCTTTTGTTTACGGCCAGAAGTCTTTCCGCTAAGCGAAGCTCAAGTTTATGGAGCATGCAAACTTTCCGGTAGTACTCTAGGGCCTCGGCGCGATTAGGCTTGGTGTTTTGGGCGATAAAGGGAACACCGCCAATTTCCAATTTGTCGGCGGTGGAGAAAAATGTCATGCTAAGGGGATAGTGGTAAAGGCTATTAACCAAATAACCCTTCTCAATAATTAAGTATTTAAGACCAGCTTCCTTGGCAGCGATGCCACAGGCCAAGCCAATTGGACCGGCGCCGATAATGATTAAGTCGTACATATCTCTTTAAACGCTCTTAGTGCAGATTGTTTAAGCGCAATTTCGCCTTTGTAACTGGCTTCACCAATTTGTTGCTAAACAATTGCACCTTTGTAGAAAATCATTTTTTATGCGACGCATACTCATTGTACTCAGCTTGCTTATTCTAGGCCTTGTCGCTTGTCGCCAAGCTGCTATAGAAACCATAAATGTTGATGAATTATCAGCCGAAAGGCAAGAAGCCAGCGAAAAGGTTTTAAAGCAAAACTGCCAAAGCTGCCATGCCCCCTTTGCTGATACAGATACTCGTTTGGCCCCACCATTTTTTGCCATTCGAAAACACTACTTAAAGGAATACCCCGAAAAAGGTGATTTTATTAAAGCGATAATGGCCTTTGTAGATAAGCCAAGTGAAGAGAAGGTTCTGATGAAGGGCGCTCGCAAGAAATTTGGCCTTATGCCTCCTATTAATCTCGATATAGATGTGCTTAATGATTTGGCCATTTACTTATACGATGAAGAACAGCCTTCGCCGCATCAGCCGGGGAGCGATGTGGAAATACAGAGCCCAGAGTCGGAAGTAAAACGCTTAGCACTAAGTACTAAAAAAGTATTAGGCAAAAACCTAATGCAAGCTTTAAGTAAAGGTGGTAAGGACTATGCACTTTCCTTTTGTAATCTCAATGCCATCCGCCTTAGCGATAGTATGTCGATGCAATTGGGAAGCCTTATTAAACGAGTTTCAGACCGACCGAGAAATCCGGGAAACCGCGCTACTGAAGCGGAAGCAAAGCTCATTCAGGAATATCAAAAAATGCTGACCAATGGAGAAGCTTTAGAACCAAGAATTGTTAAAACCGCGACTGGATTGAAAGGCTATCATGCCATCACAACCATGTCTATGTGCTTGCAATGCCACGGTAAAAAAGGAGCCGACCTTGATCCTAGTTTTTATGAAGAAATTAAAAAGCTTTATCCCGAGGATGAAGCGCATGCTTATGGCTTGGATGAAATAAGGGGTTTATGGGTTATAGCCCTTGATTCTTTGTAAATTGAAGCAAATTTCCACCATGCTCATTTTTCGCCCTTGTAGCTTGCTTTTCTTGCTTTTGCCTTTTCTTCAAAATGCTCAAAGCTTGGATTCTTTAATAGCGAGCTTCAACCGTAATTTGGAAAATTTCGACACATTTAATCCTCATTATGGACCAGTGCATATTGATAGTACTGCTATGCCTATGGCGGATAAAAAGGCCTTCCTTGCCGAATATGAAGTGGAGCCAAATGAAGTGGAGCCAATAGAGCTACAGAGCTTTTACCTAGTTCGGTTAGATTCCATCGTTCGCTTACTTTTCGCAGAGCCAGACTTACTTAAAAGGGATTTAGCTAAGCATTTGAAATGTGGGGTAATTCAAACTGAAGATCGGCGTTTTTTGCAATTGAGCTTTCATGAAAACACGGGTGGTACTTACCAAAGCAGGGTGGTTCATTATTTATATCGCAGTGCCGATAGCAGCTACTCATCAATTTACATGAATAATGACGAGGAGATTAATTTGGATGCCGATGGCTATCTCGATGTTGATTACTTGGGTTCTCGATCAGACACTAATTATTACTTTTTTCAGGGAGGGGTAAGAGGCTGTTCATACTGCTTCGCCAGTACAGCGGGAATTTTTATCGCGACTGCAAATGGCCTCTCCGAATTTCAAACTATTGAAGTAAATAGCCGATACTGGGGCACTACCATTGAAATTGACAAAAAAGATGATGGCAGTCGAGAAATTGCCGTTCACCATCAGGTGGATGATTTAAGCGGACCCTGTTATTGCGATAGAGCCCGAGAAGGGGAGGAGGATAATTTTGACCAAGAACAAGGTGCGGCGATTTATTGCAAGTACCTCTATCGCTATTATAAATATCGAATTTACCTTTTAGAAAGTAGCTGTCTTTACCAGGATCCGCTAGATCCCGAGGGCTTACGATTTGAAGATTAAGGGAATCATAAAATAGGAGTAAAGACTAATTAGCACTATGCTTATCACATTGAAAATGATTCCTGCCTTAGCCATATCTGCCGTTCGAATATAACCACTGCTATATACAATGGCATTGGGAGGTGTGGCCACGGGAAACATAAAGGCACAGCTGGCTCCCAAACTCAGGGGAATTGCCAAATACCAAGGATCAAAGCCCAGCTCACTGGCAATAATAAAGGCTACTGGCACAAAAACCGATACCAAGGCGACATTGCTCATCACTTCGGTTAAGAACACCGCAAAAGCACATATTAAGAGGCTAATAATTAAGAGGGAGCTCCAGCCCGTGCTCACTAATGTTTCGGCCACCGTTTGCACCAGCTTACTAATTTCTAAAGCCTTGGCTAAACTTAAACCGCCACCAAAAAGCAGAATAATATTCCATGGTAAGCGTCCAAGATCTTGTTCGTTTAATAGAGCCTTGCCTTTGCTGCCAGAAGGAAGAATGAAGAGAACGATTAAACCAGCAATGGCAATGAGGGTGTCGCTTAAATGTTCTAAAAATTGAATTTGATTTAACTGAGCTCTAAAAACCCAAGCGATGGCCATGGCTCCTAAAACGATAGCTACTTTTCGTTCGGCGCTGCTTGGTTTACCCAGTTTTTTAAGTTCACCCCGCAGTAGGGGCTCTATTCCCTGTAAGGAAGTTTCCTTGGAAGGGAAGAGTACTTTGGAAAGAACAAACCACACCAAAATAAACAAGACCGCACTTAGGGGAAAGGCAAATAGCAACCAATCCGAAAAAGCCACTTCACGACCGAGAGAGGCACTGCTTAAGCTGGCAAATACCAAATTTGGAGGCGTGCCAATTAAAGTGGCCATTCCGCCAATATTAGCCGAATAGGCAATGCCAAGCATTAGGGCGATACCAAAGTTTTTTGAAGCCTTAGCATTGCCCATTTTCTCTTCAAGAAGTTGAAAGAGGCTAAGGCCGATGGGCAACATCATAATAGTAGTTGCGGTGTTGGATATCCACATGCTTAAAGCCGCCGTGGCCAGCATGGTGCCTAGTAAGATGCGATTAGGCGATGTTCCGCTGCGCAATAAAATATGCAGGGCTATTCGCCGATGAAGATTCCATTTCTCGATCGCCAAGCCTAAGGCAAATCCACCTAAAAAAAGAAAAATGATAAGATGTCCATAAAGGGCACCGACTTCTTTTGGGCTTAATATACCCGCCAATGGGAATAATATTAAAGGCAGTAAAGCGGTAACGCCTAAGGGGATACGATTGGAAAGCCACCAAGCTAACATCCAAGCGAGACTGGCTAAAACAAAACTTTGTTCGTAGCTAAGTGGTGCCAAACTAGCGATAATGAAAAACAAAATGGGTCCGGCGCTTAGAATAAGTGTCCGTTTATTCATGATGCCAAATTTAGCATAGCTTTAAAGGGCTTTTAAGGGTATTTGTCGAAAATTTCAGTAGTCCATAAAGACATTGTGTAAATTCGAGACAAATTTAGAATTCGTGCCAAGCAAACAAGACTTAGCAGCAGGAGTGGATCTCATTTATCGATTTGATGCTCAGGGCAATATCAATTATTTGAATGAAAGGGCTTTAGAGCTTTTTGGAGGACCCAAGGAAGCAATTATTGGTCAGCCCTATTTTAATTTCGTGCGGGAAGATTTCCGGGCGGAATTGGCCACTTTTTACAAAAAGCAAATTGAACTTAAACAAGATAGTAGCTACTTCGAGTTTCCCTTCGTAGCCAACAATCAAGAAACTTGGCTTGGACAAACCATTCAACTCATTATTGAAGATAATAGGGTGGTAGAGGTTTTTGGTGTAGCGCGCCCAATTACGGAATTTAAGCAAGTTAAGGCAGACCTTAAAAGTAGTGAGCATCACTTACTCTCATTATTAGAACATTTAGACGAGGCTATTTTAATTGAAGATGAGCAGGGTCGAATTCGTTATATCAATCAAAACTTTATTTCCTATTTCCGACTAAATCATAATCCCAAGGATATTATCGGACAAGTCTTTGCGCCACTAGAAGCAAAGGTCATTGAGCAAGTTTATGAGCCGAGTCTTTTTGCTAAGGATAAGGAGGAACTGCTTCAGCAGAAGCAAATTAAACGATCTCAAATAATAGCGCTAAAGGATGAACGCGTGCTTGAGCGAGATTATATACCCATGTTTATTGACCAAAAGTATAAAGGTCATCTTTGGGTGTATCGCGATGTTACGTTAAGGGATTTAACCGAGCAGGCGCTGAAAGAAAGTGAAAAGAAGTACCGCGAGATCATTCAGAATATTGATTTAGGTTTGATGGAGGTGGATAATGATGAAACCATTCTTTGGGCCAATCAATCCTTTCTTAATTCCACCGGTCATAATTTAAACGACATCCTGCAAAAGGATGCGAAAGCAGTATTTTTAAATGATGATGACCGCGCCTATCACTTGGCACAGTTAGAGCAAACTCAAAAGAAAAGAGAAAAAGGCGAGCATAGCGTTTATGAGCTCCCCATTCGGCATAGCGATGGCGGCCGTTTATGGATGATGATTTCTGGTGCGCCGATAAAGGATATTTCCGGAAAGGTTGTAGGCTCCTTGGGAATTCATCATAATATTACTCCTCTAAAAGACCTTCAGCGTCAATTGGAATATCGCCTGCAACTGCAAACTATAGTGCTAAAGCTCGCCAATGAACTCATACTTTTTGATCCTGCCAAGGAGCATGAGGTAATCCAAGATGCCATCGCGAGCATGGGTAGTTTTGTGCAGGCCGATCGAGTGTATATTTTTGATTACCATTTAGACCGCAATAGCACCAGCAATACTTATGAGTGGTGTGCGGAAGGAATTAGTCCCGAAATTGAAAACCTTCAAGAGGTACCCTTAGATGCCATTCCCGATTGGTATGAAACTCATTCTAAGGGCGAACCAATGATTTACGATCGGGTGCAAGATTTACCGGAAGGGCATGCCGTTCGAGAAATTTTGGAACCCCAAGGAATACAATCGATAATTACGGTACCCATCTTTGGTAATAATATCCTGCAAGGCTTTATAGGTTTTGATGCGGTTAAGGGCTTAAAAGAATGGACCGAGGATGAAGCGGAGCTTTTGGGTTTTATGGCCCAGATGCTGGCGGCACATCACATACGACAGGATGTAGAGAAACAGCTTAGCGCCAGTGAATTTAGGATGCGCACCATTTTAGAAAATGCCCTCGATGCGGTGATAACCATTAATCAGGATGGTTTAATTGAAAGCTGGAATAAGCAGGCGGAGGAAATATTTAAATTTAAAGAAGCCGAGGTATTAGGGCATAGCCTTAGCGGTAAAATTATTCCAGAAAAATTTGCTCAGGCTCATGATCGCGGCATAATGCATTTTGTTGAAACCGGCGAGGGTCCAGTCCTCAATCAAAGAATTGAATTAGTGGCCCATGATAAGCATGGACATCACTTCCCGGTAGAGCTGAGTATAATTCCATTTAAAACGGGCGATCGTTATTTCTTTTCTTCCTTTTTACGCGATATAACAAGTCGTAAAAAGGCCGAAGAGGATATGAGCTTAGCTTTAGAGCAACAGCGCGATTTGGCCCGAATGAAGTCGAGGCTAATCTCCATGGCCTCTCATGAATTTAGAACGCCCTTAACCACTATTAAGGCCAATGCTGAAATGTTGGAATTATGGACGGAGCGTTTACCGGAAGAACATCAACCCAAGGCCTTAAAATACCTTGGACGCCTAAACCATGAGACCAATCGCTTAAGTAATATTATGACCGATATCTTGGTGCTCGGTCGTTTAGAGTCTGGAAAAATTAGGATTAATAAAAAGTCTCTGGACCTAGTTAGTTTTTTAAGAGACTCCTTAGACCGCAATTGGACCAATCAAAAGGATAATCGCGAAATTGAATTCAAGCTCAGTGGTGGTCCAAGGTTAGTATCGATAGATCCTGAGCTATTGGAGCATATTGTACAGAATTTAGTAAGCAATGCCTTTAAGTATTCGCCCGGCGCCGCTAATCCCGAAATGGACTTAAAGTTTGCCGCCGATCACGTAAGATTAAGCATTAAAGATCATGGCATCGGAGTGCCTAAAGAAGATCAGGATAAAATATTCACCTCCTTCTTTAGAGCCGAAAACACCCACGGTATTCAAGGTAGCGGAATGGGTTTAGCCGTAGTTAAGCAAATGAGTGATATGCAAAACTTAAATTTGCGCTTCTTCAGTAAAGAAGGAGAAGGCTCCGAGTTTGTAATTGATATCCCTTTAAATGACTAAGATGGATCCCTTAAAAATATTAGTGGTAGAAGATGAGCCGATGATTGCCGAAAGCCTTTCGGAGATGCTGGAGCTATTAGGACATGAAGTTTTAGCAGTAGCAGAAAGTGGGGAGGAGGCCGTTATGCAATTGCTTGAAAAGGAACCTGACTTGCTTTTATTGGATATTCAGCTAAAGGGGAAAATGGACGGCGTGGAGCTGGCGAGTTTAATAAAACAGAAGTACAATATTCCTTTTGTATTTACCACCGCTTTCGCTGATGAGGCTACCATTTCAAGGGCTAAGGCTGAAGGTCCTTTTGGCTATATCGTAAAACCTTATGGGGTAAAAGATATTATGGCAGCCATTGAAGTGGCCATGTCTAATTACCGCCTTTTCCAAGAAATGCAAGGTTCCGAACCGTTAGCACCCATGCTATTGAATGAGCATCTCTATATTAAGGTGGAGCAACGATTGGTTAAGATCCAACAGTCGGATATTTTATATGCAGAGGCCAAAGGCGATTATGTTCTTATAAAAACCTTAAACGATAGCTTTATCATTTACTCCACTTTAAAGAAGGTAGTGGATAAGATTAGCGCTCCAAACTTTTTACAGGTCCACCGCAGTTACTTCATCAATTTGGATCATATTGATGATATCGAAGAAACCACCATTAGCATTTCGGGCAAGCTTATTCCCGTTAGCCGCGCCAATCGCACCGAGCTCTTAAGTCGTATCCGAACATTGTAATTTCATTCGTCGGCAAAATGCAACCATTGACCGTGAAATGCAGTTTGCCGAACTAAAATTTAAAAATACCCTTCTAGGTCGAGATACATTCGCAGTGTTGTTTTGAATTACCCCACACCCCAAAAACTACACAAATGAATCGTTATCAAGAATTAAATAGAAAGGAAACTAAAATTGCTGTTTTAGGATTAAACACTGAAGGAATTCGCTACGCTTTAGACTTCGCTCAGCGTTTTAAAACTACCGTGTACGATGAGACCACAAGTACCGCCAGCAACATTCAGGATTTATTATTAAGTAAGGATCTCGACTTAGATTTAAGTAATTTTGAAATCGATTTGGCCCACAACGAAAGTGATCTGCGTGCGGCAGGCGTTTTTTACCTTAATGGTCTAAGCACTTCCGTGATGGATTGGGAAAGTATTAAGAGAAGCGCATCTAAAATTGGCAAAAGTTTGAGTGTAGGCGATTGGGTGATTTTAGGACCCCATATCGATGCAGACCTCGCAGAAGTGGTGCTACTTGAAATCATTCAAAAAAGTAGCGGCTTGAAATTAGGAAGCGGTTTTGAAATGTGTTTTCATCCTTCTGCAGTTGATATGAATAACTTTAACAATATGGGCAACGACTTAAAGATGTCGCATAATCTTATTGTGTCTGAAGTTGAAAAAATTTTAAGTAGAAAACGCAAGAACGAAGGCGGCGCTAGCTATATAAGTTACCAGAACTTAGATGCTGAGCTCACCGAAATTAAGAACAAAATTCGCCAGCTCTGGATCCCAATGCTGAACAATATGACCAGAGAGACCTTTGGAGAGTTTGTGAATTTAAGCATGAATAGCGGTTTTTTGGACGCTTATAGTCATCTTCGCCTTTCTAATGAAAGCAAGGTGAACTGGAGAAGATTTTTCAAGTTAGTTTTGCGTTTCGGAATAAAAGAAGAATTAGAAGAGGTTTTGCTTTTTGAGCAAAAGCGAATTGCAGTATAGTGTGATAATCTTTCCAGGGGAGGAAGGATAGAAGTGTAAACTTCAAAAGAAAGGAACAACCTTTCTACTAAAGGCCGATGTTTGGGGAGGCATCGGCTTTTTAAAACCTTCTCTTTGTAAGTCCCCCTCACAAAGAGAAATGGGCGATCACTTGGTCGCCCATACTGCATTAAAATCGTTTTTAGGAGTATAAAAAAAGCCGTCTCAATTTGAAACGGCTTTTGTTTTAATGGCAATTAGCTTTTAGGCCTCTGCTTCAGAGTCGCTCTCCGAGCTATCCTTACTAGCTTCTTCCTTGGCTTTAGTGCTATTCTTTTTAACCGAAACAAGGATCTCTTGATCATCTCCTTCTCCTTTTAAAGAGATGATAATGGTATCACCTTCTTCAATTTCAGAATTGATGATTTGCTCGGCTAATGGATCTTCTACGTATTTCTGAATCGCTCTGTTTAGCGGTCGGGCACCGTACTTTTCGTCAAAGCCTTTATCCGCGATATGAAGTTTAGCATCTTCACTCATTTCAACTTGGTAGCCCAATTCGTTAATGCGTACATAGAGCTTTTTCAGTTCGATGTCAATAATCTTAACGATGTTGTCTTTAGTAAGACTATTGAAAAGAATTACGTCATCAATACGGTTTAGGAATTCGGGAGCAAAAGCTCTTTTCAAGGCAGTTTGAATAACTCCTTTTTCCAAATCACCCTTCTTACCTTCTCTGGCAGAAGTTCCAAATCCAACTCCAGTACCGAAGTCTTTCAGTCTGCTGGTTCCAATGTTGGAAGTCATTATTATGATGGTATTCTTAAAGTCGACCTTACGCCCAAGACTGTCCGTCATATGACCATCATCCAAGGCTTGTAAAAGCAGATTAAAAACATCGGGGTGTGCCTTTTCGATTTCATCCAAAAGAACCACTGAATAAGGTTTACGGCGCACTTTTTCCGTAAGCTGTCCACCTTCCTCATATCCCACATATCCCGGAGGGGCTCCCACCAAACGGCTTACCGCGAATTTTTCCATGTACTCACTCATATCTACTCGAATGAGGTTGTCCTCCGAGTCGAAAAGAGTTTTAGCGAGTTCTTTAGCTAACTGTGTTTTACCAACACCAGTTGGCCCAAGGAAAATAAAAGATCCGATCGGTTTGTTGGGATCCTTTAATCCGGCGCGATTTCTTTGGATCGCTTTTACAATTTTATCTACGGCATCATCCTGACCGATAATCTGGTCTTTCATATCAGCACCCATAGAAGACAAGCGATTGCTTTCTTGCTGGGCTACACGCTGAACTGGAATTCCCGTCATCATCGCCACTACTTCGGCCACATTGTCCTCACTAACCGTCTCACGGTTTTTCTTTACATCTTCCTCCCAGCGAGCTTGCGCTTCTTGGAGTTTATTTTCGATGTTCTTCTCATCGTCTCTTAGGCGTGCGGCCTCCTCATATTTTTGCTTTTTAACCACCTGGATCTTTTGATCTCGAATTTCTTCCAGCCTTTTTTCCAGATCCATCACATCTTCGGGAACATTGATGGAGGTAATATGCACGCGAGATCCAGCTTCATCAAGAGCGTCAATGGCCTTATCTGGCAAGTGACGATCTGTTACATAGCGGGCGGTTAAAGAAACGCAGGCTTTTAGAGCTTCTTCGGTATAATTAACATTGTGGTGTTCCTCATAGCGATCCTTAATATTGTTAAGGATTTGTAAGGTCTCTTCCGGATTAGTTGGATCAACCATCACCTTTTGGAAACGACGCTCAAGGGCACCATCTTTCTCAATATGCTGGCGGTACTCATCGAGCGTTGTTGCGCCAATACATTGAATTTCGCCGCGCGCTAGGGCCGGTTTAAACATATTACTGGCATCTAAGGAACCTGTGGCTCCACCAGCACCAACAATGGTATGCAGCTCGTCAATAAAAAGAATGATATCGTCATTCTTCTCCAGCTCATTCATCAGCGCTTTCATGCGCTCCTCAAATTGACCGCGATACTTGGTTCCGGCTACTAGCGATGCTAAATCAAGGGAAACTACGCGTTGATCGAATAAGACCCGTGATACTTTTCGTTTTATGATTCTTAGCGCTAGTCCCTCAGCAATAGCTGATTTACCAACTCCAGGATCTCCAATTAAAAGTGGGTTATTCTTTTTACGACGGGAAAGAATTTGTGATACTCTTTCGATTTCTTTTTCGCGACCCACTACTGGATCCAATTTCCCTTCCTCTGCCATTTTGGTCAGGTCTCTGCCAAAATTGTCCAGAACAGGGGTTTTAGTCTTTCCATCCGATTTGCCTTTGGCACCGCCAGATCCGCTGCTTCCGCCGAATCGACCTCCTTCATTTCCGGAGCCCGCAAAATCGTCGTCGTCATCGCGGTAAGGTGTTTCACTGCGCGGACCTTTATCCTGGTCCCATTCGCCGTCAAACATCGATTGGTATTCTACTTTAACACTGTCATAATCAATATCGTACTTACGTAGGATACGAGCAACAGGGTCATCATCATTGCGCAGAACACAAAGGAGCAAATGACTGGTGCGTATCGTGCTGGAGCCAAAAAGCTTGGCTTCTAAAAAGGTTGTTTTTAAGGCTTTCTCGGCCTGACGAGTAAGGGGTAAGTGCTTCTTTGTACTTACTTGACCTGATACATTTGGGGCGCTAATAGCTTCGATTTGACGGCGGAAGGCAGCTACATCAACACCTAAATCCTGTAGGATTTTGATGGCCGAACCTTCGCCTTCGCGAATTAAACCTAACATTAGATGCTCGGTACCTATATAATCATGACCCAAACGAATGGCTTCTTCCTTACTATAGCTAATTACGTCTTTGACGCGTGGGGAAAAATTCTCATCCATAATTCAATCTCAGAAATATTCTGTTGCGGGAAGGTACTAAGATTATGCCATTAGACCTGTCCCTAATCAAAAGTACTTTTTAGCTAATAGCGCCCCTCGATATCTTCGCTGTTTTATCAACATCTAAGCTTTGAAATTGTGAGTAAAATTAGGCTTTGACGACACAGAAGCCCTGCCTCAGAAGGTTATATTTGGGATTTAGTAACCTTTATTTAAAGTACTGACAGTATGGCTGCAGATGAACGCATAATACCGATCAATATTGAGGAGGAAATGAAATCCTCCTACATCGATTATTCGATGTCCGTGATCGTGTCACGTGCCTTACCAGATGTTAGAGATGGATTGAAACCGGTTCACCGCCGGGTGCTTTTCGGGATGTACGAATTAGGCGTCCTCTCTAATCGATCTTATAAGAAATCAGCCCGTATCGTGGGTGAGGTATTGGGTAAGTTTCACCCTCATGGTGATTCTTCAGTATATGATACCATGGTTCGTATGGCCCAGCCTTGGAGCCTCCGGTACATGATGGTGGATGGTCAAGGTAACTTTGGATCAATCGATGGAGACCCCCCGGCAGCAATGCGTTATACCGAAGCAAGGTTGCGTAAGATTTCGGAGGAAATGCTGGCCGACATCGATAAGGAGACCGTAGATACCCAGTTAAACTTTGATGATTCTATCTATGAGCCAACGGTAATGCCCACCCGCGTTCCAGGCTTATTGATAAATGGTGCATCTGGTATCGCCGTGGGTATGGCTACAAATATGCCACCGCATAACCTTACCGAAGCTATCAATGCCATTAATGCCTATATCGACAATAAGGATATCACCGTAGAGGAAATGATGCAGCATCATATTACTGCACCAGATTTCCCAACAGGAGGTATCATCTACGGTTATGATGGTGTTAAGGATGCTTTTGAAACAGGTAGAGGTAGAATCGTTTTACGCGGTCAAGCGGAAATCCAAGAAATTAAAGGTCGTGAAGCCATTGTAGTTACCGAGATTCCATACTTGGTGAACAAGGCGGAGATGATTAAGAAAACCGCAGATCTTGTAAACGATAAGCGCATTGAAGGCATTGCCGATATTAAAGATGAAAGTGACCGTAAGGGACTAAGAGTTGTATATTACTTAAAACGCGATGCAGTACCCAATGTGGTGCTCAACATGCTGTATAAGTACACCCAACTTCAGTCTAGCTTTTCGGTTAACAATATTGCCCTCGTAAATGGTCGTCCAGTTCAATTGAACATTAAGGACATGATTCATCACTTCGTAAATCACCGCGTTGATGTGGTAATACGAAGAACCAATTACGAATTGCGCAAGGCGGAAGAACGGGCTCATATTCTAGAGGGTCTTATTATCGCTAGCGATAATATCGACGAGGTAATTCAAATCATCAGGTCTTCTCCAAGTCCAGATGAAGCCCGCAGTAGGCTGGAAAAACGCTTTGAATTAAGCGAAATTCAAGCGCGTGCCATCGTAGATATGCGTCTGCGTCACCTTACCGGACTGGAGCAGGATAAACTGCGCACCGAGTACGATGAGTTAATGAAGACCATTGAATACCTTAAGCGTATCCTTAATGAGGAAGACCTAAGAATGTCGATCATTAAAGAGGAACTAGAGGAAATTAAAGAGAAGTATGGCGATGAGCGCCGCACCGCTATAGATTATGCGGGAGGTTCGCTGAGCATCGAGGATATGATTCCAGATGAGGAAGTGGTAATTACTATTTCTCATGCTGGCTATATAAAACGTACTTCACTATCCGAATACCGCAAACAAGGGCGAGGAGGTGTTGGTCAAAAAGGTGTGAATACCCGAGATCAAGATTTCATTGAGCACATTTTTGTGGCTACCAATCACAATTACCTGCTATTCTTTACCGAATGGGGTCGTTGTTTCTGGTTAAGGGTTTATGAAGTTCCAGAAGGTAGTAAGGCCAGTAAAGGACGCGCTATTCAAAACCTGATTAATATTCCACAGGATGATAATCTAAGAGCCTTTATTAATACCAAGGATCTTAGAGATGAAGAGTATGTGAACAATAACTTCATCGTGATGGTAACCCAGAAAGGGGTTATCAAGAAAACCAGTCTTGAAGCTTATTCACGTCCTCGTTCAAATGGAATTAATGCCATTACCATTAGAGAAGGAGATACCCTTCTTGAGGCTAAACTCACCACCGGGAATGACGATATCCTGATGGCCGTAAAAAGCGGTAAAGCAATCCGATTTAATGAGAATGCCGTACGTTCCATGGGACGTAACGCAAGTGGCGTAAGAGGCGTAAGCCTTGCCAATGAAGACGATGCTGTGGTTGGCATGGTTACCATCCCAGAGGAAAGTCAGGATACTACTTCTATCTTAGTGGTTTCAGAAAATGGCTTCGGTAAGCGTAGTTTATTGGATGATTATCGTATTACAAACCGCGGCGGAAAAGGGGTAAAGACCATTACCGTAAGTGAGAAAACAGGAAACTTAGTTGCTATAAAAGCCGTAACCGATGAGGATGATCTTATGGTTATCAACAAGAGCGGCATCATGATTAGGATTGGCATTGCCGAACTACGTGTGATGGGAAGAGCAACGCAAGGGGTTAAGCTTATTAATCTTAAAAAGAAAGATTCAATTGCTTCCGTTGCAAAGGTTCCCGTTAGTGAAGAAGAAGAATTAATTGAAGGAGAAAGTGTAGAAGGATTAGAAAATCAGGCTGGCTCAGAAAGCCCCGGAAACCCGGAAACGCCTGCTAGTCCCGACGAACCTTCGGATAGTTAAATTTTAAAAAGCCTCCTGTTTTCAGGAGGTTTTTTTTTGACCTTTGCAGACGATTTGAAGATGGCAAGAATAGGCGGCATTTTATCAATTTTTCTACTCTGCACTTGGTCCCTAAATGCTCAGGTTTCCATTAGTGGAACAATTAACAGCTATGATCGGGTGAACAGCATATCCGCGGGAAGCTGCGGCGATTCGCTTATTGTTTTTGCTTTAATGAATTATGCCGTTGGGGATTTACTCCTTTTTTACAATCCTGGCGATGCCACTTTTAACACTGCCGATAATGCCAACTTTGGCGATAGCATAAATCTTAATCGCAGTGGAACCTACAGCTTCGCTTATGTTAGTCAGGTTTCTACTCCAACTATTATCTTAGATCGTTCCATTGGTTCTGGCTTTGGCTCGGGCACTAACATTGTTAAGGTGCCGGAGTATGCATACGCAGAGGTAACTAATACCTTGGACGCGCCAACCTATTTAAATGGCATAGGTGGCATATTAGCCCTTCGGGCGGAGCGCCTTAAACTAAGCACGGATATTGATCTGAGCGGTAAGGGTTTTCGCGGTGGTAACAATCCACGAAATATGGGAGTTGGCTGTGGAAAAACTGGCTATGTTTTTCCCGCTTTAAATAATGGTGGCGCTCCCAAAGGATATGGAATAACTACTACCACGGTCGCGGTGGCAAACGGCCGCGGACATATCCTAAATGGCGGCGGTGGTGGTAACAACCATAATGCCGGTGGTGGTGGCGGTTCATCGGGAGGTAATGGCGGCCAAGGTGGCGATGAATGGAGTGGTTGCACAAATTCTATTGCCAATGGTGGAATTGGAGGCCAGGCTTTATTGCAAAGTCAAAATCGTCTTTTTTTTGGCGGTGGCGGCGGTTCTGGGCACAATAACGTTGGTGGGCTTAGCTCGGAAGGTGGCCACGGTGGCGGAATCGTAATTCTATTGGTGGATACCTTAGAAGGTAATGGTGGCGCAATTAGGGTAAATGGAGATAATGGAAAATCGATTTTAAACAACGGTGCCGAAGGCGCAGGCGGCGGTGGCGCAGGCGGTAGCATTTATTTAGCACTAAAAGTTCTTTTAGGCAATGTAGATGCCTATGTAGAAGGCGGAGATGGTGGCGATGTAACGGGCGGTGTTGCCGGACCGGGCGGCGGCGGATCAGGTGGATTTATCTATTCTAGCAATCCGGCCAATGCCAATTATTCTGGAGGTATTTTCCAAGGCTTTTTAGGTGGAGGTGATCATGGGAACTTGGCCAATGGTACCGCTTATGGTAGTACCGATGGAATGAGTGGTGTATCGGCACAAAGCATAAACCCCAGCTATCCCGTTCAACAAAGCGCCAGTGGTGGTCCGAGTAGCAATTTCTTGGGGAATGATACCACGATATGTTCCCTCGACTCTATATTACTCAGCGCCCCAACTGGTGCCACAAGCTACCTCTGGAGTACTGGCGATACGAGCGCTTCAATTTACGCTCGAGGTCCGGGACTATTTTGGGTACAGTATTCTAGTGGTTCCTGTGTTTTTGGCGACACGATCAATATTCAGGTTTTTAACGGCGGTACCGGTAGTTTTTTAGGTCCCGATAGAACCCTTTGTGCTGATTCCAGCATCGTACTTTCCACCACCGTTAATGGCAGCTACATTTGGAATACTGGAGCCACTACTAACGCCATTACGGTGCGACAAGGGGGTTGGTATTGGCTCAATGTTCGCGTTGGGAATGGTTGTCCGGTGCGTGATTCCATTTTCGTGCAAGTCGACGATTTCCCTACTAGCGCTATAAGCATCGACACCAGTCTTTGCCCAGGTAGCGCCCTAAGAGTGGAATATCCCGCTAACTTATTGGCCTTTTGGCCAGATGGTAGTTCGGGTCGGCAATTTGATTTTAGGAACCAAGGAAACTACATAATTAGAGTGCAGAATGGAAATTCCTGTGCCCGCTTTGATACGATAAAATTGGAAGTGCTAAGTACGGATTCCATTTTCGACATATTCGAAGTGGAAGATACTCTGGTTTGCGCTCAAAGTGGCTATTCACTTAATTTTTTGGATTTACCCGGAGACCTTTTTTGGAATGATGGCCGTGGATCCAAACTAAGAACACTGTATAAGCCAGGTCGCTATATCATTCGCTATGAAGAAGAATGCCTTACCATTTTGGATACCCTGGAATTGATGGTGGAAAATTGTGATACCTGTACCTTCATCATGCCAAATGCCTTTACCCCCAATGGCGATGGTATTAACGATTTTTATGAACTTAGGTCGCAATGCGATTTTGAAAGCTTCGAATTGAGCTTGAGTGATCGCTGGGGTGAAAGGGTGTTTTTCAGTATGGATCCCAGTCAGGCTTGGGACGGTAATTTTAAGGGTCAAGCTTGCAAGGGCGGAATATATCTTTACGACCTAACCTATAAGCTGCCTTTTAAGGATACCCAGAGGCTTCAAGGAACTTTTCTTTTAGCTCCCTAGGAAAGGAAGCCTAAACAAATTCGATTAAAATCACTGGGCTTTTCTACGTTTACCACGTGGCCGCAATTTGGAATAACCGCTAATTGGGAATGCGCTTTATGGTGTTCGTTTTCCAATAGCTTTTGTATAGCTGGTAGGAACATATGATCTTCATCGCCCATCACATATAAGGTAGGATGCGATAATTGTTGAGCACGATGACCAGATAGCAATGAGTTGACCTCGGCCACCAGTTTAAACCAACGAATGAACTCTTTTTGATAAAGCTTACGCGCCTCTCGCACAAATAACAAGCGTGACTCTTTATGCTTTTTACGCGGCATAATAATCCAAGCAAATAATTTGTACAGTAGAATATAGGGCACCACTGACTTGAAAATAACGCCTACCCGCATTAAGATTTGTGAGCGGAAATTTAATTTTAGAATGGCACCACCGAGTATCATGCTTTGGATGCGATCGGGCTGTAATTCGGCAATTTCACGAATTATAATCGTACCAAGGGAAATCCCTACAAAATGGCTTTTTTCAATTTCTAGATGATCCAAGACTTCGATGACGTCCAATGAAACATCTTCAAAAGTATAGGTGGGGAAATGCTGCTGATCCAGGTGGTCTTTAGAGTCACCATGACCTCTGAGGTCGATTAACAGTACATTATGCTTCTCCTTAAACTCTCTAATTTGGCGAAACCAAATACTAGAACTTCCCCCCGCACCGTGGATAAAGGTTACCCAAGAACGATTGGAATCAGCATGGAGGTATTTCTTAAAATGCAGCATTGAACAATAAACAGTACTTCCTCTAAGAGGTTCACGCTGCTAATTTGAGGCTTATTGATAAATTTGCGGCCAATAGATTTAAAAAATACCAAAATATAATGGGAAGAGCCTTCGAATATCGCCGTGCCGCAAAAGAAAAAAGATGGGGAAAAATGTCACGCTTATTCCCGCGTTTGGCCAAAGCTATTACCATGGCGGCCAAGGAAGGTGGAGATGATCCTGATACCAATTCGGCGCTGCGCACAGCGATAAGCAATGCCAAGGCGCAAAATATGCCCAAGGATAACATTGAAAGGGCGGTAAAAAGAGCGAGCGGAAATGATGCGGCGACCTATGTTGAAGTAAACTATGAAGGCAAAGGTCCACATGGGGTTTTGGTATTTGTAGAATGCGCTACCGATAATACAACCCGCACCGTAGCGAATGTGAAATCCTATTTCAACAAAGTTGGCGGACAGATAGTACCAAATGGATCTTTGGAATTCATGTTTGATCGCAAAGCGGTATTTGAAGTGGCTAAGCCCGAAGACTTCGATGTGGAAGAATGGGAGCTGGAATTAATCGACTTTGGATTGGAAGACATCGAGGAAGATGATGAATCGGTTTACATCTATGGTGAGTACACCGATTTCGGCACCTTATCTACCGCTTTGGAAGAGCGTAAAGTGGATGTAAAGAATGCCAGCTTGAAACGCTATCCAACCACCGAGGTAGAATTTGATGAAGAGCAGACTGCTGAAATTGAAAAGCTATTGGACAAATTAGATGATGATGATGATGTGCAAGCCGTATTTACCAATATGGCCTAAAGCCGAGAAACCCGATAGTTAAAGGGCTATCCTGTGCCAAAACATAAATAAAGCCGCTTTCCTCCGAAGGCGGCTTTATTCATTTAGTACTAAGGTTCCATTTTTCTTTTCTGTCTATTGTACCAAAATGAACTCAAAAGCAAAAGAGCTCCAATGGCTACCAGCACAATGGTTTTCGACAAGGTATCTAGAGCACCCAAATCATAAATAAGCAACTTGAGTATCACTAAAGCGAAAAGTATCATGGCGGTAAGCCGCAGATGTTTGCGATTTTTTTTCATTCCCCACCATATTAGGAAGAAGGCATAAGAGCCTACCAGAATGGTGAAAATTAGTCGATAGCGACCATCGTAATCTGCCAAATTGAGCCAATGTAAAAGCTCGGAGCTTATTAATATGAGAAATACAAGGTGCATAAAAATTTCAAAAGCCCGGCTCCCAAATTGCTGTAGGTAATCCATGCTAGTGGATTTACGACCAAGATAAAGCAAGAGTGTAACCAAGATAAAAGCGGGGTAACGCAATAGCATTGGCCCAGCACCAAAGGTGAAATGACCTTGGGGATCCTCCCAAAGGTAAAGGTCGCTTAGTTCCCCCAAATTGTAGAGGCCCATTATGCAAAAAAGGATAACGCTAATCCAACTTATCAGAATTAAGGCCCTGCCTAGGTCCCTATCCCTGAATCGCGTGAAGTTTAGATATTGAAGAATTAAAGCAAAGAAGAGGGGAAGCAGACTGTCGCTCAGCCAGGAGAGGTGATCATATATTGGATTAGTTCGGGTGTAGGAGCCAGACTCCGCTTCTACAAGCACGGCTGTTACTTGTTCTACTCTGGCCCAAGTGGCAACCATTTCCCACCTAAAGGCAAAATAGGTGCTAAAAAGACTTAGGCCGATTAATACCTTAATGGCATTAGCCTGGCTAAGTGGGAATGCCCATCGCTGCGGTTCGGGATATTTCCGATTGATCCAAAATATTGCAAAACCCGAAAGAATGAATAGAAAGCTATAGAGGAAGTTTAGATTGAGAAGGAAAAGCTGCTCTGCCGCTAGATCTTGATATAGCACCGGCCAGTCGGACCATAATCGTAAAAAGGCAAGAATAAAAAGGGGATAGCTGAAATATTCGAAAAAGAGACTGCCATGCCGCCGCGATATCCAAAACAAGATGGCTGCTTGAGCTGACCATGCAATAGCTATAACTGGTCCATCAAATTGATTGGGAATACTAAGGGCAACAAAAAAGAGGCTTATTCCTATAAGGATGTGATAGAGCTTTTGATCCTGATCTTTTGACCTGCTGATAAACCAGGTCGCCGCCCCATTTAGCAAAGCCAAGAAAAAGGTAAAGGCCCCTAAGTACTGATCGGAAACAAGATCGGCCTTAAGCATAGCAGCGCCAAATGCAAAAAAGATGATATTATTACTAAAGAGGATGAGTAAATTATAAGACTTGAACTTTTCGCGCATGCGCAATTTGTAGGCCAAGAAATAGGTGAAAAAAAGTAGATAAAAGGCAAAAGATACCGCAAGGCCAAGGCTCAAGTCTGTAGTGCTAAATTTATCTACATACCAGAAAAGAAAGATGAGCCAACTTACGCCAAAGGCACTATAGAAGAGAATTTTCCAATAGCGTTGAAATGCGATAAATAGAATTCCCAGATTAATAAGAATGACATAGGTGAAAAAGAGGAGGGCAGAACCTTGATTGGTACTTACCAAAAAGGGGATGGCATAGGCACCAACCAATCCAAGAATGGCAATAAGTTCCTGTTTGTATTTTAAGGCACTGTAAACCGCGCCCACCGTTACCACCAGCATCAGCGCAAAGCTCAGACCCTTGGGGAATAAATCGAAAAAGGTATAGGCGGCAAAGCTCATGAAGTAAAAAATCGCCAAAGCGCCACCTAATAGTACTGCGCTGAAATGGAGGTATTTTGCTTTTAGTTTTAAGGCTAAACCCAACAGTAGTCCTCCCAATAAATAGGCGAGAACCAGCCGCATCACGGGGCTTATCAAATTATTATCTACCGCGTATTTTCCACCAATTACCACCCCAATAATGGTTAAAAGGATGCCAATTTTATTGATGAGGTTTTCGCCAATAAAGCGCTCTATATCAAGTTTTAAGCTAGGGCTAGATTTCTTTTTGGGAATCGACTCCGCAGGTCTATACTCCTTAGTGCTCGCTTGAGCTTCGGTGGCAGTTTCTAATATGGGTTTTGGTGCCGGCTCGGATTTAAGGTCAAGAGAGGATTTGTACTTTAAAATTTCAATTTGCCGACGCAAATCTTGAATCTCCTGGGCAAAGGTCGCCTGCTTAGTAAGCAATTGATTGAGCTTAAAATCTAATTCGCGAATTTGATCCTCCTTGTCGGCCATACCCCTTTTTGTTAATGGGTGAAGCTAGGGAAAAAATAAAAGCCATAGCCCCATTTAGAGGCCCAAGCTTAAACTAATCGCTGCTAGTTCTTGGCGCTCAATCTTTTTTGGATGCTTTTAGCAATAGACCAAAAGAAAGGGCTCCAAGGCATTTTATACATGATAATAAAGTCCTCCTTAAAGGAACTCTTCTCATCAATAAACCTCAAAATGCGGTCGATTGGATGAACTTTAAAAAGACGGATGAAAAGCTTTACGATGGGACTATTCTTCTTATTAAAGATATTCAGAAGCAATTCATCGTAAATCCAATGCTGCCTGCTATGGCCGGGATTTGGGAAGGTATCTTGATTTTTTAAAGCTATAGCTAGATCCCAGCTGTGCTGAGCTATTTTTTTAAAGGCAAAACCGGTAGAGGCCTTCACCACGCCAGCTCTAACTCCAATTGGGACATAATTGCAATATTCCGGATGGCGTTTTTCGCTGCTATTTAAGCTAAGGCTCATGGGAATTTTATTGACCTCTTTTTCTTCAATCTCATAATCATGGATATCCATGGCCTTTAAATATTCCATTATAATAGGCTTGGATTCTTCTTCTTTTAATATTGCCTTGCCAAAACGGGTAAATTCTATCAAGGCCTCTGTTCTGGAGGTAGGCAGCAGGTACATAAACTGAAGGGACTTGTCTTCTTGGGGTACATCAAAATCCATTAGGCGGCAGACATCAGCTTCGAACTTTAGCTCTTTGGTTTTAATGCGATAGCCAACAAAGCTCTGCCAAATGAGCTCGGGATCATTTAATTGAGGGGGACGGCTATCAAATACCAAATCGGCGCTTAATTGGCGCTCGTCATCCAAACTTAAAATATGGGATTCTCCCGTTTCCAGCGACTTTACACGTGCTTTATACGATTCAATTTTAGGATAGCTGTCTAAGGCATCATTAACAAATTGATAGAAATCGCTACTGCGAATTTGGGCATAGTGGTAAGGGAACATTTGCTGCCGACTAGGATAGGCCGAATCTACTTGATCCCATTTATGAGAAACGCATGGGCTAAACATCTGCCAGGCAGGATCGCTTTCATCCGACCAAAAACACCAGGTACGATCATTACTATCCTTGGAGTCGGGCTCTATTAAAGCTATAGTATAGTCGGCTACCACACCTTGTAAATGCATGGCATATAGCAAGGCTAAGCCTGATGCTCCTCCGCCAATAATGGCAATGTCAAAATGCTTATTCATTTAAACCCGAATTCTTTTTAAAAATAGTTCTGCGGCTCCAAAGATGCTTTCTCTTCTTTCCGTACTCATTTTATTTAAGGTGCCTAGCATCATGCTCATTCTAGGGTTGGAAGCAAAGGTAGCGCGATGTTTGTCAATAAAGCGCCAATAAAGGCCATCTACAATATCGCACCAATCGCCCTTGGGATAATGACTCATTTTGCGCATATAATTGCTTCCTGCGATATAGGGCTTGGTGGCAAATAATCCACCATCGGCAAATTGGCTCATTCCCAAAACATTGGGAGCCATTACCCAATCGGCACTATCAATATACATCTCCATAAACCAGCGATAAACTTCCTGCGGATGAATTTCGCAAAGGAGCATCAAGTTGCCAATTACCATTAGGCGTTCTATATGGTGATTATAGGCTTCCTCTTTCACTTTTTTGATGGAGTCATCTAAGGGTGCAATACCTGTAGTTCCCTCATACCAATGCGGGCTAAGCTTGTTTTGGAGATTAAAGTGATTTCCGCCAAAATCGAAATTGCGATACATACCTCTAATAAACTCGCGCCAACCCAAAACTTGTCTTATAAATCCTTCCACCGAAGCTAGGGCGCTGCCTTTTTTTTGATAGGCCTCAAGTACATCGCTAATTACTTCTTCTGGACTTAAGAGGCCCATATTGAGATAAGGACTTAAAGTAGAGTGATAACCAAATTTCAACTCGGCCTCAAAAGCATCTTCATAGGGGCCAAATAGGTTGAGCTTTTCGGAGATAAACTGATCTAAAACCGCTAAGGACTCTTTACGGTTGCTTGCCCAGCGAAAGGTATTTGTATCGCCAGGGTGATGGGAAAAGTGGTGGTTCACCAAAGCTTTTACCTCTTTGACATTTGGGTTTTCTGTGAAATGTAAGGCTGTAGGAGCGCTATAATTCTTGGGTAGCTTTTTGCGGTTTTCCGCATCATAGCTCCATTTCCCACCGCTTGGCTTGCCTTCCTCATCTACTAAAATGCCCAGTGCTTTGCGCTGCCGTTCATAATATGTTTTGAGGAAAGGCTTTTTATGGCTTTTTAAGTAGTGATCAAAATCAGAAAGCGGAAACAAAAATTTAGGACTTTCAATCCAAGTTATTTCCAAACCTCGATCTAAACTCCATTTAAGCAGTCGCTCTTCAAAAAATTGATCATCAACCTTATAGCACCTAAGGCTATCTACATTTTCCTGTGATTGAATACAATGATCTAGTTTTTCTTCAAAGGATCGAGGATCTATTTCGCCATTAGCTGCCTCTAAGGCATAGTATTGAACATCATTCTCCAAAGCTAGGGCCTCCGCATGCTGACGCATCGCCGAAAGGAATAAAATGAGTTTATGCTTATGATATTGATAATGCGTACATAAGCCTTCATCCTCAATCATAATTATAGCATTGGCTTTTTGGCGGCTGAAAAGATTTTCATGCTGCGAAAAAAGACAGTCCCCTAAAATCAAATGTAAGGTCATGCTCAATAAACTTATGAAGCCCTAATAATGTTGATAGGCCATGAAGAAAAGTGACTTACCGCAAAAAGTATGTCCGGTTTGTGACCGTCCCTTTACTTGGCGACGAAAGTGGGCTAAAAACTGGGAGGAGGTACGCTATTGTTCAAACGCCTGCAGAAAACAAAAGAATGGCCGAACCACCAATGAGGGGAATAGGAAGAATTAAGGTTAGGAAAGCTCGGCCATTTTCTAAGATGTAAAGAAAGGGCCTCTGCCAAAATCTCCTAATGAAAATTTAGACCTCCTTAGCCACTAATTCTGAATATTCAAGAATTTCACTTCTTTGGAAGGTCGTGGAATTGATAAATCAAGATTTTAATGGAAAGGTTTAGAGCTAAGCTTAGTAATTATGAATAAGTAGTTATTTAAGCTGATTGATTTGCGGTAATCCGTAAAATTTTATGGATTTACTTTTTAAACCATTCTACTAGGTCCCTCAGATTATCGGGATTTATACCATGGCCAGCAGGATACTCCTGATAGCGATGTTTGATATTTAGCTTTTCTAAAAATTCCACCGTCATTCTTGAGGCACTCACCGGTATTACTTCATCTTGGTTACCATGTGAAACGAAGAAATCTAAATGTTTTAAGTCTTGTGGGCGATATTGATAGGGAACGATTTCCTTTAATACATAGGCGCTTAAAGCCATTACCTTATGAAATCGCTGAGGTTCGTTTAGGGCTAAACCATAGCTTAATATGCCACCTTGACTAAATCCTAGCAGCCAAACGGGATTGTTTTGCAATCCTTCTTTTTTTTGGAAATCGCTTAAAAAACTTGAAATAAGCTCGCGACTTTGGGCCGCCATTTTAGTGTCGGAGGTTTTTGCACCCACCGAATCGAAGTGAATGGGGTACCAGGCAAAACCACCAAAACCCAATGTTAGTGGCGCTCTAAGGCTCAAGTAATGCGCTTCCGGGCCTAAATAATCTTTAAGTGAAAATAAATCATTTTCGTGGCTGCCATAGCCATGAATCATAAGCACTAGAGGGCTTTTGTCCGTATTTGATTTAGCAGGAGCATAATTATAAAACAGCGACAAATCTGACATTAATTTAATTCTAAGGTTCCAATATTAATTTCATCTGGGCCACCATTAAGTACCGATATCCAATGTTTTAGAGCATGGATATTACTCGAAAAGGCAATTTCATCCCAAGGAATAGCCTTCCAATCAAAAAACTTTATTTCGGTGCTTTCGGGGGTTAAGGCATAATGCTCATCCAGCATTTGTGCCTTAAAAATCAGATAAACCTGCTGGGCTTTCAGCACATTATAAATGCTGTGTAATTTTTCAATTTTAACCCGAGCGCCGGTTTCTTCTTCCACTTCTCTTAAAGCGCCAAGTTCCACCGACTCTTCATTTTCAAGAAAGCCAGCCGGCAAGTTCCAATAGCCTAAACGAGGTTCAATACCCCTGCGGCAGAGCATTACTTCACCTTTATCGTTTAGGATGAGGCAACCCACAATTAGATTGGGATTGATATAATGAATGGTATCGCAGTTCTTGCAAACTATGCGTAAACGATGATCACCCTCCGGTATCTCCTTTATAAGTTTTGAACTGCCGCAGCTGGAACAATATTTCACGTGATTGGATCTTCCTCCAAAAATAGTTTATCTACTGCAGAACGCGTTTCAATTTTGGCCTCTAGCATATGCAGCATATTGTAAAGGCCAAAATAAGTTCGGTTGAGGTAAATGGAATCCTTTGGACCTCTGGCTGCTTTAGCTTTTTTCACCATTTTATCGTTCTGGTAAATATCACTTAAGGCGTATATTTTTTGGAAATAGCTCTTATCCGCAAAGTCAAATTCATCGGAGAAGAATGGTTTTCCCAGTAAGCTGAGAATTTCCGCGTAGATATCCGAAAAATGATCCACCTCCTCAGGGCTATCACTTTTAAGTAGAAACTCTAATTCAAATAGGAGATTTAGAAACTCATCTTTCTCTTCACTAATGGCAGGGCGCATTATTTGGAAATAGCGATGGTAGAAATCTTCCGGGAGAATCTTAACACAACCAAAATCAATAACGCCTACCGAACCATCTTCTCTAAAGAGGAAATTACCTGGATGTGGATCTGCATGAACTTCCCTTAAATTGTGAATTTGGAAGTCATAGAAATCCCATATTATTTGTCCGATGCGATTGCGTGTTTCCTGGTCGGGATTGGTTTTTAGAAACTGATCTAAATGAAGCCCTTCTAACCAATCCATGGTTAGGATGCGTTCGGCCGATAATTCGGGATAATATTTTGGAAAGACCAGACCATCGATATCGGCACAGGCCTCACAGATTTTCATTCCTCTTTCCAATTCTAGATTGTAATCCGTTTCCTCCATCAAGCGACCTTCCACTTCACCAAGATAATGGCTCATTTCTGCTTGGCTGATATTGAACATGGCACCTACAACCGGACGAACCATTTTAAGATCGGATGAAATACTATTGGCTACCCCGGGATATTGGATTTTAACCGCCAAGTCGAGCTCGCCTTTTTTAGCCCGATGTACTTGGCCAATGCTAGCCGCGGCAAGACTTTGACGCGAAAATTCATCAAAAATATCGAGGGGACTTGCTTTAAAATACTGCTGAAAGGTTTTTACTACCAAAGGGTAGGATAGAGGGGGAGCAGAATACTGTGCCTGGGCAAATTTATCAGTATAAGCCTGAGGGAGCAGACCTTGATCCATGCTCAGCATTTGGGCTACTTTAAGAGCAGAGCCTTTCAAATTGCTCAAGGCATTGTAAATATCCTCGGCATTCTGCTCTTGTAATTCTTGCTCATTGCTTTCGCCTGTAACCAGTTTTTTACTGAAATGCTTTAGGTAATTGGCGCCTACTTTAGCTCCGGTTTTTATAAACTTACCTGTTCGCTGGCTGCGAGAGCTATAGATTTTATCTTGTTCTTTCATCGGTTTTGAAATATGAATTTACCGAAGTCAAAAGCCGAGTCTAAGGCATTTTTCTCAATAAGATCGAAGGAAAGGTTTACTGACTTTTCAATGGCTTCATCGGTACTTTCAAAACCAGGCGAACGATCCTTGCGCCAAAAGTCGAGTAAGAAGAGGCATTGTATCCAAAACAAGTCATCGTATAAGTCATTAAACTTGGAGCGCCCTGCTATTTCATCCTTCATTTGTCCTTCGGCGATAATTTCCTTTGACCAATTTTTAAATTGCTTTTTAAAAGCCTCTAATTCACTGGCTCCTTTTGGCTTGGCAATATTTACCTGCTTTAAAATAAGGTTGGCATAGGAGCGATGCGATTTTAAATTTTCGAAGAAGCTGAAGTAAAAGCTCAGGAATTTTTCTCGTGAACTAAAATCCGACCATTCTTCGGTTTCGCTTAATCGGGCCAAATTGCTTTCAAATAAATGACTCCAGAATTGGGCTGCTATTTGATCGAAATCGCTGAAGTATTCGTAAAACTGAGCCTCATCAATTTCAAGCTCTTTGCAAAAGGCGTATACACTAGCTGGGTTTTCACCATTTAAAAGTAGATACTCCTGATAGTGCGCTATAATTTTTCCTTTCAAATCTTGTTTTTCCATGTTTTCCTCGCTTTAGTAGGCCGTAAAATTATTCGTCTTGTTAACGTCTAAAGGCGCTTTTATGTTCCTGTAAAACCTTAAAGATTTGTTAGGATTATAAATGAAATAAATCTGAGCTTTAAGTCAACCAAAGTCTTTGATATGCGCCATCGGTATCATAGCGTTCAGCTTGGCCTTGGACATTGAAGTAGCGATTGGGCCTAGGGTCATTGCCGAGGCCTGCGAGATAGGTCCAATTGCCATAATTGCTGCACACATCATAATCTATCAATTGCGACTCAAACCAAGCTGCGCCTAAATGCCAAGGGATTTTTAAGTCGTGAATAAGATAGGAGGCCACATTTTGGCGGCCGCGATTACTCATAAAACCAGTTTGCAGTAGTTCCTTCATATTGGCATCTACAAAAGCTTGACCGGTTTCACCAATTCGCCAGGCTTCAAAATGAGGGAGGGTTTTCATCGCTTGCACTTCCTTCATTCTAAAAAAACTTCTTCCTTCTTTTAGGGCAGTAAATCGAAAGAAGTCGCGCCACAAGAGTTCGAAGTACATCCAATAGGTGGAAGAATTGCTTTTTACCTCTTCCTCAAATTTTTTGAGCTCCCAATAAATCTCGCGCGCAGAAATACATCCCAAAGCAAGCCAAGGGGAAAATTTAGAGCTGTAGCTATCGCCGATAAGTCCGTTTCGAGTGTTCTTATACTCTAGTATTCTCGTCTCTTCCCAAAAATAAGACTGCATCCTTGTCCGCGCCGCTTGTCCGCCGCCTTTAAAGGGAAAAGCTGAACGCGAATCAAAGCTTGGAGTGGCCAGCCCCAATGTATTAAGGGATGGAAGTTCACCGGCCATAAGCTTTTCTGGGCCCTTCAAAAGCGCCGGCTTTGGCAAAGCTTTTGGCACTTGGGCATACTTTTCCATCTTTTTCCGAAAGGCGGTAAATACCTCAGGTAATTGATGAATTTCAAAGGGCAGATCCGTTTTGGCGTAGAGGCTATTTTGCCAAAAGCGTTTGAGCTTAAATCCATTTTCCTCCATTTCCTTTTCGCGATCCAATTCCTCTTGGCTCACTTCCTCGGCGCAATAAACATCGCGGGCCTGGTATTCTTCTTTTATTTTTAAAAGACCTTTTAAGCTAGAGCCATGGTAAATTTGAAGTTCCAAGCCTTCTTCCCGCAATTGCGCTTGCAAAGCCGCTACACTTTCTAAGATAAATTGCGCCCTAAAGGCTCCCGTTTTGGGGAATGGCCAAGAATCATTGTGAATGGCGCTTTCTTCGAAACAGTAATATGGAATTATCTCATCGGCATCCAAACAAGCTTGATGCAGAGCTTCATTATCGCTAAGGCGAAGATCATTTCGAAACCAAACTATTATCCTTTTCATTTTGTAATCGACTTTCTGGTGCTTTATGCTTAAGACGAATTACCCTTGCTTTTGTTTAGTATACCCGGTAAACAACCTTGGCCTTCCGTTCTAACAGATAGATGCGAAGGAGGCGGCTCTATTCTACTGATCACGAGTATAGGCTTGCCAAAAAATATAGAAAAGGGAAAAAGATAATTATAGACTAATTTCGACTTATGCGAAGGGCTTTACTTCTTATCATGCTATTTTCTCTGGGAGCCTGCCAAAAACAGACTTCTAGTAACTGCAGTCCCCAGGACCATTCCTTGTCGGCTAAGTTTAACTTTAAAGTGGGCACCGTGGCGGAACCTTTTCAGCTTCAAGCGAATAGCCCTTACCTTGAATTGGTAATTAGTCAGTTTAATGCACTAAGCCCCGAAAATGTCATGAAGGCTAATGCGATACATCCTCAAGAGGGAGTATTTGATTGGTATCCTTCCGATCAACTGGTGGATTTCGCCAATGACCAAAACATGAGGATGCATGGACATACCTTAATTTGGCACCAACAATTACCAGAATGGATTAGCAATTTTGAAGGAACTAAGGAAGAATGGCGGCAAGTCCTGAAAATCCATATTCAAACTATTGTGGCTCGTTACAAGGGGAGAGTAGCGGCTTGGGATGTTGTAAATGAGGCATTTACTGAAGATGGGAACTTGAGGAACAGCGTATGGTTTCAGCATTTAGGAGCAGCTTATCTGCGTTTAGCATTTGAATATGCTCATGAGGCTGATCCCGATGCGCTCTTATTTTACAATGATTATAATCTGGCTCAAAACCCGCTAAAGCGAAATGCGGCAATTCGTTTTTGTAGCGATTTAAAAAAAGCTGGAGTGCCTATCCACGGTATTGGCTGCCAGTTTCATGTAAGTATTGATTTTCCCTCTCATCGAGAAATGGATGCATGTATGCGAGCAGTATGCGAGGCTGATTTCTTATTACATATATCAGAACTGGATATTGCCTTAAATCCTTTATCGAGGAGCATGCCGGTGCCAAGTGAGGAGGATTTGCAAAAACAGGCCAATCTCTATTATTGGATTTTTAAGAATTACCGCCGTTTACCCGAGGCTTATCAATATGGTATTACCCTTTGGGGAATTGGTGATGCCGACTCTTGGATTCCCTATTTTTTTAATCGAGATGATTATCCATTACTTTTCGATGAAAACTATCAGGCGAAAGCCGCTTACTGCAAATTGATTGAAGATTTATGAAACACTTAGGTATTGTTTTTTTGCTGCTCGTGACCATGAAAGTCAGTCAGGCCCAGGTAGGATTGTCCTATTTCCCCTGGCAATCGGAATTGGCAATAAACACAAATTCTAAGAAACTTATTTGGGGAGATCTTCGCATTGCTACGAATACTTTCTTCGGCAACCTTAGCTTTGAACCAGCATTAATGCTGAATCTTAAGCGCCATGAAAAGTATCAGCTCTATACCGGCTTGGGCGGCAATTTTAATTTTTTCAATGCCTTTGGCGACCTGCCAATAACCAATGGAAGCGCCCTATATTTAGGATGCCGCGCACCCTTTATAAAGTCAATACCTAAACTCAATTTTATCTTCGAGTTATCGCCTTATTTCAATCCGACATTTAGCGGCGGACAGTTGCGCAGTAAAATCGGTATAGCCTATCAGTTTTAGGCTTAAAAGGATTGCTTAAGCCTGAATAATACCGGGATTATAAGCCTTCTCAATAGGAGCGTGATTCGCCATTTCAATACCCATGCTAATCCAAGTTCGCGTTTCTAGCGGATCAATAATAGCATCCGTCCACAAACGAGAAGCGGCGTATTCTGGCTTCATCTGAGTTTCGTAGCGGTCTTCTATTTTTTTAAGAAGCGCTTCTTCTTTCTCTTTGGTAATTTCTTCTCCTTGTGATTTTAAGCGCGACTTTTCAATTTGAAGCAGCACTTTTGCCGCTTGCGATCCACCCATTACCGCCAGCTTACTATTAGGCCAAGCCACAATTAAACGTGGATCATAAGCCTTACCGCACATGGCATAATTTCCAGCACCAAAGCTGTTTCCAATGATAATGGTAAACTTGGGCACAACGGAATTACTCATGGTATTCACCATTTTGGCGCCGTCTTTAATAATGCCGCCATGCTCCGAACGTGAACCTACCATAAAGCCGGTTACATCTTGCAGGAATACCAAGGGAATTTTCTTTTGATTGCAATTGGCGATAAATCGCGAAGCCTTATCGGCTGAATCGGAATAAATAACCCCGCCAAATTGCGTCTCACCTTTTTTGGTGCGCAGTAATTCGCGGTTATTAGCTACAATGCCCACGGCCCAGCCGTCGATTCGCGCGTATCCGGTTAAAATAGTTCGACCATAGCCGGCCTTATATTCTTCAAAATCAGAATCATCAACAAGGCGTTCAATGATATCAATAGTTTTATAGGGCTTGCCATCTCGGGGGATGAGGCCGTATATTTCTTTGGGATCTTTAGCAGGTTCGGATGATTTTTTGCGATTGAATCCCGCTTGATCGGGGGCCCCCATTTTATCCACAATATTTTGGATAGACTTTAGGGCGTCCTTATCATCCTTTGCTTTGTAATCGGTAACACCTGAAACCTCGCAATGTGTAGTAGCACCGCCCAAGGTCTCATTATCAATTTCTTCGCCGATGGCAGCCTTTACAAGGTAGGAGCCAGCAAGAAAAATAGAACCTGTTTTATCAACGATCATCGCTTCATCACTCATGATGGGAAGGTAGGCACCCCCCGCAACGCAAGAACCCATTATAGCGGCAATTTGTGAAATGCCTTTGGAGGAGAGAATGGCATTATTCCTAAAAATGCGACCAAAATGTTCCTTATCGGGAAAGATCTCATCCTGCATTGGTAGGTAAACGCCAGCGCTATCAACCAAGTAAATAATGGGAATATGGTTTTCCATTGCTAATTCCTGAGCCCGGAGGTTCTTCTTACCGGTTATTGGAAACCAAGCACCTGCTTTTACCGTTGCATCATTGGCCACTACTAAAGTCATTCGACCTTTTATATAGCCTAATACCACTACTACGCCACCGCCAGGACAGCCACCATGATCGGCATACATGTCATATCCAGCGAAAGCGCCGATTTCAATTTGAGGCTTTTTAGAATCTAGGAGATAGGCAACACGCTCACGTGCAGTGAGTTTGCCCTGGGCGTGCTGTTTGGCAATTTTTTTATCGCCACCACCCTTATGTATTTTGGCAAGCTTTGTACGCACTTCTGAAACCAGAAGTTTTAAGTGATCTTCGTTCTTATTAAATTCTAAATTCATTAGTCCGCGCAATTTTCTACAGTAAAAACAGATTTTAGGGAAAAAAGTTGATTCGCACCAACTTCACTTTGCAATAAGCTAAAAACGTTCATATCGTCTTTTACACTTACAAAGATTATTTCAGGAATTCCATCACCGCTTAGGTCGCCATACCAATATATCTCTGGTATGCTACAGGTTCCATAATCACCTAAAAGCTCTTTTAAATCTTGTTCCTCATTAGAGGCTTTGCCTCGAATGGCTTTAATACTATAGTCTTTTGCTTCCGGACAAGGTCCTGCCTTAGTAATGGTGCCTGTGGCGCTCAACTTTAATCCGCTTATTGGATCCAAGAGCCATTCTTGTCCGGGAAATAAGCGCTGTCCGCGGGTACCAATAATTTGAAGCACATCAGTAAGCTTTAATTCCTGATGTGGATAGGCGTTATCTAATGAAAAAAGGAAAAGACTGCGCTCTTCATCGGAAGTTAGAATATCAAATTCCATTTTACCTCCGGCATTGGTTTTACTTAAACTTACCTTTAGTTTCACTGGTCTTACGGCCAACTCCCCAGTAGGGTTTAACTCATTATCCATAAAAACTCCATACCAGTAATCATTCAGATTTATGGCTTGAACATTTCCGCAGTAATTATAGGTTTCGATAAGAAACTGGAAGCGATGGTTTTTAAAATTGGGATGAGGATGAGGCGCGGAAGAGGAAATAACCGGATCGGGGATGGCAGTATCTTTTTTTAATCCAAGCAAACTATCGCTCTTGCTGATTAAATCCCTGGATGCATTGATAAGGCTGTCGGTGGAAAGGGCCATTTCAAAAGGCTGTAGAAAGCCATCAAAGGAATAACCACTTTTACCTTTGTAAAATACCTTTCTCCAATGTCCTTCAATTTTGTCGAAAGTAAGATCGCCGTAGGTTTTTTCTGCACAAAAACGTACTGTATCGCCAAAAGGGATTTTGTCGATATAGCCCTTGCCAGGAGATTCACGAATAATTAATCCGCTAGGAGCGGAGGCAGTTGCCCAAGTATTAAGGCAGTCTTGTGCCCTGGTGGAATACGCTCCAAAAAGGAGGATAAAAACCGTTAGGAGGATTGGTTGATTCTGAAACATGCGCGAAAATACAAATTATAGCTGCTGCAGATAGTCCCAAGTCGCGGGCCCTTCATTGAATATTAAATCTAAAATAGAAAGCTCAGGTTTAAATCCGGTTTTATGATCAAAAACCTGAACATAGCGGGCTATCTTCTTTTGGTCTCGCCTTTTGGCATCGAAGGCATCTCGATGATCATCTTCTTCCTGAGGATTTAAATCATAAGATTTGCTGAGGCTGAAAGAACCATCATAGCGAAGCCATTGCAGGATGATTTTAGTAGTCTCAAAATTTAAAGCGGCAAGAGAGGGGTAATCGCGCTTATAAAATGCCTGGAGCTCTGGCGCCAATGCATCAAAAAATGGACTGGAATTATAGCTGGTTAAAAGGGCCTGCCAATGTTTCTGCTGCCAATGATCTCTGCTATTGTAGCGGGTTTCAAGCATTTTCCCTTTGTGCTGGTGATCGATAGGGATGTTTAGGAGTAATTCCCCATTAGGGCTATCGATATAGCAGCGATTGCGATAGCTTTGCTTTACGTAGCTATCGTGACCTTCGAGATTAAGCTTTGAATAGCGAATAAGCTGGGCATAATAAGATATTGGCCCCCAGTAGTAGAGACCAAATCTGCCGCTTGGCATTATGCGGCGCTCGCCTTTTTCTTCTTTCTCCAACGGTTGAAAATTGTAACTCCAACAAGCACTACCATAAAAGGCCAGAAATAGCTACGACGTTCACCATCGCCACTAACAGTGGTAAATACGCGATCAAATCGGATTTTCTCGAATAAGGAACTACCGTATTTATCAAAACTCATCCAAATGAAAACAGGCTTACCGACGATGTGATCTTCAGGAACAAAACCCCAGTAGCGGCTATCCTCAGAATTATGACGGTTATCTCCCATCATCCAATAATAGTCCTGTTCAAAGGTGTAAGAGTTTACCAACTCCCCATCAATTTGAAATTCGTGATTGGGATTTCCTTTGCTAGGACGAATTACTTTTAAATCGTGACCTTCATAGTCTTCTATAATCGCCTTATAAAGCTTGTAGTTATTGATTGTTAGATCAACGGTGGTATTGGCTTTGGGGATATGAATCGGCCCGAAATTATCGCGAGTCCAATTGGTGCCGATGCCCGAAGCATTGCCATAGCCCATCATTGCGGAGTTGGGGAAAACGCCCCCAGAAACAATACTTTGCCCATGTCTCTTAAGAGAGTTGGGTAGTTTTTTAACCGACGCTCTAGAAAGATCTAATGGGAAGATGGTATCAATTTGCGGGTAGTCTTGTTTAAACTTTTCAATCTCAGACTCGCTAATGGTGATAAGGTATTCCGCATATCCTGGTGCTTCGCCTATTTCGTAATAATCACCAGATTCCATTGGATTAATATCATAGCGCTCCTTTAGTTCCAGAGCAGCGCCAAGGCGGCCATTTTTAGTGCGAACGTAATATTGAAATTGAGCATCAGCTCTTTCAGGCATTTGGCTGAGGCTTCCGTTTACATAAACTTCCAGATTTTTAATTTGCAGGGTATCTCCAGGTAAACCTAAGCAGCGCTTTACATAATGATCACGCTTATCAACCGGGTATTCCAATTGACGTGGGTAGTTGAATACCACCGGGTCGTTTCGCTCAACGTCACTTAATTTCGGTAGCCGTAAGTAGGGGAATTGAACCGCACCGCTAAAGGCTTTAATTTCGGTAAAGGGAACTTTGTTGTGCATTAAGGGAAAGGAGAAAGGCGTCATCGGTAAACGACTGCCATATTGCAATTTGCTAACAAACAAAAAATCGCCCACCATCATAGAACGTTCCATCGAGGGAGTAGGGATGGTAAAAGCCTCAAAGGTATAGGCCCTAATTAGGGTTGCGGCAATTATGGCAAAGACAATTGAAGCAAAACCTTCACTGATATACTTTCTAATAATTTTTAGATCCCTGTCTTGATACTTTAATGGAGAGCTGTATCCAAGATATCCGAAATAAAGCCCTGCGCTTAGAATTCCGATAACCGTATTCTTCACATTAGCAATGCGATACATGTGTAATAATTCAAAGAATATCACCGCCATCATAACATTCCCCACAACGGGAAGAATCGCTAAGGCTGTCCACCACCAAGGCCTTTTAATGACCTTCGTCATGATGTAAATATTGTAAAAAGGTAACAGGGCTTGCCAGCTTTTATATCCGGCGCCTGTGATAAACTTAAGGGCCAGTATTCCGTAATAAAGGTGTAAAAGCGTGAGGAATACTAAAGTAAGGCCTATACTCATGATTTAAGATTTAATACGTCGCGCATGCTGTAAACGCCGCTTTTACCATTTAGGTATTCCGCAGCAATTACAGCACCCAGGGCAAAGCCTTGGCGACTGTGAGCAGTATGTTTAATTTCTATTGTGTCGATGGCACTTTCATAACGAATGCTATGTGTACCAGGGGTTTCATTTTCTCGAATCGCTTCAATGGAAAGATCGGAAGGGAGTTTAGATTCTTCTTTTAGCGCCCAATTTTCAAAATCCTTTCTTTCTGCTAAAATATCTTCCGCTAAGCTAATTGCCGTTCCTGAAGGTGCATCCTTTTTATGGATATGATGAATTTCTTGAAGGGAAGGAGTGTAGCTTGGGAAGTCCTTTAATAGTTGAGCCAATTGCTTATTCAACTCAAAAAATAGGTTTACACCTAGACTAAAGTTAGAAGCGTAAATAAACCCACCTTTATACTTTTGGCAGCTTTCTATTGCCTGCTCATAGTTTTGCAACCAACCGGTTGTGCCGGTTACCACGGGAATTCCGCTTTTAAAGCAGCTGCAAATGTTTTGATAAGCGGTCTCGGGCAAACTAAACTCTATCGCGACATCGGCTTTAGAGAGTAGGTCCGGGTCAATTCCTTCCGAACCAAAAGTTGCTACTACTTCATGCCCGCGCTCCAAGAGTATTCTTTCAATACTCTTTCCCATTTTCCCGTATCCAATTAGGGCTACTTTCACGGATCGAGATTTATTTTAAAACTTAAGCCAACAGCGGGAATGCCATAGTTGCCGCCAACCTGAAACATACTTGGTTGCAGGCGAAAGCTTAAATTATCGTTTACATTATAGTAGAATAAATGCGCATCAACATGGGCATCTACAACATTAAGCGCCCAAATAACGGCGCCAATAATGATGGAAAGATCTCGATAATCGCGATAGATGTTTTGGAGTTCAATGAGCTGGCGTTCGGTATAAATCCCTTGATATTGGTCAACACCAGAACTGTCTACCCGCATTAAAAAGGCATCTAAATAGCGGCGGTAAAGTTGATGGTTCTCATAGGCTAAATAGCCGCAATAACCAATGCCACCATATATAATGGGCATCTTCCAATATTTACCGTTGTAGGCCTGACCAGCGCCGGGTAATAAAGTAGAAAGCCAAGTAGCCCGGCTAACGGAGTGCATTTCGCTGCTATCGAGGGGAACAATTATTTGCTCGCTCTCTTCAACCTGAACGGAATCTAAGCTTTGCGCACCAAGGTTTAATCCAATTAGACAAAGGGCAATATGTAGGCCGCGTTTTAAGATAGCCTTAAGATTGGAGTTGCTCCAAAATGCGATTTAGTTCCGCATCACTGCTAAAAGCAATGGTAATTTTTCCTTTACCGCGTTTACTGCGACTTAGCTCAACGGCAGTTTGTAAATCGGCACTCAGCTCTTCTTTAGCTTTCACATATTCCGCTGGTAGCGGATTGGTTCTGGACTTTGGGCTTCTGCCTTTGTCTTCATTTTTTAAATTCCGAACCGCATCTTCAACCTGGCGAACGCTCAATTCCTTTTTAATAGCTGTATGGTAGAGGTCAACTTGCTCATCTTCATGGCTCACATTAATCAAAGCCCGAGCGTGACCCATGCTAATCATTTTATCGCGAAGCCCCGCCTGAATTAGCGGTTGTAGCTTGAGCAGTCGCAGGTAGTTGGTTATAGTGGAACGTTTCTTTCCAACCCTTTCACTCATGGCTTCTTGGGTTAGTTGACATTCATCTATAAGACGTTGATAGCTCAAGGCAATTTCTATGGGGTCGAGTTCTTCTCTTTGGATGTTCTCCACCAAAGCCATTTCTAGCACCTCTTGATCATCCGCCAAACGAATGTATGCCGGTATAGCGCTAAGACCAGCTATTTTAGAGGCCCTAAAACGACGCTCTCCAGAGATAATCTGGAATTGATTGTTTTCGGCTCTACGAACGGTTATCGGTTGGATAATCCCCAACTCTTTAATCGAACTTGCCAGTTCCTCTAAAGCTTCTTTATCGAAAATGGTACGCGGCTGGTCGGGATTAGCCAGTATTTGGTCCATGGGGATTTCCGCCACAGATCCCAATACCTTTTCAGCATTTTCATCCTTACCGGAATTTACATTGCCATTATCGTTTAAAAGGGCCGCTAAACCCTTTCCCATTGCCTTACGTTTCGGTGTCGCCATCTAATAGTATTCTGAAATCAAGATTTAAGCTTCTGCTTCAATTGACTCATTTTTCTCCAAAAATTCGCGGGCCAAATTTAAGTAATTCTCGGCGCCATTGCTGGAGGCATCGTACATGATAATTGTCTCACCATAACTAGGTGCCTCACTCAAACGCACATTCCTTTGAATTATGGTATTAAAAACCATTTTATTGAAATGCGTTTTTACTTCTTCCACCACTTGATTGCTTAATCGCAAGCGCGAATCATACATAGTAAGTAGCAAGCCTTCAATATCTAAATCGGCATTGTGAATGTTCTGAACGCTTTTAATGGTATTCAACAGTTTACCCAATCCCTCCAAGGCAAAGTACTCACATTGAATGGGGATTATCACACTGTCGGCTGCAGTAAGCGCATTAAGGGTGATAAGGCCTAAGGAAGGCGCACAATCAATTAATATATAGTCGTATTTGTCCTTTACATCCGCCAAGGACTTTTTAAGCATTTGCTCACGATCCTCTTTGTCAACCAACTCAATTTCTACCGCCACTAAGTCAATTTGGGCAGGAATAATATCCAAATTTGGATTAGAGGTCTTCACAACTGCCTCACTGGCCTTTATTTGATGCTCAAGAACTTGATACGAGCCGATTTTAATTTCATCTGGGTTTAGGCCCAGAGCGGAAGTTGAATTGGCTTGAGGGTCGGCATCGATCAATAAAACTTTCTTTTCTAAAACACCCAGACTGGCCGACAAATTCACCGCAGTGGTGGTCTTACCTACGCCGCCTTTTTGGTTAGCGATCGCTACAATCTTTCCCATCCTTAAATATTTTTGATCTTTTTGCTCCTTTATATGTTCCTATTTTCGCAGCCTGATTGAAATCCAAGCTTTGAAATTTGGGCTGCCTAAAATACAAATCTAATTAGTTCCTCACTTGATGAGAAGGGCTTAACAAATAGTTTTTATTAATAATGATTACAGTTATATGCGGGACCCATCGTCCTCAGAACATTACCCAGAAAATAGTTGATCAATATTGCGCCCTGCTAAAAGAATACGAGGTGCCCAGTGAACTTTTTCAATTGGCAGAATTGCCAGCAGATTTTGTGGTTAGCGATAGCTTCGGTAAAAGGAGTGAAGCTACCGAAAGGATTTTACAGGAAAAATTAATTCCAGCCGAGAAGCTTATCATTGTTAGCCCCGAGTACAATGGCAGTTATCCTGGCGTGCTGAAAGCCTTTTTAGATGGAGTTCCTCCAAAACTTTGGAAAGGAAAAAAAGTAGCTTTGGTTGGTGTGGCTGCTGGTAGAGCAGGAAATTTAAGAGGCATGGATCATTTAACCCATGTACTGCATTACCTGCGCATGGAGGTGTTTTCCTACAAGATTCCAATTTCTAAGGTTGATGGCCTTTTGAATGAGAATGGCGTGCTTGATGACCAACAAACGCTGGCCCTCATGAAAGATCAAGTGAAGGAGTTTTTAAAGTTTTAAGCAAAAAAAAGACCCTTCTACAAGAGGGTCTTTTTGTTTAACTATTTTTTAGAAGTTCTTAAATATCATCAAAGGAAATATCGGTGTATTCCTTTTTGTTTTCGTCACTTGTTTCCGCAACTTCCTCATTATCTTCAAGGTCAATTGGTCCTCGGTGCTTTTTATGAAAGTCTGGTTCATGACGATCAGAAATCACTTCCTCCCCACGCTTATCAATAATATAATCGGTAGCCTCAGTAAGCATTTCTTGAAAAGCTTCGAAATCCTCTTTATAAAGGTAAATCTTGTGCTTCTTATAGAAAACACTGCCGTTTTCAGAGGTGTGCTTTTTGCTTTCTGTGATGGTTAAATAAAAGTCATCCGCTTTGGTAGCTCGAACATCAAAGAAATAAGTTCTTCGGCCTGCTCTTAAAACCTTAGAATGGATTTCCTCCTGCGCGTTGTTTCCGTAATCACTCATACATTTCTGGTTTGTACAGCAAAGCTAAAAAAATATGCTTTTGTGTTTAATCCTTGGAAATATATCTAGTTAAAGGGCTATCCGAAGCACTCAAAGAAAATTTAATTAGAGCTTAGAAGATGCTTCTTCAAGAAGCTGTTGCTCATACATCTGCTGATAGTAGCCCCCCAGTTTCATTAAATCCTCGTGCACACCTTGCTCAATTATCCGACCTTCCTCTAATACCAGAATGTGATCGGCGTTTTTTACGGAGGACACGCGATGACTAATAATAAGGCTGGTACTTTGAGCAATAAGTTGCTTGAGTTTACTTAAAATAGCTTCCTCCGTTTCGGTATCTACCGCCGATAAGCAGTCGTCAAAAATAAGCAAGGGAGGAGACTTAATTATCGCCCGTGCAATGCTAATCCTTTGCTTTTGGCCGCCACTTAGAGTTACCCCTCTTTCGCCCACTTTCGTTTGATAGGCTTCTGGGAACTCCATAATATTATCGTGAACGTGGGCATTCTTAGCCGCTTCAATAATTTGTTCTTCACTGGCTTGGTGAAGCCCAAAACCAATATTGCCACTAATATCGTTGGAGAATAAGAAGGCCTCTTGAGGCACATAGCCAATATTTTGCCGCAGGGCATCTAGATTAACCTGCTTAATATTTTGCCCATCAATTAATACCTCTCCTTCTGACACATCGTACAAGCGCCCTATTAAGTTGGCAACGGTACTTTTTCCGCTACCGGTTCTGCCGACTATAGCAAGTGATTTTCCCGATTCAAGTTTAAAACTTAATCCATTTAAGGCCTTTATTCCAGTGTCGGGATAGGTGAAGCTAACATCTTTAAATTCAATAGTTCCATCAAAATTTAAATCAGCTTCACTAGGATTAGAAATTTCAGGTTCAACCTGTAAAAACTCATTAATGCGTTCTTGGCTTGCCGCTGCTCTTTGCACCAAAGAGGTAACCCAACCAATGGATGCTACTGGCCAAGTAAGCATATTTACATAGATGATAAATTGGGCAATTACGCCAGTTTCGATATTTCCCGCAATGGTTTCTTGTCCACCGATGTAAACGGTTAAAATGGTTGACAGCCCAATAAGGAGAATCATTAATGGGAAAAAGAGAGCATTAATTCTAAACAGCTCCTTATTGCGATTAAAATAGTGATTGGCCTCTTCGTTAAAGTCTTGCAAGGATTTTTCCTCACGCACATAGGCCTTTAATACCCTAATCCCAGAAAAGGTTTCCTGAACAAAGGAGCTAATAGCGCTCAATTGCCGCTGAACTTGCTCACTTTTAATATTAATTTTTCGACTTACATAATAGATAGACGCCGCCAAAAGGGGCAGGGGAGCCAAAACGTACAGACTTAATCGGGGACTCCAATAAATCATTATGGGAACAATCAGTATGAGATTCATGCTCACATTCATAGTGTACATAATCGCTGGGCCCACATACATCCGTACACGACTTACATCCTCGCTTATTCTATTCATTAAATCACCGGTGCGATTTCTCTTGTAAAAGGCCAGGGAAAGATTTTGATACTGATCATAAATCGCATTCTTCATGTCGTATTCAATATGGCGACTAACCACGATGATTGTTTGACGCATGAAAAACATGAAAAGACCCTTTAACAAGCTGGATGCGATGATGATAACACCATAAAGAATCAACTTGTTACGAAGGTCGGTATAGTCGAAATCTGGGTTTTCGCGATAAGCGGCAATAGCGTCTTCAACAATATTAAAACTTTCGCGTACCAGCTCGGCGGGAAGGATGCCGAAAATCACTGATATAGCAACAAAGAACAAGCCTGCTAAAAGCTTCCAGCGATACTTGTAGAAATATTTATTTAGGGCAAGAAGGGACTTCATTCAAATTGTTTCCTCAAAAAATTAGCCTAATTTCGCGCTCGAATAGACAAGGGGCAAAGGTAGAAATCTAGGTCTATGTCTTTCCCTATTTCTCATAGCATTTAAAAATGAGCAATCTAAAACTTACTGAATCGATGGTGGTCGATGGGGCGGTTTTCGCCTCTGCTTCTTTCAAGGACCACGAACAAGTAGTATTCTGCAATGATGCAGAAACCGGTTTAAAAGCAATTATTGGCATCCACGACACCACTTTAGGTCCGGCCCTCGGCGGGACAAGGATGTGGAACTACGAAAATGAATTAGAAGCAATTCGTGATGTATTGCGCCTTTCGCGCGGTATGACCTTTAAGGCTTCTATTTCTGGATTAAATTTAGGTGGTGGTAAAGCGGTAATTATTGGTGATAGCCGAAAGGATAAAACGGACGCTTTAATGCAGAAGTTTGGGGAGTATGTTAATTCACTTTCCGGTCGCTATATAACCGCTGAAGACGTTGGGATAAATACCCATGACATGGAAATGGTGAAAATGAAAACCGACCATGTTACGGGGGTTCCAATTTCTATGGGTGGCAGTGGCGATCCTTCACCGGTAACCGCCTATGGGGTGTTTATGGGAATGAAGGCGGCCGTGCAATACAAGTTCGGTACTGACGATCTAAACGGCAGAAAAGTAATGGTTCAAGGTATTGGCCATGTGGGTGAAACCTTGGTTAAACACCTTACCGAAGCTGGTGCAGATGTTATCATTAACGATATCCATATGGATCGGATGGAAGAAGTTGCAGCTAAATACCAAGCGAAGATATTTGCCGGGGATGTTTTTGAGGCCGACTTCGATATTTACGCTCCATGTGCTTTAGGTGCAACCGTAAATCCACAAACTATTGATCGATTAAAGGCTTCGATAATTGCTGGAGCAGCAAATAATCAGCTGGCCGATGAGTGGCGAGATGGCACTACCTTAAAAACCAAAGGAATTTTATACGCTCCCGACTTTCTTATCAATGCTGGTGGTTTAATTAATGTTAACTCGGAAATTGCACATTACGACCGAGAAGAATCACTGCGTAGAACAGAAAATATTTACGATACAACTTTAGAGATTTTCCGAAAGGCGGAGCTTGATGATATTACCACTCACCAAGCAGCATTGACCATCGCAAAAGATCGAATTTCAGCTATCAAAGCCGCGCGAAACTAAATATGCTCACTAGAAGACATTTAAGAATAAAGGTATTTCAGGCTTTATATGCCTACGAATATGACCCTGAACGCGGCCTGATTAAAGCAGAAAAGCAATTGCGCCATTCTATCGAGGAGATTAATCGATTGTATCTGTTTGATTTGGCAGCTCTGGTTTTAATTCATCGATACGCTAAGGAGCGCATTGAATTAAATCGACAAAAGAAATTGCCAAGCGACTCGGATTTGAATCCAAGTTTACGCTTTGCCGAGAATCGTTTTTTAGTTTGGTTAGCCAATAATCCAAGTTTTCAAAAAGCTCTGGAAACTGAGCATATTAAATTTGGAGATGAAAAAGAATTGATTCGTAAGATCTTCAAGGATCTTATTGAGGATGAGCGCTATCAAGAATATCTTAGTGCTCCGGCCAAGGACCTTAAAGCAGATCGGAAGATTGTAAAATTCCTCTATGGAAAATACTTAGCGGAAAATGAAGATCTGCATGAAGTATATGAGGCACGAAATATGCATTGGTCGGATGACCTTGATGCTGCCCAGGCCATGGTGGTTAAAACAATTACCAGTTTTGATGAAAGTCGTGAACAAGAAGGGGGGCTGGTGCCTTTAATCAAACATCAAGATGATATGGACTTTGCCCTGAAGCTTTTTCGCCTCAGTGTAAATGAAGGAGAAAAGTGGGAACAACGCATTTTGGCAAAAGCTGAACACTGGGAAGGTGACCGAATCGCAACTGTGGATCAGATTTTGATGAAGATAGCTTTGGTGGAATTGGTTAGCTTTAATCAAATCCCAGTAAAAGTAACTCTGAATGAATACATAGAATTGGCCAAACAATATAGCACAAAACGCAGCGGGCAATTTGTAAACGGAATTTTGGACAAACTGCAACTCGAGATGATCAAATCGGGGGAAATAAAGAAGATTGGGCGAGGATTGCTCTAAAAAAGATAAAGACTTAATATTGCGAATAGAAAATAGATTAAAAATGACAAGAAAACTCCTTTTCTCTGCAGGTTTAGCAGTGGCATTTTTAGCCACAGCATGTACTAATGCAGCTAGTAAAATTAAAGACGAAAGCGAAGCAAGTAGTAGCACTCCAGCTGCCGAACGTCAAGCAAGTAGCATGCAAGAGGCTGCTCAAGAGCCTCAAACCATAAGCACTACAGTAGATCCTAATGCTCCACTACCTAAGTTTTCTTTTGATGAAGAAAGCCATGATTTTGGAACCATTGAAGAAGGAACTATTGCCAAGCATGACTTCGAATTCACCAATACCGGTGAGGCACCATTGATTATTTCAAACGCCAGCGGAAGTTGCGGTTGCACGGTTCCTCAATGGCCACGTGAGCCAATTGCTCCGGGTGAAACTGGAATTATTCACGTTGAGTTTAACTCAAACAGCCGTCCAGGAAATCAGAGCAAAACAGTAACCTTAAACTCGAACACCGTTCCGAATAAAAAGGTATTACGCATTAGCGCGATGGTAAATCCAAAGCCAAAAACAGGGGAGGAACAAGGTTAATGGAATTAGCAAGTATTTTTTTACAAGCCCCAGCAGGCGGCGGAAGCATGAATCTTATCATGTTTGGTCTCCTTATAGTGGTGATGTATTTGTTCTTCTTTAGACCTCAAATGAAGCGTCAGAAGGAAGAGCGCAAGTTCCAAGAAGAAGGAATTCAAAAGGGAATGCGCATCGTTACTTCAGCGGGGATTCATGGTAAAATTCTAGAGGTACAGGATAAGACACTTATTATTGAAAGCGAGAATACTCGATTTAAAATAGATCGGGCCGCAGTTAATAAAGAGGCCAGTGCCGTTTACCTTCCCAAGGAGGAAAAAGACAAAAAGGATTCTAAAGACACGAAAGAATCCAAGGAGAAGAAGGACGATAAAAAGTAATTCTTCAAAAGACTTATAAAACCCCGGCCGCGTGTCGGGGTTTTTTTATGCGATATTGTACCTTTAATTCAAATGAAGAAGGAGCCTCAAAATAGATTGTTAAAAAGCATCACCACCTTTTTTAACAAAGGTCAAAACCGCATTAGAATTGCCTTTGTTGGGCTATCCCTCTTGCTTTGGTTTTTTATTAAACTCTCTAAACCGGGCTATGTTAGCACGGTGTATTTTGATATTGATTACAGCAATCTTCCCACCGGATTAGTCTTTACCGAAGAGCCACCGCAGCATCTTCAAATTAAACTGCAGGGCAGCGGATATAATCTGCTCAAGTATTCTTGGTTTAACTTAAAAGACTTGGATATCGATTTAAATTCCCTGGATTATAATCGACAAGGGGCTAGTTATTGGACCAGCGAAAAAGCCAAGGATTACCTGGAAGCGCAAATCAATAATGAGAACACCCGAATTCTAGAAGTATATCCCGACACCATCTTTTTTCAAATTAGTAAACTGAGTACCAAATCAATTCCTGTAGAGGTGGTTTACAATTCAGACTTTGATTCCACCGCCTATACACTATATGGCCGACCACAAGCCCAATTCGATTCGCTGGTGGTAGAAGCACCAGCCGAAGTTTTGGCGCAGCTTGAAGTGATTAAAACCAAGCCTATACAAATCTCGGACCCGGAAGACAGTCTATGGGTTAAGGCTATTATTGATAAACCACAGTTCGCTCATCTAAAAATTAGTCAAAAGGAAATTGAGGTGAAATTTGAATTTTCACCCCTCACTGAGGGTCGTATCCAAGTGCCCATAAACCTCGTGAATGTGCCAGATAGCATTAAGGTAGATTTGTTTCCCTCCCAAACAGAAATTTTATTTCGCTGTGCTTTAAGGGATTATAAAGAAATTAGCGTGGAAAAGTTTAGCGTTTATGCCGATTATGAAGAAATTAAGGGTAGGCCTGATAGTCGCTTTTTATCGATAAAGGCCGAGAGTCCTCCATCACAGGTATTAAGCATGCAAATGCAACCAAAGCGAGTAGAATATTTATTGAGTAAACCATGATCGTTGGCTTAACCGGTGGAATTGGCAGCGGGAAAACAACCGCGGCCCAAATTTTTAAAAGCCTAGGAGTGCCTCTATTTTTGGCTGATGAAGAATCGAAAAAACTCATAGACAGCGATGCTAAATTACAGGCATCCCTTGTAGAATTGATGGGTTCAGAACTTCTCACTGATGGTAAGATTAACAGAGCCTATATGGCCTCTTTAATATTTAGCGATGCTGTTTTATTGCAGAAGGTCAATGCTTTGATTCATCCCGCTGTAGGTGATGCTTTTAAAGCCTGGTACCATCGCCAAAACTCCAGCTATGTAATTCGCGAAGCAGCAATACTCTACGAAAGTGGTAGCCACCAAGATTGCGATGCAGTAATAGTGGTTTCGGCACCAGAACAATTGCGCTTGGAGCGCGTAAAAGCTCGTTCAGGAGAAAGCGAGGAGCAAATTCGAAAGCGAATGAGCAAGCAGTGGCCAGCGGAAAAAAAAGAGGCCCTTGCTGATTATATCATCCACAATGACGGTGGAGAAATGTTGATCCCCCAAGTTCTTAAAATCCATGAAAGTCTTATCCATACCGCAAACCAGGGCCGCTGACCAACACAGCATAACTTATGAACCGATAAGCTCTATAAATTTAATGGAGCGGGCGGCGCAAGCATTGCTTCTTAGCTGCCGGCAGTTGTTAAATAAGGAGGACGAACTTTTAATATTTTGCGGAAAAGGAAACAATGGCGGCGATGGATTAGCCTTGGCGCGATTGCTATTCAATGAATCCTTTAAGGTGAAGGTTTATTACCTTTCTGAAAAGGGTAGCGAAGACTTTAATACAAATTGGCAGCGCCTAGTAGAGGAGATCCCTAAAATTGAGATTGAAGCTGATTTGCAGCTGCCAAAAGGATCAAGGAATTTGGTCATCATCGATGCACTTTTCGGATCAGGTTTAAATCGTGTTTTAGAACCACCATATCTTAACTTGATTAAATCTTTAAATCAAGCAAGCGCTTTAAAAATAGCGATTGATATGCCCAGTGGCTTAATGGGCGATGAGATTAGGCCTTACAAGGAAAATCAAGTTTTTAAGGCCGATTATAGCCTTACTTTTCAATATCCAAAATACGCCCAATTACACCCTTTAAGTAGTCATTATTGTGGTCAACTTAAGGTATTGGCCATAGGCTTGGATAAGGATTTTATAAGCCAAGCCGAAAGCTCCCATTATTTTCATCCCGCCTCGGACTTGAGTTCCTTTTTGAAAGTTCGAAAAAAGCATAGTTATAAAGGCACTTACGGTCACCTTTGGGGCCTATGTGGAAATGCTAATACCATGGGTGCAGCCCTTATTAGCGCCGAATCTGCCTTGCGCTGTGGCTTGGGCCTACTAACAATGGCTGTTCCTCCTTCCGCTTTCTCGGCCTTTAATGCTAGGCTACCGGAGGCCATGCTCCGCGATAGGGAAGGGCCATTGCCAAGCGATTGGTCAGCATATAAAGCTTTATTAATTGGGCCGGGTTTAGGACAAGAGGCAGATTTACTTCCTTTAATCGAAAAGGTATTAGAGGAAACTGATCAGCCTATCGTTTTAGACGCCGACGCTTTAAATCTATTGGCCGAGAATCAATCTTGGTATAAGCACTTAAAAAGCAGGGCCATTCTTAGCCCACATCCGGGAGAGCTTAAACGGCTTTTAGGCGTGACTGAGCTCGGTAGCGATCAGCTCGACCTTGTGCGCGAATTGGCCAAGAAAGAGCAAATTAATATCCTACTAAAGGGAGTGATATCGGTTTTGGTAGTGCCCGATGGAGACTTTCATTTTTACGATTTAGGCTGTTCTGCCTTGGCAAAAGGAGGTAGTGGCGATTTACTCGCCGGCGCAATAGCTTCCTTTTTGGCTCAAGGCTATCCTGTGTTTGAAGCGGTGAGCTTGGCCCTTTTAGTCCAAGGATCTGCGGCGAAAATTGCAAGCGATAGCCTAGGGCATGCCCATGCTGTTTTAAGTCAAGATATTTTAAAAGCTTTTGGCAAGGCCTTTCGGCAGATGGAGGTTTAGAGTAAACTTATATCACCCGAACCTTCGCGAATAATTTCTACTTCTCCTTCGCTTAAATCAACCACTGTGGAGGCGAATAAGGTTCCAATGCCGCCATCAATCACTAAATCCACGTCATTTGCGAATTTCTCCGCAATTAATTCAGGATCAGTAGTGTACTCAATGATTTCATCATCATCATGAACCGATGAGGCAATGATAGGGCGATTTAAAGCTCGCACAATTTCTTGGGGAATGGCATTATCGGGAATACGAATACCTACCGTTTTTTTCTTTTTCTGAAATATTTTCGGAATGGCACTGCCAGCCTTCAGAATAAAGGTGAAGGGCCCGGGTAAACAACGGTTTAGAATTTTATAGGTTGGTGTATCTACCGATTTTGTGTAAGCACTTAAAAAGCTTAGGTCCGGAAACACAATTGCGAATTCAGCCTTCTCAGGTTTTAAACCTTTAAGACGAGCAACCTTTTCTATGGCCTTGGGTTTGCGAATATCACAGCCAAAGGAGTAAACGGTGTCGGTGGGATAAACAATAACACCCCCGCGCTCTAGCACAGCAATTACTTGTGCTATGGCGCGAGGGTTAGGGTTTTCCGGATAGATCTTTATGATCTCAGCCATCTAATTAGTTTCCTTTGCGATAATCAGCAAGAAATTGTTCTAAGCCAATATCGGTAAGTGGGTGTTTTAATAAACCGGTAATACTGCCTAATGGACCGGTAATTACGTCGGCACCAATTTTCGCACATTCCAATACATGCATGGTATGACGAACCGAGGCGGCTAATATTTCAGTTTCAAAATCGTAATTATCATAAATCAAACGAATTTCTTCAATTAACTGGAGCCCATCGGTTGAGATATCGTCTAAGCGACCAATAAAAGGCGAAACATAACTCGCGCCAGCCTTGGCGGCTAATAAAGCTTGACCAGCACTAAATACTAAGGTGCAATTGGTTTTAATGCCTTGATCGGAAAAGTACTTCAATGCCTTGATGCCATCTTTAATCATTGGGATTTTAACCACAATTTGCGGATGTAGAGCGGCTAGCGCTTCTCCCTCGCGCACCATTCCTTCAAAGTCTGTACTGATTACCTCGGCACTAACATCACCATCTACAATTTCGCAAATGTCTTTATAGTGTTGAATAATATTCTTTTCCCCAGTAATGCCTTCTTTGGCCATGAGAGAAGGATTGGTAGTAACGCCATCTAAAACGCCCAATTCCTGTGCTTCCTTGATTTGTGCAAGGTTCGCTGTATCGATGAAAAACTTCATAGGATTGCTAAAATTTGGGGCAAAAGTAACTATTGTTCAGCAGCTAATGCTTGAAAGGCAGCTTAAAGTAAAACACAGTTCCCTGATCTTTAGAACTCCTTACCTGAAGGGTACTGCCCATGCTGTATAGAAAGTCTTGGCAGATCTGTAAACCCATACCTGTTCCTTTTTCGCCCATGGTTCCTTGGGTACTTTGTAAGCCTTCACCACCCATTAAGCTGGCCACTTGCTGCGCACTGAGGCCACGACCATTATCGGAAATGCTAATTTCAACTTCCTCATTATTAAGGGATACACTATCAAAGCGCACCAAACCTTTTTCTGGGGATATAAACTTAATGGCATTGGCTAAGAGGTTTCGCAATACTGCTCGCAGGGCATCGGCATCAGCCATTACCTCCAATTCCGAATTAAGATTATTGATCACCTGAACCTTTTTGGTATTTATCGCAAGCTCTTTCTCTTTAATTAAGTCGTTTGCCAGTCTCTGGATGTAGAGGGGTCGCTTCTTTAGGTCTAAGCCTTGGCTTTGTTGTTTTACCCAATCTAAAGTTTTAAAAAGTAGCGCTTTGGTACGACCAAGGCTTTCGAAAATCAATCGCATGTGCAGCTTTTGTTCGTCGAGGGGTTTTTCCGCTTCAACCGACAGCCGCGCGAGCTCTAAACTTCCAACTACTCCTTCCTTTAAATCATGGGCAAGCAAGGAGAGCACTTTGTCTTTCGCTTCATTGGCACGCTCCAACGCTTTTGTTTTTTCGCTGAGCATCAAGCTCTTTTCTTGATTGCTTGTAATATCCGTTAATACCGCAACCATGCCTTCTAATTTGTCGCCCGATTTCATTTCCGACAAGGAAATCAAATGGTAATATTGGCGGTCATCATATTTCCGTGAAGAAATGACCTGAAAATTGGTTCGCTCTTTCAAGAGTTTTAAATGCTCATTCCAGTCCTCTTTAAGCTCAGGTTTGCGCAGCTGCTTAAGGAAATCCAAACCCTCCTTTATTTTACTTCCATCAAATTTTTGAAAGTGGTGATGAGCAGCTTCATTAGCGAATATTAATTTCCCATTTCGATTAAGGGCCATAATTGCCGTAGTCATTTGATCTGCAGCCAGACGGGAACGTTGGTTCAATAATTTTAGCCTGCGTCCCAAAGTTTGAAGCTTGCGATAAAAGCGGTAGAAGAGAATAATTGCGGTGAGAAGAATTAAAACAATGAGGGACACATAAACCAGCGTTCTTTTCTGTTGCTCAATGATTAACTCCTGTTCTAGATTGGATTTTTCTAAATTGGACAGCCGGCCTTGATTTTCGATGAAATCCCTCTGAATTAGCATCATGTCTTTTTGGAGACTGTCTTTCAGACCCAAAAGCTTTTTATTCAATTGGATGAATTCCGGTAATAGGGCATTAGCTTCACTTTCTTTACCTATGCTGCGCAGTAGTTCTTCTTTTAAGCCCAGATACTTTATTTCTAGGTCTAGATTCCCGTAATCACTTACAGTAACTAAGGCACTGTCTAAATAAATACTTAAGCTGTCCTTTAAATCAATCGTTTTAAATAGGTCGGTCTTTAAACGCAGCCAAAGTAAGTCACGAAAGGGATTATCCATTTGACGTGCTGAATCGAGATAGTCTCCAGCCTTATTAAAATCCGCATCATCAATGGCCATTTCAGCCCATTCGCAGTAGATATCGCCAATGTAATTTTTATCCTTAACCCGCTTGCTATAAATCATAGCCTGGGCTAGCAGGGAGTCGGCTTGTTGTAGCTCATTGGTTCTTTGTTTCAGTCGAGCCAAATACAAAAGAGAGTGACAAAGCAAAAGATTGTTATCCATCTCAAGCCTTAATTCATAAGCCTTTAAAAAGAGCTCTTCCGCATCCTTATAATTCCTGAGATTATTCTGGCAGAGCGCCATATTATTGAGGGCTACCGCTTCACCATAATCATCCTTGTTGCGCGCCATAACAGCGGCACAATCTTCGAAAACCTTATAAGCATCAGGATAAAGTTGAACCCGATAAAGTAACATGCCGTAGCCCATTAAAAACCACCCCTCTTGCTCTAGCCATTGCTTGCTATCCTTTTTCCCGAGGTCCCGTAAACCGCGATGAAATGCTTTTAAGGATTCCGCATAAAGGCCTTTATCTAAATTTAACCTACCTCTTTGGGCATGGATGGCCATCAGATCATAATCGTCTGCCAATTCGTTTGAAATCTTCTCGGCAATATCCAAAGCTTTAAACCTTAGATCGAGCGGAATGTATAAATCTTCGGAAATCAGCCGATAGGCCACTGTGTATTTTTCCGGACAATCGATGCTATCGCATTTTGTCCGAATAGTATCTAATCGAATATGATCATAAAGTTGTCCTGAACTTTCTGCGCTAAATAGGACCAGGAAGAAAGATGTAAGAAGTAGGGGTAGCCTCAATTTTCTAGTTCTAAAACTAAATCCAAGGTAATCAAAAAAAGTAGAGATAAAAGGAGAGAAAAAAATAAGGCAAGCGATCCATATCACACCGCTACGACCAATTACCCTTGCTGCGTTCCCGCCCTGGGGGAGTTCATTAGGAGCTGGTTGTATGGGACTTGCCTTACGGGGGCAAAATTAAGTCAAATACTGCTAAGGAAAAAGCTTAGAGCGACGATATTGATATATATTTGTGAATCTTCAAAAATCACAGAAATGGATAAGCCATCTTTTAAGCCCGCAGTGGAAATAGGATTGATCAGTTTAATGGTCTCTACCGTATTTTTAATCTCTGCCTATGTATTTGATTTAAGCCTACTTACTAGCTTCGGCGCGGGTATTGTTATAATCGTTATTCGAGCGGTGCTTTTAGCTTTAAGCCCTATTCAAGTGCGCAAAAAAGCGGGTGGATATATCTCATTTAAGCATGCATTTTCTGCAGTTGTTATCAGTACCTTGGTTTCATCCATCCCATATTTGATCATTGCATTCCTACTTTTTAAGGTAATTGATCCTGATGCGGCGGTGCAAATGAAGGAACTCACCATACAAGCCACGGCAGATTCGATGCAAAGTTGGGGGGTAGATCAGGCCACAATTGACCAAAGTATTGAGGAGATTGATAAAACGGATCAATACAGTTTTGGAAGCTTGTTCAAAGGACTATTAACTTCAGTTATTGTTGCAGCTCTTTACGGTTTAATTGTGGCGGCTATCGTTAAGAAGAACCCAGAATTTGAATAAGTAAAGCCATTAAATGGATTTATCACTAGTAATTCCACTCTTCAATGAGGAGGAATCATTAAAGGAGCTTCATAGCTGGATTTGTCAAACGGCCGATCAAAACAATATTGATTTTGAAATCATATTTGTAAATGATGGCTCTACCGATAGCAGCATGGAGGTTCTTCACAGTCTCGCTAAGGACGATTCTCGGGTAAAGATTATTTCCTTTAGAAGAAATCATGGAAAGTCAGCCGGCCTAAACGTAGGTTTTGCGGCAGCGAGCGGAGAAGTAGTAATTACTATGGACGCCGATTTACAGGATAGTCCAGATGAAATTCCAGAGCTGATGCGGCTTATTCAAATTGAAAAATATGATTTGATAAGCGGTTGGAAGAAAAAGCGTTATGATCCGCTGTCCAAAACAATTCCAACGAAATTTTACAATTGGGCCACCCGCAGAATTAGCAAAATTGAATTACATGACTTCAATTGTGGCCTAAAGGCCTATCGCAATGAAGTTGTAAAAGCGGTAAATGTACAAGGAGAGATGCATCGTTACATCCCTGTACTCGCTAAAAATGCTGGCTTTACCAAAATTGGGGAGAAAGTAGTACAACATCAAGCGCGGAAATACGGAACTACAAAATTCGGCCTAAGCCGTTTTATAAATGGTCCCTTGGATTTAGTGACCCTGGCCTTTGTTTCAAAATTCTCCAAAAGGCCCATGCACTTTTTTGGACTCTATGGAACCCTAATGTTTGTAATTGGCTTTTTAGCGGCCATGTATCTGGGTATTGATAAAATCGTGGCCTTGCAGATGGGCGAAAAAGCCAGGCTGGTTACCGAGAATCCATTCTTTTATATTTCATTAACCACCATGATGATTGGTTCGCAATTGTTTTTGGCAGGTTTTATTGCCGAATTAATTATTCGCAACAGTAATAAACCGGTAGAATACACCATAGAAGAACGCGTTAATTTTGGATCTTAGGCTTAGCTTAATCATTCCCCTCTACAATAGACCTGAAGAAATAAAGGAATTGCTAGAGAGTCTCTGCTTGCAATCAATTTCTGATTTTGAGGTTTTGGTGATTGAAGATGGATCCCAAGTGAAAAGCGAGGCCATTGTTCGCTCTTTTAGGGATCGCCTGGATCTTCATTATTATTACAAAGCTAATAGCGGTCCAGGCCAGTCGCGGAATTATGGCGCGGAACGTGCTCATGGAAATTATTTCATTTTCTTAGATTCAGATTGCATTATTCCACCCAAATATATTGAAGCGGTAAGGGCCTTTTTGGCTCAGAATCCCGTAGATGCTTTTGGTGGGCCCGATAGAGCCGATGAAAGTTTTTCATCAATTCAAAAGGCCATTAATTATTCCATGACCTCCCTCTTTACCACTGGAGGTATAAGGGGATCAAAACACAGCGTGGAGAAATTTCACCCGCGTAGTTTCAATATGGGCTATACCAAAAGAGTGTTCCAGAAAACCAAGGGTTTTGCAAAAATGCGTTTTGGGGAAGATATTGATATGAGCATACGTATGATGAAGGCTGGATTTAGAACTGCTTTAATTCCAGAAGCCTATGTCTATCATAAGCGACGAAGCACTTGGCCTCAGTTTTACAAGCAAGTTCACAATTCGGGAATTGCCCGTATTAATCTTTATAAGAGACATCCTGAAAGCCTAAAACTCTTGCATTTTTTCCCAGCGGGATTTAGCGTATTTGTTGTCTCAGCGCTAATTTTGGCTTATTTCAGCCTCATTCCACTCTTGCTGCTAGGTTTCTATTTAGTCTTGATATTTATAGATGCCAGCATTAAAAATAAAAGTCTTGCCGTGGGCTTGAAGGCAATACTGGCCTCTTTTATTCAGCTTTTCTCCTATGGCTTAGGCTTCATAAAAGCTTTTTACCGGCGATTAATTCTCGGTAAAGGGGAATTTGCGGCTTATCAGAAAAACTTTTATAAGTAGTCCTTTTTTAAGAAGAGCACCGCTCCATTTTCGTACTCCGCCACCATTTTGTAGTTAGAACTGGCCTGCTTCAATTCGGCAATCATTTCCTGATCCTTATAATTGAGCAAGTAATAGCCCGCGTAATTTTGGTCGCGGTAACCACTTCGACTTAATTCAGGCAGCCACTCCATAGACTTGCTTTCGCGATAGTAATTTAGGGATGGCTCAAACAGCCAGTTTATTCCCAAATTAAAATCGGCAGATTTCGCCGCATTGCTGGCTTCTAAATCTTTTAGCATTTCCTTATGAGAGGCATCATAAGTCCAAACTACACTTTGTTTGAGGTTGAAATTTTTAAAATTCCAGGCGAGCGAAGCCACTAACAATAAGTTTAAAGTTAATTGCACATGCTCCCCTTTGGGATAGCTATTAAAGCGTTGAAAAAGAAAGAGCGTAAAACAAAGAGTTAGGGGTGCATAAACCATGGTGGTGCGACCTACCAAATACTCAGTTCCTAGTATATAATGCTGCGCGATTTGTGCCATGGCGGTAAAAATCAGCCACAGCAAAAGCTCACTATAATAGTACCATCCCGCCTCACTCTTCTTCCGAATATGATCTAAGATGAAAAAGAGGATACCCATTAAAAGGATTAGCCCAATAATGTAGCTTATAGCAGTAGCGACACTGGAAGATTGTTGGTAGGAAAGGATGCGACTTAATCCGTAAATACTATCGTTCCAAAAGGAACTATTTCCTCCAAATAAATCGCCCGAAATGTTTTTTAAGGGTAAGAATATAAGCAAGGCTAAAACCCCAGTTACAATTCCAACCGGGCGCCAAAGGATGCCTAAGCTTTTAGTTTGCTTATCTCCTTCAAGCCAATACAACAGAAGTAGGAGGGCTACTAAAGCCATATAAGCATATAAGAAGGTAAAGTTGGCATACACCGCAAATGCGGCAAAGAGAAGGGTGCGCCAGATGTGGTGACCATTATTTAATTCGCGGTAGCAATAAAGATGGTATATAGAAGCCAAGCTTAAGCTAAGACCCATCCCATAACCGCGGGCCATGCCAAAGAAATCGATAAAATAAAGCTGTAAACCGAGGGCGAAAAAAGCCAATAATTGAATACCGGGAAAACGAAATTTTCGCGCGATAGCCGCGGCATATCGATAATAGACCATGGCCATTAAAATATTTGGCAGCCTCATCGAAAAGTCATTCAAGCCAAAAATATTCACGCTTAGTTTTACGAGTAGGGTATTTAAAATGTGATTATTTGGAATATGTGGCGGCTTGTAGAGAATAATTCCCAACCAACTTTGTTTCACATAATGAAGGTAGGTGTATGCCTCATCGTGCGTGAGAGGAATACGTAAAGCTCTGAGTATTATGAGGGATATAAAGATCATGCTTGCTAAAAACATGATCCAAACGACATATGGTTTTCTAATTTGTTTCCCCATCTTTAAATTTTAAAGGCCCGCAAATTTATTGATAAGCTCTGTTTATGGCGGCAAGCATACCAATTAAAGCTAGTATTTTTGCAATATGAAGAAAACGACTCTGATCTTTTTACTTTTTGGATCCTTTCTTTTACAGGCACAAAGCCCAACCGATCCGAAAGATGCACAAGGCCGCCCTCATGGTGTTTGGCAAAAGCTTCATGCTAACGGCAAAATCCGCTACACCGGTACTTTTAATCATGGTACACCCGTTGACACTTTTAAGTATTATTACGAAAGTGGGCAGCTGAAAACCGAGAATGTTTTCCGCGGGAAATCGGGTATCTGCATGAGTTTTCAATACGGCGAAAAAAAGATTCTCGCCGCCAAGGGGCTTTATAACAAGCGACAAAAAGATAGCGTTTGGACTTATTTTAATCGCGCTGGAGATGTGGTTTCTCGGGTTAGCTATAAGAATGGTTTAGAAGAAGGTCTTACCGAAAAGTACCATACCAACGGCAAGCTTGCAGAAAGCGTTAGTTTCAAAGAAGGGAAGGAACATGGGCCTTGGTTACAATTTTACGAAAGCGGCAAAAAGATGGCGCAAGGGCAATATGTCAATGGTAAATTACAGGGAGAAACCACTTACTTTTTCTCTTCCGGCCGGCCGCGATCAAGAGGGAATTATGTTCAAGGTTTAATGGATGGACCTTGGTATTTTTTTACTGATGATTTGAAATTGGATCATAAGGAAATTTGGAAACGCGGCCGATTGGTTGATGATGGATCTAAAAAAGAAGAAAAGGCAAATTAAATGGCACGCGTTGTAGTCGGTTTAAGTGGAGGTGTAGATAGTAGTGTTGCTGCTCAATTGCTTATTGAGCAGGGCCATGAAGTGATTGCCTTATTTATGCGCAATTGGCATGATGAGACTGTTACAATCCACGATGAATGCCCTTGGATTGAAGATAGTAACGATGCCATGCTGGTAGCGGAAAAGCTGGGGATACCATTTCAAGTAATTGACTTGAGTACCGAGTATAAAGAACGCATTGTTGATTATATGTTCGCGGAATATAAAGCGGGAAGGACTCCTAATCCTGATGTGCTTTGCAATCGCGAAATCAAGTTTGATGTTTTCCTGGATCGCGCCATGGCCTTAGGAGCAGACTATGTGGCCACCGGGCATTATTGCCGACGCGAAGAAACCATGGTAAACGGCGAAAAGGTTTATCAATTAAAGGCGGGCAAAGATCCTAACAAAGACCAGAGTTACTTTTTATGTCAACTCAACCAAGAACAATTAGCTAAGGCCTTATTTCCCATCGGACATCTTCAGAAAAGTGAGGTGCGGGAAATTGCCAGCAAACTAGATTTAGTTACAGCGGATAAAAAGGATTCTCAAGGCCTGTGCTTTATTGGAAAGGTGCGTTTACCAGATTTTCTGCAACAGCAGTTAGCACCTAAAAAAGGGAAGGTGATTGAAATTCCCATTGAGACGGAAATCCCGCGAGATTTAAATCGCTTGCCCGAACAGAATGATTTCTCTGTAAAAGCCGCCCCCTACACTTTCGTGGAAGATATGGGAAGTGTAAAGGGTGAACATAATGGAGCACATTACTTTACCATAGGTCAGCGTAAGGGTCTTGGCATTGGTGGTACTCCGGAGCCTTTATTTGTAATTGCTACGGATACCAAGGAGAATGTTATTTATACCGGTCAAGGGGATTCACATCCTGGCCTAAGAAAGGAAGCCCTTTTTGTAAGTTCTGATGATGTGCATTGGCTGAGAACAGACCTAGCCTTAAAAGCAGGAGAGTCGGCCGTTTATACCGCTCGTATTCGTTACCGTCAGCCCTTATTTAAAGTGCAATTGCATGCAACCGAACATGGATTATACGTCCTTTTTATTGAAGCTCAAAAGGCTGTTACCCCAGGCCAATTTGTGGCTTGGTACCAAGAGGACGAATTAATTGGTTCTGGTGTAATACAATTTTGATATGAAGAAACTATTTACAATAACCTTTCTATGCCTAACAATGTCGGCTTATGTAAAGGCCCAGGAAGAAGGTTTACGCGTGTACTTTACCGATAAGGGAAGCAGTACCGCCATTTTGGAGCAAGCAGAATTGTTTTTAAGTCCAGAAGCTCTGGAAAGAAGAGCAGCCCAAGGCATTGCTGTTGAGAATAGCGATCTGCCGCTTGCCCCGGAATATCTTAAGGAATTGAGAAGGCAAGGAGCTAAGGTCTTAGCGCATTCAAAATGGCTGAATTACGCCTACCTGACTGGAATTTCAGAAGAGGAATTAAACAGGCTTCCTTTTGTTAAAAAGATTGAACGACCTAAGCAACATCGCAGCTATTTAGCAGGCACTACTTCCAATTTCGATTATGGTTTGGGTAGAACGCAAATTGAACAAATCAGTGGTCATTTGCTTCATCAGCAGGGCTTTACTGGAAGAGGCAGCACCATTGCCGTAATTGATGCTGGTTTTACCGGCACCTTACAAGCGGCGGTTTTGGATAGCTTACGCCAATCGGGACGCTTAAAAGGTTCTTACAATTTTATTAGTGGAGATACCAATGTGTATTCTGGTCAAGGAAGCCATGGTGCCTCAGTACTTTCAATTATGGCAGCCTTAGATACTGGGGCTTTTGTTGGAACCGCCCCTCATGCTAATTATTGGTTACTCACCTCCGAGAATGTAAGTTCCGAAACCCCTTTGGAGATGGATCATTGGTTAATGGCAGCTGAATTTGCCGATAGCGTTGGAGCGCATGTTATTAATACCTCTTTAGGTTACACAACTTTTGATGATCCGGCGGACTCCTATTCTTATTCAGATATGGATGGCAATACAACCATAGTAACTCGTGCGGCAGATTGGGCTGCCTCTAAGGGCATTATCGTGGTTGCGAGCGCCGGGAATGAAGGATCAGGATCTTGGCAATACATTGGCGCTCCTGCGGATGGCGATAGTGTTTTAGCGGTGGGAGCGGTTGATGCTACAGGGGCTTATGTAGGATTTAGCAGTAGAGGTCCTTCCTATGATTGGCGCATTAAACCCGATGTTGCGGCCATGGGAGCGGGAACGGTATTAATTAACTCTCAAGGTCAGGTACAAAGTGGTTTCGGAACCAGCTTCTCTTCGCCTTGTATTGCAGGGATGGCGGCTTGTCTCGTTCAAGCGCAACCTACATTGCATGGGGAAGTCATTGCTCGTAATATTCGCAAGAGCGGACACCTATTTGGTAATGCGGATAATAATTTGGGCTTTGGAATTCCTAATTTCCAACAAGCATGGCTCATTAGCTCCAAAGAATATTCAGATGAATTTAAGTTTAGTGTTTATCCCAACCCTGCTCATGAAAGAGTTTTCATTCACGGAAACTTTGAAAGAGGAGAGATGCTTCATATACAAGTTTTGGATCAATCCGCTAGATCACTCCTGGAACTAGATGTTGTTTGGGAGAATCAGGCGCTTCAATTAGACTTGACTGAAATTCCGGCGGGCTTTTATCTTCTTAAAATGAAAGGCAGCCAGTCTTATCAAGAAAAAATAATGTTGCGATGAAAAACCGCATTTGCGCTTTATTCGGTATTGAAAAACCAATTATCCAAGCTGGGATGATTTGGTGCAGCGGTTGGGAATTAGCCTCTGCGGTTTCCCAGGCCGGAGGTTTAGGGATTATCGGCGCTGGATCAATGTATCCAGATATACTTAGAAGCCACATTAAAAAATGCAAAAAGGCACTAGGTGATTTACCTTTTGCCGTAAATGTACCCATGCTTTATCCTCAAATTGAGGATTTGATGGAAATTATTGTTGAGGAAAAAGTACCCATAGTATTTACCTCCGCTGGGAATCCAAAAACCTGGACCGCTCATTTAAAGGACAAAGGAATAAAAGTGGTTCACGTTGTGAGCTCCTTAAAATTCGCCTTAAAGGCAGAGGCAGCTGGTGTTGATGCAGTTGTAGCGGAAGGTTTTGAAGCAGGAGGTCACAATGGCCGGGATGAAACCACCAGTTTGGTGCTTTGGCCGATGGTGGCAAATGCCCTTCAAATTCCCATGATAGCAGCAGGAGGGATCGCTTCTGGACAACAAATAATGGCCGCTTTTAGCCTTGGGGCAGAAGCGGTACAAATAGGCTCCAGATTTGTGGCCAGCGCCGAAAGTTCCGCCCATCTTAATTTTAAGGAGGCAGTAGTGGCGGCAAAGGAAGGCGACACGATATTGACCTTGAAAGAATTGGCTCCCGTTCGCTTGATAAAGAATCCTTTTTACGCCAAATTGCAAGAGGCTTACGCCGATGGTGCCCAGGCGGAAGAATTGAAATTAGTTTTAGGAAGGGCCAGAGCAAAAAAAGGCATGTTCGAAGGCGACCTGGAAGAAGGCGAATTGGAAATAGGGCAGGTGAGTGGAATGATTGATAATATTAAACCCGCAGCCCTTATCTTTGATGAGCTTTGGAAGGAATTCCAAGAAGTAAAAAGCAAAGCAATAGATTGGTAAATCTCTAAATGATACAATAACTAGGAAGAAGGGCGCATTAAATAAGTAATACTTGCCGTGTCCTTTATTATAAAATATATTTGAAGCAAATCTCAATTAAATGAAGAAGTTCCGTTTGTTGATTGTAACAGCATTAATTGCAATCACATCCTTCACCAGCCAAGCGTCCCACCTTTTAGGAGGTGAGATTTATTGGGAATGTACCCCGAATGGACAGTATATTTTCACTTTGGTACTTTACCGAGACTGCACTGGTATTGGCATCCCTACGGGATCGCAACCCTTAAGTGGGCCAGTGCCAGTTACCTGTACTTATATACCAGCCTTGTCAGGAGATGTATCTCCAGACTGTCCTAATTCGGCCTTGGATATTAATTGTTCAACTGGTGATGATGGGGCTATCGAAAAAGGTGTTTATCGCAGTTCACCGGTGAGTTTAAATGGTATTCCACCAGCAGGTGGTTGGGAATTTTCTTGGTCTTCATGTTGTCGTCCAACCTTAGAGAACACCAATGCCTCGGGTTATTACCTTAGGTCGAAGATGTATCCTTTTACCCCTCCAGGTTCTACTCAGCCTTTAAATACCTCTACTTGTTACGATAACAGTCCTGTTTTTGCTCAAGATGCCAATGCGGTAACTTGTCCAAACTTCTTATTTGAGTTTAACCACCTTCCATCCGATAAGGATATCGACAGCCTAGTATTTGACTGGGGAAATCCATGGGATAATGCTAATAATAACATCCAATTTGATGCTGGATATTCAGCTGGCGCACCCTTCCCTGATGGAACCGAAAACCCAAATAACGGTCCCAATACCCTAGACCCTTTTTCTGGAGAATTAACTGCTTTAGCCAATAACCCCACAGAAGGCTGGTACGCTTCCTGTGTGGTAATTAAAGAGTATCGTTGTGGGCAGTTAATCGGTGAGGTTTTCCGGGATGTACCTATTTATTATTTGAGCACGGGCGATTGTCCGGTTAATGCCAGCACCCCTTCGGCGGAAGTAGATACCGCCATTTATAAGAATGTGGAGCGCACCGGAAATGTGTATCGCATTCGTACTTATCCTCAAGATACCGTTCAGTTCAGGATTGTTGCTCGAGATTTAGATCAGCGCGCAGATGGATCCTTCCAGCAAATTTGTATGAAAGCGGGTGGACTGCAGCTAAATAGTAATAACTACGCCTCGGCCACGGGATGTAACGGTGCCGCTCCATGTGCTACTTTAACATCTTTCAACTCTTCTGGTACCTATTGTAGTGTGATTCAGAATACGGTGGAGTTCTTTTGGATTCCCGATTGTGTTCACCTCAATTTTGGAGGTTGTGGAACGGCTTCCAATACTTACTTCTTTACCGTTCGTATGGAAGATGATGGTTGTGCTGCGCCTAAAGTAGGTTTGGCCTCGATTATTGTTGAAGTGATTGCGGGTGATCCAACACCGCCAGATTTGCAATGTTCTAGTGTAAACCTCGATGGCACCATCGACCTGAGTTGGGGACAACCTGAATTAGATAGTGTCTTAGAATTTAATTACTATCGCATCTATGGTTCTAGCTCTGCCACTGGCCCATGGACAGTAGTTGATAGCGTTCCTTATTACGATACCCTAACGACTCAAGTACCTTCTCAAGGTCCAACTAGTTACTTCTATATGGAAATGAGTACTGGTCCTTGTGACTTTATCTCTTTACCTAGTCAGGTGATATCAACCATGACTATGTCCTTAACCGCCTTGCCGCCTGGTAGCCCGGAGATAGCCCAAATATCCTGGACGCCCTACAATGGAAGTGGCCTGGATCCCACCCGCGGAAATGTTTATGAAATTTGGGTGGAAGCTCCGCAAGGCAGTGAGAATTGGCAAAAGCTGGGAGAAACAACAGGAACATCCTATACCGATACGGTTAGCGTCTGTGATATGCTTGTAGCTTATCAAGTTCGAGTACCGGATACAGTCGTAGGCTGCTCGGCGGGATCTACTCAGGATACCGGTCGTTTTCAAGACCGTACTAATAATACCAATATTGGCCTCGGTAGAGTCCTGGTAAATCAGAACAATAAGGCCTTAGTCGATTTTGACGCCAATCCTGGTGGCGATATTATTGAGTTCTATTTATTGCATAATGATCCTCAAAATGGATGGGTGATTGTTGATACGGTTCCGGCTGGAGCCACTATGCCTTATGAATGGACGGGCTCTATGGCCGATACGCGATCAGAGCAATTTAAAATTGTATCGGTAGATAGCTGCGGGAATCAGAGTGATGATTTAGCGGTTACACCATATAACACTGTTTATCTAAGGAATTACCTTAATAAATGTGAAGGCTATTCGAGATTAAGCTGGAACGAATACCGCGAATTCCCGAATGGGGTGCATGAGTACCGCGTTTGGACGCAAATTACCGAAGATGATGGTACGGTATTACCACCTACTATTCTCTTTACCGCATCACCAGATGACACTACTTTCCGTCAGAATGTGATTAAGAAGGGCTACAGTTACTGCTACGTAATTGAAGCTCGCGATACCATCGCTAATCTTAGCTCTACCTCCAACACCGTGTGTGTAGAGGCTGCGGTACCGCAACAATCGGAGCAATTGTATATCTCAAGGGTTACTAATGACTTTACTCGTAACTCCATTGATCTTGAAGTGTATATCGATGGCAATGCCGATGTTAGAAGCTTCCAAATCCAGAGAGCACCGGAGTATTATGGTCCTTATCGCACTATAGCCACTTTAGGTAAACCTACCCAGGCACCTTATATCATCGACTTCCAAGATTTTGGAGTAGACGCCAATCGCTTCCAGTATTTCTACCGCGTAACGGCAACGGATAGCTGCGGTGGTTACGATACCATTAGTAATATCTCTGGAAATTTAAGATTAAGAGTTCGCTCGGCTGAAGATGTAACCAATCGCTTAAACTGGAATCGTTACCTCGGTTGGGGTGGAGTAGTAGAGCGTTATGAGATTTACCGTCGCCCTGCCGATGGCATTAGCTGGAAGAAGGTTGGTGAGAATATCTCCACCAATGGAAGAGAGGATACCACTTGGATCGATTATGATATTGCCGACCTAATTGAGGCGGACCCTCTAGCAGGTGATTTCTGCTACTATGTAAGAGCGGTAGAAACGGGTAACCCACAGGGTATTATCGACAATCAAGGACAACCAATGAGCGTGCTTTCCAATCAGGCTTGTGCGCAGCAAGATGCTAAAGTCTATTTGGCAACGGCCTTCCGTCCAGGAAGTTCGGTTCCAGAGAACCAAGTCTATGGTCCATCTTTAAGATTAGTTGAATTAGAGAACTATCAATTCTACATCCTAAACCGTTGGGGTAAGAAAGTTTTTGAAACTAATAACCCTGATGAGAAATGGGATGGAACCTATGAAGGTGGTGCAGCCCCACAAGGTGTATACATCTATTATATCAAGTATCAAACGCCAGGTGGCGCAGAACAAGAGGATAGAGGGAACTTCTCTTTAGTCCGCTAATCGATAAATCATTCAAACCTAATAAAGGCTCTCTTAAACGAGAGCCTTTATTTTTTTAGATACCTGTAAAGCCCTTTACAATCTTTCAAAAGCCCTTTTAGCTAAACCACTATTCCTTCGCCTAAGGGCATCCGCTACTTTAGTCAAAACTTTATTAAATGAAGAGCTACAAAAGATTATTAGTCCTACTTATCCTTTTCATTAGTCCCGCTTTAGATGCCTCCCATTATTTAGGTGGTGAGATTTACTGGCGTTGCGCAGGAAATGGAAATTACATCTTTACCCTAACGCTCTACCGCGATTGTACGGGTGCCAATATTACTACCACCCCCAAAACAATATCCGGACCAGTTCCCATTACCTGTAATTTTGTTTCACAAACGGATGTTTCACCCGATTGTCCGAATAGTGCCTTGAATTTAACTTGTGCAGGTGGAGATGACGGAGCGATTGAGAAATTTGTGTTTGTAAGTGCACCTGTAGCTCTAAATGGAATTCCTCCCGCCAATGGTTGGGAATTTAGCTGGACCGGTTTTGCCCGACCGACCTTGGAAAATGCAGGCGGAAATACCGGCTATTATCTCCGCTCAGTGATGTATCCTTATACCGATCCCAACGGGGTTACTTTAAATGCTTCAACTTGCTACGACAATAGCCCAACCTTCGATCAGGATGCCAATGCCGTAACCTGCCCTAACTTCTTATTTGAGTTTAATCACCTTCCGGCAGATAAGGATATCGATAGTCTTGTTTTTGATTGGGCCATGCCTAAATTAGGTGCAAATCAAAATATTTCATGGAATAGCGGTTACAGCTTAGGTGCGCCCTTTCCTGATGGATCAGAGAATCCGAATAATGGTCCAAATACCTTAGATCGCTTTTCAGGAGAAATAACAACTTTAGCTAATAACCCCACTGAAGGCTGGTATGCCTCCTGTGTGGTAATTAAAGAATACCGCTGTGGACAGCTCATTGGCGAGGTATATCGGGATGTACCAGTATATTATTTAAGTACGGGCGATTGCCCCGTCAACCCTAGCACCCCTTCCGCAGAAGTAGATACCGCCATTTATCAAAATGTAGAGCGCACTGGAAATGTTTACCGCATCCGCACCTATCCTCAAGATACGGTCCAGTTTAGGGTAGTTGCCCGAGATTTAGATCAGCGGGCAGATGGATCTTTCCAACAAATTTGTATGAAAGCCGGTGGTCTACAATTAAATAGCAATAACTATGCTTCAAACACGGGTTGTAATGGTGCCGCTCCTTGTGCGACCTTAACTTCTTTTAATTCTTCAGGTACCTATTGTAGTGTGATTCAAAATACGGTGGAGTTCTTTTGGATTCCCGATTGTGTTCACCTCAATTTTGGTGGTTGTGGTACCGCCTCTAATACCTATTATTTTACGGTTCGAATGGAGGATGATGGTTGTGCCGCGCCTAAAGTGGGTTTAGCAACCATTATCGTTGAAGTAATTGCGGGTGATCCTACACCGCCGGATTTACAATGTTCGAGTGTAAACCTTGATGGCTCTATTGATTTAAGTTGGGGACAACCTGAACTCGATAGTATCTTGGAGTTTAATTACTACCGCATTTATGGTTCGAGTTCGCCCACTGGCCCTTGGACTGTCGTAGATAGTGTACCGCATTATGACACCCTAACGACTCAAGTTGCTTCTCAAGGTCCAACGAGTTACTTCTACATGGAAATGAGTACTGGTCCTTGTGACTTTATCTCTTTACCTAGCCCGGTGATATCAACCATGACCATGTCGCTAACTGCCTTGCCTCCTGGTAGTCCAGAAATAGCCCAGTTGACATGGACCGATCATAATGGTGTTGGTTTAGACCCCAGTCGAGGAAATATTTATGAAGTCTGGGTGGAAGCACCTCAAGGAAGTCAGAATTGGCAGAAACTAGGTGAAACCACAAGTAATACCTATACCGATACGGTCAGTGTATGCGATATGCTGGTGGCTTATCAAATCCGAGTACCGGATACAATCGTAGGCTGTTCGGCAGGATCTACACAGGATACCGGTCGTTTCCAAGATCGCACTAATACTACCAATATTGGACTCGGTAGAGTCCTAGTAAATCAGAACAATAAGGCCTTAGTCGATTTTGACGCCAATCCTGGCGGCGATATTATTGAGTTCTATTTATTGCATAATGATCCTCAAAATGGATGGGTGATTGTTGATACGGTTCCAGCCGGAGCCACCATGCCTTATGAATGGACGGGCTCAATGGCCGATACGCGTTCGGAGCAATTTAAAATTGTATCGGTAGATAGCTGCGGGAATCAGAGTGATGATTTAGCGGTTACGCCATATAACACTGTTTATCTAAGGAATTACCTTAATAAATGTGAAGGCTATTCGAGATTAAGCTGGAATGAATACCGCGAGTTCCCGAATGGGGTGCATGAGTACCGCGTTTGGACGCAAATTACCGAAGATGATGGAACGGTATTACCACCAACTATTCTTTTTACTGCTTCGCCAGATGATACCACTTTCCGTCAGAATGTGATTAAGAAGGGCTACAGTTACTGCTACGTAATTGAAGCTCGCGATACCATTGCCAACCTTAGTTCTACCTCCAACACCGTGTGTGTTGAGGCTGCGGTACCACAACAATCGGAGCAATTGTATATCTCTAGGGTTACCAATGACTTTACTCGTAACTCTATTGATCTTGAAGTATATATCGATGGCAATGCCGATGTTAGAAGCTTCCAAATCCAGAGAGCACCGGAGTATTATGGCCCTTATCGCACTATAGCCACTTTAGGTAAACCTACCCAGGCACCTTATATCATCGACTTCCAAGATTTTGGTGTAGATGCCAATCGCTTCCAGTATTTCTACCGCGTAACGGCAACGGATAGCTGCGGTGGTTACGATACCATTAGTAATATCTCTGGAAATTTAAGATTAAGAGTTCGCTCGGCTGAAGATGTAACCAATCGCTTAAACTGGAATCGCTACCTCGGTTGGGGTGGAGTAGTAGAGCGTTATGAGATTTACCGTCGCCCTGCCGATGGCATTAGCTGGAAGAAGGTTGGTGAGAATATTTCCACCAATGGAAGAGAGGATACCACTTGGATCGATTATGATATTGCCGACTTAATTGAGGCTAATCCCTTAGCTGGTGATTTCTGCTACTATGTAAGAGCGGTAGAAGCGGGCAACCCACAAGGTATAATCGACAATCAAGGACGACCAATGAGTGTACTTTCCAATCAGGCTTGTGCGCAGCAAGATGCTAAGGTTTATTTGGCAACGGCCTTCCGTCCAGGAAGTTCGGTTCCAGAGAACCAGGTATATGGACCTTCTTTAAGACAAGTAGAAGTTGAGAACTATCAATTCTACATCCTAAACCGTTGGGGTAAGAAAGTATTTGAAACCAGTGATCCTGATGAGAAATGGAATGGTAACTACGAAGGAGGCGATGCTCCACAAGGTGTTTACATCTATTATATCAAGTATCAAACACCGGGAGGCGCAGAGCAAGAAGACAGAGGAAACTTCTCCTTGATAAGATAATAGACATCAGAGCTTTAAGGTTTTATACAAGCTTTGCACTAAAGATTTTTCGCTAAATTGGTTAAGGCGATTTTTAAAAGCCTCTCTATTTTTTAGAGGGGCTTTTTCTATTTTAAGATAAGCTTAGCTAATATGCCAAGCACAATGGTTATTGGTCTCTATTTAATTGCTAATTTTGCGTGCAATTTAATTCTAATTGCAAGCGCTCTATGTCAACTTTCAGTGATAAAATCATGGGTGAAGGTCTTACCTATGATGATGTACTTCTCGTACCAGCCTATTCGCAAGTCTTACCGCGCGAAGTTGATCTATCCAGTCGTTTTACCCGTAATATAAAATTGAAGGCACCGATTATCTCGGCAGCCATGGATACGGTTACAGAAGCAACCATGGCCATTGCCATTGCTCAGGATGGAGGTATTGGGGTTTTGCATAAAAACATGACCATTGAGCAGCAAGCTGTTGAAGTGCGTAATGTAAAGCGTGCGGAAAGCGGAATGATTCTCGACCCCGTTACCCTTAACGAAACAGCTTTGGTAAGCGATGCCAAGAAAATGATGAGAGATTATCGCATTGGCGGAATCCCCATTGTTGATGAAGGTAAAAAGCTCCTAGGTATAATTACCAATCGCGATTTGCGCTTTGAAAAGGATGATGATCGACCACTTTCTGAGATAATGACGCGTGAAGGCTTGGTTACCACCTTTGAAAATACCAGTTTATCGGAAGCAGAAGTTATTCTGCAAAAGCATAAAATTGAAAAACTACCCGTAGTCGATAAGGATAATCACCTCATTGGACTAATCACTTACCGCGATATTACAAAGTCGAATATAAAGCCTAATGCGAATAAAGATGATTACGGTCGTTTAAGAGTAGCCGCTGCCGTTGGTGTTACTGGCGATATTCTCGAGAGAGTAAGCGCCCTTGTAGGCTCTAATGTTGACGCAATTATTATCGATACCGCCCATGGTCATACCGCAGGAGTCGTAAAGGCTTTGCAGGCTGTGAAGGCTAAATTTCCAAGTTTAGATGTGGTAGTGGGTAATGTAGCAACCGCTGAAGCAGCTCGTTATTTAGCCGACGCTGGAGCGGATGCAATCAAAGTAGGTATTGGCCCAGGATCTATCTGCACTACGCGAGTGGTAGCAGGAGTAGGAGTACCTCAATTAACAGCGGTAATGGAAGCCCGTAAGGGATTGGAAGGAACCGATGTTCCTATTATTGCCGATGGAGGAGTGCGCTTTACTGGTGATATCGTTAAGGCTATTGCCGCTGGAGCCGACACCGTAATGCTTGGATCATTATTAGCAGGCACCCACGAGGCGCCAGGAGAAACGATCATCTATGAAGGTCGTCGCTATAAAACCTATCGCGGAATGGGCTCCATTGAAGCCATGCAGCAAGGTTCAAAAGATCGATACTTCCAGGATGTGGAAGATGATATAAAAAAGTTAGTGCCAGAAGGTATCGTAGGTAGAGTAGCCTATAAAGGTGAGGTGGGCGAAGTTATGTATCAATTTATCGGTGGTTTACGTGCCGGTATGGGATATTGTGGCGCTGCAGATATTGCCACCTTGCAAAAAAATGGCACTTTCGTGCGAATTACATCGGCAGGGGTTAACGAAAGTCATCCTCACGATGTGCATATTACCCGTGAATCACCAAATTATAGCCGAAAATAAACTCTGTTAAACATGATGAAGAAGTACACACTTTTTCTGAGCCTTTGCCTTTTGGCAGGAGGACTCAATGCCCAAAAGCTGAATAAGAAAGTTTTGTTTACGGTAGAAAATGATACCGTAACTGCCGAAGAGTATATGGCAGTTTACAACAAGAATCGTGATATTGGGGAAGAGATCGACCCTAAAACACCCGAGGAGTATTTAGACCTATACATCAACTTTAAGTTGAAAGTACATGAGGCTAAAGAATTAGGGAAGGATACGATGCCAGCCTTTAAACGCGAGTTTAAGAATTACCGTGAGCAGCTTACAAAGCCCTATCTCTCTGATAAGGATGTAACAAAGGAATTAATTAGAGAGGCTTATAGCCGCATGAAATGGGATATTAGAGCTTCTCATATTATGGTTTCTTTACCGCAAAACCCTACACCAGAAGATACCTTGGCGGCTTACAATAAGATTATTGCTCTGAAAGAAAAGATTGAGAAGGGCGAAAAATTTGAAGATGTAGCAAAGAACGCTTCCGACGATACCTATAGCGCCAAGAAATGGGGCGACCTTGGATATTTTACCGTATTTGATATGGTTTATCCTTTCGAAACAGCCGCTTATGAAACTCGTGTGGGTAAAATCTCGAAGCCAATACGCAGTAAATTCGGTTATCATATTGTAAAACCAATGGATAAGCGCGAAGCTCGCGGTAAAGTAAAAGTTGCGCATTTAATGTTAGTTGATAATGATAAAACTAGCAATCAACAGCGTGAGGATGTTAAGAAAAAGATCGAGGAGATTTATCAAAAACTAGAGGAAGGTGCCGACTTCCGCACCTTGGTGAAACAGTATTCTGAGGATAAAAGCTCCATTCCACTTGGTGGGGTTTTAGATGAATTTGGAATCAATAAAATGTATCCAGAATTTGAATCTGCCGCCTTTGCATTGCAAGATAGTGGTCAGTATTCGGAGCCGGTAAAAACTCCGGTGGGTTGGCATATTATTATGCTTATTGACAAAATTGGAATTGATGACTTCGAATCGGTTGAAGGTCAAATTCGCAATAAGGTTGAACGAGATGATCGTGCTCGTCAAAGCCAGGTGTCGGTGATGCGCAGAATTAAGAAGGATTATAAGTTTAAGGAGTATCCTAAGAATTTCGAGAAGCTATTTGGTCAAGTTGACGAGGGTTTCCTAACCAGATCTTATAAACTGCCGGCTAAAATTCGCAATCAGGAAGCCATCATTTTTGAGTTCGAAAAGCATCAGTATAAGGTAAAAGACCTTTTGGGTATTATCGCTAACCGTCAGGCTCGATATGGACGGGGAGGCAATATGGCCAATCAGCTTTATCGCTTGTTAAAAGATTATCAGGAAGAAGAGTTATTGGCTTATGAGAAAAGCAAATTATCCGAGAAGTACCCAGATTTTAGAAACTTGGAACGCGAGTACTATGAAGGAATACTGCTATTCGATTTAACCGAAGAAAAGGTTTGGCGTAAAGCAATGGCGGATACATTAGGACTGGAAGAGTTTTTTGAAGCAAACCGATCTTCCTATCAATGGGACAATCGATACCAAGTGTATTTGGTGGATGCCGCTAGTAAGAAAATTGCAAAGAAGGCTTCTAAAAAATTAGCCAAAGGCAATAGTCGCGAAAGCGTTATGACCGATTTAAATATCGAATCAAAGCTCAATCTAAATATTGATAGCGCTCTAGCGGAAGCAAATCAACTAGCTGATTGGAAGGAACTTGTACTAAGCGAGGAAGAGCCGGGAAAAACGGCGGTAAAGGAGTTTAATGGTCGCTTTAAGCAAGCGGTTATCCTCGATATTCAGAGTGCTCGACAAAAGGAACTTAGCGAAGCGAAAGGCCGAGTTGTAAGCGATTACCAAAACTACTTGGAAGAAGAGTGGATTAAAAGTCTGAAAGCTCGCTATACGGTTAAGATCAACCAGGACGTTCTTAGTGAAGTTGTAAAAGAACTTGAGTAAAAAATTTAGCATATTAATCATTTATACAGGCCTCCTGCTAACGACTGGGGCCTGTACTTTTTTTCTAAATCAGGAGGAAGAGGAAGATAAAGGCCCTGCGGTTGCCAGGGTTTATGATTCCTATTTGTATAGTACCGAATTAGCCGATATTACCCCGAGTAATCTGAGTTCGGAGGATAGTGTCAACTTTGTTCAGAACTACATTAATGTTTGGGCAAAAAATGAGTTGATGATCTATAAAGCGGAATTCAATCTCACTGAGGAGCAAAAGCAATTTGAAGAACAGATTGAGAAATACCGCAATGACCTGCTAAAATTCGCTTATCTACAAAAGTATGTAGATGACCGTTTAGACACGACCATCACCGATCCACAAATTAAGGACTACTACGATAATCATTTAGAGAACTTTCAGTTGAAGGAAAATATCTTAAGGTTAAGGTATTTAGCCGTGCCCTTAGATGCTCCCGATATTGATGATTTAGCCCAACTCTTTAAATCTTCTAAGCCAGAGGATAGAGCGGAATTAATGGATTATGCCTTAAGTTATGCTCGCGTATTTTCACTAGAAGATACGGCGTGGATGAGCTTCACTGATTTTCAACGTTTGATTCCCATTCGTAGTTATAATCAACAAGACTTTTTAACCAAGAATAAATTTGTTGAAATAGAAGAAGAAGGATTATTGTACTTAGCGGAAATCCGATCTTACAAAATTAAAAATGGCGTTTCCCCATTAATTTACGTTAAAGGAGTGATTCGTAGTACCTTATTGAATAAAAGACGTTTGGCTCTTATTGCAGAATTAGAGAAAAACCTTCTTAATGACGCCTTAAAAAAGAAAGAATTTGAAACCTATCCTTAAACTATTAAGCCTCTTACTTTTCTTGGGATTTTCAGCCCAGGCTCAACCCAAATTGATAGATGGCGTAATTGCCCAAGTGGGTAAAGAGATCATCCTGAAAAGCGATTTAGATCAAAGCGCAGAAGCTCAAAAAAGACAGAATCCTGCCTTGGAGATTAATCAGTGTTTGGTTTTTGAAGACCTTTTGATGGAAAAGCTTTTACTGCATCAGGCGGCCTTGGATTCTGTAGAGGTAAGTGAAGAAGAAGTACAAGCTAATATCGAACGCCGGATACAAGTGTTTATTCAACAAATTGGTTCTCAGGCTAAATTGGAGCAGTATTATGGTAAATCCGTTTTGGAGATTAAAGAGGAAATGACACCTTTAATCCGCAACCAACTTACCGCCCAAAGAATGCTTCAAGAAATTAATGGGCAAGTGGAAATAACCCCCTCGGAAGTAAGGGAGTTTTATGAAAGTATTCCCAAGGATAGTCTTCCCTTGATTAATGCGGAGGTGGAATATGCAGAGATTGTGGTTTATCCAGAGGTTAGTGCAGAAGCCAAGCAAGCTGCAATCGATAAGCTTAAGGAAATAAAGGGTCGCATAGAAAATGGATCTTCCTTTAGCACTATGGCGGTGCTTTATTCAGAGGATCCGGGAAGCTCTAGAAATGGCGGGGAATACAAAGGGATAAAAAGAGGACAATTTGTAAAGGAGTTTGAAGCAGTGGCTTTTAACCTTGCACTCAATGAAATTTCTGATCCATTTAAATCGGAGTATGGCTATCACATTGTGCAAGTCCAAAGGAAGATAGGGCAGGAGCTCGATTTAAGACATATCCTCATTAAACCAAAAATATCGGCGGAGAACTTAGAGGCCTCTAAAGTAGCTCTAGACAGCGTTCGGGCCCTGATTTTAGCCGATAGTTTAAACTTTGCAGAGGCAGCTGAAGAGTATTCGGATAGTGAAGATTCAAAACTAAACGGCGGCAGGGTGATGAATCCCCAAACAGGCGATAGTAAATGGGAAACCGGTCAATTGGAGAAAAGCATTTTTTATGCCTTAGAAAGTATTGAAGAAGGAACTATTTCGGAGCCCGTATTCTTTAGAACTCCCGATGAGAAGGAAGGCTATAAACTCATTAAGTTAATTGATCGCTCAGAAGCGCATGTTGCGGAAATGGCAACTGACTACCAACGAATAAAGCAGATTGCTTTGGCGATGAAAAAGCAGGAAGTGCTTGAAGACTGGACCAGAGATAAAATTAAGGACACTTTTGTGCGTGTAAATAACGATTATTTGCAATGCACTTTTCAACGACAATGGATCAACAATTCTTCCTATGCAGAATAACAGCGGTGATGTAGAAATGGTGAAGGACTTAGGTGATAAGTACCGGGAGCTAAAAAAGGAAATAGGAAAGGTAATTATTGGTCAGGATGAAGTAATTCACCTCCTTTTACTTTCAATTTTCTGCAAAGGACATTCATTGCTAGTTGGGGTGCCAGGATTGGCAAAAACCTTATTGGTAAACACCGTAGCCCAAGCCTTAGGCCTTAGTTTCCGTCGTATACAGTTTACCCCAGACTTAATGCCTTCCGACATTGTAGGAGCTGAAATTCTCGATGAGAATCGTCAGTTTAAATTTGTAAAAGGCCCCTTATTCTCCAATATTATTTTGGCGGATGAGATAAACCGTACCCCCCCTAAAACGCAATCGGCCTTGCTTGAAGCCATGCAGGAACGTTCGGTTACGGCTGGCGGACATACCTATCAAATGGCAAAGCCTTTCTTTGTTTTAGCTACTCAAAACCCCATTGAGCAAGAAGGTACCTATCCTTTGCCAGAAGCGCAATTGGATCGATTCATGTTTAATATTGAAGTAGGTTATCCAAGCTTCGAGGAAGAGGTGAATATCGTTAAAAACACCACCATTGGTGTGGAGCAAGAAATTAAAGAGATACTTTCCATTGATGAAATTCTGAAGTTTCAGCAATTGGTGCGTAAAATCCCTGTGAGTGATCACCTTTACGAATACGCCATCCGTTTAGTGCAAGCTACAAGACCTAATACCGAAATGGCCAAGGAAGTAACTAAAGAATACCTTTCTTGGGGTGCCGGACCGCGTGCCTCACAAAACTTAATCTTAGCGGCCAAGGCCCATGCTGCCTTGCAAGGGAAGTTTAGTCCAGATGCAGAAGATATTATGGCAGTCGCCAAACCGATACTTCGCCATCGTATAGTTAAAAACTACCGGGCTGAAGCGGAAGGTATAAGTATTGAAAAGATCATTGAAGGCTTAGTTTGATAAAGGCCAATAAACTTTCTATTATTAGTAGCTTTGCGGCTCAGAAGCCAATGTAGGTCTCCATTACTATGCCATCAACAAAATACATCTTTGTAACCGGCGGTGTTACTTCCTCTTTAGGTAAGGGTATTATTTCCGCCTCACTCGCAACACTCCTTCAGTCAAGGGGTTATAGCGTGACCATCCAAAAGTTAGATCCCTATATTAATATTGATCCAGGTACCTTAAACCCTTACGAGCACGGGGAGTGTTACGTAACTAATGATGGTGCCGAAACGGATTTAGATTTAGGTCATTATGAGCGTTTTTTAAATCGACCTACCTCACAAGCCAATAATGTTACCACGGGAAGAGTCTATCAAACCGTAATTGATAAAGAAAGAAGGGGTGACTTTTTAGGCAAAACCGTACAAGTTATACCTCATATCACCGATGAAATAAAGCGTCGTATTCAGCTTTTAGGCAATACTGGTGAATTTGAGATCATCATCACGGAGATCGGTGGAACGGTTGGAGATATAGAGGCCCTGCCTTATATCGAAGCGGTTCGTCAGTTGCGTTGGGAGTTAGGAGACGATTGTTTGGTAGTACACCTCACCTTGGTTCCTTATTTAGCGGCCACGGGAGAAATGAAAACCAAGCCAACCCAGCACTCGGTGCAGAAACTGCAGGAATCGGGTATTCAGCCAGATATTTTAGTTTGTAGGACGGAATATGATTTAGGTGAGGATATTCGCAAGAAATTGGCGCTTTTCTGTAATGTGAAGAAGGAAGCGGTAGTTCAAAGTATAGATGCCGAAACCATTTATGCGGTTCCCATTTTAATGCGCAATCAGCATTTAGACGAGGTGGTGCTCAAAAGGCTTAATCTACCCATTGAAGATAATTTAGATCTGGTAAATTGGAAGGACTTCCTCTATAAACTTCGCTATCCAAAAAACGAAGTAGAGATTGGCCTGATTGGAAAGTATGTTGAGCTAAAGGATTCCTATAAATCTATTTCGGAGGCCTTTATCCATGCTGGAGCATCGAATGAAACCAAGGTGAAAATTCGCTGGATTCATTCAGAAAACTTATCAAAGGATAGCATAGAGAAAACCCTCGGCGGTTTGGATGGAATTTTAGTGGCTCCAGGTTTTGGCGAAAGAGGATTTGATGGCAAATTAGATGCTATTCGCTATGCCCGCGAGAACAAGGTTCCTTTTTTAGGCATTTGCTTGGGAATGCAAGCTGCGGTAATCGAATTTGCCCGCAATGTGCTTAAGATGGAAGATGCCAATAGCACCGAAATGAATCCGGAAAGTAGCTATCCAGTAATAGACCTTATGGAAAGCCAAAAGGATATTACCAAAAAAGGCGGTACCATGCGTTTAGGCGCTTGCGATTGTAAATTAAAGAAAGAAAGTATCGCTCACGATGTATATCGTCGCGATTTAATTAGCGAACGCCACCGCCACCGTTTTGAATTCAACAATAAATTCCTCAAGGATTTTAAAGCCAAAGGCATGATTGCCACGGGTTTAAATCCAGATATGGATTTAGTGGAAATCGTTGAAATCCCAGACCATCCTTGGTTTATGGGCGTTCAATTCCACCCGGAGTATAAAAGTACGGTTTCAAACCCGCATCCCTTATTTGTAAAATTTGTAGCCGCTGCCTTAAAATACAGCGAAAACGAAAATTCTTAAAATGAACAAGAAGTTAGATATCAGCCAAATCGTAGGTTTCCTTCTGATTGGCGCTATCATCATTTACTTTACCATTTTCAACCAGCCTCCAGCAGAAACTGCGGCGGCTTCCGGTGCAGCGGCTGACTCAACGGCGGTGGAAGAGGTAGTTGAACCTGAAATCTCGCAAGAACCCGAGCTTGTTTTAGAGCCAAGTACTGATACCTTAGTTGGTGACAGCATGGCACTTATGAAAGCCATGGTTTTATATGGCCCTTTTGCCAAGCAAATGCTAGCTCAGGAAGAGACTTCCTTTATAAGCTTAGAAAACGATCTTCTAAAATTGAAGTTTTCGAGCATGGGCGCTCAAATTGTGGAAGCGGAGGTAAAGCAGTATAAAACTTACGATTCGCTGCCGCTCTATCTTATTAAGGAGAATAGCAACTTTGGCTTTAATCTGCAGGCGGGACAGCTTAATAGCACCGCTGATATTCAGTTTAGCATTCTTGATCAAGGGGTAGATTTTGTGGACTTCCAAGCTGTTACAGATGATGGTGCCAGCTTGACCTACCATTATAAATTACCAGAAAACGACTATCGACTTGAGCTAGAGATTGAAAGTGATGGTCTGAGCGCTATGCTCGCTAATGTTGAGCCCAGCCTACTTTTTGAGCTGAAAGCAAACCGTCACGAAAAGAACAAGAAGAATGAAATTCAGAATTCAGAACTTCAATATCGACTGATTGAAGATCAGGATGTTGAAAGTTTAAATACTACTAGCAAGGACGAAGAAAGCTCGGAAGGAAGCTTAGACTGGTTAGCTTTTCGTCAACAGTTTTTTGCGACCATTATCCAGTCACGCGGCGAACCTTTTGCCAAAGCCGATTTCGCGATTGCCAATTTGGAGGAGGAAGGCCATACAAAGTATTATGCCGCCAATATTACTTATCCAAGAAATAGCAAGGGCGATCTTTCCTTGCCTTTGGGGATTTATCTTGGTCCTAATAAGTTTGAAGTTTTAGAATCTTATGAAGCGGGTTTTGAGGAATTAATCCCATTAGGATGGGGAATCCTTAGTTGGATTAACCGTGGCTTAGTCCTCACCATGTTTAACTGGTTAGAAGACTATGGAATCAATTATGGATTAATTATTCTGATTATCGCATTGGTGATCAAAATGATTCTTTTCCCGCTTACCTATACCTCTTATCGTTCCATGGCGAAAATGCGGGTATTGAAGCCGGAAATTGATGAGCTTAATGAAAAGTATGACGATGCGGCTAAGAAGCAACAGGCGCAATTAGAACTCTACAATAAAGCCGGCGTTAGCCCTCTTGGTGGCTGTTTGCCGATGCTTTTACAGTTCCCAATTTTAATTGCTCTTTTCCGATTCTTCCCTTCATCGATAGAACTAAGACAACAACCATTTTTATGGGCGGATGATTTATCTACCTATGATTCTATTTATGACCTGCCTTTCGACATTCCCTTTTACGGCGATCATATTAGTCTTTTCACCTTATTGATGACGGTTTCTACCCTCATTTACACCTATATGAATCAGCAGCTGACGGGATCGGCCCAAAACCAGCAGTTCCCACAGATGAAGTACATCATTTACTTGATGCCTATTATGTTCCTAGGGGTGTTTAACAGCTATGCCGCTGGTTTAAGTTATTACTATTTTGTAGCCAACATGATCACTTTCGGTCAGCAGTTTGCCATTCGTTCCTTTATTGATGAGGATAAGATTAAGGCCAAAATTGCCAAGCGAAAGGAGGGACCGCAAAAAGAAAACCGCCTTATGCGTCGCATGAAGGAAGTTCAGGAGCAGCAAAACCGTCAGCAGAGAAGAAACAAGAAGTAATATGAAGAAACGCCTGGGATTTTTAGCTATAGCGGTGATGGGATTAAATGCCTGCTCACCCACTATTTATAAAAGTCTTCAGGATCCTTCCATGGCGTGGAACTTCGATTATTCCGCAGGCGCATGCTTAGGTACCTGCCCAAATTTTGAAGCCAGTCTCAGTGAATCGGGCACTCTTCACTTTAAGGGTAAAAACTTCACCCAGCACCAAGGGGATACCATCCTCTTAAATCAAAGCCTTTTAAGAGATTCTGTATTGGCCAAGCTAGAGCGGATGGCCTTCTTTCAAATGGATACCTTTTATGGGCACGAGGGCCTTATGGATGCCGCTTATTACAGCTTCGAGATTAATAAGTTAGATCAGGATTCCGAAGGTGGAGGAACGAATTTAAAATCGGTTAAGGCCAATATGGAAATCCCACAGGAACTGCGGGATTTTCAAAATTGGTATCATGATGAATTAAGGCAATTGGGATTGCTCTAATTCCTTATTATTTAAGAAGTTTAAAATAGGCCGACTGACCATTTTCGTTACGTACGCTTAGAAAGTAAATACCGCTGCTAACATTGATGCTTAGCTTATCCTTACGGCCTTCCAATTGCCCTTCCTCAATTTCCTTGCCTTGAGCGTCCCTCAGGCTATATGAGGCTAAATCGGAATTCTCACTTTCAATTAGTAAAGCTTCGCCCTTTAAAAAGCCTAAGCTATTGTAAAGGTTAATACCCGCAATTTGGCTACTCTCGTTAATACTAAAGTCGGCCGGAAGAACATTCCTTCGCACAAATGCAGCTTTAATTACCTGAAAGTTAGCACCACTATAAAGCACATCATCGGCATTAATAACCATGCGAGCGAAGTCGGCGTAGGTAGAGTTGTTTTGTAAAGTGAACAGGGCTTCCAAGATTACTCGATCAGCCACTTGGCGATTGGTATTATCTCTAATTTCGAGCAGGCAAGAAGCCATTAAATCGGTATGAGCATAAATATTAGAATTAAAGCTTAAGGTTTGATAATCCTTGGTGCTTACGGCGCTCCTTCCGTTCCAAAAGGCATTATGACCATCCCAATTAAAAACTCTCCCTCTTTGGTTTCCACTGAAGTGTAAGGACCAGGTAATCGCAAAATAGTCGCATATCGCTTCTTCCATTCCCGCTCTTTCACTAATGCGATTGGTATTAGCTGCTGCGCCGCTTACCAAAGAATGACCGAATTCGTGAATAACTACATCAGCATCTTCGGCATCATCAACACCACCTTCACCCATATAAATCTTTTGCTCTGAAGGGGTGTAATAACTCTGATCTGCATTGGAAAGGGCATGGACATCAACTGATACTTGAGCACCAGGTATTGCCGAGAAACCTAGACTATCGATATAAGTCTTAAACTCCGACATGTGGAAAAAGGCATTAACATCTTCAAAACCATCTTGGCCACGGGTATAATTAAAAGTGCCGGTCGTGCTGGTTACAGGTGCCACATTAGGCATGCTAAAGTCATCGATCTTAATATCATTATTCTCTAACTTAAAAAGACCATTATCATAGGTTCCTCTAAAAGACTGAAGGTAACGAGAGGCCGTTAAGCTAGCATTATCAGCATCATTATTATCGATGTAGTTTCCACCATAATTAACATTATTGGTGGTTAATGGGTCAGGTAAAAATACATAGCCATCGCAGGTGGTATCATTGGCATAGCGACGATTGTCGGCGAGGTTGAATATTTCATTACCCGCCACAAAGCTTTGATAGTGTGCTCCTTCAGCACCAAAGAAGTTTAAGCTGAAACCAGGTAAAAGTTGATCATCAACACTTAAAAATGCCGCTTCCGAAAGCATGCGATTGCAATTCAACTCCACTTTTAAACCAGTAGTATCAACTTCCAGCGGACTAAAACTCGCTACTTGATTGGGTAATTCGGGATATTGAATCCACAGTTTACCATTATTGTATTGATGAATGGATAGCCCTTGAAAATCTAATTTCCGTCCATCTAAGTATAAATAGTAGTGGATATGATTCCCACCTGGGCTGTTCAAGTTTTTATATTCTACCAATTGCCAATCGAAGGTACCCAGCAAACTTTTAGCTAATTCTAAGGTTTCTGTTCCTTGCCAATTATCTAGTCGGTAGTCCAACATCTTAGCTGCCGAATGTTTACCATCAAAGTGGTGATGATCGTGCTTATGTTGGGCATTAAGGCTAAGACTTAAAAGTCCGAGAAATAGGATTCTTTTAATCATGGTCTTCGATTTCTTTAATCTTTAATTGATACAATTCATTTATTTGCTCCAGGGCCTGACTATTTTGTGACCGCCTCACCCTCAGGCGATAGCCAGCATCATCAGCCATAGCTTCATCCCTTATTTCAAATAAGGTTTGCGGTAAAATTCGCATTACATCATCCATTGCCGAGTAGGGGAAACGAATTTCGTAATGACGATATAAATATACATCCAAAGGCTTTACCTTTTTAAGGGCTTCTTCGGCCGCAGTACGGTAGGCATTAATAAGTCCACCTACTCCCAATTTAGTTCCCCCAAAGTAGCGCACTACGATTACGCCAACATCCCAAAGGTCGCAAGATTGAATAGCATTTAATATTGGGGTTCCCGCAGAGTGCGCCGGTTCGCCATCATCATTAAAACGCCATTTAGGATTAAGTGGTTGGCAGCGATAGGCATAGCAATGATGTCGGGCATCATAGTATTCCTTTCTTATCTTTTCTTGGATTGCTGCAAAATCAGATTCATCTGATAGGGGAAAGGCTAAGCCAATAAACTTAGATCCTCGATCTTTAAATAATGATTCTCCAGGTGTTTTAATGGTCTTATAATGATCTCCCTTTAAGGACTCCAACATCATAGCACCAAAGCTATCAAAACAATAGAAACCATGGCCAGTAGAATTCCAGTAAGGTTAATTTTAGAGAGTTGTTCTTTAAAAAAGAAGTATCCAATTACGGCACTTAAAAATACCACGCCCACATTGTTTAAAGCAAAAATGCTAGAGCTCTCTAATCCATCTAAACTTAAAGCGCGAAGCAAGAAATAGATGCTACCATAATTGGGAATGCCCAAAGCAAAGCCGCCGATAACCGAGCGAATGGGGAATTTCTTCCCTTTAAAGATCATTTGATATAAGACCAACACTAATCCGAAAAGACCGGCACATCCAAAAATACTTGAAGCAAACCAAGCCTGATCCATTTTGGGTACAAGCTCCGCCTCATTGTACTTTAAGAAAGCATCCAAAAAGCCTGAGCCAATGAAAAGAATAATTGGAAACCATAGAGCGGTGGCTGAACGCTTCATTTTTTGGGGTTGGTAGGTGGTCATATATACCGCCACCAAGGCCAAAACGATTCCCATAAGTTTAAGCGGACCGGCCGATTCATGGAAATAGAGAATGCCAAAACTTACCGGGACAATTACCGCCATTTTTACCGCAACGGAAACGGTGGCCATGCCGTAATTCTGACTAACCCAAGCCATTAAGCGGAAGAGGGTAATAAAGAGTAAACCCAATACTATGACCGAGCTAAACCAGTCTTGCTCAAAAAGCATGGCGGGATTTTGACCTTCGCCGGCTTGCATTTGACCAATGCTGAATGCGATGAAATAATTTACCAGTATGGCCTGAAGATTATCAACTTCAAACTTTTTAAAAAGCTTGAAAACAATAAATATTAATACCGAACAGCTGATGCTGAGAAATAGCCAAATCATAATCTATGGTACTGCATTAACTGATCTTTTCCCAATTGTAATTTCCGACTAGGGCTCAATTCTAATTGGGGTGCTTTTAGTCCAGCTTCTATGATGTCTGAGCCCTTAATCAGCCAAGCCTCATCCCATAAATCGCTATCGATAAATTTTTGAAGGGTATAAGCGCCTCCTTCAATTAAAACACTTTGAAGACCTTCTTCGTACAAGGAATCAAGAAGCGATTCTAAGCCGAGCGTTCCATCCAATTTCCGATCATTCTCCCAAATAGGGGATGCCGTAAAGCGAAGGAAATGAGCATCTCTGAAAACTTTGGCCTTATCGCTGATTTGACCTTTAGGATCAATTACAATCCGGATAGGGTCTTGTCCTTTAAAGGCACGGCAATCCAAGCTGGGATCATCAACTTCCACCGTTTTCCTTCCCACCAGAATAGCCTGGTTTTTAGCGCGTAATTGATGACTAAAAGTTTGGCTTTCAGGTTGTGATATCCAATGAATTCCTTTTTCATTTGACTCGCGGTCAATATCCATATAGCCATTCTCCGATTGCGCCCATTTAAGCGTAATGTAAGGACGTTTCTTGCCGTGAAAAGTTAGAAACCTACGGTTCAAATATTGGGCTTCCGACTCTAATATTCCTTCGCTTACTTTTATCCCGGCCGCTCGGAGCCTGGCAATTCCCTTGCCGTTTACCTCCGCATTATAATCGCGAGTGCCAATAATAACTTCGGGAAATTGCTTTTCAATAATTAAATCCGAGCAAGGCGGTGTTCTGCCATAATGCAAGCAGGGTTCTAGATTTACATATAGCTTTGATTGCTTTAAAAGACCTTGCTTCGCTACTCGATTAATCGCTGCTACCTCCGCATGGGGGCCACCGGGATGATGATGGAAACCTTCCCCTATAATTTGGCCTTGATGCACTATCACTGAGCCCACCATTGGGTTTGGAGCGGCGGTGTACTGGCCCATTCTTGCCAGTTCCATACAGCGAAGCATATAGATCTCATCCTGCGTCATGCCGCAAAACTACAATTCCATCCATTGTACAATCACCTCTAGCTAGCATTTTATAAATTAGCTCTATGAGCCAACCAAGCCTAAACGAATATCAATTGCGGCCGCGCTATAAGTTCCGCAATCAACGAGCCATTGCCGACCTGCGGGCCTCATTAAAAAGCGGTTTAGATAATGAAGCCGATAAATGGCCTTTGAAGTTTAAGGACACCCATGGTCATTTGATCTTTTCCTACCGACCGCCGCATAAGCACACTTGGTCGCCAGAGATGGATTTAAATATGGAAAGCGATAGCGAAGGAGGCACCTTAATTCGGGTTTTAATTGGACCAGCCGCCGGTGTGTGGACCTTTTTTATGTTCCTCTATTCAATTTGTGCCTTGCTTTTAGTGGGAGGTTTTGTGTTGAGCTATAGCCAGTTTGTTTTAGAAAAGAACATCTGGGGATTTTGGTTAATCCCAATTGCGGCAGTAGGAGGGGTGGCCATTTATGCTGCGGGCCTATACGGTAAAAAGAAGGCCATTCCACAAATGATTTTCTTAAAGAAATTCTTTGATGCTAGTCTTCCCCAAAGCGAGCTCATTGAAGGGGATTTGAAGAAGGTTTGATCTATTTAATCCCGACCTATTTTCTGCGATTAATGGCGAGGGATTAAGTAATTGGGGGCGGAGCTAAAGCCCGTATTTTTCTTTTTTCAGTTCGATGAGTGCCTGTTTTGCTTCTTGCTGAAGGTCATTCTTTAAGCGAGCCTTAATTTCTTGCTCATTCAATTCTGCAAATTTCTCTTTAAACTTTCTTTTTCCCTGTTCAAACGCTTGCCTTTGGTCTTCTTCGCTTGTACCTAAAAAGTAGCGCATAATCCTGATTACCTGATGTTTTCGTTTGATAACGAGAATTGTCAAAAAGATCAAAGACAGCAATTGAATACCAGGTGATACAAGTACCCCTATGCCGAAACTAAAGACATAATTGAAAAAGTATACGAAAGATGCCAGGTTAAGGGTTCCAATAGCTAAAAGAAATAAAAGGGATTCAGTTTTCTTGTCTGGCTTTAAAAAGAAAATTGATGTTTCACGGTCGATCTCTGTGTCTAAATGGTGCATGGGACTTCTCTTAACACCTTCAAGATAAACCTATTGGTAGCAAAATCCTAGAAAAAAGCAGCTTGCTTTTAAATAAATGAGTGTGGGTTTTTGCGCGGTCTGACGGTTTGGCTATCGGCAGTGGTGTCCCGAAGGGCATTGTGTACAGGTGTTGTTTCACGCCTTTGCTTTTTCATTTTTTTTCTTCAGAATTGGGGCAGCCATAATCTTTGGCAAGTTTTGGAACGTGCTGCTGCCTTGTGCGACTTGGCAATGTGTATGGATTCATTTTCAAATTCTTGTCACTTTAATTTCTTGCTTACTCATTAGTACTGAATCTTCATATTTAGACCTAGTTAACTTCTTTTGAAGAAACAGATTCTTCTCGATCGATTTGATCTGTTTTAATCCATTCTCTGAAACTGTAACAAACCATCCTTCTCCAACCTCTCCATCTTTACGTGGTGTCATGCTCGTATTTCCATTTGACCAATAAATTGATTCTGCCATTAGTTCACCTTCAGAGCTTTTCCAAGCAAATAGTTTAGTTGGTTCAGGATCCCACCCAAGATGTCTTGCCAAAACAGGGTTAATAGCAATCCATTTAGATTTTAAATCAAACTGATCGAATCTATGATCCCTAATTACAACTATAAAATGTCCACCACCTCTCATATCATGGTAGTTCTTACTCAATTCGTGAAAAACAGAGCCAAAAATGTAATTATCATCTTCTTTCAACTCGTCATTAACAGCAATCTGATTCATGTATTCTTCAGTTGGAGCTCCCCAGTCCAAGTTCCTAATTTGGCTGTATTCGCCAATTATTTTAAAATCATCATGATAGTTTAAAAGTGATTCACCTAGTCTATCTGATTCACCTATTCGATCTAACCAATGATTGCCAACGCCTCCAAAATCTCTTTCTTTAATCGTCTGAATGAATTCGGGTTTATCTACTTCATTAAAAAACTGAACGGCATAATCATGCGATATCAAAAGATTCTGAATTCTCTCATCATCAATTGTTCCAGAGTCTATTAATTCATTTGTGACGTACATTATAGCTCTACGTGCAGCGATTACCATCGGTCTAGGGTAAGAGTATTTTAGGTAAATTTCTCCCAAATGATTTCTTAGCTTCTTTTCATATTCAACCGTCCATTCTTCCTCTCTACCAATTTCTTTCATGATAGAGTAGGCTCTATAAATAAGGTTAAGTTCATCAATTCCAGACTCATCTGATAAAATTTTGATTAAAAATTCAAACGGTCCTATCAAGTCTCGGGGGTCATTAATATCAACTTCTGGAAAAAAAGGGTCAATCTCTTTTTTAAAATCTGGCTTCCCGTTTTCTGGAATATGTAAAGAGTATACTTTAGGTAATTGAATGCTTTTTGGAGTTGGAATTTCTTCCCCTATTGAGGAAAGTATGTCTATTGCATTTTTTCTTAATTGATAATCATTTGATAGAGCTAAACTGCTGATCTTTGATTTAAGCGAATGAACTTTTGGAGAGTCGAGTGCAGATAAGTTTATTATCACCTCCACACATGAGTAATCATCTAAACAACCATTCAGTAACTGAGTCAGGGCATAATCATCATCTTGATTTATGTATTTTGACAATAGCAGTAAGGATTGTTCCTTTACTAACGATACAGGACTTTCTGCTAAATACACCAAGTAATCGACTAACGTTTCCATGATTGGTCGATTTAATGATGGGAGATTAGGTAAATCCGTAACCTGCTTACTATTCGACATCAATCTTTGTAGGTATCCATATATTTCAGGCCAAAGTTTTTCCTCATCATAATTTTCTGTTAGAAGTGGAACAATGTCTTCAAGATGTTCGATATATGAACTCGGATAATTACTGCTCACAGTGTCATGGGCAAATACTTCAAATGCCTTATTGGATGAGATTACGGGATTGATTTGTTTCAGTGCATTAAACGCATTGATTCTTGTTCCTCCATCATAATATTTAACCCATCCTGATTCGCTTGATAGCTCAATACTTTTATTAGCTAAACTAGTTGCCAGTTCAGTATTGCCTAACCTTAAGGCGGCTTCGCTTAGTTTGGCATAGAAATCCGACTCTTTTCTTCCAATTCTTGCTAGTTTGGCAACTTCTTCAATTTGACCTGAAGACAATAATGGAGTTATTTTATCTATAACTTTTGACCAATGAAAAAACGAATTTGCCTGATCTTCTTCTTGAATAATTTTCTTTAAATCATCAAAATTTGTAACACGTTCTAGCACTTCATTTTCATCAATAATTTCATGATCTTTTTTTAAAGTCAATGTATTAGAAGCGTTTTTAGAACTGCTTCTTTTGTTTTTTGCAGGTAGATTAAATGATGAATAATAATCTCCTGCTTTTAGTCCTTTAGAAGTATAGAAATCATCAATTTCAGATAGTAAGTAATGTCTAGTTTCTTCGTAAGCTTTAATTTCTATTGCCGAAATAATGGAGAGAATATGTTCTAGTAGAAAATCTTCTTTAAAAATTTCATATCCCTTTTCTAGAATTGAATTGAGCAGAGAAGAATCTGAAGATTCGGCAAGAAGCAGATATAAATCATTGTACAGTTGAACAATACTTTGGAACTCTTCCTCACTTTTTGTTCGGTTGACGAAATGTTTTATAAAAAGAGTAATGGTACCTTTAAAATCGACCAGATCATTTTCTAATTGCCAAATTGCCTGTTCAAGACCATCATTCAAATCATGTTCAAACGTTACTGCTAATAATTCTTCAGAAGCATTCCAATAAGCTCTTCCTTCCGTGGTTTCTTTAATATGGTTTAAATGAGATAAGAACCACTTTATTCTTTCAGTAGCTCCTGATGTGCCTTTATGGTTTATTTTTCTTAACCATTCGATCCATGTACTAAATTGATAGTCTTTTCTATAACCTACTCCAATAGATTCTTGAATAGCTTGTTTGAGCCATTTTTCACCTTCCTCCAGCTTACCTAAAATGAACCATACTTCTGAATGAGCCAAGCATTCTGTTATACGACCATCTATATCATGATCTTCCAACATGGAATCTTCCAAGGATCTCAACTGTATTACTGCTTTTTCGGCATCAAACACATTATTAAAGAGGGATTTGATGATTTCACGTTGGATACTTGAACTCCAATATTTTGGAGAATTTTGAAACTCACCAAATAAATAATCTCCTAATAATTCTAGTTTTTCAGAGCCCAACTCAGATACTGCCGATATCAAAAAATCAAAATATTGCCCTTTTGCTTGTGTTAGCTTATACCAATAACTGTTTCTGTGTGATATTTCTTTGTAGTAAAACCGAACTATTGGAAATACTCTTTTAATAGGATCACCAGACATTGGCGTTTGAAGAATTCCTTCCGCTAGAATTTGAGTAGTAATACATAACATTCGTTCAAACTCTACTATGACTTCTTCATCAGTACCTTTTGCAACAGATGGAATTGCAGACGTAATAGAAATACCGTTCCCAGATAGGTAAAGTAATTTGTTAAGTTTGATTAATGGAAGGAAGGCGTCTAAGGAATCATCATATCCCAACCGATCTTTACTACCCACATTAGAAGGTTGTTCAACATCCTTAATCCAGCTATATGTTTCATTTAAGTCACGGGTGACTTTGTAAACTAAATCGGCAATGAATATTTTGCCAACAGGTTTTGTCTTCTCTTTAGTGAAATGAGATGTTAATAATGACAAATATTCATTCGCTCGACTATTATCTTTTAAGTCAAGGCATTGCTCGATGGCATATTTTATTAGTTGGAAAAGAGAATTCCTTCCTCTCGAAGACGTGTGATCTATTTTTTCTTTAACTTTATTGAAATCATCCCACTTATTTTGATCAACTAAACTATAACCAAGATTCGAGAGGAGCCTTAGCTGTAAATCAGATTCTTTTTCTTCAAATCTGTTTTCTCGGATGCTACCTGAGAATTTAATATTATCAATTATCGAGAAAATATTCTCAGTCGTTTCAAAAAAAGGAGAGGTATAAATCCATTCTTCTAAAGAGTCCCTTATTTCTTTGTATCTGTGAGAATCATCAATGTGTATTCCGGAATCTGTAATGATTTCCGGATATGCTAAATTGTATAAAATTGCTCCTTCAGATTTGTATCCAAATTCTATAAACAAGCGACATGCTTTGAATGCATATGATTCGCTACAATGTAAGGTATTACCAGTTCTTAGATAATCTCTGGCTAAATCAAATTTATTTAGGAATAAGAGCTCTTCTGTAAATGATGCAGGATCAATATTGAATAACCTTCTTTCGATTTCCGCTAATGAGAACAGATATCTTACAAGAACATTGATGTCCTTATTTTGTCTGGCTATTTCAACACCTAATTTTGCATCTTGCTTTATTTCTTCTGCTGGTCTGAAGTTAAGTAGTTGTTCAGTAAAGCTATCTGGTGTAACGACTGAAACAAACCTCTCATATTGCTGTGCTTGAAATAGATGGTGATTCTGTTTCCAAGAATTTTCGATTTCTGACTTTACATAATAATCAGCGAGTTCGTTATGATACTTGATATTGCTTGTTGGATCAAACTCATTTGTTAAATAGTTTAAGGCAGTATGATGAAGAAGGAATTGCTTAAATGAATTATGAAAGAAAGACAAGGTTTTTTCTGATTCATTAAATAGAAACCTAGCTTTTTCACGAAAGGATTTTAGTACACTAATCTGGAAACCCCATTCCTGAATGAACTGAAGATTGATTGAACCATTAATTCTCGCAATTAAACCTAAGAATTGAATTTGGCTATCTTCTTTCTGTATAGGCTCCCATATTTTTTTATAATAATTATCAATACTACCATCTATGACTTCAAAAGATTCGATTGTATTGTCAATCCAATCTGCCATATTGATTTTATCAACTAAGTAAGACAGATATAAGGGGTGCCCTTGTGATTTCTCGAATACTTGCAACTTTTGTGAACTGGCAAGTTGAAATGTAGAATCGATACTATCAATGTATTTGTATACTTCCTCTTTGTTAAGCGAATCAATTTGAATAGTTCTATTTCCGTTCTGAAATTCAGTTTTAATTTCCTGTTGAATGTCTTCAAGTTCATAGGATTGGCTGCCTAAAATAATGAAGACTCCATCAGGTAGAGTAGATGGTAAAGGAAGCTCTCGTAGAAAGCTATTTGTTGTTGATTTATATTCCCTTGGAACATGATCTAGACCATCAATCAATATTATGGTCGGTTGGCCATTTGTCGCAAAGTCCTCTCCAATTGCTCTTAGTTGTTCATTGAACACATCCTTTAAAAAAAGTAAGTCTTTATACGGAAGTATGTCTCTTTTATATATCCCTGCATCCTTTAATTGAAATACTAAATCGAATAAAAGATAGGTAGCATTTCCTCTTTCATGGAAGTTTCTGTGTGAAGATGGATTAACAAAATCAAAGGCATAGTAACTTATTACACGTGATTTTAGACTTTTCGACCATTGATTCAATAAGGTGGATTTTCCAGAGCCTGGGCCTCCCAGTAAAAATAGGTAGCCATTTTTATGCTCTTCTAATTTTGAATTTAATAAGTCAATTGTTGATTGAATCGGTTGATATCTTTGTCTATCAACTATTAGCTCATGGTTAAAAATTGTTTTAAATCTGTCAGACCAACCTAGTTCTTTAATTATTTCTTGTCGAGTAAATTCAACGACTCTTTCTGGGCTGGCAACCTTTTCAACTATAAATCTGCTGATCTGTTGAAGGTCTTCGTCTTCCTTAGAATATTTAATTTTTCCAACACTAAACTGTTTTTGTTTATAGTCAGGTTGAAAATCAAAACAGGCTACAAACTCTTCAAAATCAGAATCATTGAGTTTTGAACTCTTTTTGAACTCCCCAAGAACTGAATTCCACTGAGCATCAATTGTTTGATTTGATTTTATCCTTCTCCAAACTTCTGAAAAGAAGTCTTTAAATGAACCAATTTTAGCGTCGCCTTCTTTCAAGCTGTCATGGGAGGAAATAGGCTTATTAGTGATTAAATGAGGAATTATTTTTTTACTAGGATTAGCTGTTTTTAAACTCTTCCAACTAGAGGTTATCTGAGGTAGCAACTCTGTAAAATTTGCGAATGATATGTTCGCATCAGCGATAGTCCATTTTACTTGGTACGCATGAATTTCTGAATGAGAAGAGTACTGTATATCATCCAGTTTTTCAGCCTTGGGGTCTGCTATTCGTATCCATTCAAGCTTTTTATTTATTAGGTTCAAATAGATAAACCAAGCGAACTCATCAAATTGAGGCAAATAGCCCCCCATTGCTGCTCTTTCTCCACTTGCTGATACTATTTCTTCGCTCATTTTTAATCTATATGCGTTTGGCTAAAAACAGCTTTTTTGGTTTTTTCAGCGTTTGCCTCTGTGTCGGCAAAAACCAAATGTGCTGTTTGTGTGTTGGCTTTTTATCGCATGGCATACAACAATTAAGTAAACTTAATAATATCCAAAACAAAAACGTGTCCGCCTCGGGCGGATATGAATCCTCCGCTCAGTAGGTTTATCGAAAGGTGAAAACTGAAGAGTCAAAATCCAGTTAAGCACTAAAAAAGAATTAATTTGATAGAAATAGTTTCATCCTGAACGTAGGACAAAAAATAAACCCCTCAGAAAGAGGGGTTTATCTTATTTGTAGCGAGAACGAGAGTTGAACTCGTGACCTCCGGGTTATGAATCCGACGCTCTAACCAACTGAGCTACCTCGCCGTTTTGGGGCGGCAAATATACTTACTTATCCTTTTTTACAAAGACATTTCTTAAGGTTTTTCACACCTACTTTTTTTTATATTGCGCAACTCTACAGTATATAATACAATCACATGTCCGATAGAATAAAATTTGAAATTGAATTTCCCGTAAAAGCTTCACCTTCCATGTTGTTCCCCTATCTCTCCACACCGAGTGGTATGTCGGAATGGTTTTCGGATGATGTTAATTCGAGAGGTGAGAAGTACACTTTTATCTGGGAAGGAGAGGAGCGTGACGCTTTTCGTATTGCTAAAAAGAAAGATCAATACATTCGATTTCGTTGGGCTGAAGACGAAGAAGAAGGCAATAAGTACTTTTTCGAATTTCGAATTGAAGTGGATGAACTCACCAATGATACATCCCTTATTATCGTGGATCACAGCGAGGAAGACGAAATTGAAGAGGATAAACTCCTTTGGGATAGTCAAATTCACCAATTGTTGCACACTATAGGTTCTTAATCTATGCGCATTAACCAAATCATTCGGTCGCTGAATTTTTTTTTAACGCCGACCCTGATCTTTGGTTTAACCGCCCTATACTTTACGGCCAGCTATGGCCTGGCGGAAACTCAGTTGTGGTTTAATGGATTTCACAATGCTACTTTAGATCAGCTAATGCCGATTTACACCTACCTGGGTGATGGATTGGTTTTCTTAGTCCTTATTCCTTTTTTCTTAATGTTTAAGAGAAGAGCATTATTGGCTCTAGTGTTTAGTGGAATAATGACCTTGCTATTTTCATCAGCCTTAAAGGCTTACTTTAATGAGCCCCGCCCAATAAAGTATTTTCAAGAAGTAGAGGGCATTGAACTCCGTCAGGTTCCGGGTGTAAAAGCGCATTATAATCATTCCTTCCCCAGTGGACATACCACAGCAGCCTTTGCGGCATGGGGAGTGCTCGCATACTTTTGCCGACGAAAAAGCCTAAGCCTGCTTTTCTTTGCCCTTGCTTCGGGAGTGGCTTTTTCTCGAATATATTTGAATATGCATTTTCTGCGCGATGTTGGAGCAGGAGCCTTCTTGGGCGCTTTTATCGCTATAAATGCCGTTTACCTTTCAAGTAAAATTAAAAGTCCGTGGGCCAATGCCACGTGGTTTAAGTCGAGAGCGTGAAGTATTTTGATAAAAATACCTGGTTTTGGATTCTAATTGGAGCCCTGTTCTTCCTTCCGTTTTTGGGAGGCGTGCATCTTTTCGATTGGGATGAAATCAACTTTGCAGAATTAGCCCGTGAAATGGTACTTAGAGGGAATTGGTTACAAATGACCATTAACTTCGAGACCTTCACAGAAAAACCACCCTTATTCTTTTGGTTCCAAGCTTTATCCATGACCATTTTTGGAATAGGGGAGTATGCCGCCCGCTTTCCAAATGCGCTATTGGGAATTATTGTACTTCCATTCCTTTACATCAGCGGAAAGTTTATGGTGGATCGGAAGTTTGGCTTCCTTTGGGCCTTAAGTTGGTTTGGGTCTACTTTGCCTTTTCTATATTTCAAATCGGGCATTATTGATCCCTATTTCAATTTCTTCATCTTTAACGGACTCTTTTTCTTAATTCACTTTTTATGGAAGAGAAGGGACCTTAGCTTCATATTCCTATCACGATCGGCACGCTTCTATTTGGTAGTTGGAGGAATTTTTATCGGCCTGGGGATACTAACTAAAGGCCCCGTAGCTTACCTCATTGTAGTATTAACCCTCCTTAGTTATGCCCTCTCCAAGTCTTTAAAGTTTGGCATGAGCTTCATGGATTTTATCATTTACTCCTTAAGTGCTTTAGGCGTCTTTCTACTTTGGTTTGCGGTGGAGTATAGTTTTAATGGTCCCGACTTTATAGTGGAGTTTACCATCCGTCAATGGGAATTACTTACCACCAGTGATGCGGGCCATAAAGGGTTCCCGGCCTACCACTTTGTGGTCCTACTTTTAGGCTGCTTTCCTGCCAGTATCTTTGCATTACGCGGTTTGGGTAAGATCAAGGGTCTTCACAGTCATGTAGTTGACTTTCAAAGGTGGATGATCATTCTGCTCTTAGTAGTGCTGGTGTTATTCTCCTTAGTAGGCACAAAAATTATTCATTACAGCTCCATGGCCTATTATCCGATCAGTTTTTTATCGGCGCTAAGCCTTTGGCAGATCTTGGAGTTTCCTAGAAAAAGACAAATTTGGATCGCCTTAGTGGTAAGTCTAATAGCCTTAATTGCCATTGCCATATCCATAGCCTTGCCCTATGCGGGGATGCATATTGAGGAAATAAGACCGCTTTTTGAAAAGGATCCATTTGCCATGGCCAATTTAGATGCAGAAGTGCCTTGGTCTTATTGGGACTATTTACCAGCGGTGATCTTAACTATTAGTCTCATAGTCTATTGGCTGTATCGCAAGAGAAGTCCAAACTTTGCCATACGAACCTTATTTTTTGGCAATGCCATTTGGGTTTTTGCGGCCCTAATCTTCTTTATCGGGAAGGTTGAACGCATATCTCAACGGGCTGCGGTAGAGTTTTTTCAGGAGTATAGCCAGGAGGATGTTTACCTGATAAATTATGGCTACAAAAGCTATGTGCCCGGTTTCTATGGAGAAGTAGAGCCTTATATAGATCCTAAGGCCTATAAAAAGGAATGGCTCTACCATGGTGAAATAGACCGTGATGTACTTATCGCAACCAAGATCAATCGAACCCTAGAATTGGAAAGGGAAATTCCAGATGCGGAGTTGATGTACTCTAAAAATGGCTTTTACTTCTATCGCCGAAAGGCTTATGCCAAATAAGCGGGTTTAATAAGACCCCATTTTGCCAAACGATATTCGAAACTCACTTTTAAAACGCCCAAGCCATAAATGGCTGATCGCTTAAAGTTAATAGATGAAGCCTCTTCGAAATACTTTGTGGGACAAGTGATTTCCGCGATTTCAAATCCCTTATAAAAGATCTGCGCCAGCATTTGATTGTCAAAAACAAAGTCATCGGAATTCGTATTGAATGATGTCGACTCCAGCACTTCCTTAGAGAAGGCCCGATAACCGGTGTGGTATTCCGAAAGCTTTTGGCCCATGAGTATATTCTGACTTAAAGTAAGAATACGGTTGGCCACATATTTATACCAAGGCATTCCGCCTTTTAGAGCTCCTTTGCCAAGGATGCGAGAACCGAGCACTACCGGATATACGTCATTGGCAATTAAATAGGCCATCGACTCAATTAGCTTGGGCGTATATTGATAATCGGGGTGAAGCATGATAACAATATCGCCACCTAGTTCTAGGGCTTTATTGTAACATGATTTCTGGTTACCGCCATAACCCTTATTCTTTTCATGGGGGATAATGTGACGAATTCCCAAAGACTTGGCCACTTCAACAGTATCATCAGTGGAGTTATCATCCACTAAAACAACCTCGTCCACGATGTCACCGGGAATCTCTTTATAAGTGCGCTCCAAGGTTTTAGCTGCATTATAGGCAGGTAAAACAACTACAATTTTCTTTTGATCGATCATAGGTGCGCAAAATTAGATATTTCCACTGCATTGTAAAGCGATGTTTCGCTAAGAATTAATTAGTTTGCTAGACTATAACAACAGGAAAACAAGGTGCGAAGAATTATTATAGGATTATTACTGGTTTTTATTAGTCATACTATTGCCGCTCAGGAGCTTAAAGGAAGAGTGGTTGATGCCAAAACCAGTGAAGGTATCCCCATGGCGAGTGTCCTAATTGAGGGCACTAAGCAAGGAACTACTACAGATTTCGACGGAAATTTCAGTTTAGAGCTTAAAAATAAGAGCTTTCCTTTAAAACTTTCTGTCTCCTTTATAGGCTATCAGCAGGCTGTTTATACGGTGAAATCTGCAGATCAAACGATTCTTATAAGCATGCAGGAGGATAGCGAAATGCTAGATGCAGTTGATGTTATCGAGCAGCGATTAAGCAAAAAGCAGCGCGAATCGGCCCTAACGGTAGAGGCCTTGGATAATCTTGCTATAAAAGAAACTCCAGCGGCAAATTTTTATGAAGCGCTGGGTAACCTTAAAGGGGTAGATCTTACCTCGGCCAGTATCGGCTTTAAAATTATTAATACCCGAGGTTTCAATTCTACCTCTCCTGTGCGCAGTCTGCAATTAATTGATGGAGTGGATAACCAAGCACCGGGGCTTAACTTTTCACTTGGTAATTTTTTGGGCGCCAATGAGTTGGATATCACTTCTGTGGATATCATTGCCGGAGCATCAACCGCCTTTTACGGTCCGGGAGCTTTTAATGGCGTAATATCCATGACCACCAAGGATCCCTTTTATTTTCAAGGTCTTTCCTTCTCGCAGAAAATTGGTGAAAGAGCACTTTCGGAAACCGCCGTACGCTATGCTGAGTCTTTCCGACTATTCAGTGAAAAGCAGGATGATTTCGCCTTTAAGATCAACCTATTCTATCTCCGTGCCGATGATTGGGAGGCGGATAATTATGATCCCATAGATGGCTCTGAAGTGGCTAGGGATAATCCAGGTCGCTATGATGCCGTAAACATTTATGGTGATGAGAGCCTAGCCTCAAATAATGAAAGAAACTCCTTTGAGGACGTGAAGTTTAATAACCGTCCGGGTTTAGGGATTTTTTACCGTCCGGGTTTCCAAGAAACGGATTTAGTAAACTACGATACTCGGAATTTTAAAGGGAATATTAATCTGGCTTATCGCACCGACAAAGACCTGCGTTTTGATTACACCCTTAATTATGGCACTGGAACCACGGTTTACCAAGGCGAAAACCGCTTTAGTCTGCAGGGTATTCAGTTTATGCAGAATATTTTCCAAGTTTCTAAAAAGGATAAATTTTTCGTTCGTGCCTATGCCACGGTAGAGGATGCTGGCAATAGTTATGATGCGGTTTTAACCGCTTTTAAAATGAATGATCAGATTTTAGGCGATGAAGCAACTTGGAATCAAGTTTATAGCTCAGCCTGGTCTGGCGCCCCTTTCCGCTTTTCAAATGCTTTTCAAAATGAAGCTGGCTTTAATGTGGCTTCTCCCGATTTTGATTCGGCATTCTTTGCCAATGGTTACCAAGACCTGCTGCGAGAGTATAATGATCTATTAGCGGGCTACCACGATTCTTTGCTAAATATTATTTCCGCCGATCGTCCAGCTCCAGGCTCGGCTTTATATGATTCTTTATTTAATGATGTTACCTCTCGCACCTTTACTGAAGGTGGATCCCGATTTTTCGATCGATCAGCCCTCTATCATATTATGGGCGAGTATAGCTTAGAGCCTTGGGAGGGTTATAAGATGAGAGTAGGAGGGAATTTCCGCTTATACCGCCCCAATTCACGAGGCAATATCTTCGACGAGGTTATTCCTAGTTCTATTGTTACCGATAGCGTAGGTAATATTATCTCTCAAGATTATCGCCAAATAAGCAACACCGAATTTGGCTTGTACTATGGTGTGGAAAAGTACTTCTTTGGCGAGGTTTTAAAAGCGAGCTTTACTTTAAGAATGGACAAGAATCAAAACTTTGATTACTTGTTTTCTCCCGCTGCCTCTTTGGTTTATACCATCGACCCCAACAATACCCTGCGTTTTTCCTTGGGTAGAGCGATTCGTAATCCAACCTTACAAGATCAATACCTACGCTATGATGTTGGTAGAGCGATTTTATTAGGAAACCTCAATGGCTACGACTCCCTAATTACCTTCGATTCATTCGATTTTTACCGCAACCAGCAAAACCTGGATCGCGACAACCTTGATTTCTTTAATGTTGATCCTATTCAACCAGAGCGCGTTACCACGGCAGAAGTGGGTTATCGTGCAACCTTGTTTAAGCGGATGTTTATCGACTTAAACTATTTCCATTCTTGGTACACTAGCTTTATTGGTTTTCAGTTTGGATTAGATCCCCGTTTCGATCCCACTTTCACCGATCGCATCCGAAGCTTGCGTGCTTATCGGGTTGCCGCTAATGCGGAGGGCTTAGTAACCACTCAAGGGTTTAATGCGGGTGTAAATTACTATTTGGATGATCATCTAAGTATTAATGGTAATTACAGCTACAATTCCATAAATCTCAATCCTTCTGCAAACTTCATTACCGAAACATTTTACAAGGATGAGTTGGCCCAAACCGAAACGGGCGACCCTATTGTTCCTGCCTTTAATACGCCAGAGCATAAGTTTAACTTGGGCTTCACTGGGCGTGATTATAAGATTAGAAATAAGCAAGATCACATTCTCGGCTTTGCCGTGACCTATAAATGGATAGAAGGATTTTTGTTTGAGGGCTCACCTCAGTTTACCGGTTTTATTGATACCTATGATTTGCTTGATGCCCAAGTGAGTTACAATTACAAGCCTTGGAAAACCATTTTTAAGCTGGGTGCTTCGAATGTTCTTAACAATAAAGTATTTCAAGTTTACGGAGGTCCAAGAGTGGGGAGATTAGCTTACTTCTCAGTAACAGTGGAACTCAATTAATAAACCGCCATAATTTTCTTAATTTCGAAAACTATAATAATCACTACATGAAAAAAACATTACTACTTCTTTTAGCCTTTAGTGGCGTGGCTGTAGCACAGCGCTATACCGCGGAAGTATTTACGCAAGTAAATGTAAATGCAAACCAGGCTTACGCCACCAATATCGATTTTCTAACTTCTAATTTAAGTGATCCAGCAGCGGTTGCTGCAGATGTTACGGCAATCAAAACGGCATTAGCTACTGGTCAGCCCATTCCACCATCTCACTTTAATCCCTTTGATACCACAACTAAGGTTAAGGTTACTACTTTAAATATGGACGTTTACAGTCCAATGGGGGATACCGCGACTAACCGTCCGCTTGCGATTTATTTGCACACAGGAAATTTCCTTCCTCCAGGATTAAATGGTGGAATTAACGGTTCTAAAAACGATAGCTCGGTTATCGTAATGTGTGAAAAACTAGCGAAGAGAGGATTTGTAGCTGTGGCTCCAAACTACCGTTTAGGTTGGAACCCACTCGATCAAAACCAGTTTGTTCGTCGTGCTCAGTTGTTAAATGCTGTTTACCGTGCATTACACGATACCAAAGAATTAGTGCGCGTGCTTAAAGCGGACGCTTCTAATTTAGGAATCGATCCAAATCGCATTGTAATTTTTGGTGAAGGATCTGGAGGTTATGTAGCCTTGGCTTATGTTACTCTTGACAAATGGGCCGAAGTTGAAATCCCGAAATTCATCAACCCAGCTACTTCTACTTCCTTTGTAGATTCTAACCTTGTTGGAAATATTGAAGGATTAAATGGCTTGCTAAACTTATATGCCGACAATGGTCAAACTACCGATGTTTCAATGTGTGTAAACCTTGGTGGTGCCTTAGCAGATATTTCTTGGTTAGAAGCTGGTGACGCTTCTATGATTTCTTTCCAAGCGGTACGTGATCCTTTTGCTCCTTTTGGAGAAGGAACAGTAGTTGTGCCAACTACTCAAGATGATGTAGTTGACGTAATGGGTGCAAACATCTTCCAAAAGAAGGCAAATGCCCTTGGTAACAACAGTCTTTGGATTAACAATACTTATAATGATCCTATCACTTTAGCGGCACGTGCTCGCTACGGAGCAACTGTAAATTATATTTTCCCAGCTCCATTTGATACGATTACTATTGCCAATGCCGAAGGTATGTTCCCAGTTTTACAGCCTTTAGCTTCTAGCTTATTTAACAATACCGGTGCTCCTTGGCAATGGTGGGATCCTAATGGTCCAATTGCTTCAGATACTTTATTAGCAGGTCCTCCGGTAATTACTTATCACATGGCTGGTTTAGCTAGTAATCCAAATATGTCACCTCAGTTCGGACGTATGTATCAGGATACTGTATTGGGTTATGTAGCGCCTCGTTTAGTTTATCAAATGAACTTGATTAGTGCCAAAGAATTCGACTTTAATGCTTCGGTTTCTATGTACCCTAATCCTGCGAATGATGTGCTTAATATTGAGTTAATCAGTGCTGATTTAGAAATTAACAGCTTTAAGATACTTGACAATACCGGTAGAACGGTATTAGCAGGTGAGCTTAGTGATATCAAGAATCGCATCGCGGTAGACGCGCTTAAGCCAGGGGGGTTTATGTAATTAGCTTAAACACCGACCAAGGAAGCGCTTCATCACGCTTTATCAAGCAATAAGCTTTTAAAAATTAATTATAGAGAAAGCCCCGAACCATTGGTTCGGGGCTTTTTTGCTTTTTACCTTTGCCGGCCAATATTTGATATGAATTACAATCTCAACGGCTACATTATTCGGAATAAACACCTTTCCATTCAAGTCAACAATCGTGGCTTAAACTATGGTGATGGCATCTTTGAGACCCTAAAATACAGCAGAAAGCGCTTCAACTTTTGGGAAGACCATTATTTCCGTTTAATGGCTTCAATGCGCATTGTTCGGATGGAAATTCCAATGGATTTTTCTCCAGAATATTTAGAGGAGCAAATGCTGAAAGCTTTAAATGCTAATCAGTTAGAGGAACAAAGTGCTCGGGTTAAGATTTTAGTAGTTCGAAAGGCAGGCGGCTATTACAGTCCAAAAACCAATGAGATCGACTTCCTTATTACGGTAGAGCCGCTCACGGATGCGTCTTATACCCTAAATGAGCAAGGTCTTGAGGTAGACCTTTTTAAGGATTTTTATAAACTCAGTGGCTTGTTGGGGAATTTAAAATCTACCTCCTCGCAATTATACACCATAGCCGGCGTTTTTGCGCAAGAAAACAATTTGGATGATGTTCTTCTTCTAAATGAAAAGAAGGAAGTTATCGAATCTACAAAGGCGAATATCTTCTTGGTAAAGGGTGACGATTTAATCACCCCACCTTTAGAAAGCGGTTGTTTGAAAGGGATCATGCGCAAGCAAATTATCGAACTAGCCCCGCAATTAGGCTTTACCGTTAAAGAAGAGGCGTTCTCGCCATTTGCTCTGCAAAAAGCAGATGAGTTATGGCTTACAAACAGTGTACAAGGATTGCAGTGGGTGGGAAAATATCGCAAGAAAACCTTTGCCGACCAGCGTGCACAAGAAATGGTAAAAAGATTGAATGTAAAGCTAGCGCTTAGTTTAGACTAGGATCCATGGGAGCATTATGCCAAAGTGCATAGTCGCCTCCTAGCTGTTTCATAATGGTAGACCAAAGGCTCTCTATTTCGGTATTAAAAATTAGGTCCGAATGGCTTTCCGCAACTAACCAAGATTTAGAGGCTAACTCATCGTTTAATTGACCAGCCGACCATCCACTGTATCCCAAGAAAAATTTAATATCTCCGGGAGCGACCATTTCAAGGGCAATCATCTCCTTTAAAATTTCCAAGTCGCCACCCCAATAAACGCCATCCATAATTTCTTCGCTGCCAGGGATTAGTTCTCCCTTCGAATGCAGGAAGAATAGATTGTCTTCTTGCACCGGTCCTCCTTCAAATATAGCTGCATCAAAAGAAGGAAAATCCAATACCAATTCATCAAAGTCTAAATCCACCGGTCGGTTTAAAACAAAACCCACCGTTCCTTCTGCATTATGATCCGCCAGAAGCACTACGGTTCGATCAAAATTTGGATCGCCTAAAAGTGGCTCGGCAATTAATATTCTACCCCTAGCGGGAACGGTGAAATTTCGAATCATGATATACCGAAGATAGTAGCTTATGGGTACTTTTGCAAAGAGCATTTTAACTAATTTTCATATTAATTCACGGCCATGAAAGAGAAGTTGCAAGATCAACGCATTGACTATACGATTGGCGCTTTAGATATAGATCAGGTTGATAAGGATCCCTTAAAACAGTTTGCCCTTTGGTATGCTGATTATGAGGCTGCTAAACCAAAAGACCCTAATGCATTTAGCCTCGCCACCGCCTCAAATGATGGCCAGCCACATAGTAGAGTTTTACTATTAAAAGGTGTAGACAAAGGAGGATTTGAGTTTTACAGTAATTATGAAAGTGATAAAGGGAAGGAGCTAGCGGAAAATCCCAAAGCTAGTATGTGTTTCTTTTGGCCAGAATTAGAGCGACAGATTAGAATAGAAGGTTTAGTCGAAAAACTGACTGAAGCAGAATCTACTGCCTATTTTAATAGCAGACCTCATGGTTCACAAGTGGGGGCCTGGGTTTCTCCTCAAAGCCAGGTTATTGCTTCCCGCACTATTTTAGAGGAAAGTGCCAAAGATTATAGCGAAAAATATCCTAATCAAGTTCCAAAACCCGCGCATTGGGGAGGCTATCGTTTAATGCCTCAACGCATTGAGTTTTGGCAAGGACGAGCATCGCGCTTGCACGATCGTGTTTTATACGTGCGGAAAGAAAAGCAATGGATTCTACAACGCCTAGCACCTTAAATTACTTCCCTAAGCATTTCGGAAACGTTTCTAAATAATTGAACTAAAAGGACTTAATAGTTTAGCCGCATCAAATTAATTTATGATGCCTAAAGCCTTATTCTTTCTTCTTTTTAGTTTGATCAGTCCATTCTGTTTTGCCCAAACGAATCTCTATTTAGAGAACTTCACTGGTCAAAACGCTTTTGGCGCAATTGGTCAAAGCAGCGGAATTCCCATTATAAGCCCTTCTACCGGAAGCTGGTCATTGGATGTTTCCCAATGTAATTTGAGTGCCGCAAGCGATTGGTTTCAAGTACTAAATGAACGTTTTGAAGGTCGCGACCTAGATGGAGAGGCGATCTGGTATAGCCCTTGGATAAATAGCAGCGCATTTAAAGCTGTCGGGTTTAGCCTTCTAGCATCCGAACTAGGAAGTTTAGAAGGATCAGATTATCTACTTACCGAATTTAGCCTCGATAATCAAGTTTGGCAACAAGCGCAAATTTATGGATCGCTAAGCGATGATTTCGACAATTTGGAAATAAGTCATTTTGGTATTTCTGCCGACTCTCTGCGCATTCGAATTAGAATGCGAAATAATGCCAGTACCGAATATATCCGATTCGATAGTATCCATGTCTTTGGCTTTAATCAATTGACCTACAGCAATGGTATTTGGAATAAGTACCCGGATGAATTTACGGATTCCTTAAGCTTGCAATTAGCTGCTGGCGATAGCATTTATCTAAACAGCCCTGCCGACCTTAAGAATCTAATTCTTGATAGCGGCTCTTACTTGGACCTTGGACCTTTAGCGCGATTGAGCATTCATGGCCAAATAAGCAATGGCGCACAAATAAATATTCAAAATGGAGCCACCATTCTCCAAACCTTACAAGCCGATTTAAACCAAGGAAACGGCTTAGTGAGCTATCAGAAGGAATATACGGCAGTTGACCATAGGCGTTTCTCTTTTTGGTCAAGCCCCATGGCAAATGATTCCATCCAAGAGGTATTTGCTCAAAGCTTAGAGGCAGATCGCTACTGCTTTGATCCAATCAACCAAAGTTATGTTCAATGCGATTCTGGGCTCTTAGCGCCTGGTTTAGGTTTCGCTTTTACTCCGAGCGTTCAGAATCCGATAACGCGACAGAATTTCGTCGATCAACGCAATTTTAAAGGACAATTAAACAATGGCACTATTTCAATAAACTTCAATTCAGTGCAGGCAGGAGATTGGCTGCTATTGGGCAATCCATACCCCAGTCCTTTAAACTTTCAGTCCTTTATTCAAGCGAATCCCGATCTTTTAGGAACCGTTTATTTTTGGGACTCAAGTACACCATTAGCTTCCGGTTCGGCCTATGCCAATTGGAATTCAGCAGGGGCCAATGCCGTTCCCTTTTCGAGCAGAAACGCACCTAATAGTGCTGTAGATGTGGCACAGGGGTTTATGGTACAAGTGTCCCATAGTTTTAGTGGAGCTTCTTTGTCGCTTCAATTTACTAATGCTATGCGCCTTTTTAGCAGCGTTCCCAATCCACCTTTCTTCAAAAAGGAGCTTGAAAATCAGCAGTTTTGGTTTAGCCTAAGGAATGAGGAAATTGGCATTTCTACCTTAATTCGCTTTTCTTCAGATTCGGCTTTTAATTCTAGTCAAGCTTTAGATGCTCCCATAAAGCCCAGTGCCTCGGGGCTGAACCTCTTTTCATTGAAAGAGAAAAACGAGCTAAGCATACAATCTTTACCTTGGAAAGATGCCGTTGTAGTCCCAATTGGGATGAATATTCATAGTTCGGGGAAATTCAGTTTGAGCTTAGACTCATCACGATCTAAATCACCAACTATCGTTTATCTATACGATACAAAGCAAGAGACCTATTATAATTTAAATGATAGCCTTGTTAGTCTTCAATTTCCTAATACTGGTAAGAATACTTCTCGGTATGAATTGCACTTTTATGATGCAGCTAGCCTTGAAATAAGATCATTTCAAACAGTAAACTTTAATCTCGATTGGCGCTTGCAAAATGATCGTTTGATTGTCATGAGGCCGCAAAATCATCCCTTCGCATTAGAAGTGGAGCTGTTGGATTTAAAAGGCCAAGTGCTTCGAAGTCAGTCCATGGCTTTAGAGGAGGAAATTTCCTTTCCGATAAACGACTTAGTCCAAGGTATTTACCTCTTGCAGCTTAAAAGCGACAATTCCAATAAGGCAACTGTAAAAATTTATCTGCCTTAAGCAAGAAGCTCTCGGGAAAAATTTAAACCACTAATAATTTGCTATGAAAAGACTCGCGCTTACCATTGCCCTTCTTTTATATTTTCATGCCTTAGAGGCCCAACCAATACCTCCAGATTCAGGGAACTCAGTAACGCCAATTTCAGGTATTGCCTGCTTGGTCATCGCTGGGACTGGGGTAGGAGTCAAGAGGCTATTGCATTCAAAATCAAATGAAACCTAATATTTTTGCCGAACTAAGAAATTTGGTATAGTTTTAGAATAAGCAGGCAAAAAATCTAAAACATGAAGAAATTTATCTTTTTACTAGCAACTTTTTCGATGGCTTTTCAAAGTCAGGCTCAAACAGAAACCCTCTTCGATGGGGATCACAAAATTGGCGGATTTGGTGGCCCCATGATGCAATTCGCATCGCTTAATGGCGACTTTGCCTTTTACAGTGGAGGCGGGGGTGCCGCAATCTTAAATGGCAACTTTTACCTCGGTGGCTTTGGCATGGGCTTGAGTTCGGAGCATCAATACACTTATTTGGATCAGCCTCATTATGCCGACATTGGATTTGGAGGATTATGGCTGGGATATATTCACAAACCGAATAAGCTGATTCACCTTAATTTTTCTCTTCCAATTGGCGGCGGTGGAATTAGTTTATTTCCCGTTAATGATCGTTTTGATGAGCCCAATTTCGACGATTCCTTTTTAATGATTAACCCAAGCATCGGCGCGGAACTCAATGTGGCTTCATTTATGAAAATAGCCCTGAATGGTGGCTATATGTACTTTGCAGGGGTTAACAATGATATTATTCCTGCTGGTCATTTGAATTCTCCCAGCGTGATGCTCTCTTTTAAATTTGGCTACTTCGCTGAATAAGATTTCCTAATTTCCACAAAGGCCTCAAGCACTATTGTTTGGGGCCTTTTTTTAATAGAATCCGCGTCGGGCTCTATTAATGATATTCCCCAATTTGAGATCCAATACAAAGCGAATATTGGAAAGGTAATTTGCCTCCGAATAAAAATTGCGATCTTGATTCTGCATCGGTAAATACAGCTCTAAAAAATCAGTGAGAATAGCGACCCGCAGCCCGTAGTCCCAATAAATGGCTTCTTCGCTTAAAGCCAGGTCTCCAAAAACACCGAAGGGACCATAAAACGGTATACTCAAATTGCTACTCACCAGGAACTCATCGGCAAAAGCATTGGTCTCACTTTTAAAACCTCCATCGGTGGTAAAGAATTGACGACTCCAAACACCATCCTGGTCAGATCGCCCAATGAAATAATAGTCAAACAAATAATCCGGAGTACCGCTAATACCCAAGCTATAGAAGTTATCCCTAGAACCATTGCTGGCCAATTCATTCTTTAAAAATCCACCCGCAAATGCTCTCAATATTAACCACTTCTTATTGGGCAACATCCACCTTTGATCGTATTCCGCAAACATCTTTGTAAACTGTTCTGCAGCTTCTATGTGAAATCTAAAAATGGTAGGCCTCAATAGGGAGGTGTATTCCAGGCGATAATTGGCATTAAACACCGAATAACTGGCGGTTTGTAGCGTACTTAAGTCTTGAATATCAGGACTCACCTCTCTATTTAAAATAACGCCCCTCAGTCGTATACCTTGAATATAGGGGCTGCGTGGATAGGGCTTTCTAATTTGGAAATTTAGAGAGGGGGATAATCGCCAAAAAGCCAAATCTTCGTCATAATGATTGTAGCGCGAATAAACCCCTAACCTTATCTGACGGAAAAAACTACTTTTTGGACTTACCCAATTATAGGCAAAGGATGCCGTTCCCGCTAGTTTTCCAGAACCAGTGCTGTATTCGGGAACCAAGGTATATTCGAATGGCTTTTGAACTAATAAGGATCGATTGGACAAATTTACTCCTAGCAAAAGCTTATCGTAGGCATTGTAATAAATGCTTGGGACATAAAACACCTGACTTGCTTCTGCTGCTTCAAAACTGTTGTAAAGTTGGAAGCGAATGGGTTCCATCCGTGGCAATAAAAAACGATCGTAATAGGTGTTGTTTTTCTGTCGATACTCGGCATGAATTAGATGCGCGTTAATCACCACTTTATCGTATTCATCATGAAAAAGCTGAACGGTTTTTTCCTTATCATGACCTTCATACCATTGCGTGATTATTGGCTTACCATCTTTAAATCCTGTTAAAGCGTAGGGTAAAGCCAAATCGCCCGAATTGTAAACGGTAGCGGTACTCACTGTAGGACAATACTCATAATCCCTAAGTTGATAGTCATATAGGTCGGCCGACTCCAAGGCAGGTCCAAAAAACCATTCGAGATCTTTATTGCAGAAATAGTTTAATCCAAATTGGAAGCTTTCATAAGTATCCAGACTGTCAGCCTTTTGTAGCATTTGAGCCATGGAACGTTTAAAGGTTCGTTCTCCGGTATAAGCTCTAAGATGACTTAGCATTAAATAGGCTTTGGCTTGAGAAATCGCCTCATAGTTTAATCGCGAAAGCGAATCTACGGGAGTGGCTAAGGCCTGATCTAAGCCTTGCCTTTGAAGAAATAGAAATAGGAATCTATTCTGATATCCGAAGTCAAAGGCATCAAAGCCAAAAAGACCATTTAATATTGGACTTTGAAAAGGAATCCATCGCTTTTGGGGATAACGACTTTTAACAAAAAGGTATTTGTAAAAGTAGGGAAGGCCTCTGGCTAACCAGGGCTGATTCCAGCCATCCGTATTTTTGGCATACCGCAGTTTCGCCTCCGCTTGAGCTTGCACAAGATCAATTCTTAAATCAATCCAGTCCTTTGGACGCTTTAAGGCAATTAATTTAGAGGATTGGTATTCCCCCTTTTTTTCATCTAAAAAAACAAAGCTAAGGTCCTGATTAATAGAATCATTTAGCTCCGACTTGAAAAAGGAACTAGACTCCTGAAAAGCAAGTAAGAAATTACGGTAGAAGTTTTGATCCGCTTCTGGTAAATACAAATATCCGCCATTAGCTAAAGGGTATTTATGGAAAATGGGCTCCATAAAAAGTTGTAATTGCCGAGCTTGCCCTGCCAAAATATGGACCTCGTTCTCAATATCATGTTCGCTAAGATTAGATAGCACTTGCATGCCAGGGCCAAGTTTAAGCTTCACCTTAAATTCCTCCAAAGGATAATGGGTATCGTAGTAATAGCTTAATGGATGGGCCTGACTGGCATTTTCATAGAAACGCGGAAGGAGGTCGATAATTCGCGTATTTGATTTTCCTCTACCATTACCGGTTATTTTTTGTGTCGGTAAGCGAAATGAAAAGGCCATGCTTATTTCTAGGGCTTCATTAGGCTTTACCTTTATGGCATACAGCTCTTTAAGCTCAGAAATGGAATACTCTACTCCATTAATTAGCAGGTGATTAATCCTGAAGTAAGCTTTATCCTCTTTGGGTGAAAAATGTAAATCAGGATCTTGGAACTCCCGTAATTGTTGATTTAAAAATGAGGTCTTGTCGATATAAGCCAGCAAGGGCAAATGAAGAATGGCTGAGTCTTTAGTTAATGATTGTTTAAGCTGATAATTCCAAGTGGCCTTAATAGTATCACTTCTTAAATCAAGATCATAAGAATTCAATTGCCCCCATGTTGAATAGGAAAGGAGGAAAAGTGTGAATACAAAGAATCGCTTTTGGAACATGGCTCAAAGATAGAAAGCTCAGGGAAGGGTAGAGGCCTTTTTTTAGAAGCCAAAACCTGGAAGTTGATGTTAGTCTAATGAGTTATAGAACAGTGCTTTAAACCCGTGTAAGAAGGCTAAAATCAATAGATTGCAGCAGGATCCTGCCTAAGAATACGGACCATTAAGCGATAGAGTGCAGGAACTTTAGATTGAAACTCTTTGGGACGCTCAATAAAGTTCTCGCAACAAACGGCAAAAAACTCATGGATATTGGTTTTGGCATAATCTCTTAAAAAACCATGCGCATTACCATAGCCATCAATGAAGCTCTTATAAGCCATTTGAAAGTCTTTATAGTCTTTGGGCTGTATAAAGCTATGATTGCGATTAATAATTTTATTCTCCAGCTTTAGGGCATGGGCTATTTCATGCACGCCTAAATTAATACCATCCTCACGGTCGGCATTGCCTTTCTCAAAATTGGTCCAAGAGAGCACAATTAAGCCTCTAATATTTACTTCACCCTGATGATATTGCTGACTAATTTTTGAGTAGTAATTGTCGCGATAGATTAAAATCCTTTGGAAATGATCAAAATTAAAACGCGTAAAGCCAAAGGTCAATTCTACCGCTGTGCCTGCTATTAGAGCTTTTTTACGATCGTCGATCACTAAACCCCTGGACCGGGGAATGAACTGCTTCTGATTAATAAAGTATTGTACGCGTTTTTCAAATCGTTGCTTAGCCTTGGGATCCAGATGTCTATAAAGCGGAATTTCGGCCAGGAATAGTTTATACCGTGGTTTTATTTTCCGAGGTGGCAGCTTTCCTATCGATTGAGCCAGTCCGATTATTGGAACTACTATTAACAAAAAAAAGGCTAGAGCCAAGGCTAGACCAATAGCAAGGGCTGAAGGTTCCTCCCTAGAATCGCCTACGGTATTCCAAATGACAAGAAAAGAAGATAAAATCATAGCGGCCACTAAATTAGCCAATCATCAAATTGTATATTCGTTTTAAAGCCAATAAATGAATCTCAGTCAACTTTATTCCAAAGCTCAGAAGAGCTCCTTCCATAAATTTCTATTGGAAAAAGCCTTAGGCCGATTTGTACCCTTTAATGGTTCTCATCGATTTAAAGTTGCTCATATTTCCCAGTACAGCTTAAGGATAATGGCTCCCTATCGCCGTTCTAATATGAATCACCTCAAGGGGATTCACGCCTGCGCCATGGCCACTATTGCCGAAATTAGCTCTGGTCTGCTTTTAATTAGCATCCTTGATGCTAAACGGTATAGAATCATCCTTCAAAAACTAGAATTGGAATATCATTATCAAGCTAAAAGCGATACCATTGCTCGCTTTGAAATTGATGAAGAATGGTTGCAAGATCGAATCTTGGAGCCTCTGGAAAACTCGGATCGGGTTTTTGTTGATTGCTCCATTGCCCTTTTTGACGCGAAAGGCAATGAGGTTGCAACCGCTATTGCGCGCTGGCAGATTAAAAATTGGCAAGCAGTGAAAACCAAGGTTTAATGAATGAACGGGCCAGTCCTTATTTTCAACTTCATCTGGCCGTGGCACTTTTTGGCTTAGCAGGACTATTTGGTCGTTGGTTAAACCTGCATCCCATACTTATCGTACAGGGTCGCACAGGCTTTGCGGCCTTAGGTCTACTACTTTTTTTACTCTTTAGCCGCGGATTTGAAAAAGGAACTTTAAGCTACTACCGGAATACCGCCATTCTTGGATTGGTGCTAGCATTTCATTGGTTTGCATTTTTTAAAGCCATTCAACTAACAAGTTTGGCCTTGGCTCTTTTAAGTTTTGCCAGTTTCCCGCTATTCACCCTAATGCTCGAATGGCTGCAGGGTAAAGAGAAAATATTCAAGTTCGATTTCCTTCTGGTTCTGCTCAGTTTGGGAGGTACTTTTCTAATTATCCCGAGTGATGTGAATTCACCAAATTTTAGAGGGGTAATTTGGGGTTTGGCCTCTGGTTTAAGTTTTGCCCTAATGACGGTATTAAATAGAAGCTTAGTGCAAAATGTAAAGGCCCTTCGATTGGCATTTCATCAAAATGCCTTTGCAGCCTTATTTTTATTGGGATTTAGTTTGCAGTTGGATCTAAGTTTTTCTGCGAGCGAAATCAGCCTTTTAGTGCTGCTTGGTTTGGTGTTTACCGCTTTATCTCACAGTTTGTTTGTAAATGCCCTAAAATCGGTGAAAGCCAAAACGGCCTCATTAATAGCGGCCTTAGAACCCATATATGGCATTGTTGCAGCCTATTTTTTATTTTCCGAGATTCCCAGCATGCGATCCTTATTGGGAGGAGCGCTGATTATTAGCGCGGGCCTTATATCTCAATTTAGAAATAAGCTTAAAACTTAAGTTGAAGGTGCTGTTCCACCAATTGACGGATACATCCTTCGCCACCTTTTTTGTTGAGGACTTTAACATCTGGGTGTAATAGCACTTCCTCAACCGCATCAGCAGGAGCGAAGGCCGCACCAACTGCTTCCAAAACAGGAATATCATTCACATCGTCACCGATATAAGCCACTTCATCAAAACCAAGATTTTCGGCTTTAAGCCATTTTTCTAAGATTTCTATTTTCGGCTCTTTGCCCACATAAACGAGCTCAATTCCCAATTGCTTGGCCCTTGCCTCCACAACACCCGTTGAGTGACCGTGGGAGATTATCCCCACTATAATATCGGATTCTTGGGCCCTTTTAATGCCCATTCCATCTTTTACATTGAAAATCTTAGTGTGCTCGCCATCAGTGCTAACAATCATCTCACCTTTAGTAAGAACACCGTCGCAGTCCATTACCAGCATCTTCACCTTTTTGGGTGCCTGATCAATTCGCTTTTTAAACAGGACTTCTGCAGGATAGCCAGTTTCTTCCGCAATTCTAAAAAGGTCGAAAACCTCCAAGCTCGCCCCGCGGGAAAAACGCTCTATGGTAGCGTATAAGCGATGAGTAGGGGATATTGATCTTTGTAGATAATGCAGATTTGCCCTTAAATTATCCCAATGATCGGTCATGCTAAGGCTTTACGGATTTTCATGCACTTCTCTAAAATGGGAGCCAGGCGTTTAAGTTCCAGCATGGTATAAGGATCGGAACTTGCATTATGTGGCTCGGGATGGGTTTCAATGAAAAAGCCATCGGCACCAGTGGCAATGGCCGAAAGGGCAATGGTTTCAATTAATCGAGGATCACCGCCAGTTACACCCTCAGTGCGATTTGGTTTTTGTACCGAATGGGTGCAATCCATAATTACGGGAACGCCAAGATCTTTCATCCGGGCAATGCTGGTCGCATCCACAATTAAATCGGAATAACCAAAAGTAACGCCACGCTCGCAGGCCCAAACCTTATTATTCCCAGTACTGCGCACTTTTTCAATAGGCCACTTCATGGCTTCCGGGGAAAGGAATTGACCTTTTTTAACATTCACGCCTTTGCCCGTATTGCCGGCGGCCAGCAGTAAATCGGTTTGGCGACATAGGAAAGCTGGAATTTGCAGGTGATCTACGTATTGGGCGGCCAGGGCGGCTTCATCACTTTCGTGGATATCGGTGATGGTTTCAATATTCAATTCGCGACCAATATCCCTTAGGATTTCGAGGGCTTCTTGGTCTCCAATGCCGGTAAATGAGTCCAATCGCGAACGGTTGGCCTTGCGGTAACTGCCTTTAAAGATATAATGGATATCGAGGTCTTCGCAGATGGACTTTACGGTCTTGGCAATGCTGAAGGCAAGATCCCTATCTTCAATGGCACAAGGCCCGGCTATTAAAGTGAATTTCATTATTTACGTGCTTTATCGCCCAGATAACCAGAATGATGGCGTTTGGCGTATTCTTCTTTGGTGAATCCTATTTTTTCCATTAATAGGGTGACTAAAACATCTCCAACTACGGTCATGGCGGTGGTGGAAGTGGTGGGAGTAAGGCCTAATGGGCAAATTTCCTGAGGATTTCCAGTATTTAAAACCACATCTGAAAAATCTGAAAGCGCGCCATCGGGATGACCCGTTAGCCCAATGATTTTAATTTCGGGATGCAGGTTTTTTACCAGATACTCCAACTCCACAATTTCTCGAGTTTTCCCCGAATTGGAAATTAGAAACATAATGTCGTTTTCCTGCACCATACCCAAATCTCCATGCTGCGATTCACTTGGGTGTAAGAATATAGCTGGCGTTCCAGTAGAACTTAAGGTAGTGGCAATGTTTACCCCAATTTGACCTGCCTTGCCCATTCCGGAAACAACCACTTTTCCTTTTTTAAGATGAACTTGTTGGTGGATTAGGTCAATGGCTTTTTCAATGACCCCATCAATAGGAATATTTTGAATTGCCTCAATTTCTTTGGCAATAAGCGATTTAATTTTTTCTTGAATCATTGGGAGACAATTATAGCAAAAGTTTTCCGTCGCGCATTTCAATTAAGCGATCCGCTTTTTCCGCTAAGTTGCGATTATGAGTAATTATAATGAAGCTGGTTCCAAACTCCTTTCTAATCTGATCAAAAAGAAGGTGAATGTCATTGGCATTTTTACTATCCAAATTACCGGTAGGCTCATCGGCTAATACTAAATCGGGTTGGTTCATAAGGGCCCGAGCAATGGCCACCCTTTGTTGTTCACCACCGGAGAGGGCGGAAGGCTTATGCAGCAGGCGATCACTCAATCCCATGAAATCCAGTAATTCTGCGGCCCGCTTTAAACTTTCAGATTTAGGCTTTTTAGCAATTAAGCCTGGAATGGCAACATTTTCTTGGGCCGTGAACTCGGGTAGTAAATGATGAAACTGAAAAATAAAGCCCAGGTGTTCATTGCGAAATTGATTGAGTCGCTTGCGGCTAAATTGGGTTATATCCTCACCATTAAATAGAATCTGCCCTTTATCGGCCTCTTCTAAGGTGCCTATTATTTGTAGTAGAGTGGTTTTTCCTGCGCCACTTGCTCCCATAATAGATACTAGCTCGGCCTTTTCCACCGTGAGGTCTACACCTTTTAATACGGCCAGCTCTCCAAAGGATTTATAGATTCCTACTGTTTTAATCATATTAATTCCTTTCTCCTTTTAATTGCCTGCGGGTACGATCATAGTCTAAAAAGTAGGCTAAACGAATCGAAAGGTTGTTTTGAACCGGTGATGTGAAGGCATTGTCGAGGTTTTGAAGATAACTATCTTCAATATTATCGCCAACATTGGAAAGTGCTACTCGATATAGTATAACCATTTCACTCGCCGGAGCAAACCACCATGAAAAGCGAAGGTCGAGGTTTAAAGTATTGAAATAAAGGTCATTATTCAAATCATCGTCGCGCAAGCTCAAATTGCCATCACTTCTTAAATCATAATAACTATCGTATTCCACTCTGCTCCAAAATTGACGTAAACGCAAACCTAAAGTAGCTTTAGGGTTAATGGCATAACGACCATCAATTAATAGGGTGAGGTTTTTTACATCCCGCTCACCAAACACGGGCTCTCCCGCTTCAATGGATGCAAATCCACGATCGGCATAAGTAAGGTCAAAAGTGGCTTGAGGGATTATAAAGAAATGGTCTCCTAATCGAACACGCGGTTCAATATTTATATTGTAATAATTACGGCCCCACTCGGGGGTACTGCTGTAAACTAAATCGAGATCTAAAGCTAGAGGCTTTCTATAATCGGTAGATAGAAAGTAGGTAGTTGAATAGTTTAATGGCTTTCTAAAACTAGCGTCTGCCACTCTTGGCTCAAAATAATCGTTGGCTGGAATGGGCCTAAATCGCAGCCGAAGCCCAGTTCCTGTAAAGTCTCTTAGTAGAAAAAAGCTGTTGAGGCCCAAATAAAACTCTTCGAACTTCTGGTTTTCATAAAGCATCGAATAGACCGAGAAAATGGTGAAGGAAGTTCTATTGAATAATCCACTAGGCTTAAAGGTGGCATATTCGAGTTCACTGTAATTGCGAATCCAGTTATTTCGGGCCTGAAAACCAAGGTCATTAGGATTGTAGTCTTCCGTTATAACCGTTTGCTGGGTAGCCCATCGCCAATTGCCATCTACATCTCCAAAGCGAAAGTAATATTGCTCGCCACTGGTATTGGCTCGACCTTCATTAAATTGATCACTTCGCTTTAATTCAAGATCCACTCTATACTGACCGCTTTTAGTAAAAATACTGGCCAGAAGCCCCGCGACATTGGCATCCGTAAACTCTCCATTTCTTAAGGTATTGGTGTTGATGAAGCTCACACTGGAGTTGCGATTAAAGCGCTGATCAAGCACAAAAATATTGTAATTGGTAAGCGGTTCTAATAGGGCCTTTTTTTGAGTGCCTGCCGAATCAATTATACTATAGTTATTATCGGTAACCGCATTTAATACTCCGATACCCAGATTGCCATTAGTGCGCCCGGATATTTTGGTAGCATTTAAGAGACGGGTAAACTCAGTTCGTACCGTAATATTGGTGTCATTACCGCTCAAATCTTGATTGGTAATATTCCGTGGAGCTCCGCCAATTCTCCGCGAATAAAAAAGGTTTCCCAAGCTAAATAGCTCCGTACCCTCATTAAAAAACTGCCGATTTTCATCGAACTGTATTTCAAAGGCGCTCAAGTTTAAAAACTGATCGTCAAAAGCCACCTGTCCAAAATCCGGAATTAGGGTAGCATCAAGGGTGAAACTTTCATTAATCCCATACTTCAAATCCATTCCGGCATTAAAATCCAAATTGGTTTCTCCCATGAAGTTATCTACATAAGAAGAGGCGTAAGGCATTAGGGATAAGCGAATGGGCGGATTAATATCTCTTATATTCTTTAATACCCCAGCTTGATATTCCCAACTATAACCTGATCCGCGGTCAATGTAATTCCAAGAATACTCCTTACGTGAGCGCCGAATACTGCGAATAACATTAAAGCCCCAATCCTTTTGCATCTGACTGGGAAAGCGCAGAGATATATAGGGGATTTTCACTTCACAAACCCATCCTTCATCGGTAATTTGAACGGCCGAATACCAAATTGAATTAATGGAATAGTCATCCCCATTAGCAGTGGTTCTGCTATCGCCTTGAGTGCCAGCAGCGGTTACAAAAAAGGAAAAGTCATTCTGACCATCATTAAATGGATTAATGGCAATGGCTAACCAATCATGGTTTTGATTAACATCATCTCTTTGGGTAATTTGTTTGAGAATAGAATCGGGGGCAGGATCCTTCATTATTAAGCCAAAACAGATGGCTTCATCGGTATAAAAGACTTTTACTTTAGTTTCAAACTGTTTGGGGATTTCGTCACCATTTCCAGGCGAAAGCATCACAAAATCAAGGGCTTCTGGGGCATGCTGCCAAATCGAATCATTTAAGAAGCCATCTACAATTATATCGGCATCCGTTTTTAGAGGTTCCAAACTTTTCTTCTGGGCATTTGCCGTGGAAAAGCAGAGTAGGCAGAGCAAAAATGCGGTTTGTTTAAACATTATTAAACAGGGGAGATTAGTAAATGCGGGCAAAGGTAGATAAAAGGCTTGCAAAATTTTCCTGCCTTGATTTTGGATGGTATTTTTGCGGCGATTAGCATAAATAGCAAATTCATGAATTTACACGAGTATCAAGGAAAAGATATTTTAGCCTCTTATGGAGTACGCGTACAACGTGGTGTTGTAGCCTCTACCCCTGATGAAGCAGTAGCGGCGGCTGAAAAGCTAAATGAGGAAACAGGAACCTCCTGGTGGGTGATTAAAGCTCAGATTCACGCCGGTGGCCGCGGTAAAGGTGGTGGCGTAAAATTGGCCAAGTCATTGGACGACGTTCGCCGCATTTCCGGAGAGATTCTCGGTATGATGCTTAAAACGCCTCAAACTTCGGCTGAAGGTAAATTAGTAAACCAAGTGCTTGTTGCAGAAGACGTTTACTATCCCGGAGAGAGCGAGACTTCTGAAATTTACATGTCGGTTCTTTTAAATAGAAATACAGGTCGCAATATGATCATGTATTCTACCGAAGGAGGAATGGATATCGAGGAAGTAGCGGATAAAACTCCAGAGCTTATTTTCACTGAGGAAATTGACCCTAAAGTAGGTTTACAAGGTTTCCAAGCTCGCAAAATCGCTTTCAACCTAGGTTTGAGTGGATTGGCATTTAAAGAAATGGTGAAGTTTGTGAGTAGCCTTTATAAGGCCTATGACGGAATTGATGCCAGCTTATTTGAGATTAATCCAGTATTAAAAACTTCAGACGACAAGATTTTGGCCGTTGATGCTAAGGTAACCTTAGACGATAATGGCTTATTCCGTCACAAGGATTACGCTGAACTTCGCGACAAGCGTGAGGAGGACCCAATTGACGTAGAGGCAGGAGAAGCAGGTCTAAACTTCGTAAACCTTGATGGCAATGTTGGCTGTATGGTTAACGGTGCTGGACTGGCCATGGCAACCATGGATATTATTAAAATGGCGGGTGGAAATCCTGCTAACTTCTTGGATGTTGGTGGTACCGCTGATGCCGCAAGGGTAGAAAAAGCTTTTAGAATTATCCTTCAGGATGATAATGTAAAGGCCATCTTGGTGAATATTTTTGGTGGTATTGTTCGTTGTGACCGCGTGGCACAGGGAATTATTGATGCCTATAAAAACATCGAGAATATTAACATTCCAATTATTGTGCGATTACAAGGTACCAATGCAATTGTTGCTAAGGAAATGATCGACAATTCAGGTTTGGAAGTGCACTCCGCTATCGCATTGGCAGAGGCTGCTTCTAAAGTTCAGGAATTAGTAGGTTAATTACTGCCTAACTAGATATTTAGACCCCGGCTATGCAGTCGGGGTTTTTTTATACTAAAAATCAAAAGAGCCGTTATTGAGGCAAAAAGATAGCATGAAAAAGAAGGGACTTACCTATTTGATTTTCACTATTGTGGTACTCCTATTAATAATAATCTTTCGTCCTGTTCCGCAAATAGAAGAAGAGGATGCCCTCGTTTATGAAGGTCTTGTGGCGGATATTTATGAAACGGGAGAAAAGGATATTGCCTTTAAGCTCGAAGACGGAATGCTCTTTTATATTAATCGAGGTTTGGAGAGTGGATTGAACATCGATAGCCTAAAAACCGCTTATATGGGAAAAGAGCTATTATTTAAATATCCCGATTATTGGACGCCCTTGGATCCAAGTGGCAGTCATAAACATGTATCGCAAGTGGAATTTGGCGAACAGCTTATCTATTCAGAATTCTAATTTCTACTAATCTTTTCGCTTTACCTTTCGATTGGTCTTACGACGATATTTTTCGTTTGGCATGGTTACGGTCGTTGTCGTAGGGGTATAGATCCCGATGGTTAAGGTAGACACGACCATGTCGGTAGGAGTAGCCCTAGTATACACGTGGTAATTTATAGTATCACCCACCATTTCATCAACCTTACAGCGCTTTACGGGAATTACTCCCATCATTAGGAAATGATTCTTCTTAGTGATTTCTCGTGTTTTCTCTACACGTACACCGTTTCCTATGTTATAGTGGTGACTAAAACAGGAGCTTAACAGAAATGCGCAGAGCCCCAGCCAAAGCAGAGATTTAAGTTTCATTACAAACAAATTTGCCGCAATTTACTGCGGTAAAACGAAGGAATCAATATTTAAGTTCTCTAATAAGGGGATGGAAATATTTTCATCCCTATACCAAAAACCAAAACGCAAGCCCCTGCCTGCAAAGTTTCGAAGTTCAACGATGGCTAAATCTAATAATTGGGCATCTATAGATTTCTTTTCTTCCCAAGAGATATCGATTAGTGTAGTAAGAATTTCAAGATTTAAGAAACTGTCAACCAATAGTTTGGTGTCGGCGAATAGTTCTGGCATCTTCGCGGCATTAGCGCGAAAGTTCACATAGGTGGCCCCTTGGTTAACCTTGATTAATTCGGTTTTTCCAGCTCTAACTAATTCCGAAACTGGGGCCTGGGTATATTGCCAAATCTTATCGATGGTAGAAAGAAGCTCTAAGTAATTTGCGCCAGTTTTACTTTCATTGAGCTCCGGATAGTCATTTTCCATGGCATTGCGGTAATCAAATACTCTGCTGATGCTTGAGGCATCAAAAGCATTATCCGCTTCCTGCATGTAGAAGTCGAAAAGTAATTCCCGACTAAGTTTCATCTCCTCAGCTATTGATGAGCCAGCATTTAAAGCCTGTAGCTTGGATTTAATTGCTATTGATTCCTGAAGCTTTTGAGCGTCCTGTTGCAATGGCTTCTGCCATTTGAGCGTATTTAGAAAAAGCATATACTACAATATATCTACCAAAAATACATAAATTTTTACAGTGTAACTCAATGTTAATAAGTCATTTAATAACTATTATCAAAATATTTGTCATATTTGCCATTGAGAATTTCACTAGTGAAGGAAATAAGTACAAAATCGAAGGTGTTTAAACTAGAGATGGACTTGCATACAGGCCAGCTAAGGCCTTCGCCCTCATTCTACTCTATAGCAGGGCTAGATGCGAAAAGTAATGCTGAAGAAAAAGCCTTGTTTGATGCCGTTCATGCGGATGACTTGGAAGGTCTAAAAGCGACCTTTGAAGCGGTTCAGCAATCGAAGAAAAGTGCTTCACTAGATTTTCGAATTATTGATTCTTTAGGTACCCTTATCTATTTAACTGCGGAAGTGAGTCTTGAAACCCATAGGCAGATGGAGGAGCCCATGCTATCCCTTTTTGCGATAGTTAATAATGAGCAAGTGCGGGTTCAAAAGCGAATCCGAGAAATGGAGGACCTTTTGGAAATGAAGGATCAGGCGATATCAATGATAGCCCATGATCTAAGGAATCCGATAGCCCAGTTAGATGGGATCTTGAAAATGCTCTTGCATGAAACGGAGAATAGCGAGGCCAAGGATCTCATTAATATGGGAAGCGACTCGGTTAATCATGCTTATGAAATCCTCAGGGATTTGAATGATGCTACGAGGAATAAAGTGGAGGGAAAGAGCATTAGTCTTAGTCCAACCGATTTAAACGCTATGCTTAACAAATGTGCCGAGGCCTTTAAGTTAAGTCTAGAATCCAAGGGTTTGCATTTAAGTGTAAAAGCGCCCAAGGATTTTTATGTGAGTATTAATGAGCAGAAAATGATTCGCGCTATTGAGAATCTAATTTCAAATGCCATCAAATTCTCAAGCGAAGGCAAGGGCATTGAATTAATGGCTTGGGAAGAAAAAGATCGCTACTGCATAGCTGTGCAAGATTCTGGTATTGGAATGCCAGAACACATTCGCAAAAGTATTTTTAATGGAATCTCTAAAAGTGTGCGAAGAAGCGGAACTGCTGGCGAAAACTCGGTAGGTATTGGCTTGAGCATCGTTAAAGGAGTGGTTGATTTACACCACGGCCGAATTGTAGTGGAGAGCAAAGAAGGAGAAGGTTCTAAGTTCACGATTTGCCTTCCTAAATAAGAATCCCATTCTCATAATAAATTAGTGAAAAAACAAAACCCCACATAAATGCGGGGCTTTATTACATGGAATTGTATAAGCTTAATCCATGCTGAGGGGGGGTATTAAAATTGTTATTCTCGAGCTTTATCTAGGAAAATGGATAGTCCTAAATGTCCTTGAAAATACCAGTCGTTTAATCCATCTACTGATCTGGAAATATTATCGCGAGGCAAATCCAAATTCCCTACTGCTCTAGAGAGGTCGCCATAAGTCGCTTCGGTTTGATGATGCTCTAAAACTGAATTTCGATCACCGCCATACCATAAACCCGGACCGAAGTCATCAAGGTAATCGGTGCTGGTATATTGTCCTCGAATCTCACCCTTAAGGGCGAAGTTTTTAAATAACCAAGTAGTGGAAAAACTCAAACCCGCTGTAAATGCCAATTGCGAATAGGCTTCGGCGCCAGGTAAAAAGTTCTGCCCTTCAGAGCCAAGCTCCCGAAGATTAATGCGCGTTGGTTTCGCCCGCTCGAGGTATTCAAAGTAATTCTCATCCTCCAGGCGGCTTAAGTATTTGGTGCGATAAGGGGTAAAGTGCATGGCGCCGAGAGAAAGGCCTAAAGCTGGTACGAGGGTGGACCATTTATTGGCTGGAAGGCGATAGGGCCTAAGATGCCAAATTCCCTCAAGCTCTAAAATATTCATATTGGTGATGAAATTGGCTTGATAAGACCATTCGTCGAGCTCTACTTCCTCATACTCCTCATTATGACCCATTAATGGCGCGGTTCCAGAGAAAAAGCCCGCCGCAGAAAAATCATGGATGGAAATGCTACTGCTGTAATAATTAAGCTTAGCCGAAAAGCGCGTGTTAAAATTGTATTGCAAATAAGCTCCAAAGCTAATATCGATAGTTGATGGCAGATAAATAAGATCGTCAATCAAGCTAAACTTAGGTTTAATATCCCCGGCGCCATAGAGAGCGCCGCCGCCCCAAAGTCCAATTTCCCAACTTTTAAGGCTTTGAGTATTACGAGTGAAAAAGTCGTGGGCCTTTTGCGCTCCTAACTCAATACTATTCAAAAAGACGGAAGAATTTTGTACTTCTTCAAGGGCAATCGTTTCGGCCTTTTCTTCTACATATACTTCTTCATTTTCAGGAGCTACAGGGGTGCTATCGATTTTAGGCAATACTATTTTATAGAAGTTGGCTAACTCTAAAAACTTTGCTGCCTCGCCTTGGTATTTCAAATAAACGGTATCCTTTGAAACCGAAAAATCGAAATCCAAAGATTGAGAACGTGCATCGAGCAGTTTAAACTGAAGGTTTTTTCGTTCAATTTGTTTTACGCGCAAACTTAAAAGGCCTGGGCTATGACTAATAACACTATAGTCGGTTTGCTCCTTGCTTTTAAGAGGCCTTAAATTTAGAATGTTAATTCGACCAATGCGGGGATCAATCGTTTGGTCCAAAACAGGAACAAAAGGCGCCTCTGTGGCTACGGATTTCAGGTCGAGCTCCTGATCGAAATTACTACTTAAGGAAATGTAAATTGGTTGATATTCAAAGCGATTACGATCAAAAATAAGCTCACCAATAGGAGGGAGTTCCACGGCCTCTTTGTAAATTTCTAGGTGTAATACCGATTGCTCTGGCCCATCGAAATAATTATCTCGAAATAAAATTTGATCGATCTCATAGTTAACCTGTGGGCTGCCATAGGCTTCAATTACGATTCCCGCTCTATTGTTTTGCACCTGCAGATTTCTTATTTCAATATCGAGCTCCGAACCTTTGCGAAGGTCCACGAAAGGATCGCCGAGGTAAAAAACGGGCTCCCCACTAGTTGAACCGCTAAAGTTGAGATTGGTGAGTATTACCTCATCACGCTGCCAGAAAGGATCAAAACGCAAGGCCTGTACTAAACCTTTAAAATGCACATAACGAATTTTGAGCTTGGCACTTGCGTTTTGACCTTGAACTTGGATACCAATTGCTGGGCGTAAAGGATCTTGATTAATTATTTCAACCGGATGGTCTTCATCACCTTCGAGGCAAAGTGAACCTTCTACTATTAAAAGAACTCCAGGGCCTAATTCAATCACACCACCTGCGTAGGATTCTAAACTGTCTTGCTCATTAATAAAGGTGCTTTGGGAGAATCGGAGCGTATCTTGAGCCATCCCCGATAGGTAGCTGACAAAACAAAGGAGGAAAAGGGGGTATTTATACTTCATCGCCAATAACATTAATGATTAAGCGGTCGCTGATGCTAAGTGGACCATCCAGGCTTTGGACCGTTACTTCCTGGATTTCGATATACTGCAAGTCTTCAACCGCTTGCGCTGTTAAGACAATAGATTCTTCAAAGCTCATTAGTTCCGAATGATCGGGATGGTGGAACAGGGCTTTGATGGATTTAATTTGAAACTTTAAACCTTTGGGTTGATTTGGGAAAAGTACTTTTAAAGGAATCTCTTTTAGGCGGCGCAAGCGACTGCGTGAAACTTCATTGGCTGATATGCCGCTGGTGTAAATTAAGGGTGCAGGCAATGGATGCACGTAAACTGAATCTTGAAAGGCAAGTGCCTGCAATTCGCTCGTAAAGCCCTTGATACGGCACCAACCGGAGCGTATCGGTTGTATTCTTAAAATTTCCTCCTTCTTTTTAGGACGGGAGCCAGCCATGCAGTCGCAGCTGTATTTAAGTGCTTTTTGCCAACTATTAAGCGGGATGTCGAAGGCTAGTCCGGTGTAATTGGCTAAATCTTGAAAGGGAAGGCTATTGCGGAAATTACCGGGTAGTACTTTAAAGGAATAAAGCTTTTGCTCTTGATTTAAGGTAAAAGTAAACTCGTAATAGCCTGTGTCCAGGGCCATAAAGCGCAGCGTGTCATTTTCCCAAACATATTCTTCGCCCCCCTTATTATTCACTTTTATTTCCAACATGGGACGCTCTTGCCCAGAATAAACAAAATAGGCGGTATCGCCGATATGCAATCGATCGATATTGTAAGCGAGAATAAAGCTTGGCTTTCCCTTTGAAGCTTCATCGCTAATTTCTAATTCACCCTGAAGCAGATTTAGTTTTAAAATTAAGTCCGAAAGTTCTAATCGGGCAACAGAAGCGGGAACGTGTTTAAATTTCCATTCCAACCATGTCAGTGCCGATTCCTCACCTAGGCCATGTATTAAATCTTGTTCAAATAAGTAGGCAAATTTTTGGCGAAGAGGATCATTCGGATTTAATGCAAAAAGTGAATCTTTAACTTTTATCAAAACCTGAAAAAGGCGTTCTCCTTCGGGCGAATTAAGGTAAAACTGATCACTTAAGGCATAGTTCTCGGGCTGCTTGAGTTTACCAGTTTCGGGCTTAAGACCAACGAGCTCAGTGAAGGACTGATCGATATTGAGAATAATGCTTTGCGCTGATTGCAATAGGGGGGATGCTAAATTCTCGGATTTCACCGAAAGGAAGGTGTTTCGCATTTCTGGACTAACACGCAACCAATCGATTGGAATTTGAATAATAGATAGGGAAATGAATAGCAGGTATAAAATGCTAATCAGCTTATAGCGAAGGTTTTTCGACTTTTTTATTCGGATATACTTCGCCATTATTTCCTGCGTATTAAGGTTCGACCATCACGATAAGTATTTCCATTTTTTCCAATCACTCTAATGTCCTGAAAGGCAAAGAGACTGCCACCGGGCGCATTTTGGATGGCTTCTTTCATATCGGGACCAAGAAAACGGGTGGCATTCCTAAGTATCTTTTGACGACCATTTGGCTGCGTAATTTTTAATTGAAAGCTCACAACTTGCCAAAAGGGATTAAGCGCTTGCAAGCGGATGGCTTCCTGGCCGGTATTTTCCTTTCCCGCGATATCCATTAAAGCTACATCAATAAGCTTTACATCCTTGGCGTAGAGGTTAATAGAGTCTAGTTTCTTGTCTTCTGCCATCATGTAAACCGTAAATATCCCTGATGAATAAGGGGTAATCCTTAATTCGTCGTTTTTGAATTCGATTTCAGCATTCTTCGATTCAAACTTTACTTCTGGATGAGGAAGGTAATTGGGGTTTATAAAAATGGATTGGCTTTCTCCAACTTGACTAAGGAAAGTGCTTTGTTCTTCACGAAATCTAAACCCGGCTTGGTTTACTGTAAAGTTGTAGAAATAGTGTTCCCCTTCGTAAAGTAAGTCTAAACTGTAATGGCCCGTTTTTGGCGGCTGGTACTCGAAATAGATATAGGCCGAATCGCTGAATTTGGGTTCAATAGAAACTCTGTTTACCCAAGCCTGAAACAATTTTTCTTCAGACGCGGCTTTTAGTTTAAAGAAGAGCTTTTCGCCGGGAGCGAGACTCTTTTTAAAATTATGAATAAGATCCAAAGCACCTATATCCAATGCTTTAGGGTTTTGTAGACTTGGTTTCTCTCCTTTTAAGTACTGAAGGCTATTCATGAGAATTAAGCTGCGGATGTGCTCGAGCACTGAGGTCAGCGCGCCATTAGGGGTGTCTTTAAAGAAGAAGTTTAAGCCAGCATGTTGCTGACCGTTAAAATCATCCAACAGAAGCAGATCACTACTTAAGTCCTTTCCAGTACTGGCTTTATAGGTTTTCACAAATGCTTCCAAGCTTTGGAATAAATCTTCTCCGGCCTTGCCTTTTAGTAGTTGCTCATTTGCAAAGTGACTTTCCTTTAATTTTTCGCCGCTCATTGTGGCACCTTGGAGATAGTCTTTTAAATCTAATGCCAGCCTACTTATACTTTCGAGACTTGCCAGGCTTTGCATTTTCAGTTCTTCTTGCTGCTTATTGACCGTTTTGAATTCTTTTAATTGCTTTAGAAGGGCCTTATTTAGTTCGGTTTGAGCAGGTTCTAAGTTCTGATAGTGCTCAACAAACTTCCCCGGACTGGATAGAAAGAGGAAGAGGATGAAAACCAAATAGAGGAAACTTAATTTTTTAAAAATCAAGTTTTTAGATTTTGATATTTTAACGGTATTCGGCATTGTTTAGGCCTCCATCACTTGGTCGTAGCGATCATTAATCGCTCTTAGATTATCATTGTAATGGTCCATAAGCTCATTGAAAGTGCTCATCTGGCTTTTCATTTCTTCCGAATTGCGAGCAGAATCTTCGATATTCTCTCGAATATCAACTAAGCTTTCCGAAAGGCTTTGGATGTTTTGGCTTAGGTCGCCAAGGGTGCTAGCGAACTGGTTCATGGCATTACCATAGGCCATAGCATTAATGGTCGACTGCGAGTCATCCGCTTGCAATTGTGGAAAAACTTGTTCCCATTTGTATTCGATTTCCTCTTCCTTACGCTCGAAAGCGGAGATGAGAAAAACGATGGCCTCTATACTTAAGCCGATAATAAACAGCTCGTTAGCGAAAGCCCAACCCAAGAATTTAAACATAGCACCAACCAAAACTACTGCGGCGCCAAAACCGTAGATAAAGGTTATTATATCTAGCTTACCCTTAGCCTCTACCTTCGTATGTACCGACGCTTCTTTCTTGAGTTGGGCATTTCCATTTTTAGGAATATTTCTAGTCATTTTTGACGTGTTTTTAAGTTTGGCTTGCTTTTTCATGAAACTGACTTCTTTAAAAAGTGATCTTGAAATTGGTTCCAGCTGGCTAGATTCTGTTTCAATCCACGTTTTAGCATAAGCTTATTGAAAGCAAGGAATAGGATGATGAGAATTATACCGGTGGCTGCGGCATATATAAGCTCCAGCTGAATGCGACTATCTAGAGTAGACTGCATTTTTTGGGCATATTCATTTTGGGCTTCAAACTTGGCTTGGAAATCGAGGAGGGCATTATTAAGCGCCCGCTCTGTTTGGGCTTGGCTAGCTTGAAAGCGTTCCATATTCTTGGTAAAGGCTGCCAATTCCAATTGAAGATTTTCATTTAATGAATCGTTGCGACTGCGGATAATCTCCAATTGATATTGAAGGTTTCGAAACTGCTTAGATTGAATATTTAGACTTCTATTTAGGTATTGGGTTTTCGCCTCGAGCGATTTAATAGAAATCTGATTTTGTTGGATCAAGAGACTATCATTTTGCGCTATACAAAGGGGTGAAGCCAAAATGTAGAAAAAGAGACAATAATGTTTCAGCATGATTTGAACGGTTGGGGGTCATTCAAATGTAGTTTTTAACTACTTATTAACAAGTCTTGTCAAATATTTTTTGATACATATTTATATGGAATTTATATTACTATAAAATATTGATATTAAATTATTAAGAAAAGTTTCTTCGATATAAATGATATTACTAAATATTTTTTGATATTAAGAACACCTTGTTTTATGGCGTGTTTTCATGGATAAGCGCACTTCATTGAATTTTCGTCTGAAAGAAGCCATTGTAGAAAAAGTTAGAATTTTATCTCTCGGTTTTTGTTATTTGTAGTCAATCTCTATTGCTGGTGATTTTTGGAGCTCAGACCGCTGCGCTTTGAGCTCAGACGGCTTCGCTTTAAGGGCAGATCGCTTCGCTCTTAGATGTTAGACCTGAGACCGGTCGCTTCGCTCCCTTTTAGATTAATTTGCTGCTAAGAGGTTGGTTATGGTTCCAAATAGTCATTCTCTAATCCGACTCAATACTATTTAGTGAAAACCTGTTTCAATATTGAATCGCTGTTTAAGTTTTAACTGAAAACGTATTGACGAATTGCTACAACTAGCAAAAAACGGCACTTCGGAGCGAGGAGGGCCCTGAGCAGCAATAATCGCTCGCGGGGCAGCCCTTAGAAAAAAGGAGCTAATAAAAATGAATAGGATTTTAATGAAATCGTCATTCGTGCTGGCCCGGCCCAAGAGTCGATGGTCTGTGGGCAAACCGCAGGTTGGACCGCAGAATTGCCTTTTCAGGGGCCTAGCGTTTTTGCCTACTTTTTGGGCAATGCAAAAAGGAGGAGGAGGAAGATCGCTTCGCTGCTAGAACTGAGAACTGAGATCAGTCGCTGCGCTCCTTGAGAGACGAATGGCGTTTTAGAATAGCAGGTAATACTCAATAGCTAGAGTTTCCAGGAATATAATAAAGCACCGCTTTTAGAACATTTATAGCTAACTGTATTGCTTAGTTGCCGGCCCTAGGGTGCTGCGCTTTTAAAATGGAAGTAGGCGACTGTTTGAGTTGGGAGTTGAGGCTGAAAGCCGAAACCATGAACTCCTTTAAAAAATTAATTAGTTGTTCATAACCGACGGCAGGAGATCGCCCACCGAAAAAGGAGACTACAAACATTTGAAAAGTAAAGTACCCAGGCCATGATTTTTTGGTTCTTTTTACGAATGGCTTGTTCATTTTCAAAGGAATTCGTGAGCTCCGGCTGAAGCCGTCGGTTCATCCAAGAAAAAAGAAAAAAAAGAAGGAAGAAATATTAAAATTGATTAGGATTTTAATGAAATCGTCATTCGTGCTGGCCCGGCCCAAGAGTCGATGGTTTGTGGGCAAACCGCAGGTTAGACCGCAGAATTGCCTTTTCAGGGGCTTAGCGTTTTTGCCTAATTTTGGGCAATGCAAAAAGGAGGAGAAGAATGATCGCTTCGCTTTTATGGTTCGGCAAGCTCACTATGACAGTGTAAACCTTGTCACCCCGAGCTTGTCGAGGGGCCGCTTCGCTGCTAGAACCGAGAACTGAGATCAGTCGCTGCGCTCCTTGAGAGAGGATTGGCGCTTTAAAGTAATGAGCATTTTACTGTAAAAAATCTCACCTTGACAGCCTAAACCTTGTCATCCTGAGCAAAGTCGAAGGGCTTACCATGACATCGTTTAAGTTGTCACCCCGAGCCTATTGAGGATGAACAAGCTCACCATGACAACCTAAACCTTCTTAACCTGAGATTCTCGTGGGGCAAAAAATATAAGCGATAGTGTTTTAGCTGAAGAGGCCTTATGGACTGCTAATGTTCTCCGCATTTCGGAAGTGATCATAGTGGAAATAGGTAAATCCTCTAAATTTTAGATGCTTGTCCAAATCTTGATCTACCGCTTTTAATTCTTCGAAGAACTTTTTTTCTGCGAGATGAAAATCATGCCGTTTGAGATAAGGGCCCAAATAGCGTGACTCTAAGGAGTATAGTATTGAAACCTGAATATGGGGTCTTTCCCGCTCCAATAGGTGCAGACGCTTTTCTACATATGGAAACAGGTATGCTTCTCTTTTCACATAATCATGCACCAAAAGTCGATCTACATGGGTGCATATTTGCTTGACCTCCGCCTCCTTGAAATGGCCAATGTAGGCCTCTACCAGTACTTTCTTTTCTAATTCATCGGCAAGAGCCCTTACAATTTCCAGTGACTTTATAAAAAACTGAAAGGAACTAGCTCTATCACAAGGCATTTGGTTTTTTTCAAGATAGCTAGTACAGTAATAGCCTCCCGGATCAGATTGAGAGTTATTCCAGTATTCATATTCCAAATTATAGATATCGAATCTTTCTAAACTGTCTTTACTTGATCTATTATAGGGATGGATAACCTTGAGAAAAAAATCCCCGCTTTCACCAGCAGCACTAAGCTTTTTAAGTCCATACTTGGTTTTAGCTTTACGAATGAAATTGGCTAAAATTTGATTTTCCGAATACTTAGTTAGAGGGTACTTCTGATTTACAAGATGCAGGTCATAAAGAATTAGCTCAGTTATTTGATGCTGCCGTATAAAGGCAAAGAGCTGCTGTTGTTGCTGCTCCGATTCTAATATTTGATTGAACTTATTAACGTAAAGACTTCGATGCTTGTAGGGGTCCGCAGAGGCATACAAGAATTGACTCCATAATAGAAGTGAAGTGATTAATAAATAAGTAGGCTTTAATATGAGCTTCATCAAAGAAAAATAGTGATAGCATTTGAGGCCTTAAAGGCTTTAAAATTCGACAGGACTAGCTGGCAAACGAGTAGTTATAAGATTCTCAATTTTTAGTCAGATTCCAATTGAAAATCGCTTATTACTTTCTAGTCATTTGATTTTGATCATCATAAGGAGCGCCAATCTTTATCCAGTAAATTATCATGGTAGGAATAAAAAAGAGGCAAAGAGAAACTATCCACAGACCCTTGTTTTTAATGGACTCCAACTTTTGAATTCTCTTAATATAATGACGGATGTAAAAAATGAAGGCGAGAGTACCCAGACTTAGTGCAATCATATCAAAGCCATTTCCACTGCCGGTCCCTATTTCATGAGCGGAATTGCCCATTATATAGCATAAAAAGAAGGGTTGGTAATAATGGATGAATTGATGCATAAACTGAATTTTTCGCGAATGGACTTAGCAGATAAACAAGACGAATGAAAGGAAGGTTTAAAGTCTAGAATTCTTCAAAGGCATAAATGAGGCCCAAATTAATTTGTTGCAGAATTGGGCTTACGTCTTCAGTATAAGAGGCCAAACTATAACCAAGGCCGACTTTAAGCCCCCAATTTTTATTAAAAAATATATCATAGTTTAAGGTGCCAGTATAGCCACTACGCGTGTAATAGGTAAGCGGCAGGGTTGCGGAAGCACGATCTATTCCTAGGCGCTCATAAGTCCCTACTGTGCCGAATCCAAGACTTAAATATAGATTCTCAACGATGTAAAAATCTAATCCCACCGCATAGGTTGGCAAGTAATTGATGCCCAATGCCGCCCAGCCTCCTAAGCGACCTTCACCCATAAAAGGCAGTGTTTTTTTTAATTGAATTCCAAGCCTTGCATAGCTTGGTCCATATCCAGTGCCAAATTGCCAATGCTTCTGCAGGCTATGGGCACCTTTCGCCAAGTCGGGATTTCCCGCAAAGGCATAATTAATAGCGAATAAGACCGCAAGGCCTAAGGTTTTGAATTTCATGTAAGCAGGTTTAAAGGGGGAAATTAGGATATAGACCTAGCATATTCAAATTGAGCGATGCGAATGTTTGATTGAAAAGGGCAAAACTAATCTCGGAATTGAAGCGAAAAATGACGGCATAAAAAAACCGAAGTTAAATACTTCGGCTTTTAATAGGTGCCCAGAACAGGATTTGAACCTGCACGACCTTACGATCACTACCCCCTCAAGGTAGCGTGTCTACCAATTCCACCACCTGGGCTTATCCAATTCACATTGGCCAAAAAAAAAGCTCCGCTAAACGGAGCTTTCGGTGACTCAGCAGGGGTTCGAACCCTGGACCCTCTCCTTAAAAGGGAGATGCTCTACCAGCTGAGCTACTGAGTCGTTGCCACCCCTTTGTTTTGGGGCTGCAAATATAAAGGGAAACTTTTATTCTAACCAAGGCATAAGCTGAAAAAAATGTTACGAGAAAGAGAATATATTTCTACCACTCTGAGATTCACTTTATAGGCCCTAATTTAGCCGCATGAAAATTTCCTTACTTGGTTATATGGGAGCAGGGAAAAGTAGCCTCGGACAAAGCTTGGCCTTAAAACTTGATCTTCCATTTATAGATTTAGATGAGCAAATCGCAGCTAAAGCAGGGCAATCCGTTTCGGAGCTTATTTTAAATAAAGGAGAAATTTACTTTCGCCAATTAGAGCGAGAAGTGCTTTTAAATTGCCTGCAATTGCCAGCCTTTGTTTTAGCCTTGGGAGGAGGAACCCCCTGCTATTTTGATAATATGGAAAAGCTTAACGCTAATTCCACAAGTTTCTATCTCGAAAAATCCATTGGCGATCTATTCGAAATACTGCAAAAGGATCGCAGAGAAAGACCTTTAATTGCACATCTTGAAGATGATGATTTAAAGGAATTTATTGCCAAGCACTTATTTGAAAGACGCAACTTTTACGAGCAAGCCATTTTTAAGGTTTCTCAAAAACAAAAGGACCCAAATGAACGTCTTGAAACTATAATGACTTACTTAAAATGAAGGAGGCCCTTAAGAACCTAGTTGATATCATAAGCGATAGGCGCACGATAAAGCCTGATCAATACAGCGGAGCAGTTTTGGATGACAGCCTAATCCAGAAAATTTTAGAACAAGCGAATTGGGCGCCTACCCATGGCTATACTGAACCCTGGCGTTTTGTGGTTTATAAAGGCGCCGCTCTCGAGCGTTTGGGCGAATTCCTAGCGAATTTTAACCAAGGAGATCCTGAGGCCCCAGATTTTAATAAAATACGCTACAATCGCATTAAGAGTAGACCTAGCATGGCTTCGCACGTAATTGGTATAGCGATGTTGCCCGGTACCAATCCTAAAATCCCAGAAATTGAGGAAGTATCGGCAGTTGCCATGGCAGTCCAAAATATGTGGCTTACCTGTCACGCTATGGGATTGGGTGCTTATTGGAGTACCGGTAAAGCCGCTTTTAGTGACGAATTCTGCGAGTTTATGGGTTTTGATAAGCAGTATAAAAGTTTAGGCCTTTTCTATATAGGGGCCACCGAAAAAAATAATCCTCCCGGAAGGAGGATTAGTAATATCGATACAAAAGTGCGCTGGGAGTCTTAGTCTTCGAATAAGATACCAGCCTCCGCTTTTAATTTGGCTTCAACCAGCTGTAGCTTGGCTTCGGTTTTTATTTGCTTTAGTCTGCTGTCGATATACTTAAGCTCGCGAGAATTCACCAAAAACAAGGAACTTTCGCCATTACGGAATTTGATGTTTTCCGCCTCGAGTAGACGATTGTAATTAGCAACCATTTGATTTACGCTTTGCAACTGCTGGGTCATCAGCACAAGCTCAGCCTCATAGGCCTGAACCTTATTTTGGATTTGGATGCGCTTGAGCTCTAAGTCCAATTCACTCTCTTGAATTTTAACTTTGGATTTCATCACTTCACCGCGCCCTTTGCGCACGAAGAGGGGGAAGCTGGCTTTTAGGCCCCATGAATAATTGTCTGGCGAGTATTCAGCAAAAAAATCATTTTGGGTAGGGGCGTTTAAGAATTTGTAATTCACCGTTAGTTCCGGTTTAAGCAATTCCTGATTCAACCTTCTTTCAATATCCAGTCTTTCAATTTTCAATTGATAAGCATTTAAAGCTGGGTGGCGCTCAAACCAGTCGGCCGGTAATATATTGAGCAGGGGACTGTAATCATAAGCCGGACGTACCGCTCCCTGCAATTGCATGGGAATTTGTCCATCCATCCAAAGGAAAGAGTTTAGGACATTACTTTGAAAAATGTAATTCGCTCTCGCGGTTTGTAATTTCACCTCTCGATCCTGAACTTGAATGGCTGATTCCAGCGTATCAATAAAGGGCTCATCACCTATAATAGCGGCCTGTTTTACAGAACGAAAGCGAAACTGGGCCTGGTCTAAAGCTTCTTCATAAACCTTTAATTCCTGATAAGCGGCGTACCAATCCCAATAGCTTTGTAAAGCTTCGAGGAATAACTGGTTGAGCGCTAAATCGATTTCGAACTCTGCAGCATCTTCTAAAATACGCGCTTGTTTAAGGGCGGCTCGACGCTCATCTAAAAACAAACCTTTTCCTAAGGTCCAGCTAATATCGCCATACCACAATCCACTTCCGGGCACGGTGGCTTGATTATTCAAAAAAACACCATCGTTTAATTCATAGCCTGCTTTAGCCTTTAGGCCAAACCAACCCGGCACTTCCAAGCCTGAGTTTTGCAGAGTATAATAATCCGTTTTCTTAAAACGCTTTTGATCCACATCACTAAAAAGCTTGGGATCGAAACTTCCGCTGGCTTTTAAGCGTTGAGCTCGGGCACGATCCTTTATTAGTCGCGCTTTTACCGCCATGGGATGATGTCTTTCTACGATGTTTAGAAAGGTATCTACCGGCAAGCTTACCGAATCTTGGGCTTGAAGACCAAAGGCAAGCAAAAGTAAAAGCCCGATATAGGATAAACTACTTCTTTCCACCTTGCTTTGCGTCTTTAGATTTTTGAGAATCACCATTTTCAGGGACATAAAAATCAGCTGGGAAGCCATTAATTTGTCGCCATATTTCATACCACACTGGCACATCCTGAAGAAGAGCAAAGGTTTTTGCACCCGCACCAGGACGAATACCATCAGGCCAATCCACTGCTTCAGGATCTGGAGCTACCAATATGCGATAGGTACCATTTTCTGAGGTGAAATTATCAATAGCTACAATCCTTCCACCAAAGGTGCCCACGGAAACCCCTGGCCAACCACTAAAGAAAATAGCTGGCCAACCATCGAATTGTATTCGCACTTCTTCACCAACATGCATCAAAGGGTAGTTTAAAGGACGAACGTACATCTCAATGGCGAGGTCGTAATCTGCAGGCATAATGCTCACAATCTTTTCGCCTTCCTTTACGGTTTCTCCCAAACCTGTTTTTACCGCCTTCGTGATGTAGCCATCCTGTGGCGCGGTGAGGTAGTAATTGCTTGTTCGCACCTCATAATTACTGTACTTGTTTTCCAGTTTCGAAACTTCCGCTTCAGTGGAATACATGGAGGAGAGGGTAGCATAGCGCTCGCTTTCGGCTTTGCTAATCTTGCTGTCGTAATCGGCGGCTACGAAGTTTAGCTCTACTTGAGCATTGATAAGCTCATTACGAGAAGCCAATAGTTTGCTTTCTTGGGCAACGCGCTTGGAAGTAGTTTCTTGTAACTTCTGACGTCGCTTTTCTAAATCAGTACGAGAATAGAGCCCCTGATTAAACAAGGTATCCATACGTTTCATCTGTGCGGCTGCAATCTCTTCATTGGTAACTGCTGCCACCAGGTCAATCGAATCTGCGGTAACCTTAAGACGATTAATCTTAATCTTATTCTTCGTTTGCTGAAGCTTTAAACGACGATTTTCCCTTAAGGCTCTAACCTGAGTTTCCAAGGCCTGAGCCTTTTGCCCATAGTTTTCCTGTGAAGAACTTTTAGACTTAATCTGCGCATCAGTACGCTCCAATAAGCGGGGATCGAAATAGTCGTCTTTAATTTCTGAAATGTAAAGGATGGTGTCTCCCTTGCGTACAAAGTCGCCTTCTTGCACATACCAGGCTTCAATTCGACCACCAATTACCGATTGAAGGGTTTGTGGTCTTTGATCGGGTTGTAAGCTCGTTACATAACCCTTGGATCTAATGTTCTGAGTCCAGGGTAAAAAGAGCGCACCTACAATAAAAACGATAAATGTTAGGAAAAGGCGCTTACGACTCTTCTGCATTTTGGCTTCATCTAAAAATACGCGCATACTGCCGTAATTGCGTCGATTGATCTTATTCGAAATCGAATTTTTAGGCGATATATTTAGCATGGTAGATCGTTTTTAAGTTCATCAAAACTTCCAATCTTCACGATTTTACCTTTTTCTAAAAGGATTATGCGATTCATCCGCTTCAGCGATTCTAAATTATTAGTAGCCATTACCACCGATTGGCCGCAGTCAAAACAAAGGTGATCCAACCAGCGATTGCGGGTGGCATCATCTACATCAAACCAATTATCTTCTAAAAGAAGGAGGCTATGCGTACCGGCTAAACTGCGGGCCATAAGCAGGCGATTGCGCGTACTAGAGGCTAAACCTAAGCCTCCGGTGGGTAAAGCGGTGTAAATACCATTGGGCAGATCCTCCACAAAATCCTTTAAGCCAACCAATTCTAATAGCTCCATCACATTCTCGGGGCTAACACTTTTTCGCCTTAAACTGATATTGTCTAGAATGGATGCTTCAAATATTTCTTCTTGTCGCAGGTTATCGCCAATAAGGCTCCTCAAGCTTTCTAATTGTACCTTATTGTAAGGGATATCATTGTAAAGCAGGCTGCCTTCATAACTATCAAATAATCCGGCGATAAGCTGCAATAGCGATGATTTACCGGAAGACATGCCACCAGCAATACCAATCTTTTCGCCGTGATTAATTTCAAAGTTTATATCCGAAAGAATTCGGTGACCCCACTGAGGAGAGTTTAAATTCAAGTTTTTAACCTTCACCTTAAGCTTATCCCCATTCTCCAATCTTAATTGGTCAGACTCATCCTGATTTTCGAGTTCCAAGTCGGTAACGGCTCCCAGTTTTTCCAAACCAGTAAGAACATCATAAATGGTTTCAATGCTGTAAACCAGTTTTTCAACTGATGAGATAATTTGCACAATTACAATTTCTGCAGCCACAAACTGACCAATATTCATCTGTGCATCAAAAACGAGTAAACCACCTAAAAGAAGTAAGCCACCGGCAATGAGTACTTTAAAGAATACCAGAGACCCATATTGGCGCAGTAAAACGCTAAAGTGTGCTCTTCTCGATCTTAGGTAATTGGTGCTAAGCTTATCTGCTTGCTCCATGGGCAAGTCGGTGCGCCCTGCCATTTTAAAGGTGGATAAGTTTCGACCTAATTCTTCCAGCCAGGAAACAACTTCATATTTACTGTTGCTCTCCTGGATACTCGTTTCCAGTCCCCTCCGTGAAGTTAAACGGAAGAAGATCATTAAAACAAAAATTAGGAAGAAGCCAAAAGCAATAAAGAAGGGGTGGTAGAGGGAAAGCAGGATTAAGCCAAAAACGATTTGCAAACTGGCCACCGAAAAATCAAACAATAACTTGTAAAGGCCCTTTTGTACGGTAAGGACATCAAAAAAGCGGTTGACTAATTCAGGCGGATAGTAGTTTTTTAATGCACTTAGCTTAATCCGTGGGATACGGTAGGCAAATTCTATGGAGGCATTTACAAATAAGCGTTGCTGAATTCGCTCCGCTACGCTCAGTTGAAAAATTTGAAAAATTCCGGCTAAGGCCAAACCAAGTAATACCACTATTACCAATACCACCCAAGCGGTAGAGGAGGTACCACTTTGAATGAGATTAATAATTGCTTGAATTCCAAGAGGAATGGATAATGTCAATAAACCATTAAAAAGGGCATAAACATAAATTTTGCCCACATCCTTGCGCTCCGTTGAAAGGAGCTGCCAAAAGCGTTGTAAGGGTAATTTAGGATCTTTTAGCGCCATTCTGTAAAATACTTAGAGTAAGGGTTTCCATAAAGTTGATCAAGTTCTCATCCTTCATATCAATATCGGTGATAGAAGGCATGTGAACGCCAAAAAATTTCTGTAAGTGATTGGCCTCAAGAAGGGTAGAGGCCAAGGTGCGTGGCTGCTCAAAATCGGAGCTAATGCCCGAAATAATGCGCACTAGGCGTTCAATCAGGTTTTTGTAATTTTTAAAATATCCGTTCTTATTTTCTGCGTCTATTTCTTTGGTTAAAAAGGCTTTGGAGGATTCGGAGATCACAATGCGTTGTAAAACCTCTTCATTTACATGAGAGAAGTTCTGATCTTGAGTTACCGTTTCACAGATTACCCGAATGCTGTTTTTTAACTGATCCTCGCAATTATTAACATTGGCTGTAGCAAAAGCCACTTTGTACTCTAACCAAGCCCAATACCAAGATATAAGGTATAAGAGCAATTTATGTTTATTCTCAAAATAGCGATAAATTGTACTTTCTGGTGAACCTATTGCCGTTCCAAGCTTTTTAAAGGTGAAGCTTTCGAAACCCAAATCTTCAATTAAGATGATGCTGGTCTCAATAATCTTCCGCCCCAAGTCGGAGCTATCCGGATCCTTTACATATAGTTGTTCCGGTATTTGAATTTTTAAGCTACCTAGTAGTTCTCGCATGTCCCATATTTTCAATCGCAAAAATAATAGTAATACTATTAATACTGCAAGTTTTTCTTTTTGTTCAAGATTTGGTGTTAAATATTTTTAAACTGAACTTGCTCACCTTAGAATCAGCCTATGGACTTTTTTGGGATTTTAGCAGTACTCACAAGCCTTGCCGCTCTTTTCGCCTTTGTAAATACGCGCTACCTCAAGCTGCCCTTCACTATTGGCTTAATGATTTTGGCGATGGTCTTTACGCTACTCATCATAGGTATCGGCAAGCTTTACCCACCACTAGTTGAGGATGCAACCAAAGTAATACTGCAGCTCGATTTTAAATCTTTACTACTCGATGTAATGCTTAGCTTCTTGCTCTTTGCCGGTGCATTGCACACCAAGTTAGATGCCCTTAAGCGCAATCGCGGTCCCATTTTAACCTTAGCTACTTTCGGAGTGGTAGTTTCGGCGGGACTGATAGGACTCTTGCTTTACTACTTGTTAATCCTCATTAATTATCCAGTTGACCTTATCTACTGTTTGCTATTTGGCTCCATATTGGCGCCTACAGACCCTATTGCGGTATTAAGCATTTTAAAGCAAGCTGGTGCCCCTAAGAAGCTCGAGACTAAAATTGTTGGGGAATCACTCTTCAATGATGGCGTTGGCGTGGTGGTCTTTCTGGTTTTGCTTTCGGTTGCTAAAACGGGAATTGAAAATTTCGACATCGCTCATGTAGGACTGGTTTTTTTAGAAGAAGTAGGAGGTGGGATTTTACTAGGTTTAATAGGCGGTTTCTTAGCCTTTCGGCTGATGCGCACCATAGATCATTACGAAACCGAAGTAATGATCACCTTAGCAGTGGTAATGGGGCTGTACAGCCTTGCTTCGGCACTTCATTTTAGCGGTCCATTAGCGGTAGTGGTAGCGGGATTGTTTATTGGTAATCGTTCTCCAGATATCGCTTGGACTAAAGAAACTCAGACTTATATCGATAAATTTTGGGAGCTTTTAGACGTATTTCTAAATGCCATACTCTTTGTGCTCATTGGCTTAGAGTTATTAGTAATAGAAATAAACCCATTTTACCTGGGCTTGGGTCTAGCGGTAATTCCCATCTCCTTATTGGCGCGCTATCTTGCAGTTTTATTGCCGGTTCAGTTTTATAAAAAGCGATTAGACTTTGTGCCTAAAACCGCATTCTTACTTACCTGGGGCGGTATTCGTGGCGGCATTTCAATTGCTTTGGCTTTAAGCCTAGAGGCAGATATGCATCGGGAACTCTTTTTAACCTTGGCTTACATTGTGGTGGTTTTCTCTATAGTGGTGCAAGGCCTTAGTTTAGCTACGGTGCTAAAGAAAGTACTGGGCAAAAGCGAATAGATTCAAGAAGGGAGGAATGACAATAAACTCAATCGAATTGAAGCTTGTAGCGCTTTTGGAAGAGGCATCCTGGCCCTGGCGGCTTCCAAGTTTAGCAACGCTTTCCGCGGATGGCCCACAACAACGCAGCTTGGTGCTTCGCCGCTTTAATCCGAAAAAATGGGAATTAGTCTTTTTTACTGATTTTAGAAGTACAAAAATTAAAGAACTGCAAAAGGACCCTCGTGCTTCCCTACACTTTTACGACTCCGAGAAACAGCTGCAACTGCGTTTAAAAGGGATAATTAACATCGAGCATCAAAGCCCTGCTAGTCGGGAGGCCTTGGCCGAAATCCCAATAGATCGACGCGGCGACTACCAATCAGGCTTAGCGCCGGGAGAAGTTCTTTCCGATATTTCTGAGACATCAGGAACTAAGGCTGAGGCAAATTTTGCCCTCTTGCGTTTTCAAACGAAAAGCCTCGATTATTTAGAAATAAATAGAGTGGGTCATCGTCGCCTTAAAGCTGAATATATTGTGGAGGCTTGGACCAATTGGACCATTATCCAAGCTTAATCAAATTGTTGTAAAAAGCCTTCTAGCTCGCGCTCTTGCATATAACGTCTAAAGCAAGCTTGTACCGCCAGTAGAAATTCATAATCGTTTAATCTATTCATATTTACAGGTACGTACTTACAGTAAAACATGAAGGCTTCTAGTTCGTCTCTGTCCAATCCGGTTAGGCGAATTACCGCCATTCTGTTATTGGATTCTTCGAGCTTGGAACGGTAGGCGTCTTCCGCTCTAAGCTGAGCTAATTTTCGCAATTGTCGCGGCTTAGATCCAAAAAGGTTGTAGAGGTATTCGGCGGGGTTATCCAATCCGGCAGCCACAATTTTAGGGTCTTCAATTTTGTCGTTGGAAGGAATGTTCGGCTTCTGCAAAACCATTTGCTTGGGTTTGTTGGTAGTAAGCTCGTAGCTAAATACCGAAACTTCTTCCAGAAGATAGTTCTGCTCTTCCATGGCTACAATGATATCTGCTATTTGGGTGCTATCATTATTGTAGATGAAGTAAAAATACTTGTAAGCAATATTTGAGAAAATAATACTGTCGCCGAGTTTCAGGTCGATTTCAAAATAACCATTGGCATCGCTGATCGTACCTTTTAAGGTGCGTTTATTTATGACGTGTACTCCCGGCACCGTTTCTTTAGAGTGTCCGTCTAAAACCCAGCCATCAAGCGTTTTCAGGCTATCCTGAGCATTTAAGCAAATTCCCATTAGACTGAGTACAAGGACTAAGCTGAATCGACTAGAGCGTGTATCTTTGTGTTTTCGCATTTATATTCTAAACAGTTTTACGAAAGTAATTATGTCCGACGACAAGAAGGTTATTTTTTCCATGAGCGGGGTAACAAAAACCTATGCTCAGAATAATAAAACAGTACTTAAAAACATTTATTTAAGCTTTTTCTACGGGGCAAAGATCGGTATCCTAGGGCTTAACGGCTCGGGTAAGTCTACATTGCTTAAAATTATTGCCGGTATTGAAAAGAATTACCAAGGCGATGTGGTTTTCTCCCAAGGCTATAATGTTGGCTATTTGGAGCAAGAGCCAGAACTCGATGAATCGAAGACGGTAATTGATATCGTTAAAGAAGGAGCCGCGGCTACCGTGGCCATTTTGGACGAATACAATAAAATTAACGACGATTTTGGTTTACCTGAAGTTTATGAGAATCCCGATAAGATGGAAAAGCTCATGGCTCGCCAGGCCGAATTGCAAGATCAAATTGATGCCTCTAATGCTTGGGAGCTTGATACCATGCTGAATAGAGCGATGGATGCCTTGCGTTGTCCAGAGCCGGATACGCCAATTTCGGTGCTATCTGGAGGAGAACGCCGCAGGGTAGCCCTTTGTCGTTTACTTATCCAGCAACCAGATGTTTTATTATTGGATGAGCCAACTAACCACTTAGATGCCGAATCGGTACTGTGGTTAGAGCAGCATCTACAGCAGTATAAAGGGACAGTAATTGCGGTAACTCACGACCGTTACTTCTTAGATAATGTAGCGGGATGGATACTAGAACTAGACCGCGGTGAAGGCATTCCTTGGAAAGGAAATTACAGCTCTTGGTTAGATCAAAAATCAAAGCGCTTAGAACAAGAAGAGAAACATGCCAGTAAGCGCCGCAAAACGCTAGAGCGAGAGCTCGATTGGGTTAGAATGAGTCCCAAAGGTCGCCAGGCCAAAGGAAAAGCACGTTTAACCAATTATCAGAATCTTTTAAGTCAGGAGCAAAAAGAGCGTGAAGAGAAACTAGAAATATTTATCCCTAATGGTCCGCGTTTAGGAAGCAATGTGATTGAGGCCAAGGGTGTTAGCAAGGCTTTTGGTGAAAAGCTGCTTTATGACAATCTTAACTTTGACTTACCACCAGCGGGAATCGTAGGAATTATTGGCCCTAATGGCGCTGGTAAAACCACCATCTTCCGCATGATAATGGGACAAGAAGAGCCCGATTCTGGGAACTTCTCGGTAGGTGAAACAGTGAAGATATCTTATGTAGATCAAAGTCATAAGGACCTTGTGGCGGATAAGAGTATTTATGAAGCCATTTCTCAAGGCGACGAAGAAATATTAGTTGGAGATCGTAAAACCAATGCCCGCGCTTATTTAAGTCGATTCAATTTCGGAGGTTCGGATCAAAGTAAAAAAATTGGTGCCCTTTCTGGTGGTGAACGCAACCGCTTGCACTTGGCCATGGCCCTTAAGGAAGGAGGTAATGTATTACTTCTAGATGAGCCTACTAATGATTTAGATGTTAACACTTTAAGAGCCTTGGAAGAAGGTTTAGATAACTTCGCGGGATGCGCGGTAATTATCTCTCACGACCGCTGGTTTTTAGATCGTATTTGTACCCACATCTTAGCCTTTGAAGGCGATTCTAATGTGTACTATTACGAGGGTGGATTTAGTGATTACGAGGAAAACAAAAAGAAACGATTAGGCGATTTAGAACCTACTCGCATCAAGTATCGCAAACTGCTGAAAGATCAATAGTGTGGCTTAAACTGCAGTATCAAATACGCTACTATTGGGCTAAGCTATTTCCCGCAAAGGAAATTGTGCAGGGCCCTTTAGTGCTTACTGCTGTTTTTAAGAATGAGGCGCCCTTTTTAAAAGAATGGCTAGACTTCCATTATAATCAAGGCTTTAGCCGAATTTACTTAGTCGATAATTACAGTAATGATCATCCGGAAACGGTTCTAAAACCCTATATCGCCTCGGGACGCTTAGTTCTCAGTAAAAGCCAATCGCCACAAATGAATGCTCGCATACAGGCCATGGAATTAAACCGTAGCCTGAGACAGATCAAGCAGAGGGAGGGTTTAAATTGCTGGGTAGCGGTAATTGACGTTGATGAATTTTTGTTTAATCCGGCGAGCAAGTCCATTCCAGAAGTGCTTAAGCAATTCCAAGGCAGGAAGATTGCGGCCGTAATGATTAATTGGCTGATGTTCGGAACATCGGGAATTAAGCAATTGGCTGATGATAAACCGATGACCGAGCAGCTCATTAGGCGGGCACACTTGAGTTTAGGCGAGCATCAAATGGTAAAGCCTATACTTTATTTGGCTAATGTCCAGGGTTTTTTGGAAGGCCCGCATCAAGCATTTGCAAAGGCTAAGGCTTCTTTTGTTTACACTGATGGTGGGGCATTTAATCATGCTAATGATCGAATCTTAGAACAGGAGCTTAGACTGCATCATTATTGGTACCGCAGCGAGGATTATTACAATAGCGAGAAACGGCTGAAGCGCAGGGCCTTTGGTGATGAAAGAAGCGGAAAGCGGGAGGCAGATCATATTAGGGCTTGTAATTACGAGGAAGACCGCAGTATCCTGCCACTGTTAAAAAGGAAGCCTAAGCGTTAATAATTTTCGACTCTAAGCGCATTTTGGCTTTATCAAGGACTTAAATTTGAGGCATGAGTCCAGATGAAGCACGAATAAAGATCCAAATGCTCCGTGAAGAGTTGGATCACCATAACTATCTGTATTACATTAAAGATGCGCCAGAAATTAGCGATTTTGACTTTGATCAGAAGCTAGAGCATCTTCAAAAACTTGAAGGGGACTTTCCTCAATTCGACGATCCAAATTCGCCCACTAAGCGAGTAGGGGGTGCCATAACTAAGGATTTCCCTACCCGGAAGCACAAGTATCCTATGTTATCGCTAAGTAACACTTACAGTCGCGAGGAATTAGAGGACTACCTAAAACGAACGCAAAAGGCTTTACCGGAGCAAGACTTGGATTTTGTTTGCGAATTGAAGTATGACGGTGCGGCCATCAGCATTAGCTATAAGAATGGCAATTTGGTGCAAGCCTTAACCCGCGGCGATGGCAGCCAAGGTGATGATATTACGGAAAACATAAAAACCATTGCCAGCATACCTTTGCGCTTGCGCGGAGCGAATTATCCCAATGAATTTGAGATACGAGGAGAGGTTTTTATGCCATTAGAGGGTTTTGCGAAACTAAATCAATCTCGTATTGAGGAAGATCTCGAGCCCTTTGCAAATCCACGTAACTCCGCTTCGGGTTCATTAAAAATGCAGGATTCCAGCTTGGTTGCAAAAAGACCTTTAGATTGCTTTTTATATTACGTGATGCAGGAGGAGCAGCGCATCGATAATCATTATGATGCGGTTTTAGCGGCAGGTGAATGGGGTTTTAAAGTTCCACAGCCAAAGCATGCTTATCTGCGAAAAGCCAAATCAATTGATGAAATATTTGAGTTTATAAACCATTGGGACCAGGCCCGGCATCAATTGCCCTTTGAGATTGATGGTATTGTAATAAAAGTAAATGCCTATGCCTTACAAGATCGATTGGGGCAAACCGCCAAAAGTCCGCGTTGGGCCATTGCCTATAAGTTTAAAGCGGAGCGGCAGGAAACAGTATTAGAGCAAGTGAGCTATCAGGTGGGGCGAACGGGGGCCATCACGCCAGTGGCCAATTTAAAGCCTGTATCCTTGGCGGGAACCACCGTTAAGCGCGCAAGTTTGCATAATGCCGATCAGATTGCCAAACTCGATTTAAGGGAAGGCGATTATGTATATGTGGAAAAGGGAGGCGAAATAATTCCCAAAGTAATTGGGGTAAACTTCGATAAGAGATCCGCCGATCTTAAGGCTTTTCAATATTTGGAAAATTGCCCTGAATGCCAAACGCCATTGGTGCGACTGGAAGGAGAGGCTTTGCATTACTGTCCAAATTATAAGGGCTGCCCACCACAGGTTAGCGGTCGGGTCCAGCATTTCATCAGCCGAAAGGCTATGGATATTGAAGGCATGGGCTCGGAAACCGTGGAACAGTTGGTAAAAGCCGGTTTGGTGAATAATTATGCTGACCTATATGATTTAAAGATCGAGCAATTGCTTCCTTTGGATAGGATGGCGGAAAAATCGGCACAGAATATTGTGGCCGGAATTGCAGCGAGCACGACTATTCCTTTTGAAAGAGTATTGTTTGGCTTAGGCATTCGCTATGTCGGTGAAACGGTGGCTAAGAAGTTAGCACGGCATTTTGAGGATATCGACAAATTGCAAGAAGCTTCCTTGGAAGAGCTCCTTACGGTAGATGAAATTGGCGATCGTATTGCCGAATCGGTAATTGCCTTTTTTAGGGAGGAGGAAAACCAGGCCTTAGTGGCGCGTATGAAAGCCGCCGGCCTGCAGTTTGAAGTGCAACATCAGGAAGGGGCCTCCAAAGCTTTAGAAGGACTGACCATTGTTATTAGTGGTAATTTTGAGCGCTTTGGCCGCAAGGAAATAAAGGAGCTTATTGAATTACACGGCGGTAAAAACACCGGCTCTGTGTCTGGAAAAACCAGTTTAATTGTAGCGGGAGAGGGCATGGGCCCATCTAAAAGGAAGAAGGCAGAAGATCTTGGCGTTCGAATAATAGACGAAAATGAATTTGCAGAAATGATCGGTATATGAGTATTGTAAAATGGTATCGCGATCGGCAAATTCGAAGTTTAAGCCCTAATCAAAGAAAGGATTATCCGGGTTGGACAAAAGTAAAAAAGGTGGCCCTCTACTATGAAATTAAGCCGGCTTATGAGAAGGAGTTAAAGGCCTGGCAAGCTTTATTTGAAGGCGATTCGATTCAAGTAGAATTATTGGCTTATCAAGATGAAAAGCGGAAGAACTTGAATCCATCCCTGCAAAGAAGAACCTTATGTAAGGATGATCAGAATTGGTGGTCTAAACCGCAAGGTGCCGACTTTGAGGAGTTTACAGCGCCGGAGTATGAGGTGTATATTGATTTATGTGGAGATGAGAATGCTTTACATGAAATGGTTTCTCGATCAGTGAATGCGAGTCTTAAGATTGGCTTTAGCCCCAAGAAGGAAGCCTTTATGGATGTAAGCATAAAGTGTGAAAAAAGCGGATTATCCGAAAGCTGCCGCAAAGAAGTTTTAGCTTTGTTGAAATTTATAAACGCATAGTAATGCCGGATTTTAAAGGAACAGGGGTGGCCTTAGTTACCCCATTTGATAAGGATTTAAATATTGACTTTAACGCCTTAGAGCGATTGGTAAGTCATTGCATTGAAGGAGGCGTAAATTATTTAGTGGTAATGGGAACCACCGCCGAAAATCCCACCTTAAACCCGGCTGAAAAGGATGCGGTTTTAAAAGCGGTAATTGAAGCAAATGCCAATCGAGTTCCGGTGGTTTATGGCATTGGCGGCAATAATACTCAGGCTTTGCTGGAAGAACTTAGAAATCGTGATTTAAGTGGTGTTAGCGCCATTCTTAGCGTTTCCCCCTATTACAATAAACCCACCCAAGAAGGTATTTATCAGCACTTTAAGCTTTTAAGCGAGCACAGTCCTTTGCCCATTATTATTTACAATGTTCCGGGACGAACAGGAAGTAATATTAGTGCAAATACCACCATTCGACTAGCCAGAGACTTTGCCAATATTATCGCGGTAAAAGAGGCCAGTGGCGATATGGATCAGGTAATGAAGATTATAAATGAAGCGCCTAAGGACTTTTTAGTAATTAGCGGTGACGACAATTTAACCCTTCCGATGATTGCCTTAGGTGGCGCGGGGGTTATCAGCGTAAGCGGACAAGCATTCCCAGTTGTATTTACTGAGATGGTGCGCAAGGCCCTAGCGGGAGATATTAGTGGAGCAAGACCACTGCATTATCGATTATATGAGATTACCAATATGCTTTTTGCAGAAGGAAATCCTGGTGGGGTAAAGGCCGCTCTAGATTTACAAGATCTTATGGAGCCTTATATGCGTCAACCCCTATGGCCCATTTCCAATGGCCTGAGAAAGGATTTGGAGAATGAAATGATTAAGCAGGGATTGCTTTAAATAGAGCTTCTAATTTTTTAAAGGAAATCAGCCACATTCCTTTAAGAAGCATTGCTTTTGGCTGAAGCGATGAAACTCAGCTATTCCCTTAAGGGTGCTGGCTTTATTATCGATTAAATCCATCTTCCCTAGAACAAACAGGCTATGAGATACAACGATTTAATGTTACTGCATTTAGTAACGGTCATACCCTGTTTTATCATCGGAACAGTGTTGTTGCTGATTAAGAAAGGAAGTCCTTTCCATAAAAAGGCCGGGAGAGTTTATATGATTCTAATGCTGCTTACCGCGGCCATCACCTTATTTATGCCAGCACAGGTAGGACCAAGGTTTCTAAACCATTTTGGCTGGATTCACAGTTTTAGCTTTTTAACAATCTATACGGTTCCAACTGCCTATTCCGCGGTGAAAAAGGGAAATATTAAAGCGCATAAGCGAAAAATGATTCTGTTGTATTTCGGGGCTATTATTATTGCGGGAGGATTCACCTTTTTCCCTGGTCGCTATTTGTACGAGCTTTTCTTTGCTTAAAAATAGATTGATTTTAGGTTAGGACTAAGGCTCATACGCTACAAGCCCTTTCAATACTTGGGGCTTTGTTTCTAAACATCAGCAGATTAAATATTCCGGCTGAATTTACATTTAGGAAAACTTGAACATCCTAGAAATTCGAAACCTGTCCTCGGGCCATTTTTTGCCTTTCGTATTACCAAGTTTGATCCGCAATTAGGACAAATAGATTTTGACCCATGGCGCTGTTTTAAAGACAATAGGTGATCCTTCCTCGAAATTAGGGATTCCGATTTTAGTACTTTTAAAAGCATCACTGTTTCTTCAAGCTCTGTATCTGAAAGTACTTGATGCTGAAACTTTCTTATATAGCGGATTAACCCTTTGTCGATAACGTTTTCAGGCAGAGCCGTTTTAAAGCTGGATTCTCCAACAAAATAAACAACCACATTGATTAATGATTCTTCAATATCTAAGAATTCTGCCAGAATTTTTTTTTGCCTATAGCATTGCTTTAGTGGATTTTGAAATTGGTACTTTCTATTAAACAGGGTCTGCGTCCAATATTTACTATGCTCAGATCCAAAAACCCAAGCTTTCAAATTCTTCGTTTCTACAATAAAAAAACCCTGTCTAGAAACAATGAGATGATCTATTTGACTGCTTCCTTTTTTTGAAGGAATAATTAGATTGTGAAATCGGTGGTAGCTTTTTCCATTAAGGAAAAGCCACATAATAAATGCCGTCTTTTTTTCACCAAACCATCCCTTAAGGCGTCTCATGTGAAGATTTGAAAATTAGGCTAGTTTTTAAAGATATAATTAGAGGGCTTTTGCTCTAGGCGATTGAAATGTTCAGGTTTTTACCTAATCCAATTTCTATTAGTTTGCAATAGGTAGAGATTTGTATGTCGCTTAAACCACGTTCAATTCTGGAGATATAGCTTTTTTTGGTACCCGTTCTTTCCGCGAGTTGCTCTTGGGTTAAATTGGCTTCTTGTCTCGCCTCTTTTAACATAAGCCCTAGTCTGAAAGCGAGCGAGTCTGTGTCGAATTTATCGCGTGACTCCGTGCCTTTACTGCCGTATTTACTTTCTAATATTTCTTCGAAGCTTGTTGTATTTTTCATCATCAATTGTCTTTATCTGCGAGGTACTCCATTTTTATCTTTTCTGCCTTCCTAATCTCCTTTCTGGGCGTTTTCTGAGTTTTTTTCACAAAGCAGTTGCAAAGAACCACTAATTCGGCACCATCAAAAAAGCAAAGAATTCGAATGCTTTTAAATGTTGTGATAACTCTAAGCTCAAAAATTCCATCGGTATTTTGAAGCAGCTTCAAAAATTTAGCAGAAAGGTTCTTTTCAAATCTTATGAGGTCTAAGACATATTCAATTTTAAGTTGAACCTTTTCATCCTGAGCTAAGTAGAAATCGAGAATTAGTTTTTGTATGCAATGATTTTTCGTGCCACATTGCAAAGTTAACCAATTAGTTAACCTGCATGCTTTACATGATGAACTATTCTGACAATGGGCGGATTTGATTTACAAAATGAATTATTATCAGGCTGACTCATAATATCTTACACTTAAGATCTTCTATCCATCCACTCTTCCCTTAATATGCTGTAATACAAAGTGTCCCGTCTTCGGCCATGGGCCATCACGGTATGACTTCTCAAAAGACCTTCCTTCACCAGTCCAATTTTTTCCATTGCCTTTCTAGCCGGAATATTTAAGACATCGGTTTTAAACTCTATTCGCAAGACCTCAGTTTCCCGAAAGAGATAATCAATTAGCATTTCTTTTACATGGCCATTAGCTCCAGTACCCTGATAAGCCTTTGCGATCCAAGTCCAACCAATTTCTAATCGACGATGGAAGTCTGAAATATTACCAAGGCGGGTGGTACCAATTATGTTTCCACTAGCTCTATCCACTATAGTAAAGGCAAGGGATTTTTGACAAGCAATTTCATCCACTGCATTTTCAATCCATGCTTTCAAGGTTTTTTCATCGGAGAGATCAGTGGTGAAATAGTACCACATTTCGGTATCGGAGCATAATGGAAGCATTTCATCATAATCCCTCAATTGCATTGGTCTTAGGTAAAGCTGCTCCGAGTGAATGCTGGTTTTGAAATCAATCATAAAATGCTCATTTGAAATGATTTAAAGCTTCGACCTTATAAGGAATGATATAGCAATTTTATTATTTTGAACTGTAGTAAGCTTCTCTACCCAGGCCGATAGTCCAAAAATAGTGAGCCTCCATATACCATTCTTCCTGCTCTGGATTTATACCATTTGCTTTGCAGGTTGCCATTTTATCGGCAAGCTCCGCTTCACTGGAATTGCGGTAAATGCCTATAGACGAGCCGTGGAAGGCGTAACAATAAGGTTCTTCCGTGGAATCGACCAATCCAGTATTGTGGCCTTTCAAAACCTCAATTAAATCGCTACTCTTAGTTTTAAAAGGATTGAGCCCATAAATTTCAAGCTCAATGTTTTCGGTGACTGGACCGTAAATGAACTCAATAAACTCAAGTCTTTGGTTTTTATCCAAGTCCATTCGAAGTTCTAATTCCTCATAAAAGAGTTTATTATCGTAAACGCTATCTGGTTTTCCGAGTTTGGACTCAAGTTCGGGCCTCGACAGGTTAAATTCAATTGTACCAGCTCCCTGTATATTAATTCCCTTTAGCGGTTCTAAAAAAATTTTGATCATGCGCTTTGTGCTTTCCATGTTTAAGCATAAGAATTATAAAGCCGGGCAAGAATCGATTCTGTTAGCTTTCAATTGATTTTAAACAAGACTTCCGATTGAACTTTAAGTCTTTGGCAGATATAATTTCATGGTCCCAATTTCTAATTCGTCCAAATGCCCCATTTTGCTTTCATCTTTGGTGATCAGGTGCATGTGTAGAAATGAATCGTGGTGGGTAAAAACGCCCTGATGCTCTGTTGAAAAAAAGCCAATTATTTGAACCTCCTCATTGCTTAGGTTGTAATTGATTTGCCCTTGATGGGCCTCTTCTGGCGAGGAAACTTTTGTTCCTCGGGGCAAATTCTGAATATGGATATTGGCGCTTGAAACATCACCAATTAACTTAAAAGCGAAAGGTCTTTTATAGTCTTTGGATTTTTCATCTATAAATTGCTCTACATCGTTAATTGTTTTAATTTCAGGTGGTAATGCAATCTCATTCCATTCTTTCACTTGAGTGTAAACAAAGAAGGGAGCGCCGAGGTCGTAGCTTTTTTCAAGCTTAATGCTAGAATCTGAATTCACTGTAGAAACATAGCTTATACCATTATTGATGAGCAATTCGCCCCCTAAATGACTTAATGGCCCCAGTCCGTAAAGACCGGTTTTATCGGAAATAGTATCAAGATTAATACTGGGACCTAATTGCCCTTTCCACATCACATTTTTCATGGCGCCAACGATCTTAATGTCCGAATAGCCCTTGGATTCCGATTTTTGCTCCTGCCCCGATTGACAACTGATTAGGCCAGCGCCTGCAAGCAGCATAGCAATTAGCTTCTTTTTCATTACTCCTTCGTTTATGTCAGTTAATACCGTATCAATTTTAGTTTTGGCGTCTAAATTAATTCAAAAGGAACGGAGCTACTGCGCTCAGATTGCAAATTTTCATCAGCTTAAGCTAAACTAGCTTTAAGGGCTTTTGTAGCGCTAAGTTTCCCGCCTTTTGCAATCAACCAAATCGCCAAGGCCAATTCGCCAAAAATCATGGGTAGGGCTAAAGCCAGCTCCAGGGTCTCCAAAATGTCAGGATTAAATCCAATCAGTTTTAAAATGCTGGTTAAACTATAGGAGAGGCCGGCGACTAAGGCCATGATCCAAAGGAGGGGGTGAATGCTTTCATGCCATTTCATTAAAAAACCAAGCAAGAAGATGTGAACACCAAAAATTATAAGACCAAAGGTCCATATCCAGTGAAAGGTTTTGAAGTTGGATAGTATCATCGCATCCGAAAGGGGGGTAGTCGATAAATTCTGAAATAGAAAGAAGCCTGCCCAAATAAAAATAAGGGTATAAACAAAACGCAAAGCAGCTGAGATTCTCGCTATTTGAGGATTATCCTCAAGAAAGAACCTAAAGAAGGTATAGGAAGCAAGAAGATCCAAGAATTGAATAAAGAGCAGTCCCGCTAGCATAGCATAATAGAGCTTCTGCTCCGATTGGATAATGCTCATTAAGGAAGCCGCTTCATTGGGAAGCGTAAAATGAGGCATGGCACGGCCAAAAACAAAAGCAGAAGCTAGGGCCATTAAAACAATTGTCCAGCCCGTAATAAGGGCGGTTAAACGTTGATTCATAATAATTTGGATTTAGATAAAAAGAATAGTCTTGTATTTTTAATGGATGGTGGCTTCATTGTAAGTCCACTTAAATTTTGGAGGCATCGCAAAAAAGCCAAGTGTTTTTTCCTTAGAAAAAACCATTATAAGGCCCCAATCAATCTTCCGACATAGGGTTTACTGGTGCTCATCATGTTGTCGGCCTTGTTTATTGTAGAAGCGTGAAACTGGATTAATAGCTCATTGGCTTTAGCGGATGATTTTGCCACCAGATCTACTTTAAAGATTTCTTCTTCGCCATAGGCGATTGTAATAATTGCTTTCATGGTTTTGTGATTCTGATTTCTATAGGCAAATGTCCGCGCATCGCATTGCCCACGGGTTCGCAATCACAAGCATCGGTTCTGAATTACAAATCAGAACCATATTTCTTCCCGAAGCTTTCAATCAAAGCAGGCGATTCCACGGTATTTCCCTTATTGTCTTTTTCAAGATGATGCATATGGGAACCCTTTTAAGCTAAAGGGTGCAGCTTAAGATTTCTGATTTCATCAGGGTGCCAACAAAAATGAAATTCGCAATATTTACATCTAGCCTAGAGTTTCTATTCGTTTCTTTTGCACTCATTAATGAATGCCGAAACCGTTTTTAAAAATATATGCCAGTCATGTGGGAATACTTGAAGGGCCTTTTCTTAGTTGTTTTCTTGCTGAGCTTTAGTTTAAAAGGCCAAAATTTGCTGGGAAGCTTCTGTGAAGAATTCGAAGGAATTGCGGAGCATGCGATGCGCTATCGATTTGATGGCAATGGCCAATTTGACTATCAATATTGGGATGATGTTGCGGATGAATTCGGTTCGGGTTCTTATGTCATTCAGAATGATTCCTTGATATTAAACTTTAAAGCGCTTCCTTCGGAATGGAATTCTCCGCAGATCAAGGCTCAGGATAATGAGAAGGAGTATAGTTCGTTCCTCATGCTCAATCCCGTTCCGACTTTGGGAAAATGGCAAGTTTCTTATCGCCTCATGCGAGGTGACAGTTTGATAGAACGGGGTAAAGCCGATTATTATGGCCGTTTTGAAATTCGCTTAGAGCCGGATCAAAGGCTGGAGCTTTTTGCACATTCTGGCAATGCCTTCGACGATATGCTGATACCTCTTCAATTTGAAATTAAGGGAAAAGAGAAACAAAAGGATTATATCATTATCGCCACCGGTATAAGAACCTACTGCCACATCCTGGCAAAGCAAAGAAAGGCCATACCCATCCGAATAAAAAGGAAAGGCTTCGCTTTAAAATACGCCGGGGATTGGATAAGCTTTAAAGACTGTTATAATTGATTATGAAAAGTGCTTTACTATTGTTTTTACTCTTTTTAAACACTTGCCTATTGGCGGATGAAGCTCCCCATAGGATGGAGGATTTGCTTCAAAAGACGCAATTGATCGTGCACGGCAAGATTAGTTCTCATACATCAAGCAGCTTCACCATAAATGTATTAGATATCTTATATAATTACCGCACCGGTATCAAAGAAGGCGATTACCTCCTAATCCAAAATGATTTTAGCATTGTTTGTCCAATTGATGTTCCCTTAGAATATGCCCAGCAGAAAAAGGAAGCTATATTCTTTTTGAGTTATGTAAAGAACAAATGGTATATCACCATGGGCGATGTGGCCTTTTTTAATGGCAACAAGGCCGAATTAGCTTTTTATGTTGAAGGTTATATCTACCGCGGCAACTTAGCTCAATGGAAATCTGATTTAGCGGGCTATTACCGCCATTTCAAACGCAATAGTAAACAGAAACTAATTCCCAAGCTGGATAGGGAATCTTGGTCGGAAGTAGAGGGGCTATCGGCCTTAGCCCAGTTGCAATACAGGTCTTTTTACAAAGATCATTTTCGCAGTTTAAATGAGCATCCTCGATTGCAGCGATTAGAAGTTTTTGCCCCAAAAGGGGAAGAACCTTTCCAAAGCATGGCCACGGTTCCAGGAATTACGGAGCCCATTTCTTACGAAAAAATGCAAGAAATTGGTGAAATAATCGCCGCCAATGCCAGGTCAAAATACCCCGAACTGGAAGCTAATAATATTGAGGGCTTTGTTTATTATACCTTATCATTTAGGGCCGACGGAAGTATTGCAGCGCTTAAAATTGAAAGACCACTCCACGGAAAGATTCACGAAGCCCTAAGAGATTATTTCCAAGAACACCCGAATTGGCCGCCTACCCTTAATGCCGAGGGAGAAGCCATTCGGTACAGGCAGATGTTGCACTTGCGGTTTAAAGCCACTTGAGATGATGAAAACGGAGAGCGAAAGTTCTGACATGATGGGACCGTTAGTCCCCCAATATTCCAACAGTTCTAAATTAACGATTTAAGGGGCTTAAGGCAGCTCTAAACCTAAATGGCGGATAATTGTAAGTGCTTTTATAAGAGCATTACTAGTGGAATAATCTAGGGTCCAAAGGGTAAGGTTCCGTGGCGGTGATTTTAATTTTAGCGAAATCGGAATGTTTGGGGTTTAAAATAAAATTGAATTCCCCTTTTACCACAACACTTGGTACTTTTAAAACGGGGAATTTACCTTCCCGAACGAATTGGTCACCGATAGTTTGACTATCAGGTTGTGCCGGTAATGAATTCCATCCTGCTGGTAAATCTTTTATTTTTAATTCAGCAATGACAAGGGTATCAGGGATTTCTATTTCCACCATGAAATAATCTTTGGGGAGTAGTCCGAGAGGTATGTGGACGGCAACTTCACTATTTGCCAATGCCCGTGTTTGAGCAGTGTAGATTAGTTCAGTTCCCTTGGAGTTCCATCTTTGACCATTAAGGGATGCTCCATAACCGGAAAGTGTATTTTTATATTTCTGTCTACTTAAGCGGTAAACTTTCATTAGATAAATATCCCGTGTTCAATTCTGTTTAATTCGGAGATTACGATGTCTTTACCATAGGATGTATCCAATAGGTCAATCGGTTTATTATCACCCAAGGCAATAGATGGAGTCTCTAACCATAGGGTGAAATTTTCCGGACTGTCAAATACTTCATTTCCAAGACTTATAACTTCCGCTAATTCAAATATTTTCTCACTTTGGATTTGCTTAAACACATGATTTTTCTCCTTGCGGTATCGTTGTAAAGTCCTGATGTTTATGTCAAGGAAATTCGACCATTGCTTGTCATCAAAAGGGGAGTTAGATTTTATTTCCGTGAACAGTATGGTGGTGACCCCTTTTTTAACCGCCCTGGCAACAAGCAGTTTGTCACTTAAAAACCTAGTATAACTTAGCTCACTGTTCTTTAAGTCTTTAGCTCTTTTAAAGCCCTTGAGATATTCTTTAAGCTCACTATTCTTTTTGATATCCTTTTGAGAAATGGTACGCATAGCTAATGGTTTTACAAATTGAAAAACGACAATTCTACATTTGTGTACGACAAAAATACCAAATTTTCCACTAATACCTTGTTGCCCAGGCCAGGACCAAGCGAATATTGACATTTTCGAAGCTATTCCAAAGACTGTAACCGTTCATCCCTTGATTGCAAATGTCCGGTTGAAGAACAAGCACCTCAAAAAAGGGAAAACCTTCAGGCCCATCTTTTATATGTTTTGGATAGGTGTGACCAATCTCAAATTAAAAGCCTAATAGGGTGTTTTATCCTTCTCTATTTCGATGCTTTTTGATGAATTATCTCACCCTCACACCATCAATGCGAATCTGATCTGCCCCATCTTCCTTGAAGAAGTTGATCCATTGTACTCTTTTGCTGTTTGGATTGGAATGAACCAGAAGATTTGAAATTGTGTAACAATAAGAATGATCTCCCCATCTAATGGAAATGTAGTGACTGCCATCATGGGACATGCGGTAATCCTGTTTGACCGGATTGCTATTGATAGTGTCAATTTGCTGTTTAAAAAAGAAGCTTAAACCTGTAGCCTTTGAGACATGAAGCGTATCGGATCTAGTAATCTGTGAAGTTTCTTTATTATAGTTTAGTCTTAATTGGAAGGTCTTTCCATCCTTCTTCCAAAGTGCTTTTCCATATCCATTAAATCCGTTAGTGTAAATCCAATGACGGTAGATAATAATTGTATCAACACCGGATGATTGAAGGTACTTCTGAAGCTTAATCATCTCCCTATCAAGGGGGTGAAAGGATTCTGTATCCCCACATATCTTTGTCTGTCCATATGATGTAGCACCAATCATGAACAGTGCAAGCATGTATATAAGCTTAAACTTTTTTTGAATTAGCTCAGATACAGGTTGTGATAGATAGTTTATTCTATTTTTCCTCCCCAAAATTTAATCTTTTTATTTTGAGTCTTTGACTCAATCAAGAATCTATGAAATCTAATCAGTCCGTTTAGCAATCTATGGTTTCGGGACATTCTCACAAAAAACTCATACTTAACGTTCCTATATTCATTCGATATTGAAGTCAAACCTCGCGGAACATTTGGCTTATAGTCTTTTAATAAATGGTCTAATCTTTTTTCCAGCCCATTTATCAGAAATTCGATTTGTTCAGCACTAAGCTCAACTTCAGTACTGTTTTCACTTAAGGATTGATTGAACTTAAAATCAAAGTCAATAAAAAGTTGGCCAAGGTAAATATGGTAGTCACTTGCGATTGACCAATATATTCTTGACTTAGAATCGTCAACATATTTCCAATTGATTCCAGGCATTTTAATTTATTGCAATGAATGAAAATAGCCATTAACCATAGCCCTCAACGTCATTCCCTCAAATCTACAAAATGCATAAGCACCTTCGTAAACCCAAAGCCTTGTGCTCAGCTCTGAAAAGCAAGGCGTAAGGACGATCAAGGAACAACGAAATCAATAAAAATAAAGCCATAAACCTACTACCGTTGCAATCAGTAAGCCGGTCCAAATGAGGTCGGATTTTATGCTGCCGCTTTTTAAAGTAGCATCGCTAGATTGGCCGCTATTTAGGTCTTTCTCAACCGCAGGACTTCCCAAGCTCACCACAACCATAATTACTATGCTCACCACAAAGAGGAAGATTGCATAATGCAAGAAATTCATTGTCACCAAAGTGCCAAGCAGGGAACTGGGATCTAAGCTTAGTTGATTGCCCTGTGTTAAGAATTCCAATACCAAACGACCAATGCCTAATACAAAACCGGTCCATAAGGCCGCCAAAGCGCCTTTGCCATTAACTCGCTTGTAAAATATACCCAGCAGGAAAGCCGCAGCAATGGGAGGGGAGATATAAGCTTGCACGCTCTGTAAGTATTTATAAATACCGCCACCTTCGGTAAGCGCTCGCATAAAAGGAATCCAAGCCAAGCCGATGAGCACCAGTACCACAGTAGCAATGCGGCCGGTGTTTACCAATTCCTTCTCACTGGCCTTGGGGCGCCATTGCTGATAAAAATCGATGGTGAAAAGGGTAGAGGTGCTATTAAAGACACTGGACAAGGAGCTCATTAATGCGGCTAGAAAACCAGCCACAATTAATCCTTTGATGCCAGTTGGCATTACCTTTAAAATTAAGGCAGGCAAGGCGGCATCAGTGGTGGTACGTACTTCTCCAGTTAAAGGATTTTCTATGGTAAACAAATCGGGATATTCACTTACAGATAAGGCATAAGCGATAATACCAGGAAAAACGAAAATGAAGAGCGGTAGCAGTTTAAGGAAGCCACCGAAAATGGTTCCCTTGCGAGCGGTTTCTATATTCTTGGCGGAAAGCACACGCTGCACGATAAACTGATCGGTACACCAATACCAAACCCCTAAAATTGGAGCGCCCAATAAAACTCCGGTCCAAGGATATTCTTCATTGCGACACAAACTCATAAAGGTATCGGCATTGGGTGCATTGCTATCAATAGCAACTAATACCTGATCCCATCCACCAATGGCCTGAAGGCCAAAATAGGTAGCAGCAATGCCACCTAAAATAAAAATCAGACTCTGGATCATATCGGTATAAATAACCGCCTTTAGTCCACCCAAAATGGTGTACAGCCCAGTTGCAACAACGGTAATAATGGCGCCTGTCCAGAAAGGAATATTCAATAAGACTTCAAAAACCAAGGCCCCAGCGAAAATGGTGAAGGAGATCTTGGTTAACACATAGGAAATAATGGAAATTACCGAAAGGTAGGTTCGTGCCCCACGATTATAGCGTTTCTCTAAAAACTCGGGCATAGTAAAAACCCCGGATCGCAGGTAAAAAGGCACAAATACCCATCCCAATAATAGTAAGATTAATGCGGCTAAAATTTCAAATTGCGCTTCTGGAAATGCCCCTCGAGCGCCGGCACCCGATAAACCAATTAAATGCTCGCTACCAATATTGGAGGCAAATAAACTGGCGCCAATGGCAAACCATCCTAAATTTCGCCCTCCTAAAAAATAAGCGGCAGAATCGGCTTCCTTTCCACGCTCAGAGCGGGTTACCCAGGCGGCAATTCCAAAAATGATTACAAAATAAAGACCGATAATGGCATAGTCGAGAAACTGCATAGTTTGGCTTATGGTACTATGTACAATAATACAAAAAGCAAGGACTCATAAACCAAACTAATTCTCTTGCTTAAATCACTCGGCCATTCTCTAAGTTTCCTTGATTTCGGCCCATCTTTTTTAGATAGTCATTAAAAAAGCCTTCAAGCAGGTTTTCATAGCTGTCTTCGGTGGTGGTCATAAAAATGGTAACCACCATATTATCAATTTGCGCCACCAGTAAAGTACCGGCGCCAATGGAGCGATCCTTTATATAGTATTCCGTGCAGTGATAGCTATCACAAGAGAGCTGTAAGCCAGTCTTAGGTCGAGCATCAAATATGGCATCGCTAAACTGCCGACTAAATATTTTTATATTCTCCGCTTTAGTAGATTGTGCCTCTGCTTCATTTTCCTCAAACTCCATCATATAAGTATAGTAGAGGCCTATTTCCGCTAATTGCGCTTCATCATCGTCAAACTCATATTCTATCATATAAGTGCCATCGAAAAATCGTATCAATCGATTCGATTCCCAGGGCGATTGATCGTCGACCTCCAAATCATAATATGCCGAAAAATCATCGATTGTGGGGACAAAGCCAATTGGTTTTAAAGAAATGTTTTTCTTGATGCTGCATCCTCCAATTAATAGTAAGAGTAGGATTATGGGGCCGATCTTAGTCTTCATTTAGCTGTAATTCTTCTCGTATTGATTTCATCTCTTCGGCACTGAGATCTCGCTTGTAGACCCATCTACCTTTTACTCTTTCTTCTATATATCCTTTTTCTTCCGAAAAACTGATCCGCCAATTTACCGTCGATTTCGCTCCTCTAGCTTGGAAAGCCAATTTTTCTTCTTGATTCATTTCAGAAAACTCTAGGATATCAAAGACTTCGAATTGCACTTCTTTGCTGCCAGCCCTATGCCCCTCACTGTAAAAATCAGGCTCCTTTAGGGTATATACGCCGATGCGTTGGGGCCTAAAACGAAAGGTAAAGCTAGTTGTTCTGCTGAGCACGCCATTGGTGGAAACGGCACCGCGACTAAGACTTGAATGGTTCAACGAATTGCCATCGATGCTAATAGAGCCAATAGAATCAATTGCGGCATTGTACTTAAACTCGATGGTTATATATGCAATACCTCTTTCATCATCAATGAAAGAAACCTTAGTTTCAAGCTCTATTTTTTGCCCATCTAAACTTAAAATGGACAAAAACAATAGAAGCATATTGATGAATGTAATTCGCATAGCTCAAAAATAGGATAATGGCTTGAGCTATTAATGGAAAGGCTCTATTCGCATTTTATATTGACTAGTCAAACCCCTAAAAACAACCATCCACGGTCCATATTCCTCGCTTCAAGTCCAAGGGCTTGCCCAAACATTCGCTTATGCCAATCTTCGTTAAAAATTAAAACATGCAAACAATACTCGGTGCAGGAGGCGTAATTGGAAATGAATTGGCAAAGGCCCTGGCGGATTACAATACTCCAGTCCGCTTGGTGGCTCGAAATCCTAAAACCGTAATGGGCAATGAAGAACTCTTCTCCGCCGATTTAATGGATGCCGAAGCGACCTTGAAGGCGGTAGAGGGCAGTTCGGTGGTTTATTTAACAATAGGCTTACAGTACAATCGAGATATTTGGCGGAAGATGTGGCCGCAAATCATGCAAAATGTAATTAAGGCCTGTCACTTGCATCAAGCTAATCTGGTTTTCTTTGATAATATTTATTGTTATCATCCCGAAGGTTTTTCCGATATAAGAGAAGACCATCCTAAAAAACCAGTCTCGGAGAAGGGCAAAGTGCGCCACGCGATTTTGGAAATGCTTTGGCGAGCTCATAAAGCAGGGGAAATTAAAGCTACCGTGGCTCGATCCGCCGATTTTTACGGACCCAATGCGGGTGCGGTGAGTGTTCTTAACGAAGGGGTTTTAAAACCTTTAAAAGCAAATAAACGTGCTAACTGGTTTGGCGCCGCCCACTTCAAGCATTCATTCACTTATACCATTGACGCGGCAAAGGCCACCGCCATGCTAGGGAACTCAGATAAAGCTTGGGGTGAAGAATGGCATCTCCCCACGGCTAAAAACCCATTAACAGGTCAAGAGTTTGTTGAGAAATTAGCGGCCTTAACAGGAGCAAAGCCAAAAATTCAAATAGCGGGACCCTTCTTACTCAGCTTAGTAGGATTATTCGTTCCTATTATGAAAGAGTTTAAAGAAATGCTTTATCAATACGATAGAGATTACATCTTTAATTCTGATAAATTTGAGGCGGCTTTTGAATTTAAACCTACTTCTTACGATGAAGGTTTGAAAAGCTTAATCTGATTGAAACTCTATGAAAAAGCAAGTACTATTCCTTTTATTAGCCATACCCTTTATTGCTTGGTCCCAAGGTGAAAGCAAGCAAGAAATTGGCTTGCACATGTCGAGCATCAATAATTTTGGGATGATTTATAAAAACGGACTAGAAAGCGGTAATTTTTGGCGCTACCGAGTGGCAGCACTGCAAGTCAACTCTTTTTCCAGTAATCCAGGGGATAATATTTCCTTTAACCTAGCCTTTTCGGCGGGCTATGAAAAGCGCAAAGACATAAGCACTAAACTGGAGTTTATTAGTGGGCCGGAATTTCAGTTTGGATTGGGTGGTTCAGAAAATACCTCTACTATTTTTCTAGCCTTTGGCTATGTATTGGGGGTTCAGTACAATTTAAATGCAGATTTTAAAATTGGCATTGAAGCCATTCCGGCTTTGCGCTATAGTTACAGTGAAAATGCTAATAATTCCAATTCTGATCAGTTTAGCCTAAGCGCTAACTCTCAATTCGCTAGCCTTTTTATCGTCCATCAATTCTAGACTTTCTAAATGAAAAGATTTCTAAAGTTCTTAAAGCGTATGTTTCTTATCCTAATTTCTCTGATTGCGCTTTTTGTTTTGGCGGTGGTGCTCTTTTTACAGTTTGCACCTCAAATTGGCGAAAAACCAAAGGGCGAAGATCTAGAGCGTATAAGTCAGTCTCCCCATTGGAAGGATGGAAAATTTGTGAACATCATTCCTACTAAAATGGCAGGATTTTCTGATGTAATCTCTACCATGGGTGAGTACTTTAATGCCATTAACACTGCGCCTAAGGATAGTTTAGAAACCTATTTTGGCGCTAATAAAGAGGCCATTGATAGCCTGACCTACATTACCTGGTATGGACATTCCGCCTTCCTTTTTGAAATGGATGGCAAGAAAATATTGATTGATCCCATGTTGGGAGATTATGCCGCTCCCCTCAGTTTTGGTAGTAAGCGGTATCCCTATAAAAAGGCCATTCCCATTGATGAATTGAAGGATATTGATGCGGTGCTTCTATCCCATGATCATTACGATCATTTGGATTACCCTACGATTCAAAAAATTAAGGGAGAGGTAAAGCATTGGTATACGGCCTTGGGGCTCGGCTCTCATCTAAAAAGCTGGGGTATTGCCGCTGATGCTATCACGGAGCTCGATTGGTGGCAAGAATCCCAATTGGAAGAATTTCGATTAGTCGCTTGTCCTTCCCGTCATTTTTCTGGTCGCAGCCTGGTAGGACAGAGCAGTACCCAATGGGCATCCTGGTATATAATGAGTGCTAATCGAAAAATCTATTTCAGTGGTGATGGGGGATATGGTCCTCATTTTAAGGAAATTGAAGCGCGTTATGGCGCTCCAGACTTTGCCATGCTAGAATGTGGTCAGTACAATAAGGCTTGGAGCGATATTCACATGATGCCCGAGCAAAGTGTAAAAGCGGGGCACGACATGAAGGCGAAATTAATTATGCCTATTCACTGGGGGGCTTTTACATTGGCGATGCACGAATGGACAGATCCCATCGAACGCTTTAAAGCAGAAGCGGTAAATCTGGATATGGAAATGATTCATCCTATGATAGGAGAGCGCTTCGCCTTAGAAAAGGATCGCCCGCTAACCGAATGGTGGAAGCAGTAAACAATAGTAAAGCCCTTTATAGCGGGCTTTAGTTTCTTAGAATTATTTAATCTGGCTGAAAATTTCCTGCGGTAATATCTGAGCCATAAGCTGCTCTTGGCCTTCTTGTAGGCTTAGATAGGTCCAATTACTTTTACCATCATTTGAAACCGCTACCGCAGTTTCGCTAAGTTTTACCGTGAAGAAGCCGCTTGCTTCATCTAGACTCACATTTTCGGCGCCGTACTTTTGAGTGAAACCGGTCATCAATTGCTGATTCATCATCTTAGCCATTTCTGGGCTTTGCGCCTTAAGCTTTAGCTGCATGGAGGTTTTATACTTGAGAATGGCAAAGTATTCTGAGCCCACTTTTTTGGCTTTTTGGACATCGGTAATCGACAAATCACCAAACTTGATCTCCATCATGGGATTTTCCATGGTGGACTTTAAAGTGTTTAGCATTTGATCCTTAGGCACTACCGTGAATAGCTTGGGGTAGATATAATCCATGGAAGCCTTTAAATCTCCTTCTTTAATAAGGTTCTGATATTTTTCAAAACCCGCTCTAATAGCCTTTTCCGATTGAGCTGAACTGCTATTTAGACTGAGGAAACTGATAAGTAATAGGGCCGCTATTCTGGTCATGGATGTAAAATTTTGACTAAACTAAGCATAATCCCAATGCTTCCTTTAATAGGTAGGCTGAAGTATTTTTCGTTTCAATCTAGCCTCCATCTATTTCCAATTATTCATCAGCTGCAGCTGAAAACCAGCGCGGTAAAATAAAACGCTTAAGATAAATTAAAGCCAAGCTCGTTAAGGGAATACCGATGATGACCCCTAAGGTTCCCAAGGTATAGGTCCAAAAGCTTAAACCAAAAACCATAATCACCGGATTTAAACCAATATGACGTTCCATAATTCTGGGAATCAGAATGGCTTCCTCTAAAATATTTGCCACGATAAAGAGGCCCAAAACTATAGCCATTATCCACCAATAGGATAAGGCAATTTCGGTGCTTAACACTAAACTAGAGAGAGCAATAGGAATAAGTAGAATGTACTGGAAGTAAGGGATGTAAAGCAAAATAACTAAAGCGATGATGTAGATGACAGTACCCGGTAAGTTTAAAGCTAAAAAGCCAATTGCATAAAGGGGTAAGAGCCACAAAACAATTCGACTACGTAATTTGAAATAGCGTACAAAGCTGTTATTGAAGTCTTCCCAAAATAAATTCCACGAACTCTGTAAATGTGGGTTTTTGTATCGACTGCGAACTTGATCGAAATAGGGAAAATGAAACAGTATTAAAACCAAATAAAGTAAGAAGGAGGCCACTTTAAGCCAAAAGTTTATCTCAGGTAATTGAAAGCTTTCTCTTTCCTCTTCTGTATTGCTTTTAAAGAGTTCAGGGATTTTTTGCAATTGCTCCCCCAGGCTTTTTAAGCTGCCTTGGTCTTCCCCCAAACTGTCTAGCGAACCTAGCTGCTCTTGCACCAAAGCCTCTATTTCATTTGGATCGTATATCGCCGATACCCAATCTTTTACTTTTTGAGCACCAGCATCCAGCTCCGACTGATTTTCTTCCACTAAAATTTTGAAGCTATTGCTAAATCGCTGAACATCGTGAATAATAAAATTAGTGGTGAAGGCCAAGAATAGCAGAAGGGAAGCAATAGCGGCGATTAAAAAAAGACTTACCCTTAGTTCCCAATTTTTAATGATTTTCTGCCAAGATTTAAGCTTATCGCCAATAAAGTATGCGCAAGCCAAGGCCAAAAGAAAAGGGAAGAAGAGCGCCTGATAGTAAATAAGCACGCCAATAAGCAAGACCAAAGCAATTTCGGGAAATCGGCTATTCAATTTTCGAAGAAGGTTCATTGTTTGATTTATCCGTTTGTTGGTAAAGAATTGAGCCTAATCTAGCATTAAACTGCGATCTAAAAAAAGCAAGGCATTTCCTAGTGAATCGTGAAGGCTTAAGCGTTTGTAGCTGTGTACTTTATACTTGTGCACCTGGCGTAGCTTGGCCGTGTATTTATCACCATAAAGGTGAGGCTCACAATAGAGTAAAGTGGAGAACATTTCCTTTATTTTAAAATGACCAACACTATCAATTTCTGCTCTTCCGCCAAAACCATTGCAGCCATCGTGCCCACCATAAGTAGAATCGGGTCCAAAACTGAGGCTGAAATGTCCACCATGCGCGGCATAGCTATATCCCTGCATTAAATTGAGGCGCCAGGAACTGTTAAATATTGATGTGTCATTATTGAGTTTTCGCCATCGGCCATTTCCCAAAAGCTGTTCATCTGCAAAAGCATAAGATGTATCCATTTGGAGCCTAAATTCATCAAAACTTATGTTTAAAACCCCGCCTTCATCATTTACCACAATACCTTTAAAACGCTCTAGGGCTGTATTATTTCGCCAATCGCGTTTAGCCGCTTTCACTTTGCCATTGGACTTAATTAAAAGTTCCCAATCCTCAGATTGGGCCTCGGTACGAATTTGAAGCTGATAAATTCCCGGCCAATGCGAATTAAGCATGGGCTTGGGTTGAAGCAAGCTGCAAGCAGAAAGTAAGGGTACTATAAAGAGCCATTGAAACCAAAGCTTTCTCATTCCTCCAAAATAAAAAACCCCGAGCATTAATTATACTCAGGGTTTAAGAATCGTTTAAAAAAGATTTTATAGTTGTATTAGAGCGCTAGCCCAGGTAAAGCCACTACCAAAAGCGGCTAAACAAAGGAGATCACCTTCCTTTACTCTTCCTTCTTGTTTCGCCTCGCTTAAAGCGATGGGAATGGATGCTGCCGTGGTATTCCCGTATTTCATGATATTATTAAAGACCTTGTCGGGACCAAGGCCCATTTTCTTCTGTACAAATTGCGAAATACGCAAATTGGCTTGATGGGGTATCAGTAAATCAATATCGGAAGCGTCCTTGTTAACATCGGCAAGTGCCTCTAATATAACTTCCTGAAAACGGGTTACGGCATGTTTAAAAACAAAGTTTCCGTTCATATAAGGGTAGTAGCTCATATCATCCGGATCATTCTCTGCGATAATGCGATCCACCCAACGATCGGTAGCAGGACCTAATAATGCCAGTTCTTTGGCATGCTTTCCTTCCGAATGCAATTTAGTGGTTAATACCCCCTTCGATTGATCATCACTCGCCTGTAAAACCACCGCACCGGCACCGTCGCCAAAAATTACCGAAACGCCACGACCTCGGGTTGTTTTATCCAAACCACCACTGTGTAACTCGGATCCAATTAGCAGTACGTTTTTATACATACCGGTTTTAATAAATTGATCGGCAACCGACAGGCCATAAACAAAGCCACTACACTGATTGCGAACATCTAAAGCACCAATGGTATCAATACCTAAATTCTCTTGAACTTGAACGCCCGGTCCTGGGAAGTAATAGTCGGGCGAGAGGGGAGCAAAAATGATGAAGTCGATATCTTTTGGCTCCAAGCCGGCATCAGCAATGGCATTGCGCGCAGCTTTGGTGCCCATGCCAGAGGTACTATCTTCTCCTTCTGCGCTAACCCAGCGTCTTTCCTGTATTCCGGTTCTTTCTTGTATCCATTGATCTGAAGTTTCCATGATTTTAGATAAATCATTGTTGGTCACAACATTCTCAGGAACATAATGTCCCACTCCGGCTATTACCGTTCTTTTCATAGTTCAATATTGAATTCCTAAAAGGTAATCACAAATAAACGAAAATTGTGCTCCTTAGTGAATAGCCTCATAATAGGCCTTTAAGATGGAATCACGAAAATCGGGATGGGCAATGCTTGCCATCGCTTCGGCTCTTTGTTTTAGGCTTTTCCCATAAAGGTCGGCAATACCATATTCGGTTACAATAAAGCGCACATGGGACCTGGTAGTAACTACTCCGGCACCGTTCTTAAGGAAAGGCACAATGCGGGTTTGTCCATGTCGAGTTGTAGAAGGCAGTGCTAAAATGGGTTTTCCACCCTTTGATAACATGGCACCGCGAATAAAGTCCATTTGTCCACCCACACCACTGTACATCTTGGGACCAATACTATCGGCACAAACTTGCCCGGTAAGATCGATTTCCACGGCGGAGTTAATACTCACCGCTTTGGGGTTTTTGCGAATAACAGCGGTATCATTCACATAACCGATGTCCAATAAATTAACTTGTGGATTATCATCAATAAAATCATAAAGCCTTTTGGAGCCCATCACAAAACCACTGATGATTTTCCCTGGATGGGTTTTCTTCTCCAAACCATTTATAATGCCCTTTTCAACTAAATCCAATACGCCATCAGAAAACATTTCGGTGTGGATACCCAAGTTTTTTAAATGTCCCATTTGACTTAAAGCGGCATTCGGAATGGCCCCAATGCCCATTTGCAAGCAAGATCCATCTTCAACCAATGAAGCGACATTCTTACCAATCTGCATTTCCACTGCAGTGGGCTCGACAGGTTCATGGGCCGGAATGGCTTCATTAACTTCAACCAAAGCATCGAATTTAGAAAGGTGAATAAGGCTATCGCCATGGGTGCGAGGCACCTGCGGATTTACCTGGGCAATAACGTGTTCCGCAGCTTGGGCGGCCGCCAAACTCGCATCTACGGAAGTGCCCAAAGAGCAGAAGCCATGTTGATCCGGTGGCGAAACTTGCATTAATGCCACATTGATGGGTAAAACTCCCTTGCGAAACAGGTAGGGTATTTCGGAAAGGAAAACCGGAGTATAAGAGCCATTTCCAGCTTTAATGGTGTGGCGCACATTGGCACCTACGAATAATGAATTTACATGAAAGCTATCGGCATATTTAAGATCGGCATATGGAGCCGCGCCCTCGGTGTGCAAATGGCATACTTCAACATTTCTCAACTCGGCATAACGCTCGGTCATTGCCTGGATTAAGGTTTGGGGAGCCATAGAAACGGAATGTACATAAACACGATCATTGCTGTTGATCACTTTTACAGCTTCTGCGGCGCTGGTATATTTCATGATGGGTATATATTTTAAGCAAGATTACGATGGCTGAAAAGCCCAAACTATGATGCTTATCAGGCTTTGTGAATATATTTCAAATGGCAGAAAATTTGTCAGTTTGCCATGCGGATTTCGGTCTGTTTTTCACTCATTTTTCCATTGGAAAGCGATGCCCGACGATTCGTCAGTTTTTAGTCCACGGCATAAGCTTTGCCCTTCAACAGCCATCAATAAAAAATTAAACTATGAGTACCGGTAAAATAAACGTTACAGCGGACAATATTTTCCCGATCATCAAGAAGTTCTTGTATAGTGATCATGAGATCTTTTTAAGAGAGTTGGTATCCAATGCGGTAGATGCTACTCAAAAGTTGAAAACCCTCAGTCGCATTGGTGAAAGCGATGCGGAATTGGGCGATTTAACCATCCAAGTAAAATTGGATAAGGAGAACAAAACGCTCACCATTTCCGACCGCGGTATCGGCATGAGCCCCGAGGAAGTAGATAAATACATCAACCAATTGGCTTTTTCGGGAGCAGAAGAGTTTGTGAAGAAGTACGACGATAAGGCGGATGGTGCAGCCATTATAGGACACTTTGGCCTTGGTTTTTACTCCTCCTTTATGGTGGCTAAAAAAGTGGAGATATTCTCACGTTCACACAAAGCCGATCAGCCAGGATCATACTGGTCTTGCGAAGGAAACCCCGAATTTGAATTAAGTGAAAGCGATGTTCGAAGCGATCGCGGAACCGATATCGTATTGCACATTAATGATGATTCTACGGAGTTTTTAGAAGAATCTCGCATTAGCGAATTGCTTAAGAAATACTGCCGCTTTTTACCGGTAGCCATTCAATTTGGCGAAAAGGAAATTACCGAAACCGAAGGGGAGGGCGATGATAAAAAGGAAACTAAGAAAACAGTTGCCGACATTGTAAATGTTACTGATCCTGCCTGGACCAAAGCACCAGCGGATTTAGAAAATGAGGACTATAAAGCCTTTTACCGCCAGTTATATCCCTTCACCTTTGAAGAGCCATTATTCCACATTCACCTAAATGTAGATTACCCTTTTGATCTTAATGGTATTCTATTCTTCCCGCGTATTAAGCCCAATATGGACTTACAGCGAAATAAGATTCAGCTCTATCAAAATCAGGTTTTTGTAACCGATAATTTAGAGGGAATTGTTCCCGACTTCTTAACCCTATTACATGGTGTTATTGATTCGAAAGACATTCCATTGAATGTTTCACGCTCATACCTACAGGCAGATGGGGCGGTAAAGAAAATCAGTGGACACATCACCAAAAAGGTGGCCGATAAGCTCAGCAGTCTTTACAAGAAGGATCGCGCCGATTTCGAAAGTAAGTGGAACGATATCAAAATGATCATCGAATACGGCATGTTGAGCGATGAAAAATTCTTTGATAAAGCTCAAAAATTCGCCTTGTATCAAAGCGTGGATGACAGTTATTTCACTTTTGAGGAATACATCGATAAGATCAAAGAAACGCAAAAAGATAAAGATGGAAATTTAGTGGTGCTTTATGCGGCGCACAAAGAAGGACAGCATGGCTACATCAAAAAGGCCCAAAACAAAGGCTATGATGTATTGCTTATGGATGGTCCTTTGGTAAGCCACTTAATGCAAAAGCTTGAGGGCGGAGATGAGAAGGTTCGTTTTGCCCGCGTAGATAGCGACAGCATTGAAAAGCTAATTCCTAAAGATGAAGAGCAGGTATCTCTATTAAGCGAAGAGCAAAAAGAGAAGCTTAAGCCTATTATTGAGGAACAGGTTGATAAAGCAACTTACACTGTGGTGATGGAGTCTTTGGATAGTTCCGAAGCGCCCTTTACGATTACTGTTCCCGAATTTATGCGACGCATGAAAGAAATGCAAGCTACTGGCGGCGGTGGTATGATGGGTATGGGCGATATGCCCGACATGTATAATTTAGTGGTAAACACCAATAATCCACTGATTACCAAAATTATGGATGAGAAGGACGAAGCCCAACGAAACGCCCTCATTAAACGAGGGAAGGACTTGGCCTTACTCGCACAAAATCTCCTACATGGTGAGGAACTCACCAATTTTGTAGAGGAACAATTTAGTCGCTTGAACTAAGACCTAATTCAAAAAGCCCCTTCGATATCGGAGGGGTTTTTTTAGGACTAATTTTTTGGATTTACCATTTAAGAGCTACGGAAAGATTAAATGCCAATAAAATTCAATAAGCTTAGTCTTGGCCTAATCGATAAATTCAGCGGATACTTTAACTTAGCAGGAAATAACCAAACATGCATAAAATTACCAGTCTTTTATTAATCCTAGCCTTTGCAAGCTCCTGCATGATGGGAGTTGTTGGTAATGGCAAAGTTCAAGAACAGAATCGCGAGGTTGAATCCTTTAACAGTATCCATGCATCGGGAATGTTCGAAATCCATATTCAACAAGGGGAAAGCGCACGTATAAAATTAGTTGCGGATGAAAACCTTCACGAATTAATTACTACCGAAGTGCGCAATGGCACGCTGATGATTAGCAGCAGTGAAAACATTAGTAAAGCCAAGGAATTAGACCTTTATATTACTATTCCAGAACTCAATGAACTGGACCTTTCCGGAGCAGTGTCGGTAGATACAAAAGGAGAGCTTTGGTCGGAGAATATTGACATTAGCTCCAGTGGCGCGGCGGAAATTAACATGAATATCTCAGCCTCTAAAATTCGCTTGAGCCTCAGTGGTGCTTCCGAAGTGGATTTAAAAGGACAATGCGACGATGTAAGCGTGGATGCCAGCGGAGCCTCCGAAATCAACATGTATGATTTAGAATGCCGCCGTATGCGCCTCGACTTAAGTGGTGCCAGTGAGGTAAGCGCTTTTGTAAGCGAAGAATTGAAAATTAGCGCAAGTGGTGCTTCTGATATTCGTTATCGGGGGAACCCAAAAATTCAACAGAGTTTAAGTGGGGCGGCGAGCCTCAAAAAAGCAGAATAATTACCCTTTAAAGTTAAGCAATGAACAATGCTGCAGAAAGAGCCAAAGCTTGGCTCAAGCCCCCCTATGATGTAGAAACCCAAAAAGCAACGCAGGCCCTTTTAGATCAAGGTGGTGATGCTTTAGCGGATGCCTTTTACCAAGATTTGGATTTCGGAACTGGCGGACTACGCGGGATAATGGGCGTGGGAACCAACCGCATCAATAAATACACCCTGGGAGCAGCAACCCAAGGCCTGGCCAATTATTTAAACGCTCAATTTCCTGGCGAGGAGGTAAAAGTTGCTATTGCCCACGATAGTCGACATAATTCTAAATCCTTTTCGCAGCAGGTAGCGGAAGTATTATCGGCCAATAATATTAAGGTTTATCTCTATGAAGATTTAAGGCCTACTCCAGCACTTTCCTTTGCCATCCGCCATTTGGGCTGCCAAAGCGGTATTGTTTTAACGGCTTCTCATAATCCTCCGGCCTACAATGGTTATAAGGTTTATTGGAATGATGGCGGACAATTAGTGCCACCCCACGATAAGGCGGTAATAAATGAGGTAAGAGCTGTGGCCGCCGATGCGGTAAATTACCAGGCGAAGCCAGAATTAATTGAGATGATTGGCGACGCCGTTGATCAAGCTTATTTAGCCGAAGTTAAAAAGTTGAGTTTAAGCAGTGGTGGCAAGGAAGATCTTTCCGTAGTATTCACCAGTATTCACGGTACTAGCATCACCTTAGTACCACCAGCTTTAGAGAATGCAGGATTTAAAAAGGTTTCTATTGTTGAAGAACAAGCTAGTCCAGATGGCGACTTCCCAACTGTAAAATCGCCCAACCCCGAGGAAGCAGAAGCCCTTGATATGGCTCTTAAACAAGCGGAGGAAATTGACGCTGATATGGTTATTGGAACTGATCCCGATGCAGATAGAGTAGGGATTGCGGTTCGAAACCTTGAGGGGAAAATGGAATTGCTAAATGGCAACCAGGCCGCCTCGGTATTGATTTACTATTTACTGGAAAAGTGGAAGGAAAACGATAAACTCACTGGTAATGAGTACGTAGCTAAAACTATTGTTACCACCGATTTAATCAGCTCTATCGCCGAGGCTTATAATGTTCCTTGTCCGGAATGTTTAACCGGTTTTAAATGGATTGCCGATATCATTCGTAAACGTGAAGGAGAAGCCACCTTTATCGGTGGTGGTGAGGAAAGCTATGGCTATATGATTGGCGATTTTGTACGCGATAAAGATGCCGTGGCTTCAGCAGTGATGTTAGCGGAAACCGCGGCCTATGCTAAGTCTAAGGGCAGCAGCTTCTATGAAATGCTGGTAGAGGTTTATGCTAAATTTGGCTATTACCTCGAAAAGCTGGTTTCGCTTAAGCGTGAAGGCATGAAAGGACAGGAAGAGATTGCGCAAATGATGCAGGATTTCCGGACCAAAACGCCAGCAACTATAGCCGGTGAGAAGGTTATAGAAGTGAGGGATTACCAAAGTTCTGAAAAACGCTACACTGAAGACGGAAGGGTTGAAGCCATTGACCTACCACAGAGTAATGTGGTTCAATTTGTAACGGATAAAGGAAGCAAGATTACCGCTCGTCCTAGCGGCACCGAACCCAAGATTAAATTTTACGTTAGTGTGAAGGATCAATTAAAAGATGCAGCCGATTTCCCTGTCATGAAAGCAGCCTTGGAACGTCGAATTGATTCGATTACTAAAGAATTAGGATTATGAGATTAAAGACTGCCCTATGGGTTTTAAGCGCTTTCATTTTTATGGCTTGCAATGAGTCAAACAAAGAAGGAGAAAGGCTTGAAACCAGTCCATTAAGCGAAGGTATTTGGCAAGGTCAAATTGAACAAAACGACAGTACAAGCTTAAAGTTTAACTTTAACATTGAGCATTTAAGCGACTCTAGCTATGTGTTTAAGGTGATGAATGCTGAGGAAGAGATTAGCGCGACCATGTGGCAAATAGCTCCCGATAGCTTTAAAATTGAGATGCCCGTTTTTGCCAACTATTTTCTAGTTAAAAGGAGTGGCGATCAATTAAAGGGTTTTTATATAAATCCCGACGCGGATGATTATAAGCTAGCTTTTTCGGCTATTGCTAATCGTTCCGAACGCTATCCGAATGAAGAAGATTTAAGCGAGCTCGGCGGCTACTGGAAAGTGGTTTTTGAAAAGAATACTGAGGATGAATATGCGGGTTTGGCCTATTTCGATTGGAAGTCTGAGGAAGGTCTTTATGCCACCATTATGACCGCCACTGGAGATTACCGTTATTTAGAAGGGTCTGCAGCGAATGGCAATTTGCAATTTTCGGCCTTTGATGGCGCCCATCTATTTAGTTTTAATGCCAGTGTAGGCGATACTTTACGAGGATCTTTCTACTCCGGTAGATCCTATCATGCTAATTGGATTGCTTATCGCGATTCCAGTTTCCGCTTACCCGATCCCGATACTTTAACTTATATTAATGAAGGCTATACGGGAATTGATTTTGCCTTCCCCAATTTAGAGGGTGATACGATTCAACTGCAAGATGAACAGTTTGAAGGAAAGGCCGTAGTCGTGCAAATTAGTGGAACTTGGTGTCCGAATTGTTATGATGAAAGTCGCTATATGGCCGACATTTACCAGCAATACCAAGACCAAGGCTTAGAAATAGTTTGCCTCAGTTTTGAGCGTACTAGAGATTATGCCACTGCCCAAAAGCGATTGGCGAAAATGAAAAGGGATCTCAACATTCCTTACACTGTTTTGCTTGCTGGCGCTACCCGTGAAGATAAAGCGGCAGAAAAGCTACCAATGCTCAATCATATAATGAGTTATCCTACCGCTATCTATTTGGATAAGAACCATATGGTTCGGAAAATTCACACCGGCTTCGCCGGACCAGGAACGCCGGTTTGGGAAGACTTTGTGAGTGAAAATGATGCATTTTTGCAAAAGCTATTGAACGAATAAAATCACCTCTTTAAAATTTAACAATGCAGAAAATAGCAGTAATTGGAGCAGGAACCATGGGAAATGGAATCGCCCATGTATTTGCTCAAAATGGTTTTGATGTAAACCTAATTGATATTTCAGAAGAAGCCCTGGAAAGGGGCATTTCTACCGTGACCAAAAACTTAGATCGCATGATCAAGAAGGGCGCGATAGATGAGGCTAAGAAGGAAGAAACCCTAGCCAATTTAAGCACCACTACCGATATGGCCACTGGCTTAGATGATGTGGACTTGGTGGTAGAGGCGGCAACGGAGAATGTAGATCTTAAGCTGAAAATTTTCGGTGATATGGATAAATTTTCCAAGCCGGAAGCTATTCTAGCGTCCAACACTTCATCCATTAGTCTTACGCAGATAGCCGCAGTTACTGGCCGTCCAGATAAGGTTATTGGAATGCACTTTATGAATCCAGTGCCGGTCATGAAGCTGGTAGAAGTAATTCGTGGTTATGCTACTTCCGATGAAACTACGAAGACCATTATGGAGCTTTCCGAAAAACTAGGGAAGGTTCCAACCGAATGTAATGACTATCCAGGCTTTGTTTCAAATCGGATTTTAATGCCGATGATTAATGAAGCCATTATCACCCTTTTTGAAGGCGTTGCTGGGGTAAAGGAAATAGATACCATTATGAAGCTAGGGATGGCACATCCAATGGGGCCTTTAAAGCTGGCTGACTTCATTGGCCTAGATGTATGCCTCTCCATCCTAAATGTATTGCATGAGGGTTTCGGAAACCCAAAATATGCTCCTTGTCCGCTCTTAGTAAACATGGTGCGTGCCGGTAAACTAGGCGCTAAATCTGGAGAAGGATTTTACGATTACAGTGAAGGGCCAAAAAGCGAAACCCTTTCGGCTCAGTTTCAATAGAAGAAATTTCATCTTTAAAGAAGGCCTCTGATTTTCAGGGGCTTTCTTTTTTTAATCTAGTTTATCGATAAAGATATAGTCGAACAAGCTGCGCTTTGTCATGTTCTAAAAGGCCAATCGACTATACCTTGCAAATCGAAAATAAATTGAAATGGACTTAGATATAAGCATGGAAACCAAATCTTATAATTACCAAGAATACCGCGCCCTAATTGATGAGGAGCGTGCTCAAGGAAAAGCAACTGGCGGAAATACCAGCGATGATTATTTGCGCTACACCGATTTAAATACAAATCGGATGGATAAATGGGATAAACGCTACGAATTGAGTGAGGAACTTAAAAAGAATCTCGATCAATTAGAGCAGCAGGAGCATTGGCTATTGTTAACTGAAGGTTGGTGTGGCGATGCAGCCCACTCGGTACCGGTGATTGCTAAAATGGCCGACTATAGTTCTAAAATCAAGCTCGACTTGCTTTTGCGAGATGAGAATTTAGAATTAATGGATAAGCATTTAACCAATGGAGGCCGTTCTATTCCCAAACTTATTCGCTACAGTGAAGATGGAAAAGTGCTAGGAGAGTGGGGGCCTCGGCCCGCAGCGGCGCAGCAAATTATGCTCGATGGAAAAGCTCAAGGCTTGGAAAAAGCCGATATAAATGTTGAACTGCAAAAATGGTATGCCCGCGATCGTGGGGCGAGCATAGACCAAGAATTTCAGGATTTATTGAAATAAGACAAAGAAGCCAGCTGTAAAAAGCTGGCTTCTATTTTTTAAGAATAGGTCTTAGTCCAAAGCTTTTATCGAATTAAGCATCGGGCGCTTCTAAATTGCGATCGGCAGCGCTCTTATAATTCTTGTACATGGCCTCAAATATGCGATAGGTCTCCTCGCTAAAGCTGGCGTCGAGCCATTTTTGTACATCGGCTTGTGAGGCTGCGCGAGCTTTAGGAATTTTAAAGCATTGCTTCATTGGTCCGGTTTCTATCTCCACATACCAATGTTGCTCTTGGGCGTATAATATCACTTTAAACTTCGGATGGGGCAGAGGGCCTACAATTCTCATGATTTCTGATGATTTAAAATAAGCGCCTTAGCGGCTAATTCTCCACTTAACATTGCCCCATTCAAAGATGGGTTTAAAAGGAAGTCGCCCGCTAAATAAATTCCTTCCATAAGTCTACTTTCTTCAAAAGGTCTTTCATACACCACCTGATCAATCCTTGGTAAGGCCTTTTTCACCTTAAAGGAACGCAGCAGCTTCCAACCTTTAGATTTCAGTCCTAGTAAGGGATAGAGCTCTTTTAATACCGCCGCCTCCAATTCATTTTCACTTAAACCCGGATCGCGTCTTAAGCTAATGGAATACAATTGTTTGCCGCTTTTTGCATAAGCGCTTTGCACCGCTGATAGGCAGGCCACATTATTTATAAGGGCATTTTTGGCATAGCTTAAGCTGATGAGCTTTTTGCTAAAAGGTCCCTTGCTGCCTTCGAAATACAGTTGTAGGGTTTGGTTCCAGTCTAAGCTATCTTCCAATTGCGGAATAAGCTCTTGGGGATCGGTGGCAACAATGATTTGCTGCGCTTCAATCTCATCGCCATCCTCAAAGATCACTTTCCCTTGCTTAATTTCTTTCACCTTAGTATTCAGGCGGAATTCGGTCTTTTCTAATTGACTCTTAAGCTGTTGGGCTACCGCTTCAATTCCCTTTTCAGGAAGGAGGGCATCTCCCTCAGCAAACATTTTAAAAATGAATAGAAATTGACGGGATGAAGTTTCTAATTCAAATTCTAAAAATATTCCCCCAAAAAAGGGCTGAAAAAATCGCTCGATTATGCGTTTCGAAAAACCATAGTCTTTTAAAAAGGCCATGGTACTTTGATCTTTTTCATCATAAATCTCCGCAGGGGATTGTGCCATCACCTGCTTGCGAAGCTTGGCCATCTTTAGCTTATCCGAGATACTGCCCACCGCACTAAAAATCATGGGGATTAGGGCCAAAGAATTTCGATTTACATCTTGCACCAAAATGCTTTCCTTGCCATTAAAGAGAAAAGCGCCCGGACTAAAAGCCTTGGTTTTTAAAGCTTTTAAGTCAAGATGTTTTTTAACCATAGGGTAGGCGCTTAGTAGCACCTGAAATCCATGATCCATTAAATAGCCATCGAGCTGATCGCTTTTTAAGCGCCCTCCAACTTGCGGCGCAGCGTCAATCACTAAGGTTTTAAGTTTATAGGATTCTAATTCCTTGGCCGCAATCAGGCCAGAAACACCGGCACCAACAATTACTGCATCATAATTCGCCATTAGTTGTCGAGCTTAAGGTTGAACTGTTTACGAAGAGCTTCAAAATTTGGCCATTCTTGATCTTCAAATTTTTGCCAATCCTCTATAAAGCGTTTCTCGGTTTCCTTGTACTGCTTTTGGAGAATCTCCGCTTGGGAGGGCACGCCATCCCAGGAATAGCCGGTATATCTAGAAATTGCATAATACTGACTCTGAAGCGTATTAGGCTGATCGTAATAGCCATCTACTTTGCGGCCATACATCTCTTCCTCAAATTTCTTCAAATCCTTTTTAAGGGGCTTGAGCGAATCCTGGTAAGCCTTTAATTCCTTAGGCTCAAGCTTCAGTTCAGCGATATCTTCACTAATTCTAATTTTAAGTTTCGCCTCTTTCAAGGCATCAGCCACTTGGTTAATTTCTCGCAATGAGCCATCCAAATTCATTTTCCAATGGTACTGGTCCTCAATGGAGCGAGCACTAATACGATCTTCCAAACGTGGATCTATTTCATAGGTATAGGTGCCTTCTTTTTGAACGCCGCCATAGTTTACTCTTATTGTATATGTACCCAAAGGCAGAGCAGCAGCGCTTCTTTCGGTAGTATCTGTTAATTTACGGTCCTGACTAGGAAAGCCTATGCCACTGGCATAAAGGGATAAGCGATATTGCTTTAAGCCTTCACTAGCTTTTCGATATTGGGTGCTAAGCAATCCGTTTTCATCGTGTATTTCAAACTTAATTTGCTTAGACTTTAGCGAATCTTCCTTTTTAAAGGAATTGACCAGAAATACTTTCAAGCCATTAGATCGATTGTCGCCTTTAAAAACACCATCCGCTGGAAAGCGAGAACCATCCGCTCTTTTGTAGGCAAACTTGTAGCCACCTTCAATGTCAATAAGCTCTAGCTTGTCTAAATCCGATTTCATGCTTAGCTCCACACTTTGTCTTAAAGGGCCTAAATCGTCTAGGATCCAGGCGGCACGTCCGAAAGTACCCACGATAAGGTCATCCTCACGAGGGTGAATCTTTAAGTCTGAAACGGGAACAGTAGGGAAGTCCTTGGACCATTTCTGCCAATGCTCACCCATATCCCAAGAGAAGAACAAACCTCTTTGGGTACCCACGAATATTAAATTAGGGTTTTCAATATCCTGCACCACACTAATCACATAAGCCGGCAGGCTGGCGCCGATGTTTTTAAAGCTCTTACCATAATTCTCGGTGTAAAAGAGCATAGGCCTTTCGTCGCCACGACGATAATCATTGGCGACTACAAAAGCAGCACCTTCCTTATGTTTAGAATGTACAATTTGTGGTATCCAAGCGCCGGCAGGCATTCCCTGTAAATTATCGCTTAATTCCGTCCAGTTTCCGCCTCCATCTTTAGTAAGGTGTAAACGACCATCATCGGAGCTTACCCAAAGTTCACCTTGCTTATCGCCTGGTTCAATGCATAATAGAGTAGTGTAATTTTCGGCGCCCGTAACATCGTAGGTAAGGCCGCCGCTTTCTCCGTAATTCTGCTTAGTACTATCATTAGTAGTAAGATCGGGTGAAATTACTTCCCAATTAGCACCTCTATCCTTAGATTTAAAAACATATTGAGCTCCAAAGTAAATAGTCCCATCCTCAAATGGATCTTGGGCAATAGGAGCATTCCAATTGAAACGAAGATCTTTATTTTCTGGATGTACTGGACGAATCATGGTGGTATAACCGGTTTTTGTGTCCACGCGACCTAAATAGCCTTCTTGACTCATAGCATACACATATCTGCTATTAGAAGGATCAACTGATACATCAAAGCCATCTCCAAAAAATAGTTCTTCCCAATAATCATTGCGAATACCATCTGCTTTAAACACGTAAGCAGGACCTTTCCAAGAACCATTGTCCTGCATACCACCGTAAACATTATAGGGTGTTTCCATATCATAACTAATATGGTAAAATTGCGCTAGTGGTAAATTGTTGACAAAGCGCCAACTTTCCCCGCGGTCCCGACTAATATTTAAGCCACCATCATTGCCATTAATAATGTAGGAAGGATTTTCAGGGTGAATGAAAAAGGCATGATGATCGGGGTGAATATAATTATAAGGGGCAATTACCTGCCAGTTTTTACCACCATCTTCAGATCGGCTAATTACCGACCAAATACTATAAACTCGATTTTCATTTTGGGGATCCACGTAAATCTCGGCATAATAAAAAGGTCTATTGCCAATATTTTCATCCTGTGAAATCATCCGCCATTTAGCACCGCCATTATCGCTGCGGTATAAGGCATTCTTCCCTTTTTTCTCCACCAAGGCATAAATGCGATCTGGCTGAGATGCAGCAATAGCAATACCCATACGGCCTAATTCACCTTTTGGTAAACCGTGCTTTTCCGTTTTCTGTTCCCAAGTTTTTCCACCATCATAGGTGATGTATAAGCCACTTCCTTTCCCTCCAGATTTAAAGAACCAGGGATTACGGCGATGCTCCCACATATTTACAATGAGCTTTTCTGGGTTTTGCGGATCCATAACCATTTCTGCTGCGCCAGTGCGCTCATTATTATAAAGTATCCTTTCCCAGGACTCTCCACCATCGGTGCTTTTATAAACCCCTCGATGCTCTGAATCGGCCCATGGATTGCCAATTGCCGCAACGTAAATTGTATTTGATTGATGAGGATGTACAATAACCCGATGGATGTGTCTGCTTTGCTCCAGGCCCATCAACTTCCAAGTTTTTCCGCCATCTAAACTTCGATAAAGGCCAGCGCCTCCGGTATTAGAATTCCTTGGATTTCCTTCTCCAGTACCCAACCAAATTAAGTCGGGATTATGTGGATCCAAAGCAATAGCACCAACGCTACTAACCGCTTCATTATTAAAAATACAGTCCCAAGAGGTACCACCATTCCTGCTCTCCCAAAGACCACCAGAAGCGGAACCGGCATAAATATGGTTCTCGTTACGCGGATCTACCTTTATGGCCGTAATCCTTCCACTCATGCCGGCTGGACCGATAGAGCGAAACTCAATATCATTTAAAAACTTTTTGGGAATGCTGTCTTGGGCATAAACAAGATTAAGGCTTAAGAAAGCCGCAATGAGTAAAATTCTTTGCATAGTTGGTCTTTAGTGTAAAGTTGGTCGGATGGCTAAATCACTGAGAATATCAGCCTCTAAGGAAGCTAAAACTTCCCACCTTTCAAAAACCTCTGGGGCGGGAAAATAGTTCAAGGCCATATCTACAAAGACATGGCCGTGCTTGGCTTCACTGAGATAAATCATTCGGTAAAAATCGGCCAGCTTTTTATCCTCTATATGATCGCTTACCATTTTAAAGCGCTCAAAGCCTCGGTTTTCAACAATTGAGGCGATGATTAAGCGATCGCGAAAACGTTCTTCTCGTCCGCTGTGCATGGTTTTCAGGAGCTTATCGATGTAGATGTCTTTTTCGATACTATGGTTAAGCTGTAAACCTCTCTCCTCCATAATTTTGTAAACCAAACGAAAGTGCTCCAATTCTTCAATGCCGGTGTGGATGAGTTCCGGAATGATTTCCCTGCGGTCCGGATATTTGGCCACAAAGCTCATGGCCATGCCGCTAGCTTTTCGCTCGGCGTCAGCATGATCTTTTAAGAAGTGATCGAAATCGTTGAGAACGGCCGCAATCCAGGCCGGGGAGGAATCTATCTTTAGTTTTAAGTCGCTGCTTTTCAAGGGTATGTTTCTTTTGGCAAGTTCAAAGATAAACAGCCCTTCGGATTTAAGGATTGCGCTTTAAATTTGGGGCCATGGCAAAGGCTTCAAACCTTCAATCTTTACAGGTATTTTACCACCAACGCTTTGCGGCCGAATATTCCTTGGAGCCCTTGGAAATTAGTCCCGCCACTAAAGCGCTAATCGTAGTTCCTGCCTATAATGAAAATCCCGATTACTTAATCAAAAGCATTGAGCAATGTGCATTAACTAATCCTAATGAAATTGCTTTGCTATGGCTGGTCAATCAAGCAGAAGGAGAGGAGCACTATGATTTTCATAAAAAGCAATTCCGGGATTTAGAACAGCGGCAGCTTGCGAATGAAATGAAAATTTACCCCTCTGCTGTTTTAGATTTAAAGCCCAAACAAGCAGGGGTAGGTTTGGCTCGGAAAATTGGTATGGACCTGGCTTTGGATGCTTTTGGGGCCATTGATTTTGATGGGCTTATCGTTTGTTTGGATGGCGACTGCCAGGTTTCTAACAATTATTTGCAAAGCCTGATTGAATTAGCGCAAACTCCACTTAAAGGACTGGCTATTCACTTCGAACATCCTTTAGATGGTTTATCCGAAACGGATCAGGAGTACATTATTAAGTATGAAACTTGGCTACGTTACTACTCCCAAGCTTTAGAATGGGCTGGTTTGCCATGGTATCATCATACCGTGGGCAGCAGTATGGCCTGTCGCGCTAGTACTTATGCCCAAATTGGAGGTATGAATCGAAGAAAGGCGGGCGAAGACTTTTACTTCTTGCATAAGCTAATGCCACAAGGAAATTTTGTGAGTACAGCAAATGCGGTGGTTTATCCACAAGCACGCATTTCAGAACGAGTTCCCTTTGGCACCGGAAGAGCCATGTTGGAAATGAAGATCGGGAATAAGGATTTTCTGAATCTTTACAATCCATTGATATTTAAAATATTAAAGGATATTATCTCAAACGAAAATTTAAGTGCTGAAAAATTAGTTGAAAACGCCTATTGGCTTGATTTCATGAAGGAACATCTTAAAATTGAAAGCTCCTATCAAGCGCTATTAAAAAGGCTTAATACCAGCAATTTTCCCAGTCAGTTTTTACTTTGGTTTGATGGCTTTAAGGTCCTGAAATTCGTTCATCATTTACAAAGCACTATTCCAGATTTGCCGGCTAAGGAAGCTTTGGAGGATTTACTTGGAATATGCGACGATCCCTTGCCGGCCCTAATAGAATTGCGACAAAGAGATCGCAATAGGGGAAGGACTTAGTATTAAGCTTGACAAGCATCGAGATTTGGCCTTATTTTTAGGGCGATGAAATGGCGTTTTTTAAAATACCTGATGGCGTATTCAGTACCAGCGATGGTGCTGCTTTCCTTTCAGCTAAAGGGAATAGGGGCATACGCTCCCCTCATTTATGCATTTGCTTTAGTACCGCTCTTAGAATTACTGTTCAAGCCAAATCCGCGAAATTTAGATTTACAAAGTGAGGAAATGCTAAAGGATGACCCTTGGTACGACTTCCTCTTGCGACTGATGGTAGCAGTACAAATCATCATTTTAGCTCTTTTCCTATTCGACCTTAAATCCAATCACTATGATGTTGCGACCCTTATCGGAAGGGTTTCCTCCATGGGCATCATGTGTGGGGTCATTGGCATTAATGTCGGTCATGAACTGGGTCATCGTCGTTTAAAGTTCGATCAGTTTTTGGCCAAGATACTCCTAAGCACCAGCCTTTACGTGCATTTCTTCACCGAGCATAATTACGGTCACCATAAAAATGTAGCCACTCCCGAAGACCCAGCCACTGCGCGTTATGGAGAAAGCCTTTATCGCTTTTGGCTACGTAGCATTATCTTTTCCTATATCAGTGCTTGGAAAATTCAAGCCCAGCTGCTTAAATCCAGAAAGGCGCCTTTTTGGTCTATTAAAAACGACCTTCTGCTTTGGCAGCTTTTTCAAGTTTTGGCTCTAGCCTTTATAGGCTTCTTTTTTACCTGGAAGATTCTAATTGCTTTTTGTGCCGCGGCCCTTTTCGGTATGCTGCTTTTAGAAACGGTTAATTACATAGAGCATTATGGCTTAAGCCGAAAGAAGCTCAGTGCTTTGCGCTATGAAAAGGCCGAAGCGGAACACAGCTGGAATAGCGATCATATAGTGGGACGATTATTGTTATTCGAGCTCAGCCGTCATAGCGACCACCATGCTAACCCGCATCGAAAGTATCAAATACTGAAGCACCATGAAGAAAGCCCGCAATTACCTACGGGCTATCCAGGAATGATGCTTTTGAGTGCTATTCCACCTTTGTGGTTTAAGGTGATGAATAGCAAGCTTATTTTCCGTAGCTAAAGAAGATATAAGCAATACCGAAGGTAGCCCTAAACCCTTGTCTTGCCTCGCTAATAAGGACTCACGGAATCCAGTGAATTTTATTTTATGCTTGGATATGCTTTAAAATTGTAGGATCCTTAATCCTTTTATCCCGAGCTAAAAGGAGCACTTTCGCCAATAATTCGGCTGTTTTAGGATCGTCATCTACAAAGGGTAAAAACATTCGGCCTCGATGTTGCGCAGGCACGGCAATAATGCTCATCTCTGGCCCGGCTATAACATGACAATTTGTGCTGCCGAGATGTACCGAATATTCGGCTAAATCTCCTTTAATGAGCACATGATTTCCCTTAACATCTAAGTTTTTCAATTTAAAAAGTCGAGCGGTTTCCTTTACAATGCTTGCTCTAAGCTCAATGCTCGACAGGCTAGCCTCAGGATCCACCTCGCCCACGTGAGCCACACTAACCACCAAATCGAGATCGCGCATAATCTCCGAAAAGATTCGACCTTCAATGTCTTTTAGGTCAACGCGTTCCCCTTTGCTAAGCGAGCGAATCTCTAAACCCTCAATTTGAGGAGCTTCTACTTCCGCAGCGGTAAACCAATCTGCCCTGGCCAGCATCGTAGCCACTAAGCGCTCTTGATGCATCACCTTTTGCAAGCCACTATATTCTTCAATAGTCCACCCTCGAGTTTTTAATAAGGCCACTGCTTTACGAGGCTGTATTTGATGTCCAGAATAGCGCCGAGAAAAATTAGCTTCCTTCAGTTCATCATCGGTAGGAGTGTAGAGCTCTCTAAAAATTTGCTTAAAAGGCTGAACCAGCTTATTATCAAAGCAGTACTGCTGAAACCCCGACCATTTTCCAGATTGGAATAAATCATAACAATGGGCAATTTTTAAATCACCATTAAGGCTAATCGTTTTCCCAGCATGATCCTGTAGCGATCCATTTCTCCAAAATCCTGGTTCTTGATCCCCAATAAATAGGATCTTATCTAACATTGGCTTCAATACCGGATGTTGCATGAGGTTTTCCAGTTCCTCGGCTTTAAATCTGTCGCCGCGAACCATAGCCTCTTCCAAGCTTTTTCGGCTACGTCGGTATTGCTCGCGCAAGCCTTTCACCATTTCCTTAAGCTTTAGCACTTCTTTATTCTTGCGCTCCTTAGCCGGAATCGACTTTAGCTTTTTATCATCGCGATAAGCCTTTACCGACGCTTTACCATGCTCATCAATTTCTAAAGCAATGCGTAAATCATCAATTTGTATTTGAGATGCGCTTTCCAAAACTTCGCGTGTCTCCTTACTTTCCATGGCCCATTCGAGACGCAGGGGATCAGGATATCCCGCTGTTCGTGCTAAATTCTCAAAAGCTACTTTTACAGCAATGGCCTCACTAGCTTGCCTTTGCGATCCATGTTGCTTACTCTCTTTTTTAAAATCTTGTAAAAATTTATAGCGTCTTAAAGTATCGGCCTCCGGATTATTCTTGTTGAGGGGAATTACCCCATAAACTCTTAAATAGTCTTGATTTCGCGTTTCCTTAATCTTGTTTAAAACAGCCGTAATTTTGGTGTTTCCGGTAATCACATCAGCGTAAAGCTTAGCCCTGCTGTGGCCATTACCACTAGAGATGTATTTAGCAGCTCGGTACAGTTTTTCCCAATTGGCTTTGCCTAAAGATTTATAGGTTCTTTGAAACCAGTCGATATCCACCGCCCCAATATTAAAGTCAGCCATTTCTACCGAGGAATACTTCGCAATTTCACCCTCATTGCTGTTCTCATATTCATTTTTTGCATGAGCGTGTAGCCACCATACTCCAGACTCCATATTATTCCATCCTAAATAGATAGAGATGAGCTTAAGCCATTGCGGCGCATAAACGGCGGCTTCTACCAAACGCTTCTCGCTGATTTTGCCGGCGCTAATTTTATCATTAAAAACTGCTTGTTCTTCTTCAGGATCGGGGTGACAGCTTTTAAGTAAAGCACTTAATACCTCTTTTTTAGTGTATTCATGATTGCCCCAAGAGTAGATATAACCACGGTTTAGGGTTTCCCTTCCCAATCCGTTTAAAATGGCAATAAAGTTTGCACTGCCGTAGATGCGATTGAGGTTTTGAGCCAAGTGAGTGAGGGGAGTAGAAGTCTCACCACGTATTAACTCTACTTCAAGAATGCGATCTCTCACCTTATCCAGCATGGCTACCACAAAGGGATATTGCTCCTTTAAATCTTCTTGATTACCAACTGGTTCACTGGTAAGTCGTTTAATGGCATCTGGCATCATTATGCGCCAATAAAGGCTATCCTCATTGATCAATTTTAGCTCAAAGGCCTTTAAATAATCATCAAGCTCGGGTAAATACCTTTGCTGTAGTTCGTGCTTTTTGCTTGCGCTGAGATAGGACCATGAAACTAAATTCCAATACGTATTAAACTGCGAATGATTCATCTTATAACGATGATTGCGAAGCACGTTTAGAGGTCCAGATACCATTTTTGCATCCCGCCAGGTATAATAATTCGTGTAATATTGATTATTATCAATTATATAGTGTCCTGCTTCAGCCAGACTAATTGAGCCGTAAAGAAGTGTTATATAGTCGCCAAGGAAGTCAATCGCCTCTTTAAGCGGGTATTTCTTCTCTAAAGCTCTGATAATCCACGGTATAGGGTTTTGCCAATGTATGCCTTCTAGCTTAGGGATTTTCGGCACATAAATTTTACGGTCCATGGCCTTAAAATCAGCGGCTTTTAGATTTTGATGATGGACCTCAAAGGCACCAAAAGAGTTGATGCTTATGAGCAATAGATCATTAGCCTGTAAACCAGATTTCAGGTACCAATTCTCCCAAACTTCATGCATTGGAATTTTGGCGAATGCTTCCTCTGCAGTGTCAAAGGGGTTTCCGCCTTGGAAAGGCTGTAAAGACTGACCCAGTAGCTCGCTTACCATTTGCCCATTGTGATCCTTATAGCTAATCTCCTCTTTTTGATGGGCTCGAAAGAGCTCTCCTAAATCCTCTAAAGCATCATTAATTTTTTCGGCTTCCATGCTTAATCCGGGCATCGAAGCTTGGCTGTATTTTTTTAAAACGCCACTTTGCTCGTTTTGCAAACGCGGACCCTCAGGATGTACCTTTTGGGGATCAAATATTTTATAACCATTCTTAGCGCTATAGTCTTCTTTATCCTCATTTACATATTCAAAACCTTCAAGCACTAATGCCTCTCGGGCTGAAGGTTGATGACCATCCAAAAGCTTTTGTAAGTATTCATTTACAAAGTCTTTCTCACCCAAGTCTTGTAACTTCAAGAGTAAATCGAGTCCTGCTAATCGTTGCTCTTCACTCTTGGAACTTAATAGTCTTTGAGCACTCGAGCACATAGTATCTACACCCGATTTTTGAATAAGCTCCAACATCGATTTACGGAACTCAGCTGATTTTCTTTTTAGGAGTGGCTCTAATTCTTCAATTCTAGACGCACTGAGCCTGGCATCTTTAAGGGCCGTCATAGCGCGTTGCCGAATATCTGAGGATCGATCACTAACCGCATCAAAAGCAAAATCAATTTGCCAGTCTTTTGGTCTAGTGTTTAATATTGGTTTTTGATCGTATGGACCATATCCCTTTAATACTCTAGCTGCCAACAGTGATCGTATTTCCACACTTAGATCATTGTAATAGGGAAGGACGCGTTTTAAATCCTCCTCTTTTTCTAAGTCTAATAAGTTTAGCATCAATCTATGGAGCGAAGAGCGATCTACGGTAAAATCGAGCCACTCAAAAATCCGTGAGGGAATTTTCTTTTTCTTAACGGGCATTCGGTCCTGTAAGGCTTCAAGCCTCTCAAAGAACTTATGAGCTTCCTTTCGCTTTAGGAGCTTTAAAAAATTAGGGTCATCTAATAGTTCACATGCAAATTGTATAGTAATTGGGTCTTCACTCTCTAGGCAGCGCTGGGCATACTTTATGGAGAAAGTCGAAAGGCCAACTTGTTGAACGAAGTAAAGGGCAAGACTTCTTTTCTCGGCATCTTTGTTTATTAAATTATCTATAAGCGGCATGCAATCAGCCACTTCCATTACTCCCTGCGACCAAAGTGCCATGTAAACCTCGGCATTGTCTTTCGACTCAATGGCTTCGGGAATAAGCTGCGGGTTATTTAAATATTGATCGGCTAATTCTAAGAAACGGTTCACTGTTTTTTCCCGTGCGGCGTCCCAGCCAAATCCTGCCCATACATCTATAGCTCGCACTACAGAAGAGAATCGACTAAGCTTATGATCTAAAATCAGCTTAATCATATACTTAAGAGCTCCGAATGAAGTCTCATCCAAGCATTCTAGGATTATTTGTCGCAAACTTTCTTGCCTTTGCGCTCCCAGTAATAGTTTTCCAATGGCCTCCCAGCATTCGGGGTCATCACAAAGCAGCATGGCCTTAATTAATGCTCTACTAGGTTTAGCGATTGGATGTCTGCCTAAAACTGCATCAAGACATAAGCCTCGAATTTTTGCATCGCCATTAGTAATGCTGCCTGCAATTACAAAAGCTAATGCTGAAGCATTGGTGTTATTGGCATAGATAATTTTCTCCTCCAAAGAAAGGTCGTATTGCTCTTCTTGAAGAAGTTGTATTAAAAAGTTAATCTGTCTACAGAAGTATATCTGCTCCAGTCCTTTAGAGCGAAATGATCGACGGTTATAGGAATCCTGATACATTAAGCTTCGTATCATTTTGAAGCCACTTTGAATGCCTAGAATCATGTCATCCTTAAAGAAAAATTTAAGAATCTCTTGGCGACCATCATTTAAGAAATCGACATTTCTTCCCGCATTATATAAAGCTCGAAAACGAGCTTCATTTTGGTTAACTGAAGGAATATAGTAGTTGTGGCTATTATATTTTTCCTCTCGATCGGGATGCTCATTTAGCAGATGTAAGGCAAGACCAGCATTGGTACGGCTTATTTTAAAGCCTAAAATCTTTCCAAATGTGGCTATAGGATTGTTGTAAATGCGCAGCAGCTTTTGGGCTTTCACTTTAATGTAGCCATTACGCAGTCGAGATTGGAGAATATCACTCATACTAGGGAATTACCAAATAGACCCACTTAAAAAGGTGAGTTTTATAAAACTAAAATTGTCGTGCTCCTTCACCTTAAAAGATTCATCTAAATCTTCTAAGGGGTAATCATTATGAAATAGGGCAAAAAGCCCATCCTCAAAGGCTTGCACTACAATATTGATAGCCTCAGATTCGGAGATGCTTTTGGAATTGATTCGATCACCAAAGGAAATTTTACCCTGGGTTTCGATTTGCTCTAAATTGTGGAGTAGGTGAGTGTCAGCTAAACGCTGATTAAATGCATTTAGCTCATATTGAACGAAATGCGATAGAAAAGTACGCAGACTCAGAGACCCAGGAAGAGGGATGTCAACTTCCTTTTTCAGGATTTTCTCCTGCTTAGAACCGAGGCTTTTCCGTTGTACAAAAACAATCATTCCCGCAATTTGTCGTGAATTTACAAATTGCGGGAATGCAAAAAATTATAATTCTTAAACGGAAGCAGCTTTCATCTCCTCCCGCTGTGCTTGAATTTTGTCACTAGCGATATAATCGTCATAGTCCATCATCTTATCCATCACCCCGCTAGGGAAAATTTCAATTACCCGATTGGCAACAGTTTGTGTAATGGTATGATCATGAGAAGTAAACAAAATACTTCCTTTATATTCCTGCATGGCATTGTTTAGGGCCTGAATCGACTCTAAGTCTAAGTGGTTAGTAGGCTCATCAAAGGTTAGGAAGTTTCCTTCTTGAAGCATCATCCGCGACATCAAACAACGCATCTTTTCACCACCCGATAATACCTTGGCCGATTTCAGTACTTCCTCACCCGTAAAGAGCATCTTTCCTAAAAATCCTCTTACATATACTTCATCCTTGTTCTCAGAATATTCGCGCAACCAATCGATAAGATTATCACTGGTATCGAAGAAATGCTGGTGCTCACTAGGGAGGTAAGCGGTGGTTATGGTTTGTCCGAATCGGAATTCCCCGGCATCGGCCTTTCGGTTTCCATTGATGATATCGAAGAGGGCAGAAATGGCATTGCTATTATCACTGATAATGGCAATTTTATCGCCTCTATTCATCTTAAAATCAAGGTTTTGGAATAGTAATGTCCCATCCTCCGCATAAGCTTTCAGGTTCTCTACATCCAAAATTTGGTCGCCAGCTTCTCGTTCTTGACTAAATATAATGGCTGGATAACGACGAGAAGACTGAGGCATGGCCTCCAGATTGATTTTCTCTAATAACTTTTTACGGCTGGTGGCCTGCTTACTTTTAGAGGCATTAGCGCTAAAGCGCTGAATAAATTCCTGTAGTTCCTTGCGCTTGTCTTCCGCTTTTTTATTTGCCGAAGCACGCTGACGTGCAGCTAATTGAGAACTCTCGTACCAGAAAGTGTAGTTACCTGTGTAGAGCGATATTTTCTTAAAATCGATATCGGCAATATGAGTACACACGGTATCCAAAAAGTGACGATCATGCGATACAACTATAACCGTATTGCGGAAATTGAGCAGGAAGTCTTCTAACCAGCCTACAGTTTTCAAATCCAAGTCATTGGTTGGCTCATCGAGAATAAGTACATCCGGATTACCAAATAAGGCTTGCGCTAATAATACCCGCACTTTTTGCGATGGTTCCAAATCCCGCACTAAGGAATAGTGATGTGATTCTGGAATCCCCAGTCCACTTAAAAGGGCAGCAGCATCGCTTTCGGCATTCCAGCCATCCATTTCTGCAAACTGCTCTTCCAGTTCCGAAGCTTTTATTCCGTCGGCTTCCGAGAAATCGGGCTTCGCGTATAAAGCATCCTTTTCCTTCATTAGGTCATAGAGCTCCTGATGACCCATTAAGACCGTATCCAAAACCTGATTGTCGTTATAAACGGCATGATCCTGCTTTAAAACCGCCATTCTTTTGCCCGGTTCCATCTTAACTTGACCACTATTCGGGTTTATTTCACCACTTAGAATTTTTAAGAAAGTAGATTTACCGGCCCCATTAGCGCCAATCATACCGTAGCAGTTATCACCTAAAAACTTGAGGTTTACCTCGTCGAAAAGTACTCTTTTACCGAATTGTAAAGAAACGTTGGATACCGTAAGCATGCATTCTGATTTTGAGCGTGCAAATTTAGGCTTTTGAAAGGAGTGAGGGCTTGGTCAATTGTCATTATTTAGTTTATTTAGAATGCTCGCTGATGATGACGTGTAATTCCATTCTTTTATGGACCGAATAAATGCTAAATGCCCCAACTGTAGCTGGTCTCCGCCAGAAGGCGCGCATTGGAATTGTTTACAATGTGGACAGGATATCGATCATTTTACCAATGTTGGCCGTTGTTCAAGCTGCGGATTTACGCATGAGAATACCTATTGCCAAGCCGAAAATGGCGGCTGCGGCCAAAGTAGTAGTCATATCGATTGGTATGGTGACTTTGAATCGGGGCTTTCTAAAATCGATATTTTCAAGCCTTAGCATCTTCCTTTAGTCGGAAGCGAATACCTTTATCGTTAGCCTTATACTCGATAACCTCCCATTTTAAGAAAAGGGCCAAAATCTTTACGGCTTTGTAATTTTTAATTTGAGCAATGCGGGTAAACTTACTTACTGATATGTCCTCATTTTGAGAAAGGTAGTCGAATAAACTGCGCTCTGCGGGACCATAGGCCACGAGGTTTTTTCGCTGAACGTCAGGGTCTTTGTCAAGCATAAATTGCACCAAGACCTTATTGGCTACAAAATTTTCATCTGCCTGTCTTATATAAGCCAGTTTGCTGCCATCTCTTTCCTTAACCCGATGCGGTCTTTCATCACTCGGAGGAACATCAATAAGTAAAACCAAGCGATCATCGAGTTCAAAAACTTCGAAACTAAATTTTACTTTGGGCTCACAATAAAGCTCTGCAGCACCCTCAATCATAAAGTACTCTTCCTCCGGATCAATACCCGCGATACGGCCATTATCCTTCACACCAATTAACAATCTACCACCATCGGTATTGGCAAATGCTGATAGGGTGCGGGCTATCTTTAAGTTACTGTCAATGCGAAACTTAAAGTCCTGTTCCTGATGTTCTCCTTCACGTATTAAAGATCGGAGTTCATCCGGATCGCCCGTGGCCTTTTCCAGATTACGGTGATATGCGCCGCTTTCCAAATCCATTTTAATTAATCTACAATTTCACCTCGCCCTAAAATTAAGGCTTCGCCTTTTAGCAGTACTTGGTTCATGTGAAATCCACAGTGAAAAGCACCTCCACGAGGACTGAGTTGCAAAGCACTCATTTCCGTTTTCATAAGCCGCTCACTCCAAAATGGGGTAAGAATGGCGTGGGAAGAACCCGTGGCATGATCTTCTAGCTGTTGCACCTTAGGCACTAGGGTCCTAGAAACAAAGTCAACCTCCTTTCCTGGTGCAGTAATAGTATATCCGAAAGGTTCCAATTGAGCGAGGGCGGCAAAATTGGGCTTCATTTTCTTTAAGGCCTCTTCAGATTCTACCAAGACTAAATCTTTGTTCGAGGTGGTGAAATAATCCTTCACTTTCAGCCCTAAGGCATCCTCTAAACCCGCCGGAGCAGGGCTATGATCAATCACTTCAATTGGATTTATCCATAAAAAATACGCTCCCTTATCAAAACCCACTTTTAAATGTCCTTCACGGTAGTGTAACACCGCTTTCTCTTCATCTTTAAAATCCTTAAGAAAGGCAGCTACCGCTAGCGATCCATGACCACACAATCCTATCTCGGAATCGGGAGCAAACCAGCGAACCTGATAATGACCTTCTTTTTCGGGCCAAATAAAGGTGGTTGCAGGTTGATTAAAGTCGGCGGCCCATTGGCTCATATAATCATCGCTAGGTGCTGACTCTAAATAGATTACCGCGGCATTATTACCACGGAAATTTAGAGATTGATTATGGAAAACAGTAATAATACTAAACTTAGTCATAGGATAGTTTTTGACGGCTATTGGTCCATTTAGGGCTCCATAGTACCGCTACTAATAGTAGTGCACTTAATCCAAATAAAGAAACCATTGGCCAAGCAGATTGATCGTGAAAAATAGAAATATAAGCTGAAGCAGCAGTACCGGTGAGCATTCTTAAGGATCCCAAAAGTGCTGCTGCAGATCCCGCTTTGGATTTATAAGGCTCCATAGCTAAAGCTTGAAGGTTGGGGTTTATAAAGCCTAACATGCTTAAAAATAGAATAAAATTGACAATAAAAGCAGTGCTGTTTGTCAGACCAAAAACGACTTGAAGGACTAAGATTAGCGCTAGACCAATAAAGGCCAAAGCCACGTATTTACTGAGAAGCAGCATATCATACTTTTTAAGTAAATAGCGATTGACTTGACTGGCGGCAATAAAACAAATTGCGTTTAAGCCAAAGATATAAGCGTATTGAATTTCATCGAAATGCAGAATGTTACGCAAAACATAGGAAGAGCCGGAAATGTAGGCGAAGAGGGCTATCATGCCAAAGCATCCTGCCAAGGAAAAGACCAAAAAATGACGATCGCGCAATAGGTCTCGATAAGAAGCAATAATCTTAATCGGTTTTATAGAGTAACTGGTATCAGCACCATGACTCTCTTTTAAAAAGAATCCCGCTAATAAGCTAATAAGCAGTGCATATCCAGATAGAAGAAGGAAATTATAACGCCAGCCAAAGTGCTGAAGTACCAATGATCCTAGCATTGGCGCTAGGATAGGAGCCAAGCCAAAAACAAGGATTAATGCCGATAGGGCACGTGCAATTTCATTGTGCTCGAAATGATCGCGAATAATGGCTCTGGAGGCAACCATACCTACTGAACCTCCGAGGGCCATTACAAATCGCAATGCAATTAAACTGTAAATGTCTGGCGCCAAAGAACATCCAATGCTACTAAAAGCATAAAATACCAAGCCAATAATTAAGGGGGTTTTACGACCAAAACGATCGAGCAGGGGACCATTAATCAACTGGCCAATCGCTATACCTATGAAATAGGCAGTAAGACTTAAGCTTACATAGTTAATCGGTGTATTGAGATCAATCGCAATTTCGGGGAAACCCGATAAATATAAATCTAAGGAAAGCGGACCCAAGGCAGCGATGGTACCTAGGAGCAGAATTAATCGAGTTTTTGGTTTCAAGCTAAATTCTTAAACCTTAGTGCTTTAATCCGTTTTTGGCTTTCCACCGCCATCGCCATTAGAATTTGAGCGTGGTCCTTTATTTCTCGGTTTATTGTTCCCACCCTTGTTAAAAGGGCGCTTGCCCTTAAAATTGCGGCCTTTATTTCCTCCACGACCTGTAGGTCTGCGTTTGGCACGATGACCATCCTCCCATTTAGGGGATTCACCCAGATGCTCTGGCGCCGAGAGCTTTTCGTATTGTCGATCTACAAATTCCTCAATGCGCTTAAATTTATAGATGTCTTCGCTATTCACAAAAGTGATGGCCATTCCTTTGGCCGCAGCACGAGCAGTTCTCCCCACTCTATGCACATAATCCTCGGCATCATTGGGCGCATCATAGTTGATTACCAAATCAATATCCTTGATATCGATACCACGACTAAGGACATCGGTGGCCACCAGGATGCGGGTTTTCCGCGCCTTAAATTGCAGTAAAATTCTTTCGCGTTCACTTTGCTCGTAGTCGCTAGAAATTCCTTCCACATTAAGACCTTTACGCTGCAGGGCACCAACCAAACGTTGAATCTTCTTTTTGGTAGAGCAGAAAATTATAATGCTTTTAAAATCTTCATGCTGCTTGATGATATGCCTTGCCAATCCGCTTTTTTGCTCTTCATGAGCCATGTAAACCAGCTGTTCAACTCCTTCGGCGGGTTTGGACACCGCAAGATTAACCTCACTAGGATCTTGTAAAATTTCCTTGGCAAGCTTTCGGATTTTAGGAGCCATTGTTGCCGAAAACATTAAAGACTGACGCTTAGCAGGACATTCGGCGATAATCTTCATGATATCATCATAAAAACCAATGTCCAACATTCTATCCGCTTCATCAAGAATTAGATACTGCAGCTGATCTAGTTTAACATATTCATTGCGGATATGTGATAGCAATCGACCAGGCGTAGCAATTATAATATCGGTTCCTTCACTTAAAGCAACTCTTTCGGCCTCCCATTCCGGACCGGTACCACCGCCATAAACGGCATAGGAGGTAAGGTCTGAAAAATAGGCAAGGCCCATTATTTGCTGTTCTATTTGGATGGCCAACTCTCTTGTTGGGCAGAGGATGAGGCTATCAATAACCCCTTTTTTTCGACCCTTAATGAGTTTATGCAATATTGGAAGTACGAAAGCCGCCGTTTTTCCGGTTCCGGTTTGAGCACAACCAATTAAATCTTTGCCTTCTAATATAATGGGGATTGCCTGTTCTTGAATGGGAGTTGCTTCCTCGAAACTCATATAGTGCAAGGACTCCAGCAGGTCTTCGTTTAGTTTTAATTCTGAAAACTTCATAATGATTTTGCGCGTTTTTACGCTATCAGCGAAGGTGCTAAATTTCTAGCTTGTATTAGCTAATACAATTGATACTTAGCAAAAAACCTATGTTAACAAGTACGGGCGGGCCCCAAATTGAAATTAGATTTCCCGCTTTGGATTGCAGGCCCTAAATTAGCGGCAAAGAAATTAAACTCAGAATGCGAAAATACTTGATTTGGGCCGTGCTGCCTTTGTTTTTAGCCTGCCAAAATACCAGCGTAAATGAAGAGCAAACCATAAGCTTCCTGGTAAGTGGCGATATGCTTTTCGAAGGACCTAATACCTTGCAAGGTGAAGGATCCTTAGACTTAGTGACCCTGGCTGAAAATGTTGGCTGCAATATGGAAGATATTAAGAGCGTTAAAGTTTCCGCCGCCAAAGCCGGCATGGAATCTACACAACAATCCATTACCGAGAGTGTTTTATTACAAGTGGTAAGCAACCAAAATGATTTAAGTACCATCGGCACCTTAAATCCAGTGCCAGCAGAGGGTCCTTTAAACTTAAACACCGCTCAAGATATCGATTTGTTGCCTTATCTAAAAGATGAAGGGATGACTTGGGTTTTGGATCTTAATTTAAAAGAAGATCACATGGATGCCATGATGGCCAAAGGCCAAGTTTCTTTAATCGTTGAATATGCAGAAAGTAAATAAGCAGAAGATGAATAAATTGATTTTAAGTGTTTTAGTAGCGGTTTTTAGCTTATGCTCAATGGCGGCTCAAAATAAAGATGGTGATAAACTAGTAGGCGTTTGGAAACCTAGTGAGGGAACGGCTATGGTTAAAATCGATAAAATTGGTAATAAGTACTTTGGCAGGATTGTGTGGCTGAAAGAACCCTTAAATGAAGATGGTGAGGCCAAAACTGATGTGAATAATCCGGATGAGTCATTACGCAGTACGCCTTTAAAAGGATATCGAATTTTAAAGGACTTTACTTGGGATGCCGAAGAAGGACTATGGCAAAATGGTACTATTTACGATCCTAAAAATGGAACCACTTATAATTGTAAGATCACTTTAACTGAAGAAAATAAAATTGAAGTACGCGGCTTCGTAGGAACGGCTGTTTTTGGCAGGACCGATGTTTGGACGCGTTTAGTTAAGAAGAAATAAAGAGCTTTAGAACTCTATAGAAAATTAAACCTCGGCTTTGTACCGAGGTTTTTTTATGCTCTACACTTCCGTGAAGTTAATAGATTCAATATGAATAAGATCAGTCTTTTAGCTTGCGGATGGTTTTTTGGATAAAAACATTATTGGGAATGGTAATTTCTTCCTGAGTATCGAGGGTCTTAATCTTTAGGAAGATCAATCCGATATCTAAAATGAGCCCTTTTACCTCGTACTCCTTAGCCTCCATTATCGCGATAGAATCGCCAATTTTTATTGAATGGTTAAAGAAGATTAAAATACTAGAGGTTATATTGGATAATAAGGACCATTGTGCGAAAAGAGCGACCCCAACTATTGTTAGGGTAGAGCCTAAAAAGACTGCTATATCGGTTTGGTTTACGCCCCAAATTATTAATAATACCAATAAGACTATTGAAATAAATATGATTCTTATAGCCTTGTTTATCAGTTGACTTCGGAAGCTATGACTGTTGTTTTTTAAACTAAAGTTTCGGAGTAATTTCTTAAACGAAAAACGAGCTATAAAGTATATCGCAAATACAATGGCCGTTTCAAAAATCTTAATGTAGTAGTCTTCCATAAAGTCAAGGTGGTAATTAGAAAAATAGTAGGCTTAAGAAAGTCTTTATTAATCAAAGAAACCAACTTATCTAATCTAAAAGGAAAGATCCAATCAACTAGTTTTAAGGACTTACATAGCTCAGGCCTACGGTAAAGTAAGCAGTATTGGCCAATTGATTTTCCATGAAGTAGGGCTCTTCGCTGCCAAAAAAGCGCGTAAAATCGCCTCCTTCATCCACATTAAAACTGTAGTTGATGCGATAGCCAGCTTCAACAGACATCCAAAAGAAACCATTTAACTGACGGCTGTATGACAATCCCGCGCGAATTTCGGAGCGACGTAACTCCAGATCCTGAGCATCGTAATAATTGGGAACAGCGGGCATAATATTCGGCTGCTCTGCTTGATTCATGCTATATGTTGCTCCATTAACATTAAAACCTAATCCCATATAGCTCAAGCTATTGAAGCGATAACGCAACATCGCTCTTGCCGGTAGAAGGGCTTCTATTCCCCATTTCTGGTTTTTAAAAGTGTGGTAGTAATATATAATAGGAACGTAGTTTAAAGCACCACCCAAATAGGTTCTCGATAATCCAAATGCATACATCAGGCGATCACTAGGCTTCCATCCGTATAATACGGCTAATGGAAATCTCAAATTGGAAATATCCACATTATCCGCAGTATAATTACCATTGAGCTCGGATTGTAATTGAGTTAAGATGAAATTACGCTCATTAAGTGGTTTAAAAACGGTAAGGGTTAAATTGGCGCGATTAAAAGCAAATTCGTCCATTTCCATAGCAAAGGGATGACTGTTAACATCGCTCATCTGATAGCTTTGCCTTTGGTAATTAACCCCTAGGTTCACCAAAATATTATTGCGTGAAACGATGGGGAAGTTACTTACGAAACTCACCTGATGCGCGGCGTCAATCTGTACGGCCTCTTCCGGGTGAATGGGCCTATTCATTGGTTCGCCCGCAACCAATTCATGCGCAAGTTGATGATTATAGAAAAGGCCAAATAGGCTGGTGGGACTTTGTCCTAAGACTTTATTATTGCAAAAGGCCTTTGCGGCCGGTGCCGCCAATTCATATTCCGAAAAATCGAATTCCTCCTCGGTGTTGGTGCTATCCTCTTGAGCAAACAATGAAATTTGAAGGCCAAAAAGCAAGAATGTTAGGCCAATAATCTTCCGCATAATTCTAAAATTTGATACTAAAATAAGCAGGCAAACCACTTATGCGTAATTTTAAGGAAAATCAATCAACATGAAAATTAACTTAAGTCTATTATTACTGCTCTTAACCGGTTTAGTATCAGCACAAATCCAAGACGAAAAGAACTTAAATATTTTAATGGATGATTGGCATAAAGCTGCCGCCACCGCCGATGCAGATGCCTTTTTTGGTAGAATGGCCGCTGAAGGAGTTTATATCGGTACAGATGCAACAGAGCGCTGGTTGCGTGATGAATTGAGAGAATGGGCAAAGGAGGCTTTCGAGCGTGAATCGGCCTGGACATTTAAAGTGAAAAATCGCAATTGGCATCAAATTTCAGCCGATGTTGTTGTGGCCGATGAAATTTTAGATACCTGGATGGGCGATTGCCGCACTACAGCGGTACTGAAAAAAGTGGAGGGTAAATGGCTGATATATCACTATCAACTCTCGGTTACCATTCCAAATGAGCAAATAGATGACTTTAAAAAATTGATCGAAATAAAATAGAGAAAGGCAATAGTCGCAAATGGAATAAGCACTGGCGAGCGTATTACGCACTTTAAAAACATTTCAGAGGTATTTAATTTGAAGCACAAATCAAAAAATTAAATCATGAGAAACTGTTTAGCCTGTGACACCAAACTAGTAGGAAGAGTGGATAAGAAGTTTTGCGACTATAATTGTCGTAATGCCTATCACAATCATCACAACCAACCTACCCATAACCATCTTAGTAAGATTAATCGGCAACTGCTTAAAAACCACCGAATTTTAAGCGAGTTAAGTGAAGCAGAAGTACTTACGGCTCCTTTAGCTGTTTTAGAAACGATGGGTTTCAATGCTTTATACCGAACCATGGTTATCGATGATCCAAAAGAGGGTCAAATTTCATTTATCTACGACATCGCTTTTCAACAAAATGCTTTCGAGATTGTAATATTGGACAAAGAGCTGGAGACCTTTAAGCAAACGGGCTAGTAGTGCCTAGCTTATAATTTTCGGATGGCCAGCTTCAAATGTTAATTAAGCCATAAACCGCTAAGCATAAAGCGTTAAGCTTGAGAAAGGCCTTTCTTTTTTCCGCGGTTTTATTTGAATTATGAGCTACACGAAAATTAGTTTCTTTCATTTTCCCAATAAAGCTTCTAAATGGTGGGCTTTTAAACAAATGCAACTAGCTCATGAAAACTTAGCCCAAGTTTCGGGATTAAACTTTTACCGATTAATGGGCAGTGGTGCAGGAGAGGGCTTTAGCATAAAGCCCGATTGGTCGGTTTATACTTTGCTCCAGGTTTGGGATACAGAAGAAAGTGCAATCAATTTCAATCAAAGCGCTTGGTATCAGGACTTGCTAAATCAAATTAACGGCGAATGGCATTTTGATTTAAGTCCCTATCATAGCAAGGGTACTTGGAAAGGTGAAAAGCCTTTTGTTCTTGAAAAGCCCGAAGATCACAATTTGATGGCGGTAATAACCAGGGCCCGAATTAAATGGACTCATTTACTGCCTTTTTGGATTTCAGTTCCGGCGGTATCAAAAGTTATTAGCAAACAGAAATCCTTGCTTTTTCAAAAGGGTATAGGCGAGTGGCCCCTTATTGAACAGGCCACATTTAGCATTTGGAATCGCGAGCAAGCCATGAAGGAATTTGCCTATCAGCAAGCCGAACACCGGAAAGTGGTGCAAAAAACTCGAAAGCTCAAGTGGTATAAAGAGGAGCAATTTACGCGCTTTGCGGTGCTAAATCATTCTGGTTCTTGGCCAAATAGTACCTTTGAAAACCTACCAAAAACCCTATGAGTAAACTTAGCACTAGCTCTGAGCCCATTGATCATTTGCAAAAAAGAGTAGACAAATTTATTGGCAATGATGCCAGTATCGGATTAGTACTCTTCGTTTCAGCCGCCATGGCCCTTATAACCGCCAATTCCTCTTGGGGAGCAGAGTGGTATCATCACTTTTGGGAAAAAGAAATCACTATCAGTCTAGATGATTGGAGTTTCTCGATGAACCTTCATCATTTGATAAATGATGGACTGATGGCCATTTTCTTTTTTATGGTTGGACTGGAAATTAAAAGGGAGTTTTTAATCGGCAGTTTGAATACCTGGAAAAAAGCCTCCTTACCGATTGGTGCCGCTATTGGCGGGATGCTAGCACCAGCTTTAATTTTCTTGCTCTACACTAGTGGTGAGGCCCAAAACGGTTGGGGTATTCCAATGGCTACCGATATCGCATTTACTTTGGGCTTAATTAATCTGGTTCGAAATCGTATTGCACGTTCTCTAAAGATTTTTGTTACCTCCTTAGCAGTGGTAGATGATATTGGCGCTGTTTTAGTCATCGCCTTTTTTTACACTTCCAATTTAGACTTGCAACAATTGTATTATGCCGCCGGTGTATTGGCCTTTTTGCTGATAGCCAACCGCTTAGGTGTCAGATCAGTTTTGTTTTACACCACTTTTGGAATAGTAGGAATTTGGTCGGCTTTCTTTTATGCGGGCATACACCCCACAATTGCTGGTATTTTGCTGGCCTTTACCATTCCTGCTCGAACTAAGATTACCCGAAGGAATTTCATCCACTATGCTCGGAAATTCTTTAATGCCTATGATCGCACTAAGAGCTTAGATGAGCGTCACAATACCAGTAAAGAGGACCGCTTACTGGAGAAAATGGAGCATTTGGGTGACGAAGCGAGAGCGCCATTACAGAAGATTGAAAGTGGCCTACATCACTTTGTTTACTTTGTAATCATGCCCATTTTCGCTTTTGCCAATGCAGGCGTTGAAATTAGTGGCGACTTTATTAGCCTAATCGGAAGTGGAATTGGACTAGGAATAATATTCGGGCTGGTATTCGGTAAAATGATAGGGATTAGCCTTTTCAGTAAATTAATGCTGGTTTTAGGAATCGCGGATATGCCCACTGGGGCCAATTGGCGACAAATTATCGGCGTTTCCTTCTTAGCGGGAATTGGTTTTACCATGTCATTATTTATCTCAGAACTTGCATTTGAAAATGACCTTCAAATTACCCAGGCAAAAATGGCTGTATTGGTTGCAAGTGCCTTGGCCTCTATAATAGGCTTGGGGATTTTAGCCACAGGACCAAAAGAAGAGGCAAGCTAGAAGGATTTATCCCAATTTTTGAAGGTGCATAGACCTTTATGCTTTATTTTCGCAGCCAATTAATGGCAAACCCAAATTCGCAATAATGAGCGTACTTGTAAACAAAGATTCGAAAGTTATCGTGCAAGGTTTTACTGGTAGTGAAGGAACTTTTCACGCTGGTCAAATGATAGAAGCAGGAACCAATGTAGTAGGTGGCGTTACACCTGGCAAAGGTGGACAAAGTCACTTAGATCGCCCAGTGTTTAACACGGTAGCGGATGCCGTACAAAAAACGGGTGCCGATGTATCCATAATCTTTGTACCACCAGCATTTGCAGCCGATGCCATTATGGAGGCCGCCGAAGCTGGAATTAAAGTTATTGTTGCTATTACTGAAGGTATTCCTGTAAAGGATATGATTACTGTAAAGGAATATATCGCCGACAAAGACTGTCGTTTAATCGGGCCTAACTGTCCTGGTGTAATGACTCCCGAAGGTGCTAAAGTTGGTATTATGCCAGCCTTTATTTTCAATCCTGGTCGTATTGGTATCGTATCTAAATCGGGTACACTTACCTATGAGGCGGTTGATCAAATTACCAAAGCAGGTATGGGTCAGAGCACAGCCATTGGAATTGGTGGTGATCCAATTATTGGTACTTCGATGAAAGAGGCGATTGAACTTCTAATGAATGACTCTGAAACCGACGGCATCGTGATGATTGGTGAGATCGGCGGACAAATGGAAGCAGAAGCAGCACGTTGGATTAAAGAAAACGGCACCAAACCCGTAGTTGGTTTTATCGCTGGTGAAACTGCTCCAAAAGGTCGTACTATGGGTCACGCCGGCGCTATTGTTGGTGGTAGTGAAGATACCGCTCAAGCCAAAAAAGCTATTATGAGAGATTGCGGTATTCACGTGGTAGAATCACCGGCTACTATTGGTACTAAAATGACAGAAGTGCTTAACTAAGCATACTTTTAAATAATTTAGAAATCCCAATGTTTAGGCATTGGGATTTTTTTATGCCGATTAAAGCCATAAACCCGTAGCACCTAAGCATGACAATCCGGACAACTAAAAAGCAGTTCCTCCAGGAAATTCCGGAAGAGGCAAAAGGAGAATTTGAAAAGCGCTTTTTTCTCTTATTGGCAATGAAGTATGGCTATACCAGGCGCGATTTTCTTATGGAGGAGGATTTGGAGACCAATTCCTTAAGGGCTTTTAATGAAGACCTTAAAGCCTTAATAAAAGGAAAGCCTGTACAGCATATCATTGGCTTTTGTGATTTTGGAGGGCTCAAAATAAAAGTGGATGAGCGTGCCCTTATCCCCAGGCCCGAAACCGAAGAGCTTTTAGGAATTTGCCGAGCATTGCGTCCAGGAGCTAATAATGCAATTGATTTGGCAACGGGTAGTGCATGCCTAGCATTAGGCTTAAAGCAAAACATCGAAAAGGTATATGCTCTTGAGAAAAGTCCTGAAGCATTGAGCCTGGCTCGTGAAAATGCAGAACTCAATGATTCAAGTATTGAATTTATTGAAGACGATCTCCTTAGACCTCAAAAAAATTGGCCAAAGAATTTGGACCTTATTGTGAGTAATCCCCCTTATGTACGCAACTTGGAGAAAGATGCAATGGAAGGGGAGGTTTTAAGCCATGAGCCGCATATGGCTCTCTTCGTTGCTGATGATCAGCCACTGGTTTTCTATCAAGCGATAGCGAAGTATGCCCACGAAGCACTGCGTGAAAATGGATTACTGGCCTTGGAGATCAATCAGTATTTGGGCACGGAGGTGAAGAACCTATTGAAAGCGTTTTTTATGGAAGTGGAGCTTAGGGAAGACCAATTTGGAAATACCCGCTTTGCAATAGCGCATAAAAAAAGGCCTACCGTTTAAGGTAGACCTTTCAAATACAAATATTTTTTACTTAGAGCTTAGCATTAAGCTCAGATCCCGCTTTAAACTTAGCTACAGTTTTGGCTGGAATTTGAATAGTTTGGCCAGTTTGAGGGTTACGACCTTCACGTGCTGAACGCTCAGACGTAGAGAAAGTACCGAAACCTACTAAAGATACACGGCCACCACTTGCAAGAGTATCAGTCACTTTATCGGTGAATGCATCTAATGCTTTTTTGGCAGCAGCTTTAGAGATACCGGCTTCTGAAGCCATAGCGTCAATAAGATCAGCTTTGTTCATTTCTTTAAATTTTGGTTAGACAAATTGTGATTCGAACTCCAACAAAAATAACCGAAAGCCGCTATCCACCAACAAATCAGGCTAAAAAAGCAGACTATTGTTAAAAATTAAGAAAGTCTGTTAATAAAGTAATAATGTAAGTTTCTGTAAATCAATTTTTTACGAAATACAGCTATTTTCATCAATTTCTTGCCCATTCACGAAATCCAAGGCTTTCAGGCGTTTCTTGCCCTGTGGTTGGAGGCTGAGGAGCTCTAAATCATAATCTTTAGTGGCCATAAAAAGACTTTTTCCTTCCTTCCTTAAAGAGCCGGGAGCGGCGACAGATGAATGTTCACTAATGCTAGACTCGAGAATTTTAAGGGTTCCTTTGAAGCCGGGCAAGTCCAAATTTGCCCAAGCACCTGGAAAGGGAGACATCCCTCGAATTAAATTGTGGATCTCTTGTGCCGACTTTGTAATGTTGATCTTTAAATCCTCTTTAAATATTTTGGGGGCCTCTTTAATTGCCGCGCTTGGCGCTTGAGCTATGGCATCCGCTTTATTGCTACTTATTAAGTCTATAGTTTCCAAAACTAAATTAGCGCCTCGCTCCATCATGCGGTCATGTAAAGATCCCGCATTCTCATTAGAACCGATGGCCATAGTTTCTTGCTTGATAACCGCGCCGGTGTCAATCTTTTCATCAATAAAAAAGGTACTTAAGCCACTTTCCTTTTCTCCATTTACGATAGCCCAATTTATGGGTGCTGCACCGCGATACTGCGGGAGGAGTGAGGCATGAAGATTAAAGGTGCCCAATGGAGGCATCTGCCAAACCTCCTTTGGAAGCATTCGAAAAGCAACAACCACAAACAGATCCGCTTCCCAAGATTTCAAGGAAGCTAAAAAATCGGGATTCTTTAATTTTTCAGGTTGAAGAATCGGAAGATCCAAGGCCAAGGCTCTTTCTTTAACGGCCGATGCTTTCAATTTTCGGCCTCTACCAGCTGGGCGATCTGGTGAGCTAATAATACCAACAAGATCATGCTTAGATTCATGAATAGCATTAAGCATCGCCACCGCGAAAGGCGGCGTGCCCATAAAAACAATTCGCATAAAAGTAGTTTAGATATCCCAGCTAAAGCCAAGATTTAAATTGACAGCACTAAAAGTTCCGAAAGTATAGTCGGCACTTACGTATCCAAATACCAAGAACTTAACCCTTAATCCTAAATTGCCTGCCCAACCACTGCCATTAGTGCTGCTTAAGTCGATAGGATCACTGATGCTTTGCTCTGGATTTAAAGGCTGTAATGGATTAAGGTATTCATAGGTCCCCGCTACTTTAAAGGAGGAATTGAGGTAATTATAGCCAACACCGCCATAAAAGGTTAGAAATAGCAACTTCTTACTAATAAGCAAACGAGTCATGAAAGCATCAGCATTTAAGTCGATCCTTTTGTCATTGTTTGCATCGGGCTCTAAATCCTGACCTAAATTAAACTGTGAATAACTGGCAAAGGCCGCAATGCTAAAAGGAATGGCGGAACCCCCGGGGATGTATTGCTTTAAATTGTGTTTTAATCCCAGTCCCCATAAGCCAATCTCCGAACCTTCTAAATAGGGAATACCTGTGCTTGGCAGATAGTGGCCGCTAAGTTCAAAATCCAAGGGCAGGCCAACACCAGCATGGATAGTCATATTTGGCGCTATGGCATAACCCAAACCAGCGGGCATATTAAACCTACCTCCAGAAAAAGCCCTCAAGGTCGGGTCCGTATATTGTAGTTCTGGCCCAGGGGCATCTTCACCAAAGACCGTAGGAGCCACATTATCATTGGGGTTCACCAATTCTAATTCCTCCAATTTACTGGGGTCAATAGTGAAAGTTCGAAATTCATTTGGAACTATTGTAACCGAAGGTGTAAATCCAATCTCAAAGCGGCCAGTACGTTTAACTTTTGCGGTATTGTACCAGCCTTGGGTTAAACTAAAAGCCATTGCCTCACTAAAGGGGGCTAGATAAGCCGAGCCTAAATAGTTGATGTCATTTTGAGTTCCAGCGATGGAAGGTCCGAATGAGATTTGAGCCTTTGAACTGAAAGCTAGTCCAGTAATTAGGATAAGGAAGGATAATTTCTTCATGGCGACTTTTCCTCAAAAATACTAAAATCAAAAGGCTGTTTAGTTTAAACGGAATTTTTCTCCTTCCATAATTATCCGCTCCTGGGACCTTAGTTTTCGAATGTGCATTTCCGCCTTTTTAGCATCATCAAAGAGTGCCAGGAGCTGTCCATAGGTCATTGCATTCTTCTTTAAGGCTTGGCTAATGATTCTTTGATAATCAACATCTTGAGCTTTTCGTTTACGACAAACATCACAATGTCCGCAGTCCTCTTTTACCTCTTCACCAAAATACTTCAACAAGGTTTTTAAACGGCAAAGAGCATCGTTTTGAACAAAGTTAACCACCGCCTCAATTTGGTCTTCCAATTCTTTTTTGCGGTTTTCCAGAAATTCGGGACTAATATTTAAATCCTTAAAGTGCTGGCGATCATGTAGCAAGGCAATGCTAGCTTGATTTGATGCAGGTAGATAATCGATTAGATCATGGCTCTGCATCATATTAAAAGACTTCCTAACTTTATAAGTGCTGGTATTGAGTCTTTGGGCAATGATGTTCTCATTAATTCGTCCAAAATCTAAATCGAGACCGCCGTAAGAGCGCAAGACAACTTTGAGCAATTGATCCATATCTGCATTTTGTAGCTGGTAGTCGTAAAGCGTCCTGCGATCCGCTTTTAAGCGCAACATGGCGAAATTGCGTCCCTGAGCATTAAATTCTAAAATACCTTCTTTATTTAAGATAGAAAGCGATTGCAAAACCAGGTTGGGTGTAAAACGGTAACGCTGGCAGAAGGCTTGAATGTCAAAGTCATAATGACTTCCTTCGGCGCTTCCTATTCCAATTTGCAAGTAGTTGAGTAGGCCTCGGTAAACGCGAATAACATCCTTTCGATCGGGGAAACTATGCTGAAACTTTTGTCTTAATTGCGCTATATCCGAAGGTCCGACCAGGACAAATGACCAAGCTCTATTTCCGTCTCGCGCGGCCCTTCCAGCTTCTTGAAAATAAGCCTCTAAGGTATCTGGTAGGTCTAAATGGATAACCAATCTAACATCCGGTTTATCGATTCCCATTCCAAAGGCATTGGTACAAACCATAATCCGGCAGCGGTTTTCTACCCAATTGCCTTGTTTTTCTTGTCGTTGATCCTGACTTAAGCCCGCGTGATAAAAATCCGCCGAATAGCCCGTTTCCCTTAGCCATTTGGCCACCTCCATAGTACCTTTTCGGTTTCGGAGATAAATTAAGGCACTGCCTTTTACCTTGTCTAATAAGTCTTTACAACGGCCCCATTTATTATCGGTTTTTAAAATGTTATAAGCCAGTTCTGGCCGAACGAAGCTTTTCTGAAAGACTTTGGCTCCCGCGTTAAAATGCAGTTTATCCTGAATATCAAGTACCACTTTAGGGGTGGCGGTGGCGGTTAAGGCGATAAAAGGGATATCGGGAAAGTGTTCCCGTAACTTGTGAATTTCTAAGTAGGGTGGCCTGAAATCATATCCCCATTGACTGATGCAGTGGGCCTCATCAATTACGATGAAGTTTATTTTAATAAAGCTAAGTCGATTAAGTAATTTCTCGGATTGCAGGCTTTCCGGAGATAAGTAAATGAACTTGTAATAAGCATTGCTTGCATTTTGAAGTGCAAGTTCTTTTTGACTTGCATTTAAGGCAGAATTATAGGCTACAGCATTGATGCCCACCTGCTTTAAATTCGCTACCTGATCGGCCATTAAGGCAATTAAAGGGGAAATAACCAATGTGCAACCTTCCTTAGCCAAACCGGGAACTTGAAAGCAAATTGATTTACCCCCGCCGGTTGGCAGAAGCGCTAGTGTATCATTGCCTTCGAGCGCCGAATTGATGATATCCTCTTGAAGTGGCCTGAACTTATCATAAGACCAATATTGTTTTAATATGCGATGGATATCACCATTCATTGCAGTCCTAAATGATCTAAAATAAATTGGAGGCGCTCTTCAGGTGCGGCTTTTGGGACTTCTATAATTTTATAAGCGAAATCTTCGTACATCGCTCTTAAAGCTCGATCAATATCCAACATGAGCTCTCGATCTTCCCAACGCACTGCATCGGTACCATAAATCTCCTCCCAAGGAGGCATTAAAAATATGGTAGGGTGGTAGGTGTAGCCTTTAGCTTTGACCTCTAATTCCTTATTCTGATGACCGTCCCGGCGCAAGTAAGCCAGATTGTCGGGCACTCCACGATCATAAAAAACCAATCCCTCCTTAGCGTGGTGATATTGTTCAACCTGACGTTTAAACAGCTCCTTACCGAAACTTGTATGGTCCTTCCAAGGAACCATATCCGAGTTTAAGGCTTGTTGCTCCGCTATGAGCTGCCGCGCCATTTCCGGAATTACTTGATAACCCTTTGCCTCTAACAAATTAAGCACAGTGCTTTTACCAGTGCCTGGAGCTCCGGTTACAATAACCCTTTGTATATCTGGCATATTAGTACTTAAGGCCTATTTTTTTGTAGATGAATCCAAGTATCCAAGCTGGGCCAATCATTAAAAATTGCAAATCTTGGAAGAAGGAAGGCTTAGCTCCCTCAATTTTATGACCGATAAATTGGCCGATCCAAGCCAAAACAAAGATGCTTAAACTACTTTGCCACAAAGGTATTTCCATTTGAGCCAAGAGCTGAGTTAGCCACAAACATAAAAAGGAGAATAAAGCGATGCCAATAAAAAGGGGCAGGGATAGGCGTAAATAAAAGAGCAAACCCACTGCTATTAGCAGGGTTCCAAAATGGATGTAATCTTTATAGGGCTCTGTAGCCCAAGAGTTTAAAAAATCATGTGGTATGCTTGCCAACAAGGCAATGATGCTGAAAAATATCGCGGGAACGCAGATATAATGGATTAATTTATTGGTTTGGTTTTGATGACTAACCGCGTATTCATCAAACCAGGATTGAATGCTCTTCATTATAGTTGTTTTGGCATTGCCTAAAGTAAAGATTTTTGAAATTTGCAGCATGGAAAATCCCAAAGAGAAATACACCAAACTACTGGAACAACTTAAGGACGGTTTTGATTGGCCCACGGTTTACATGTTTAAATTCATTGTGCCGGCAGACAATAGCAAAATTGCCCAGGTGGAAAACCTTTTTAATAGCACCGAAGCTCAGGTTAGTATGCGGAATTCAAGCAAGGGGAATTTTGTGAGTGTTACGGCCAAAGAATTAATGATGAGTCCCGAAAGCGTTGTGGAGCGCTATCTTCAGGCGGAAGGTATAGAAGGACTTATTTCGCTATAAAGCGCTTTTAAAAGGTTTTTAATTATTGACCTAGTGGTTCTGCTTCTAATGAAACTAGCTGAAGGTTTTCGGCTATTATCTTAAATTCAATTGGATTACAGCACCTTTCGCAATCCTCAATGTATTCTTGTTCGGGAAGAGATAAGTCGGCCAAAATGGAAACCCCTGAAAAGCAATAAGGACAAGTATAAAAAAGCTCTTCCATCTATAATTTTTGTTTTTCGGGAACTATAAAGGTTCCTCTGCCACCAACAACAAGTCTTTCCACCGGTGAATTTGGAAATTTGGGATGGACCGCCTTTTCTTTTCTGTAATTCACGAAAAAACCTTCTGGGAATTCTCCATAATGGGTATCGCGATCAATGGCAATACGCACCACCTCTTGCGCATTGAGAAGTAGCTCCTGTAATTTTTCAGAACTTATGGAATGACATGGCTTTTTGGGGTGAATGCCGCAGTTGAACAATACTTCATCGGCAATCCAATTACCGATGCCGGCAAAATGCTTTTGATCGAGTAATGCGGTTTTTATAGCAATTTTCCGAGTCGATACTTTCTCCCTAAAATACTCAGGGGTAACGCTTAAAAGATCTTCACCTAAATTACTGCTTTCACAAAATGCTTCGGGGGAACTTACCAATTGAATTACTCCAAATTTGCGTAAATCCCGAAAGGCGAGCTTATCACCATCATCAAATTGGAAAACAAATCGGGTGTATTTAGGAAGTTCCTTCGATCTGAAAATTTCCAGATCACCGGTCATTCCAAAATGCAAATGAAGCCAGCTATTTTTACTGGTCTTTAAGAATAAATACTTCCCAATGCGTTGACTTTCTGTAAACTTAGCACCAATTAAGGCTTTTTCTAAGTCCTTAGGTTCTGACTTAAAGACCTTAAAAAGAGGGTCATGGAATTCCAAACCCACTATTTCTTTATCCATTGCCGCGTTTTCAAAATAGCGGCGCATTATTTCTACTTCAGGTAATTCTGGCATCTTATCTTTGTTTCCGACTAAAATAATACAGTCTATATAGCGCATTGTTTGCAATTGTTGACATAGAAACCACTGGCTCCTACGCCAAGGGCAATGGTATTACCGAAATCGCCATCTACATTAGTGATGGCCTTAAGGTGATTGAAAAATTTGACACCCTATTAAATCCTCAAAAGCCCATTCCTTACGCTATTCAAAAGCTCACTGGCATTAACGATAACATGGTGGCGGATGCACCAAGCTTTGCAGAGAAAGCTGAGGAAATTAAGGCTCTTTTAGCCGATCATATTTTTGTAGCTCACAATGTTAATTTCGATTTGGGATTTGTGCAGGCGGCCTTTAAGGAACTGGGCTACAGCTATAATCCTCGACGATTGTGTACTGTGCGCTATGCACGTAAAATCATCCCGGGCCTGCGCTCATATAGCTTATCCTCTTTATGCCGTCATTTCGGCTTAAAGAACGATCAGGCACACCGAGCTTGGGCCGACACCGAAGTTACCAGTCATATCCTGCATGATTTATTAAGCAAGGACCTAGCGGGCCTTTGGCAAAGTATGATTAAGCTTAACAAAGGTGAAATCAATTTACCAGCAAATCTTCCTGCCCAGGAGTTTCACGATCTTCCTATGGCAGCTGGGGTGTATTACTTTTACAATGACAAAGGTGAAATCCTCTACATTGGTAAGGCAAGTCGCTTAAAATCAAGGGTTGCCAGTCATTTTAGCGCGGATAAGAGCAGTGCGCGAAGCATGGCCTTTAAAAGAGAAATCGCCCATATTCATTTTCGCTTGTGTGGGAATATACTAATCGCGGGTCTCTTAGAAGATCATGAGATTCGCAGATATTGGCCGCCACATAACAAAGCTCAAAAGAACCCAAAATTGAAGTTTGGCGTCTTCGCTTATAAAAATCAAAATGGCGATTGGTGTTTAGGAATAAATAGGATAGGAGGGCAGCAGGCTTTTATCGCTAAGTTTCACAGTTTAGAAAAGGCTCGTACTTGGCTTGCACAAAAGGTGGAGGAGAAAGATTTAAACCCTGCCTTATGTGGTTTTCCCTCCAAAAGTATTGCCGGGTTAGCGCATAATGAAGGGGTAGAAACCCTTTTTGGAGAACTACGTGAAAATCACAATGCCCGCTTGTACTTAGGTGCTGGACGACAAGATGGCGAACGCTCTTTTGTATATCTCAATCAGGAAGGATTTCAGGGTATTGGTTTTGTACCGCCAGACATTTCCGTTCACCGTCCGGAGGAATTAGAGCCCTATTTAGAGCCTTTGAACCGCAGTGCCAGCACGGAAGGCATACTGCGCGAGGGTTTGGATAAACTAAATTTGAAGCTTATTGAACTTCCCGCAGGAATTCAATCGAGTGATTTACTTTTTTAAGAGTCGCAGCAGGTAATTCGCTGGAAATCATCGGATGAACCCTATCAAAAGTATGTCCTGTTTCGGGAATAATAAAAACCCTGGCTTCAGGGCACCAGGCTTTAAGATCGTAAGCAGCCTTTACGAATACGGCTTCATCATCATCACCATGCACGATTAACCAAGGAATACTAATGCTTCTGGCCACTTTTTCTAAATCCAATTCCGATTTATGCGCTTTGTATTCTTCATACAGTTTATAAGATATGGGCATATCTTGTTTGGTCCGCGCATTTTTACGGGTATAAAAACCTTTTTCCCGCCATGCTTCCAATTCGCTAGGCGATAAGCTATCCCATGGCGTGCGGCAATGCGATACGCTGGCCCAGGTAATTATGCTTTTAATGGCTGATGAATTAGCGGCAAATAAAATAGTATCGGGTCCACCACGACTATGCCCAATTAGGCTAATGTTTTCCAAGTTTGGTTTAAAATCGAGATGCCCGGATTGAATAAAATTTAAAACACAGCTCAAATCATACTGACGTTTTAAATAAGAATCCTCTTTGTAGGCCTCTAAATTATAAAATTCTGTAGGGCGGGCAGGAGTGGTGCCATTGTGGCTAAAATTGAATTTCACAAAGGCGAAACCGGCCTTGGCAAATTCAGCAGCAATTTGGTTCATTCCGCCCCAGTCTTTAAAGCCATTGATGCCATGAGCATAAATTACTACCGGTAATTCTGCCTGCTCTCCAGCGGGAACATGGACGTCCATGGCCATAGGTATTGAAGCACTACCACTAAGGGTATATTGATAAATCTGCGTTTCCATTGGGCTCTTAAAATATTAAACCCTGAAGCCAAATCAGACTTTCCGATTTGGTTCAGGGTTTTCAGCTTTATAGCATTGCAAGCGGTGAGCTGAAATTTATTTGGCTGACCATTCTTTCATGGCTTTCTCAATCATATCGCCATAGCCGAAATCTTTTCCTGCTTTCTCTGCGGCGGAAACGCCTATCTCCATGGCCATCTCTGCTGCTTTTACGGCTCCTTTATTGTCACCTAAGCGATTTAAGATTTCGCCATGCACGTAGTGACTGTACCAATTATCCTTTTTAAGCTCTAAAGAAGTAGTCATATACTTCAGCGCCATCTTTTGGTCAATATCATTTCTGCTGTAATAAATAGCAGCATTGCGATTAATTGCCCAAAGGTCTTTTTCTTCGCCATTGGCTAGAGCTTCCTTGATATTGGAAATAGCTTTCTTTTGAACGTCTACTTTAATTGGAACTACAATCTTGGTGTTTTCCCAAGAGATCTCCATATTCGCTTTTCCATCCATTATCGACTGAAAGTCAATGGTGAAGGTTTCAGTCATTTCCGACTTCATTGGCTCAAGCTCCAAACGAAGCACATCCATTGCTTCGTCGTAACCATCGGTACCGTAAAGCTCCGTGTTTTTGTTGAGGATTAGCGTCCATGCTCCATTTGAAGGAATAGAGAAAATGCTGTAAGTTCCAGCAGGAACCTCTTTACCCGCAAACATTACTGGGGTGTTGAAGCTAATAGCGGTGGCTTTATTAGCACCAGTGCGCCATAACTTATCGTAAGCTTCTAGGCCGCCGAAAATTTCGCGTCCTTTAACACCAGGACGGCTATATTCTACTTTAAAGTCGGTTAATCCTACTCTTTGTTCCAGGGTTGAGAAAGGACTTGGCTTCGGTAAATCCTGAGCCGATAATTGAATCGCCGCAAAGGCTAAAACTGCTACTAATACTTTTTTCATGTAATTCTATTTTGGAGTTCAAACATAGAAAAAGCAATTCAGTTTAAAATCCCTTAAATTTTCCTTCTTGAAATTCGAATTTATGAAGCTTTCGATCTAGCAATTGCGTTTTGAAATTTGAATAATGCTCTTGACTGCTAATAAACTCTTGCACGAGTTCGGTGTAGTTTCCCATTATACCCATTAATAACTCGCAAACTTCACGCACCGCATGCTCATTACCTTGACTGGCGGTAATATAATCAGCCATATCCGAGCCAGCAACTAGGCCAAGGAAGAGGGGGTTAGCTAAACGGCCCACGCAAAATCGAAGACCAACCTGTCTGGCAATAGCCAAGTCCAGCACATCATCATATACATAACAAATTTCATGTGCTTGGAGCTTGAATTCGCTTAGGAAATGATTTAGGGCTTCTCCCTTTCGGATCGCCTTTTGGTAAATCACATCCCCTTTATGGGATTCCATTAAATGCACGGCATTGGTATTGTGAGCACCGGTTACCACCCCTAATAATGGCGTTTCTTGGTACTTTAAAAAATGAGCGTAGCGCAGCAATCGCAAGCCAGCGGAATCCACTTCGCTAAAAACACTACTGCCTCCAGCATGTTTGCTACCGTCATTAAAAACACCATCCCAATCGAATAAATAGGCCTTAATTTCGGGCAATTGACTTTGAATGTCAAAAGCGCTCTTTAAAAACTGACCACCGATGTCTGAGAAATGACTCTCAATATCAATTAGTTCCATATCTTAATGCTTGAAATTCTTGTGTTAAAATCTGAGGATAAAGATTCATGATTTAATCTTTAGCTAAGCTACAATTCACACAGACGCCTAAGCTTTGTCCTAAACATTTTTATTATGGCAAAGCGCAAAGTAGACTTAGTGGTAATTTCCGATGTTCACTTAGGAACCTATGGTTGTAGAGCCGAAGAGCTTTATAATTACCTAAAGTCAATTAAGCCTGACATCCTAGTTTTAAATGGTGACATTATCGATATCTGGCAGTTCCGTAAACGCTATTTCCCAAAATCCCATTTAAAAGTACTTAAGCAAATAATAAGCATGGCTAGTAAGGGTACGGAGGTTCATTATCTAACCGGAAATCACGATGAATTCCTAAGGCGCTTCAGTGATTTGAAAATGGGAAATATTAACCTGGCCGATAAGCTGCTATTGCCTTTGGCAGAAGGTAAAGCTTGGTTTTTTCATGGAGACATATTTGATGCCTCCATTCAAAGTGCGAAATGGTTAGCCAAGTTTGGTGGTTGGTCTTATGATCTTCTTATTCGCATAAATAGCATCTTAAACTGGTTCCTTCGAAAAGTAGGTAAGGAGCCTTATAGTTTTTCGAAGAAAATAAAGAACTCGGTTAAGAAGGCGCTAAGCTACATTCAAAGTTTTGAAGATGCGGCGGCAGAACTAGCCATAGAGCAAGGTTACAAATACGTAATTTGCGGCCACATACATCAGCCCCAGCTGAGAGTTGTGAATTATGAAAAAGGTGCTTGTTTGTATTTAAATTCGGGTGACTGGATTGAAAACTTGACCGCTTTGGAGTACCATGAAGGCCATTGGGAATTGTATCAACACGAAAAAGCGCCTATTATGGAAGAAGATAGTGAGCAGGAAGAAGCGCTAAACGATTTGAACTTGGAAAGAATTTTAAAAAAGGTATTAGCCAATGAAGATGGCATCAGGATCTAAAATTAAGGTCCTTTATGCCTTTCAAGGCACGGGAAATGGACATGCTTCCAGAGCGCTGGAGCTGATACCGCATCTGCAAAAGCATTGTGAGTTAAAAGTGCTTTGTAGTGGATCCAATAGCCAATTAGACTTGGGTTTTCCTTTAGATTATCACTTTAAAGGGATTAGTTTTAGCTACAATAAACAGGGCGGTTTAAGCTATTGGCAAAGCTTTCGCAATGCCCGCTTTTGGCGATTTAAAAAGGAAGTTGACCAACTTGATCTTTCCACCTTTGATTTGATTTTAAATGACTTTGAGCCGGTTAGCGCCTATGCGGCGAAAAAAAAGTAAGGTTCCCTTGATTGGCTTAAGTCACCAAGCTGCTTTTTTAAGTCCTAAGACTCCGCGGCCCAAGGCTAAAAACTTATTTGCAGAATGGGTATTTAGGAATTACGCCCCATGCAGCAAGGCTACAGCATTCCATTTTGAAGCTTATGACGACTTCATCCAACATCCTATATTACGATCAAAAGTTAAAGACTTGAAACTTAGCCAAGCGGGTAAGTATCTGGTTTATTTACCCGCCTATAATGAGCAATTGCTAAAACAGCTATTAAGTCAAGTTAAGGAAGCAGAGTGGTTGATTTTCAGCAAAGAGTGTAAGGAAGATTATCACTTTCAAAACCTGGAATTCCGAAAAATTGATGGCGATTCCTTTTTGAATGAGCTTGCTGCCGCCAAGGGCTTGCTATGCTCCGCCGGCTTTGAAGCACCCGCTGAAGCACTTTATTTGAAAAAGAAGCTTTTCGTTATCCCAATAAAGGGCCAATACGAGCAAGACTGTAATGCTGAAGCACTGAATTTAAAGGGCGTACCTTCGGTTAAGACCTTAAATAAAAACAGTCTTTCGGCCCTTAAAAACTGGGTGTCTAATCCCCAACAACTAGAACCACAAAAAATAACTGCCGCGGAGGATTTGATTATCAGTATTTTAGATAATCTTAAATAATCCATTCCGAGCCCTAGGAGCAAGGGATTATACGAATGCGAAAGTCTATCGTTATTTCATTGTATTTCTTACTTTTGCAAGCTGATTTATGAAGAAAACTCTTTTACACGTATTCGGTCTCTTGTTGGTTTTCAACTTGGTTTCTTGTAACGAGTATCAAAAGGTACTGAAGAGCCCCAATGTTGATTACAAGTACAAAAAGGCAATTGAGTATTACGAGGCTGGTGAGTACGAGAAGGCTTATCCCTTGTTTGATGAGCTTTTAGTGCTTTATCGCGGATCGGAAAAGGCCGCGGATGTTTACTATTATTATGCGATGAGCAGCTTCGAAATAAAGGATTTTATTTTGGCCGCTTACCATTTCAAGAATTTCGCAAAAACCTTCCCGAATCATCCCAAAACGGAAATGGCCTACTATATGGTGGGTTTTTGTCATTATTTAGAATCCCCAGAATTTAGTCTAGACCAAGACTATACTTTCAAAGCGATTAATGATCTTCAGCTATTTGCCAATTTATATCCAAGTAGTGATATGTTGCTTAGCGCCAATGAGTTGATTGAAGAACTTCGTGCTAAACTGGAGCGTAAATCTTACGAAAGAGCGGTGCAGTATTATAATATGGAATACTACCAATCGGCAGTGGTAAGTTTCAATAATGTTATTGATGATTATCCTGACACCGAGTATCGCGAAGAAGCGATGTTTCGAAAATGTATTGCTGCTTTTAGATTAGCTGAGAATAGTATCAGCGAAAAGCAATTACAGCGCTACATTGAAAGCCGCACCGCTTATATCGAATTCAAAGAATATTTTCCGGAGAGTGATTATGTGAAAACCTTGGATAAGGTTTTTGTAAACATCAATCCGGTAATAAATGAACTTAAATCTCAATCCTAAAAATCCACTTTAATGGACTTTAAAAGAGTAGACGCACCAAAAAACACCGTAACCCGCGATCATAACGATATTGATCGTCCTACTGGTAACCTATACGAAGCAGTATCTATTTTATCGAAGCGCGCAGATCAAATTGCCGAAGACTTAAAGGTAGAATTGCACGAGAAATTAAATGAGTTTGCTACTCACAATGAGAATCTTGAAGAGATTTTTGAAAATAAGGAGCAAATTGAAGTATCTCGTTTTTACGAAGGTTTACCCAAGCCACATCACATTGCGGCTAAGGAATGGGAAACGGATGAAATTTACTTCCGTCGTCCTGCCGACGAGCAAACTGAAGAATAAGTTATGCTGAGCGGAAAAAAGATACTACTGGGAATTACTGGTGGTATTGCCGCTTATAAAACTACGTACCTCGTGCGACTGCTAATTAAGGCGGGTGCCGAGGTACGCGTCGTTTTAAGCCCTAGTGCCCGCGAATTTGTTACGCCTTTAAGCTTATCCACCTTAAGTAAAAATCCAGTTTATTGGGCTTATTACGATAAGGATGCCGAAGATGGCCTTTGGAATAATCATGTGGAGCTTGGCCTTTGGGCCGATTTGATGATTATAGCGCCTCTAACCGCCAATACCATGGCAAAAATGGCTCAGGGGCAATCGGATAATTTCTTAATGGCGGTTTATCTTTCTACAAAATGCCCGGTGTATTTTGCGCCAGCCATGGATTTGGATATGTATAAGCATCCGGCCACCCAAGCTAATATAGAAGGCTTGCAAAGTTTTGGACATATATTAATTCCGGCTGAAAGTGGCGAACTAGCTTCCGGTTTAGAAGGCCAAGGCCGAATGGCTGAACCTGAAACCATTCTAAAAACGATTAATGATCATTTGGCAACTAATGCACCTTTATACGGCAAAAACATCTTAATAAATGCCGGGCCAACTTATGAAGCTATAGATCCCGTTCGTTTTATAGGCAATCGCTCCTCGGGAAAAATGGGTATGGCTTTAGCCGAAGCAGCTGCTGACTATGGCGCCTCGGTTCATCTAGTTTTGGGTCCTAGCTCGGTAAGTACTAAAAACCCGCAGATCAATATTGTACGTGTAGAGAGTACAAAAGAAATGTATGAGGCCTGCTTGGATCAATTTCCTCAGGCCGACTGGAGCATTTTAAGTGCGGCAGTATCCGATTATCGTCCGAAAAATGCGGCCGATCAAAAACTGAAGAAAACGGGGGATACGATGCATTTGGAGTTAATTGAAAATCCAGATATTTTAAAGACCTTAGGAGGATTGAAGCGGAATGATCAGCTATTGGTTGGATTTGCTTTAGAAACACAGAATGCGGAAGAAAACGCAGTAAAAAAGCTAAATACCAAGAATTGCGATTGGATCGTTTTGAATCAGGCCGATAAAACAGAAAGGGGATTTGGGCATGATACGAATGAAGTATTGCTCATCAGCCGCCAAGGCCAAAAGGAAAAATTAGAATTAAAACCTAAGAAAGAATTAGCGTATGAGATTTTGGATCGGCTTATTCAGCATCATACTGATTAGTCAAAATCTTAATGCCCAAGAGCTTAACGCCAGGGTACAGGTGCTTACTCCTAATATTCAAGCTACCAATAAGCAACTATATACCACCCTTGAAACGGCGGTAAGAGAATTTTTAAATAACCGCAAATGGACGGATGAAACCTATGCTTTGGAAGAACGCATAGACTGTCAGTTTGTAATTACCATTAACAGCAGAAACAACAACACTTACGATGGTCATTTGCAGGTGTTTTACAGTCGTCCTATTCACAATTCGGATTATTCATCTCCCGTTTTAGTGCATCGCGATAATGATTTTACATTCGATTACCTGGAGTTTGACCGATTGGATTTTGCGCCCAATACCTTTATCTCTAATCTAACCAGCGTGTTAGCCTATTACGCCTATATCATTATCGGTTTAGATCACGATACCTATGCGCCGATGAGCGGCACCGATTATTACAATGAGGCCCAAAACATTGTTGGTAATGCGCAAAGCAGTAATTATGGTGGTTGGGATAGCTTTGGAGGCAGTAATAAAAATCGCTACTGGCTTACGGATAACTTAATCAGCCCTGCTTTTAATAATTTTCGTACCGGACTATATACGTATCACCGCCAAGGTCTTGACCTCATGAGCAAACCCGCTCAAATACGTACGGCGAAATTAAATATTAAGGAAAGTCTCAAGAGCTTAAAGCAGGTGAATGATCAGCGTAGAAATAGCTTTATTCTGCAATTATGGTTTGATGCGAAACAGGCGGAGATCGTGAAAATATTTAGTGATGGTGCTCAAGTGCCCAGCGCCGATTTAAAGGAAGTACTCTTAGAGATAGATCCCAACAACGCTTCCGAGTATCAAAAAATCCGCTAGTAAAAATCATGTTAAGCCACTTACGCATATCAAATTTTGCGCTCATTGAAGAATTAGACCTCAATTGGCATGAAGGCTTTACAACCATTACTGGAGAAACAGGAGCGGGTAAATCCATTATGCTAGGTGCTCTAAATCATCTATTGGGAAAAAGAGCAGATTTAAAAGCACTTAAAAACCCCGACTTAAAATGCGTAATCGAAGGTAGCTTCAGCCTAAGCCCACAGCCTTTTCAAGCCTTATTCGAGGATCTTGATTTAGATTTTGAACAGGAGACCATCATCCGTCGGGAAATACTACCCAGTGGCAAATCCCGGGCCTTTGTAAATGATAGCCCCGTGCGTTTGGACAGTTTGCAAGAATTGGGAATGCACTTAATTGACATCCACAGTCAGCATGATACGCTTTTGCTCAATGACGCTACTTTCCAGCTCAAGCTTATTGATAGTTTTGGTGAGCATCAGGAGCATTTAACTGAATATCAGAAGCTTTACAAGCAATGGACGCAGCTTCAAAAAGATATTGAGGGACTAAAAGATGAAATGCGCGAGGAGGGAGGCGATCAGGATTACCTTGCTTTTTTGCATCAGGAATTAGTGGACGCCAAATTAATTCCGGGAGAAGCAGAGGAACTGGAAGCAAAGCTTGATCTGATGGAGCAATCTGGAAAGCTCAATGCCGCTCTTTCCCGCATACAAGAAATATCGGATAGCCCCGCACAAGGTTTATCGGCCTTACTCGGAGAATTAAAATTAGAGTTGCAAGGCATTTCAAAATTGGCGGATTCTTTAGGGGAGTTTCATCAAAGGGCGGAAAGCCTATGGATTGAGTTTAATGATCTACGTCAAGAAATAGAAACCTTTAGCGCTGATAGTAGCTTTAATCCCGCCGAAAAAGAAAACTTGGACGACCGCTTAAGTCAGTTGATACATTTACAACGAAAGCATCAATGCCTTGATGCCGAAGAGCTTATCGCTAAGCGCGATGGCTTAGAGGCGAGAATCTTGGCTGCGGAAGCCCGAGAAGAAAACTTAGCAAAAGCAGAAAAAGAAGCCCAGGCTCTTCATTTAAAATTAAGTGATCAAGCGGAGCAATTGCATCAAATACGCAAAGAGTTAAAAGCAGAACTGGAATTGCAAATACTGCATCTGTTGAAAGAGCTAAATATGGCGGATGCCTTATTTACTATTGCTATTGAGCCGAAAAGCGATTTTGACCGCATGGGTAAGGATCAGGTGCAGTTTTTATTTTCAGCAAATCCAGGACAAGCGCCTAGAAGCCTCCAAAAAGTAGCTTCAGGCGGTGAATTGTCTAGGGTAATGCTCGCTTTAAAATCAATTCTTGCGCGTTCCAAAGGACTACCGACAATTATTTTCGACGAGATAGACACCGGAGTTAGTGGTGAAACGGCATTAAAGATTGGTGCTATTTTAAGAAATATGGGACAGCATATGCAAGTTATCTCTATTAGCCACTTAGCCCAGATCGCTGCTGGCGGTCAGCAACAGTATTTAGTTAAAAAGCACAGTAGCGAAAACTCAACTCGAAGCGAGATTTTCCAACTAAACCAAGAGCAACGTTTAAAGGAGATTGCCCGTCTTTTAGGGGGTGATCAGATCAGTGAAGCCGCACTTGCAAATGCACGGGAACTTATTCAGGCGAACTAAGACTTGTAATATCGCGGTATTCGCGTATTTTTAACCTCCTATTAATGAAGACAACATGAAAAAACTCGCCCTAGCCCTCATCGGTATTTTTGTAATTAGCGCTTGTGGAGATGATGATGATTCTGGAAGCGGTGATCTTATACCCACTACTCCTAAAGCCTATATTGGTATTGAAGGCACCTCGCCAAACGGCATTAGTAGTTTAGCAGAATACAATACCACAAATCAAAGCATCGAGAATAACGTCTTTCGCAAAGCCAATATTAACCCGATGGGATCTCAATTGAGCGACATCATGTACGATGCCGATCAAAATCAATTTGTTCTTCTAGTTCCGGGTTCTAATAAAATTATTTACATCGATGCTAATAGCCTCGTAATCAAGCGCCAGATAAAGGATCTAATGCAAGTTCGCAAGGTGGCCAAGGTTTCCGATTTCCTTTATTATGTTAGCTCTCCCGAATTAGGAGGTATTTATGTTATAAATGCCATTAAGGGCAATATTCGATCGGAAATTGAAATTGATGGAATTACCAATCCAACCGAAATTAAGGTTTGGGAAGATATGGCCTTTATTTGCAATACCGGTAGTCCAATTACCCGCGATAGTACGGTAACTATTATGCGCACCACGGAAGATACAATCATCAGTCATTTAATGGTTGGGCATTCGCCAAACAGTATGGTTATTGACGAAGAAAACCAACTGTGGATTATGTGTAGTGGTGAGTTTAACGCTACCAGCCCGCTCACCAGTGGCGTTGGTTCCCTTTGGACTTATAATCTTGATTCATTAAAAATGGCCGTGGATTCTGGGCTAGCAATTATGCCAGACACGGTAAGGTATTTTCAAGATAATCAGCTTAGACCAGGTCACTTGACTTATGATGAGTCTGGCAAAAACCTTTATTACATCACTGGCGCTCCAACTGGCTCAATTTCCAGCTTTAATAAAGCGCAGCGTCGAGTTTCTGAAACTCCACTTATAAGTGGAAACTTCTACGGTTTAAATTTCGATGATCGCAATTTAGAACTCTATGGAATGCGCACGCCAATGGACATTGAGGAAGATGGCTTTTTAGAAGTTTTCGATCCCGTGGGCAATGTAAAAGTGAGTATTCGGATAGGAGTGAAGCCTGTTGATGTCGTCTTTAAGCAATAAGACTTTTTACTTTAAGCCTCTTTTAAAAAAGGAGGAGGCTTTTCCAATACGCAGCAAAGAAGCGGGCGTATTAATTCCAGAGGAATATAAATCACTATTAGAGTGGATTTCAAGATTTCAAGGCGGACAGTATCCCTGTCTGTTGGAAATTGATATTCTAAGTTTTGCCGGTGATCATGGAATTCAGAAATCCTTAGGGAAATCTACTTTTCGTAGTGGTGAATTTTTGCTAGAGGCCGTTAAAGCGGATGCTTTAGTACAGTTATTTGGTCCTCGTCAAGGCCTTGGTCAAATTCAACAATATTGGGTTGATCTAGGTGTAGACTATCAATTTGAATCCAATCTATCCTATTGGCTAAATCACAGTAATAAACTTGTTAACAGCAAGGTAAGGCCAAGGACCGAAAGTTTTACTTTATACCCAGCTATGACCGACATGGAAATGGCTTCGGCCTTTCATGTTGGGCGAAAATTAATAGATCGCGCTCATTATCATAAAAGGGATTTGATTGTTCTTCATAGTCTCGGCGATGGTCAGTTATACAGCGTTTATAATTTAGCTTACGCTTTAAGCGCGAGCAATGCTCAATTCTGGTTAGATCAATTCGGGAAAGAGCTATTTGATCCAAAAACACTATTGGAGCTGCAGAAAGCAGCAAAAAGACATCCCATTAGTCACGATCCATTTACGAACCTCTGCTTTTACGGTGGCTTTGAAATAGTAGCCTTATGCGGTGCCATGTTGCGATGTGCCGAACAAGGCCTTCCTTTTTTACTAAGTGATCCAGCTTCAATAATAGCTTGGCAATACGCTGAGAAAATCGCACCCGGTATTTCGGCTTACGGCTATGCTATAGGATCTTATGCCTCAATTCTAGAGGAAGGCTTTAACGCTATACAGGAACCCCTTGGAAACTCTTTAAATGGCGAATCCTGGTCTCCTGTGCTATTGAAGATATTTCAAGCGCTCAGCAATATTGAGCATTAAAAAAGCCCCGCTAAATTAGGGGGCTTTCTTAAAATATTTTTCTTGGCATCTATTTGACCAATTCCGCCTGCTCCGTAGAGTTTTCGTATACGCGATAGAAGCTATAGATTATTGCGCCATAAACCAGGGTTCCGAGCACCTGATTCATTAAGAAGGGAATTCCCGCAAGGTAGGCACTCATTAAACCACTAGGATCCATAGGGTACAAGATACCGCCGGCCCAAACGCCTAAATTGGTGATAAGGTAAAATAGGATGGAGGATACTAATCCGCCCAAGGCTAAACTCTTCATTTTAGAAGAAGAAGCACTATTGAAAAAGCCCAAGATTGTTACTAATGCATAAGCACCATAAATGTAAATCGCACCACTGGTAAGCCAAGTCATTGAACCGGTGCTGTATAAAGTGTTATTAATAATTAAATCACTAAAAAAGACGATCACTAAAGGGAAGAGTAGGGCAGCCGCTTTGTTCTTAAAGAGTAGGCCACCGGCAAAGGTCACCGCTATCATCGCAGTAAAATTGGGCCAAGGCGCTATTAAACGACTTCCAATGGCTAGTGCAGCAAAGAACACTAAATAAACGAGAGACTTCTTCATAATTCAAATTCTGGTTGGCAAAGTTAATAAGCTTAAGTCAAACTTAGCCCTCTGGGAAGTATTCTCTGAAACTTCGATCCGAATAAAATACCACTATTCGCTCCACCTGCTTGCCCTCAGCCTTATATACACTTGTTTCAAGCTTCTTTTCTGGCCTTCTAAAGTCTTCCTTTTCAGTTTTTTCATGGCTTTGGCTTGGGGTATCCCTTAATTCTGAGCTATCCTTTTGTGAACTTGCCTCTATAATTGACTCCTTTTCCACCTCGATATTCGGCAATGGTGCGCCACTAGGGACGGATACATAACGTGCGCCAGGGGGTAAGGGGTTTTCCGTTTTAGTAGTCGATATAGCAGTTCTTTCTGACTGAATATCCTTTTGATCAGTCGCTTCATTAAGCAGTTGGCCACTACCGTTTAAGAGATAGGCTAAATTAACATTTGTATATACATTTGTAATTTGCTGTACCAAATGTAAAGAGGGATTATTCCTTCCACTTAAAACGTGACTAATGATAGCAGGGGCAACCTCTATACTTTCTGCAAAGCCTTTGTTTGTTAAGGATAGATGTTCGATAAGCTCCCTAATTCTAGCCGCAATATCATTCATAAAAAAAAGGATTTACTACAAATGTAATAAACCCTTTCGAATTGTATACTATGAAGATTTGTCAGTATTCTAAATTACTTTAGATGTGTATAATATACTTATTGAAAATGAACAAGTTAAGTCTTAAGTATACAATTGTATATACATTTGTATATCACTCTAGTAATTGCCATTTATAGATTTCCTCGCCTTGGCTATTGAAGTACTGTAATTCTAATCGTCTTTCTTTCCGCTTACCGCTGATGGTCATTAGGGCAAAGTTTCGTTCGGTTATTAAAGAACCTTCAATTCTTAGTTCATTTTTTTCCGTCACCTTAGAGGCTGCTCCGCTTGTAAGTGGTGATACTGTAAACTCGTAAATAGTGTTTCCATTGGAGAGTTCGAGTTTGCTAAGCTCACTATGATGTCGATCGCCACTAATGAATATTACATTCTTTAGTCCTTCCTCTTCGATACGCTTAATGATATAAGCTCTTTCTTCCTCGTAATTAGAGTGGTTTTCGTAAACCTTAGCGGTATTAAGAAATTGTCCGCCGGTTAGCACAAACTTAAAAGGAGCTCTGCTTTGTTTTAAAAGATCAATCATTCGATCAATTTGGGTTTTCCCAAAAATTTGCTCTGGATGGTGGTCGCTTTGCTCGCTGCGGTAATAACGGTTGTCCATCATTATAAAATCACAATCTCGGTAATTGAAACCGCTAAAGGTGCAAGGCAAGTCGCGGTATCCAAAAGAAGGATTAGGCCAAAAGAGTTTAAACATCTCCAGGGCCCGATCGCGGTAAAGCCATGATCCACTGGCGTCGTTTGGACCAAAGTCATGGTCATCCCAAATTGCGTAATTATTACAGGAAGCCATTAAAGCTTGGATCTCACGAAGTTTCCTACTATGGGTATATCGTGCTAAGTAGCCAGATCGGCTAAAGAAATCAGCCTCCCGCAGATAGATATTATCACCAAGCCAAAGCATCGCATCAGCCTCTTGTTCCTCAATATGCTTAAATATCCCATAATCACCACCGTAGCCCTTACCCGGTCTATCGTAGGCTTCTTCATTAATATACATGCAGCTGCCCATGGCGACCTTAAAACTAGGAGGATCGGTGCGGTAATCCCACAAAGGTTCGGTATCAAAGCTTAATGGGAAATCAAAATTTTGAACGTCACCGTTTACCAGAACCCGATAGTCATAGATTTCACCAGGCTCTAAATTCCTAAGATAGAGCTTGGCAGTATTACCGGTATTGGCAGATGTGCTAACCGGATCTGTTTTAGAAATTAAATCTTCAGCCTTAACCGACCAATACTCAATCTCGACAGTCGCGCTTTCCGTCAATTGCAGCCACACTAAGGCCTCCCGCATTTCGGCATAGCCTAAAACTGGACCCGAAAGTACTTTTGGTGCTTGCGAAAATGCGGCATAGCCTAAGAGCCCGAAGGCCAGGCCGAATAGATATCTTTTCATAGAGTTATAATTAAATCTTGGCAATTTAGCTCTAAATACAGGCTTAAGGGAGGTACTAACTATTTCTTAATATCCTAAATTCGAGCACCCAAATTAAAACCTGATGGACACACTACTTTCAAAGGGCCTTACTAAAGTCTTGGACGCTAAAAGGTGGCTGCGCTACAAGGATTTAGATCCACTTTTCGAATTCATAAACACTCATGACGTTTTCCGTTCCGAAGAATTTGGGAAAAGTGAGGAGGGGCGACCTTTGAGAGCGATTTACTGGGGAAGCGGTCCCAAGCGACTTATCATTTGGACCCAAATGCATGGCAATGAACCAACCGCTACGCATGCATTGGACCTTCTAATACAATCACTGGTTCATGACATTAAAGTCAAGGCCTTGGAGAATAAAATAAGTTTGGCTTTGGTGCCGATGCTTAATCCAGATGGAGCGGAGCGTTTTCAAAGAAGGAACGCCCTGGGAATAGACTTAAACAGAGACGCTGTTGCTCAATGCAGTTCTGAGATACAGGCATTCTACAACTTATTGGATCAGTTTAAGCCAAATTGGGCTTTTAATATGCACGATCAAAGAAATCTGTTTTCCATTGGTGCTCAAAATAAAAGTGCTACCCTCAGTTTTTTAGCGCCCTCCCCAAATGAAAACCGACATATTAGTTTAGAACGAAAGGCCTCTATGCAAATGATAGGAGCCTTAGGCCTTCATTTAGAGCAGCACCTTAAAGGGCATTTTGGAAGGTATACTGATGAATTTTATCCCAAAGCTATTGGCGATAATCTAATGAAGGCGGGGATACCTAATATTCTCTTCGAAGCAGGCTATTACCCCAATGATCACTTGCGTGAGAAATCTTGTTTTTTGATCCATCAAGCACTTTTAAAAAGCTTAGAACTTATTGTTGATGAGCAGTGGCAGTACACGGATACCGAATCCTATTTTAAGATCCCAGAAAATAAAAAGCAACTTCGAGACATGATCTTTAGAGGTCTCAATTATCGTGGCTGCACAATGGACCTCGCTCTGATGCGAGTAGAAATGCCGATGCGAAGAAGTGGCCAATTAGAGATCTTGCATGAAATCGTGGACATTGGTGATTTATCCGCTTTTCAGGGTATTGAAGAACATGAGGGAGGTAGCTTACAAAGTGAAAGAGATTTAGGTATTAATCAGATTGCAGACTTCACCTGGACAGGGGCGCGTAATTATACTTTTAAGAATGGGAAACTATTACAGTAAAAACCCTTTTGATCAGAGCTTAATTGCTGAATTCGATTTAGATAGCCCTCAGATTTTAGAATCTAAGGTACTGAAAGCAAGCGCTTATAAACCTCTTAAGTTAAACAATCGCATCAACAAGGTTCTGGCATTGGCAGCCTATCTTCAAGAGAACAGAAAAAGCTTGGCTCAGAGCATTAGTTTGGAAGTGGCTAAGCCCTTAAAAGAATCTCGAGCTGAGATTGATAAGTGTATTAAACTTTGTCAATACTATGCGGATTCAGCGGAAGAAATTCTAAAAACTGAAGAATTGGATATCGATGGCTCAAAGGCTTATCGGTCCTATGAACCATTAGGAATTGTACTGGGAATAATGCCATGGAATTTTCCCTTTTGGCAGGTCTTTAGATTTGCGGTTCCGACGATTCTCGCTGGAAATTCTGTTTTACTTAAACATGCCCCTAATTGTCAGCTTTGCGCTGAAAGCATTAATGAAGCCTTCAATTTAGCGGGATTCTCAGATTCTACCTATCAGAATATTCGTCTGGAGAATGAGGCCATTGCCACTTTAATAGCCGATGATCGAATCCAGGCCATTAGTTTAACCGGAAGTACAAAAGCAGGGAAGGAGGTAGCGCAAAAAGCCGCTTTTTCTTTAAAACCTCAGGTTTTGGAATTAGGCGGTAGCAATGCTTTTATCCTTCATCACAGTGCTTCAATTTCAAAAGCGGCGGCCATAGCTGCTCAAGCCCGATTAATGAATGCGGGGCAAAGTTGCATAGCAGCCAAAAGGTTTTTAGTGCCGCGAACCTTGGAATTGGAATTTCTAGAAGTCCTTAAAGAAGAGTTCAGCTCTTTTAAAATGGGGGATCCAATGTTGGAGGAAACAGATTTAGGTCCAATGGCCCGAATGGATTTAAAGGAAAAGGCGCTGTTGCAAATGCAAGAAAGCATGGCGCTTGGCGCGAAATTAGTGCTCGGCGGTGGAGGAGAGGGCCTCTTTTTAGAAGCGACAATTCTCAGTGAGGTAAAGCCAGATATGCCTGTTTTTAAAGAAGAAGTTTTTGCTCCAATTGCTGCGGTATGCCTTTACGATACTTGGGAAGAAGCCATTGCCCTAAGCAATAACAGCTCATTTGGACTAGGGGTAAGTTTAATTGGCGATGATGAATCCTTTTTAATGGATCAAGCCTCCTACTTTAAGGAAGGTGCCGTGTTTATAAATGAATTGGTTAAAAGTGATCCACGACTTCCATTTGGAGGAATTAAGCAATCGGGATATGGGCGAGAGCTAGGCCCAGAAGGGCTGCGAGCTTTTACCAACCTTAAAACCATTTACAGAGCAAAGCGCTAGAGAAATCGCTTAAAGATGTAAAAAAGGAAAAGCACCACCACAATTCCCGCCAATACATAAAGACTTCCATTGTAGTGAATCTTATGTAATTTTAAATCTTTGCGATAGCTCCAAATTAAATAGCCCACAAAGACAAACATAAATACCCCGGCAAAAATCCAGTGACCGGTACCAATATTATCCATAATCAAAAATCTGGTGCAAAGTAAATCATGAAAAAGCAAATAGCCGCAGTAGAAGCCTTCCATAAAGCCTTTAAAATCGATAATCGTTATGAAGCCACTGCTGATATTGACGAGAAAACGAAAATTCTTCGCTACAAATTAATGCGGGAGGAAAATGAAGAGTACCTCGAAGCCGCACAGAACGGGGACCTGGTAGAAATAGCCGATGCTTTGGGCGATATGCTTTACATCCTTTGCGGAACCATATTGAGTCATGGCCTTCAGGATAAAATAGAGGAAGTTTTTGAGGAGATTCAGCGCAGTAATATGTCTAAGCTCGATAAAGATGGTGCGCCGATTTACCGGGAAGACGGAAAGGTTCTTAAAAGCGACTTATACTTTAAGCCCAATATTAAAAGTATTTTGGAGTCATAGTATCAAATGCTGGTCGTTGAAAAATGGCAGCGGAGATAAAAATCGATTTTCCCCTGGCCTTAGAGAATAAAATAAATCCCGGAATGTCTTCTTTACAGAAAGACGACTCCGGGATTTTAAATTTTTCCCTTTCCAAAATGCTGCGAAGCTCTTTCGAGCTTTGAAGCGATGTGGAGGAAGTATTTCAGCTTTTAATGCTTTTGCATTTTGGTTTTAAGCTTGCGGATTTGACCTTTTAGCTTATCCACAGATTCTAAAACCGCTTTTTCGAAAGAAGCTTCATGACTCTCTGCAAAGAGATCATTCCCTGGAATGTTGAGCTTGATTTCAGCTTTTTTATTTTGCTTGGCATCATCTTGAATTAGCTTCAGATATACCTCTGCGCCAACTATTTGATCGTAATATTTGTGCAGACTAGATACTTTTTCTTCGGTGTATTGAAGCAACTCATCGCTTGCTTTAAAGTCTACAGTTTGGATATCCCACTTCATTGGTGATAGATTAAATTTAGATGTACAAAGATAGGCTTGGCATTAAATTAGCAGTTATTCACCAATAAAATTCTATAAATAGTAGTTTTGCAACCAAAGCCAATTTTTAAAATGAAAAGACTAATTCTTTTAGCAGTATTATTTTTCGGTTTTTCGGCCATGGCCCAAGAAAAACCCATTATCTCATCCGCTGTTATTGCCATAGATCGTAATAATGATGTTCAATCAGCCAAAGGCTATATCGACGAAGCTCAAAATGTTGTTTCGACAAAAGCCTTAAGTGAAATTCGTGAAAAGGACCTTTCTAAGTTTTATTACTACAAGGGACTTATCAATTACCGCGTGGCGAACAGTAGCGATGAAAGCATTAAAGCGCTCGACCCTAATGCCTTAGACAAAGCGGTTGAAGGTTTTAGTCAATTACTGGAATTTGAAAAGAAAACCGGTAAAAAGCGCTATTCCGACGAAGCCAACAAACAAATGACCGTTTTATCTAACGATATCGCTCGTCGCGGCATCGCAGCCAGTGGAGCTGGTGATTATGAAAGTGCTTATAATGATTTCTTGAAATCATATACCCTTAAGAAGGATATTGCCAACACTGTAGATACCAATATGTACTACAATGCTGCTTTAATGGCTCAGCAAAACAAAACTTACGAAAAGGCTATTCCCATTTATGAGGACTTAGTAAAGATGGACTACCACGGTACACGTTTCTTCGGAATCAATATTGAAACAGGGGATACCATGGACTTTTCGAGTGGACCACAGATGAAGACTTTCGTGGAAGCGGGTAAAATTAGAGAGGCACAGACTTCCGGTGACGTTCGTCCAAATCTCTATACTACCTTAATTTACTTAACCCTTGAAGAAGGCGATACCGCCAGTTACAAGAAGTATTTATCGGAAGGTAGAACGAAGTTTCCTAATAATGTTGACATCCTTAAAGCAGAATTACAATTATTCTTTGACAATAAGGAATACGACAAGGCATTGGCAAACTTAGATCAAGCCATTGCGGCAGATCCTAAAAATGCAGTGATGTATTATAACAAAGGGGTAATTCTACAAACAGAAATGAAGCGCACGGCAGCAGCCTTGGAAGCATATCAGAAGACTTTGGAGGTAGATCCTAATTATACTGATGCATTATATATGTCTAGTATCATTTACATCGACAGCGCAAATGCCATTGGCGATCAAATGAATGAATTGCCATTAAACGCTACAACAAAGTACAAGGCCTTAGAGGAAAAGCAAAAGGAAGTATTTACCGTTTCCTTACCATATTTGGAGCAAGCTTATAATAATAATAAGGAAGATGAGCAGGTGAAAGGAGCTTTGACCCAAGTTTACCGCGCTTTAAAAATGTACGACAAGGCAAAAGCCTTAATGGATTAATACTAAAAAAGAAAAGGAGGTTTTTTGAAATCTCCTTTCTTTTTGAAATATGTATTTGACATAATATTAATTATAAGGTAATATTTGAAATCTCTGCAATACGAGCTAAGCGAGTATTTAGCATAATATCAGCCCCGAATGCTTTCGGGACGACAGATATTATGTTAAGGAGATTTCGAACCGCATTCACGAATTACCCTTTAGGGAATCTTGTTCTTTAGTTTTCCAATAACGATATTAGGTTTCCGCTGCGCTTCAGACAAACGTTCAAATAAAGATTCATCTCGCCGAGTTTGAAACTAAATTTCACTTCCGATAATCTTCTGTAATTAGCTACAATGTATGAAAAGGTACAATTTGCTTGGCTTGAACCAAAACGAAGCAAAAGTTCAAGGCTCACAAAAAAATGCAACCTGTTTTTTGTCTGGGCTACCTTGGCCGTCCCTTCCGGAACGGTCAGGCGGGAGTTTGGCCGGGTGATATCCTCAATTCTTCGGAGCTTCCCGGTCTCACTAAAGCCCATGCTGCAATCAGAGTGCTATTTTTTTGAAGGCCGAAACATCATATATCAATTATCTGAACCTAATGATAATATCAATGATTTCAATTACCCTCAAAATCCTTAAGGCAAATATTGTTACCATGCATGATCAAGGCTTTTCTGTTATCAACTAAAGAAGCTGCTACCAGTGGGTTAATCTCATACATTTTGTCAATTTCATCGTTATATTTTTTTTTCATTGCATTTAAAGCAGTAAGAGTATCTGACCCATCAAAAAATTGAATTAGACCATGATTGGCACACTCAACAAAAGGTGGAAAAAAGTTTGTCCAGATGAATACAGGCTTAGAATAGCCAATAAAACATTGGCATTGATTAACGCCGACTAAATCTCTACCAAGTTCCTTTCCTGAGCTACAGGAAAATGTGTAAACAAAGCCTCCTTTAAAGGCACTTCCATTCTTCATAATAGACACATATTCTACATCAGCCGCTTTTAGAAGTGAGTTATCATCTCCATGTGAATAAGCCCCAAAAATAAACTGAGGAAGATGGTTAATGCATAAGTATATAGCTAAATCATTCAATTGACTACTCCCAAGTTCTGTAATAGAGATATCCTTAGACTTAAAATATTGGGCTATATGGGACTTGCACTCAAGAAAGAAATCTCCTAATGATTTGTCTTTCTCATCATATGCTATTAGAATCTTCGCCATTACAATTCCTTTTTGCCCCTCAATAGTAAATCAATGGTTAGAGCATTAAGCTTGGCTGCAAATTCTTTACCCACCTCAGTCTGACTTCTAATTTCGTAAAGGATATTGTTCAAGGAGTATGATTTTCCTTCCGTAGATATGTATATCGGCTTATCCTTGTCTTCATTACTCTCTATGATCCAATCTTCTATTGTATTATCTAAACTTGTTTTAAGTTGAATATACGCCTTGTCTATGATCTGCATAGATTCCTCAATAGTGGAATCTTTACTAAGAAACCCAAAAGCATGATTATTAATAAAGTCGCTAAACTCCTCTTCCGTCTGATTTATACCACTCCAAAGAATAACTGGGATAAGTGCAGAAGATTTATATATTTCATCCAGTAATTTATGTCCATTAGATTTATCACTTTCAGAAAACTCAATATCAAGCAGCACAATTAAATTTAAGCTCAAATTTTCCTTAATAAATTCTAATCCCTCATTGGGATTATTAAAGAAGTGAACCTTATCATATTTATCTTCAATACTATAAAGCAATGAATGATCTTCAATATCCTCACTATCATCTAATACAACAAAATTAACTTTCATAATTCTTATTTTTTAAATGGTAGTTTAATCCTAAATGTTGCACCATTAGGTTGCAACTCATTCTCCGCCACTTCTATTTCACCTTGCATTGCTTCAACTCTTGTCTTGACCATGTACAATCCCATTCCTGCACCTCCCTCCTCTGCAGTTTTGGTGAAAAAAATATCAAACACCCTATATTTATCTTCTTCTTTTATACCAATGCCATTATCAGAGAATAGAATAGTCACATCATTTGAGGTAGTTATAGAGCTACATTTTATCACCTTATCCTCCATTCCTTTTAAGGCTTTAATAGAGTTTGAGATCAAATTATCAAAAATGTCCTCTATAGCTTTCCTGTTGTAGTTTAAAATTAAATCTTCTTTAATATCCACAATAGTAGATATACCTTCTTCAACAAATCGATCTTGATAGATATCATAAAATAAATTAAGTACCAACTCTCGTAGATTTATTTCCTCTAAATCAGTATCCGACTTAGCATATTTAAGCATAAAATCCACACCTTTTCGAAGCTTTAACATCTCTTTATAAATATTCTTTGCTATTTTCAAGAACCTATGCTCTAATTCTGGATTTGGGTAATTTTTATGGAAGTACTCTGCACTAGTTAATATATGACCAATTGTATGCTTAGTCATGTGGGAAAACATAGCTGCATAGGTTTGAAGTGAAACCAAACTGAAAAATAAATTTTCTTTTTGCTTGCTTTCTTTTTCCAATTTAGCGTAATCCTTAATACTCTTGTTCACGCTTCCCTGTATCTTCCCTAGATTTACCTCAATGTTTCTTAATTTTTCTTTGACTTGTGGTGAGGCATTCTTCTTAATGGAGGCTATGTCTTTCTTGAGAGACTTCAAATCCTTGTTTGCACCACCTAAATTGGATTTTGTAACTTCTCTATCAACTTTTCGGACATATTTATAATATGATTCTAACTGTACAATTTGCTCAATAATCAATTTCCTTAATTCTTCCCAAGCTTCATTGTCTACGAATCCTTGACGATTAGTGGACTCCACAATATTTGGATTTTGTTCATCTGATATCTCGACATACCCTAACAAGTCCCTACTGCCAAATCTTTCGAAAAAGCCTGAATACCTTCTTTTATCTAAGCCTAGAATGTCCTTTTGCTTTTCTTGATTTGCCACATATTCTGCAAATGGTGTTGTAATAATACCATCACGATAAATTTTTATTCCATCAATATCCGTTTTGAAGTGTTTCTTGTACTTGGTCTTAGCTTCTTGATCAAAATAATAAATGTGAAGTTTTAGAAGACCGCATGGCCGAGGAGGAACATTTATAACCTTTAGACCCCCTTTATCATGCTGCAAAATTTCTTGAGTATTATTTAACTTATTGTATGATAAGTCAATCTTTTTTGTCGCAAAATCTATCAGCTGTAGTTTTACTTTTCTATCCTCAAAGCCTTCGTACGGTGCTTTGATTTTGATATTGAATGGGTATTGAGGCTGAACCTCTGAATTTGGAGAAACTAGTTTTGATAATTCTTTATAGGCTCTGTTTATATCATCTTTACTCCAAACTTCATTAACAGATGAGATTTCAAGAATAGTACCCTGCTGATCTTCTGAACCCTCTTCGAACCAATATCTATTTTCTACATCAGTAAAGAATGGTTTCTTTTCTTCGAAGTCCAATTTAAGTTGGTTATCCTCAAGCCTAGAGTAGTATGACCAATCTGTTTCTAAACAAATTAATTCCGTGGCACCCTTTTTCTTTGTCCTTAGAACTAGTTTATCTCCCAATTTATCCACTGCGAAGCGCCCAACACCTTTTTTTCCTGAAACCTTTCTATAAAACGGTGCTGGTGATAATCGTTCTCTCCTTTTACTGCTAGTACCAATAACCATCCACTTGTTTTGTATATCGGAAAATTTCATTCCAACACCATCATCTTTGATGATAATCTTCGAGTTATTGGTTAATGGATTAATGTCTTGGAATTCAACAGTCACGTTCCGAGCATTGGCATCATATGCATTTTTAACCAATTCAAAAAGAGCGGTTATTCTATCGGTGATAAGCTCTCTTCCTAGTAAGCGATACGCACTAACATCAAAATTAAATGTTATAGTTTTTTCCTCGCTTCTTACCATCTTAGCTCATTTCTTTGATTTGATTAAATACCGCTTTAGCCAATAGCGGTGGTACAGCATTACCTATTTGCTGTTGCATGTACATTAATGTGCCTTGAAAAATAAAGTCATCAGGGAAACTTTGAAGTCGAGCAGCTTCCCTAACTGATAGACCTCTATTCTCATATGGATGTATTAACATGTTTTTCCGATAGTTTGAGATAACTACAGAAGGTCTGTTAGAATTTAATCTCTTGTAAATCCCTGAGTGACAATTATTTTTTTCTTTATAGTTGGTCATCAGTTCATCGGGTATCGCCCTCCAATTTTGTCCCTGACCTATATATGAATATCTCTCGATTACATAATCCTTATTTCTAGACACATAGTTTTGCTTGGAAGTGGTTGATTTTCGTCGCATTGAATCTGCAAAGTGATTGTTAGCTTCGAACTTATAAGGAAGGTCATCAATTAAATCCCCATTTTCTAAACTTGGTAAGTCTTCAATTGCATTTGCCACAGTCAAGCTATAATTAAATTTCTCTGGAAACCTGTATTTCACTCCTCGCCTATTTCCCACCATGAAAAAACGGTTTCTATCCTGCGGAACTCCATAATTAGATGCGTTCAAAACGTCATAGCTCACAGTATAGCCCAATTTCTCTAATCGACTTTTTAGGGTTTGCACCACCCTCCCTTTTTGAAAACTTTTGAATCCCTCTACATTTTCAAAAACACACCATTCAGGCTCTAGGGTGGCAATAAATCTCAGAAACTCTTCAAACAGGCTGTTTTTTTCATTCATAGAGTTTCTTGTAACAGTATTGGAAAGAGAAAACCCCTGACAAGGAGGGCCGCCAAATAATACGAATGGAGGGGTATTGGCAAGCTTTTCTGGCTTGACATTCCTAATGTCCTCAACTATTACAGATGATGTTTTATGATTTTGTTTAAACGTATCAGCAGCATATTTGTCATTTTCTACAGCAAAGGAGATATTGATACCGGCCATCTCCGCACCGAGACTCATACCACCGGCTCCACTGAATATGTCACAACCATGGATTGAAGCTGAAGGTTGATCTACTACTCTCCTATTATTTTCTTTGGATAGCAAATTTATATCTTGGACTAACGTGCTCATATACTTACTGCTCTATGAGTTTTAAATTTTCACACACTTCATTCAGCAGCTCACAAGGATCAGCCGCAATTGCTTTTGCTATTAAATAAAGTTCATCAACTCTCAATTGAGTTTTTGAGTTATTAGCTAATTCGCTTGATGGTGTTTCACTAATGCCTGTTTTTCGAGCAACATCAGAACGATTAACTGATTTTTTAGAAAGATATACCCCTAGCGCTGTCATATTAATCCAATTCTAAGTTTTTCATTCATATGTCTATAAGTCCAATTGGCACTTACCGCTAAAACTCATATCTCCTGAATATATCTACAGCTGATCCGATTTTACGTACAGCATAGCCAATAATCAGAAAAATCCAAATATATGTATTCTATGATTGCATCAACAAGGGGAGCTACTAGACTTATAGGGTAGAAATTGACATAGTGAACCCTATCATTATCAATTAAGTATCTTGACATTTAACCTTCAGGCCGTTAAAGTTCGCTCCGCTCCTAACCCCCCCCTTCCTTGCTCCTCCCTTTTTTAATTCGTCAAGGAAGCCCGCGCCCAAAGCAATAAAAAAAATGAAAGCTTAATTCAATGCACGTTGAAGATGAGATATCGTGAACAGAAGAAAATTCACGTACAGCCTTCTGGCAAGCCCCCGCTTTCAGGTTCCGCTGAGCTGCGCCTGAACCCAAAGCTATATTTACATAATGCAGTACACTATAAGGTAAATTTAGGAGTCTCCGTAATACGAGCAAAGTGAGTATTTAGCATAATATCAGATATAACGGCCGTAAGCCTTTTATCGGCTTATATTATGTTACGGAGATTTCGAATTGACAAATGCCATTGAAAGAAACCAATACTTAAGATAGCTTTCTACTGAGCCACTTTATACTTATCCATTAAACTTGAAACCTTATCCAGATTGCATAAGAAAAATGAGATTCAAACTCGTGTCTTACTGCTAATTGACAAAATTCTAAGGAATCTCTATGCAATTCGTTAATTAATCGTTTCTAGCGAATTTGAATATAGCCTTGACTTATTATCACAAAAAAAAAGCCATCCAATAAATCAGATGGCTCTTTAGCAAACAACAAAAAAAGCAAGCTTTATGCGAATAAGGCTTGAAGGCCCCATACCAAGGCCAGGGCTATAAATAGCAGATACTTAAGCTTGCGATTGAGGTGGAATTCGCGTATCATCATTATAGCATTTTTAAGATTGAATTTTCACCAGCGTGTATGCGGACGCCTTTAAGATCCTTAGGATAGTTTGTCCAGCGATAATGGGCCAACATTTTCTCTAATGCATTTGACATTCGGCCTTCAGGTGCTTGACCCTTAAAATCGAATTCATAAATACCATCAACCGGCGGAAAGTCGTAAGAACGGAGCTCTAAGGTGGGTTTGCTCCATCCCGCGGCTAAGGCAAAGCCTGTTGCCTTAATCTTCAATTCGAATTGACCTTGATTTTGACTGATCTCCAAGCTAACATCGGTAACCTCCTTAATCATAAGACCTTCTATACTAAGTACTTTCATCATTCAATAAATTACTTGTACAAAGATGATGGCACAGCTAATAGCAGTCAAGAGGGAAAGTCCTGATTCTTTAGGGGAAAATCCCCCTTTTTAATAAGGCTTATCCCCCACTTTGCTTTTTGCATGCTTGGAAATTCAGAATTGCCCTTACTTTTACTTCATCAACAGCAACAACAAAAATTAAGAACATGTCTAAACCAATTTCATGGGCAGATGCCAAAACCATTATTAATGCTTATCAGGCAGATTCATTGCAAATTCCCGCTGGAGGAGGCCAAAAATTAAAGGGTTTAACCGTAGATGCTGATAGCTTGAGAGCTATACTAGATAACCCAAGTGCTGATATTGAAAAGGTCTTCATGATTCTTGCCATGAAAGAAGATCCAACAAACGGTAAAGAAGTTACACTTGTGTTAGCCGGTGTAGATGACGCAGGCAACTTAATTACTAATAATGCTTATGATTATACTTCACCTTGTCCTGAAGATTGTCACGATTTGAGCACGCACTTAAGCTAGACAATGATGGCTGGGATGATATTTTTTTCCTTCCCCCCCTGGGATCCTGGATTTATGGTTGCAATCCTAAATCCGGGATTCCTTTTTTCCTATGCCATCTTTTTTTCCGCTGCAGTGTATGGAGTCCGCCATTTTAAAAAACTAGCACCGGCCTATCGAGTTCTAGTCCTACTATTAGTCACGGTTACCATCTCCGAAACGATGAGTCGCATTATTGCTTATCAATACAACTCTACCGTTCCAGTTTATCATTTCCTAATCCCTTTTCAAATAGTATTTCATAGCCTAATCTTTAAAAACCTATTTATTGCAAAAAGTGCTTCGCGTCTCTTTTTAATTTTAGGGGGAATTGTTTTGATGCTTTCGATTGCCATCAGCATTAACGACGGCCTTTTTGTGTTTCCCTCCTTTAATATTACTTGGTTAAGCTTCTATCTTATTCTAGGCACCCTCTACCTCTTTTTCCAATTGGTTCAAAACCCGAGCGATAAAAGTCTATTTAGCCTGGCTGAATTCTGGTTTGCTATGGGAACCCTTTTCTTTTATGCCGGAACCTTTTTAATTTATGGGCTTTATGATTACTTCACCATCGATGGCCGAAGATTACCCTCTTGGGTTTCGAAGGTCACACTAACGCTTAATTGGATACTTTATCTATCCTATTTTATATCAATATACCTTGAGCGTATAAAAGCCCCATCGAAACATGAATCTCATTGATGATGTAGAATTTCTACTAGTATTCGGAACCTTTATGGCCGGTATCCTAATAGCTTTTATCATTCTTATTGTAATCCTTTATCGAAGATCTCAACTCAAAATGCAATTAGAAAGACAAAACTTCCAACAAAGCCTTTTGGAGACCGAAGTGGAAATCCAAGAACAAACCTTGCATAATATTTCCCGAGATCTTCATGATAATTTCGGTCAAATCGCTTCTCTGATAAAAATTAACTTGAACCTTTTAAGTAAGGATTTGCCAGAACTTGACCGAAATCGCATCAGCGAAAGCAAAGACCTACTTAGCAAACTAATAGGTGATATTAGAGTACTCTCCTCTTCCCTAGCTGCTGAAAACCTCGAAAAACAAGGCCTTGCTAAACGTATCGAATCCGATTTAGACCGAGTTAAACGAACAGGCGCCATCGAGGTAAATTACAATACCAATTTTAAGGAGGACCTAATGAAACCCGATTCAAAAGTATTTTTGTATCGAATATTTCAAGAAATACTTAATAATGCCTTAAAGCATTCACAGGCTTCTAAATTTGAGCTTGATCTGAAAACGGAGCAAGGTGCATTCTCACTGCACTTTAAGGACAATGGTGTGGGTATTAGCACTCAGAAATTAGAAAACCCGCAACGTGGTTTAAGTGGGAATGGCCTGCTGAACATGCGCGAACGCTGTAAAATACTGGGAGCCGATTTAAGTATAAACTCCAAAGCAGATATAGGAACTTCAATTAGCATTACAATTCCTTCGAAATGACGGACGAGAAAAACATAGAAATTGCCGTGGTCGATGACCATAGTCTTTTTAGAAAAGGATTAGTCAATCTCATTCAGCAAATAAACCCGCGCTTTAAGGTGATATCAGAAGCTTCTCACGGTCAGGAGCTTATAGATCAACTACAAGCCGGTTTAAAAGTGGATTTAGTGGTCTTAGACCTAGATATGCCTCGCTTAGATGGTCATGATACATGCAAGATTTTAAAAAGGAATTTCTCCGATTTGGGCATTCTGATGTTAACCATGAAGGATGATGAAACTTCCTTAATCCGTTTATTGAGGGCCGGTGTAAATGGTTACCTCAATAAAGATGTAGAGCCAGAAGAATTGGAATTGGCCCTAATCTCAATCTTTGAAAATGGTTTCCATTATACCGATGCCATGACCGGCAAACTGGTGAATGCCCTAAAAGATCCGGCCGAAGGCAAAATGCCGGAAATCAATGACCAAGAACTGAAATTTATCGAATTAGCGGGAACCGAATTAACTTATAAGGAAATTGCAAGCAAAATGAACCTGAGCGAAAAAACCATTGATGGCTATCGCTCTCGATTATTCGACAAATGTGAAGTTAAGTCTAGGGTTGGTTTAGTGATGTTTGCCGTGCGCAACCATTTAATTTCCATCGAGTAAATCGGCGGCTCTTTTCCCCGTAATAGCACTAAGGGCCACTCCCATTCCGCCAAACCTACCGCAATACCATAAATTGCTTTCTAGCTCCTCCACTATTGGCTCCTTACTTTTGGCCGTAGCAATAATTCCCGACCATTGCTGATCGATTTCATATCGGCCCTTTAAATTCAAGTGTTGATCTAAAAAGTCTTGTAAATGACTTTGCAAAAATTGATTGAGCCCCAGCTCATTGGTAGTTTCATTTTCAGCATCCAAATGACGTGCACCGCCAATTAAAAGTCGATCCTTTACGGTTCTAAAATAAATATAACCCTCTTGCGCATGGTAGTTCCCCGCATTTAAACCATGATTAAAGGCCTTGGTTATTAAAACTTGGTTGCGAGCTGGACTAATGTCTAGACTCGTCCCATTTATGCCAAAAGCATTGGTACAATACAGTAATTTCTTGCATTGCCAACTTCCGGCTGAAGTCCTTAGCCTCCAATAATCTTTTAAGCCTTCCTGCGCTTTTACTTCAACACCCTTTAAAATTGTAATCCCTAAATCCTCAGCTTTTAGCTCCAAAACGCTTAAGGCCTTGGCAGGATGCAATTGAGCTTCCAAAGGACTATACACCGCTTGGATAATATTGCTAAAGGATTTCTGCACCGCCCTTCGCTGAAATAAGGGAGCACCTTGGTTGAGATCTATAAACTCATCATTTACATGCTCCATAATGCCGTTGGCGTTTTGCGCAGCCTCCTCCTCTCCTTTCAAGAATAATTCAGTTCCACCTAAAACCTGAAAGTCCATATTGGCCGAACCCACGAGATCCTTTAAAAAGCGCAGCCCTTCCAACCTTTGCCTTAACAAGCTAAAAGCCAAATCCCTTCCCATTGTGCCAATGTCAGCCTGAATTTCCCCTAAGGTCCCATAACAGGCAAAACCCGCATTCTTGGTGGATGCACCCTCGGCGTAAACCGCCCTCTCTAGCACTAAAACCTTCCACTTAGGATGATTCATTTTAGCATGAATGGCCGCGGATAAACCGGTAAATCCCGCTCCCACAACGATTAACTCTTGTTTCGAGGGTATCAAATCTCGTTCCCAATAAGACCAGGTTTTCTTAGTCATTGCAGCACTGCTTCTGGCTGCATTCTTTTTTAGCTTGTCTGACATTTATCATTCTATAGGTCTAAAATCTCGACTAATATCGTAAGAGCAAACCACTTGATCTATATAGATGAAAAATCGACAAATTCTCTTCCCAACGGATTTCTCCGAATCTAGTTTAAACTGCCTAAATGCCGTTTTACCTTTTATTATTGAAGGTGACAATAAGCTAACTATCGTTCACGGTGCCCAACGCGAGCGAAAATCTTTGGCGGCCGACAAAGTGGCCATCGAAGAAACCTTTCAGGCCTTTGTTTCACTATGTCCATTATTGGAAGAAGCCAACTATGAATGGCGCTGGGAATTTATGGGCTCCAAGGAATATATTTTGCAAGAGTCGGATAAGGTTGATTGCGATTTAATTATCATGTCCACTAAAGGCGCTAAAGGCCTGGATCGCCTTTGGGGAAGCAGAACCGAGTCTGTGGTTCGCGATGCGCTTGTACCGGTAATCGTGTTTCCAAGTGGCGCTGAGTTTAAAGGCATTTCCAAGATTATACTGGCCGTAGATTATACCGAGATACCCAAAGACCATCGCTTATATCCCCTACTGCATTTGGCGGATCATTTAAAAACTGAAATCGACGTACTTACCGTAAACCGCAAGGAATCGGATTTAAGTCGACAAGAAAAACGCAATAGAAAGCTCCTTAAATACAAGCTGGAAAGCTTCCCACATCGCTTTTCACATCACTTCGAAAGTGAAGTAGGTAAAGGGCTCGTCGAATACGCTCAACTAAATGAGGCTTCCCTGCTTGCGATTATGCCGCACGATTATCATTTCATAGAGCAGGTTTTTCATGAAAGCGTTTCACGGAAAATGATTTATGAAAGTCCTATTCCACTCTTAATATTAAGCTAATGAAAGCTGCATTTGAAAATCTTGAAAAGCTAAGTGCCGACCTGTATCAAAAGCTTATCGCTGATGCGGAAAATGAGATTAAACAACTCAAAGAGAAAGCAGCGGTCGAACGCGATCAACTAATGGCTAATTGCCTAGCGGATATTGAACAGCAAAAGACCAAAGTTCAGCGAAGTTTAGAGTTAGAACAGGAGAAAAAGTTGAGAGACTTGCAGCATCAGGCTTTAGCCCTAAAAGAAAAGCTAAGGCATGATATTCAACACTTTATAAGTGATGAGATTATTCACAAGCCCATCAACAAGGCCTTTAATTCCGATGAATTCATTCGGGATTTAGTGCTCACCTTAGTTAAGCATTTCGATCCTACTAAATACAGCATCTCTTGGCCCGAAGAATGGGACGCCAAGCTTTTAAGCGAAATGCGAAGGGCCTTAGCGCTATGGAACTTTGAGGTGGATGGCCAAAAAGGAATGCGAATTGTTCAAAAGGATGAAGGCTTGGAAGTTCAGTTTAGCGCCGACAGCTTTGAACTATTATTAAAGAATCATTTCGATAAAAAGCTTTTACCCCTGCTATTTAGTAATGACTAATTATTACTACATATTAAGCTCCATGCCGCTCCTATCCTTGGATAAGAGGCCCAAGGAAGATGAACTAGATGAGGCGATAGACCTTATAAAAAGGCAGCTTTCAGAAAATGATTTAGAGGCCTTTAATTGGTTTTTATTCCGAAACGATCTATATAACTTAATTGAGTATTGGCAGCATCATTTTCAAGGTTTACTTCATCGTTCACTTCGCAAACCCTACGGCTTGAGCAGAGAAAAGCTTGCTAACTTAAAAGCAAGCCCTGAGGATGTGCCGCCCTTCCTGCAAGATTGGTATGATGCCTATAAAGACCTTATCCCTCATTGGTCGACAAACCAAATAGAACTAGCACTTAATGAGCTCTTTTTCAGTGAAGTAAAACGCTTAGAGAAAGGCTTTGTCCGGGACTATTTCCTCTTTGAAATGGAACTTCGAAAACAGATGGCTTATTTTAATCAAACGCGCTATTCCTTTCTAAGCAAGGTGGAAATAAATTCAAATTCACCGCTTTACGCTGATTTGCGTCGAGACCCACTTCAGTTAAGCGCAACATTATTACAGGAATATCCTCATCTCCAAGAGATACTATCTGCCCTGCAAACTAAAGATCCCACGCTCATAACTAGCGCGGTTCATCAAGTGCTGTGGCAAAAAGCTGATGCCCTTTGCGAGGGCCATTACTATGACATCCACGCGCTACTTAGCTACATCGCTAAACTGTTTTTACTCTACCGTAGAGAACAGCTAGCCAGCCCTAATAAAAGAGATCGCTTAGGGGTATTGCGCCAAGAAGCCCTTCAAAATTTTAAACAAAATGACTAAAGGAAAGATCATTGGAATACTCAGTAACCTGATACAAATCAAGGTTTTAGATTCCGTTAAACAGAATGAGATTTGTTTTGTAGAAAAGGGATCGCAGCGTTTAATGGCCGAGGTGATTAAGATTAATGGAGCCATTGCCTTTGCCCAGCTTTTTGAGGCTGGTACCGGTTTACAAGCTGGCGACGAAGTTTCATTCACCGGCGAATTATTGGAAGTTAGCTTGGGCCCAGGCTTGCTCAGTAAAAACTTCGATGGCCTCCAGAATGACCTTGAAGCTATGCCGGGCAGCTTTATAAAAACAGGCCAAAGAAGCCCTGCCCTCGATTTAAGTCAAAGCCATAAGTTTAGTCCATTGGCTAATGTTGGTAACACCTTAATGGCGGGTTCCATTATTGGGGAGGTTCCAGAGAAAGCTCTGAAGCATAAAATAATGCTCCCCTTTAAATTCAAGGGTGCTTATAAATTACTTGAAGTAGCCCACGCAGGTGTTTATAAACTAGATGATTGCATCGCTAAAGTAGAAGGTGAAGACGGTCGGGTTCACGAAATTACAATGGTGCAAAAATGGCCGGTAAAATGGCCTATTAAAGTATATAAGGAAAAATCAAGACCCTCTGATATTTTCCAAACTGGCTTACGGGTTATCGATACCTTAAATCCAATAACAGAAGGCGGTACTGCTTATATCCCGGGTGCCTTTGGTACGGGTAAAACCGTATTACAACAAGCCATAGCGAAGAATAACCGAGCCGACGTGGTGATTTTAGTGGCTTGTGGAGAGCGCGCGAATGAGGTGGTGGAAATTTTTCACAGTTTCCCTGAACTGGAAGATTTAGCCACGGGAGGGAAATTAAAGGATAAAACAACCATTGTTTGTAATACCTCAAATATGCCCGTTGCGGCCCGTGAAGCCTCGGTTTATGTAGGTATGACTATGGCGGAATATTACCGTTGCATGGGATATAAGGTGCTTCTTTTGGCCGACAGTACCTCGCGCTGGGCCCAGGCCTTGAGGGAGATGAGTAACCGTATGGAGGAACTACCCGGCACCGATGCCTTTCCAGTTGAATTACCAGCTGTAATTGCCAACTTCTATGGTCGGGCGGGAATCACTAAAATGGCTGATAACCGCCGTGGTTCCGTTACCTTCTTAGGTACGGTTTCGCCCGCAGGTGGTAATTTTAAAGAGCCTGTAACCGAATCTACTTCTAAAGTAGCCCGTTGCTTTTATGCGCTTTCGCAGAAGCGAGCCGATGCTAAACGCTATCCAGCGATAGACCCACTAGGTTCCTATAGTCGCTATCTCGATTATGAGGAGTTTCAACAGTTTAGTGAGAAGCACATCGAAAAGGATTGGATTAAAAAAGTGAATAAGGCTAAAACCTTGCTTTCTAAAGGAATTGAAGCGCGGGATCAAATATCCATTTTAGGCGATGACTCTGTTCCGCTCGATTATCACCTCGACTTTTGGAAGAGTGAATTAATCGATTTTGCTTTTATCCAGCAAGATTCCTTCGACGCTATTGATATGAATTCGAGCCTAGAACGACAATCTTTCCAATTAAATCGAGTCTTGGAAGTTTGCGATCGTTCTTACGAATTCGAAGACTTTAGCGCTGTTTCTCAGCATTATAAAAAGCTAATCAATCTGTTTAAACAGATGAACTACAGCGATTTTAATTCTGAAGATTTTAAAAAGTTTAACCAGCAAATTGAAGATGAATTCAAAGCTGAGCAAATTCCTGCCTCATGAAAGCTGCTGCATTTCAACCCGTTTACACTAAAATAAAAGCCTTAACCAAGGCCACCTGCACTCTTGAAGCCTCAGGAGTGCAATACGATGAACTCGCCTGGGTAGATGGTCGTACGGCTCAGGTTATTAAGGTGGATGGATCGTCAGTTACCCTGCAGGTTTTCTCTGGCACCGAAGGAATAGGCACTAAGGCTAAAGTGGTATTTTCTGGCAGCCCACCCCAGCTAAAGCTCAGTCCCCTACTGGCTGGTCGATATTTCAATGCTTTTGGCATCGCCATAGATGATGGCAGCGAATTGCAGGCGGAAGAACGTGATGTTAAAGGTCAGACTGTTAACCCAGTCCGTAGGCAACTCCCCTCTGAATTTTTAGCGACTGGTATTGCGGGCATTGATTTAAACAACACCCTTGTTACTGGGCAGAAGATTCCCTTCTTCGCTAATCCCGATCAGCCCTACAATCAAATACTGGCCGAAGTGGCCTTAAGGGCAGATTCTGATCGTATAATCCTTGGTGGTATGGGCATTTCTCATGATGACTACCTCATGTTCCGGGAGAAATTTGAACAAAGTGGAGCGAGCGATAAGATTGTAAGCTATATCAACACTAGTGAAGACCCTCCTCTGGAAAGACTTTTAATTCCAGATTTAGTATGTACCACTGCAGAATATTTCGCTTATGAAAAGCAGGAAAAGGTATTGGTACTCCTAAGCGATATGACCCTTTATGCCGATGCCTTGGCGATAGTGAGTAATAAAATGGATCAAATTCCCAGTAAAGACGCTATGCCGGGTTCCCTTTACTCTGATTTAGCTCGAATTTATGAGAAAGCAGTTCAGTTTCAAGAAGGTGGGTCCATTACCATAATCGCGGTAACCAGTTTAAATGATGGTGATATTACACATGCCATTCCCGATAATACGGGCTATATCACTGAAGGACAACTCTATTTAAAGAAGGATCCCGAAAGTGGCTTAACCATCATCGATCCCTTTCGTAGCCTTTCTCGACTTAAGCAAAACGTCATTGGGATAAAAACCCGAGAGGATCATCCCCAATTGATGAACGCCTTAGTTAGGCTTTATGCCGACGCTGCAGAAGCTCGGAGTAAAAAAGAAAATGGTTTCGACTTAAATGCCTATGATCTAAGGAGTTTAAAGTTTGCTCAGGCCTATGTGCGAGATTTACTGGATGTACAATTAAATATTGGTCCCGAAGAAATGCTAGACCGAGGTTGGAAGCTTTTAAGTGATCATTTTGAGCCTTTTGAAATCGGCATTCGTCAAAAGTTTATTGATACCTACTGGCCTAAGTAAATAGTATGGCACGCGCAATTTCCTATAACAAGAGTACAATCCAGGAGTTTCAAAAGCAGCTTCAGGTGCGCCGTAATGCCCTTCCGGTACTGATGCGCAAGGAAACTGCTCTCCGTCAGGTTCTTGCCAATCGAAAACCAGAATTAAAAGCGCTTAGGGTTGAGTTTAAAAAACAATTAGATCACATGGATGGCTTTGCCTCCATTTGGAATGATCTGCCTTCCGTTTTACGTGTTGATCGGATTGAAGATCAAACTGTTAATGTTGCTGGCAGCAAGGTGAAGCGATTGCAAAAACTTCACTTTAAAGATTTAAATATCAATCCACTTTATGAGCCAGCCTGGATGCCGGCCGCGCTGGAGATGTTGATGCATCTAATTGAAAATGAGCTCAAAGTAGAATATCTTGAAAAGGAGATCTCCCAATTAGAATTAGCGCGAAAGAAGACTACCCAAAAAGTAAATCTTTATGAGAAGGTGCAAATTCCGGAATATGAAGAGGGCATTCGAAAAGTGAAACGCTTTTTGGAGGACAAGGAAAACATCTCCACTGCTGCAAAAAAAATAGCTAAGAATCGTAAAAGCATGGAAGGATGAAAAGCGCAATGTTAAAAATAAAGCTTCTCATCCGGGCGGAAGATCGCGAGCATATAAGCCATAAGCTGCAGGATATAGGATTGCTTCATCTGGAGGAAATGGAAGCGCAAAGCGAAGGAAAGGCCCTCAAAGAGGAAAAGGGCTATAGCGAAGCCCTAGAATGGCTTAATCAGCATAATTTTGATGCCAGCCAGTATGAGGCTGCCGACATAGAAGGCGCTTTACTGTATCAATTGTTACAACTGAAAGAAGATTGGAATGCCTGGCTTTACAAGAAATCACAATTGGACCAATCGGAGGCCTATTGGGATATATGGAAAGGATTTGATCCTGATCAATGGAAGGCCCTAGAAGCTAGAGGCTTGGCCATCGGTTTATACAAGGGCGATGAGAAACTATTTCGTCCATTAAAGGATCGGTCCTTTTTAATTCGCCAAGATGATCAGGATTACTATTTCTGCATCATTGATCGGATAGATGAAATAGAGGCCCTAAGCCTCGACCCCATGCCAGCACCACCCTTTCAGGCTAAGGAATTGAACCTTATCAAACTCGAGCTTACTAAGAAAGAGCAGGAGTATAAAAGTCAAATTAAGGCTTTACAGAATCATCTTCAGAAAATAGAAGAAGAAATCCAAGCTTTGGTGGATCAGGCCCATTACGAATGTGGAAGCGGTCTATGGAAAGAACTTAAAGCAGTACCCCTGCTGCATCTTAGCGCTTGGTTAGTAAAAAGTCAGCTTATAAGCTTTAAAAATGCTGCTCAGAATTTAGCAATGGCATATCGAATAGAGGAACCGAGCCCCGAGGATGTAGTGCCCGTAGAGCTTAAAAACTCGCGCTACAGCAAGCTATTTGAGCCGATTACAAAAATATTTCAACTGCCACATTATTTTGAATTCGACCTAACACCGATGATCGCGGGTTTTTACCCCATCCTCTTTGCCTATTGTTTAGGCGATGCTGGTTATGGGGCCATTATGACCTTAACCGCGCTGATAGCTTGGTTTAGTTTTTTAAAGAAGCAAAGAGGCCTTGCCGCCTTGGTAGGCGTTTTAGGTCTTAGTACAACGATAATGGGCCTCATTAAAAGCGGTAGCCTATTTGGCATCGCATTGAGTATAAACTCTGAAATTCCCTGGATAGCTTGGCTTGGATCCTTGGTCTTGATTCCTGATGACAGTCAATTCTTTTTCAATGCCTTTAATGTAGCCCTGCTAATTGGTGTTTTTCAAATCCTTGTCGGAATTCTACTGGCCATTGCTAAGTCTTGGTATTATACGGGCTTTAGAAGCTCCCTTTCCCTTTGGGGCAAATTACTAATTGTTGCCTCTTCCATCTCACTTTTCATGAATGAAACCTTGAAGTTAAACGACTTAGGGACAATAACTATAAGTATTACTTTAGGTTTGGGAGTGCTCTTGGTAATGCTCTTTCACGATTTAAGTCAGGCTTTATTCTTGCGCATTGGTTCCAGCATATTACCCTTATTTTTCATTTTCACGGGTCTTTTAGGCGACGTGCTTTCTTATGTACGCTTGTTTGCCCTAGGCGTCACTTCTGCAGTTCTTGGTTTAGTGGTCAATCAAATTGGTATGGATTTGCTCAATGAGCATTGGTGGTCCTGGATCGCGATGGGAATCTTTTTACTATTTGGGCACAGCTTAAACTTTGTTCTAGCGGCATTAGGGTCCTTTATACATCCTCTGCGATTGAGCTTTGTAGAGTTTTATAATAATGCACAATTTCAAGGAGGCGGAAAGCCTTTTCAGGCCTTTAAACGAACAAAAATTATAAACTAAAAATCATGGAAACAGTAAACTTAGCTTTAATTCTAGCCTTTGTAGGATTTGGAATTCTAATTGCCCTTGCCGGTACTGGAAGCATAATGGGAACTGCCGCGGGTGCAATGGCCACCGTAGGAGCAGTGAAAAAACGACCCGATGCTTTTGGTTCCTTTATTGTGTTGAGCGCATTACCGGGAACTCAGGGCCTATACGGCTTTGCAGGCTTTTTCATCCTTCAAGAGTTTGTAGGGCCCGAAATAAGCCTTTTACAAGGAGCAGGAATTCTTGGGGGCGGCATTGCCTTAGGTTTAGCGGGATTGTTTTCTGGAATTTATCAAGGACGCGTTTGTGCTAGTGGCATTGATGCCATTGGCAGCGGTCACGATGTTTTTGGCCGAACATTAATTTTAGCGGTATTCCCTGAATTGTACGCCATTATTGCCTTTGCCGCCTTATTCTTAATTCGAGGAATCCTGTAGGCATGAAAAGTAAAACAGCCTATAAACGAGTGATGATCGCCTTGGAGGGTGAGCTGCACGATGATTTAATTCTAAAGTACAGCGCCTATCTCCTCTCCTTCTTCGAGGTAGATCAACTCTTTTTACTGCATGTTAGCCCCGACTTAAGTCTAGAACCCGAGCTTCAGCACAAGTACAAGGATGTTTTGGCGTCCAAGGAGGAAAATCTTGAGAAATTTTTTGAAGAATTGCATCACTATGCCTTTGGTGAAGATGCCCCGCATAAACTTCATATCGTTTTAGAAGAGGGCCAGGCTTTTGAAAAAATACTTCGGCAATGCCATATTAAGGATATCGACCTATTAATAATGGGCCGCAGAGCTTCCGATACTGACCATGAATTAATCGGTGCCCGTATAGCCGAGCAAGGCCCCTGCTCTGTTCTTCTGATACCAGAAACAAGCTCCTGTGAGATTAATGAGGTCTTTTTACCCTTAGATTTTAGCGCTGCCGGCCAGGGAGCGGTTCATTTTAGCAAGGAACTAATGCAAGTTTGTGATGCTGAAGTTAATTGCCTACATTTTTTTAATCCCGCTAGTGGCTACCTTAAATCAGCGGAAGCGGAAAAAGAATTACGCCAAGATATAAAGGCCAAAGCGCAACAAGAATGGTTGAATTATAAAGAGGAACTCAATTTAGAGGAGACCTGGACTTGTGAGCTAATTGAAAACCGCGGTCAAGCTCCAACACATGCCATTTTTTTAGCAGAGCAATCAGGCAGTGACCTGATAGTTATTTCTTCCAAGGGACGCACTGCATCTGCCTCTGTATTAATGGGTTCATTTGCAAAAGAAACCGTGCGGATGAATCGAAAGATTCCGATTATTATTCTGAAACGCAAAAGGGAAAACCTCGATTTCTTTGGAGCCTTAAAGGATCTTGTTGATTGACTTTCGCTTGATGACAGCTTAGTCTTAACGCCTTTGCCAGAAATAGGGCATAAACAGAATTAAGACCGTGAACAGCTCTAATCGACCAAGAAGCATTAAAAAGCTTAGGAACAGCTTGCCTCCTGAGGGAATATGAGCAAAATTATCTACCGGTCCTACCGATCCTAAACCGGGGCCAATATTACCTAAGGTTGCGGTAACCGATCCTACGGCTGACATAAAATCGAGGCCAAACATAGACATTACGAAAGAGCCAATAAAGAGCACTATCAACCAAATAAGCACGAAGGCCGCCACAGTATTGGTAATTCCCTGAGGAACCGCTTTATCATTAAAGCGCACCGGGATAATGGCGTTAGGGTGAATTTGTCGCTTTAATTCTAAAAAGGAGTTTTTAATGAGAATGATATGACGCATCACTTTAATTCCACCCGAAGTACTTCCGGTAGATCCACCGGAAAAGAATAAAACGAAGATTAAGAAAATCAAGAAGTTGGGCCAGAGTAAGTAGTTCTCAGTGATGAAGCCAGTGGAGGTCATAATTGAAATCACTGTAAAGAAGGCCCCTCTAAATCCTTCTTCGATAGAATAGTTTTGGAAAATAATGAGCACCAAGGCCACTACCATACTAAAGAGTAAGGTATTCCACGCGTAAACGCGAAACTCCTCATTCCGCCAAAGGGTTTTCACTTTTCCGCTAAAGCCGAAAAATAATAGAGTAAAGTTTACCCCCGCTAAAAACATGAATACCATTATGATATAATGAATCGCTTGGGAATCAAAGGCGGCAATACTGGCATTGCGGGTGGAAAAACCACCAGTTGCCATGGTTGCCATCGCGTGATTAACGGCATCAAACCAGCCCATACCAGCAAGGGCTAAAGCGATGGTTTCAGCAATAGTAAGTGCAAAATAAATCAACCATAAACGCTTGGCCGTACCGGTAATTCGCGGATGCAGTTTATCGGGGGTAACCCCAGGGGCTTCAGCTACAAAAAGCTGCATACCTCCAACACCCAATAAGGGTAAAATGGCAACGGTTAAAACAATTATCCCCATCCCTCCTATCCAATGGGTCATGCTTCGCCAAAAAAGTATCGATCGATCTTGGCCTTCAATATCAGTGAGGATAGTTGCTCCAGTAGTGGTGAATCCACTTACTGTTTCAAAAATTGCATCAACAATATTTGGAATCGAGCCAGTTAGCGCATAGGGTAAACTTCCCATTATCGACATGGCGATCCATCCAAGGGAGACAATTAAAAATCCATCTCTCTTTCGAACTTCCTTATTAGAATTGCTAATGTTTGCTGAATAAAGCAAAACTCCAGCTGTAAAAGTGAGGCCACTGGAAAGCAATAAGCTTTGCCAGTCCTCGCCATAATATAGTGCTACAAATACCGTAAGTAGCATCATACTGGCAACAATGCCGAGTAAGGTGCCAATTAAGGCGGCGATCATACGGGGATTAAAAAGATGCATGTTTAGCGAAAGTAACGACTAACCTTTTTAGCACACTCTGATTTGGCAAAAACAACCACTTTATCCAGCGGCTGAATTATAAAATTGCCATTGGGAATAAGTCCCTCATTATTGCGGATTACCCCGCCAATTATGGCTCCTTTAGGCAAATTTAAATCCTTTATAGCCTTTTCGGTTACATCGCATTTACTGGTAACATTAAACTCCATTACTTCCGAGTCAATCCCGTGAATAGTGGAGAGTGTTACGAAGTCTCCGCGGCGTATATACCGATAAATGAAGTTGGCTGCTGCTAGTTTTTTATTGATTAGGCTATCAATTCCAATACTTTGAGTTAAAGAAAGGTATTCGATATTCTCAACCATAGCGATGGTTTTCTTTACCCCACGGTCTTTTGCCACCAAACAGGTTAATACATTCGTTTCCGAGTTGCCTGTAACCGCCACCAGAACATCCGTATTTTTCAGACCTTCTTCTTCCAGTTTTTCTACATCAGTACCATCAAAATTGAGGACCAATACTTCGGGATGGCTACTGGCTATTTCTTCCGCCATTTCTGGATCTTGCTCCACTAGTTTTACGTGGAAGTTTCGCGAAAGCTTACGCGCAAGGTGTCTGCCAGTGCGGCTTCCGCCGATAATCATAATATCGTCAATCTGAATTTTCCGACGACCAGTAACCTCTAGCACCTGCTCCATTCCATTGGCATGAGTAATCACAAATAAGTGATCATTGGCATGCACCACCGTATCTCCTTTCGGGATAATTGTTTGCTGATCGCGACGAATGGCCACTACCACGTAATCTCGAACCGGACTAAGCTCTGCTATTTGGGCCATGTTCTTCCCAACGATGGTAGCATCTTCGGTAATATCCAAGCCCAATAGATTGATTTTACCGTTTTCAAACTCTATTGACTCTGATGCGGCATTGGTATTTATAAGGTGACGAACCTCCCGTGCAGCTAAGGATTCTGGCGAAATAAGCTCGTCGATCCCCAATTCGCGAATATTAAGAATATCATCATCGGTGAGATACTGCATTTGGCTAATGCGGGCGATAGTTTTCTTCGCCCCTAAGCGTTTAGCATAAATGGCACTTAAGATATTGGCTTCTTCTACGGAAGTAACCGAGATAAACAAATCCGCTTCTGCCACCTGCGACTTCTGTAAAATAGAAAAATCGGTCACCTCCCCCGAAATGGCAATTGCATCGATATTTTGATCAACGGATTGCAAACAATCGGGATTGTGGTCGATGATAGTGATATCATGGGATTCGCTCGCAAGCCATGTGGCTAGGTGGGTTCCCACTGCTCCAGCTCCAGCAATTACAATCTTCATATAGTGCAGAAATAGTAGGCAAATGTACACAGGAATGAATGCTTTCCAAGCATTGCCGTAAAAAGCGAAAAAGCCATTACTTTAATGGCCTTCTTAAGGCATCAGAAAATGGAAAAATACCAGCACCGAATAAAGGTTCAACAGGAGCATTTAGACGATCTTAAACATGTAAACAATGTTATTTATTTACAATGGGTGCAGGATATTGCCGCTAAGCATTGGTTTGCAAGGGCCGGTAAAGAAAGTGGTGTTATTTGGGTGGTTCGAAAGCACAGCATAGAGTATTTCAATGCCGCTCATTTAAATGATGATTTAGATGTTCAAACCTGGGTAATATCCATGTCGGGACTAATTAGCAAACGAAAAGTAGTTTTTTACCGCGAAGAAAGTTTGATTTGCGAATGTGTAAGCGATTGGGTGATGCTCGATGCTCAAAGCTTTAAACCCAAAAGGATTCCAGAAGAACTTGCAGCTTTGTTTTAACAAGAAATGGCAATTCGAATTATATTTGAAAAAACGACTAACGGAGAATGCAGAACCCCAAGTATTTAGTGAAAAATGAGCGCATGGTGCGCCGCTACGATCTTCGAAATTTAGGAAGCTCCCTAATGGATGCTTTTAATTTGGAATACGGCATTTTAGCTACTTTATGGTCGCTGATAACTAGGCCTGGAAAGAGCACTAAGCATTATTTAAGTGATGGTCGCCTTAAGTACTTCTCTCCTTTTCGCCTGCTCATTTTAAGCACTGCCCTTCTTCTAATTTTAATCCAGAGTTCGGATATGGCCAGTAATTTTGAAGAAGGCTTTATGATGAGTGTTGAGGAAAACAATCAAGGGGAAGCGGAAGCTAAAAAGTTTGAAGCCCAGAAAGTTGCCCATCGTATCGCTTTAATTTTTCAGGAATACTTCAATATTCTGCTTTGGCTTTATATCCCTATTATAAGTCTTTTCACCTTTCTTTTTAATCGCAAGAAAAATTTGAATTACGCTGAGCACGTGGTATTTAATACCTACTATACCTCAGTAATAAATTTGTTTTCTGTGATTTTGGTGCCCGGTTATTTCTTTGGCTATGAGTCAATAATGATGTACATCTATTTAATCTTATCCATCGGCTACTTCATTTGGTACTACCGTGAGTTATTCGAAAAATCTTGGGGAAGAGCCCTTTTAGACACCATTTTGGCGTCACTTATTTCCTTTACAATTTACAGCTTGGGTACGGGCTTCCTAATTGGCGCAGCACTGGCCAGTGGAATTATTCCAATGAACTAAGGACTTAAAGTTGTGATTGGTACCCTTTCGGTAAGGTAACCTTGAATAAAGGCTCTTTGAAGAATGCCTTCAATAAGTTTATCCTCTTCATCCTCTAAAGGTGCATAAGGTGTTTTTAAGTCGATATGGTTAAAATAGGCTACCGTATTCCACCAAAAGGCATTCCAGCCAGAACGATATTCGGATATTAACTTATAGGTCGTTATGCCGGTTTCTCTTGAGACCAGTTTGGATAAAATTTGACCCTCACTGTGGGTGAGTTTTACTATCTCTTCTTCAAAGTCTTCGCGAATGTATTCTTGAAACTCTTTGATGAGCTTCTTGCGACGCCATTTGCTTTTGCCTTCTAAAAGTAGGTTTAAACTATCGAGCTTATTTCCCGCAATTACCGCATAAGGATAAACTTTCATCACCTTGCGTTTAAGGATGTAATAACGGCGACGAGCCTCCCTAGAATCAAAGGTGGGCTTATCCATCAGGAGTACTTCATCCAAAATCATAATTGGAATGGTATCTCCATCCACAATTATTGCATCCATGATATCCGTGCGATTCATGGCTGCATATTGAACGATGCTATCCTTTAACTGACCTGACTTATCCGGCTGTGCAACAGCAAATAAGGTGCTCAGCAAACATAATACAACAATGGCTTTAAGCCTATTCATTTAAGAGCGTTTAATTTTCCAATTACTACGACTGCCTTCGCTATCATTTAATACTTCAGGCTTTTTATTGGCATCGGCCACAAGCTTGGCTACTATGGTGCTTGCTACATCTTCATTATTATTCGACTTAGCATCCAATAGTTCTGGCTGAAAATGCTTGTTGACAAAATGCGTATCGAAGTTACCTGAAATAAAAGCATCATGCTCCATTACAAAACGCGCAAATTCCATGGTAGTGCGTAAGCCCACAATCTTATAATCATCAATGGCTCGGATCATTCGCAAACGTGCTTCTTCCCGATCTTTTCCATGCGTTACCAGTTTTGAAATCATCGGATCATAGTAAATCGGAATGTCCATTCCTTCCTCAAAACCATCATCAACCCTAACGCCCACGCCATGTGGTCTTTGGTATACGCGCAAGTTTCCAATATCGGGCATGAAATTGCTTCGCGCATCTTCGGCATATACCCTAACCTCTATCGAGTGTCCATGAATATGCAAATCTTCTTGCTTAAAGCTGATCTCTTCTCCGCGTGCTACTCGAATTTGTTCCTTCACCAAATCAACACCCGTAATCATTTCCGTAACCGGATGTTCTACTTGCAAACGGGTATTCATTTCCATGAAATAGAAATTGTGTTGTTCATCCATAATGAACTCCACCGTTCCCGCACCTAGATAATCACAAGAACGCGCTACATCAACTGCCTTCTGACCCATTTTAGCCCGCAGTTCAGGACTGATAATAGGTGAAGGTGCTTCTTCTATAACCTTTTGGTGACGACGCTGCACTGAGCACTCTCGCTCGAAAAGATGCACCATATTTCCATGAGAGTCGCATAAAACCTGCACCTCAATATGTCGTGGAGAACCCACATATTTTTCAATAAAAACCGCTCCATTACCAAAAGCACTTTTCGCTTCCGAAATGGCACTTTCGATTTGTTCTGCTAGTTCTTCTTCGCGCTCTACTACGCGCATTCCTTTTCCGCCACCACCTGCAGAGGCCTTTATTAAAACCGGAAAGCCAATCTCCTTTGAAATACGAATGGCCTCTTCTTGATCGTCGATCTCACCCTCAGTTCCTGGAACCAATGGAATATCAAAGGCTCGTGCGGCTTCCTTTGCCGCAAGCTTATCGCCCATAACCTTCATAGAATGGGCTTTTGGTCCAATAAAAATTAAACCCGCCTCTTCCACAGACTGGGCAAATGCCCCATTCTCACTTAAAAAGCCGTAGCCTGGATGAATGCCATCAACATTTAAAGCTTTACAAGCGGCAATAATTTTATCGCCCAATAAATAAGACTGAGCCGAAGGCGCTGGCCCAAGGTGCACCGCTTCATCGGCATATTTAACATGGGGGGAATTACGATCGGCATCGGAATAAACCGCCACCGTTTTTATGCCCATCTCACGGGCTGATTTCATGATGCGTAAAGCAATTTCGCCGCGATTGGCAATAAGAATCTTATTCATGGTATATGCTGATTAGCTCTGCTAAATTAGGGCCTAAATCCGAGATATAGCTTGAATTAGACGATAATTATCCACAGTTGAATTTCATCATTAGCTCTCCAAAACACTAATTGTTAAGGACTTAAATTTTAAGGTTAAGACTTTTAAACGGCAGCTATTAAAGCTTGGCTTTTATTTAATTAAGTCTCGCAATCTTGGGCTTCATCAAAGCTCGGATTTGACAATTATCCGGATATAATAGCTCGGGCAATGCTACCTTTGCCGAATGCGAATGGAAGACACCATCTGTGCTTTAAGCACCGCTCCGGGGATGGGAGCTATTGCGGTTATACGATTGAGTGGTAAGGAGACTTACCCCGTAATTAATCGCATTTTCAGAGGCTATTCAAAGCGTCATCAATTAGAGGGATCAAAGGAATACCAAAGTGTATTGGGATCTATATACGATGAAGATCAGCTGGTAGATGAAGTAATGCTCACGCTGTTTAAAGGTCCACAATCCTATACCGGTGAGGATGTAATAGAAATTGCTTGTCATGGCAGCACTTATATCCAAGAAAGAATTTTAAGGCTGCTCAACAAGGAAGGCATTCGACTTGCCGATCCTGGGGAATATACCTTGAGGGCTTTTATTAATGGCAAGATGGACTTATCGCAAGCGGAGGCCGTTGCCGATTTAATTTCCTCAGAAAATCAAGCTTCGCATCAAATTGCATTGCAGCATTTGAGAGGTGGTATTTCCAAGGAGATAAGAGAATTACGGGCAGAGTTGATTGATTTCGTTTCCTTAATAGAGTTGGAACTCGATTTCTCAGAAGAAGATGTGGAATTTGCTGATCGCTCGAAATTTTTAGAATTGCTCCATCGCATTCAAGCGGTACTAAACAGTTTAATAAGCTCTTATGATACGGGTAATGCTATAAAAAGCGGAGTGCCAGTGGCCATTGTTGGGGCGCCAAATGCTGGGAAATCAACCTTGCTTAACACCCTGCTAAAAGATGACAAAGCGATAGTCACTGAAATTGCTGGAACTACCCGTGATGCCATCGAGGATGAAATTCAAATTAATGGCATTAGCTATCGATTTATAGATACCGCGGGTATCCGTGAAACCGACGATATGGTAGAATCGATTGGTATTCGAAGAACTTATGAAAAGGTAGAGCAAAGCGACTTGGTGCTCTTCCTCTTTGCTGCCGATCGTTTGCAAGAGCCCTCTGGATGGCAAGCGCTCAAGGAGGAATATCAATCCATAAAGGAAAAAGCTCAAGATCGTAAGTTCTTGTTTTTGATAAATAAGCAGGAAATGCTACCGACCCTAAGAACGGAGGAAGAGCAATACTTAAATAGTTTAAAACCTTTATTTCTCAGTGCCAAGGCGAAAGAAGGCATTCAGGAATTACAGGACAAAATTGGTTCCTTTTACCGCTGGGGCGATTTGGCTGCTAGTCAGAATATTATCACTAATGTCCGTCATTTAGATGCTTTAAAGAAAAGCCTTGATCAAGTTCAAGTGGTGATGGACAATCTAGAAGCTGGTATTAGCGGTGACCTTCTTTCCATCGACATCCGCACTGCCCTCAGCGAATTGGGCAGTATCATTGGAGAAGTAGATGTAGATAAAGACATCCTTGGGAATATTTTTGGGAAGTTTTGTATCGGGAAATAGGCCCTATCATCCCTAAATACAGACAATCTAAAAACCTCTTTTTTTTAAATGTTTACCGCATTATCTCTTAAGCTAATGGTGAGTAATTAGAGGGCGTTTTTATTATTTAGTTGCGCTATTATTAAGAGATGGCACATTTTATTCCTAAAACCTAAAAGCTCTTGACTTAAGCTCACACTCCGCATTGGAAATACCATGTTTTTTGGCAACACTCCTCCAGTGTTTCACGGCAGTGCTAACTTCTTCCATAATTTGGTGTGCATGCGCTTCTTCTAATCTAAAGTATTTAGTCACTTCCATCGCTAAATCTAAGTCCAATGCATTGTCACTATCCGAAATATTTAAACTAAGTCCTGTTGCTGTCTCCACAGGGTTGATATCGTAGGCTGGAGATAAGATCCATCCTTCGGGCTTTAAAATAAAACCGTGATTTCGCAAATGGTCATCGGTATTCGATACACTAATGCTAAAAACAATTCTTCTCCAAAGCTCTTCCAAATCAGCTTCTACATTTCCTCCGTTGCTAGTCAAAAAATCAACAATATCCAGGTAACTGCCTCCATCTTGGCCGTCAACAAAACCAAGCATGGTCATGGCGGAAGCGAAATGAACTCTCCCTCCATCCGGTGTGCGATCGAAGCGTTTGGTTAAAAAAGTGTGGTGTTTGCTCGAATACTGTTGTGCCTTACATTCTGCCATGCTAATTCCGGCAGCTTTCGCCAAGTCATATGTCACCATTTCCCAGGCTCCAATATTAAATTGATCATTGCCACTCGGGAATTTTGCAATCCATAGATGGCCTTGTTCATCAACTATACTTGCTTTTGGTCTTGCACCACCCAAAGAACTACCCGGAGCCACTAAGATATTTAACCATTTAAGGTAGTCTGGGTCATCCACCACATTTTCATTTTCCAAGTTTAAACTGGCTTGTTCCAAGTCCCGAATAGATGCCCATGGCGGAGATGCCATTTCTTTATTGTTATCTAAAAATGGTCCATCTGCAGCCAGTTTAAAACGAAGTCCCCCGATCCGATGGCCGTCATATACGCCCAATAAATAATCCGTTTCACACAGATTCTCTTCTCTCCTTCCTTGCTTTCTGGCTAATGCAGCTTCCCTTCTGCGCATTAAAACTCTGCCCCACCTGTCTGGTGAAGAATCGAGGAAAGCGCCAAAGTTTGTTTTATCATCTTTTAGAAAGTGCAGGCCCGAATACAAGTCCAGTTCTGGATCTAAAACTTGTGCAAAGCCCTGCTTAAGCCATTCTTGCTCATATTCAAATGAAAAGACCTCTTTTCCGCGTAAGAGCTCAGAATGAAGTACGCCCATTAGTTTAGGACCGCGTAATTCGCGCCAATCGGCATAAACATATAAATCTCTTCGTGAGCTTTTTTTGCTCATGATGGCTTTTTTCTTTTAGGAGCACGCTTAGCTGTTTCCAAATTTGCATCCTGTAATTTCCTTCCTAATTCATCATCCTTGGCTACAAGTAATAAATCCTTCTCTAGACCTAGGACTTTTAAAACATTTAAATACTGACCAACCCCAACACCAGAATGACCTTGCTCGATCTTCACTAATGTACTCCGCCCCATCCCAGCACGTTCGGCCACTTGGCTAGTACTTAATTTTCTTCTTAGTCGCGCCAGGCGTAGATTCTCGCCAAGTTCTTCCAATATTCGCTGAATTCTTGGTAGTAAAGTCGGAGTCTTATTCGCCATAATGTTTTATTATTAAAACAAAATTAGGCAAAATTGTCTATTTAAACGCACATTATACATTGATGTGCTTCCATTCACTTTCGTTCGAGATGTGCTAATTAGACTGATTTCGGCTGCCTTTATACAGAATCTTATCCTCTATTGCTGGTCTAAAATCGGTCGCCAAAATGAAGTAATTACAAAAGGATTCACTTGCATATTAGCCTTCTTTGATCTTGCTAACTTGATACACTACCAAAGGCCAAAACAGGCAGCATTTGCCGATTTGTTGTACGATGACGCATTCTGTTGAGAAAGCTAAAAGCTCTTGACTTAAGATTAAGCAACAGCTTTTGTTTCCATATTATAAATTGCTGTATTTACTCCTCAGTGTTTGATAGATTTCTTGAGCTTCTTTTAGGCTTATACCGCAACCCGAAGCTAACTGAACGAGATCCGGATGCGCGCCGGAATTAATAAAGGGAATAAGCAAGCCTAAAAATTTATTTATTCGATCGCGTTCCTCATTTGAAATGTTAGACTCATTAGAATCGGAAAAGTGTTTTTCGTAAGGATTAATCGACAAATCATGTTTCAAAATACGATTCATAGTGTTGACCATACTCAATCCAACTGAATAATCTTCCTCTATAGGCACAGTAAGTCCAGCTTTACATAGCTTATTGGTCATGGCCTTAAAACCTTCTTGGGTCATTGCATATCTGAACAACAGATTCTCTTTTTCAATAAAATATGTTGCCGCAAAATGGGGTGATCTGTTCCATTCATCTAAGGAGAACTGAAAAATCCCCTTATTCCATTGAACCTTAAAATGCTCCTTTACTTTGAAGGTTTCTAAATCCGTAGTTTCTTGTTCTGCAACATGATGCTTTAAAACAGTATTTCCCCCCATTACCTTTGGCATTTCTTGTCCATAGAGAAGCATGAAATAAGGAAAAGGATTTGCATAAACAGATTTCATAAAACTTTCATCATCATCCACATCGGTAAACACCTCTGTTGCATAAATGTAAATATCATCTACATCAAAGGATAAGAAAGGGGCTATAAGACCAAAGGTCTGCCAGCATTCACCATTATTTCCCAGCAGTAAGAAATAGAGAGAATGCTCATGACCGTTTTTACAATTGACTTCTATTCCAGGAGAATAAACCAGGAGTTCATCTCCTAGAATTTCATCTCGCATAATAAAGAATTCGTCTTCAGGACGCTCTACGATTCTACCAAACACATACCTCCATGGGGTTGATAATTGAAATTTTAAATACTCCTGTTCTTCTTTGGGAAGTTGATTAAGCATTGGATGGTGAAGGTATTTATTGAGTAAGCCATCTTTCATTAATGCCTTTCCGATAATAAACTCTGCACTTGCTTTGGGAAAAAATGCTTTAGGCATCTCTCTTATTATGTGCTTGTACTTTCTTTCTGCCAGTTCAATTTTCTTTGTTACCCCTCCCCTTGCAGCGATGAAATGCATTAAGAAATTGTCTATTGCTCGCTCACATAGTTGACTATGTTTGACACACAATGCTTTGATATTCGAATATTCTTTCATCCTTTTTAAATTCTTAGTGAAATTCTCAATATATCCACTTTATAAAGGTACTTGATATGCGCTGGACTTAAGCTCACACTCGGCATTAGAAACACCATGTTTTTTGGCAACACTCCTCCATTGTTTCACGGCAGCGCTAAATCTTGCTATGTTCGGTTCTTAGTCAATTCAACAAAATCGAACTAGTGCAAATATGATGCATTTATCCATCACTAAATAGATTTATCATTAGTTATGATGATTATATACATCACTTATTTTTTAGGTAAACATTTTATAATCCTTTATATTTGATGTGATTTTACATCATTAAAGCTTAATTTAAGTTATTATGAAGGAATTTTCCACCATAGAATTAAGGCGAATGACCGATGACATGGTCATTAAGGCCATTGGTGAATACATACGATCAGTACGTTTAGACAGGAATTTAACCCAAGCGCAATTAGGGGATCGCTCAGGTGTACATAGAACAACCATCCGTGACCTTGAATTGGGAAAAAGAAGTACACTACTGACCCTAATACAAGTATTGCGTTCATTGGACCAATTGCAAACTCTGAAAAACTTTAAGATTTCAAAGGACTTGAGTCCACTTGAGCTAGCCAAACTCGAAATCAATGAAAGAAAACGAGCAAGCGGTTCAAAGTCTGAACAGAAACCTAAAACATCAGACTGGTAATGATTAAATCTGCATACGCCAATATTTGGGGCAAACGTGTGGGTGCAGTTACCTGGAATGAGAATGATGGAACAGCATCATTTGAGTATGATCCTGACTTCATTGAAACTGGATTAGACTTATCCCCTATTATGATGCCCTTGGGTGAGTCTCGCAATTACAGATTCCCGGATCATCGCAATACAACTACGTTTAAAGGTTTGCCTGGGATGCTCGCTGATGTGCTACCAGACAAGTATGGAAATGCACTCATCAATCAATGGCTTGTAAGGCACAACAGGCCGGCCAATAGCATTAATCCCGTTGAAACCCTGAGCTTCATTGGTGAAAGAGCCATGGGGGCCTTGGAGTTTGAGCCTATTGTACCTAAGGTGAAAAGCCAGTCCCTTAAGCTAGAAATGAATGATTTGATTGACATTACTTCAAAGATTCTTTCTGGTAGGCAAGACTTACTCACCAAACTCCAGCCAGATGAGGAAAAAGCCTTGCAAGCAATCTTAAAAATCGGAACATCTGCCGGAGGCGCGCGAGCAAAAGCATTGATTGCATTTAATAAGGAGACCGAAGAAATAAGAAGTGGCCAAGCTAATGCTCCTAAGGGATTTGAACATTACCTGATTAAGTTTGACGGAATTGAAGATGAGCAGTTTGGTACATCCAGTGGCTATGGTCGAGTTGAAATGGCCTACTACAAAATGGCCCTTGATGCAGGAATTGAAATGATGGAAAGTGACTTACTCGAAGAAAACGGCCGGGCACACTTCATGACCAAAAGGTTTGACCGTGTTCATGGAAAGGGTAAAATTCATGTCCAGTCTTTCTGTGCATTGCGTCACTATGACTTCAAAGACATTGATATTTACTCCTATGAAGACTTGTTTGAGACAATGAGGCTTCTTGTACTGCCCTACCCTCAAGCAGAACAGCTATTCAGGAGAATGGTGTTCAATGTTATTGCTCGAAACTGCGATGACCACACCAAGAATTTCGCCTTCACCATGGATAAAAATGGAGAATGGTCACTTTCCCCAGCCTTCGACCTATGTCATGCCTATCGACCATCCAGTACATGGGTAAGTCAACATTGCTTGAGCCTTAATGGTAAAAGGAACAACATTGAAAGATCAGACTTGCTCGAGGTGGCCAAAAAAATGAATATCAAAAAAGCCAGTGAGATTATTGATCAGGTTGACCAGGTGATTGGGAGATGGAAAGAATATGCTGATGAGCAGAAAGTTGATCCAGACTTAAGGGATGCTATCGACAGTACACTTGTTAGAATGAATAAGGCCAAAGCATGAACCCACAAAAGATAGATTAAGGCGATCATAAACCGCCGCAGAAAGAAGACCTCATTTAGCCTAAGAATGCTTCAATGCTGGCCCACTGTGCTTATAATCCCTGGGACTGAATGTCGATTGAGAAGCTGCCGACTTCATTGCCATGTATATTGGTGGAAACTGGATATTTAGAGTAGAGATGAAAGAATGGGTGACCATCCACTAGAAGTATTTAGGTAGAGACAATTGGCTTGTTGCTTCCCTTGGCCAAAGCAAAAAACGCTGCCTATATGACGAAGCATGGGAATTGGTTTCTACTCATTCGGATGGCGCAAAAAAGAATGGCGCAAGAAGTATTCACTGTTTTCCAAAACGGCATTTTCCTCTGCAGGTGACGTGAAAATTGAAATAAGCCTTGAGCCTATTTGCAACTTTCATCCTTATGGTATTGAATATCAGTAATGGTTACTTTTGACAAGAATTGGGGTTAGATATAAGGCACTAGGATTCTGATAAATCAGGCATTTCAGATCACTAGAATGTATTGGAAACCAATAGAGTAATAGAGATGAGCTGTTACGATCAATTATCCTGTAATGTTTAAAAAACCACCCCACGTTTCAACTCACACTACATTCCTGAATATGGTAAAACGAATCTTTGGTTCTTATGAAAGCTGAGCAAATACTACACATCAAAAACATGGTTTGTCCACGCTGTATTATGGCTGTGAAGGACATTCTTACCCAACTCGAAATTCAATATCAGGATGTTCAATTGGGGCAAGTAATTGTTTCAGATCAGATAGATCAGTATAAACTGCTAACACTTGACGACAAATTAAATGCGTTGGGATTTGAGTTGCTTGAACCAGGAAAATCTGCATTGATTTCACAAATAAAAAGCGTGATTATTGATCAGGTGCATCATAAAAATGAACCGTTTTCTATTAACTTTTCTGCTTTAATTTCGGATAACCTGCACCATGAATACACATACTTGAGCAGGCTGTTCTCTTCTGTTGAAGGGATAACCATTGAGAAATTCATCTTGCTTCAAAAAATTGAAAAGGCCAAAGAGTATTTGATTTACAACCAAATGACCTTATCGGAGATAGCCAATGAAATGAACTATAGCAGTGTAGCGCATCTTTCTTCTCAGTTCAAGAAAGAAACGGGAATGACCCCTACTCAATTCAAAGGTCAAACGAGCCACCACAGAAAGCCCTTAGATAAGCTCTAAGCGTAATTTCATAAACCAAAGTCAATATTGTGTAACAGCCTTTGATGCCTTCCTTCTCATTTTTGTAGTGTCAACAAAATAGAAAGATATGGCAGCTGCGAACGTAATAGAAAGTAAAGACGATCAGAAGGCAAGAGCATCTATCAGTAATAGTTTTCCAGTCACTGGAATGACCTGTGCTGCCTGTGCATCTAGTGTAGAGTCTATTTTAGGTCACACCGATGGCGTAAAAAATGCCAGTGTCAATTTTGCCTCTTCATCTGTGTTGGTCGAATACGATGCAACTCTTGTACCTGAAGACTTGCAGAAGGCCCTACAAGCAGTAGGGTATGATTTGATTGTAGATGCAGAAGATCCGGCAGAAACACAGGAAAATCTGCAAAAACAGCATTATCAGGATGTTAAACAACGAACCATTTGGTCAGCCATTTTAACTCTGCCCGTATTCATCATAGGCATGTTTTACATGGAATGGATTCCAGGGCGATGGATTTCAATGCTATTCAGTATACCGATCCTTTTCTGGTTTGGCCGCAGCTTCTATAGCAACGCTTGGAAGCAAGCCAAGCACGGAAAAGCCAATATGGATACCTTGGTTGCCCTCAGTACCGGAATTGCTTTTGTTTTCAGTGTGTTCAATACATTTTTTCCTGATTTCTGGCACGATAGGGGCATTCACCCACATGTTTACTATGAAGCAGCTACGGTCATTATCACTTTCATTTCACTAGGTAAATTGCTTGAAGAGCGTGCCAAGTCGAATACCTCATCAGCCATTAAAAAATTAATGGGGTTACAGCCTAAAACACTAAAGGTTATCCAAAATGGTGAAGAAGTAGAGATGCTTATCTCTTCTGTCCAAAAAGGATATACCATCGTGGTAAAACCTGGGGAAAAAATACCCGTAGATGGGGAAGTTTCTGAAGGTAGCTCATTTGTGGATGAAAGTATGATTACGGGCGAACCCGTTCCTGTAGAAAAATCCAAAGGTGCCGAAGTATTTGCAGGAACGGTCAATCAAAAGGGTAGTTTTCAGTTTATCGCCAAAAAGGTGGGTGGAGAAACTTTGCTTTCACAAATAATTAAAATGGTGCAGCAAGCACAAGGAAGCAAAGCACCTGTTCAGAAATTGGTTGATAAAATTGCTGGTGTATTTGTACCGGTCGTAATCACAATCGCAATAGTCACATTTATCACCTGGATCATCATAGAGGGTGATGACGCTTTAACACATGCACTGCTCACGTCTGTGGCGGTATTAGTAATTGCGTGTCCTTGTGCTTTAGGTTTAGCCACACCAACGGCCATTATGGTAGGCATTGGTAAGGGAGCTGAAAACAATATCCTAATCAAAGATGCCGAGAGTCTGGAATTAGGACATCAAACCAATGCCATTGTATTGGATAAGACAGGTACGGTAACAAAAGGTAAACCGACCGTCACTAATTGGCATTGGGAAAATAGTAATGACTACCACAAGCAGGTGCTTTTAGCCATTGAGTCTCAGTCGGAACACCCTTTGGCTGATGCAGTGGTAGTCGGGCTAAAAAAGGATGGACTTAAACCTGAAAGTATCAAGGATTTTCACAGCATCACTGGAATGGGTGCAGAAGCCCAATCACCAGATGGTGAAAAGTTCTACATTGGTAATCAACGATTGCTAAATAGCAAAGACATCACGCTTTCATTGGCTACAGAAAGGCAGGCCAATGAATGGAGAGACAAGGGAAAAACAGTAATCTTTTTTGCCAACCAGTTGACCGTCCTGGCTATTCTTGCCATCGCTGATGAAATAAAGGAGAGTTCATCAGCAGCCATTAAAACGTTGCAAGATCGCGGCATAGACGTGTATATGCTTACGGGCGATAATGAACAAACGGCAAAAGCTGTCGCTAAACAAGTAGGAATAGAGCATTTCAAAGCCGAAATGATGCCTTCAGACAAGGCCGATTTCGTGAAGGAATTACAAGAGCAAGGAAAAGTAGTTGCTATGGTGGGTGACGGAATCAACGATTCCCATGCACTTGCCCAGGCAGATGTGAGTATAGCGATGGGTAAAGGATCAGACATTGCCATGGATGTGGCTAAAATGACCCTTATCACGTCCGACTTAGAAGCCATTCCCAAAGCCTTGAAATTATCCAAACTTACAGTACAAGGCATCAGGCAAAATCTGTTCTGGGCGTTTATTTACAACATCATCGGTATTCCAATTGCCGCAGGTGTATTGTTTGCCTTCAACGGATTCTTGCTTGACCCAATGATTGCAGGAGCAGCCATGGCTTTTAGCTCTGTATCAGTAGTAGCCAATAGTCTGCGGCTTAAAGCAGCAAAACTTTAATTCATGTTTAATTCAAAATAATCATAAAATGAAAACACTAAAATTCAAATCAAATATTAATTGTACAGGTTGCCTATCTAAAGTTTCACCAGTACTAAACGAAGAAAAAAACATTCAAAAGTGGGATGTCAACCTAGAGCATGATGACCGTATTCTCACCGTTGAAACGGATAGTCTAAGCTCAGATGAAATCAAACAAACCGTGCAAAAGGCGGGCTTTAACGCTGATGAAATATAAGATTCACACATTCAAATGATCTCAGGCCCTTGTTCAATTTCCCTGAATAAGGGCTTTCATATTCAAGGGGCAACGAACCGAATTATATAAACCAAAGTCAAATTTCTGTAATACATCCCAATTATGAATTCTTACCTTTGCTTTTGTGAAAATGGTCATCTCTATATCGCTCGCATTCCTAATGTTGGTTTCTAACATCGGGTTTGCTATGAATACGCACTTCTGTGGTGGTGAAGCGGTAGAGACTACTTTTACCCTGGGTTTGGGAAATCCTAGCTGTGGCATGGAAGATATGGAACAGGGATGCGAGAACGTACCATCTGAAGATGAGCAGATCAAAGCTAAGCCTTGCTGTGAAAATCAGCATCAAGTCATACAAACGGATGACATTGCTAAAACTCAACCCTCTGCATCTGTAATTAGTCCCTTTTTCTTTGCTTCCTTTGTTCAGGTTTTTATACAACCTCTGTTCTTTGTTGAAAAAGGGCAAACAAAATATCCAGAATATCCCCCTCCCTTCTTTGAAAGAAACGTTCATGTTCTTTTTCAAACCTTCTTGATTTAAGCCATTAATACAATTTGAAGCTCTAGGTTAATAGATCGCTGAGCACTTTGGCATTTCCTGCCATTGAACAATTCTTTTCTGTTCAATCAAATTCAATTGTATTATGCTCAATAAAATCATAAAATATTTCTTAGAGAATAAGTTGGTCACTGTTCTCGTCCTTACAGGTTTTGTAGCCTGGGGAATTGTAACTGCTCCATTTGGATGGCAAGTGGGTGCATTGCCTTCTGACCCTGTTCCGGTAGATGCCATTCCGGACATAGGAGAAAACCAACAAATCGTTTTTACCCAGTGGGCTGGCCGCTCGCCACAGGATATTGAGGATCAAATCTCTTATCCTTTAACTACCTACTTATTAGGTATCCCAGGAGTAAAATCTATTAGAAGTTCATCCATCTTCGGTTTTTCCAGTATCTATATCATCTTCTCAGAAGATGTAGAGTTCTATTGGTCACGATCCAGAATACTCGAAAAACTCAACTCTTTACCTTCTGGATTACTCCCTGATGCCGTCCAGCCTGCGTTGGGACCAGATGCTACCGCCTTAGGTCAGGTATATTGGTACACCATAGAAGGAAGGGATAAAAACGGAAATCCAACTGGCGGTTGGGATTTGCACGAAATCCGCACAGTTCAGGACTTCTATGTGAAGTATGGTTTAAATGCAACAGAAGGCGTTTCAGAAGTTGCTTCCATTGGCGGTTTTATTCAGGAATACCAAATTGATGTAAATCCTGACGCCTTGAAAGCCTACAACATCCCCTTGCATAAAGTCATGCAGGCAGTACAAAAATCCAATAAGGATGTTGGTGCTAAAACCATAGAAATCAATCAGGCTGAATATTTAGTGCGTGGTTTAGGCTATGTCAAGAAAGTAGAAGACATAGAAAAAGCAGTAGTTGCAGTACAAGACAATGTGCCTATAAGGATAAAAGACATTGGTGTAGTATCTCTTGGCCCCGCTACAAGACGAGGTATTTTGGACAAAGATGGTGCTGAAGTAGTAGGTGGTGTTGTAGTAGCTCGATATGGAGCGAATCCCCTGCAAGTCATCAATAACGTAAAGGCTAAAATTAAGGAAATAGCCCCAGGCCTTCCCAAGAAGACATTGGCTGATGGTAGAGAAAGCCAGCTTACAATTGTCCCGTTTTATGATCGCTCAGAATTGATCTATGAAACCTTAGGTACACTGGAAGAAGCCTTGTCGCTGGAAATTCTCATTACCATTCTGGTGGTGATTGTGATGGTATATAACCTAAGAGCTTCATTCCTAATTTCCAGCCTTTTGCCCATTGCCGTACTCATGGTGTTTATTGCCATGCGATACTTTGGTGTGGATGCGAATATTGTAGCACTATCAGGAATAGCCATTGCTATCGGAACGATGGTGGACTTAGGGATTATTCTTTCTGAAAATATCATCAAGCATATTGATGAAGCCCCACCGGGTCAAAAACTAATTGATACCATTTACAATGGAGCATCAGAAGTGGCAACTGCGATATTAACGGCTGTCTCTACCACAATTGTAAGTTTTATCCCTGTATTCACCATGCAGGCAGCAGAAGGCAAACTATTTGGTCCCCTGGCATTTACAAAGTCATTTGCTCTTTTGGCTGCATTGATCGTTTCATTGCTGATTTTGCCAACACTGGCACATTGGTTTTTCGGCTTTAATATCAAAAACAAGTTCTTAAAAAAGTACGGTCATTACGGCTTAGTACTTATTGGAATTGTAAGCCTCTTTATTGGACAGGTTTGGACGGGAGTGTTGCTGATTCTATTTGGAATTATCGGTATTGTAAAAAACATTGAACAGCTCAAAAATGCTTCACTTCCGACTGTAATAAAGTTCTTACTCAAGTATGCGGAATTAATCATTGTCCTGTTGGGAGTCATTTGGTTGCTGGCAAAATATTGGTTACCACTAGGTGCATCTAAATCCCTTCTCCTCAATTTTGTTTTTGTTGCCCTATTGGTCGGTGTTATACTCGGTGCGTTTAGGCTATTAGAGTTTCAATACAAAAAAATCCTCACTTGGTGTTTAAATAACAAAATCAAGTTTTTGATTATCCCGACTATACTCATCCTATTAGGTGCAAATATTTGGCTTGGCTTCAATGCTGTTTTTGGTTTTGTTTCCAAGGGTTTTGAGAAGGTTGGATGGAATTTGGATCAGACCAAAGGATGGTCAGCCATGTCCCATACCTTTCCCGGGATAGGCAAAGAATTTATGCCTTCTCTGGATGAAGGAAGCTTTCTGTTGATGCCAACCTCAATGCCTCATTCCGGAGTAACATTCAATCGAAAGATAGTAGGCCAATTGGATATGCTACTTACCAGTATCCCCGAAGTAGAGCTAACGGTTGGTAAACTCGGACGGGTAGAATCAGCCCTTGACCCAGCCCCTATTTCTATGTATGAAAACATTATCAATTACAAGTCAGAATACATCCTAAACAAAAAAGGACATAGACAAAGGTTTAAGGTGGACAAAGACAATCGGTTCATTACTATTTCGGGAGATGCCCTTACTAACAAAGAAGGTTTGGAACAGGGCATAGAAGCGACTGCATTAATTGCAGATGATAATGGCGAGTATTACCGCAATTGGCGTGATCACATTCAATCTCCCGATGATATTTGGAATGAGATAGTAAAAGCCACCAAACTACCAGGTGTCACCTCAGCACCTAAGCTTCAACCGATTGAAACTCGGTTGGTCATGCTCCAAACAGGGATGCGAGCTCCTATGGGAATCAAGGTATATGGCCCTGACCTGAAAACAATAGAGAACTTTGGATTGCAGTTGGAGAACGTTCTAAAAGGAGTGCCTTCTGTAAAGGCAGAAGCAGTATTTGCGGATAGAATTGTAGGTAAACCCTACATACACCTCAACATAAACAGGGATGAAATCTCACGATATGGATTGAATATAGAAGATGTTCAGCGGACCATAGAAACTGCAATTGGTGGAATGAAAATCACTTCCACTGTAGAAGGTCGAGAAAGATTTCCTGTCAGGGTACGCTATCCAAGAGAATTGAGGGATGACCCTGAAGCATTGGGTAAAATACTAATGCCTACACCCACAGGTGCTCAAATTCCATTATCTCAAATCATTGACTTTGAATATGTAAGGGGCCCACAAGCGATAAAAAGTGAAGAAACCTTCTTGGTTGGTTATGTGCTGTTTGATAAACGTGCTGGTTTCTCAGAAGTAACTGTGGTAAACGATGCTCAACAAATGATTCAGGATAAAATTGATTCAGGTGAACTGACCGTACCTGCTGGTGTGAGCTATAAGTTTTCAGGGAGTTATGAAAATCAGGTGAGGGCAGAAAAACGACTTTCTATCATTGTTCCTTTGGTATTAGGCATTGTATTTCTCATTCTTTATTTCCAGTTCCGTTCGGTATCTACTTCATTAATGGTATTTACAGGAATTGCAATGGCTTTTAGCGGTGGTTTTATCATGCTATGGCTTTATGGACAAAATTGGTTTGCAGACTTCTCAGTCTTCGGCACAAATTTTCGTGATTTATTCCAAATACACACCATTAATCTGAGTGTGGCCGTTTGGGTTGGGTTTATTGCACTCTTTGGAATAGCAACTGACGATGGGGTATTGATGGCTACTTATCTGGATCAAAGCTTTGATAGAAATAAAACAGATAATATAAAAGGAATAAGAGCGGCAACAGTGGAAGCAGGACAGCGCAGAATAAAGCCAGCAGTAATGACAACTGCCACGACCATCATTGCTTTACTACCTATCCTCACTTCAACAGGAAGAGGTTCAGATATTATGATACCCATGGCATTGCCTGCTGTTGGAGGGATGCTATTTGCTGCCATCACTTATTTCATCGTTCCGGTGATTTACTGCTGGAGAGAAGAACGTAAAATTTCAAAAGGCCAATCATGAAAAAAATAATCATAATCATATTCACGGCATTTGGCTTTTCCACATTAACAAATGCTCAGTCGTTAGATGACTATTTCAAGTTAGCGGCAGAAAACAATCCGGGATTGCAGGCTAAATATAAATCCTTTGAAGCTGCCATGCAAAAAGTGACACAAGTTAGCAGTTTGCCGGACCCCAATCTTTCCTTCGGTTATTTCGTGTCTCCGGTGGAAACAAGAGTGGGGCCGCAACGAGCAAGGTTTTCTTTGGCACAAATGTTTCCATGGTTCGGCACTTTAAAAGCCCAGGAAGATGCTGCTACTTTAATGGCAGAAGCATCATATCAAGAGTTTTTAGATGCCCGAAACAAATTGTACTACCAAGTATCAGCATCATATTATCCACTCTATGAGCTGCATAAGTTGATTTCCATTGAAGAAGAAAATCAACGCATCCTGTCCTCATACAAAGAGATAGCCACAACTCAATTTCAAAACGATAAAGGCTCAATGGTAGATGTATTGAGGGTGGACATTATGCTCAAAGATGCAACTAGTAATTTGTCTATACTGGAACAAAAGCAAAAACCTCTTGTAACTCGTTTTAATAAGCTTTTGAATCGGTCTGATGACGACATTATTGTTGTTCAGGACTCTTTATTCACTTTTAGTTTACCTGCAAACTATCGTAAAGACTCGTTACTCGCGTCCAATCCTATTCTTGATGAATTGGAGTTGAAAATTGAAGCAAGTAAAGCAAGTGAACAAGCCGCAATCAAGCAGGGTCTTCCAAAACTTGGTGTAGGCTTAGATTATGTAATCGTAGGTCAACGTACGGATGTGTCATTACCTGATAATGGTCAAGATGTATTTATGCCAATGGTGTCTGTGAGCCTTCCAATTTTCAGAGGAAAATATAAGGCAGCACAAAAAGAAGCTCAACTCATGCAAGAATCTTATTCCCTGCAAAGAGAAGAAGCTGCTAACAGGCTAACCAGTTCCTATGACATGATTTGGTTCGAGATCCAAGAACAGATTGAGTTGATACAGTTATACGAAGAACAAATACAGGAGTCTAGGCAATCATTAAACCTTTTATTCGCTGCTTACAGCAATTCGGGAAAAGACTTTGAAGAAGTACTCAGGATGCAACAACAAATATTAAAGTATCAAAAAATGAAAGCTACTGCCTTGTCGGAATACCACATCGCATTAGCAGAACTGGATTATATCACAGCTAAATCGAAATAATCATGGAAAATAAACATCATACTAACCAAGATTACAAGCATAGTCATGAACACCATGACCATAGTAATCATAATAATGGCCATGAATCTCATGACCACATGATTGAAGATTTCAAAAAACGCTTTTGGATTTCTTTAGTCATCACCCTGCCTATAGTAGTGCTTGCACCAATGATACAGGGATTAATCGGTTATGAACTTCGCTTCAATGGTGATCGATATGTTCAATTCGTGCTTTCATCCATTATTTTCTTTTATGGAGGTTGGCCATTCCTAAAAGGTCTCGCAGATGAAGTAAAAAAGAAAGCTCCGGGTATGATGACTTTGATTGCTTTAGCTATTTCAGTTGCCTATTTCTATAGTTCGGCAGTAGTTTTTGGACTTGGTGGGAAAATCTTCTTTTGGGAACTCGCCAGCTTAATCGTCATCATGCTGTTAGGCCACTGGATAGAAATGAAATCTGTTATGGGGGCTTCCAATGCCTTGCAGGAATTGGCCAAAATGATGCCTTCCACCGCTCGCAGAATCAAGGAAGATGGGGAACATGAAGATGTGCCTATTGATAATTTAAAAGGCAATGACACCATACTAGTAAGACCAGGCGAAAAAATCCCTGCCGATGGTATCGTATTGGAAGGTGAAAGTCATGTAAATGAGTCCATGCTTACTGGGGAATCAAAACCAGTATCCAAACATAGAAATGATCAGGTTATTGGTGGTTCGGTCAATGACAATGGCACCTTAAAAATCAAAGTGAAGCATACGGGCAAAGATTCCTACTTGTCTAAGGTGATAGAAATGGTGAAAGAAGCTCAGGAAACGAAATCCAAAACCCAAAATCTGGCAGATAAAGCCGCTGCATGGTTATTCTACATCGCTTTAGGAGCAGGTATGACCACACTTGTAGTATGGTTGAGCCTCGGTAAAGACTTTGAATATGCATTAGAACGTATGGTAACCGTCATGATTATCTCATGTCCTCATGCTTTGGGCTTAGCTGTCCCTTTAGTAGTGGCCATTTCCACGGCTGTTTCTGCTAAAAATGGATTATTAATCAGAAACCGAACAGCATTTGAGAATGCAAGGAAACTAACCGCAATCATATTCGACAAAACAGGCACTTTAACCAAAGGTGAATTTGGGGTAACACGGATTAAAAGTACTTTAGACAATTACTCGGACAATGAATTACTTCAAATTGCTGCGTCTATAGAAAATAGTTCTGAGCATCCTATAGCGGCAGGTATCGTTCGTAAGGCAAAAGCAAATGATTTGGCTTTACAAGAGCCTGAGAACTTCCAAAATATTACAGGAAAAGGAATCAAGGCAAACCTAAAAGGACAGGAAATCAAAATTGTTAGTCCAAGAATGCTTACAGAGCAGGGATTTGACACTCCATCTGATGCTTTTAAAACAGAGGATGAAACGGTAGTATTTGTTTTGATTGACAATTCATTGGTAGGATACATTGCCCTTGCAGACGAAATTCGACCAGAATCTTTATCAGCAATAAATACGCTAAAAGAGAGAGGTATAAAAGTTTACATGGCAACAGGTGATAACCAGCAAGTGGCAAAAGCAGTTAGCCAGCAACTCTCTTTGGACAACTTCTATGCAGAAGTACTCCCCGAAGACAAACAACGCATCATTAAAGAGCTTCAGGAAAAAGGTGAATTTGTAGCCATGACGGGTGATGGTGTAAATGATGCCCCTGCTCTTGCACAGGCTAATGTGGGGATTGCCGTTGGTTCGGGCACAGATGTAGCAGCCGAAACGGCTGATATTGTTTTGGTCAACAGTAACCCGAAAGACATTGCCAATTTGATTCTTTTCGGTGCGGCTACTTACAAAAAAATGATGCAAAACTTATGGTGGGCAGCAGGTTACAACATTGTAGCCGTTCCTTTAGCTGCTGGTGTTTTGGCAGGTGTTGGCATTATTCTCAGCCCTGCCATCGGTGCGGTTCTAATGAGCCTTAGCACTGTGATAGTTGCTTTCAATGCGCAATTATTAAAAAGACAAATCAAGAATTAAGATGAAAAATATAAATAATACAACAGTAATTATAGCCATAAGCACAATGGCTATCGGCTTGCTACTTGGCTGGATAATTTTCGGAAGATCCAATGAAAACCAAACGGATGAACATAACCATACTGCAATGGCAGATTCCGAAACAATTTGGACATGCTCTATGCATCCACAGATCAGGAAGAGTGAATCAGGCGATTGTCCTATTTGTGGTATGGACTTGATTCCTTTGGAATCCACAGATGGTGAATTAGACCCTATGGCAGTGAGCATGTCACCAACTGCCATGCAGTTGGCACAGATTCAAACTATGGTGGTCGATAAGGGTAAGGCTGATAAATCAATTCGTCTAAATGGAAAAGTACAGGCAGATGAACGTTTGCTATCTACCCAATCTTCACACATCCCAGGCAGGATTGAAAAGCTTTCAGTCAATTTTACAGGAGAATTTGTGTCGTCAGGTCAGGTTTTGGCAATTGTGTATTCCCCTGAATTGGTGACTGCACAAGAAGAATTGTTTGAAGCCAAAAAAATAAAAGAAACACAGCCTGCATTGTTTAATGCTGCCAAAGAAAAATTGAAAAACTGGAAACTCTCAGATAAACAGATTGATCAGATAGTCAAATCAAATAAGACCATAGAACAGTTTCCAATTCTCGCCAATGTTTCAGGATATGTAACTAAAAAAATGGTCAATCTGGGTGACTATATCAAACAAGGGGAAGCCTTATATGAAATAGCGGACTTATCTAAAGTATGGGTGCTTTTTGATGTGTATGAAACAGATATGACTTGGATAAACAAAGGTGATGCGGTGATATACACAGTGCAATCAATCCCTGGTAAAACATTTAAAGGAAAAATTAGCTACATCGATCCTGTTATCGATCCAAAGACCAGAGTGGCAAAAGCAAGACTTGAAGCAACAAACAAAGGTTTAATGCTCAAACCAGAAATGTTCACAACTGGAACGATAGAAGCAAAAACCAACACCAATTATACATCCTTAACTGTCCCTAAAACTGCTGTAATGTGGACGGGCAAACGCTCTGTAGTTTATGTGATGCAAATGTCAGCTCAAGGTGTAAGTTTCAGAATGCGAGAAGTTACGCTAGGTCCCGAATTAGGAGATAGTTACGTAATTGAGTCAGGTTTAGAAGCTGAGGAAGAGATAGCAGTTCACGGTACCTTTAGCATTGATGCAGCAGCTCAATTGGCTGGAAAACCTAGCATGATGAACCCTCAAGGCGGAGTGGCTATGACAGGTCATAATCATGGAGGTGACCAAAAAAATCAAATAACAGGTATGCTCGTATCTTCAGAACAACTCTCCATATCTGCTGAAGCTAAGAATGCTTTAAAGTCTCTTTTTACATGCTATTTTCGAATGAAAGACGCATTGGTAAACGATGATCTAGGAAAAGCCAAAGAAGCTGGAGTAAGATTAGACGGAGCCTTAGAGTCAATAGATATGAAGCTTTTTGTAGGTGATGCACACGATGGATGGATGCAAAAGTCAAGCGAACTTAACAGAACAATAGAACATATCAACCATGCTGATGACATCAATTCCGTTCGTGATCTTTTCAAAGAAATTTCGGCTTCTATAATAACAATTGCAGAATCATTCGAACCCGTTTCAGCCACACTTTTTATTCAACATTGCCCAATGGCGGATTCTAATAAAGGGGCAGATTGGCTGAGCCAAGAAAAGGAAATACTAAACCCCTACTTCGGTGAGTCTATGCTGACCTGCGGAGAAGTAAAAAAAGAGATCAACTAATTATTCACTTCAAATTTAAATACAATGAAATCAACAATTCAGAAATTCAACACAAAAACATATAAAACGATGATGAGAGCATTTCTTGGATTACTTGTATCCATCGGGTTAACAACTACCCTTTTTTCTTGTGGTAACTCACAGATAAGCGATGAGAAAAATAAAACAGAGCAATCCACTATTGATGCTGGTCAAGATTCTAGCGTATTAGATAACTATCTTAAAGTGAAAGATGCCCTCGTACAATCTGATGGATCAGCAGCTAGCAAAGCGGCAGGGAAACTTATACTAAGCATTCCTGATGGTCAAGATGAACTAATGAAAAAAATACGCTTTGATGCTCAGCATATAGCAGATACAGAAAACGTAGATCACCAACGAGATCACTTCAATACCCTTTCAGACAACATTTACGCGTGGGAAAAAGAATCTAATGTAAATGATCAAAAGCTTTACAAACAATATTGCCCTATGGCATTCAACAACGAAGGTGCCTACTGGCTCAGTGCCGAAAAAGAAGTAAATAATCCTTATTTTGGTGATAAGATGCTGCATTGTGGAAGCATAAAGGAAGAATTGTAACTAGGATCAATTAATGCCTCAAGCGTAATACTTGGGGTTTAAACCCTTTCTACGCCTATGTCGTTTCAGTAATGGTATTTCAACTCACACTACATTCCTGAATATGGTAAAACGAATCTTTGGTTCTTATGAAAGATGTAATCGAAAATAAATTAAAACTCAGGTCAGTTAAACCCACGGCCATGCGAATACTTGTTTTGCAATACCTTATGGAACAAGACAAAGCTATTTCCCTTCAAACTATTGAAAATGCTTTTGATATTGCAGATAAATCTACACTATATCGAACTTTAAAAACATTTGAAAAAAACAAGCTCGTTCACACAATAGATGATGGTACAAAACAACTCAAATATGCCCTTTGCTTAGAAAGCTGCGAATGTGAAACCATTGACCAACATTACCATTTTCACTGTATCAAGTGTCAGAATACGTTTTGTCTTACCAATCAAAATGTACCCACAATCGACTTACCAAAGAATTTCAAAATGCAGCAAGCGAATTTGGTAATAAAAGGGTTATGTGAAAATTGCAATACGTAAAAACATTGCAATTGGGTTGCATACATCTTGTCGTATATTTGACCTCAATAATGAGAATATTGGCATTCATATTATGTATCTATATCACAGCACTATCTGTAGTGCCGTGTTCAGATGGTATGCCAAAAACTTCCCATTCTTCAAACACTGAGGTATCTGCCGCAGAACACGACCACAGTCATTCAGACCACCAAGATAGTTGCACACCGTTTTGTGTATGTGATTGTTGTGGCACTATGATTACTATGCCTACTTTACAACCTTTGGTGCAGGCAAAAGTGGTTATTTATACAGATTACCTTTTTCATTACACATTCGATTATTCCTTTGACTATAGCGAAGGAGAATGGCACCCACCAAGCCAGAGTTAAACCACTTTTCAAGGGATAACTATGCTCTTTTCAATCATAGTTCTGGTTTAACTTTTACAAAATCAAATTTTAATGTTCGATAATATAATCGCTTATTCGGTTAAGAATAAGTTTGTTGTAGGGCTATTCGTAGCAGCCCTCATGGTTTGGGGATTTTTTTCGCTCAAACAGCTACCTATTGATGCCGTACCTGATATAACCAATAATCAAGTACAGATAATTACCATATCGCCCACTCTTGCCACACAAGAAGTGGAGCAATTTATTACTACCCCTGTTGAACTTGCAGTGCAGAGCCTGCAAAGAACAGAAGAGATACGTTCTATTTCTCGTTTCGGGTTGTCTGTGATAACAGTGGTCTTCGAAGAGGATTATGATATTTACTTGGCTCGTCAATTGGTGAGTGAAAAGCTGAAACAAGCGCAAGAAAATATTCCGGAAGGCTTAGGCACGCCCGAGATGGCACCACTTTCTACAGGATTAGGGGAAATTTATCAATATGTAGTCCGACCAGAAGAAGGTTTTGAAACCAAGTATCCACCAACGGAGCTGCGTAGTATTCAAGACTGGATTGTTGCTCGTCAACTTCTTGGAGTAGAAGGAGTAGCAGAAGTAAACTCTATGGGTGGCTACCTCAAACAGTATGAAGTTGCAGTAAACCCAAGCCTCTTAAAATCTGTGGGGATTAGCATTACAGACATTTTTACCGCTTTAGAGAAAAGCAATGAAAATACAGGTGGTGCGTACATAGAGAAGAACTCCAGCGCTTATTATATACGCTCAGAGGGCTTGGCTAAGTCTTTAGATGATATTGGAAACATAGTCGTTAGCGATAATGAAAATATTCCTGTATTAGTTAAAGATGTTGCAAACGTTCAATATGGCAAAGCCCCTCGCTATGGAGCTTTAGTTAAGGATGGTGAGGAAATAGTTGGAGGAAAAGTAATGATGTTCAAAGGGGCAAACTCTGCGCAGGTAACAGAGTTGGTCAAAGAACGAGTAATTCAAATACAAAAATCGCTTCCTGAAGGTGTTGTAATTGAACCCTATTTGGTAAGAGATAAATTGGTAAGCACTGCCATTGGCACAGTTAAAAAGAATTTAATTGAAGGCGGACTTATCGTTATTTTTATTCTTGTCTTACTCTTAGGTAATTGGAGAGCAGGACTTCTAGTTGCTTCGGTCATTCCATTGGCCATGCTGTTTGCCGTGTCAATGATGAACGTACTGGGGATTTCTGCTAACCTCATGAGTTTAGGGGCAATTGATTTTGGGTTGATTGTAGATGGTGCGGTTATCATCGTAGAAGCCATAGTACATCGCCTTCAAGTCAAAAAAGCAGGTAGTTTCTTATCACAAACTGAAATGGACTCTGAGGTAATTAGCTCTTCTCAAAAAATAAGAAGTTCAGCAGCCTTTGGAGAGATTATTATTCTGATGGTGTACATACCTATATTGGCTTTGGTGGGTATAGAAGGTAAAATGTTTAAACCAATGGCTCAAACCGTGATGCTTGCCATTGCGGGAGCATTGATACTTTCGTTGACTTATGTACCGATGATGGCGGCCTTGGTACTGAAGAAAAAGGTTGTCAATAAAGAAACCTTTGCAGATAAAATCATTGCCTTTTTCCAAAGAGGTTACACCCCGATTTTAAACACTGCCCTGGGGTTTAAAAGAGTTTTTGTAGGTGCTACAGTTCTCGTTTTCTTCATTAGTCTTTTTGTCTTCAGCAAAATGGGTGGAGAGTTCATTCCTACCTTAGAAGAAGGCGACTTAGCAATGCAACACATCCTTCCACCGGGAAGCTCACTTTCTCAAAGTGTGGAAACCGCAAAAATGATACAAAACAAGCTACTTAAAGATTTTCCAGAAATAGAAGATGTAGTGGCCAATATTGGTTCAGCAGAAATTCCCACCGATCCTATGCCTGTTGAAATTGCAGATTATGTGTTGGTAATGAAACCCAAATCCGAATGGACTTCTGCAATCTCAAGACAAGAAATGTTTGAAAAACTGGAAGAATCTTTACATAATATTCCGGGTGTTGGCTTCGAATTTTCGCAGCCTATTCAGCTGCGTTTTAATGAGTTGATGACAGGCTCGAAAGCAGATATTGCCATTAAACTATTTGGTGAAGACTTAGATGTGTTATTCCAGAATGCTACTAAAGCTGAAAACATAATTAAGCGAATAGACGGTGTAGGAACAGTGAATGTGGAACAAACCATTGGAATGCCACAAGTTATGGTAAAGTATTATTATCAACGAATGGCTCAATATGGCATGCATATTCAAGAAGCTAATCAAGTTATTCGTTCGGCATTTGCAGGTGAAAAAGCAGGAATTATCTATGAAGGAGATAAACGGTTTGATTTGGTCATTCGCTTAGCTGAAGAAAATAGAACGGGAATTGAGGATGTAGAAAATCTATTCATATCCCTTGGAAATGGAAGTCAAATACCACTTAACAATGTCGCAAACATTGACCTGATTAATGCACCTATGCAAGTATCTAGGGAAAATACCAATAGAAGGATAGTCATAGGTGTTAATGTTGGTAACACAGATGTGGAATCATTGGTTGAGCAAATTCAAACTGAATTGGATGCCAAAGTAAACTTGCCGGCAGGCTACTATTTTACGTATGGAGGACAGTTTGAAAACCTTAAAGCAGCCAATGCAAGATTAACCATAGCTGTTCCAATGGCTTTAGCATTAATTTTCATTTTGCTCTTCTTCACCTTTGGTTCAATTTCGCAAGCAGCTTTGATTTTTACCGCTATACCTCTTTCTGCCATTGGCGGAATTTGGGCTTTACAACTAAGGGGTTTGCCATTTAGCATTTCTGCTGGAATTGGATTTATTGCTCTATTCGGAGTTGCAGTTCTCAACGGGATTGTCCTTATCGGCTATTTTAATCAACTTAAAAAAGAGGGAATAAAGGATATTAAAGAGCGAATTATAACAGGAACTGGTGTAAGATTAAGACCCGTATTAATGACCGCAGCAGTGGCTTCACTTGGGTTTTTACCAATGGCAATATCTACTTCCGGTGGTGCTGAAGTGCAAAGACCATTAGCCACAGTGGTAATTGGTGGCTTGATCACAGCAACTTTTTTAACATTGGTCATATTACCTATTCTCTACTATTGGATAGAAAAATGGAGCGAGAGAAAATCTAAAAGAATGAATGTTTCTAAAAGTGGCGCCTTTGCGATTTTATTTTTAATCGGTTTATCAATTCCTGCCCAAGCACAGCGGCAAGCGTTAGAATTGGATAGCGCAATTGCCCTTGCTATTTCTAATCACCCGAGTATAAAAGCAGCCAGTTTAGCAGTAGAGAAAAACAAGTCTCTGCAAGACCTGAAATACAACTTGGGTACAACAGAATTTTTATATCAAGGAGATGGATTAGTTGATGAGCAATTTGGACAACAGGTAAATCAATTTGGTGTAGTTCAAAATTTTCCGAGCCCAGGTGTTACAAGAGCTCAGAATAAACTTCAAGATGCATACACAAGCCAAAGTAGTGCGCAACAGCAAATAACGCAGAACGAGCTAAAATGGAAGGTCAAGCAACTTTACTTCGACATTCAGTACAAGAAGGAATTGGAAAAGCTTTATGGCAATCTGGTTTCTACATATAAGGAATACCACAGAAAAGCATCCATACGTGTTCAAGCAGGAGCCGCGAACCGTATCGAGGTGCTGACCTTGCAATCCAAATGGAATGAATACGAACTACTTTTAAATCAGACTACTACGGAAATAGAAAGTCTAAATGGGCAACTTCAGCTTTTACTAAATACCAATGAGTCTGTTACTACTATAAGTAGTTTAACAGTAGCAATTTATTCCACTGAAGTTGATGCAGCTACAAATCCTCTTTTATTGCAAAGTCAGCAAGCTATTGCAGTAGAAAATGCTGAGACAGATGCAATGAGAGCTGATTTAAAACCCAGTTTCAATGTAGGCTATGCTGCACAGTATTTTAATCAAGGTGGTTGGCTAAATGCAGTTCAAGCCGGTATTACTATCCCCTTATTCAATGGTCAAACCAAGAATAGAATTGAGGCTCAGAGAATGCAAATTGAAATAAGCGACTATGAGTACCAAAGCACACTACTCGGTTTTAAACAAGAACAATTAGAGATAGAAAATACGCTGAAATTATATAAAGCAGGTGTGGATTTTTACGAAAACCAACTTGAAACCATTAATCCAGAAATGCTCAGAATTAGTGAACTTAACTACCAAACAGGGGAAATCTCTTACTTGGAATTACTGAACACTTTACAACTGATGACAGTGAATAACAAAAATTATTGGGAACAAGTGTTGGCCTACAATAAGGCTGTTGCAGACTTCCAATTTCTTTCGAATAAATAAAAAGAAATACGATGAATCATATAAAATTTGGCATAGCAATTATTGCTTTACTCTTTCTTACCATAGTTACTTCATGTGATCAAAAGCATTCTGATGGCTATGGACACAACCATGGAGCTGAAAAACCTACCCATACCCATGACGATGGGCACAACCACGGAACTGAAGAAAATACTCACTCTAATGATGATAGACATAGTCATGGAACAGATGAAACCGAGCATTCCGAAGGAGATGGACACAACCATGATGAAGAGGAACAACACGAAGAAGGATTGCGTCTTTCTAAAGCTCAAGCGGAGAATATAGGTTTAGAGTTTGGAGAAATGTCCTATATCAAAGTCAATGACTTTGTAAAGGCTACAGGTTCGTTGGGTTTGCCCCATAATGCATATTCTTCCGTTTCAGCTAAAACCAATGGCATAATTAAGGGAACAAAGAAATTCGTGGAAGGAGATTTTATAAGTAAAGGTACAGTGATTGCTTATTTAGAAAATATTGATTTAATAATTACGCAACAAGAATACTTAGAGGCTAAGGCACTACTGGAGCTTAAAAGACTGGAGGTTGATCGTCAAAAAACCTTAGTGGAATCTAATGCTGGAGTCTTAAAAAATTTACAAAATGCCCAAGCAGAGGAAGCAGTATTGGATGCCAAAACACAAGGACTTGCCAAGCAACTTTCCTTTTTAGGCATATCAACTGCAAATCTATCTGCGAGCACAATAAAACAGCAGATAGCCATTGTAGCACCAATGAGTGGCTACATTTCTAAGATTAATTTTTACAATGGAATGCATGCCAAATCTTCTGTTTCTTTAATGAATATTATTTCTTCGGAGCACTTGCATTTAGAGCTAGATGTATTTGAAAAGGATATTGCCAATGTTAAAAAAGGTCAGAGGATTAGCTATACTGTTCCCGCACTTGGACCTTCTATTTACTACGGAATAGTAAATGTTATTGGTAAGGAATTCAATCCCAATTCTAAAACCATGCGTGTACACGGACACTTAAATGGGGTAAAACCTATCTTTATAAAAAATTTGTTTATTAACGCTAAAATTTATTTAAATGATGTTGAGTCATCAGCCCTGCCAGAAAAAGCAATTATTAAGGATGGTGCCAACAGTTTCATTTATGTCGCCAATGAAAAGGTAAATGATAGCGAATTAAAATTTGAAAAGATTGCAGTCATTACAGGGGCAACAGATGGTGGATATACCAATGTGAATTTGATTGATAAAATTCCTTTTGGAATGAGAATAGTAACGAAAGGGGCCTATTATGTTTATGCGCAATCTAAGGCTGGTGAACTAGAACACGAACATTAATCAAAAAAGGAACAATGTTTTTATTCTATTTTTTCATTCTTTATTTTGTAACAGTCTTTGTGCTCAAGTCCTTTCGTGTTTGGACAAAAAACAAAGTTAACCCACTCACCATTACAAAGGGTAAGGATGCCCACGGCTATAATGGGAAAGTCTTCAGCTGTATTTTGCTTATAGAATTACTTGTAGTATCCATCTATGCCTTTATTCCAAATTGGCTTGTATTTCTATTGCCTATTTGGTATTTAGAACAAGATACCTTGATTTATATCGGTTGGGGACTTATTGTTTCTTCACTACTGTTTGTTTGGCTTGCACAATTCAATATGAAGGAGTCATGGCGAATAGGTATAGATGAGGTAAACAAAACAGAATTAGTAACAGGCGGCTTGTTTACTTTTTCGCGCAATCCAGTTTTTCTAGGAATTGTTACAACAAACATTGGTCTGTTCTTAATTGTGCCTAATGCGATTAGTTTGTTAATCTTGGCTGTAACAATAGTTACTTTAAACACCCAGATTAGGCTTGAAGAAGAGTTTTTAGCAAAGGAGTTTGGCAGTAAATATTCTCAGTATAAAAATGAGGTCAGACGATGGATTACTATAAAGTTTAACTAAATGAATTATAATACCAAAATGCCTAAAACTCTTGCTCCCTACTTTAACCGAGAGTTATTAGAGTATCAAAGATGTTTTAAGGCAGGAGAACTGCAAAGAGCCTGGCATCATTTAGAAAGAGCTCATATTATTGGCCAATTATATCCTTATCATCATAGCTACGTCCATTGGAAAATGCTCCTTTTCGGAATTCATATCAAAGACGCGAAAGAAATAGCAGGGCAAATCCCAAGACTCGTGATAGGAGGTGTTAAGTCTTTTGTAGGAAAGATACCAGTAGGTAACACAGGAGGAGCAAACATACCCCCCTTAAAATCACTTCCGGTTTCAGATGAATTGTTGTCAATTTTCAAAAAAGCAGGGATAGAAAGTTATGAGGCATAATCACAAGGATGCACTTCAAAATTCAGAGAGTAATGTAAAAGTTGCCTTCTTTCTCAATCTAGCCTTTACTATCATCGAAATCATCGGCGGTATCAGCACAAACAGTTTAGCCATTCTTTCAGATGCCTTGCATGACTTGGGAGACAGTCTGAGTTTAGGGCTTTCTTGGTATTTACAAAAACTGTCAAAAAAAGGCAGAACCAAAACCTTTTCTTACGGATACAGGCGTTATTCTTTGTTAGGTGCAGTCATTAATTCAATTGTGCTATTAGCTGGTTGTGCTTTTATTCTGACTAAAGCAATTCCAGAACTTTTCAACCCAGGAGAAACCAACGCACAAGGCATGCTCTATCTCTCAATTCTTGGTATAGCAGTAAATGGTGCAGCAGTTTTCAAACTCCGTAAAGGCGAATCTCTGAATGAAAAAGTTGTTTCACTTCATTTATTGGAGGACGTATTAGGGTGGGTAGCTGTATTTATTGGAAGTATTATCATGATATACCTGAATGCACCTTTCATAGATCCTATGCTATCTGTGTTAATCTCACTTTATGTCTTGTATAATGCGTATAAAAATCTGCGTAGGAGTTTGTTTGTGATTTTACAGGCAATTCCAGAAGAAGTCTCCATTGAAAATATCAGGGAAAGACTCAAGAGTTTACCTGAAGTAATAAATATTCACGATTGCCATATTTGGTCCATGGACGGTCAATACAATATACTTACCATTCACTTAAATTTAGACAAGGACTACAAACTGTCAGAACAATCAGATTTTAAGCAGAAGATTCGTTCTGAATTAAAAGATGCTTCTATTAATCACGTTACAATTGAATTTGAAGGGAAAGATGAAACCTGTGAGATGAAGGATTGCTAAGTTCTTTTAATATCCCGCACACCGCCATGTTCCAGATGAGCTTCCCAGAACATTTAGGACGCTAAATTGCCAAACTCCTTTTTTAAGGAACCTAATCCTTGTGCTTTTCTATTGCTCGTAAAAGCGGAGGTTTAGTTATAGTATTATCTACTTTTATTTGCTGATGGTGAACGTCCCCCATTATTCCAAGTCTATCGTTCATATCCTTGTTGAATTTTAAGTGTAACAGCTCCCCTATTTTCAAGGATAAAACTTAGGTTTGTTAGCACCATCATAATTTTGCCCCATGCAAGAGTTCTGGCATTATTTCGAACTTATTTTTCTAATCCTAATCGGCATTCAGGTTTTCTATAGCCTAATCTTTGCTTTGGCCGCCCATATCCCTCGCAAGCTTCGTCGGCATTCGGAACAGGAGCATCGCATTTGCATTTTAATTCCATCCTACAAGGAAGATGTTATCATTCTCCAAACCGCTAAACAGGCTTTAGATCTTGATTATCCCAAGCATTTAATGAATGTGGTTGTGGGTTCGGATCAGATGAAGGCCGAAACGGTTGAGACATTGCGTGAAATGGGTGCGGAAGTGGTCGTTATGAACTTTGAGCATTCAACCAAATCTAAAAATCTTCTATCTCAATTGCAGTCACAGGAAGGTGATAAATGGCCAGATTACTTTTTAATTTTAGATGCGGATAATCGCATGGATAGCAATGGATTACGGGAAACTAATACCGTTTTGCATTCCGATATCCCGGTGTATCAACTGCATCGTACTGCTAAGAATAATAATACCAAATTGGCGGTTTTAGATGGCATTACTGAGGGTATTGCCAATAATATTTTCCGTGAAGGTCACCGTAATTTGGGCATTTCTAGCGCCTTGATTGGCAGCGGAATGGTATTCGAAGCCAATCTATTAAAGGAAACCTTGGAGAATATTAACAAGGACTCTGCCGTGGAGGATAAATTGTTTGAATTCTATTTACTTGAAAATCGTAAAACCATAGAGTTTGTTCCGCATATTCCAGTTTATGATGAAAAGGTGTCGCAGGGCAAAAATTTCAGTAATCAGCGGAAGCGATGGATAGCAGGTCAATTTCATGCTTTTAGGGTATTCTTCTTCCCAGGTTTAAAAGCCCTGTTGAAAGGCAATATTGGCTTTTTCGATAAAATGCTCCAAATGGGATTGGTGCCTAAGCTTCTGTTTGCCGTTCTCCTTTTTATGCTAGCCTTACTGGCATTTGTTTTAAAAACGCCGCACGCAATTTGGTATTGGTATTTAGGCCTCTATGCCTTTACCCTTTTCATCTGTATTCCAAAGAGCTACTTTAAATGGAAGAATATTGGAATCCTTTTCGAATTACCCAAAGCGGCATTTTTTATGGTCTTAGCCATTTTGCGTATTAAGCGAAATCAGAGTGTAAAGACTTTTGAGCACACGCAAAAGGAATATGTTGGGGAGGATTCTGAAAGTGAGTCCAAATAAAAATCCCGCTCGGTAAACCGAACGGGATCTAAGGTCAATTCTTTAAGGAAAGACTAGTAACGGTCGCGACGGAATCCGCCTCCGCCACCGCCTCCGCGATAGCCTCCACCATTATTACTGCGCTCAGATTGTGGACGAGCCACTTTAACGGCCATGTCACGGCCACGCAAGCTAGCACCATTCAAGGCTTCGATAGCCTGATTTCCTTCATCATCAGAAGGCATTTCAACAAAACCAAAACCTTTTGAACGGCCGGTTTCACGATCGGTAACGATCTTTACGGATGATACTTCACCAAATGATTCGAAAGCCTCACGAAGATCATCTTCCTGAACGGCATAGTCTAAACTTGCAACAAAAATATTCATAGAAAAAAATAAAAAAATTAAAATTCTCCCTTGTTACGGGAGCGGCCGCAAGATACAAGCTTATTAGCCGCCAAGCCTACTTTTTAGAGAATTAACAATTAGTTATTAATGCCTTTACGAAACCTCATTAGAAGAATGGTGAAAGTGAAGCCTATAAAGACTTCCAAGAGATTTAGCACCAAGGGTGCATAGCTGCTTAAGCCGAGATAAAGAACTATTCTTAATACTGCCATCAGGACTAAGGGCCTTAAAAACGGCTTAAAACGATCTTGAGGAATGAATATTTGACTTAAAAGGACTAGTAAAATTAAGCCATACCAGATAATGGAATAAGCAGTAAGCTCACTCCAAAAATTTAGTTCTCCAACCTTAAATGGAGTACCTTCAGAAACCTGCTGACCGATGAACCACAATTTTGCATTCAGAAATGCAAAAGTCAGTTCCAAAAAAATAATGGAATAATAGAGAAGCTTTATAAAGTCGGAATTAGCGACCGTCTGCCTGCAGGCTAAGTACCTCATAGTCGAGGTTTTCTTCTTGGGGGTAACTAAATAAGAACACTTCCTTTTCGAGCTTGGCATTGTCGCTGTAGCTAATCTCTTCTTTTATCTTTCGTCCTTGAGCGTCGAAATTAACAATGCTTTTTTGAATTATCTCGGTATCTAGTGCCTGAAAGAATGTTTTCTCAATTTGGTAAGCCCCATCATCGCTGTATGTATAGCGGCGACTTTCCTTTAAGTGCTGCGCTGTTTGCTGCAAATCAATTATGCTTAGACTTTGTATTAAACTATCACGATATGAATAAGTGGCAATGCTTTGTAAGTTTCCAAAAGCCCAAAGCTCTTCTTTTGCCAGATTCCCATTAAGGCCATAGGAGAATTTCAAAACCTTTTGACGTTCCCCATTCAGGTAAAACTTAATCTTTACCAAACGATTAGCCCCTTCATCATAAACAAAAATCTCTTCCTTTAATTCTTGGCCCGATTTAATACTAACCCTTTCCAAAAGGTCATCATTGTATTTAAAAATCGCGATACTTTGATTGGCCTTCGAATCTAAATTGTTGATTTCAACAATCTTATCACCCTCCAATTTAATCAGAGTCTCACTGCCATTATAACGATAGATGCGAACTTGATTTTCGCCTTCCCAAACATAGCGATCAACACCTTGCCAATAAGCTTCACTAGAAAAGAATTCTTCTTGGTAAAGAAAAGGCTCCACCTGCTTTCCTATGGAACGATAGAGCGTATCTTTGTTGGTGTTGATTTGATAATGGATGTACTCATTCCATTCCGGAACGGGACTCTGATGAGCCGTACTTATTAGCGCAGGGAACTGACCAAAGCTTGCAGAGCAGATCAGTGAAACGAGTGAAATCAAATAGGTCTTCTTCATAGTCTCAAAATTATTGAGAGTCTAAGCACCTTATTATCAACACTTATATTTCTATTAACATTGTTTTTTTAATAACTCAAAATGTTAATTATTTTTCCTAACTAACTGATTTAAAGACTTATAAATTATCACTTTTTAGCGATTCAGCTTTTTTTTGATCTAATTATTGATAGTGCTAAGCTTTCAGAACGTATTTTTGAAGCGCAACAATGAAACAATACTCCTATTATGAAGAAAATTAGTTTGCTATTCGTACTTGCTCTATTCTTTAGTGCTTGTCAAAACAATCCTGCCGAAGGAGAAGAGAAATCAGAAACTACTCCAGAGCCTGCCGCGGCAGTAGAAGAAGATCCTAATAGCCCACCAGCTGCTCCCGAAGGTGCTAAAGTGTTTTTTGCTAACCTTATGGATGGCGACACGGTAAGCAGTCCTTTTTTAGTAGAATTTGGGATTGAAGGAATGGAAGTGGAGCCTGCCGGTGAAGTAAATGCTGGTAAAGGACATCATCACATTATCATCAATAATTCTTTCATCGAGTTTGGCGGTACCGTTCCTGCCGATAGCGTGAATATCCACTATGGTAAAGGCCAAACCAGCGATAGCCTCGATTTAATTGCAGGCAACTATCGCTTAACGATGCAGTTTGCCGATGGTTTTCATCGCTCCTACGGTGAAGCACTATCCTCTAGCATCGAAATTGTAGTTCAATAAATCTTTGAAACAGACTAAAAAGGTCGCTTTAGTTTATTACTAAAGCGACCTTTTTTTTGGCTGATGTCTAAAAAAAAGCCATCCGATAAAGGATGGCTTTCACAATTATTGTTGAAGTCTTATTGTACAATAATCTTCTTAGCGTTAATCTGCTTTCCGTCTACTTCTAACACTGCTAACAAAATACCCTTAGGCATATCGTTAAGGCTAATTTCGGAGCGAATTTGATTGCCACTGGCGGTATAGCGCTGATAATAAACTGTACGACCCGTTAAGTCTACAAAACTTACTACAACTTGCTCAGAACCTCTAAGGTTATAAACATTGGTGTAAAAGGTAGTACCGTCGGAATAAGAACCATCTAATACCGCTAATGAACCTTGACTGTAAAGTACATTTTCAGCTAAACCAATAGTTCCACCATTTGGATCGTATGGTAAAGACTGACAATCGGTATTGTTTGTAGTGTCACTCTCGGTAACGCCATTCCAATTTGAACCGATGGCGAAAGTTCCACCGCAGAAATCTACATTAGTAGCCATGCCATTTTGAATGCTTAAACCACCGAAAGAGATTGAACGACTTTCGGTATCGTTAGTATTCATTGTAGTTCCCGTAATAGAAAATGCAATTGGTACTTGCTGACCACCTTGGGTAGTAACTAGTAAACTTCCATTCAATAGCGGATAGTAGATTACGGTATCGGTAGCGCTTACTGCTTGGCTGCCTAAATTGGTGATGGTTACATCAAAATCAAAAGCTAAACCTGGACCTAAGGTAGTACCAGCGCTCGGAGATGTCATTGCAATAGACAAATCATTTTGGGCACTAGCCACAAAAAGACTTGCGGACAAAGCTAGAGTGAGTAAAATTTTCTTCATTTTATTTAATTAAGAGTTAATTTTCAAAGGTACTTTTTTCCTCAAGTTTTTTCCAATAAACGGGGGCTATAATTTACATTTAGCGTGTTTTTAACGCTTAGCACTGCGCTTCCGCATTCTCAAATTAATAACCTCCACCACTAAAGAGAAGGCAACGGCAAAATAGATATAACCTTTGCTAATGTGCTGATGGAATCCTTCGGCAATTAACATTACCCCAATCAGTATCAAGAAACTAAGGGCTAATACTTGTAAGGTAGGATGCTTGGCAATAAATGCTGCGATCCGACCCGCAAAAATGAGCATCACGATCAGTGAAACAATTACGGCCATAATCATTATGGCCAACTCATCTGTCATACCAACAGCAGTTAAAATTGAATCGAAGGAAAATACTATATCCAGTAGAGCAATTTGAATAATAATACTGGTAAAACCTTTGCGTACCGAGGGTTTCTCTTCTTTTTCTTCCCCGTTTATACCTTCCATTTTATGATGGATTTCCGAAGTAGACTTCGCCAAAAGAAATAAGCCCCCAGCTAGTAGCACCAAATCGCGTCCGGTGAAGCCCATCTCAAATAAGGTGAAAAGTGGTTCGGTAAGTTGGATAATCCAGGTGATTCCAAAAAGCATCGCAACCCTTAATACCAATGCTAGGGCAATTCCCGCAAAACGAGCCTTGCCTTGCTCCTCCTTAGGAAGCTTATTGGTTAATATTGAAATGAAAATAATATTATCTATACCTAGAACAATCTCCAGAATACTGAGGGTTAAAAAGGCAATTAGCCCCTCAGTAGTGAATAGCGCGGCGAAATCCATAATTTTTACTGCAATTGGTTTTGTAAAGCACGGGCATCATTCATGCGGCCCTGTAACTGAGATGAATAGGAACGAGCTGTTCTATTGCCATAGCGGGAATAGGCATTTTGTGACCAAATTCTGGCTTGCTCCAAATCACCAAGCACTTCGTAAGCTACCGCGATATTATAGGCCATTCTGCCCTTGTCTTTTTGTTCGGCCGCTTTAGGTATCCCTGCTTCCCAAACTGCAATGGCTTCGCGCCACTGCCCTACTTCTGCCATTCTCCCTCCTTCTTCCAATTCGGGAGATTCTTTAGACTTTGTGTAAAATACGCGCCTTAATGTAATGGGCATTGGGGCAACCTTATAAGCGTAATCATGTCCTATTTGTCCGCATAAATGACGAACAGCATCTGTTCTGGAGATTAATGCCGCAATGGCTCCGGCCTTGCTATCCGCCGCACCAGTCCAAGTATTTGTTTGAGAGATCATCTGTTGATCGATTAGCTCCTTATTGCGAGGATTGTAGAAACGTAGGCCTACTTTAATATTTCCCACTCCTTCAGCATACCATTCATCAACTTCTATTTCTCTGCGGTTATCGCCTTTTCCTACCGTGCGCTTTACCTTTCGCTTGCCTTCGGTAATAATAAAATCGCTGTCCATAACTTCAATGGCAATCAAGGCATCCGCCTGATAGCGATTGATCATGTTAAACTGTAAATATTCTGGCAATTGATCAGGGAAAGCAGCGGTTAAACTCCCGCCTTCCAAACGTTCTGCTGCAATTAAGACTTCATAACGCGGCGAAGCCTGCAAGGCATTCTTAAGACTATTTAGTGCCTCTTGTGCGGCCGCTCTATCTTGGGCGGGCATCTCTCCAGTGAGAACGCCTTCACCGATATTTATCCAACTTTCACGCCTAGAAGGCTTGGTACGATCTACTAATAAAATGGTTTGAATTCCTTGATCAACAGCAATATCTGCAGGACGCATAGTGTTGATTAACACGGGTTTTTGTCCGCCGCAAGCACTAAGAATTAATGCTAAAGCGAAGTAGGCTAATATTCCCTTTTTCATAATTTTATTATTGGTTGTTGTGGCGCCTTTCCAAAAGCTTGCCAAATTTTGCTTTTATGGATTAAAGGTTAGAATAGCGCTCCCCGTACATGAGCATTTGCTCCAAAAAGTCCATTGGATATTCCAGCTCAACGTCTATAATTTCGTCACCATTCATCACCGGTTTCATTACGGGTTGTATAAATCCTTGGTAAGGCGCAATATTGAGTTTCTCAGTTCGGTTTAAAACCTCCTGATGTAATTCTGCATCCACCTGTACACCATAATTTTCCACTAAGGTGCTTCCGGCTTTAAAATCTCCTTGGGATTTAATCCTTTGAATTTCACGCAGCTGTTGGCCAAAGATTTCTCTCAAAGCATCGTAATCGTTTATTACAAAATAGGTTTTAGCATCAATTACCTTTCTTTCAATAACATTGGCTTCCTTACCCATTTCATAAGCCCAAGCAGCAATGAGTTGGCGGTTTCGCATGTGGTCTTCCTCAATTACTTCACCTGGCTTTAAGCGCCTGAGCTGCAGCATTAAACCATTACGGATGTAATTATCGTATTCCGCTTTGCCGGCCTCGAAGCTGTCCATTAAACCGAGGTCCAATACCTTTTGATCCAAAATAAAATAGAGTGCAACTAAATCGGCTCTTGCCTCTTCCAAGGTGCTGGAATAATTTTTCAGGGTCTCGTTTGGAGTCTTCACATTTGGCTCTAATTTTCCAGAGGCATGACCTACCACCTCATGCAAGGCGGTATGCATTTTTGAGCTTACGGCGCCATATTTCTTTGCACGCTCTAGCTCCTCGCTACTAAAAGCAAACTCTTCTAAAAATCCTTCTCCTTTTGCATTTTCATAAGCCCCTTCGATATTGGTTAGGCTAATCGACTTAGAGCCATGCATTTCTCTAATCCATTGTGCATTAGGTAAATTAACCCCAATTGGCGTTGCCGGTGTAGTCGCACCTGCCTCACCAACTACATTAATCATGCGATAAGAAACGCCAACTACTTTCTCTTTTTTATGAATATCCATTATCGGACTTTCATCCTCGAAGTATTGAATATTCTCAGAAATTACTGCCATCTTTTCACTGGCATCTAAATCCTTCACTTGAACTACTGTTTCATAAGTGGCTTTATAACCTAAAGGATCATGATATACTTCTATAAAGGAATTGATATAATCAACCGTACTGGCTGTATCCATTACCCAGGCAATATTGTACTCATCCCATTTTTTAAGATCACCGGTTTTATAATATTCTATTAGTAAGGCCAGGGCCTTTGCCTGTTGGGGATTTTCCGCTACCCCTTGAGCCAATGTTAACCAGTCAACAATTTTGCTAATTGCGGCGCTATAAAGGCCATCGATATGCCAAACCTTTTCTACTAACTGGCCGTTTTCTCGCACCAATTTGGAATTTAAACCCTGTGAAACTGGCATCATAGCTCCTTCAATCGCCTTGGCGGCATAAAAGGCAATTGCTTCTTCTTCGCTTATGTCGGCATCGTAAAAGTTAATCGCTGAGTTTAAGAGTAAATCCTTGCTAGAATCTTTGCTTACTCCCTTGGCGTCTTCATCATTAAAAATTACAGCAAAAGCTTCTTCACTTAGGCTAGCGCCGGTTTTCGACATTAAATCTCGTAGGTATTCTTCGGAAAAGTCAGCTTCAATTTTAGCATGACTATAATGATGATGAATACCATTGCTAAAAAAGACCCGTTTCGCATAAACTAAAAAAGCATCCCACTCCGCTCCTTTATCTTCAGGAACATTGCTTAGAATGGTTTCTAAGGCTTTGCGTATTTCTAAATTATGACGGTAAAGTTGATCCCATAAAATATCGCGACCTTCCATTCCGGCCTGACATAAATAATAGGCTAATTTTTTCTGCTTGAGGCTAAGTTTCTCCCATCCAGGAATTTGGTATCGAAGAATTCTTAAATCAGCAAACTGCTCTGTTTGCCATTGAAAGTCATTTGCAGATTCTTTCATTTCAGATTGCTCTTTTTCAAGATTAGTTGGGGCTTCTTGAGGATTGGTGCAGGCCTGATTTACAAGTAGAGAAATCATGGCTAGAAAGCCTATTTTACGCATTGTTTTGATTTTGATGCTCGAAAATACAACTTATAGCCTAAGGAGGCTAAAGCGAAAATCGAGCGGATCCAGGGCATCCAGTAAAGACTGTATAAGTTGAGGCCCATAATCGGCATAATACTGGCTTAAATTATCATGGCGCTCTTGAAGTGAGCCTTTGGGAAAAAGGGCTTCATGCACCCTTTCCAATTTCTCCATCAATTCTTTATGCTTTCTTTTTTCAGAGCGGATTAGCTTTTTACGCAAGTTTTCGATTCCGTTTAGCTGTTTTTGTCTTTGGGCATTTACCGCCCCCATCATGCTTTCATCTGTTAGCTCCGCAATTTTTTCTAAATCACTAAACATGGAATCGATTATTGCATCAAAGCGATTTAAATCAGCATCTTCTGGAAAACGCTGCTTAAGGTAATTCGCTTTTAAATCATCTAGATTCTGAAAAAGATCTCTTGGCTCTAAATGGAGGTCCTGCAATCTATTGGCCCATTTTTCAGCGTAAAGCAAAACCGAATTACGCAGCATTAAAATTGGAAAGGGCACATCCTGCAAATCAAACATGGCTTTGAGTTGAAACCAATAAGCCAGCTCTCCACCGCCGCCAATATAAGCTAGATTTGGAAGGATTACCTCTTGGTAAAGAGGCCTTAATACCACATTGGGGCTAAAGCGTTCAGGATGTTTTTCCAATTCCGCTAAAAGTTCCGCCTCATTGAATTCAAATGAAGTATTTAATACTTTCCATTTACCATCTACTTTTTCTATTCGCTCCCTTATTCCGGGCATCAAATAAAATAGGTTTATGGGCCTTGGATGAACCTGAGCGAAGTAGTTCTTTTGCAAGCTTTCACTCTGATTCTCTACTTCTCGATGTAGGCTGTGTTCAATCAGGTCCTTTTTAAAATGAGGAATCATGGCCTTTTTTAACTCGGCTCTATTGGCATCCAAAATGAGAAGCCCCTCATCTTTAAAAAGCTGGTGCACGAAATAGCGCGTGGCTTTACTTAAATCTGGCTGTTCGTGATAGGCATCCCGGAAAATTTGAATAATCTCTGCCGCCTTATTACCAGGACCTAGATGACTTTCGAGCTCATCAATGACTTTGCCCATTCCAAAGGTGGGCATGGGTCCTACTGCTCCATTAAGGCTATTTTGCCATTTTAACTTTCCCCCAAATAAATTAATAAAGGATATCTCTTCAAAATCATGATCCTCACTGGCCATCCAGTAAACGGGAAGGAAATTTTTATCGGGGTAAGCTGATTTAAGACGCTTGGCTAAATTAATGGCTCCTACAATCTTATAGATGAAATACAATGGCCCGCTAAGGATATTTAGCTGATGTCCAGTAGTTACGGTGAAAGTATCAGCGCGGCTAAGCAAATCGAGATTATCCTCGAGCGCGGCATTCAACTTTATTCCTGCTTCTTCATATTGCGCCTTAAAAGAGCTTTGCAGATTAAATCTATGGCTTTGCGAAAAAGATTCTCTTGCTTTTATACGATTCTTAAAGGCATCTAGACTTGGGAAATCTGAGACGAATTCCTTTAATTCATCCTTTTCATCAAGGTAGTCGAGAATAAGATTACTAAAATAACCGGTCTCCCGGTAAGGCATACACTCCGCATCTTTCATGAGGTAAAAATACTATTCTTCTTAAGCTCTGCAGTTATATCAACAGTAGGTATAGCAATACAAACAAGTAAATGAACCAAAAAGGTTTAAGACTTTCTGGATCTGAGCCAAATAGAAATTTTGTGATGCGAAAGCAAAAGTTGCGATTATTGGCAATCCATTGATAGAGATGATCACTAATATTTCGGAAAATGGCATTATTTGCATAACTGCGATGGAGCCATTTGAACTTTTCTAAATGATATAAACTGCGGTATGCCGCATCCGGTCCACTGTAAACCAAACCATCAGTGGCAATAAAGCGAACCGCCTCTTTAAAGTTCTGTTCCTCAATATCCGGGAAATCTTTGGCTACTTCTTGATAGGGCTCAAATTGAATAGATGAACCCGACATTTTTTTCCAATAATCAATCCAATAGCGGCAAAAAGAACAATCCCCATCCCAAACCATCAACAGCTGTGGCGGAGGGAATTTTGTTTGATATAATTTGTGAAACACTAATTTTTAAGGCGAAGATAAGTCCTTAGGCCGTTTGTTTCTCTTGCTTTAAAGCAAAGTTGATTTCGCAATCTTTGAGCATCTTACCCTGACTAACCGCTAAGGTTCTTCCTTCATTTTGAATATACTCCTTGATGGTTCTAGCGAGTGAAATTGCGTCTAACATAGGGGGCCTTGTTTTACTCAAATATACAAGTCAACTTAACTCCAGTCAAGTATTTTGACAACTTAAAAACCTTTACCTACTTGACCTACAGACTTATTGCGTAAAAAGTTAGACTGCTTTAGACTACTTTAAATAATGGATATCCCATGCTTAATCCTTTAATTTTGATGAGCTTAAAATCAAGGATTTTATTTTGAGGAAGCGTAGCTATTTTTTCGTAACCGTGGAAAATGTTTTATGCAGGAAAAACTGATAATGCTCGATTATAAGCTGATTCAAAGGCTAACATATCCACCCCATGATCTACTTTTTGCTCATTAAAAAAGCTCAATAGCTTTTCAGTGGGCATATTTCCAATTAAATCATCATCAGCCATTGGGCAACCGCCATAACCTTTTATGGCGCCATCGAAACGACGGCAACCTTCGGCATAAGCCGCCTCTACTTTTTCGCGCCAATTATGAGCGTGGGTATGCAGATGCGCACCAAACTCAACCTGCGGAAAAGCCGGAATAAGCTTTCCGAATAAATGCTCAATACTTTCGGGGTTAGAAGTTCCAATGGTATCAGACAGCGAAAGCGTTTTCACCCCCATATCTACCAATGCGGAACAAAAATCCTCTACGATATCAACAGACCATGACTCGCGATAAGGATTACCAAAACCCATTGAAACATACACCACTAAGTCTTTGGAACTATTGGAACTTAAGTCCAGCAGTTGTTTTACAAGCTCCTGACTTTCCTTTATTGATTTATTGGTGTTTCGCTTTTGAAATATTTCTGATACCGAGAATGGATATCCTAAAAAGTTAATCGCTTCTTGTTGGGCCGCAGCTTTAGCTCCGCGTAAATTGGCCACAATGGCCAAGAGCTGAGTTTTGGTATCACTCAGATCCAAACCTTTAAGTACCGCTTCGGTGTCTCTTAGCTGAGGAATGGCTTTGGGAGAAACAAAACTTCCAAAATCTAAAGTATGAAAGCCTACTTCCAATAAATCTTGGAGGTAGGCTATCTTCTGTTCGGTGGGAATAAAATCGTAAAGGCCTTGCATGGCATCACGAGGGCATTCCACAATATCAATGCTCGTTTGAATCAATTTCGCGCTTTTTTGAGAGGTGACGCGAAAATACTCCCAATTTTAGGATTTTGGAACCCTTTTAAGAGCTTCCATGAAATAGCCCCAAAATTTCTCCACCGACGCAATTTTCACTTTCTCATCTGGCGAGTGCGGATTCTTAATAGTTGGACCAAAAGAAATCATCTCTAAGTTAGGATAATGTTGACCTAATAGCCCGCACTCCAAACCGGCGTGGCATGCTAAAACCCGCGGCTCTTCCTTAAACAGCTCTTGATACAAATCCTTCATCATGCCAAGCATAGGCGCATTAGGATCTAATTTCCATCCCGGGTAAGAGCCGCTATGCTCCACCTTAGCACCGAGTAAACGCCAAGGTGCACCGATGCTATCGGCTATGTCAAATTTGGCGCTCTCACGATCGGAGCGTTGTAGAGCCTTTAAGCTCATCGTCCCTCCTGCTAAGCTTACATGCGCAACATTATTACTGGTTTCTACCAGATCTTCTACATCCTGACTCATCCGGCGGATGCCATCATGGGTGCACTGCAAGGCCGCAGAAAACCGTTGAAAGTCATCATTCACCATTTTAGTTTTTGGTAAATCAACCGCATCAACCTTTATGGTGATATTAGGATCGGTAGTGGCAAATTCCTTTACCAAGGCGGCACCTAAATCCTGCCAATAGGCCTCGGCTTCCTCAGCCTTATCCTTTGAAACCACAATTAAAGCCTCAGCTTCGCGAGGGATAGCATTGCGCAAGCCACCGCCTTCAAAGGAACTTATACTCCAAGCGAAGCGATCACTAGGATCATAGATCAAGCGATTGAGGATTTTGTTTGCATTCCCGCGTCCAAAAACGATGTCCATACCACTATGACCACCAAAAAGACCCGTAACCTTTACGCTGAATGCCACTTCATCTGAGGTGGTATCTGTTTCAGCGTAGTTCCATTCTACGTCGGTATCAATTCCGCCAGCGCAGCCAATACTTAGTTCATCATCGTCTTCTGTGTCGAGATTCATCAAAATGTCGCCACTTAAAAAACCGGGCTGAAGATTATGAGCGCCAGTCATACCTGCTTCTTCATCAGCAGTAAAAAGTGCTTCCAATGGTGGATGCTCAATATCGTTTGATGCCAATACCGCCATTATGGAAGCGACTCCCATTCCATTGTCGGCCCCTAATGTGGTGCCTCGGGCCTTAACCCAGTCGCCATCCACATACATCTTGATACCTTCCGTTTCAAAATCAAAATCAGTGTCTTTGTTTTTCTGACAAACCATATCGAGATGAGCCTGTAAAACAACCGTCCTGCGATCTTCCATTCCTGGGCTAGCTGGCTTGGAAACCAATATATTACCTACTTCGTCTTGTTTCCAGTCCAAAGCTAAATCGGTGGCAAATTGAATCATAAAGGCTTGAACCTTTTCCTCCTTTTTTGAAGGACGTGGCACAGCATTTAGTTCGGCAAAATGACCCCAAACCCTTTTGGGCTCGAGTTGGCGAATTTCGTCTGACATCTTTCTAAATTATTATTGGTTTCCTAAAATTAATGGCAATCCATCTTTACCGGACCCAACTACTATAACTTTGGAATTAGGAGATTCGGCAAGCTTAAGGGTGGCATCAATACCTTTCTCCTTTAAGATCTTATCGGTTAATGAATTGCTAATAATTTTATTCGCACGGGCCTTACCTTCTGCTTCAATACGCTGACGTTCAGACTCCTTGCGAGCACGCTCTAGCTTAAACTCATATTCCAAAGAAGCTTGTTCTTGCTCAAGCTTACGCTCAATAGCCGCTTTTAGCTTAGCCGGTAATTTCACCTCACGAATTAAAACCGCATCCAATATCAAGTAGTTTTTGTCCAATGACTCTTTGGTTCTCGAAAAAATTTCAAGTTGAATAGCCTCACGTTTACTAGAATATAACTCTTCGGAGCTATACTTTCCGATTACCTCACGGGCGGCAGAACGGATGTAAGGAATGATAATTTTCTCGTGGTAACTCTCTCCAATTTCATCGTGAAGGAAACCAATGCGATCTTGCTTTGGATAATAGCGATAAGAAAGCTCTAAGGTGATGGTTAAACCATTGCGGTCTAATACATCCATTGAGCTGCGAGCCTCACGCTTACGCACGTCATAGGTGTAGATATCATCCCATGGCCATTTTAAATGAAAGCCCTGGCCGTAAACATTTTCTTTGTCCAAACCACCTTGAAACTTGCGGAAGATAATTGCTTTTTCCCCAGATTCAATGGTATATGTGATCGAGTTCCATGTGAGAATTACCACCAAAATGGCAATAAAACCTACAATAATTAAATAGGTTGATCTTTGATTCATAATTGTGTTATTAATTTAATAATGCCCCCAGAATTTTCGCAAAAACCATTCTAGGCTTAAGCCAGTCAAAACTACAAAGAAGAGCCACCATTTGCTTATTAATTCGCGCTTATTCTTGCGTTCAACTAATTGTCGAGGAGCTTTTAAGTCTTCCAAATCATTTAACAAGTTAGACCAGTCATTTAGTTCATAGGATTTACCACCACTTTTCACTGAAAGGTATTGAAGTAAATCTCGCCGAGCCTGCAAATCTTGTTCTTCCAAGGCATTGGCACGAACCCAAATTCTTCCGCTTACTTGATATTGCTTTGATCCCAATTGCGTTTTTGCCTGATATTGATAAAAACCTGCCGGTAATCCATCCAGTTTTAAACGGTAGAAATTGGCTTCACGGCTAAATTTAAAATCATACTGAGCCCCTCCCTCCTCACTACTTAATCGCAGGTCGATATCTGGCTGATTAACCATCGCTCCGCTTGGGTCGTATAATTTGGCCAGTACCTTAGAGCTCTCTTCCGCGTAAATCTGGTTCTCAAATTCCAATACCAGTTGTTCCTCACGTTCTTGCGATTGCAGGTAATCCACCCAGGAACGGAAAAAATTATCGAAGGCATCGGTGTTTTCGCGATGCTTGTAATTATATAGTCGCCAGCGCCAAAATCCATCTCCAATAAATATACCTGTCCTTAAACCATCTTGCTCCCCACTAAAGGCAATTGCTTCGGATAAGTCAATTGCACCAATTCGCTTGTATAGAAGAGCTTCGGCCCAAGTTGGTGAATTTATGCTGCCATAGACGCCGCGGATCGGGGGCCAAGTATTTATTTCTTCTCGATCTTCTTCACTTAGTTTAAAGAGACCCAAATTCGAATTGATTCGCCCAAACTGCTGCTCCTCCTCCCTACTTAATCCATTAAAACCCAATAGATCAATTGGCGATTCAGCGGAAGCTATAAACAAGCTGGGCACTTTTTTAATTCTAATTTCATCCAGTAGGTCGAGGTCCCAGTCAAAGGCTATAATGCTCTTAACTTCTTCGAGCTCTATATCTTCACGATTACTCACATATTTGATTTCCCAATTCTGCGCCGTATTTAAAGCTTGACGAATTGCCCCAACATCGGGATGGGTTTTAGGGCTATATAGGAGCACCTTAAAAGCTTCATCAATTACTTCAAAGCCAATACTCCTTTCATTATTCTGTGGATTGGCGTCTGCCCTAGAGCCAGCCGCAACCAACTTGTATTTCTGAAAGCCCAGATCATTACAGGGAATTTCCAGGATGATGCTCTCAAACCAATTCTTGCGATTTACCCTAAATCTCCGCAAGGCCACCGACTTTCCTTGAGCATCTAACAATTTTAGATCAACATCTTCACCTAAGGCATTAATTGCGGCTATGTCAATTTCGAGGCTAAGGCTGCGACCCTGACTAATTTTGGAATTGTAACGAAGATCAGCAATAGATAGGTCCCTTAATTGACTGGTGTTTCCATGCATTAGGCTGTAAATCGGCAAGGAGTCGCCTCGATTTTCAAATTGAGCTGGATTGCGGCCCTGATTGTAAATACCGTCGCTAATGAGAACGATTGCCGCAATATCTTCCCCGTAAAACTGATCGCTACTTTTATACAAAGCATAATGCAGATTGCTATACTTTGGATTTATAGCTTCTGGACTTTCTCCAAGGTCGGCCCCAAAGGAAAGCCAAGTTTGTTGAAACTTATCATCCAGCCCAGATCTTGACTTTTGCAAGTTTAAAAGAACCGAATCCAATCGCATTGAGTCATTATGAAAATGCATTGAATTGGATTGATCTTCCAACCAAATAAGCCTAGGCTTGATGCTGTAATTCTCGCGTTGTAGAATAAAAGGTTGCAATAAAAAGAACAAAACTGCAAATAGGCTTATAAACCTCAATCCCGCTAATGTCCATCTTCGGCGACCTTTATAGGCAGATGAGCGGAAGTAAAAAAAGTAAATTCCTAAGGCTAAAAGAATAGCCCCAGGAATTAATAATATGGGAGCGTAAACGAAATTAATTTCCATAATGCTGATGCCGACCTAGGTCAACATCCCTCCATCTACTTGTAGGGTTTGTCCGGTTATATATGCCGATAAGTTAGAGGCTAAAAATAGGCAGGCATTGGCCACATCTTCCGGATTTCCGCCGCGTTTTAATGGAATAGCATCTCGCCATCCCTGAACGGTTTTCTCATCCAGTTTTTCGGTCATTTCTGTTTCAATAAAGCCGGGCGCAATTGCATTGCAACGAATATTTCGAGAGCCTAATTCTAAGGCTACCGATTTGGTAAAGCCAATAATCCCTGCTTTTGAAGCGGCATAATTTGCCTGTCCGGCGTTTCCTTTAATACCAACTACCGAACTCATATTAATGATGGATCCGGCGCGCGATTTCAACATGGTGCGCTGCACGGCTTTGGTTAAATTAAAAATGGACTTAAGGTTGATTTGCACCACACGGTCAAAATCCTCTTCCGTCATCCGCATAAGCAGCGTATCCTTGGTTATGCCGGCATTATTAATAAGAATATCGATGGTTCCAAAATCCTTAAGCACTTCCGCTACTAAGTCTTCCGCCGCTTTAAAATCAGAAGCATCGGAGCGATAAGCTTTTGATTTTGGGCCATAGGATGATAATTCCTTTTCAACTTCCTCTGCTTGAGGAGCAGAAGAGAGATAGGTAAAGGCTACCTGACAACCATTTTTCGCAAATACTTCTGCTATTCCTTTGCCAATACCTTTGGAAGCCCCAGTAATGAGGGCTACTTTGCCTTCTAATAAATTCATATTCTGTTTTAATCTAGTCTTTAGCTAACCACTTAAATTCTTCGTGGCGCGGTAAGTTACTAAGCTTATCGATAAAATCCTGAGGAGGTACCGTTAATTTCCGAGCCTTCAAATCTATAAAAGCTCCTAAAACTTCAACGGTGGCACATAAAGTTTCACCACGCCAAATTTCATGTACAAATGCAAATCTCCCGTAATCTTCTCTTAGGCTTTTAAGGGCCGCCGTCATTAATAGCTCATCACCAAAGTGGAGCTCGCGTTTAAAGCTTGCTTTTTCCTCAAATAATATTGGACCAAAGCCAGCGGCAGCCATATCCTGAACTTTTATGCCACGTTCAATAAAAAGCTCGGTACGCATTTGAGCAGCGAAATCGTAATAAACCGAATGGCGAACATGTCCATTTGGATCTAAATCGCTCCAGCGAACGTGAATTCGCTTTTTAAAGGTAGAAGGTGTTTCATTCATAAGGGCAAAACTACAATGCTCAATTTAACTTAGAGACGGTAAGTGAAGCCAAACATGGCATTTATACCCTGCGCTCGGTAGCCTAAGAAAATATCGTAATCGCTATTGAGTAAATTGCTGAAATTTATAAAGGCGCCTACACGTGTATTGTAATGGTAGTCAATCTTTAAGCCTAAATCTACATAGGGTTTTAACATCGACTCGAAGTTTAAATTCTCTTCTTGTCTAAAAGCATGTCGAGCTCCGATATAGTTTAAATTTAAGGCTAAACCTATTTTCTCACGATAGGTATAACTGCTCTCCAACTGTGCTTCAAAAAACGGTCGATACCAAGCCTGCTCTCCTTCCGACAGGGCAAAATCGCGTGCAATAGCAGAAGCAGAAAGCAAGAACTTCTCCTCCCAATTATAGCTTATACTTCCCTTAGCATAAAAGGCACTTAAATCTTGATAGAGCACCTCGAGACCATAAGAAACAGTATCCGTATAAAAGCTGGGATTTCGATATAAAAAGGCATCCGAACGAAGGTTAGAATAACCGCCTTCCACATAAAAAGAAGTATTGCTACTTAATATGCCTTCTAAGGCTACAAAAGCCTTTATCGTTCTACTTGGCACCGTGTTTTGACCGGGCAAAATAAAAGGACTCATCTGACTTAATTGTCGATAATTATTACGTTCCAATAAACCGGTTATTCCTCCTACTACACTAAGTACCTCTGGCACCGCACGGTAACGTAAAATGAGTTCCGGAAAGAAATAAGCGCCACTTTCAGACTCCATTGGAATGCTCTCTTCTGCCCCAACAAAATATAGATTAATACCAAAGTCTAGGGCGTATTCATCTTGCTCTACCCTTATATAGGGCTTCAATTGAAATTGAACGAAATTTTGCTGAAATACATTAGTGGAATCGGCACCTTGATAAAGGCTATCATAGCGATTGGTGAAATAGGCACTATTGAGTTCTAAGAACAAATCTCTATCGCCTGCGGGTAAAACCCAATCCGAATTTAAATTTAAATCATGTTCCGAGGAATTGTAATTATCATAAAGATAATTGTAGCCTAAATTCATCTGCTTTAGCCAGCCCAGTTCCTTTTCCTTGGACTCCTTTATAGAAGTTTGAATGGAAAAACTGCGGTACCAATTGTAAGGCGCTTTGCCCAAAGTAAGGGTATCATCATTGGGTAGAAAGTTCAATTGCGGACGCCCATAATAGCTGTATTTATCTAAATCAATTCCACCTTGTACCGACCAGGTGTACTTGCGGAAATAGCGATTGTAATAGGCTCCAATATGATTCCTAGAAAAGGCATTATCATCATATAGTATGTCCGAAACTCCGCCATTTGTTGAGAGATGGCGGAAATCGAAACCATAACTTCTTTGGGAACTTCTTTTGCTATTGTAGTAAATTTCGGCCAAGCCAGTATTATAGGCCCCATAGCCACCGCGAATAAAAGCACGGTAAAGCTCAGGTACTTCAATAGCAGAAATTCTAGCCGGGCTTAAAATCTCGGGCTGCATGCGCACCGCTAAAGGTTGACTGCTAATCCGATATTGGACCTCAATTTTCTGGTTTAGGCTATCCTGATAATTGGGTTGTTCCAAAATCTTACTGGCATCCTTAACCTGGGCTTTGTAACGATCGGTAACTTTCAGTTCGAGTGAACCTAAATTATCGGGTTGAGCAAAGGCGCTCAATGCTGAAAACATCAGCAAAGTGATTCCTAGTTTTCGCATATTACTTTTCAATTATTTCGGGTTCCTCCAATGGCAGATCTTCACCTGGAGCATCTAAAAACTTTAAATCGCCATCCTCATCCAAGCTAATGGGCGACTCTTGTTCACGCAATAAGGCTTCCTTCTCGGCAATAGCCTTGGCCTCTGCCGCTTCAATATCGCTGCGCAAGGCTTTGGCTTCTTTTACCAAATCCTCCGAGTCATTACTTCCTATAATAAAGTCAATGATGTAGTTAGATTGGAAAATATCATCCAATTTCCAAAAGTTATAAGCCATTAAGAGTAAAGCCTTCATTTTCCATTCACGGTATGATGGAAGAGCTTCAATCATTTGGTTTATGAGATTATTACTGCTATCGTAGGATTCCTGCTTTTGTAGAATTAAGGCTTGGTGGTAAAAAGCTTCCGCTTTTTGATCTCCAACCGAAGTCTCTTTTACAAGTTGAAATTTGCCATAGCTTTCCGAATAGTTAGCCTTTTCAAAGTAAACTCTTGCTTGCAATAAATTGGCTTCTGTTCTAAGGTTTGGCTCAAGCTGCTCCATTCCTAAAAGGACATTGCTATGCTCTAAAACTCCATCTTCATCACCTAGCCTATCGCTGCTGCGCATTAAACCCAGTCGCGCTTTAAGCACCTGTTCTTTGCTTTCCGCGATAAGCAAGTATCGGCCGTAGCGTTCTTTAGCCAAGGCATAGCTGCTATCGCGCATATCTTGCGCTGCAAGGAATGGTAAGGCTTGCTGCTTCATCTCTCTTACGGTGCTATGCTCTATCGCTGCAAAAAGCGCATAAGCCTCTTTGTTTTTATTGGTTCTCGCCGCAGCATCGGCTGCAAAGTATTGCGCTTGTTCTTTAAAAACCCCGCTTTTAAAACGAGATAAATAGCTGCCCAAGGCTTTATAGGCCTCCTCATAATTGCCTTCAGTATAAATATCAAAAGCGGCACTATAGGCGGTAGAATCAAGCGCCGATTCTTTAATATCCATAAACTCAATGGTGGATACCCAATCTAAATACTCGGTAATATTCCTTTCTCGCTTATAAACGATTTCCGCCAAGCGAATCGCTTCATAGGCTTCTTTCGTTTCTGGATATTTCTGGACAATCTCTTTATAAGTAGTAATGGCCTTTTGATTTTGATCGCGATTACTAAAAATTAAACCCTCCTTCAATTGCACCTCTACCAGTCGATCGCTATTGGGATATTCCTTTTCAAATTCTTGAAATACCTGAAGGCTATTGGTATAATCATCCATCTGCAAGAAGGTTAGTCCTAGCTCGAACTTGGCTTTCTCGGCATATACCGATCGCGAATAACGGCCTAACAAGGTTTTTAGCTCCTGCACCTTGCCATTCGATTTCCCATCTAAACCTAAACATACCGCTCTTTGGAAATATGCGTAATCCGATTCCACACTATTGGATTCTATCGCTTTTTGATAAAAATTGCTCGCTAGTAAATAACCACCGGTTAAAAGATAGGCATCCCCTAATCGCAAATAGGCATCGGCCTTGCGTGGATCTTTGGCTTGGGCATCCCGCACAAAAACTCTAAAATCATCCGCGGCGCCTTTAAAGTCAAGTAGTTTATAAGAACAATAGGCACTATGGTAGTAAGAACGATTAAATACCTTTTGTGCGGCAGCGCCATTTCCCTTTCGATAGGCTACGAAACTAGATTTCGCATTTTCATAATCACGCAATCTATAATGGCACTCACCGATCCAGTATTGGGCTAAATTGGCCAAGGCCTTATTCTCTGGATACTTTTGGCATTCCTCGTACTTCTTTAAAGCACCCGAAAATTTCAAGGCATTAAACATTTCCGAGGCACGGTAAAAAGCGATTTGCTGATAAATGCCTTTCATCTCCGGACTGTTGAGGCCGGCAATTTTAATGGCCTTCATGGCTCGCTCATAATCCTTAGTGGTGATGTAGATATTTGCAAGAAATCCATTCATCTCCTGTTTGTATTTACTCTCCGGGTATATTTTCAGGAAATCCTTCAATACTTGAATTGCATCTTCGAAAGGACTCGCCAGCTCGTAGCTTAATTTGCTGTAGTTGTAAAGGGCATCTTCGGTTATATCTGGGTCATGCGCTAAATCTGCCGCTGCCTTAAAAGCCACCATTGATTGGTTTTTCTCCCCCACCTTTAAATAAGAATCACCTAAGTGATAGTAGGCATTTTGCCGCATCTCTTTAGAACCTGCCGTAATCTTATTGAAGGATTTAATCGCTTCGATATACCGCGATTCTTGATAAAAGCTATAGCCCGCCTGATAATGATCCTTCAATCGCATTTTTCCACCTTTCTTTTGGTAGAGTTCTAAGTACTTAATGGTATTGGCAAAATCCTTACTCTGATAGAATGCATCCGAAAGTAATTTGGCGATTTCAGGCGCGCGACTAGGACTGGCGTTAGCAATGAGCTCCTCACCTACTTCCACCAGCTTGCCATAATTCTCTAAACCGTAATAAATATGCGCCAGGTAATATGGCACCAAAGGGCCAAAATTTGGATCTTCTTGAAGGGGTAAAAAGTTTTTTAGGGCTTCAGCAAAATTGCTATCCACATAAAGTAAATGAGCATAATAGTAGCGCGCGGAATTGGCATAAGCACTTTTCCCGTCCTTTAACTTCAGAAAGAGTTCACTCGCCAAACTTCCTTGCTCATCCTGCAATAAGGCATAGGCCCATTTAAACTGATACTCTGCCTTTTGAACCTTATTTAAGGCATAGGCATCCACCTTGCCGTAATAGGGTAATGACTGTCGATACCGTTTTAGACTAAAGAGATTATTGGCATATCGAAGCCACAAACGATTTTGTAAGGGACTGGTTTCATGAATTTTAGCAAACTCTAAAACGCGCTCTTCAATGTCGCCATGATAAAGCTCAATGGCGCAATAAGCCGCAAAGTAGCGCGAATTCATTCGCTTCTCATCCCCATAAATGGGATCAGCCGCTATTTGATCAAAAATAACTTGGGCGTTGCCATACTGTTGCTTCTCTAAAAGCTCCAAGGCCAACTCGTAATAATCCTCTGCTCCTTTAAGATGCTGATTAACCTGGGCCTTAGCACTAAAGCCAAAAAAGATCAATAAGCAAGAAAGGCTGATTAAAACCTTGATAATGCGCATATTAGCTCGAATTTTTATCGTGATCTAAAGTACGGGTATTAGCAAGGCCTATATTTTGAGTTTCGAATAAGTTTTAAACGCAATCTGTTAATTATTATTGAATCGCTTCTTTACAATAGTGCTAGCATATGCTACTTTTGATACTATCATGAACGGAGACCCTATTTTAAGACTTACCAATGCCAGTATTTTTCAAGGACGAAATCAAATCTTGGAAAATGTAGATTTACATATTAAGCAAGGTGACTTTCAATACCTGATTGGCTCTACGGGAAGTGGAAAATCCAGTTTATTGAAAACCCTCTACGGTGATCTTCCCTTAAAAAGCGGCAGTGGATTAATCTGCGATATCAAACTGGATGATTTACAAGAAAAGGACATACCTGGCCTTCGTCGTCGCTTGGGCATTGTTTTTCAAGACTTTCAACTACTTACGGATAGAAGTGTTTATCAAAACTTAAAATTCGTTTTGCGCGCCACTGGATGGAGCTCTAAAACGGAAATCGATAAAAAGATCAAGGAAGTACTTACCAAGGTGGGCATGGAGAATAAAGAAAATCAAATGCCACATCAGCTATCTGGAGGTGAGCAGCAAAGGGTAGCTATTGCACGGGCCCTGCTTAATGACCCGCAATTGATTTTAGCGGATGAGCCAACTGGTAACTTAGATCCTTCTACCTCCGAGGAAATAATGATTCTCCTGGAGCAAATCTCCAATAGTGGTAGAGCCATTTTAATGGCCACTCACGATTATTCCCTCATTTTAAAGTTTCCACATGAAACGCTCAAGTGCGAGCAAGGGCGGGTTTTCAGCACCGTACAGAATAGCCTTTAGTGGAATTAAGTATTGCCATACTCGTTTACCAATTTTCGCCTTTAAAGGTCATCCAGGAACTCGCAGAGCAAAGTCGTAAACTGCAAATTAATTTCGAAATTGTTGTTTACGATGATGGCTCCGGAGCAGTTTGGCAGGAACAGCTGAAACGCGATTTAACCGACATTCCAGAAGTATTCTTAGAGCTAGCAAGTCAAAACCTGGGACGTTCTGCCGCTCGAAATCGATTAGCGCAAAAGCTACTTGGGAAGTTCGTCTTAATGATCGATGGCGATAATCCTATTCAGGCCCCTCACTTTGTAAACGATTATTATCAGGTACGCAAAGCAAATACCGTAGTAGTTGGTGGCCGCTATGTTGATGAACAAGCGCTTCCGGGTTGCGAGTTACGTTGGGCCTTTGCTCAAAATAGAGAGGTTAAAAATTTAAAGGAGCGATTGGGAAATCCTTATGCCCATTTTCAAACCAATTGCTTTTTAGCTGATCGTGAAGTATTTAATAAAGTGCGTTTTGAGGAAGATTTGCGCAGTTATGGTTACGAAGACAGTTTATTTGGCTTTGACCTTAAAAATGCCGGTATCAGCGTCTTGCATATTGAAAACCCGCAATTTCACAAGGCCGATGACCGCAATGCCCGCTTTTTAGCCAAAAGTGAGGAGGCCATGGAATCCTTATACTGGATCTACAGCAAGCGACCACATTTACGAGCAGAGTTTAAGTTAATTCGTATTCTTACACAAGTTCAAAAACTAAGAATGCGCCGTCTCTGTTTTTGGGCTTTAAGCCTGATGCGACCAGGTCTAATAGAAAATCTCAGCTCCAATGGCCCCAGTCTTTGGCGTTTTGATTTATTCCGATTGCATCGACTCCTAGCTATTGATTTGGGCCAATAAGTTTACAATTCCCTGTTTTTCCTGTTCCCAATTCAGTTCAGTTTTTGCTTTGGCTAAGGCCGCTTTATAGGGCTTACTTCCCTCCTCCCGCATCTTTTCCAAATTCGCTTTAATGGCCTTGGGTTCAACCTTGGTTACGCGACCAATCTTATAGTCTTCAACGATGGATCTCACTTCGATTACCTCACTACAAAGTATCGGTATTCCTGCCTTTATATAATCGAAAAGCTTGTTGGGTAGGCTAAATCGATAATTCACATTACTGCCTTTATCCAGTGAAATACCTAAATCCGCTTGAGCCGTGTATTGCAACATTTCAGCATAGGGCAATGGATCGATAAAAATCACTTTGTTTTCCAGGTCCCCTTCCTGTGCTCGCTTTTTTAAGGCAGGCAACACATCTCCCTTGCCCACAATTAGCAATTGAATCTTTAAATCGCATTTCGCTAGAGCCTCTAAACACTCCTCCATTCCGCGATCTACATTAATTCCGGCCCCTTGATTAATCACCAAAAAATGATCTTCACTTAGGCCCAATTCCTTGCGAGTCTTTAATCTTTTTGGGAAAAAGGAATTTCCCACATTTCGAACCACTCTTGGGCGAATACCGTAATCGGCTTCATATAGAGCCGCAATACTGTCGTTTACAGTGATTAGCCATTTTAATTTTGGGAAAATCCAAGCCTCTAGTCTTTGCCAAACTGCCTTTACAAGCGGTCGATTTTGAATTTCAGGAACCCCACAGAAATATTCATGACTATCATATATTAAGGGACGGCCGTAAATCTTAGAGACTAAAAAATTGGGAAGTAAGGTGTCTAAATCATTACTCCAATAAAGCGAATAGGGCTTTTGGAAGAGTAAATAAAAAAAGAGCCAAACATTTAATTGCGCATAAAATAGAAAGCCATTGTGGAACCACAACTTAAAGCGATGATACTGGTAATCTGGGTTAAAATCCGAACTTTCAGGAACTTGCCTTCCAATAAAATTAACGGAATAGCCCTGTTCTTCCAAAACAGAAATGCTCCTTTGCACCCGCTGATCGGTTACCAAATCATTACTAACACTTATCGCTACCCGCTTCACAGCACAATATTAGAAATTTAAAACCCTGCCTTGGCGGTATTGTTATTTTTGCCTCAAAATTGGCTTGATGAATCGTCAAATAGACATAGAAGAATTCAATTATGAGCTTGATGAATCGCGGATTGCAGCTTATCCCCTCGAAAGAGGAAAGTCTAAATTGCTGATTTATAAGAATCAAACTATTAGCGATAGTCAGTACCAAGCCATCGATGAGGCTTTGCCTAAGAACGCCTGGCTGGTATTTAACGAAACAAAGGTTGTGCAGGCACGTTTACTTTTTCCTAAAAACGAGCATAGCATAATAGAAGTCTTTTGTCTTGAACCACTTCAATATAAGAGTATTGAACAAGCCATGCAGGCGAAAAATTCCATTCAGTATCAATGCTTAGTGGGTGGGGCAAGGAAATGGAAGGACCATGATCTAGTAATGGATTTGGGTACCGTTAAACTACGGGCCCAAAAAATTGGCCGCGAAGAAGCTCATTTTCACATTGAACTAAGCTGGGATGGCGATCAAACTTTTAGTGAAATCTTAGAATTAGCAGGCAAAACACCCCTTCCCCCCTATATCAAACGAAAGGCCGAAGAAAGGGATAAAACCACTTATCAAACCACTTATGCCAAGCGATCGGGATCGGTTGCCGCTCCCACTGCGGGCTTACATTTTAATGATGAGATTTTCGATAGGATGAGAGCCGGCGGTGCCGACTTAAACTTTTTGACATTGCACGTAGGTGCCGGTACCTTTAAGCCCGTTTCAAGCTCAGTTGCCGAACATGAAATGCATGCAGAAGAGGCATTTTTAGATCGATCATTCATCAGCAAATTAAAAAGCGCCTTGCAAGCAGGACGCCCCATAATACCAGTGGGCACTACTTCCTTGCGGGCTTTAGAAAGCATGTACTGGTTGGGATGCATGTATCAGCAGGGACAAATTGGAAGCGGTGAAATTGTTGTTCCACAGTGGTTAGCTTTCGATCAGAAGGATTGGGCCATTGATCCCATTGAAAGCTTAGAAAGTCTCGAACAGCTCTTAAATAGTAGAGACTGTGATTGGCTCCCATTTAAAACCCAAATCATTATTGCGCCAGGCTATAAACATCGTTTAATCAAGGCCTTAATTACTAATTTCCATCAACCCAAAAGCACTTTAATGCTTTTAGTGGCTTCCCTAATTGGCGAGGCTTGGAAAGATGTTTATCAGTATGCTTTAAATAACAATTATCGTTTTTTGAGTTATGGAGATGGCTCCTTGTTATTCCTAGATCAAGCTTAATTATGCTGCGAAATATTCTGGTTCAATTATACTTATTCCTTCAACCTTTGCTGGGCATGGGGCAAAGCCTTTCGGCTGATGAAGTAGCGCATCTACCCAATGGTTTGGATGAATCGAGTGGTATGGCTTTTATCGGGGAAAATGCCATTGCCATGATTAATGATGGTGGCAATGATGCCGAGCTTTTTATCGTAGATACTTTAGGGAATCTCATCATGAGACCAAAATTGTTAGGCTTGCCTAATCGAGATTGGGAATCCCTCTGCTATGCCAATGGCCTACTCTATATTGGTGATTTTGGTAACAATAATAATAGTCGGCAAAACCTAGAGATTTTGGTGCTTGACATCTCCCGACTTTTAAGTGATGAAGAATGGTCATTAAAAGGTAGAATTCCCTTTTCATACGCCGACCAAAAAGCCTTTCCTCCGATTGAAAGCTCAGACTGGTATTACGATTTAGAGGCCATGGTTTACAGTGATGACTCTCTGTTTCTATTTACCAAAAACCGAACAAAACCCTTTGATGGCTTGGTGAAGGTTTATGCTCTTAGCACTAAAATAAGAACACAAGAAGCCCAGTATATCAAGTCATTTAAAACCGAAATCGGCCTAAAACATTTTAATTGGGTTGCGGGGGCTAGTCTCGGACCAAATGGCGACGACCTGTTTTTACTCGGCTACAGCAAACTTTGGTATATAGCCGATTGGCGCAATAATTCCGAATTAAAGGCCTTCCCTTACAATTTGGGCTATTTCTCGCAAAAGGAAGCCCTCGCCTACTCCAATAATCAAATTTATTTTAGCGAAGAAAGAACCAAGGGTCAAGATCCAAAATTACACAAGCTTTCCGTTGACGTTTTTCGAGATCAGTATCGCCATTTAATGGAAGAAATTTTCCGCCTTCCTGCTCAAAAAGTTGATGAAGACAAAATCTTTAGAATTACCTTTAAAGACCCACATCATTTTATTGGCAGCACCTATCACATTTATAACACTTCTGGAATTGAGGTGCTTAAAGGGGAATTTACGGCCGAAATGTTAAAACAGCCGGAGTATGAAATAGACTTAACAAGCCTCATGCCCGGTCGCTACGTTTTTAGTTTAAGAGGTCAGATTAAAAGGGCCTTTGCCATTCAGGTTTTATAGGATCTAGTTTCAGGCTCATGCCGATGCCGAGCTGGCCATTGATTAATAAAGCGGGACTAAGACTAATCCTCTGATCCTTTTCCCTTTGCCATTTGGCAATTTTTCGTCCTACAAATACTCCAATCAGTCCTCCCATTACTATGTCGGAAGGCCAGTGTTTTTGATCGTAAACCCTTTGCCAGGCAGTTAATGCTGCGAGGCTATAAAGTGGAATTGCCAAATAAAGTGGATCCTCATAATAAGCCGAAACGGAGGAAGCAATAGAAAATGCCATCGCTGAATGCCCGGATGGAAAGGAAAGGTTTTGATTGCGAAATGAGGGCCCTCTAAATTGATAAGGATCTAAAAAGATTTGTTCTTCGGGTCTTATCCGGTGGAAAATCAACTTAAGACCCATCACCGTAACTCCTGCGGTAAGCATACTTTGCAGAACAGTTGAACTTAGGGAACTCAATTCTTGATAGCCGGCCCATTCACCGCCAAGGTAAAGGGCTAAGGCCACAGTTCCTCCATTTATAGGGTTGCCAAAAGGCTCCATATAAGGGCTCCATTTTTCGCCTAATTCGGGATCATTAAAGCTTAGCGCTGATTGAAGCTCCAAATCATACACAAAGGCCAATGCAACTGCCGTTCCGCCTAAACCCCAAAACACCAAATCCGATTTTTGATAGCTGTCTCTCTGAAACCAATTACCCGCATTCGACCAAGAATCCTCGATTAATTGTAACTGGGCATTAATTGAATTCGCAGCTAAAATTAAAACGACTAGTAAACACTTATACTTAGTTGATAGGCTTCGCATATTGAATATCCTTTACCTTCGCAAGGTATGCAGAGCAAGTTAGAAGCAACAAGCCTCATCGAGGAAAAACCTTTTTTAGATTTCATTGAATTTGTGGAATCTAATTTTGGTTTGATGCTAAGCCTGTACAATCCAAAATCGCTAAAGCGTAGGTTGGATAAGGTTTTACGCCTTTTTAAGATCGATGATTTGCGCAGTCTTCAAATGCTCCTCATTCGCGATGAAAAGTATTTCCAGAAATTCATTGATGCCTTCACGGTGCAGGTAACAGAGCTCTTTAGAGAACCCGGTGGCCTTAAAGTGATTCGAGAAGATGTATTACCTCTTTTGCGAAATAAAGAAGCGCCCAGAATATTATTGATTGGCAGCAGTACCGGTGAAGAACTATGTTCTCTAGCAATTATCCTGAAAGAATTGGATTTATTAGATCGCGTAGAAATAACCGCCACAGATCTATCTCCAAAGGCAATAAGCCGCGCCGCTAAGCCCTGCATTTCTAAATCGCGACTCAAAGAAGCTCAAATGAATTATCGCCGTTCCGGCGGAACTGGCTTGTTGGAAGATTACTATCAAGCGACTTCATCCCTATGCTATTTTCATTCAAGCTTATTTGATAGGGTTCACTTTCAATGCTTTGATATTACCAAAGATGAACTCGACCAAAAATTCGATTTGATCTTTTGCCGCAATTTGCTGATCTATTTTCAATCGCAACAACATAATGGTTTGGTGCAGCGGCTTGTTCGACATCTTAAACCCGGTGGATTTTTAAGTTTCGGCGAACAGGAGTCGATTCGATTTTATAAAAATCATGATAATCTTCAAATTGTCTCATCATCGCAAAAAATCTACCGACAAAATATCTTCTTACCTTACTAATCCTTCTTTGTCTAAAGCCTATCAAGGGGCAAAATCAAAGTTTACGCTTGGCCTTTTACAATGTTGAGAATCTCTTTCACCCCTATTGGGATTCCCTAAACCCAGATGAAGAATTTAGACCAGAAGGCCGTCGCGAATGGAATTACTGGAAGTATAAGGAACGATTAAAGCGATTAAGCAAGGTAATTATTAGTCTTAGTGACAGTAGCTATAATCCTCCAGCGCTAGTAGCTTTTGCTGAAATTGAAAGTAGAGCAGTTCTCAGCGATCTAATTAAGAACGGCTATTTCCAAAAATTAAATTATCAGTCAGTACACTACGATTCTCCCGATCGACGCGGCATCGATGTGGGCCTCATTTATCAAAGGCATAAATTGAAGCTTATCCAATCCAAGGCCATTCCATATCGGGATCCCAATAATCCCAAATATCGCAGCAGAGATATGCTTTTCGCTTCCTTTGAAACTGTAAAGAAGGATACCCTCAATATTTTTATCTGCCATTGGCCAAGTCGTTATGGAGGGAAGATAAAATCCATGCCCAAGCGATTAAATGCCGCCTTAATTCTTTCTCGCTTTATCGATTCGCTTCAGCTTCAAACAAAGTCGCCCTTTATAATTTTGGGCGATTTTAACGATGGGCCTCAAGATAGCAGTATGACGATGCTTTGCAGAAATGCCAATTTGAAAAACCTGATGTTAGACTTAGATCCAAAGCTGGGCAGCCATCGCTATAAAGGTGAGTGGGCTTATTTGGATCAGATACTAGTTAGCAATGGCCATTTAAAGTTCATTTCCGGCTTAGGCGTATTCCAAGCGCCCTTCCTTTTAGAGCCTCAAGGGCGATTACCTGGTTTGAAACCCAAGCGTGCCTTTCAAGGTCCATTTTTCACCAAAGGCTATAGTGATCATTTACCTATTTACTTGGATTGGAGCCTAAGACCCAACCTCCATTAGTTTTATAACGATTTATTAGTGAACAATAATTTGGGTGAAAATTCCGCTATGCCACTAGACTCTTGTAAATTGGCATCCTATAAAAAGCTAAATTTGCCCCGAAATTTATTTTATGAAACGTATCACGCTTTTGGCTATAGCCATGATGGTTTTCACTGCATGTGAAGATGATCCCGTTGCTACAACAGCTAGCTTTCCTACCGATGACCTTGCCTTACCCGAGGTACGCACTTCTTTAATGCTCAGCTCTTACAATCCTTCTACGGGTTATTTATCCGAGATTCCACGCATTTTATTGGCCGATGCTCATGCAGGAGCCTTTACTCAAATGAGTTTGGTAAATGATCCAGGAAACCCATTATACAGTGCCATTTCAGATAGTATCGCTTGGAATCAGCCCCTTGCCCCTGCTCCGGCCATTTATTTAAATGACCAAACCGTTGACCCTGCATTATTATTTGATGCGGTTGAAACTGCTTCTGAGCGCAGACCATTGGCTACCGTTAACCATAAGGTGACTAGAACGGATACCGCTTGGCTGGTAGATTCCAAAGTGAAGTTTTGGAAGGACACCATTAATCCTGGTTTTCGCATAGAAACCTATATGACCGCTAGCGCTGTGGCGAAAAACCATACTGCTGCTGGAGTAAATCTAAACCTAAACAATACCCCTGGCGTAGTGAAAGTCGTAAATGACGCCAGTCTTTGGGATGTGAATATCGAAAGTACAGTAGATTCTACTAAAATTATTACGGCGGTAAATGACACTTTTTATCATCAAAACGTCTTGGTGAAAAATTTTAATCAAGAGTCTGCTTGGGGCCTTGGTTTTGATGAGTACTCTCCTTTTGGTCAGTCCTTAAGTGCTGGCGATATCATTGGAACGTCAACCACTCCAATTCGTCATTTCTTCTATCGTCCCGAGTCAGGAGAAGCCTCTGCCTATGATCCAGGTTATGAATACCGCGTAGGCTTCATTACGATTATTTGGGTGCAGAATCAGGACACCTTTAAGTATGAATACGTGAACAGCGTTATGACTGTGCTGAATTAAAAGCCAATAGTTGTTATCATTAAAAAAGCCGCTACAAAATTTGTAGCGGCTTTTTATTTTGCTTGGGGTAATATCTAATCAAGGCTTAGGCCTTTTGATCAAAGTAAGGTTTTAGCTTATCTAGAAAATACTGGGGCGCAGTAGTAGGTTTGTTTTTTAGCTTATCCACAAAAACCAATTGTACCATACCAATCGTTAAAAGCTTACCAGCTTCATTTCTAATTTCATGATGAAAGGTGATCCTTGTAGAGGGCGTTTCTCGAATTTCAGAGCTTATTTCAATCAAGTCATCGTAGGTAGCAGGAGCCAAATATTTAACTTCAAGCTTTAATACCGGGAGCATTATCCCTTCCTCTTCCATTTTCTTATAGCTCAAGTTTAAGGCCCTCAGTGACTCTACTCTTCCAATCTCGAAATATTGTGAATAATTACCATAGTAAACCACGCCCATTTGATCTGTTTCGGCATATCGGACTCGCGTGGAGATTAAACTTCGATACATAAATTCTTAGTGACTGATTATTAAGCTGGTTCTACGGTAGAATGCGGGATACAGAGCGATTTCGCCTCTCTTAAGCTCGGTTAAAAAAAGGTATTTAGCAATACCAATTTGATTTTTTTTATCACTTTTTTCTACACACTTTTGTCGAAGCAACGGAGGGGAATGTCTAAAGCCAATTTTAAGCTGAAGCGGCCGTTGATATAACTAAATACAAAGCTAATTTATAATCATATATGGAGCTGACTGCAAAGACAGTATGGGATAATTGTCTGTCTTATATAAAAGACAATATCTCCGCGCAAAGTTATAAGACGTGGTTTTTGCCGATTAAGCCGCTTAAGCTGAAGGATAATGTCCTAAGCATTCAGGTGCCTAGTAAGTTTTTCTACGAATGGATAGAGGAGAATTATATCAAGCTCCTTAAAAGTGCTATTACTCGTGAACTCGGCGACGATGCAAAATTAGTTTACAGCATCGTGATGGAGAACACCTATGGGAATACCAAGCCTTACACGGTTAAAATTCCTTCGAGTAATCGCGGTTCTATAAAAAACCCTAAGGTTAGCATGCCCATGGAATTGGGAGAAAATGGCGTTAAAAACCCATTTATTATTTCTGGGCTCCGTAAAGTACATGTAGAGTCTCAGCTTAATCCCAACTATGCTTTCGACAATTTTGTAGAAGGTGATTGCAATCGACTAGCACGTTCTGCGGGATATGCCGTATCAAAGAAGCCCGGTGGCACTTCCTTTAACCCCCTGCTACTCTATGGTGGTAATGGACTGGGGAAAACCCATCTTGCCCATGCTATTGGGATAGAAATTAAAGATCTATATCCCGAGAAAACGGTGCTCTATGTTAGTGCCGAAAAGTTTCAACAACAGTTTATCGAATCCATTCGAACCAATAATAAAAATGACTTCTTGCATTTCTATCAAATGATCGATGTATTGATTGTTGATGATGTGCACTCATTTGCCGGAAAGGAAAAAACTCAAGACGCCTTTTTCGAAATATTTAATCACTTACATCAAAATAGTAAGCAGGTTATTCTTACCTCAGATCGTGCTCCGGTGGATCTGCAAGGAATGGAGCAGCGCTTGTTATCCCGCTTTAAATGGGGCTTAAGTGCCGATTTACAGGTACCTGATTTGGAAACGAGAATTGCCATCCTAAATCAGAAGCTTTACAACGATGGCGTTGAAATGCCCGGTGATGTAATAGAATACCTCGCCTATAGCATTAATTCAAATGTACGCGAGCTCGAGGGTGCTTTAATTAGCCTTCTGGCACAGTCATCCTTAAACAAGAAGCGTATTACCGTGGAACTTGCGAAGCAAATGATCGACAAGTTTGTGAAGAATACCACGCGTGAAATTAGTATCGATTACATCCAGAAAGTAGTTTGTGACTATTTCGACATGCCAATTGAGCTACTGAAGTCGAAAACCCGTAAGCGCGAAATTGTACAAGCCCGTCAATTGGCCATGTACTTTTCCAAGCAATTGACTAAAAACTCTCTGGCTAGTATTGGGGCACAATGTGGTAATAAAGACCATGCTACCGTGCTTCACGCCTGCCGAACGGTAAATAATCTTTCCGAAACTGATAAGCGCTTCCGCACTTATGTAGATGATCTTCGAAAGAAATTAACCTTAAAATAAAATGAGACCCGGACATTATTTGTTCGGGTTTTTTATTTGTCAATATTTCTTTTACCTTGAAATTCAGGCATTTCGACTTTCAAAAATGAAATTATACCTAAGTGGCATTTCAGCTAAGCTTAATAGCTGACTGCTCCTTATCAACTAAATAGCTTAATTTTAGGATTGTGATTTAATAGAGTTATAAAGGATGAATATTTAGGGCTTAAACATTTAGCAAGCCCTGATTTTATTGAAGCCCAGCTTTTTGTTCCCCTATTTCTCTTGCCAATCTTTAGGAGTAAAAGGAACAATTGGTTTTACCATAATACATTGAATTATACCCTCGACTTTCATATTGACGGCTGCTTAAATTGTGAGTACTTAGACTTAGAAAGGCTTCGCCAGGCGGGATTTCAAATAGAAAAAGAAGCTAAAATTTGGATAAAGCCAGAACATTGGCTCTTAATTCCTCATACCTTTCATCCGCAGGTTTATTTTGTGCAGTCAGATTCTGTAGATCATCTTTCAAGCGATCAGGCATTGCGTTCCTGTTATTTGGATGTACTAAGCTTTAGTCTGAGTTTAGCGGAAAATCCCATCACCTCGATCTTCGAATCACTAGAAACTGGATGCCTTATTTTTAATGAGATGGGTCAATTGGTTTATAGTAACCTTTCGGCCCATTCCTTTTTAGATCTAAGCTGCAGAACGCCATTAGGTTTATATACTTCCCAGCACTTTCAATGGACTGATCCTAAAAGTAACAGCAAGTCTTCGCTCCTAGACCTCGGAGAAGCACCTGCCATTGGAAGTCTAATTGGCCCAAGTGGAAAGCAAAGCCCGCAAGTAAAAGTCCATCGAAAATCATTCAATTGGAAGAAGCATGATTATAAATTACTGGAATTCAAACGAATAGAAGATCCCAAGCATAGTCAGAAAGAGCTTCAACAAGATGCCGAAAGAAATAAATTGCTCCTCGAACGCAACTTTGGCGCCTTTTTTCTCAGTGATGCAAAAGGCATCATTACGCACACCAGCGGGGAAACTCAAAAAATTAGTGGCTATACCTCAAATGAATTAGTAGGTCAAAGTAGCTTCTCATTTATTCATCCTGATGATCATCCGCAGAAAGGAATAGCTGTTAATCAAATTAAATCCGAGCCCGAAGCAAGTATAGATTTGCAATATCGCCTTAAGCGTCGCGACGGCACATATAAATGGGTGGATGCGGTTTTAACGAATCATCTAAGCACTCCCGGAATCAATGCTTATGTTAGTGTTCTTCGGGATATCCATCAACAAAAAGTTTTAGAGGAACAACTGAGAACCAGTATTCAACGCTTTCAGTGGGCCAGTAAAGCTACCAAGGATGTTATTTGGGATTGGAACTTTAAAGCGGAAACAATAGTATGGGGTGAAAACTTGCAACAGGCCTTTGGCTGGCAAGAAGCAGATCTAAACACCACTCAAAAATGGATGGATTGCGTGCATCCCGAAGATCATCAAGCCATTGAAGACTCCTTGGAACATTCCTTTGCCAATAACAAGGAAATTTGGGAATGCCATTATCGTTTTCGCTGCTCAGATGGACAATATGCCCACATTTATGATCGAGGTTTTATAGCCCGTGATAAAGATGGTGCGCCAGTCCGACTTATTGGTGCCATGCACGACTATAGTCTAAGGAACCAGCGTGAGAGCGAATTAAAGTCGGAGCAATTAAAATTTAAGGCCTTATTTGAAGGTTCCTTAATCGGAGTAGCCCAGCTAAATTTAAAAACTCTAAGATGGCAAGAATGCAATCAGGCCCTCTTAAATATGCTCGGCTATAAGGCATCCGAATTTAAAGGAATGCTTTTGAGGCAGTTGATAGTTGCCGATCACCTCGACCTTAATAATGAAATACTCTCAGACCTTAGAGCGGATAAAAAGGTAAGACCCTATCAAACCATGCTATTGCGAAAAGATGAGGGCAGCACTAAGGTGGTTGTTTCGGCCTTTGCCTTTTCAGCCCATAATCACAATCCAATTGCCTGGTTTCATTTTCTAGATCTGGGACCCATTGAAGAAAGCAATAAGGCTTTAGTGGAAGCCGAAACGCGATTTAGATCCTATATTGAAAAGGCTTCAGATCTCTTTGGCACATTGGATGACAAGGGGCAATTCGACTATATTTCGCCCAATGTAGAACAGCTATTGGGCTATAGGCCAAATGAAATAGTAGGCGTTGATAATCTCAGTTTAATTCATCCTAAAGATCTGGAGAAAGTGCTGGCCGTTTACGCTAAGGCCTGGTCCAATCCCATAAAATCTGTTCGAACCGTATTTCGATTTAAACATAAAAACGGGCATTGGCTTTGGCTAGAAGTAAATGGAAGCTTTCAATCTCGAAACAATAGGCTCAAGGCCTTCCTCAATATTCGTGATATCCAGAAGGAGCATCAAACAGAAGCTGAACTCCGAAAACTTTCTTTGGTGGCTAATAGCACCTCCAATGGTGTGCTCATCTTAGGTCCACAAATGGAAGTAGAGTGGTTTAATGATAGCTATGCTAAAATGAGCGCCTATAGTTTAGAAGAAGCAAAGGGCAAAAATATGGTTCAGCTGGTGCATGGACCAATGTCATTAAAACTCACAGAAGGAAAGCTTCAAGAAAATATAGCAAGTGGAAAACCCTTTGTCATTGAAAATATTAATTATCGTAAAAACGGCGGTGAATACTGGGTTGAGAGTCGAGTAACTCCCATTTTTGACGACGATCAAAAATTAAGCAATTACATCTCTATCGAGATTGATATTAGCGAGCGCAAGCAAAAGGAAACGAGCTTTCAAAAGAATATGCAGTTAATAGCGGAACAAAATGAAAGACTTCGCAGCTTCGCGCATATCGTATCTCATAATTTCCGCTCCCATGGCTCTAATATTCAACAGCTAAGCAAGGAGCTTATGGTTACCGGGGATGAGATGCTGAGAGAAGAGCTGCATAAGTTTCTAGATACCAGCGCCACTGGACTAATGGAAGCCTTGGACGAATTATCTAGTTTACTAAAGGTAGATTCCGCCTCTGACCTGCCTACCGAGGAATTATCGGTATTAGAATACTGCGAAAGAGTGCGTCAGATTTTAGCCCGCCAAAGCATGGAGATCAATGCCGAACTGCTTTTTGATATTCCACCAAACTTTAAGGTGCAATTTTATCCAGCCTATTTAGAGAGTGTATTGTTTAACTTAATCAGTAATGCCCTACGCTACCACGATCCCGAGAAAGAGCCCTGGGTAAAAGTATGGCTGGAGGATGCACCTAATTTCACCCGTTTATTTGTGGCTGATAATGGTTTAGGGATTGACATGGAAAAGCATGGAGATGAAATATTTAAATATCGAAAAACCGTTCATGACCATCCCGACAGCAGCGGAATTGGACTCTATTTAATTCGTAGTCAGATTGAAAGTTTAGGTGGTGAAATATCATTTAAGAGCCGCCTAGGAGAAGGCAGTACCTTTTGCATTAGTATTCCCAAATAGAATTTGAATTGCTAAAAGCATGAACTACCTTTAACGAAAGAATTAAATGGTGACGAAAATTTTAATGGTCTGCTTGGGTAATATTTGCCGTTCTCCCCTAGCTGAGGGTATATTACGATCTAAAGTAAATGCTGAAGAGGTAATGGTAGATTCGGCCGGAACCGCCGCTTATCACATCGGTGAAGCACCAGATTTACGTTCTATCATGACCGCCCGAAAGCATGGCATAAACATCAGTAAATTGGTGGGTAGGCAGTTTCAGGAATCCGATTTTGATGAATTCGATAAGATCTATGTCATGGACCACGCCAATTTAAGTCATGTAATGGGCATGGCTCGCAATGAATCGGATAAGGCAAAGATCGATCTGATTCTAAATGAGTTAAGCCCTGGTTCCAATCAAGATGTTCCCGACCCCTATTATGGTGGTGATGAAGGTTTTGAGCAGGTTTATCGCCTTTTGGAAAGTGCCAGCAATACAATAGTTGATAAAATAAATGATGGAAGAATCGGAAGCTAAACAGGGTAAAATTTACCTTATTCCTTCATTAATGGGTGAGATAGAGCCCTTGGAAGTTTTACCCCTTTCGGTAAAAAAGGTATTGGACCTTTGCGATCATTACATTGTTGAAAATGAAAAATCGGCCCGAGCCTTTATTAAGAAGGTTTTTCCTGCTAAAAATCAGCAGGAGCTGATCCTATACACCACAAACAAATTTTCGGATCCAGCGGATTATCCCGCTTATTTGGAAGCGGCAAGAAAAGGTGAGCATATTGGCGTTATCTCCGAAGCGGGCGCTCCCGGTATTGCCGACCCTGGTGCGGAAATAGTCAATCTAGCTCATGCCGAAGGGATACGAGTTGTTCCCCTAGTAGGCCCCTCCTCCATTTTTATGGCCATGATGGCCAGTGGTATGAACGGGCAAAATTTTGCTTTTACAGGTTACCTACCCATCGATAGCCAAGAACGCAAGCGGGCCATTAAAAACCTCGAAAACCATAGCCGTAAAACAGGGCAAAGTCAAATTTTTATGGAAACCCCTTATCGCAATGAAAAGCTGATGAAGGATTTAATAAGCATTTGTCATCCGGAGACCCGTTTATGTGTCGCTCGCGAAATAAGTACCCTCCAAGAGTATATCCGAACCCAAACTATTTCGGCCTGGAAGAAAAACCTGCCCGACCTCGAAAAGAAGCCCAGCATATTTATATTAAGTGCTTAGCCCAATATAAAACGCATAAAAAAGCCCGGATAAAACCGGGCTTCTTAGTTTTAATCATTTCCCCATTTAAAGAGCGGATAGGCCGTCATTAAATCGTTTACCTCTACCGCCACTTGCTCCAAATTGGCCTCATCTTCGAAGTTCGAGATTACTCGATCAATGAGTTTTGCAACGCTAAGCATATCGGCTTCCTTTAAACCGCGAGTGGTAATTGCCGGTGTTCCAAGGCGGATTCCACTGGTTACGAAAGGTGATTTATCATCAAAAGGAACCATGTTTTTATTTACCGTGATATCTGCTTTCACCAAAGCGTTCTCCGCTTCTTTACCGGTAATATTTTTGTTGCGGAGATCAATGAGCATGCTGTGATTATCAGTGCCTCCAGAAATAATTTGGTAATCTAAATCTACCAATGCCTGGGCCAAAGCTTTAGCGTTCTTTTGTACCTGGAGAATATAATGCATAAACTCATCCTGAAGTGCCTCACCGAAGGCCACCGCCTTAGCCGCAATTACATGTTCCAAAGGACCGCCTTGCGTTCCTGGGAAAACCGCCGCATTTAATAATTGACTCATCATTTTCACATTTCCCTTTGGCGTTTTCAATCCCCAAGGGTTTTCAAAATCACTGCCCATTAAAATGATTCCTCCACGTGGACCGCGCAAGGTTTTATGGGTAGTAGATGTTACGATATGGCAATGCGGAAGCGGATCATTAAGCACTCCCTTAGCGATAAGGCCCGCCGGATGAGAAATATCTCCTAAAAGTAAGGCGCCTACGCTGTCCGCTATTTCGCGGAAACGGGCATAATCCAAGTCTCTACTGTAAGCGCTAAAGCCACAAATGATAAGGTCTGGATTTTCAGCTTTGGCAATTTCTGCAATGCGATCGTAGTTTAATCGGCCGGTCTCCTTCTCTACCCCGTAAAAACAAGTTTGAAAAGTTTTACCACTAAAATTCACCGGTGATCCGTGAGTAAGATGTCCGCCATGCGAAAGATCGAAACCCATGATTTTATCGCCTGGCTTTAAACAAGCGAGGTAAACCGCTGCATTGGCCTGAGAACCAGAATGGGGCTGCACATTGGCATATTCCGCTCCAAATAATTCCTTGGCTCTTTCAATGGCTATGGTTTCTACTTCATCAACAACCTCACAGCCACCATAATAGCGCTTACCCGGAAAGCCCTCGGCGTACTTATTGGTTAAAACGGAACCCATGGCCTGCATCACTTCATCGCTGGCAAAGTTCTCGGAAGCAATTAATTCAATTCCTTCGGTTTGTCTTTCACGCTCCTGTTCAATTAGGTCGAATATCAAAGAATCTTTCGGCATAGTATTATTTGTTTAGCTACTGATTTTTCTGCGGGACTTAATCTTAGTAATATTGCTCAAAATTAAACCAAATATGCCAACAGCAAACGACCCTTCGCGTAAGTCTTGGATCGAAGTTCCAACAAATAGTGACTTTCCAATACAGAATATTCCTTTCGGCGTTTTTTTGGCCAATGACGACCATATTTCAATTGGTACACGAATTGGAGATACCGCTGTGGATTTAGCCGCCATGCATCAATTGGGCTATTTCGAAGGCATCTCTCTCCCCGAAGATGTTTTCTTACAGGATACTATCAATGACTTTATTACCCTTGGGAAACCAACAGTTCGACAAGTACGAAACCGCATTGCCGAGGTATTTGATGTGAATAACAGTGGATTGCAAAATCAAGCACAGCATCAAGAGACGATTCTTTTTCCGGTTGAAGAGCTGCAAATGTTGATGCCGGTATTTATTCAAGACTATACCGACTTTTATTCCAGTCGCGAGCATGCCACAAATGTGGGTGTAATGTTTAGAGGAAAGGAAAACGCCCTAATGCCCAACTGGTTGCATTTACCGGTGGGCTATCACGGCCGTAGTTCTTCTATCGTTGTATCGGGTGAAAATATACGTCGACCCATGGGGCAAACCTTGCCTAAAGATGCCGATGCTCCAGTTTTTGGCCCATCGAAACTGATGGATTTCGAATTGGAAATGGCTTTTATTACCACCGATGGCAAGCATTTGGGCGAGCGTATTACTGTTGATGAAGCGGAAGACTACCTTTTTGGAATGGTGATCTTTAATGATTGGAGCGCCCGCGATTTGCAAAAATGGGAGTATGTGCCCTTAGGACCATTCTTGGGTAAAAACTTTGGCTCTTCCATTTCGCCGTGGATCGTAACCTTTGATGCGCTGGAACCTTATCGTACCGATCGCCCTGAGCAAACTGATCCCGCTCCATTGCCCTATTTACAATGCGCTAATAATACCTCCTACGATATTAAACTAGAGGTCTATCTTCAGCCTGAAGGTGGGGAAGAAACGCGCATCAGCGAAAGCAATCACAAGTATTTATACTGGACCATGGTGCAGCAGTTAGCCCATCATACCGTTAATGGGTGCAATATAAACGCAGGCGATTTAATGGCGAGTGGAACCATCTCAGGCCCTGAAGAAAACAACTATGGCTCTATGCTAGAGCTTAGCTGGGCTGGAACCAAAAGCTTAAAACTTAAGGATGGTTCGGAGCGTAAATTCCTTTTAGATGGAGATACAGTGATTATGCGCGCCTACTGCGATAATGGTGAGCAAAGAATTGGCTTTGGTGAAGTACGCAGTAAAATTTTACCGGCAAAGGCCTAGAAATTAAAATAGCAATACCAGAAGGAGCCCATGGAGGCTCCTTTTTTTTTGATTATTCTTATTGTAGCAGTCGCCCTAATCTTCCTTTCGGACCGCTTAACCAATACTGGTCTATACTATAATAAGCTTCATCGCTGAGCTCCCAGCTTTTTCCATTATCAAAACTAAAAGCACATCCATAGCGAGAACTTAAGAAGATATTAGTGCCCTGCCATTGCACACAAGACCAGTACCGCGACTGTAAGTGTTTTGGAAAGGGAGCTTCGGACCAACTATTGCCAAAATCTCTGGAAATAGCCATAGTATTATTACTTAGGGAATCGGCGCGGTAATCTCCGCCAACAACCAGTATATGTCCCTCATCATTTAAATCTACACTAAAAGCGCCTTTTGAGTTTGCCCCGGAATCTATCGGTAAATCCCGATCTAGACAATTGTTAAAATCTAAGACATATTTAAAAGAAGCGGCCGCCCCACCCAGCACAATTATAAAGGAACTATCCCCCAGAGCTTTAAGGCAAGTTCCAGAAGCGGCAAAACCGCCTTGGTTTTCATGATTAACTAATCTTGCAGGCTCACTATTAAACAATTGCCAACTTTGACCATAATCTCGGCTTTGCAAAATATCCAAGGTATAGCCATCGCGAGCATCCGAAAAAGCGAATCCGAAAGGGCCTTTAAAATCCATCGCATCAAAAAAGATGTCCTCCGATTCATCGCGGTAAACCTCATACCAGCTGTTCCCAGAATTTTCGGTCCTTAGGATTACCCCAGGTGAACCGGCACTTAAAATTACCGCCGTGCTATCGTTAAAGGCCTCTATATCGCGCCACATAATACTTTCATATCTGTGTGGACTACGGTCCTCCCATCCCCCATCTACACTGTAATACCAAACTTCACCTTGGTCGCTGCAAAGCCAAACGCGATTTTCATCCAAGGCCGAAATGCCACGAAAGGAGTTTTCTTCATTAGGACATTGAAGGCCTTGAAGTTCAAAAGCTTGGGCTAAACCGATGTTTTGAAAATTTAGGAACAAGAATAAGAAGGAATACTTCATAAGGAGAATCTATTAATAGGACTAAGAGACTTGCAAGAAAACAAAATTCACAGTACTTTCGATGTTGTAACATTGAAATAAGATGAAAAGAAGTAAGTTTTTAAAATCCAGCATTTTAGGTTTAGCCTCCCTTTCTCTAATGGAACTAAAGGCCCAAGCTAGAGGCGTAAATAAGGACCTAAAACGGCACAAGGCCCTAGACCCTGATTTAGGATTTAATCACTTACCCAATCCAAAAACTAGCATCATGAAAAATACCCTTCTTATAAAAGCAGATGATCGCGGCAAAGCCAATCATGGTTGGTTAGATAGTAAGCACAGCTTTAGTTTCGCGAATTATTACAATCCCGACCGCATGAACTTTGGGGTTCTGCGCGTATTAAACGATGACCATGTAGCGGCTGGAGCAGGCTTTGGCACTCACCCCCATGAGAATATGGAAATTATAACCATTCCTTTTGAAGGCGATTTAGAACACAAGGACTCTATGGGCACTCAAGAGCAAATTAAAAGTGGTGATGTTCAAGTGATGAGCGCTGGAACTGGGATTTACCATAGTGAGTACAATGCCAACAAGGATCGGCCGGTGAAGTTTTTCCAAATATGGGTGGTTCCCAATAAGAGAAATGTGGAGCCTCGCTACGATCAAATTAGCTTGGATCCTTCGAAAATGGATAACCGCTTTATGCAAATCCTGTCGCCAAATGCCAATGATGAGGGCGTATGGATACATCAGAATGCCTGGTTCGATCTAGGGAAATTTGAAAGCGGTAAAAAGGTGCAACATAAATTAAGGTCGGCTAAAGGCAATGGGCTTTTTGCAATGGTAATAGATGGTTCCTTTACTATAAACGGACAGCAGCTAAATAAACGCGACGGATTTGGCCTTTGGGATATAAGTGAAGTGGAGATTGAAAGTGGAGCAGATCATAGTCAGCTCCTCCTAATGGAAGTGCCAATGCAATTATAATATGGATTCCTGAAAAAGCCCGTCTGGTATTCCATGCGGGCTTTTAAGGCTCTATCCACAAATGTTTTATTAATTCGCAATATGGCTCCAAACTTAGATCAGACGTATTGGGAAATGCGTTACCAAAACAAAAATACCCCTTGGGATATGGGTATGGCCTCCCCTCCTTTGATTAAGTATTTTGAAAGTCAGCCGCTTTCCTCCAAAATTTTAATTCCCGGTGCGGGTCAGGCTTGGGAAGCCAAATGGCTTTACGAGCAAGGCTTTGAGAATATTAGCGTATTGGATCTAAGCGAAAGTGCTTTAGCCTTGGCTCAAGAAAAATTTGATGAGCCCCATAAACTCAATTGGCTGCTTGCTGACTTCTTTCAGCACCAGGGCCAATACGATCTTATTATGGAGCAAACCTTCTTCTGTGCCCTTGACCCCAATCTTAGAGCCGATTATGCCTTAAAAATGAAAGAGCTCCTAAAGCCTGGAGGCCGATTATTTGGCTTGCTCTTTAATTTTCCGCTTAGCGATGATGGTCCACCCTTTGGAGGCTCACTCGAAGAATATCAGCAACTCTTTGAAAAGCATTTTAAAATTGCCCACTTAGAGCCGAGCTATAATTCTATCAAGCCAAGGTCGGGAAAAGAGATTTTCATAGAGCTGATTGCTTGATGTATCTTTGCCCAAATTCCCATGGCTATGGCAGAGAGTACGGAGGTTTTAAATCACAAGCAGGTCAGCGATCGCATTGCGCGAATTTCCTGGCAAATCTTTGAAGAGTTTTCTGATGAAAGCAAAATCATTCTAGCGGGTATTGCCGAAAGAGGCTATTTACTGGCGGAAAAAATTCATGCTTATTTAGGTACGATTTCCGACCTGGAAGTTCAAATTAGCAAATTGACATTTGATAAGGATCGTCCTTTAAGTTCCGATTATTTACTCGAACCTACTATGGAGCTTAATAATGCCAATGTGATCTTGGTGGATGATGTTTTAAAATCGGGAGGCACCTTAATTTATGGGGTGCGGTATTTTCTTGACCATCCTGTAAAGACCATGAAAACTGTAGTTCTGGTGGATCGCAATCACAAGCGCTATCCCGTAAAGGCCGACTTTAAAGGCCTATCGCTTTCTACCTCCATGAAGGAACATGTAAGCGTGGAAATCGAACATGAGCCCTATTCCGTTTTGGTAAGTTAAAACAAGAATTAAGACTCTATTCTTTAAGCACGGGAAACCGATACCTTGGATTTCTTTCTGCGTGCCGCCATTTCGGCCTTAATGTACTTTGGATGGATAATTAACATCCCAAAGCTCTCCCCTTCATGCTTTCCCAAATGTTTGTGATGCATCTTATGGGCTCTTAGAACCGCGGCCAAATAAAGGCTATTGCTGTTTTTAAACCATTGAAATCGTCGGTGGATAAACACTTCATGAACTAGAAAATAAGCCACCCCATAAACCGCAATACCTGCTCCAATGCTTGGTGCTATCCACGACTCATTCATCAGCCCCAGCATAATACAAAGCCAACTGGGCACCGCGAAGATTAGAAAGAAGGCATCATTTTTCTCAAAAAAGCCCGGCTTCTTAACGTGATGATCAGCATGTAAAAACCATAAAAAGCCATGCATCACATACTTATGGGCGAACCAAGCCACAAACTCCATAAACCAAAAAGTGGCTAATACGATTAAGGCTATCCAGTACCAGGTCATAAAAAAATATTGAGCATTATAAAAAAGAAGGCTATTAGTGGTAAATACCAGCGAGCCAATTTAGTATCGTGTTGCAAATTAATTTTCACAAAGATGAATTGTATAGCAAAAGCAACCACAAACCAAGCTAAATAGTTTTCCCAGGGAATTACATTTCCTGCCCAAGCCCAAAATCCCAATTGGGCGGAGAGTGGTTCTATAAAAAAGTCGAGGCCCACCATTAAGGCCGCGGCAATAATCATTCGTAAAAGGGGATTAATAGTCCAACGTTTAGCCCAAAGCGCAGTGCTATAAGCCAAAAGGAACCAATTTAAGCCGATAACTATGGGAACTTCAATAAGCTTAAATCCCAAATTATGCAGATAGCGGTAATCGCCAAAAGGGAAACCGGTTTGGGTACCAAGTACTTCCACCCCAAAACCAATCGTAAAGCTCGCTAAAAGGAAGTAGAGCATTTTAGGGTAATCATCGGCCTGGCTTGCGAGCAGCACCAAAATTGCGGACAGGTATAAATTAAGCGGTGTAAAGGCCGCAAAGAAATCGAGGTCGGCAAATGAAATTACAATTACCCCAAAAAAGTGAATCACGGCTAATATCCAAAAGCCATAACTTCTGGCAAATTGACGAAAGGGGTCAAGCATAATCCACAGCAATTAAATTAGCGGTAATCTCCGCGCCCATTAAGCACAGTGGTATTCCTCCACCCGGATGAACACTACCCCCGCAAAAGTATAGGCCCTCCACCTTTCGACTGAAATTTGGATGTCGCAAAAATGCCGATAGCGTATCATTTGATCCAGCGCCATACAATGAACCCTGAAATGATGAAGTTCGTTCTTCGATGCGACGTGGATCGAGGTAATCCTCAAATTCAATTAAGGCTTCAATGTCCGTCTTTAAGATTCTACTAAGCTTATTGATAACCGCCGCTCTAACTCTAGGGATAATCGCATCCCAGTCCTGCCCCGTATTTCCGGGGGCATTAATCAAAATAAACCAGTTTTCGCAATTTTCGGGTGCATCTCCCTCGCCTTCTTTCGAAGAGATATTTAAATAAATAGTGGGATCATCTCCCATGCTATTCTCTTTAAAAATTTGCTGGAACTCCTCCTTATAATCGGCACTGAAGAAGATGTTGTGCAGGTCCAGCTCTGGAAAGTCTTTCTTAATCCCCCAATAGAATATTAAAGCGGAGGAGCTTCGTTCTTGCTGCAGCGTTTTCTCAGGGGCCTTTAAATCGGGCATTAGCCTTCTATAGCTTGGCACCACATCCATATTGCTAATTACGATTTCCGCTTCATAACGGTGAGCTCCACAGTGTACTGCTTTAGCTTTATTCGCTTTTACTTCAATGCGATCTACTTTAGCATTAAAGTGATACTGCACCCCTAAATCCTGTCCTAACTTATAAAGTGACTGCGCAATTTGATGCATCCCACCCCGAGGATAAAAAGTTCCCACATTATGCTCTAGATGGGGAATGCTGCTCATTACGCCTGGAGTTTGATAGGGATCACTGCCATTATAAGTGGCAAAGCGATCAAAAAGCTGCACGAGTTTAGGATGCTTTAATTTCCTTTTATTCAATTTGTGCAGACTTCCATTCAATTCCAAATTTGGCATGCGAATTATAGAAGCTAAGGTATCCTTACTGAGGTAAGACTTTAGGCGGTGTAAGCTTTTGCGAAGGAATACCTTTTCGGTATAACGGTATATATAGGCCGACTTTTCAAGGTATTGCTCCACTTTTTCGCGCGCTACTCCAAGCTTGGATTCTACTTCTATAGCAAACTTCTTTGGCTCGGCATGGGCCTTCAATTGTGTACCATCTTCCCAAAAGTAATGGCAAGCAACCTCCTTGCGGGTATAATTAAAGTAGTCGCGAGGGTTCTTGCCACAATCTTTAAATACCTGATCCACTAGATGTGGGAGCGTGAATAAAGATGGGCCAGCATCAAAGCGATACTGCTCATTTCCAATTACATTGAGCTTACCACCAGGATTTTCAGTCGCTTCAAAAACGCTTACCTCATGTCCCTGAGCGGCCAAACGCGCAGCCGCGGCCAAGCCGGCAACCCCCGATCCAATAACAATAGCTTTTTGAGACATAAACTGAAATCTAAAATAAAAACCTTTAAATGCTCCGCTTGTTTAAAGGATATGGCAAAGATTTTAAAAAAGTTAAAGCGCTTAAATCCATTAGCCAAGGGGATGCTCCTTTTTGTTGTAGCGGCCTTTGGACTATCATTTCTATTTGCACCCGAGCAAAAACCGGTGGACTATCGTGAGCTTAGTTTTAAAACCACTAGCGACTCGCGAATTTACTTCAATAATATGCGGTCCTTCTTTTATAAGATCGATCGATTCAGCAAGCGCCCCATGGAAATATATCGACTAAAAAGACGCAGCCCAGAACGTGATTCAATTGGAATCAATTTTTCCATTGCTCATTATCCTGGAGCCGAGTCGGCCTATATCGTTTGTGAAATTGGCGCGGCCTATGAACATTGTGACTCTCTCTCAGTTAAATTTAGTAAGTATCCTGATTCAGAGCAGCTTAAATTAATGAACGGAGAGCAACAGTTTAAGCTCGCCGCCAAGGTTTACTCTTCCTTATTGGAAGAAGAGGCCATCTTCCTTTGCTGCGCTTCGGATACCTTAATTCAACTTTATATGGATAAGTCTTCCCAATTAGATGCCGAAGTGGTTTTGGAAGACTATTTCCGATTAACCCAAAAAAATTAAATGATGAGTGATTACTTGAAGTATGGAAAATCAATTTCAAAAAATAAGGGGCTCTTCTTAGCCGCCTTTCTAATCTTATTCTTCCTGAGTATGCGCAGCTTGGGAATGGCGCATGAATATTACCTCAGAGTTTTTAATGCGGTGATCATGATGATTGTTATTGGGGTGGGAATTTTACGTTACCGCTCCAAATTAGAAGATGAGCATTATGGTTCCTTCTTCGACCTTTATAAAATTGCCTTGCGGACCTCCTTCTTTGGAATTTCAATTTTCACGGTTTTTCTAGCCCTATACTTGGATATAATAGATCCTGCCTTTATGATGGAGATTAAGCAAGAAGAAAGCGTGAGTCCCTATATGTCGCCCATAACTGCAGCGGGTATTGTGTTAATTGAAGGCTTGGGATCATCATTGGTTTTCAGCTATTTAGTGATTCAACTGTTTAAAAAACCCAGTATTGAATTTGAAGGGCAAAAGGCTTAGGAGATTTTTAAGATCACATTGGCCTTTAACTTAATTGATCATGCTGGGCTTTACAGGCCATATAGAAAAATTCAAGTGGCTCTTAGATTTCAACAGCGGCTCCAACAATACTATTAAATGATTCAATATTAATGTTGGTTTGCACACAAACTCCACATTAAAAATGATATCGTAAATGGGAATGAAGAGGTAAAACTATTACTTTAATCCCATGCAAAAGGTCCTGATTTTTGGAGGCAGCCAATTTATTGGTCGCAATTTAGTAGAACAGCTTATAGCCGATGGTGGCTACGATATTTGGCTATTTAATCGTCAATTAAGTGGGGCGGATTTATTTCCGAAGCTCAGCAAAATTAAAGGCGATCGTTATACCGATGATGTAAAGCAGATAGCCCATCAAAATTGGGATTATGTTATTGATCTCTCGGCTTATTTTCCAAATTCCGTTTCGGAAATTTTAAAGCAGCTCGGAAAGGTTAAGAAGTACATTTTAATTTCCAGCTGTTCGGCTTATAAGGTCGATGATCCCTCTCAAACTTTAAAAAGCGAAGAGGCCCCTCTCCTAGCCTGTACAGCGGAAGAGGCCATTAGCGAAGATCTATCTACCTATGGAGCCCGTAAAGCAGAATGTGAACGCCGATTAATGGAGGCAAATCTGGATTACCTTATTTTAAAACCAGCCTTGGTTTATGGGCAATATGATCTTACAGATCGTTTCTATTATTGGCTTTATCAGACTTATCATAAATCCGAATTTCTAATTCCGGAGCAGGGCCGTCGCAAGTTTTCTAGCACTTACGTGATGGATTTAGTGCAAGTGATAATCCTGGGTTTAAAGCATGAAAAGTTTTGTGGTAGCTATAATGTGACCACTAGCCCCCAAAATAGCATTGGGGAAATCATTCGGCTGGCCATGCTCGAATTAAATAAGAAGCCCGACTTAGTAAATGCCTCCGCTTCCTTTCTTCATGAGCGGGAAATGGCCCAATGGACCGACATCCCACTTTGGATTGAGGGGGATCATTTCACCTTTAGCAATGAAAAAATTAAAGCCTCGAGAAACTTCAAAGCAAGCTCATTAGCGAAGTCGATTAAGGAAACCATTGCTTATTATGCCCAGCTCAATTGGCCTGTGCCTAAGTATGGCATAACAGATGAAGTGCACTCCGATTTAGTGCAGTCTTTAAGAAGTGAACAAGCTTAATGCTTTCTTGGGGTGAAACTATATATGAGGAAAGGGCTTAGCGGGATAGCTTTCGGTTTTTTAAACTATTAAATGCTTCACTAATTAGTCATTTATTATAGTTGTGCAACATTCTAAATAGACTACAAGATGAAAGAATTAGAAACTATTCGGAGTTATTACAAAGCATATGAAACCAAAGATCGCAAAACTTTGGAGCGAATTCTTGTGTCGAATTTCCAATTCATTAGTGACTACGCCAAGTATAGAAATCGAGATGAAATGTTGAATGAAATTTGGCCAGCAGTACTTAACAACAATAACAAATTGACAGATATAGAAATCTTTGGAAATAGAAATGGTTTTATCGTAAAGTATAATCTTCTTACTCCGGATACTGTACGAATGGCAGAACAAATAGTCTTCGATGGTGCTAAGATTTCTAAAATAGAAGTATTTAGTGAAATAAAGCCTAAAATAGGACAACCTTAAAGAGAATAAACGTTGCACAACAAAGGTAGCCGTTGCACAACCCTCCGAAAACAATAAATCCGGATCCGCTTAGCGTCGTTTTAAGGCCACTTGCTTCATTTTTCACGTTCAGGTTAGCATTATTTCAGGGTGCTTAAATTGCCTTAAAACTTGGCAACAGATCACTTTTTCAAGCGCTTGTCTACTTTGGCTTAAGACCTTACTGTTGGCCACACTTTTAATGGGTGGTTTAGCGTGTTTGAGCAGTTTTTTAAGGTTATAAGCTGCTGCAGCCATCAACATCTGCTTATTGGCATTTCGGATTCCCTTGGTATAGAGCTTGCGCATGCCCATGAATTGCGTAAGTACTCCAAAAACTGGCTCTACTACACTTTGTCGTTTGCTTTTCATTCGCCTTCCCTAAGGGGTGGCTAGCTTTGCTTTAATACGTTCATAGTGCTCCCGATAATACGTTATGGTAATACGACGCTCCGGACTTTTACCGATACAGCTTTTGGCAAAGGGACAGCCCTTGCACTGACTGGGCTTGGTTAAATACAGCTTCTTCTTATTATTTCCCCGCTTCTCTATGAAGGTTTTGCGATAGGTCACCTTTTGATTGTTTCGACAAAGCCAATAGTCGCCCTGCTCATGGTAGGTAAATCCCTCTGGACCAACTTTATAGGTGCCATGGGGTGGTATATAAGCATCTATCCCTTTGGATTCCAGTAGGGCATAGTTCTCTCCACTGCTATATCCTGTATCAGCCAAGAGGCGCGTAAAAAGTAAGCCCATCTTATTAAGACGCCCTTCTAACGCTTCAACAATATCCGGTAGGCAGCGACTATCATGTTTATCCGCATAGTCGGCTCCAATGTGTGTAATGATATGGGTAGCAGGGTCTACTGCCAGTTGACTGAGGTAGTTAAGCTTACGCGCTTCACCGGGCTTAACACTTATGCGCGCATCGGGGTCTGTAGGGCTATAATGTGTTTTATTGGAAGTGTATTTGCTATTCTCTCGGCGCGCTCCAGGGCGTTGATCTTGGCTCTTTTGCCAGTTCTTATTACGCGTCTTTAGCTCCTTTAAATCACGATCCGTAGCGGTAATTTGCCGCTGTTCTTCACTGGCCTTGTTTTGCTTTGCTTTCCGCCTTGGGCCCTGCTTGGCTCGGTCCGGTGCACTTTGATAGCGAACTTTGGAGAGATGCTCTTCGAGCTCAGAGGCCGGAACCTTAAGCTCTAAACT
>JANSYJ010000023.1 GCA_024742495.1 Bacteroidota bacterium
CACCCCTCCTATTTGCGCCCAATAGGTGCTTTGCTCGCAAGCGCAGGTTGGATCTATCTCGCTGGCCTCAGTGCTTACCCCGCCTTCACAATCATCAAAAAGAATGGGCTCGCCTATGCTTATTAACTTTAACATCCCATCGTAGTCTAATTCAATAGTTCTTCCAAACAAACAATTAAAAGTAGCGCTTAAATCCTGAATAACAGCATCTTCGGAGGTACTCAAATTTCCTTCTCCAAATACAGGCCCTTCTCCTTCTTCGCCTTCGCCACCCATACCTGGGTCGGTTTGGCTGCCAGCATTAAATGGAAGACTTACTAAGGCACTGGCAATGCGTTGACTGCCCATATAATAATGCTTGCTCGCCAATTCGGTTTCTAAATAATGGGAGGCAATATAGTAGGGATTCACGTATACCGTTGGGCTTTCCATTCTTAATACAGATTGACCCTGACTATTGGTATTTAATATACTCCCAGTAATTATGGTTTTTAAAACTCTTTCTCCGCTATGGTCATAAACATAATGGGCCAATTCGGCGTGATCTCAGGTTTAAGTTCTATTAGCGAAACTGTCTTTCTCTCCCTACTTTTTGCATTGCCCAAAAAGTAGGCAAAAACGCTAGGCCCCTGAAAAGGCAATTCTGTGAGGCCGCCTGCGGCAACCTCACAGACCATCGACTCTTGGGCCGGGCCACCACGAATGACGATTTCGTTAAAATCCTATTCAATATTAATAGCTCCTTTTTTTCTAGGGACTGCCCTTCGAGCGATTATTGCTGCTCAGGGGCCCTATCGCTCCGTAGTGCCGTTTTTGCTTGTAGCGGCAATTCGTTAGAACGATTCGGGTAAAACTTAAACAGCGGTCCAAAATTGAAATTGGTTCTCACTAAATAGAATTGAGTCGGATTAGAGAATGATTATTTGGAACCATAACCAAACTCTTAGCAGCAAATAAGTCTAAAAGGGAGCGCAGCGACCGGTCTCATGTCTAATATCTAGCAGCGAAGCGGTCTCTACTAAAAATATCCAAGCGCTTTAAAGCAAACTCAGCACGCTGCTGGCTTAAACCACGATAAGGCTTGAGGTCTTCGGTGCAGGGGCTGTCTTTTTGAGGCTGGTTAATAATGCTAGGAAAAACGTTGGCAGATTTTAAAATTACACACTTTTAAACTGTTGGGGTTTTAGGGGGACTTACTCCCCAATACTATTCATTTAAAAGTAAGAAATCCCCTGTTGTACAGGAATATTGTAAGCGAAATTGGGAGCTACAGATTAATCCAAGACTAACAGTTCCCGGCAAAACGTCACTAAACCGGCAAGCATAAAGCATTACAGCAGAGTTCAACCCCTCGGAACTATTTAATTCTAAAGCTTGGACCCTTAATAATGGAGGTGTTTTACCTTCACTTACCGCGAGTTTTTCGCGTAACTCCTTTTTTCCGTTTATTAATATCACCATGACATTGTTGTACTTGAAATCATTTCTAAATACCTCAAGATTATTATCCAAGTAAACAGTATCATAATGTAGTAACTTCCCTTCTCCATAATATTCCTCCAAATGATTTTGAACCATTCTAGCATATAAGCCATCATTGTTAGAAACTTGGGAATACGTCGAAAATCTAAACAAAATAGCTACAATGATAAAAATGCTCTTTTTCATTTATTAATATTTAAGAAAAGCCTTAGTAGACATAGACCCAACCACGCCTGAAGAATTATAAAAATACACCATACCTTTGGATCGTTTCATCCCATCCTTTCTACCAAACACTATGTTTAATTGTCTAGCAGCTAAAATATCTTGTGGAGAAGGAGCCTGGTTATAGCTATAAACATAACCATTGTTTGCCCAATGTTATCCACTTGGATGGCTATGGAACCTATATGCCACATCTTTTTCATTTTCCACAGTGTATTCTAATGAGGCTACATTCCTTCCTTTTGTTTTTTTCAGGTCATTTACGGGTCCCGGTCCCATTTCAACAACAGTCCCATCTGGTTTTACATAGCCTCCATATTCACGATTATTGGCATCACCAGTGCTTCCTCCACCACTGTCCTTCTTCACAATTCCATACATACTACTTCTAGTCTCTTTGGAAATTGAAACATCAATAAAGCTTCCTTTAGCCTTTTGACCTTCTTCCGTTTCAAAAGCCCAACAATCTCCAGAATTCTTTTTCACAAAAGAAATAGCTTCGGCCTTTTCGGCTTCGCTTATACCACCACTTTTCCCTCCTCCATCGAACTCGGTTTCGGTGGTTTTAATTAGATATACCTTTCCATCAGGAATTCCATCGTCTCCAATCTTATTTCCGTTTTCATCAATGTAGTCACCGGCTGACATCCCATCAGGATCAACAAAGCGAAGAGGATTATTGTATGAAAAGCTATAAGAACTCCATGAAGGAAACTGATGCGCCAACGGATCCACACTCAACCACACACTAATCTTCGGATCGTAATATCGAGCCCCATAATAAAAGTTCCCAGTCTCCTCGTCCCATTCCTTACCGTTAAACCTAAACCTTGAGCTAAAGGAAGTGTAGCTTTTTGAAAACTGATTTTCTAAATTCTCTCCCCATGGGGTATTTAAAAAGAATTGGTAAGCTTCACCACGCATATCAGATATATATTCCACCGACCCCAAATAATCCGGGTGATAAAAATAAAGGATATTCACAAGATTGCAGTCATAGCCAATTAACTCCGCAGTATATAGATCTTGTTCACAATTACATAGCTCCTCTGGATAATCCTGTGGCAGCAACTCCTCGCACGGGAGAAGCTCCATTACCTCTCCCAAAGATTGTAGGTTAAAAGAACTCATTTCAACCTGAATCTCTTCCAGGCCATTTAAACAAGCCAAGGTAGAGGCAATATCTTGAATAACACCGTCGGACTCTTGGCTATAGCCTGCCTCTACTTCTATCGGTCCTTCCCCTTCCTCACCTGGAGCGGGCTCGCCCCAGCCTGGTGGACGATATGGAGAGCTAACCAAAGCAGAGGCAAAGCGCATGCTCCCCATGTAGTAATGCTTACTTGATAGTACCTGCTCGCGATAATGATTCGCGATATAGTGCGAATTTACGTATACTGTGGGGGGGGGGTAAAATCCTTTTATAAAACTTGCGTTTTTATGAAAATCACTTAAATCTCCAATACTCATTTTAGGTCGGTATCAAAAAACCACTGACCCTCAAAATGTTAAAGGAGGTGTAACCGTAAAACTTATCATTTGGAACATGGTCTTTAGCATTATCCAAATTTGACTTTCACCAAATTTAGCATGTCATTTCGAGATCCTTTCTTTGTGGATTCGACGCATAATATAAGTTCCCGCTCCTATAGCCGCTCCTACAGGGGCCAAATCCTCAACACCAAATAAATTACCGATTATAGCCATTGGTATAGCGGCAAGCACACCCACCAAAAGTGCGTCCTTTAGGTAGGTCCAATTCCCCTTTTTGGCCTTGCGCAGTTGAAATTGATTTTCTACTCTAAAATCAAAACCAGGATCAATTATAAATCTTCGAAAATTATCAATAAAGACTTCCCAAGCTCGCTCCTCAGAATTAGTTGGGACCTGACCGATTGTACTAATTAAAAAATCGCAATTTAAAAAGTTATCTGTGATTACAACATTTACCTGCGCCTTCCACCTTAAAGGGTTAAAAGTAAAAAAGTTGGATAGTATCGACCCTCTTTTATAAACCAAATGATCACTACTGTCTTTAATGACCTTGAACCCATATTCACCAAAATATTCATGGCACAAGGTTTTCGCCAATAGGCTATCCCCTACTTTCACTTTACAGCTCCCTCTTAAGTAACTTGCCATAATAATTTACTCTACTGCTTCAGACTTTATCTCTCCCATTATAAGTTGTCCTGTTATTGCAGTTGCAACATCAACACTTTTGTCGCCAAAATATATTGTAGCTGAAACCGTTCCTCCTCTGACATTTTTAAACGCCTCCCACATCTTTTGGGCTGCAATCTCGGCTTGTCTATTTGATACGCTCGGTCCTAAAGTAGGGTCATTCTTAATTCGCTTAATCATATCCTTAATAAATACTGCTTCTCTGTTGTGTAAGAACTCTTCAGAAATTTCCCGTCCGAGTACTCCCTTAAGAAAGGGCGAAACCACTTTACCCATAGCATTGCCGAGTAGTAAATTTGGCAAAGCAAAAGTCAATTCCAATTCCATCGCCCTTTCTTCAGATATTCTCTGCTCTACTCCAAGCATACGCTCAATTCCTCGTTTAATTTTGCCCCCTCCTAGGTATCCTATTATACCCATTCCTCCATTCACATAAACTGCACCTGCTGCAGAAATAGTGGTTGCGCCACCCATACCCGCAACAAGTGGAGCACCACATCCTGCAAGGAATCCACCTGCGGCACCTCCGGCAGTAGCCGCTAAGGTCTCCTCCCAACTTTTATCCTGATAAATAGCTACCCCTAGGCCTATTAACCCTCCGACTATTCCGGTAATAACCGGAATAGGTAACTCACCATCAGGATCAACAAACCCCAATGGATTATTGATTGTATAATTATAGGGGCTTAATCCTGGGTAAAAATTCTTTCTAGGATCCACACTCAACCACACACTTATCTTCGGATCGTAATACCTCGCTCCATAATAGAAGTTCCCGGTCTCCTCATCCCATTCTTTACCGTTAAACCTAAAGCGACTACTAAAGGCAGTATAATTCCTTGCGAACTGGTTTTCTATATTTTCACCCCATGGAGTATTAAGGAAAAATTGATAAGCTTCCCCTCTCATATCGGTTACAAACTCCACTGAGCCAAGGTAATCACTGTGGTAGAAATAAAGTAATTCTAATCCCGAGCAGTTTACCCCTCCTTGCTGAGCCCAATACAAGCTTTGGGAACAGGCTAGCCAAGCGGGTAATTCTTCTGCCGCTAAGTCGACTCCTTCATCA
>JANSYJ010000009.1 GCA_024742495.1 Bacteroidota bacterium
AGCGACACCATAACCACCTTGGCAAGCTAAGTCCTGTAGACTTCGAAAAAAATCTTTCTGGGATGCATCCCAGAAAGATCATGACTATCTTTAACAATGAAATACTAATCTAAAACGGTCAACCTTAATCAGGGATGCGCATGGATCTCGTTAAGTCCAAAGTTTGTAGTGCTGTCCCAAATCAAGTCTCTCAGCGAGCAAAGCGAGCGATCTCAGGTCTCAGAGTGAGCAACGCGAACGGTCTCAGGTCTTTGAAAGATGTGAGATTTGAGACGCAAGACTGGATCTCGTTAAGTCCAAAGTATGTAGTGCTGTCCCAAATCAAGTCTCTCAGCGAGCAAAGCGAGCGGTCTAGGTTCTAACAGCGACCGAAGGAAGCGATCTAGGTTCTTTTAGAGATGTGAGATTTGAGACGTGAGATTTGAGACTCGATCTCGTTAAGTCCAAAGTATGTAGTGCTGTCCCAAATCAAGTCTCTCAGCGAGCAAAGCGAGCGATCTCAGGTCTCAGAGTAAGCAACGCGAACGGTCTCAGATCTTTGAAAGATGTGAGAATTGAGACGCAAGACTGGATCTCGTTAATTCCAAAGGACGTAGTGCTGTCCCAAATCAAGTCTCTCAGCGAGCAAAGCGAGCGGTCTCAGGTCTCAAAGCGCAGCGGTCTCAAATCTAGGAGCGATCAAAGTGATCGCCCCTAATCCTTATCTTCGCTTTAAAGATCATAATATGCCCATAGCCAAAGCCTTCAACCTTCCTAAATGGATTGAAGAAAACCGAGATTTATTAAAACCCCCGGTAGGGAATAAAAACCTTTATCCGGCGGGAGAAGATTATGTAGTAATGATAGTTGGTGGTCCGAATGCCCGCAAGGATTACCATTATAATGAAACGGAAGAGCTGTTTTACCAGCTTGAAGGGAACATAACCGTTCGCATTCAAGATGAAGGGAAACCGGTGGACATTAATCTTGGACCAGGGGACATGTTTTTGCTACCTCCTAAGGTGCCCCACTCCCCCATGCGCAGCGAGGGTTCTGTTGGCTTAGTGGTAGAACGGGTGCGAGAAGCGGATCATAAAGATGGATTGATGTGGTTCTGCGATAATTGCAATACCAAATTGCATGAAACCTACTTTAAATTGGATAATATCGAAAAGGATTTTTTACCGCGATTTAAGGAATACTATCACTCCCAAGACTTGCGTACCTGCAAGAGCTGCGGAACCGAAATGCCTACCGACGAACGCTTTACCGACTAAGATGAACGAGACTAAAGACCTTATTGAAATACAGGACTTCCTGCATACTATTCTGCGAGAAGCTTGTCCACCCTTACAAATTCGTAAAGAAGGGGAAGCGGGAATTGAGGCCGCCGGAACCAAGGAGGTAATGCAGGGCAAGCAAAAAGTAGATGGACATTATTTTGCCTCCACGGTAAAAAAGCCCAAAGACATTCGTTTTTACTTTTTCGCCATTTATACCGACCCCGAGCTCTTTAGCCTTAGCGAAGGTTTGAAAAAGATGTTGAAGGGCAAATCCTGCTTTCATATAAAAATGCTCAATGACGACATCAAAGAAGAGCTAAGAAACATGGTTTCTATAGCGGTAAAGCGTTTTAGGGAAAAAGACTTAATCTAAGTTTAAAATCATATTTGTTTCTATATTTGCCGCCCGTTAAAAGCAAATGCTTCTAGCAGCCCAGGTGGCGGAATTGGTAGACGCGCTGGTCTCAAACACCTGTGCCTTCGGGCGTACCGGTTCGACTCCGGTCCTGGGCACCACAGCTCTCTCCTTTTGGAGGGAGTTTTTTTTGCCTAATACTATCCTCTTGTACTTCCCGCAGCTATTTTGGGATTGGTTTCAATCAGGCTTGAAAGATCCCATCAGTATTCATGTTTACGCCATGGACGGAAAGCAAGTGCTAGAATTTGAACATGAAGATTTCACAAGCAATGTGGCCCTTTTTAATACTTCATCGCTTTTGCCTGGGGTTTATCAGCTTAGTATTACTACAAAGTTTGGCGAAGCCTTGCATCAGCAAAAACTCAGTATCCTAAAATGATCTAATTTTAAAGGGCAAGTCTGACAAAGCTTGCCCTCGCTTTTAAAGCTATGCTTAGAACAATTACGGTCTTAAAAACTGAGCTAAGCTCATAATTCAGCCAAATCATGACGTTAACTCGAAAAAAAATTATCGCAATCACCTTAATTAGCACCGGTATTATGTCAGGCTTTGTATTTATTCCTTGGCTATTAGTCAAATTGTTTTTCACACCCATCCCCGCTACCGTTCCAGAGCAAATGGAACAAATTCTCGACTATGATATAGAAGGAGTAGTTGTTCATATCGATAAAAAGGGCGAGCCAGCTAAAAGCTATGCCGTCGGACTTGCTAACCGCGACTTAGGCCTTGAAGCGCAGCCTGATGATCTCTTTAAAATTGCCAGCATTAGCAAACTTTATATCGCAGCTGCCGCGGCAAAACTAGTAGCCGCAGAGCGCCTTTCCTTGGAAGACACCTTGGCTCAGCTGCTGCCATTTACCCGCGGCAAGATTGCCAATGCCGATGAGATAAACCTAAGGATGTTGATTCAACACCGCAGTGGAATCTATAATTATGTGGTACATCCAGATTATCCCTGGGAAGATCTTTTCGATACCAATCTGGAGGCCATTGAATTGATTTATGGCCTAGAGGCCGATTTTGAGCCCGATGCTGATTATGCTTATTCCAACACTAACTATCTTCTTTTAGGTGCCATAATGGACAGTGTTCTGGGCTATTCGCATCATCGCTATATCGACAGTGCAATTTTACAGCCTCTAGGACTGCAGCACAGCTATCACCTACTTTCCGAGGTTGATAGTTCTCAACTTATGAGTGGCTACCATGAGGGCTACTCGGGCGATTTAAAAATGACCCATCACATTCACCCCGGTGGTTCTATGATTGCCAGCGCTCAAGATGTAGCAATCTTTCTGCGAGCCTTAAATGATGGCCGTCTCTTTAGCGAGGAAGAACAAAAGGCCTACGTTTACGAATATGAACATACTGGTTACCTACCGGGCTACATCAGCATGGCTAATTATGATAAAGATTTAGATGCGGTAGTTATCATTTTCATGAATACCAGCGGAAAGCTTCACTGGAGCTACCTGCGCTCGACCCGACGTAGAATCATGAAAATCTTAAAACGCGATCAGTAATTACAAGCATTCTGCTAAGGAAAAAATTGAAAAACCCGATTTTTAACTGAAATCCAAGAAAAGCTAAATTCGCTATCAACCCTGATTTATATATCTATCACGACTCTCAGCATTTGTCTTGCTGTTTCTTCTAAATTACTAATCTACTAGCCTATCGGATAGCTAAATGGCTAAACCAGCATAGTCCGCTACCATAGCGATATGGATGCAGTGGCGATGCCGTTTGTAAATAGCAGTGGGCAAAAACTTTGGGCTTTAGCCCATTCGGCGGAATAAATTTCTGCGGGCAGAATAAGCTCTTGATATTAAAATCATGAACCGCTATTTTCGCCAAACCTGATCGACACCTATGAAACGCATTTACTTAAGCTGCCTCTTTTTTTGCTTCTCCCTTAGTTTATTAGCTCAATTGCAGATCGTTGATCGTATAGAATTACCCTACGGCGAAAAGGAATACGATGAAATCTTTTTTGAGCCCATTGGTAAAGATGGCATTCTTCAGTTTGCCATGGCTTTTCATAAAAATGAAGATCTTCTAAAAGTTCGGGTCCAGCATTACGACACGAGCTTAAGTCTATTAGAGGAAAACCATTTCGCGGTGGACATCGAAAACTATAGGTACACAAGCCGGGAATTTATCAATGGTGAACTGCATTTAACCCTAATGGATGGCGACGAATATCTGCGTTACGTAGTTTATAATCCCCTTACCAAGGATACGATAACCTTTAATTACCAGGCTCCAAAAGAGAATGAGTTCCTAATAGGTCAATTCCATAATAACAAATTTTACATTGTCGAAAGAGTCGATGATCGAGTAGGCAGTATTAATATCAGCACTTACGATTTTACTACAAAGCAATGGTTTAGAAGACCCTTTAAGCCGCTAAATGTTGACATCGATAAACTGGAGGTGGAAAGACTTTATTTTCCCGAAAGTAATTTTGGTCAGACCGAATCGCTCTTCATTAAAGTGTCCATAAAAATTAAACGAAAGTTCTACGTAAACCACCTCTATCAATTGCATGAAGATGGCATTTTAGATGAATACATCCTCAGCAATAAGGAGATGGAGCAAGTTCGGAACATCACCATAATTGAAAGAGAAAACAGCCCCAATCTCGACATAATTGGCACTTATGGTGAAGAAGGCCTTCAATATGGAATTTTCTCTGGGGAAATTAACCGCAGGGGATTCGAGCCAAAATCCCGCTATGGCTTTGGAGAGGGATTTGATAGCTTGGTAGTCGACACCACTGGGTTTTTCGGTTACTTTAACAAAAGGGCCAAACGCAAGGCTCGAAAAAAAGGGGAAGAGTTTAAACGCGCTATGTCAACCACTTCACATCCGGTGATACGCTTAAAAGATGGCGGTTTTCTCTGGGTCGCCGAAGTATATCATGCAACCTATGTGCAAGTTCCCGTGTATTCGGCCAATGGGGTAAGCTACCGTAACCAATTTGATGGCTACCAAACTACTGCTGGCCTGGTGATGCGATTTAACGCCGAGGGACAGAAAATTTGGGATCGTAATTTCTTAGTCTACCCCTTAGTAAAACCCTTCCGAGTAAGGCGATTTTTAAACATCGATCTTCAGGAGGATCACATAAACTTCGTTTATCAATACGGTAGAGGCCTAAGTGAGCGAACCTATAGTTTTGAAGGCGAACTACTCCATGAATCAGACAAAATGCCCTTGGTTTTAAGCCCCGATGAAAAGGCACGCTATAGCAGCAGAGTAAACACTGAAAGTTGGTATGACCAATACCTCGTTACCTATGGGTATCAAAAAATAAAGAATAAGGAGAACCGAAAAAAATCTCGGAGAATTTACAGCATCAATAAGCTTATCATCGAAAAGTAAGCGCAGCTTAATTCCCATAGCTAAAGCCTCGCTTGCGCGGATATCATTACCGGGAAATCCCTTTTTTTATTAGCCTTAAGCCAAATCGATTTACGGGCGCCTCCAATTCACGGCCATGCCTTTTTTCACTTGCAGCATTTTACCTGAGGTAAACACTTCTAAGCGATAAGTGGTCCGCTAGCCTTTGGAAAATTTACCCCTATTCACTTTAAACCGGAACCGCGCAGCAGTCAGGATTCCAAGCTCATTCGTCTAAAGCCTAAACTCTCTATGGGTTTTAAGGTTGATAGCTTTATGAGAACTCGGATTTCAATTTGCCTGATCCTACTGGGCTTCGTTTTTTACGGTAATGCGCAAGGCTGCAGCGATGCCGGTTTTTGCACCCTAGAAGGCTTAATGCCACAATTGCATAAGCCCGGTAAAAATTTGAAAAACCAAATTAAATTAGGAGGCTTTTATGGCTCTGCCGATAACAACATAAGTGTTTATGGCAATTATGTAGAATATGGCCATCGTTTAAATTCTAAACTAAGCTTTAATGCCAAGCTGAACGCTTTAGGGCAAAGTGGAAATGACATTACAGTTTTTGGCTTAGCGGATATATTTCTTACTGCAAACTATCAAACTAGCGATAATCTAAAGCTAATACTTGGCGCTAAATTTCCATTGATGGCAGCCAATCGCAGTTTTGATGAGCTTCCGCTACCAATGGACTATCAGTCGAGTTTAGGTACTAGCGATTTGATTTTTGGCCTATCCTACCAAATCAAGAAATTGCAAATTACCGCGGCCATACAGCAAGCCCTGACCCAAAATAGCAATCAATTTCTTTCCAGCAATTATCCGGAATCCTCGGAATTGGCAAGCATTCAATCAAGTCGGGATTTTCAAAGAGCGGGGGATATTTTGAGCCGCCTCTCCTATCCCCTGCAGCTGAAACCAAAATTAAAATTCACGCCGGGCTTACTGGCTATTTATCACCTTGCCAATGATCGTTACACCAATGCGCTAGATCAGGTGCTTGAAATTGAAAACTCCCAAGGTTTAACCCTTAATGCCAATTTATACCTCGACTATAAATTAAGCGCAATATCATGGCTACAGCTTAATGCAGGTTTCCCGTTTTTAGTACGAGAAGCAAGACCGGATGGCTTAACGCGAAGCATGATTGCCAACCTTGAGTATCGGATAAGTTTTTAAGGCCCTTTAAACCTCTATAGGCTTTGTGCCCCTTTCACACTGGGAATTAACATGTACGCCTCTTCCAAAGGAATATCAATTGAAGGGCAGGGCCTCACTGCGGCATAGAAAAATTTATTAGCCAATAATCTGGCTGATAAGGGTAACGCTGAAAATGGACATCATGAGCCAACCCAGAAGACCTTCGAGGATAAGAACGTAACGGGAGATTCCTTCGGTTGGAATATAGCCAAAACCCAGGGTGGTAAAGGCATTAACACTTAAGGCAAGGGCGTTTAAAAACTTGGCCGAAACGAACCACAGTAAATATAAGCTGAACCAGGTGCTGAGGGCAAAAGCCACCCAATATTGCCGGCCGGCCGGTAAGCTCAACCAGGTACCCGAAAGCATCTCGGTGCGCTCCAAAAAGGCCCGTCTTAGATTGGGTTTAAGATTAAGGTATTTGAAATAAAGCTCGGTAAGCTTGAGGAAGAAGGGCGGTACCTTATTGGCACTGCGGTGATAAGCCTGCTCCAATTCTTTTTGGTCTTTACTCTCCTTGTTGTACTTGCCAAATTCCTTTTCATAGTGAACACTCAAATCCTCTTTACTTCGGAAGTAGTTAAGAATGAGTCGCAAGCGACTGGCCAATTTTCCCTGCGTATTAATATCCCATTGGTTGTGAAAGAGCATGTAGAACAGGGCGAAAATGAAGATGATGCGCAGGGAATAGAGAATCGCCAGGATGGGATTGGTGCCATAAGCCGTAAACACCCGCATAAAGTTATTGACCTTCCAGTTGAAGTAGGTCTCTAATCTTGGGTTCGCCTTATAATCTAAACGATAACGACGCAAACGCAGGTCGCCTAAAAGGACTTCCAATTCATTGGCATCAGCTAGGTTTCCCTGAGTACGATACAAGTTACGGAGTTCGCTGTATACCTGTAAGAGTCGCTTATAGGCGTTTTCATCCAAAAGAGAAGACTTCCGATTTCCGCGATAGGCTAAGCTGTCAATCGGAGTACTTAACATCTTTTCCATAGAGCTACCTCCTACTATTACCCCTTTTAATTTCTCCCAATTAATAAATGATTGTATCCCATATGATATGGAATGAAAAAGAACAGGTTCCTCAAAAGTATTGTCCGCGATTGCCAAACGCGATCGGACATTTAATGCAGACAACTTAAGAGGAGCCTTAAATTCATTATCATCGATAATTAAGTAATCCGTATTCACAAACTGCACTCCTACACCAAATTTCCGATTTAGATTCTCGAAGGTGTTATTATTGATGAAAAAGTCTCCTTTTAGATTAACTTCTTTGATTTGAAGTTGATCAGACACCAAGGAGCTTGAGGGCTTGAAATGGTTGGCACCGATCTCAATTTTAATGGTACTTATCTTGTTAACTGTGCATTGATTTTCGAAATGATTCAACTTTATCGCAAGCATATCCGTTGGCCTTAAGCCACTGAAGTGAGCGTTTCCTTTGAAATTAGACTTAAGCACTTCAAAATTTCTGCTGATATTATTGGCAGGGTTAAAGTCCTCCAAAAAAGTTGAACTCCCTATTTTAATCGTCCCCTTGCTAAATCCGTAATCCAAGGCTTTGCTGAGATTACTTCTTGGAATAATTGAATTATTTTGAATATAAAATACCCATCCAAAGGAGCAGCTATCTATGAGCAAGGAAATGGCACTATTGTTATTGATAGAGGACCATTCGGCCTTGCCGAAATTGCCGTTCACAACCCTTATTTGCGCCTCTACCCTATTATTATCTATACTTAACCATCCAGCCTTTACTCCACTCATGTGGATGGCATTAACTTGGCAGCGAGCTATAAGCACCGACTCAGCTTCGACATTTACAATTTCTGGAATAGCTCCGCTACTCCCTTCAATCGCCAAGCCCTTTTGAAAATTGAATCCGCTGATATAGGTCTCAGGCATTTTCCAATGATTCAAATTCAACTCCGGACCAATAAATTGAATGTTTGATAAGCTAACCTTGATCGAAACAGGAATGAGAGTTGTATCCAAATTGGGTTTCAAAGCAAATTGATCGGTGGCCGGATTAAAGCGGACCGTCGCATTCTTAAGTACATATTCACCCTCCTTCGTATTTGCTATTTCTTGAAAAAGTTGCTTAAAACTCAAGTCCCTTTGGGCGGCCAAGGGCATGGAAAGGAGAAATGCGAGGCAAAGCAGCAAGTGGGGTTTTAGGGATTTAGGAGCAAATAGATTTTGGGGCTGGTACATAGAGCCCAATATAACTAATATTAAACGCCCTGAAAACGAGCAAGCTTAATCTTGTTAGCCTTAAAACTCTCCGCTCTAAGTTAGGAAAAGGCAGGCCTAGTGCTAGAAACACAAGCGCTAACCTTAAACCTTATGGCTGATCCAAAAACATGTATTGCCATGGTTAAGCTTTACCTACGAGCACCCTATTTCATCGCACCTAGGAACGGGAGCTGGCTTTGAACTTCTTGGAATATCCGCTGGTCCGAATTTTTACTTTCCGGCCACTAAACGCGGTCAAGTCAAATTTAAATCAGGTTTAATCCATTCTTTTACCCTCAACCCTTTTAATTCCGGAATCAAAACCTACATCCCATTAGGGATTCATTATCAATCCAAAAACAAGCTGGTCTCTAGTTTTGACGCTGGACCCCAATTTCTTTATGATTATAATGATGTATCTCCAATTTTCAACCAAAAAATCGGCAAAGCCTTTTAAGCCGCTGAACTGTGCTTGCTAAGCGCCAAAAAAAACTGCCATCACCAATCCACCGGCGCCTCCAAGGTCATGGCCTCGCCGCTAATTGGATGCTTAAAACTGATGCGCTCCGCATGCAAGTACAATCGATCTGCCAGGCGCCCGTATAAATCGTCGCCAAGGATAGCCAATGCCAAGCCCTCGCCGTGGGCAGCATGCACTCTTAATTGATGAGTGCGACCAGTAATCGGATAAAAGTAAACTTTGGTTTTACCCTCCTTTCTTTCCAATACTTCCCATTTAGTCACCGCGGCTTTACCATATTCGTAGCATACCAATTGGCGAGGACGATCATTCAAATCTACCCTTAAGGGTAAGTTTATTAAGCCTTGATCCTCCTCCAGGATTCCATCTAATATGGCCACATAGCGCTTAGAAATGCTGCGCACCTTAAACTGATATTGCAAAGCTTTATGGGCCTTGCGTGTTTTCGCCAGGAGCATTATACCCGAGGTTGACATGTCTAAGCGATGGACGATTAATGGTCCAGTGGCCTTTGGATACTTAGCTTGCATTCGCTTAAAAACCGAATCCTCCACCCGCTTTCCTGGTACCGATAAAAACTCATTGGGCTTGTTGATGGCCAGCATATCATCATCCTCATAGACCACCTCAATATCGAGGGGCGCTTCATGTTGTTCTAACATTGGATTAGGTGCCACCTTTAGGCCTTGGAGCATATGCCCTAATATGGGCTCACATTTTCCGCGACAGGCCGGATAATACTCCTTATGCTTGCGCACCTCCATTTTTGGAGGCACACCCCACCAAAATTCGGCCATGCAAATGGGCTCAAGCTTATGCTGATAGGCGTAGTGCAAAAGTTTCGGTGCGGCACAATCGCCAGCACCAGCGGGAGGGTTTTCGTTTATGCTATGCTGAAAGATGGCGAATAAAGAACGTTTCTCATAATGGGCATTCAAAAACTGGAATTGCTTAAAAATCTGTTTTTGCAGGGCATTAGACTTGTTTTTACGCCCTTCTCTTAAGGCCTGTATTTCATCATCATAAAGCTTAAAGTCCCGCTGAACCTCAGCCAGCTCCTCGGCCAGAGCCAATTTCAACTTTTTTAAACCATAATTCCGATGGGTGCTTTCCTTAGACAATGCCAGCTCTAAATCCTGGAATTCCGAGGCCGAAAGCTGATTCACAGCGGCTTCTTTTTTTTGTCGCCTTTCCTTCCGCGCTTCGCGAATCGATGCTTTTTCGGCCGCCAAACGTTCCGCCGCCTGTTCCTCCTGTTGCTCCAGTTTCGCTTTCAAGCGCTTATATTCTTCAGAAGCTTCTAAAAACTCCAAACGCTCATTCATCTGCGAAAGCTCCTTTTCGCCCTTTCTATAAAACTCGCCCTCCACCAAGGTGTCGAAAACCGGAGGCACAAAAGGAGGCAGTATGCTATTCCCAGCTAAGCGTCCCGAAAAAGCGGTGAGATAAGCCAGGCGACCTTGACTATCCTTTACCACCAAAACGCCAAACATTTTCCCTTGCGGAGATTCTTTGTTTTGGGGATCCAAGCCAAAGTTATGCTGCCAATCGTTTTGAATAAGTAAATAGTCCTGAAGCTCCTTAGCCGCCAATTCCGCCAAGCGATGCGGACGGTAATAGAAGGGGAAGTCAAAGGCCTTTGGCGCTTCAATTTCCGAAATATCGTGACGAAAAGGGATGAGGTGTTCTTTCAAGGGGGTAAAGATAGGATGGCGCGATTTGACAATTCTTAAAAAGCTCAAATTTGAACTTGAATAAAATATAGAGGCAAGGAATTATACGTATAATTACCTGCCCTCATGAGCCCCTAAACCAATGACTAATAAGCCTGTTAATCTAGAAATGAGAAAAATGAACCGCATACTTCCGCAATTCACATTCCTACTTTTATTAAGCTCCTGCGTGCTTGATTCGGAAAAAGAGCCTTCCCTTTGGACCCAAGAGCAAATCACTATTCAAAATACCCTCAAGACCGCTTATGCTGAGGGTTTGCAAAATGAAGGGGACAGCCTTAAAATTGATGCTCATTTTCATCCCCAATTTACCATGATTGCTCGCAAGCCATCCGACAGCTTGCGCTTTGTAAAACTCAAAGGCTGGCGTGCGGCGAAAATTAAGGCCCGAGCGGAAGGTAAACTTCCTTTAGAGGGAGGGCATAAAGTCTCCATAAAATTTCAGTCGATAGACATTGCCCAAGACGTGGCAGTAGCCAAAGTAGATTACTATGAAGGGGAGCGATTGAGCTATATCGACTTTATCTCCCTCTATAAAATAAAGGGGGAGTGGAAAATAGTCTCCAAGGTTTTTACTAAGATTGAAGAATAGTCTCTGTTAAGAGCTAGCCAAAGGCAAATTTGAAATAAGCTTGAGAAAAACAGTCCCAACTTCAGCACTAAGCATTAAATACCCGCAACTAAAGCCTATATCCATTTTGCTGCTTTTCTGCCTAGCAGCAGCAATTTGCTCCGCGCAAGATTCCATCGCTTGGGCCATACAAGGTGAAACGGCCAATTTATCGACCATTCGAGAAATTGCAATTATGGATAATGGCGACGCGATATTTTTTGGTACCAGTCGTACATCCATCAGTTATGGCCCTCGACATTTAAAAAGACTGAAAGCCAATCCGGCCGATCCTAATTCCCTCAAGAGCGCCTATATCGGGAGGATTAGTCCGGATAAGAAAATACGCTGGTTAAAATCGATAGCGGAAGCTTCCTATGGCATTTATGCCCATGACTTGGAGCGGGATATTTTTGGAAATATCTACATCTCCGGTAGCTGCCAAGGCCTCATTCATTTTGCCAATGGCCAAGAGCAAAATCAAGACGAAATGGGCATCTTTATGGTAAAGCTCAATCAGGATGGTGACATCATTTGGGCCAACACCTTTAGCGGTTTAAAATCTAAGGTACATGCTTACTATTTGCTACCGAGAGATGATGGTAAATGCTATATACTAGGCAATCACGGCCAAGGTAATTTTGGCAATTCTAAGCTTCCCCTGGGTGGCGATGGTCAATACTCCCAGTACTTGGGCTTAGTTAGCGATAGAGGCCAGCCCCTTTGGGCAACTTCTCTTGGGGGTGAAGGCGGCAAAATTAGCGCATCGGATATGTGCTATGATTCCCAGGGCCATGTGCTCATTTGTGGTAATTACCGCATCATGAACAGGCCCAATATCATAATTCATGGAGCCGCTAATTCCGGGCAAAAAACCAAGGCCGATTCGGTGACAATCAGCCGCACCAATGGCTCGGTTCAAAGCTTTATTGGTCGCTATCATAAAGATACCGGTGAACCTTTAGCTATTCATACTTATGGCGGCAGTCGAATGCATAATGCTACCGCCATTTCCAGCGACGAAGAAGGGAATGTTTATGTGGGTTTAAACTTATACGGAGAAGACCTAGCCTTTGGCTCTAAAGTTATTCCCGCTTATAAGGGCACCACCATGGCTTTGGCGAAATTGGATAAAAACTGGAATTGCCAATGGTATAAATCCTTTGATACGCCGGGTTCCGATCATCTCCATGATATATCCTTAGATGGCAACAAGCTTTATGCGGCGGCTATGATTGCCAAAGGTAATTTGACGATGGACGAAGTGCAATTGCAAACCCGAGGTTTATGGAGTGGGGCCATTTTTCGTTTCGACCCAAACACAGGAAATTGTGAAAATGTAGAAAGCTGGGAGGTAGGGAATGCTGACTGTGTGGCCATGAAAGATGGAAAAGGTTATGCCGGTGGTTGGTTTCACTATACCATGAATTTGGCCGGTGAGGAATTCACTACCACCACCGATGGTCAGTTTAATGCGATTTTAGTTCGCTTGGGACCACCAGAACAAGATCCAGCCCCCGATAGCCTAGTGGTCCTAGACAGTATTCCAGAAATAGCAAGCGAAACCCAGCATGTTATTGAAGTTGAAAACAGCAGCATTACGGTTACCTTTTGGGATGATGAGGAAGTAGATGGCGATATCATTTCGCTTAAACTTAATGGCCAATGGATTATCCGAAGCTACAGTTTAAGGGGCAGCCCCAAAACCCTTAGTCTAGAACTTGAAGCCAATCGAAGCAACTACCTTGAAATGTTTGCCCTGGATGAAGGCAGCATCCCTCCGGTTACTTCTGCCATAATTATTCGCGATGGCAACCGCAATCATCAAGTTTCCTTGCGATCCAGTCCTTCTAGCAATGGACAAATTGAAATTCGATGGATACCTTAAATACCAAAGTCTAGTTTAATCGCTTCCCCTTAAGGTCGATTTGAAAGCGCTCGCCATCGGCAAAAACCCAAGCCTTGGCATCCTGAAAAGATTCTACCGCCGCATACTGGCAGGCTATTATCAGTTCGCCATCCGCGCCAGCGAAACCCCATAAACCACCTTTACGTACCGGCCGAATCCCATCTGCATTAGCATCCCGAAACTCCTCATATTGGCAGGGTAAAACTATTCTCCCATTGGTATCTATCAATCCCCTTAGCTTTTTACCATCCTCCTTTTTTACCACTGGAGCTACGCCGGCTTTAAAATGACCAATGCCGTGGTAGGCGCAAGGAATAATAATTTTTCCCTTCAAATTAACTTTGCCATAAAGCGCTCCCATTTGGATGCCACCATAACCATTACCAAAGGGTGCCGTTTTATCGTATTTAAAAGGAGTAATCACTTGATTTAAAGTGTCGATATGGCCCCATTTGCCATTCTTTTTTGCAATTGCTCGGCCTTGCGAAAAATCGCCCGCCCATTCGTATTCCGGTTCAATTATTACTTGGCCCTCACTGTTTATATAACCATGTAAGTCTCCTAAAATCATTTTCATTCGACCTTCTTTTAAGCGGCCCAGGCTGCCATAAATTGCCGGAATAAGGATTTCCCCTTCCATGGAAACATGACCATAAAGACCATTGGACTTTACCAGCAAACGATTTAAGCCCGATAAATTTGCTATTGACTCATATTGAAAATCTAAAAGACTTTGGCCCTCGAGGTCAATCATACCCCAAAGCCCCGCTTTCTTCACTAGGGCCCTTCCCATTTGAAATTCTTTGGCTTCCTCATATTCTGCCGGAATTATTTCCTCCCAATTTTTGTTGATGAAGCCATAATGCCCGTCTCGAAAAACCAAGGAACGACCATCCCTAAAGGAACTCACCATGGTATAACGTTCTGGAAGCAAGATCTCTCCCTGGTAATTATAAGCCGTATATAAATTCTTTTTACGCACCAATAATACCCCCGGAATCCGAGTGGAACGTTCGAAAAGACGATCCGCGTAATCATAGCTTGCGGGCACTACTTCCCGACCCTCCTTATTAATGAAGCCATAAGTTCGATAGCTGCCATCGAATTTAGTGACCAGGGAAACGCCACCACTAAAGCCCTCTATTTCTTCATATTGAGGCCTACAAATTATTTGGCCAGTGGTATCAATTAGACCATAATCACCGGAATGGCGATAGGGCGCTAATCCCTCTCTAAAACTTTTAACCTGAAAGCTTTTAGAGGCGGGAACAAAGATTTTTCTTTCTGAATCATATTTACCAGAAATGAATTCTTGAGCCAAGCTCCTTTGGCCTAGTAGAAAAAGCAGTAGAAAGCTTGCGCTGAAAAGCAGCTTGGAGCCGTAAAATTTGTGGTAAATCATATTTCAAATGTATTAATTGACTAGCTGATTTTAAGCTTCGTTTATCCCAAGCTTAGTACTCCTCCCTATAAAAAGTTAATTTAGAGCATTGATTCTCTGCCATGAAAAAATTTAGCCTTCTCTTCTTAATCCTACCATTTTTAAGTTCTGCCCAAAGCGCCTTTGGCGAAAATGCGATCTGGCATTACTCCTATTCCGAGTTTGGCTACAGTGGCTATAAGAAAGTGCAGCATATTGGAGATACCACCATGTACAATATGACCTGGTTAAAGTTTAGTTTAGAGGGTGTATCGGAAATTAGAACCGGGCCTGGACCAAATGATATCCTGCAAGACAGCAATACCACTTGGCCTCCCATCTTTTTAGCCACCCGCAATGATTCGGTTTTTAGGATGACTTCATCGGGGCCTTATCTGCTGTATGATTTTAATGCTGATGTAGGTGATAGTTGGCAATTTAATTCCTTGGACAGCAGCATGGGCTGCACGGACTTACCCATAGCTAGCGTAATTGGAAAAGGTGTAGAAACTATTGATGGGCAGCAATTGGCTTATTTGGATTTGGCCATGCCCATGGATAGCCTTTTAATTAATGGCCAGAATGTTTACCAGATTAGTTCTGCCAACTACCTCAGCAGTCGGGTTTACCGCCAATTGGGAAGCCTTAGCTATAACGCTTTATTCGATAGTTCGCCCAATTTATGCAATGGTGCCTCCTTTAAAGGACAGCAATTAGCCAATCACAATTTACGCTGCTTTAGTAATGCTCAAGTGCAAATAAATCGCAGTGGAAATAGCTGCGATTATTGGTCGAAAATTGGCTTAAGTGAAACGCCCAATCCAAAACTGCAAGTTTATCCCAATCCCACTACTGGCCCTATCAAGATAGAAAGCGATGTAGCCATAGGAAGGCTAGCGCTCCTTGATTTTTCTGGTAAAAGGCTAAAGAGCTTAGCACCGCAAAAAGAACTCTTCCTCGATATAAAGCCCGGTTTGTATTTCTTGGAAATTGAGTTTAAATCTGGGCAAGTAGCCACCCTAAAAGTGCGCAAGCTCTAGGGCTTGGCATAGCTTTTAATCTTGCGGGAGCATTAATATAAACCACAAATGAAGACATTACTAAGAGCATTCTCGGCAATTACTATACTGATAGTCGTTAGTTGTAAAAAGGAGGAAACAAACACCGAAGCCCCTATTGTAAATGATCATATATCAATGGAATATTCTCCATTCCTTCAAATTGGCATTCCAAATGACTCCACATTAGATGAAGACACGGTAATTACACACGGTTTTGATTTCAATAATGATGGCGACCTAGATATTGTTTTTGTGATTGACGAAAGGACAGACTACATTATTACACCTTCTCAGGATACCCATTATTTGCCTTTCAAAGAAATTGCTGTAATATCAAATAATCTTAGCAATGTCCATATTGGCAATTATTTCCTAGACACAACAGATGTAATTGACAGCACAACATTTGTCCCTCATTATACCCACAGGTTGCTAGCAAGGCTTGTTCCTGCCTTTTACCTAGGCTTCTCGGACAATCGCTCAGTTTATTTACCATTTAGAATTAAACAGAGCTCAAAATGGCACTATGGATGGATTAAATTTCATACTACTGGAGCAGAAGATTGGTTAGATCCAAGAACAGTAATATTTTTTGAAGCGTGGAAATACAGCCTCATTCCTGAGCAGGAAATAATGATAAACTAATGCCAACAAAAAATTAAAATCAAGCGGGGTTTGCGGCTTAATCATGTTTATCATTCTCATTTAAATTTCGTCTCGGTTGACTGCGCTTCCCTTCGTCTGCCCGCTCGAAATTTTATTTAATTGGTAGCGGCAATACAGAATGTCATCTATTTTTTTGGGCTGACCTACTTTTTCTAATAGCCACTCTCGTTCTAGAATTTGATCGGGAAAACCGGAAAGCCAGCCATTAGCAATTAGAATGAAATGCTCATTTTGACTTGCATTTTCTATTAGGTCCATATTCCGCAAATCTCCCCTTTAAATGGAATGGCACTTACTTTATCGGAAAGAGCATCTAGCAAATGGGTATTCCAATAGGAACCAATTATGGTAAAAGATTCAACTTGAGGATTTTCCACGAAAACATTGCTAATTAGGGCCTCAGCTTCCTCTACGCGAATGCGATTTACCGCGCCTGTTTCAAACTTGCTATTAAAACTTATAGATGCGAAAATGATAAGCACTGCTAGGCCTGTTCCTAGGCTGTATTTTACTATTGCTCCTTCCCACAAATCTTTTGTCCAAAAAATTAGGCCCAAAACCCCAAGGAAATAGGGCATGGTAAAATAACGATGAGGCATCCCCATTAGGTGACTCCATGCCGAGGCATGAATTATAAGAATACTAAATATTGTGCTTAGTAAGAGAGTTTGAACCAAGGGGCTAGGTCTTCTCTTAAATTTAATAGCTCCAACTATGTTAAAGAGCAATAAGAGTATAATGAGCGCGGCAATGGCCGAATTCAACACTTTACTTCCATTAAAGTCTAATACGAATTTCAGCTGTCCAAACTGATTGAATAGCGATTCCCCAAAGTCGCTAAAACTGGCTAGAAGTTCCTCGTATTTTTCGTCTTTTACCGACCTTCTTTTAAACTCCAAAAACAATTTAATCCCAAGCCCAAGGGAAAGGATCATTAAGTACCAATGCGACCTAAAGGCTTTGCTAATTGTTTTAACATTAATAATGCACAAGGCCAAGGCGGCAGCGACTGTGAGCTCCGAAGACCAAATCCCAAACATCAACAATAGAGGACTAAAGCCATACCTAATTGAATCCCTGATATTATCGGAGAAGAACAACCAAAAAGCAAATAGAATAAAGAAAAACTGAGCCAAATAGGGATGACCCAGTGACAGCTGCATCCAAAAAGGATAAATGGGAAAAAGCAAAAGACTTAAAGCCACTAAAAACCAAAAGCCATCTTTTATTAATCGCCTAAGAAAGAACGCGATGGCGGCGATAATTATGAGCTGTACTATTCCTGCGGCATTAAATGCACTAAAACCCAATAAATAAATAAGGTGACCCACCAAGGGCAAAAAACTTCCCAATCTATTCTGACCCCAGTAATACCAGTCTTTACTGAAATTAAAGCTTTCGGTCATTAGAATATGAATGGCATGATCTGAGTTTAATTCTGGCCAAAACCACAAACTAAAGTTTACTATAAACAGATAGACCAGGCATCCAGCCAGTACCGAATAAATTAGGGGTTTAAAGTTCAAAATTCAGGCTTGCTAGTTTGGGCAAATATGAAAAATCCCGACAAATATCTCCCCGGAACTTTAAAGCATCATTTAAAAAAGTAGGCTTATCGACTAAAGAGAATTAGGCCTTTAAATTCCGGATAATAGCTTCCACAAACTGATCGCTAGTAAATGGTTTTGGAATGACATCGCTAAAACCAATCGCATGAAAGCCACGAATGTCTTCTTTGGAACTATTGCCAGTTAAGGCCAAGATTGGCGTATGCGCGTTTGATTGCTCATAGGCCTCCTTCTGTTTTATCAGCGCATCGCCACTAAGATTGGGCATATTGATATCTAGTAAAACCAAATCGAAGGTCTCCTCTTGCATGGCTGTCAAGGCCTCAATTCCATCTTTTACCAAAGTAAAATTGGCCTTTTCTCGTTTTAAGATATGAGCTACAATTTCCCGATTCATGAAATTATCGTCGGCCGCTAAAATGCGCTTGCCTTCAATCGATTCAATTTCCGCTGGCTCTTCAATTTGTTTTTCTGGCTGGCTTTGCGGTGCAATAGTGAAAGGAATCTCCAAGCTAAAAACCGTTCCACGGCCTACTTCACTTTCTACTTTTATTTCGCCTTCCATCGCCGTAACCAAGCGCTTCACAATAGCCAGGCCCAAACCGGCACCTTTATGAATGCGATTATCATCAAGGCTGTTTTGCTTGTATTCCTCAAAAACGTCCGCCGCCTGCTGCTTGGTCATTCCACGCCCGGTATCGCGCACTTCGAATTTTAAAATAATCTGATTCGAATTTTGGGAAAGCACATCAATAGTGGTGCTTACCGATCCGCTAGGGGTAAATTTTATCGAATTATTGACCAGATTGGTTAGCACCTGGTACAGTCGCACATCATCCCCCAGGATAAAAGGAGGAATGGCATTGGAACAAGAAAAATCTAATTTGATATCGATATCACGGTGGCTGCTGCGGTAATTGTTCGCCATCTGATCCATAATGGTAGCCAGACTTATAGGCTCATTACTAAGCTCTAACTTCCCCGCTTCTACCCGTGATAGATCGAGAATATCCTCAACTATTACTTTTAAATTTCGACCCGATACCGCGAGGTATTTAAGAAACTCCGCCACGCGATCGGATATCTCCTCTTTGGCAATAAGCTCGGTATAAGCCAAAATTACGTTCAATGGGTTTCGCGCCTCATGGCTCATCATTGCTAGAAAGCGTGATTTTTGCTCATTGGCAATTTCCGCTTCCTTGCGCAGGCGCTCCAGCTCCTCGTTTTGCTTTTTTAGCTCCCGCTTTAGGAAAACCTGCTCATTGCGACTTTGGTTTACCTGTTCTAAGTACTTATAACCTTTAGTGCGGTTGTGGATTAAAACCAACAGGGAGTCCTTAGCTTGAAAAAGCTCCACATCAACATAGTAGTCCTCCTCATTAAGGAAAATTTGCATGCCCTCTAAAAGAATCGCTTCTCCCTCACTTAAAGAATCTAAGCTTCCCTCTAAAAAGGGGCAGAGTTTAAAAATCGTATCGCCTTTTTGAAAAGCATCCGCCAGAAAATTACCTGAAATGGTTTCTTGGATCTCGCCCGCTGGGCTTAGGTAAAATTCAATATAATATTGCTCAATTCTGCTGGCCATTCCCTACTTATTTAAGGATTGCATGGCCAAACTCATAAAGGCGTCCTCCACATTATCGTCTTCCTTAGCACTGGTCACTAAATCGATATTTAGGGGAATGGCCTTAAGCACAGACTCGACCTCTTCGCTAGTTAGTAAATCCTTTTTATTACCCACTACCACAAAATGTTCTAAGCCCGAAAGCGCCTTTACATTCTCCAACTGCGCTTCTAAATTTCTATAGGTTTCTTCCTCACTGAGGTCAAAGACATACATGGCCGCATGGGCCCCTAAAAAATAAGCCTTGGGAACCTTCTCATCATCCTTGGTACCGGCTACATCCCAAATCAAAAGCTTAATCTCCTGCTCCTGAACTTGAATTAATTTGGTGCTCACCCGCACCCCAATGGTGCTGATATAGTCTTCGGAAAACTCATTCGAAACAAATCTTCGAATTAGGGAGGTTTTACCTACCCCAAAGTTTCCAACTAGTAATACTTTCTTAGCAATCATCCCCCTCTAGATCAATTGGCTTCTTCGATTAATAGCTCTTCAATAAGCGCATTTAAACGCATTGGATCTTTCAAATACGTTCTATCCCTCAAAATCTTAGTGGCCAAAGTTCCAATATTTTCCGCTAATTCATCCTTAAACTCAGGAGAGATCACCCCCGAAGTTGCGGTGGCAACATATATGGTTTTAAAGTTCATGAGGGAAAGCTGGAAGGTTTCGAATTTTATATCCTCCAAATCCTGACCTTCTTTAGCAAAGGCATCTTCAGCGAAAGCTTTAATGGCGGTTAACATCCCCGACACCATGTCTTTATCGGCAATATTACCTCTACTGAAATTTCCAATTAATAAACCGGAATCCTTCTCAATTACAAATACCTCCTCAATTATCGGTTCAAAAACCTCCTTGAGTACATCTTCGGCATCGGTTCTTTTTCCTTTAAAGAAACGCTTAAGAATTTGCTTAGGCGAGAATTTATTGGTGATGGTGTCATTTATACTTTCGGTGAGCTTGGTAATCTCCGCGATTATAAATTTCTTCACCAACTTACCCATGATTGGATAAAGGGCCTCAACCACTTCATCCTGGGATTCTTTAATTTGAGTTTTGATGGTTTTGGTAATCGTATCACCAAAATAAACCGGAAAGTTTGTACGTAAATCCTCAATTTTCGCATCAACAAGAGGGTCTACTTTCTGGCGAAATTTCTCCTGCTCGAGCACCTCATCTTGCAGCTGCTTCAGGTCTTCCCATTCTTCAGCTAAGAGCAGTTCTCGGAGCAGTTCAAATCGATCCTCCTTTTTCTTATCTCCGGTTGCTTCGGCCATCTACGCTTGCAACTTCAGGGCTATTTGCTCTAATGCTTCACCAAGTTTTCTACGGTCGGCCTTTTCGTCGAAAAGCTCTTCAATACTTTTATTAAGCTCGGTGCTTAGATCTTGTATCCTTTGATCCATAGCCCGCTCTAAATCAGCCATATTGCTTTCTAAAGTAGCTACCGCCTCTTCAAGCTTTCGCTGATTGTCTTCGTTTGATTCCTTAATCTTGGCGTTTACCTCAGCAAATTCGCTGTTGTATTGAATGATATTCTCACCAAATATGAGATCTCTTACCGCCGCAATTCTGCTTTCAGGGTTTGGGCTTTCTGCAGATGCCTTTTTCTCTTCGTTCTTTTTCGACATGTGAATTAAACTGATATTAGATAGCTCCTCTATTAAAAGGAAGTATTTTTCAATTGGAATCCTTAATAAAAACTAGGCTCCATTCAGGCGGCTAAATTAGTCTATCCCCGCTAATTTTTAACATTAAGATTCAATTTACACTCTAATTTAAACGGTTTATTGAATTGTGAATCAAGGGAATTCCGAAAAATTCTTGAGAAATTTCGCAAATACCTTCGACTGATTTAGACCAGCATTCCTGACAACACTTAGGCGATAATTAAAATTCACAAATGCTGGCATCTTCATGCTTCGCTTTAAAATTAGCGGCCTAGCCTCACTGCTATTTGCTTAAAAAACTGATGCTGCAAAATTCACGTATGTAAGGATGTAGAAGGGCTTTCGTCCTTAATACTGATTTCACAATTTGGCACAGCAACTTCAAAATACCGGAATATTAATCAGCCTCGCTTGGACAGAGGCCTGGTCTCGCAACGCGGGATCTTGGTATGATCCGATACTGGAGCAGATCGGTTTTTCCCATAATGGAAGTTCGCCCGTGGGCCATGCCGCCCTATTATTGGTGGATAAAAAAAGCCTTAGAGTGGAGTACTTCGATTGCGGGCGCTATGGCCCCGAAAAGGACTTGGCCTACATTCGAAATGGGGAGGAATTCCCAGAAGTCAAAATTCAAAATCGGGCGCAGCTTGATGCTTCAAAACGGCTTGTCAACCTTGCTCTTCTTTTGGAAGAGTTGCAAAGCTTCCCTCATCTAAAGGCTCTTGGACCCCTGCGCTACGCCTCAAATAATATAAATTATCCAGCTTGTCGTGCCCAAATTCAAAAGGAAATTGAAGCCGGTCCAAAAGTTTATGGCCCCTTTTTGCCTCAAGCTACTAATTGCGCTCGCTTTGTAATGAATGCTCTTTTAGCCGGGCAGCAAAAAAGTGCTTGGGCCAAGTTGCAATACTTCCCCAGCCCTTCGCCGGGCAATTTGGTGCAACTAAACAGCACTGGAGCTTTATGTGAGCTGCTGGTCCTTAAAAGCCTGGAGTATCTAATGGTACCCGCTAGCCTAAAAGAAGGAATACCGCGAATAAAACTAAGACCCATGCTTAAATATATTGGCTTGGCAAATGAATAGGCCTTTGTAGAAATTAATGCAATTTGCAGCTCCTGCCTTTAAATCCGCAGCATTAAAAATTCCTAGCCTTTGTTAAAAAGCAGCAGCAAGAATATAAAGTGGGCCATTTTGGGCTTGGGCAAAATTGCCAGCAAAATGGCTCAAGATTTACAGTTAAGTCATCGCTCGCAACTTTGGGCGGTGGCTTCAAGGAGCTCGGATAAAGCGCAAAACTTTGCCCAGCAATTCGGTGCGGCTAAATATTATTCCTCCTACAGCGAGCTCTGCACCGATCCCGATGTTGACATTGTTTACATTGCTACGCCGCATGCTTTTCATTACGAGCATAGCTTGCTTGCCTTGCGCAATGGAAAAGCAGTACTCTGCGAAAAGCCCATCGGTATGAATCGCAAGGAAGTTGAGGCGCTAATTGCAGAGGCAAAATCCCAAAATTGCTTTTTAATGGAAGGCCTTTGGACGCGCTTTATCCCTGGTTTTCAGGCAGCAGCAAACCTTATTGAAGAAGGATCAATAGGACGCATTCAAATAATTGAAGCCAATTTTAGCTTTAAAGCTACTTACGATCCTAGCAGCCGGCTCTTTGATCCAAAATTAGGAGGGGGCGCTTTGCGCGATATCGGTATTTACCCCCTTTACCTTAGTCTGCATTTACTAGGTATAGCGCCAAAAATGAACTTAGAGGCAAAACTTGATGCTAATGGCATTGATCGTGCTTGCCGCCTGATATTAGACTATTCTTCCAATCAGTTGGCCGATCTAAATTGTTCTTTTTTAGAGACTCGTCCCGTAGAAGCTACAATTTATGGAAGCGAGGGAAAGTTACACTTAAAGCATCGTTTCCATCACTGTGAGCAATTTGTCCTTCACCAGAATGGACTAGCCAAAGAATACCAGCTCCCAATGCGCGGCTTCGGCTATTATCATGAAATTGAAGAAGTAGAAAATTGCCTGATGGCCGGACTTCTCCAAAGCGATAAACACAGTTGGAACGACAGTTTGCGCTTATCCAATGAAATTGATCGTGCTTTGCAGATCATGGACCAAATTGCTAAGCCCTAATTTGCTAATTTCCTCCCCTAATTGCTATTCCCTTATGAGCGAAGCATCTGGCACAGAACCCAACAAAGCATCTAGCACAGAACCCAGCAATGCAGCGAGCAAAGCATCTGGCAAAGCAGCCAAAAACAAACAAAAAATTGTAGGTCTAAATGTAGCCCGCGCCTTTGCAATAATTGGGATGATCATTGTGAATTTTAAAATTGTAATTGGCAGTGAAGGTCCTGGCTGGTTGCAAGCTGTTGCTGATGTTTTCTCAGGAAAAGCCGCCGCTACCTTTGTAGTTTTAGCGGGACTTGGTTTATCCTTAATGGCTAAGTCGGCCCAAGGTGATCCCCTTAAAAAACGCAAGGTGCAATGGAAGGTGTTTAAAAGAGCGCTTTTTCTTTTTGTGATTGGCCTTTCCTACTACTTCATTTGGCCGGCCGATATTTTGCACTACTATGGCCTTTACATGCTTTTAGGGCTAGCGCTTCTATTTCGCCCGCCTAGTTATAGCTTTAGAATCGCCTTGGTACTCATCATCCTTTTTCCAATTCTACTTTTCAATTTCAACTATGAAACGGGTTGGAATTTTGAGAGCCTCGAATACTTGGATTTTTGGACAGTAGAAGGTTTTTTCCGCAATCTCTTTTACAATGGATTTCATCCTTTCATTCCTTGGGCGGCCTTTTTGCTAATTGGCATTTGGCTGGGGCATAAAGATCTTTATGATGAAACTTTTATTATCGCCTTATTGCAAAGAGGTTTAGCCCTTTTTGTGACCATGCAGGTTTTATCACCCTTTGCCATAAAACAGGCGATATTGGTTCTCGGCTTTAGCCCCGAAAGTGCCGAAATGGTTTTTGGCACCGCCTCCATGCCACCCAACTTTATGTATATGCTTAATGGTATTGGCATTGCCTTTACGGTTATTAGCTTAAGCATATTATGGGCCTGGCGGAAAAAGGATTCCGCACTTATAAAAGCTTTGGATCGCACCGGGAGAATGGCCCTCACCTTTTATGTGCTGCACGTTTTAGTGGGCATGAGCATCCCGAGTTTAATTAGTGATATTGCTCTGGGCGAATTTTCAATCTACTTCACCCTTCCTTATGCCCTGGGCTTTGCAATTTTATGCATCCTACTGGCCAACTGGTATTTAGGGAAATGGAAGCAAGGTCCCTTAGAGTGGCTTTTAAGGAAAATTGCCTAAGCCTATGAAGTCCATTAATTTAGGCCTTCGTTTTTTACTGGAGCTTTGTACCTGGGCGGCGCCTGCTTTTTGGGCTTGGTATAATTTAGAGGCTTGGCCAAAATACCTTCTCATTTTTCTTGGCCCACTCAGTTTTATGCTGGTCTGGGCTATTTTCAATGTACCCAATGATCCTAGTAGAGGTGGAAAAGCACCCATTATAGTAGCCGGGAAAATCCGTCTCGGCATAGAAATGCTACAGTTTTGTGCGGCCGCAGTGCTCTACTTTAATCTGGGCTATCATCATTTTACATTAGTGTTTGTATTGGCCCTTATCCTGCACCACATTTTGTTAAAAGATCGACTAATCTGGATTTGGAAGCAATAATTTTAGAAATTCCCAAAAAAAGCTCATTCTATGCGGCAATCCCTATTTCTCCTCTGCACCCTCCTTTTATTTGGCTCCTGTAAGCAGGATGGCCCCAAGCATTTTAATCCAGACCTACTGCTGCAAAATTGGCAATTGCAGCAAAGTTCGCTCATAAACGCAGAAGGGAAAGAACTAGAAAAGGTAGAGCACCTAATGAAACCCGAATGGAAGCAAGGACTTCATTCCACCCTAAGTATCCAATTTAAAGAAGAAGGGAAGTTAGACTATAGCATTAGCAGTGAAGACTCCCTTCAAAACCAAGCTTATAAAGGATTTTGGCGCTGGGAACAAAATCAGCATGCCCTGCGCTATCATGCCCGAAAGGCGCTTTTCGATACTAATGCTAACAGTCTTCTCTGGCAGGTAAAAACCTTGGATGAGGCCAAATTAATTCTTGCTCGGGGGCAGATGAATGGCGATAGTCTCTATCAAGAATTCAGGGCAATACCTTAATTAAAATCATGGCATGAAAAAAGAATGGCGTAAAAGCGAAAAGCACTATTACTTACCCAAAGCAAAGCCGCAAATAGTTGAAGTACCGGCCTTTAATTTTTTTGTGATTGATGGTGAAGGAAATCCCAATTCAGAAGCTTTCGCTGAAGCGATTGGGGTATTGTATAGCCTTTCCTATGCCATTCGGATGAGTCCCAAAAAAGATCGGGCACCGGAAGGCTATTTCGAGTACACCGTTTATCCTTTGGAAGGAATTTGGGATTTAAACGAGAAAGGTCGAGCAGCATACGATGGTAGTTTTGATAAGGCTAATTTGGTCTATCGCATTATGATTCGTCAGCCCGATTTTGTTGATGCTTCCTATGCTGCCGAAGTATTGGAATGGACTAAAAAGGAAAAGCCACATCCTCTTTTGGCAAAGGCTAAATTTGAAAAAATTGAGGATGGCCCCTCCTTACAAATGCTCCATAATGGTCCCTTCGATAATGAACCCGAAACCTTTAAAATAATGCAAGCTTACGCTGATGCAGAAGGTCTAAAGCGCAAGAGCATGGTACACCGCGAAATTTATTTAAGTGATGCGCGCAAAACAGCTCAGGAAAAGTTAAAGACGGTACTCAGGTTTGGTTTAGACTAAGCCAGGCTCTTTAAAAAAATTAAAATCTAAATCCATCATTTTGAAGAATTTACTCTACCTCCTACTCAGTGTGGGAATGCTTATTTCCTGCCAAGGGCAAACTAAAAATAAGTTCATCAATACCGGTGCTATGTTTTGGCACCTCAATCGAGTTATGCAAATTCCCCCTGAGGGAGACACCAATGTTACCGCGGATTTAGGCATTAAAAATGCTTTTGATCAAGCTCAATACGAACATACCTTCCTGGAGTTTAAAGAAAATGACAGCGTGTACACGCATATTCTAAGTTCTCATCCTGCTTCCTCCGAGGTCCAAAATGGGGTGTGGATTTTAAAGGAGGCCGAGCAAAGCATGGCCTATTATAGAATTGCCCGCTATTACGAGCCTGAGAAACCGGCTAAAGATTGGCAGTATAAGTTTAAAAATGAAAAGACCTTTTACCTCTATAGAACGGATGAAAAAGGCAAGACCTATTTAAACGAATATCAATTAAAGGAAAAAGAAATTCCAGGCACGGAGCTTCTAAGCACTATTGCGGAAAAAGCGAGCCCCGGAGCGGAGCAGCGCGGCCTAGAGGCAGCTAAAATTAGCCCTGAGGTTTATCAAGCCAAACGTTTGGAGTTTTTGCAAAAACATCCCGACTCTATGGACCTTCCCTATCGTTCCGCTACCGCGGTGGTCGGAATTGTTGTTGAGTACAGCAGAGAAGGAGAAACAATTAGTTTATACGCGGATAAGAATGGTTATTCGGAAGTGTATTACAGCACCGGCATAAAACACAGCGGCGGTAAAAATGTAGGGGTACTAAAAGATCTTGCTAAAAAGCTGGCCTCTAATTCAGGAAGATTATGGGAAAACATGTCGCCCCTAAAATCCACTGACGCACCCGCTGATGGCGATATCAGGTTCTATGTAATCCACAGTCAAAATGCCGGTGAAGTGTATATCAGTCAAAGTCGGGCTCGCACGGGCCACAGCGATTATCAATTAATGCTCCACTTAAGCGAATCGCTGGTTAACAAGTATAATACCGCCTTAAGCAGCCTTTAATCGCCAGCCACCAGTCGGTACCTTATCCCGAGGTTAAGGGAGAAATTCTGATTAATGATCGGTGTTTCTCCAACGATAATTCCCGGGTTACCGGTATAGCTTAAAGTTCCTTCGCCAATAGGCAGCCCATATTGCAAGCGCAGGTATAAAGCGCCCGGTATATATGAGGCAAAGTTCGATTGGATGCGATAGCGAAAAGTGGTGGACAGCATTAGGCCTTCCTGTTCAAAAAACCAGCGGTCGATATTGCCTCCTAAACTAGGGCCGGGTGTAATTAATATGGGCACCTGTCTTTCATAAATTCCCAAAAGTGCTTGATAGCCAATTGAGGGAACAATAGACCAGCTTTCGTTAATTGGAATGCGATAAGCGAAGGCCGCGGAATAATCTCCTATATACATATACTCTCCATCAGTTGGGATTTTAGCCGCTCTTTGAATGGAAATTATCGCCTCTAAATTGCCCTCATTTAAAATTACGCTAAAGCCACCCGAGGGACTCCATTCCCCTAAAGCCGATTGAAACTGAAGGCTTTCGCTGAGTTCTGATATTGGGCTGTATAATAGCCCTCCACCAATTTCAAGATTAATTTTAAAATCTAAATCAGAGGCATTTTGACCAAGAGCATTAAAGCCAAACAAAAGGATTAGTAGTTTGAAAACGAGTTTTTTAACGTACATAATTCATGTTTTTTAGTCCATTAAAAACTAAAGGTAAAGTTCAATATTGTCCGGAGTTAGCCTATATCGCCACTTCATCTTCCACCGACTCCAAGGACTTCCCTTTGGTTTCGGGCATCATAAAATGCGTGAATAGTAATTGTAGGACTATAAAGCTGCTAAAAGAACAAAATGAATCGTGAATATAATTCCTTTTTCAAGGGCGAAGGCTTCACCGATATACACGAAATTGGGGAGTATTGAATTTCTGCCAGGCTTAAATTGGAAATTCTTTGTCTGTGACATTTTTCCGGTTCACCTACTTCATCAAAAGCCTAAGCCTCTACTAAGCTAACTTTCATTTCAACATGCTAAGCCTGCTCAGGGACTGCAATCCTCCTTTAGTTTCTGAGGGATTTCCGGTAAGGCTCCTCTTTGCGAGGCCACAAAAGCGCCTAATCTATTACCGGCTTCCAAGCATTCTTTAGGAGAGAGTCCTGCCAAAAAATTTATCGCAAACGCCGCGCTGAAAGCATCTCCTGCGCCAACTGTATCGCTTACTTTTATTGGAAGAGCGGGAACAAAGTAAGGAGTAGATTTATGGAAAACTGTGGCTCCTTCAGATCCAGCAGTTAAAATTAGCAGCTTTAAGTTATAGGTATCTGCAAGTGCACAACAGGCTTCTGCAACCCGCATATTGCGATGGTATAGAAGCTTGGTAATAATGGGTAATTCTTCATCATTGAGCTTTAGAATAGTCGCGCAGTTTAGGGAATCTTCAATAAGCTCACGATGATAAAATCCTTGGCGTAAATTACAATCGAAGAATAATTCTTTAAACCGTATTTCCTTGATAATTCTCTTCAGGCTATCACGACTTACGCCATTTCTTTGTGCAAGGCTTCCGAAATAGAAGAGATCGAAATGATCATGCTGCATAGAAGCCAAGGCCTCTTTTTCGGAGATGTAATCATAGGCCATATCCGTTTCAATCGAGTATGCCGGTTGACCATTATGAAGACTTACGCTTACCTGACCGGTGGCTTTATCACTTCTCTCTTGAATTAGCTCAGTGCTCAACCCAAACTGTACAATTTGTTCGCGTGCCGAAGCAGCTAAATTATCTGCACCCAATGCAGACAGTATTTTAACATCCGCACCTAATCGCGAACAGTTTACCGCAAAATTAAGGGGCGCTCCACCTAAATGAGCCTCTCCTTCGATAAGATCGAAAAGAACTTCGCCGTAACTGAGGATTTTAGTCATTATGACCTAGCTGTGGTTTTGGCAATTTAATAGCATAGCTAAATAAGCCGCCTATTATTAAAAACAAGCCTGCTAAACGTATAACATTAATTGGGTTCTCACCAAGTAGGCTGTACAAAAACGTCTGCATGGAGAAGATCTGAATCATCATTGGAATTACAATGAACATATTAAAGATACCCATGTAAATCCCCGTTTTATTGTCAGGCAAACAGGAGGACAACATTTTATAAGGAAGGGCCATCATAGAAGCCCAAGCTAATCCCAATCCAAAGGATAATATATAGAGCTGACTAATAACCAACTCTGAATCCATAAATGGAACAGGGAGAGTAAGTATTGCTTTGGAATCTGACAAATACGGCATTAGTAAAAGTCCAGCACCTCCGATGCTTAAACTTATGAAATGAGCGGTTCTAACCCCCAGTTTATTGGCAATTGGCACCAGTAGAAATGCCACCGAAAAGCAGACAATATTATATGCTCCATTAACACTTCCGGTTAGAACTTGAGCTTTTGCGAAGAAATCACTACTCGCATCTTGGGTGCCATAAAGGGATTCGGATAGGGCTAAAGTTATGTACTGCCAATAACAGAACATTGCAAACCAAGTAAACAGCTGTACCGGTGCCAGTTGCTTCATCGCAGTTGGCATTTCCTTAAATGCAAGCACAATTTCCTGCCAAGTTCTACTAATTATAGAGCCCTCCTTTTTTCGAAGTTCCATTTCTTTTAACTGCTCTGGACTTGGTGGCGATTCTTTAGTTGTAAAAACACTAATAAGTACCGAAACAATGGATGCCACTGCGCCTATTCCAAAGGCCCAGTAGGTGAAAACAGGAATACCGTTGGCACTCTTATCACTTAGGCTTAAAAAGCCAAGGCCCACAAGGATAACCGGAGCAAAATTAGCTAAGGTGGTTCCTAAGCCGGTAAAAAAACTTTGCATTAAAAAACCCAATGAGTGCTGTTTTTTGGGCAAAATGTCAGTGATAAATGCTCGGTACGGCTCCATCGCGATATTGTTTGCCGCATCTAAAATCCAAAGCAAACCTGCCGCCATCCATACCGCACTGCTATAGGGCATTAACAAAAGGGCAAAACTTGCTATAATCGCACCAGCTAAAAAATAGGGCTTTCGTCTTCCAAATCTTCTAGACCAGGTATTATCGCTTAAAGAACCGATAACGGGCTGCACCACCAGTCCGGTAATTGGTCCCGCCAGCCAAAGCACAGCCAAATTTTCGGGATCTGCCCCTAAATAGCTGTAAATAGCACTCATATTGCTTTGCTGAAGACCGAAACTAAATTGGATTCCAAAGAAGCCAAAATTCATGTTCCATATCTGCCAAAAGCCAAATTTTCTGCCCTGCATAGTTTTTCCTGCTATTAAAGACTTAGTCTTTTTTCTGAACCTTTATTCCTTGTTACTATAGCCCATTCACTTTTGGCTAAATCAAAACTTAAAATGGCTTCATCTTCGCCATTCACCCAGGTCATTTCCAATTGGTGAGCACCTGTATTCTTGAAACTAAAAACTCCATTAAAAGCTGGGTTTTCGTTCCTGAAACGGATTAATTTATTGAACTTCCTTACCATGGAACTTTGAGCGTATTGCTCTACTTCATCCCATGCTACATAAGATCTATTAATGTCTCTCCCTACTTTATTCTCACTTAGAAGGGCCATATCATTTTCGAGCCCCAGCCAGCCCACATAATATACTTGTGGGATTCCGGGACAAAAGAATTGAATCGCTCGCGCCAGCAGGTATTTGTTTTCATCACGCGCTAAAGCATCATAGTAAGTGGAGTTAACCTGGTAGATGTCCAAATTAGAAGCCTGTTCTCCCGTGGCCTTGCGGCTGTTCCCTTTGGTGTTTTTGTGTATGCTTTCGATTAAAAAATCTATTTCACTATCTGAAAGCAAGCCCGGCAAATGATCGCTGGAGGCCAAATCCATAACACCAATACCATCATGGGTATCGAGCACTGTTACGCAGTTTTCTGGCCTTATCTCCAACCACTTAACAAAGGGCATGAGATCTCCTTTTTCTATGGAGTATAGTAAAAGTGGTGGTAGAGCAAAGTCATAAACACGATCGGTATGTTTTGCAATATCGATTTGTGTTTGATAATGGCTATGAATTTCGGTTAACACCTCTATGCCTTTCTGATGAGCCATAGCCACCACCTTGTCGATAAACTCAAAAGTTTCGGCTAGCATAAAACAGGATGTTCCCGCAATTTTAATGGCATAACCAACAGCGTCTAGTCTAATAGACTTAATACCGTTATCGGCGAAAACATTTAAAATAGACTCTAAATAACTAATTCCGAGTTTACTTTGAACGTCTATATCGATTTGGTCTTGGCTAAAGGTGGTCCAGAACTCTTTAGACTCGCCGCTCTTAAAATCATAGGTCGTGAAAGGTGGGCTTGGACGTGGTCTGAAAATCTTGGCCAGATCCTCAGCCTTAGCATTTTCACCAAACACCTTATCCTTGGTCACAAATAAATCAAAGTATTCTGACGATTCACCTTTTTGCAAAACATCTTGAAATTCCAATGAAGCATTGGAGATGTGATTCACAATGATGTCTGCCATAAGTTCATACTCAGAGGCCATTGATTTGATAGCCTGCCAGTCGCCAATTCGCTTGTCGACTACCCTATTATCTATAGGATCATAACCTGCATCAGCGCCATCAATTGGGTAATAAAATGGCAAAAGGTGAATACCCGCAAAAAGTCCTGGGAAAGACTTTCTTAAACGAGAATAAAGAGTTGATACATCCCCTTTTCCTAGTCGATCTGCATAGGTGACTAAATGAACCTTATTAACCATTAGAAGAATAATAAAAGCGGGCAGATCCTAGAACCTGCCCACTTCGGATTTAAACCAATATTAAAACTGATATCTCAAAGTACCTAGGATAGAGCTACCTGCAATAGACCTAGCACGAATGTAATTAGTTGCCCCTTCAACAATGCTTCCCTCTTCGGATTCAGTGATGCCGATAGCGTTAAAAAGGTTGTTGGCGTTTAGACCAATGCTCAAACCGTCGGAGATCTGAACCGATGCAAAAGCATTAGTAATAAGATATGCCGGCATAACAAGTTGATTATCATCCTGAGCATAGCTCTGGCTTTGACCAATTAAACTTACACCAATAGCATGGCCTCCCTTGAAGGTATAGGAAGGGAGAAGATTATAGCTTATTGCCGGCTGACGACGCGGTGCATTGCCAATATTAACCTGACCATCATTATCCACAATCTCGGCGTTCACGTACGTGGCAGCACCTCTCAGGCCAAAGCCTCCAAGCTGATAATTAAGCTCTAGCTCTAAACCCAATGATTGGTAGTCGTTGCTTAAAACTCGTTGAGTAGTTGCTTCTACACCCGCTTCCTCATTGGTACCTGCATAAAATGCGGTTAGGAAAAGACCACCATTTGTAAACTTCTGCTTGTAGCCAAGTTCGGCCTGAGCTAAAGCATTCTTAGGTGCACCATTCTCCAAATAAGGACCTCCTTGATGCCAAGTTGCACGCTCACCATTACCCACATATCCTTGAGAATAACGAACAAAAACTGCTTTGTCATCAGCAAGTAAATAATTTAAACCGGCAGAATAGCTGGTGTAACCATAATTGTAATTAACCACTTTAGAATTGGCATTATCCACTCTAGAAACGCTTCGTTCTGTAGCTTCAATAGTACCGTTTCCGTTTACATCCATATCAGCAACTTGCTGGCTAGGCGTTACCAAACCCCAAACATTTGCTAGGTCGTAACGCACGCTTAAATCCACATTCAATTTGCTGTTTACCTCGTATGCAACAGCAGCATAAGGCGCATTAACCTGGTAATTTGTATTGTACTTTCCAGTACAACAGTTTCCCCATAAAGGCACTCCATAAGCTAATAAACCATCATCTGTTATTTCAGCACCGTTAACACTTACATTCACTAAATCTGCATCTTGGCCAACTTCCATTAGGTATGAATTCCACAACCAAGACATTTCAATTTTCTGATAAGCGGTAAAATATCCTAGGTTAACGGTTAAGTTTCCAATTTCCTTGCTAAGAGATGTGTTACTCATAAAGTTATTGAAGTTTTCGAGTTCTACATCAAAAACATGGATGCGCTGCAATAAATCATTGGAATTATTGAAGGCATTTCCAGTAGAGTTATAATTTAGGTTATAAGGAAGAGCTGAACCGTTTGCCGCCGTATCGCCATTTGCGATAAGAATAGACTCTGCAATGGCAGATGAATTATTTACTTGAGCGGTGAAAGGGGCCACAAAGCGTCCTCCGTTAAAGGACATTCTGGAATTAGATTTAACCACCCAATCATTAGCTAAATCGAATTGCAACATTGCCCCAACAGAATTGCTGCGAGTATGAATTCCATCTGTCATAGAAACATTTCTGAAATTCCCGTCTGGACCTAAACCAAAATTTTGTTGGAAAAATGGAGACTGTAATCCATTGTTTACAGCACTAAAACCGTCTACCGACTCCCAGGTTGGATCTGCATTTGTACCTGTAACTTTTATGGGCATAGGCATATATGCAGCGGTACGATCATTCAAAGATTTGAAATAAACACGCGCGAAACCTTTGTCGAAATAACGGGTTAAATTGGCTTTAATCTGGCCACCATTATTCACTAAATGTCCAGCTCTGCGAGGACCTTCACCTTGTCTTACGAAACCACCAATGTGGAATGTTGTTTTATCATCGATGGGAGCTCCATATTCGAAGTCGGTTCTAAAAGAATTGTAATTAAGGCCAAATGATGTACTCACGCTTCCACCTGCTACGGCGCCGGTTTTAGAAATAAAGTTGATAATACCTGCCGGGCCATTGCTGGTTAAGGTCGCGGCGCTACCACCTCTAATAGCCTCCACTCTTTGAATTGTTTGATCTGCACGGATGTATTGATCTTGAGTAGAAAAAGCTATATCTCCATAAAGCAACACCGGTAAACCGTCTTCTTGCAGCTGCAAATAGCGAGATCCTCCAGAAGAAATAGGCACACCACGAACAGAAATATTTGTGTTACCGTCCCCCGCTGAAGCTTCTGACTTAATACCGGGAATGGTTCTGAAAATTTCCGCAGTGGTTCTTGGCGCACTTTGGTTAATTGTTTTGGGATCTAGTGTACTGATGGATACACTGGACTCCAATTTTGACTTTGGATTTACCACACCAGTAACTACCACTTCATCAAGCCCCATGGCGTCTGGTGATAAAGAAAAGTTCAAGCTTAAGTTACCAGCACCAAGCTTAACCTCCTTAACAATTGTTTTGTAACCGATAAATGAAACTTCCAGTTTCCGTGTACCTTCTAAACTCGTTTCTAAGCTGTACATGCCATCATAATCAGAACTTGTACCTTCTGCCGTACCTTGAATTAAAACAGCCACCCCTGGAAGAGCTTCGCCATTTTCATCAGTAATTTTACCCGAAATAAGAGATTGTGCACTTAAACCAGTGCCGCATAATGTAATGGCGAGTACAAAGAAAACCCATCGAAATAATGCCAAATTACCTTTTGAAAGTGTAACCATAACGTATCGTTTAAATTGATTGAAATATTAAGCTCCTTATCGCACCCCAAAACCATTAACCTAAAATTCAATAGGTTACTGATGATATTATCGATCTAGAGCATTGAAAAACCAAATGTATCTTTTTCAGCAATTGTTCAATACACACTTTATTTCAGTACTTTCCGAAAACGTTAACGTTACCGTTTTCGGAAAAAAAATAGGTTGTATTTATAGTCGTTCTAAATAGTAATCATTGGAAAATGAGTAAAAAAAAGAGGATTACGCAAAAGATGATAGCCCAGGAGCTAGGCCTAACGGTAACCACCGTATCGAAGGCCTTAAAGGATTATCCTGACCTTAATGCTAACACTAAAAAAAAGATTCAAGACCTTGCACGTAAATGGCACTATATACCTGATTCTCATTCACTAGCCTTAAGAAATCAACAAACCCAAACCATTGGGCTTATTGTACCGGAAATAGTTCACTTCTTCTTCTCGAATGTTATAAAAGGGATCCTTCATAGCGCAGAAGAAAAAGGCTATCAACTTATCATTACCGTATCCAGAAATGATCGCAAGTTAGAGGAGCGGCAGCTGGAATTACTATATACCCAGCAAGTGGACGGGGTATTGATTTCGATATCCAACGAAACCATGGACTCCAATCACTTTCAATTACTTAAAAATCAAGGAGTACCTATTGTAATGTTCGATAAAGTACTTCAGGATTTTGAATGTAAAAAGGTATTAATTGATGACTTTAAAGGCGGAGAAATGGCCACCCAACACCTAATTGATCGCGGCTGCCAAAGGATTGCGCATATCCGCGGTCCTTTGGCCCCGAGTAATGCGATTGGTCGATATCAAGGTTATTTGCAGGCCTTAGCTAAAAACAACTTACCCATTAAGGAGGAGTTTGTTAAAGTGTGTTCGCAAGTAAATTACGACGAAGGCTATTCTTTCGCGCAGGAGCTTCTGCAAATGCCCAATCCGCCCGATGGAATATTCGCCATTACCGACCAAGTTGGTGTAGGCGCCTTACGCGCCGCTCAAGATTTAGGGGTAAAAGTCCCCGAGGATCTAAAAATCATTGGTTTCAGTAATTCTCAAATTGGACAAGTTTCCAATCCACCGCTCAGCACCATTCATCAACCGGGCTATGAAATTGGTAAAACTGCGGCGCGGCTTCTGATAGATGAAATTAGTTTGGCTGAAAATTCTCCACAAATGGACAACCTAACCGAGAACTATATCTTGTCCACAAAATTAATTTCCCGGGCTAGCACCTAGCGCCACCTCATCTTCCACCGACTCCAAGGACTTCCCCTTGGTTTCGGGCATCATAAAATGCGTGAATAGTAATTGTAGGACCATAAAGCCGGCAAAAAAGGCAAAAATGATCCAGGCAGCGATGCTTTCAATGAGCACCTCCCCTACTAAAGTGATTAGTGCGGCCAGCACCCAATGCACACTTACTCCAAAAGACTGCCCTTTGGCCCGCACCGCATTGGGGAATATTTCGGCGATAAATACCCAAATTACCGCCCCTTGCCCAATGGCATGACCAGCAATAAAAACCAAAATAAATACCAAGCTAAATGTTGGGGAGGCATCGCTGTAAAAGCCATAGGCAATCATACTTAAGCCGATGACATAGGCAAAGGAACCAATATACATAAGGGTTCTTCGGCCACTGCGATCAATTAGACTTAAACCAATCATGGTAAAAATGAGATTTACCGCGCCAATGGAAACGGAACTCAAAAGCGAGTCGCTGCTGGCAAAGCCCGATTTCTCTAAAATAACTGGGGCATAGTAAAGCACGAAATTAATACCCGAAAGCTGATTAAAGAAAGCGATGAAAAAGGCCAAGGCTAAGGGCCTATAATACTTCTTTTGCCAAAGCACTTCCTTGGCGAGGCTGCTCGAATCGGAATGGCTGCGAATATCAGCCAAAGTTGACTCCACCTGCGCTGTATCGCCCAACATCAGTTTTAGGATAGCTTTGGCTTCATCAATTCGTCCTTTTAAAACTAGCCAGCGCGGTGAATGGGGTACACCCAAAACTAAGAGTAGATATATAAATGCCGGAATGGCTTCTACTCCCAGCATATAGCGCCAATCGTTTGCACCGCCAAAACCCTGTAAAAGGTAATTGGAGATAAAGGCGAGTAAAATACCCAAGACTAAGTTAAACTGATAAAGGGCAACCAGTTTACCACGGTTTCGAGCCGATGAAATTTCTGAGAGGTAGGCCGGTGCAGCCACCGATGAGGCGCCAACTCCCAAGCCACCTATAAACCTGAAAAAGCTAAAGCTATAAGGATCTGGCGCTAAAGCCGAGCCTAAGGCCGAAGCAAAATAAAGCACCCCGATCCAAATTAAAGTTTTCTTTCGGCCCCATTTGTCGGTGGGAATGCCTCCAAATATTGCGCCTAAAACTGTTCCCCATAAGGCCATGCTCATGATAAAGAAACCGTGAAACCATGAGCTCGTTTCCCATATTTCCTTTATCGGCTCATTTGCTCCTGAAATAACAACGGTGTCAAAGCCAAATAAAAATCCGGCTAGCGCTACGCTTAGGGCCGCAAGTAGGGTGTATCGTTTATCCACACTAAAAGTATTAATCTGCAAAATGCTGCCCGAAGCTATTGAATTTTTCGCCAGTCTCCCCTGCGCAGCAAATAGCCTTTATCGGCCCACCTCAGCATTGGAAGGTCGCCCCGACTGTCGCCATAAGCGTGAATTTCGGAATAAAGTGAACGGTCAAAAACGCGAATGTTTAAGCGACGTACCTTTTCGTCGCCATAGCAGTTTGGGCTTGCAAAACGACCGCTTAGCTTACCGTCCACTTCCTCTAATTCAGTGGCCAGAAAATCAAATCCAAAATTACGTCCCGCGAAAGCGGAAATAATGGGCGCGAAATTGGCAGACACAATTAAAAAGTCGGCCTTTTCCTTCTGATAATTGCTAAATACATCAACTATGGCGGGATTGATTTCTGTGCCATGGTGATACCAAAAATCTTCCACCCGACTTCGGAAATGGCTGCTCGACTCGCCTTTGAATAATGCCCTGAAAATCTTCTCCTTGGCCTTATCATTACTCATCAGCTTTAGCTTATGCCCTAAAAAATAGGGAATGGCGAATAACAAGCGAATTAAAAATTGATACTCCAGCAATCTAAAGATGATGAAGTCTCTAAAAATATCACCCTCGACCAAGGTGCCATCAAAATCGAGCAATACCAATTTTGCTTTTTTACTCTCCGGCATATTTAGGCAATTGGAAATTGATGATCTGCTTAAGTTCTTGCCATAATGCCGGTTCGATTAGGGTATCGCCCAACCAATAGCCGAAAGGAGCCAAGGCGAAAATTAGCAAAGCCATGAAATACCAAGTATAACTGAAATTAAAAGCCAAAGCCCGAGCTATAAATTTTGGTAATAAAAACTTAAAACTGCTCAAGGCTTTATCGGCTCTATTCAAAAGGCCGCTCTGCGAAAGCAGGAGGTAAAAGAAAAATAGCAAGTAAAAATAACGCCCGTAGTCGATGGTGAGCAGGAAGAGCAAAATGTTGATTGCCACAAAATAGTAAATGCTTATTCCGGCCGCGCCAAAGCGTTTGAGAGTGAGGGTCACTAAAACGAAAAAGGCCAATAAGCCCGGAATGGCGTAGAGGCTTTGGACCTTGCCAAGAATTACAGAGGCATGCAACTTTAGGGTTGCCCCTAAACCTTTACCGGCAAAAGTGTAGAGGAAATGATCTTCTAATCCGCTAATGCCATATTGGGGCCAAAAGCTTTTCTCGGGTATTAAGTTAAGCTCGCTCTTTAAGAGTACAACTGCACCAAAACTGGCTGTTATTAGCAGCAGATAGCTCATTGGCAAAGGGCGCTTCTCCTTCCAAACGCGCAAGGCTAAATCCCAAATAAATGGAAAGTATAAAAGCAAGGAGAGCTCATGCACAAAAGCGGTGATGGCCAAGAATACATAAAAGAGGAAGTCAAATTTTCTTCGGAGAAAAAAGTAGATGGCAGGCAGCAGCAAAAACATTTCGCGATCCAAGCCTGGCATTAAAAAAAAGCCGCTTAGGAGAATTAAAATGACTTCCGAAATTTTGAAGGATTGCAGCAGCTTAGGGAAGATATAAGCGTACAGAAAAACGAAGAAAGCGAGTAGAAAAATGCTGTAGAGCAAAACCGCATCTAGTCCCCAAGATTGGATGAGAATAAGTTTCTCCCCGATTAAACCACGGCGTATCTGTCCGCCGCTAAAGCTGAAGAAGTTATCGGAGCGAAAGGCAAAGGGCAAATCATATCCCATCCATGGAGCCAATAAGGTGCGCGCTTGACGCCAGAGCACCAGACAAAAGACCAAGAAGTAAGTCCATTTTAAGGCTGGTGGATGTTCCGAAAATTTAAACATAGAGCAAGAAGGCAAAAGATCCGACCCAAGCTAAAACCACCAATTGTAAAAAGTGGTCTTTTAAAATAATCTTCACCGGATTGTAGTTGCGCTTGTGTACATAAAGCAATTGCAAGTAGCGCAATACCCCTAGTAAAACTGGGAAAACGGTAAAATAGGAATTGGCACCTAAGCGCTCCACACTTATCGGTTGGGTGATGTAAATGATATAGCAAACTACTAGAACAGCGCTAAAGATGGATAGGGCAATTTTTAAGAAATCGGCATTATAACCATCAATGCTTTTTCGTGAAATAACGCCCTGCTCTGCGGCAACGGAAATATCATCCAATCGTTTGGCCATGGCCTGAAACATGGAAAGAAGAAAAACCATCATCATTAGCCACTTGGAAATGAGGATTCCGGTAACCGCATGGCCGGCTTCAATCCGCAGTATAAAACCCAAGCTTACTATGCTGATATCCAAGATGGCAATATGCTTTAATCGATAAGAATAGGCCAAGTTTAAAAGCAGGTAAGCCAAGAGTACATAAAACAAATCTACCCGGAAAAACCAGGCGGTGGCTAAGGAGAATAGGGCTAAAACCACCGCAATAGAGAGCGCTAGTTTAGCAGAAATAGCGCCTGAAGCAATCGGTCGGTTTCTCTTGGTAGGATGCTTGCGATCTTCGGCTATATCTTGTAAATCATTGATGATGTAAATAGCGCTGGCCATAAGTGAAAATAGCAAGAATGCCATCGCACTGTTGGGGGCTACATCGTCGGTTAGAAGCATACCGGAAAAAAAGGCCGGCATAAAAATGTAAAAGTTCTTGATGTAATTATTTACACGCAAGAGCTTGATATACTTCATTTTGTTTGGCTTTCAAGCGGAAAGATACAACGATTTACAGATAGATCTTCTCCCGGCTTTCAGCAGGATATCAACATTTAGCAAAGCCCGAATGGCATCGCCTAAAACCCAAAAAAAACCGCCTATTTCTAAGCGGTTCAAAATGTGTTTTAAAAGCCTTTAAGCCTTGGCCTTTATGGAGTTTCGGTAGGAGCTCAGAAAAAAGAGGGGAAGAAAACCCAAGGTGAAAACAAATGCCCCCGTAATGAAAACAATGTCTGCACCCATTAGGTGTAAGGCTTTCATGGTGGTGCCAAGGCCCATCAAAATACCAGCACTCATACCTATAATAAGCTTCCAACGATCGATGGATTTGTGTACCATGCGGTACTTAAAACGGTCCATAGTCCAAAGTGGAATATATATTAAGAGGGTACTAAGAGTGCCCGTACCTAAGAGTACATTAGCTCCTGGCCAATGAAAAAGTTTAAAAATCACCCCACAGCAAAAGGCCATGGTACTTAGTAATCCAATCACAAAAATTAATCGCTTCATAAGAATCATACGCTTAAAGTTTAACAAATAAAAAGTTTCATCTTCTATGGAATTGAGTCCATCTGGTGCCAATAAATGCACCGCTCGCTCCAGTTGACTTTCAAAATCTTCATCCTCCTTACCATGCTCAAAGAGGTAGCAGTAAATATGGTCTATCAAATCTTCCGCTAGGCTTTCTATTTTAAAATCATGGGCTAAGACCCGAGCTTTAATAAGCTCTTCCTGTTGATCGGTTAATTTCATACGGCTACTAGTTTTAAAGAAAGAATATCATTTAAGGTGCCTATAAAGTCACGGATTTCCTGCAAGGAATCTTTTTGTCGAGTGCTGCCAGTAGCGGTTAGCCGATAATACTTACGCACTCTTTTCCCTACCGCTTCCTCCTTGAAATCCACTAATCCATCCTGCAACATTTTTTGCAAAGCTGGATATAGCGATCCGTCCTTGAGCACAATTTTCTCGGCAGAAAGCTCTTTCACCTTCTGCGAAATTTCATAACCATACATGGTTTCGTGCTCTGCCAAGAGCTTTAGAATAATCGCCTGTAAGGTTCCTTTTAAGAGTTCTTTTGAATACATAGTGCAATAATACATAAATTATCTATACATCATATATCTATGTATAAATTTAAAAAGAAAGGCGAAGTGATACTGGACCACTTCGCCTTGCTACCAACCAAACAACAAAGTTTTAAGGCAGGAGTACGCGATCAATTACTTGGATCACTCCATTCTTCTGATAAACATCGTAGGTGCTAATATTGGCAATGTCGCCACTAGCGTCGGCCACCACTATATTATGAGGACCGTTCATCATAAATGTTAGTTCCGCCCCTTGTACTGTTTTTAGAGTGGCCTTACCACCACCTTTTTTAATCGCCTTGGCTAAAGCCTTAAAATCGTAGTTACCGGCAATAACATGGTAAGTAAGAACTGCTTGCAGCTTGGCCTTAGCTTCGGGCTTCAACAAAGCCGGTACGGTTCCTTCGGGTAGGTTTTCAAAAGCATCATTTACAGGTGCAAAAACGGTGAATGGGCCTTCGCCCTGTAAGGTTTCCACTAAGCCTGCTGCTTTTACCGCCGCCACTAAGGTGGTATGATCGGGTGAGTTTACGGCATTGCTTACAATGTCTTTTTTCGGGAACATTGCTTCGCCACCTACCAATACGGTTTGTGCAGATAATCCTAAACTAAAGGTGAGTAATAAAGTGAGTAGAGTTAAATTTTTCATGATATTTATATTGATTTCTATTAGATACGCGCTTCTCCCTAGTTTGGATTTATTTTTTTCAGGATTCTTGTAATTTTAAGAGTCCAACTTCCACTAATAAGACAAAAGCTAGAGTATGAAAAAGAGCGAAAGAAGCAGCTACGGCATTCTAATGACCCTAGGTATTCTGGGCAGTATTGCCTCAGTTTATAATGTGATCTTTAATGTGGAAACAGAATGGTACATGGCCTTGATGACTTTAATTTGCAGCTTATCTTTGATTTATGGAGCGCAGCAAGTTAAGAGCAAGTCCCCCAGTGAAAGCGATCATTAGCTGGCTTGGCATTGCGCTACTTTTTGGTCCTTCACTATTCTCCCAAAACATAGTGGTTTTAAAAGCTGGACCGGGACGTGAATTGCCCAAGGAGCTTTTTCTCGCGGGTGACTTTAATCAATGGAATCCTCGCGACAGCAATTATCTATTTAAAGATGGCCTCTTATCCATCAACTTAGCTGAAGTTTCTATAGAAGCCAAATTATACGGCGGCGATTGGTCCTTGGCGGAAGGCGATGCCTCTGGAAATCACCGACCCAATCGAAATATAGTTTTAAAAGATAGGGACAGCATATTTTTATACTGGTATGCCTGGGAAAGGCAGGTAGATAATCCTCCCAGGGGCGTGCAGCTTTTAAGGGATAGCGCGGCCCTTAATTTTAATGGCAGCCAACGAAAAGTATGGATCTACCTTCCTCTAGGCTACGAAGAACAGTCTCAATCCTATCCGGTAATTTACTTCCACGATGGGCAAAATTTATTTGACGGCCTTCAGGGCTCCGCGGTAAAATGGCGCTTGGCCAAAACCTTAGATAGTTTAAAGCTACCGCTAATTGCGGTTGGTATTGCCCATGGAAAGGAAGAACGAATTAATGAACTTTCACCCTTTCCCAATCCGGAATATGGCGGAGGTGGAGGCCATGAATATATGCGCTTTATCGATAAGCAGCTTATTCCTTATATCGACTCCAATTTCCGAACGATTCCCGGTCCGCGCCACCGTTATATTGGCGGAAGCTCCTTGGGTGGACTAATCTCTTCCTGGGCGCTACTAAACTATCACCATCGTTTTGGAGGGGCCATTGTTTTCTCGCCCGCTTATTGGTTTAATGCCTCTATTTGTGATGCTATTCTAAGTGCCCATTCTACCTTACCGCCGCGCTATCTTTATCAAATGGCAGGAGATCAAGAAGGAAAATCCCCTGATACCGTGATTAAAAACATGCAAGACTGCGCCATTAAAATAAAAGCGCGCTATGGGCATTGGACCATCAGCACAAAAGTGCTTGCCGGAGGGGAACATAATGAAGAACTTTGGCAAAGCGAATTGGCAGAAGCACTAAATTGGCTGTTCCAACAGGAGCCTTTGAAATTATACCTTGATGAAGTCGGAAGAACAGAGTAAACAACGGAAATACGATATCGCCTATCTGAGGATGGCTAGCGAATGGGCTAAGCTTTCCTTTTGCGAACGCCGGCAAGTTGGTGCCTTAATTATTAAGGACCGCATGATTGTTTCCGATGGTTATAATGGCACTCCCAGCGGCTTTGAGAATTTCTGTGAAGATGAAAATGGCTATACGAAATGGTATGTACTTCACGCCGAGGCCAATGCCATCCTTAAAATGGCCAGCTCCACAAATTCCAGTCAGGGAGCTACTTTATACCTCACCCTATCTCCTTGCAAAGAATGCAGTAAATTAGTGCACCAATCTGGTATTAAACGATTAGTATACATTCAGCGTTACAAGGACGACAGTGGATTAAAATTTTTAGAAAAAGCCGGCATTGAGCTGGTACAGATTAGCAAGAACGAACTTGAATAAGGGTAAGCAACTTTTTCCGATCCTCCTGGGACTAGCCGTAATATTTGGGATATTCCTAGGTTTATTTTTTGATTTTCCCCACCAAACGGTGGCCCTCACCGAAAAAAGTGAGCGGGAGCAAAAGCTAAGGCAGATTATCGATTATATCGACTACGAATACGTGGATCGGGTAAATACCGATAGCCTTTTAGATCAAACCATTTCTGAACTTTTACATCATTTAGATCCGCATTCAACCTACATCCCCGAAGATCAGGTTAGTGCTAATGAAGAGGCCATTCGCGGCAGCTTTGTAGGCATCGGTATCGAGTTTAAACTTTATAAGGACAGTTTAGCGGTAGTTCAGGTGATGCCTGATGGACCTTCTGAAAGGGCAGGGATTAAGGCAGGAGATCGCATCCTTTTGGCCGACACCATCCAACTCTTTGGAGAAAAGCTAAATAGCGACTTGGTGGTTAAAACCCTTAAAGGTCCGGATGGCAGCAGCGTGAATTTGAAGGTGTATCGACCATCCGAAAACTTAGAGCTGCAAGTACCTATTCGCCGCGCAGAGGTAGACCTCAACTCGGTTAGCTCGGCCTTTTTAGTTAATGATAGCGTAGGCTTAATTAAGCTGAACAAATTTACCGCTCGCAGTAGTGAAGAGGTAGAACAAGCCTTGCGAAGCTTGCAAAATAATGGCGCTAAAAGCATCATCCTCGATCTGCGTGACAATCCCGGCGGATTACTTTCGGCAGCCGAGGAAATTAGTGATGAATTTCTTCCCAAGGGAAAGATGATTGTTTTTACGAAAAATCGTGATGGTCAAGTGGAAGAGATTTTTGCCAATCGCAGAGGCCTCTTCGAAAATGGAAAATTGGTGGTACTTATAAACCGCGGTTCTGCCTCGGCCAGTGAAATTGTTGCGGGAGCGCTTCAGGATCAGAAACGCGGAATTATAGTTGGCAAGCGCTCATTTGGCAAAGGATTGGTGCAAGAAGAAATTACCCTCAAGGACGGCTCTCGAATGCGGCTTACCACCCAAAGATATTACACCCCCAGCGGGCGTTCCATCCAACGCGATTACGACACCTATAATGAAAGCTTTTACTTTCATGGCAATACCGGTTCCTTAAATGATGACTCTACCGTTTTAATTCCAGATTCGGCAGAATTTAGTGGTAAGCGAAACCAAGGAGGAATTCTTCCAGATCGTGAGGTGGGCTATGATACTAGTGGTGCTACCCGCTTACTTTACCACTTAGCCATGACGGTAAACCTCGACCAAAGCGCCTTCCGCTATGTGGATGAGAATAGAGCCGCGCTTAGTAATTGGAGCCTCGATAGCTTCGTGCAGTATTGGCGCGTCGATTCTGCGGTTTATACGCAGTTCTTTGGTGAGCCCATCGCCCAGCGTATCTCCGAGGCCGACTCGATTCAAGAAGAGGCTTTGGCCAATCGACTAAAGGCCTTTATAGCCTATAACCTTTTTGGCAATGCCGCCTATCAAAGGGTTTATGCCCGAGATGATGCTTATGTATTGGAAGCCTTAAAGGCCATAAAAGAAGAATAATGGAATATAGAAGATTAGGGAAATCGGGACTCATGGTCTCGGAAATGAGTTTTGGATCCTGGATTACCTTCGGCACCCCGATTGGAAAAGATCTCGCTAAAGAGCTGATGGTGTATGCCTATGACCAAGGAGTGAATTTCTTCGATAATGCAGAAGTTTATGCCGATGGTAAAAGCGAGGTCCTGATGGGGGAAATCCTCCGTGATTTAAATTGGAGTCGCGACTCCTACTTGGTATCCAGTAAAGCCTATTTCGGAATTAGAGGATTAAAAGACTCCAAACCCACCCAAAAAGGCAATACCCGAAAACACCTCACCGAAGCTTGTCACCAAGCACTAAAACGCCTACAAGTAGATTACCTGGACCTATATTATTCGCATAGGCCCGATAAAAACACCCCTATTTCGGAAACGGTTTGGACCATGCATAATCTGATCCAACAAGGGAAAATCTTGTACTGGGGCACCAGCGAATGGAGCGCCCAGGAGATTATGGAAGCTCATATGGTGGCCCAGCAATACAATCTCATTCCCCCAACTATGGAACAACCGCAATACAATATGCTGGTGCGCGACAAGGTGGAAGTGGAATACAATCAGATTTATAAAACGGTTGGTTTAGGTACTACTATTTGGAGTCCTTTGGCCAGCGGAATTCTCACCGGTAAATACAATAATGGCGTACCCAATGATGCTCGCCTAAATTTGGATGAGCTATCATGGCTCGCGGAGAAAAACCTGCAGGAAATTTATTTCGCCAAAGTGCGGGAATTAAGCAAATTGGCAGAAGAGCTCGGAATAAGCACTCCCGTTTTGGCCATCGCATGGGTATTGAAAAACGAAAATGTGAGCACCGCCATTTTAGGGGCATCTAAGGTTTATCAGTTGGAAGAAAACATGAAAGCCGGCGCGGCGAAAGCCTTGCTCAGCCCCGAAGTAATGGAGCGCATTGAAGGCATTTTGGGCAACCGTCCGGTACAGCCACCCTTTTAAAATATGGCCGAGCTCTATCCACAAGCCCACGCGTGGTTTGAACAAAGTGGATGGGAAGCGGCGGCCTTTCAAGAAGCGGCTTGGCGCGCTTATGCAGAAGGCAAATGCGGTATTGTAAATGCACCCACGGGCAGCGGTAAAACCTATTCCCTATTAATTCCAAGTCTCTTGCGGTCCAATTCTAAAAAGGGATTGCAGTGCATTTGGATTACCCCCATTCGGGCTTTGGCCAAGGAAATTCGCCAATCTGCAGAAAGAGCTGCAGAAGGAATGGGATTAGATATTAGTGTGGGCGCCCGCACTGGCGACACCTCCTCCGCCGAACGTGCCAAGCAAAAGCGGCAAATGCCAAACTTGCTCATTACAACGCCCGAAAGCCTGCACCTGCTTTTGGCCAGTAAGCAAAATGACCGCCTTTTTAAAAATTTGCACAGCCTAATTGTTGACGAGTGGCATGAGCTCATGGGCTCCAAGCGCGCGGTTCAAATAGAATTGGCGCTTTCTAGGCTGCGCGGCATGAATCCTCAGCTGCAAACCTGGGGCATATCGGCCACCATTGGCAATATGGAAGAAGCGATGGATGTATTGCTAGGTCCCCAATTTCCAGAGGCTCAAAAAACTTTGATACGATCGGCCAGTCGAAAAAAAATTGAAGTGGAATCCATCCTCCCCGATTCGGTTGAAGTATTGCCCTGGGCCGGACATTTGGGGATAAAAATGCTGGAAAAGGTTATTCCAATTATTGAGCAATCGGAGTCCACCTTAATATTCACCAATACCCGCTCCCAATCCGAAATTTGGTATCAGCGGATTTTAGATCAAGCGCCGCAGATGGCCGGTATTATGGCTATGCATCATGGGAGCATTAGCAAAGAATTACGCAATTGGGTAGAAGATGCCCTTTATACCGGTCAGCTTAAGGCGGTAGTTTGCACCAGCAGCTTAGATTTGGGCGTTGATTTTCGCCCGGTAGATACCATTATTCAGGTTGGCTCACCCAAGGGAGTTGCGCGATTTATGCAGCGCGCAGGCAGAAGCGGCCATCAGCCGGGAGCAACCAGTAAAATCTTTTTTGTTCCCACCCACACCCTAGAATTAGTGGAAGCCGCCGCTTTACGCGAAGCCATTAAACAGGAAATGGTAGAAAACCGCATGCCCTATCTCCGCTCATTTGACGTGCTTGTTCAGTATTTGGTGAGTTTGGCCGTTGGCGATGGTTTTCACCCTGATGAAATCCTGGCTGAAGTGAGAGCTACTTTTTCCTATCAAGATCTACGAGATGATGAATGGCAGTGGTGCTTGGCTTTCATCCGCAATGGCGGGCAATCTTTAGAATCCTATGATGAATACCACAAGGTGGAAGTGGAGGAAGATGGATTATATAAAGTGAATCGCAGACGAACCGCAATGCGCCATCGAATGAGCATTGGGACCATTGTTGGCGATGGGGTCGTAATAATAAAGTTTGAGAGTGGCGGCTATTTGGGCACCATTGAGGAATACTTTGTTTCGCGTTTAAAACCGGGAGATGTTTTTTGGTTTGCCGGTAAAAACCTAGAGCTGGTTCGCTTTAAGGGGATGGATGCCCAAGTGAAGTTAAGTCGAAGGAAAAATGGACAAGTGCCCAGTTGGCAAGGCGGAAGAATGCCACTTTCTGCCCAAATGGGTCAAGTCCTTCGTCAAAAATTAGAGGAAGGACAGCAACAAACAACGCAGGATCCTGAGCTAAAGCTGATTAAACCCTTATGGGATTTTCAAGAAGAACGTTCCATTATTCCCAATCGGGCGCAGTTACTCATCGAACGTATTAAGAGCAAAGAAGGACATCATTTATTTGTGTATCCCTTCGAAGGCCGTGCCGTGCATGAAGGTCTTTCGGCATTGCTCGCCTACCGCCTGTCTTTAATGGAACCCATCAGCGCAAGCATTGCCATGAACGACTATGGTTTTGAATTGCTGAGTGATAAACCTTTGGCGATTGAAGAAGCTATAGACTCCGATATCTTTAGCACGGTTGATCTCCGCGAAGACATCATGCATTCTATAAATGCAATTGAGCTCGCAGGCAGGCGTTTTCGAGACATTGCCGTAATCTCGGGTTTGGTTTATCGGGGTTACCCTGGCGAACAGGTTAAAGAAAAACACCTTCAAAGTCATAGTTCCCTCATTTTTAAAGTGCTTAACGATTACGAGCCCGACAATTTATTGCTGCAGCAGGCCTATGAGGAAGCTTTGGAGTTTCAGTTGGAAGAAGGGCGAATGCGAATGGCTTTGGAGCGCATAGCGGAACAAGAAATAGTGATTTGTGATTTGGATAAGCCATCACCCTTCTGCTTTCCGATTATGGTGGATCGCTTGCGGGAGCAAATGACCAATGAAAGTTTAGAAGACCGCGTGAAGAAAATGCAAGTGGATTGGGGCTAGACTTAAAATGAGGGAATCACGGATGGGAATCCAATAAAGAAGGCTTATGGGAAGAGCAAATTTCCATTAGAGTTATAAACGTGGCTGGGGCCATCGTATATGACCAGGTTATTCCTGATGCCTCGATAAATGCAGCCAAAATAAATGTTGAATCGTGGTTGCCCGGTACTTACATTGTGGAGGTTATTAGTAAACAGACCACTATATTTAAACAGAAATTAAACGTGCAACCTTAAAAATTTATCAGGGGGCGTTTAAACGCCCCCTCGTTTTAAAACTCGTGATGCGGTATTTAGTATTACTATTTTTGTTCTCCCTTTCTTTAAGTGCACAAAGGTTCAGCCTAACTGATTCAACTTTTGGAGGAGTGAATAGACCGGCATTTTCATTTGTGGAAAATGGTTTTGTGGTTGCCGACGAGGATAGGGACTCCTTAGGACTTCTGCAGGTCGGGTTATTTGATACTTTGGGGAGTAAAATCTTTCATAAGTCCTTTGACTACTACGAGTCATCAGATTCTGTTTTACGAATAGCTTCTTGCTTTAAATGTCTTAAGTCAATTGGAAACGGCTTTTTATATGCCCAGGATGACTACATAAGGGCTGATTCTGGTTTTGTTCGATTCACACGTTTCAATGGCAACTTAGATACTGTGTACACGCGGAAACATTTAGAGTATCAAGGAGCTTTTCCACAAGTCAGGGACCTTAAGTTTGATACGGATTCAACTTTTGTGGTATCTGGGTTTCTTTTTAGGTTGACCAACTATAATAAATATGATTTATGGGTTGCTAAATTTGATACGGCCTTTAATCCCATTTGGGAGCTTAGAATCCCGGATACAATTCCAAGCATGAATGGCGGTTATTATGGTGATGATCTAGTTATTGACCAGTACGGATCCTGCTTGGTTACTGGTAGAGCCAACCATTATGTTCCAACCCAATCTAATACCGATCATTCCTTTGCTGCGCGTATCGATCTCCAAACTGGAGCCTTAAAATGGTTTTACCCCTTCAACCAGGATTTAGGCAGTCAAAATATTGCGGCTTTAGATAATGGGAATGGTACTTATAGTTTTGCTCGCATGGAAGTCTTGTCTTTTATACCTGCCACCTATTACCCAGATCATACTCGTCTGCATTTCGGACAACTTGATACTTCTGGCCAAGTTATCGCTGATACAACAACAGGCCCTAAATTCCCGTATTTTAGATTCCAAAACCTAATAGCAACAAGTGATGGCAATTATTATGTAGCCGGTGATGTGCAAGTACGACCAGGTAAGTTTCCAATCACAGCTTACAAATTTACCCCACAAGGGGATAGTATTTGGATGCGCTCCTATTACCATTTGAATGACTCGGCTGATCGTAATCACATTTGGGCTTTTAAGGAAGCGCCAGATTCTGGTTTTCTGCATATGGGTCAGTTAATTGATTTTGATAATGATATTGCTCCGGTTCGTGTACAGCACTTTTACATTTTAAAAACCGATTCCTATGGCTGTTTGCAGGAGGGATGTCAAAACATAGGCTTACAGGAGTATTATAACTATTCTGGAGGGATTAGCGCATACCCGAATCCGAGTAAAGGTCTTGTTTCTATTAAGTCTCATCTCAAGGGCGAAATCCATTTCAAGCTTTGCAATGCCCAAGGGCGCATTGTTAGTAGCGGTAGGTTTCGAGATCAAACCAGCCTCGATTTTACAGCATTAAGTCCTGGCCTATACTACCTAAACACTTCCCGAGAAGGGGAAGGAATTGGGACAAAGAAAATAGTAATACAAGATTAAGTCTTCTGGCTATTTTTGTCTAGAAAGGAGGCACAACTACGAAGCTTGAAAGCTTGGCTTGTACATTAAGGCATAATCGCTTTTTTATGCGGCCTTAATTCAATGTAGTTCTCTACAATTAAAGTCCATCGAATGCTCCAAATCCCCTCTTTTCAGATAATTAAGTATGAATGAAGGCTTGGGATGACAAATGAAAGTTTAGAAGATCGCGTGAAGAAAATGCAAGTGGATTGGGGCTAGCGTTAAGTGGAAATCGACTCCTAGGCCCATTCATCTCGATCATCAAATTTTTGAAGTTCCCGACAATTGACGCTACCTTTACGCAAATTGGCGCAAAATGCTATTAGAGACTTCAGACTTCAAGAAGGAACATGAAACGGTAGTTAAATGGCTGGGGATTAGCAAGGTGACACTTAGGCGCGCCAATCCTGCATTTAGCTATATCAGCATTATAAAAAATGGAATAAGAAGTAAATCTGTTAACTCCTTTATAAAGCATTCTGGCTTAAGCAAGAAACAAGTTTCGCGAATAATTCACATTTCAGAGAGAAGCTTACAGCGCTACCCACCGGATAAAATAATTGACAGCCCCTCTTCGGAAAGGTTGATTGATCTCAGCCGACTTTTTTATCAAGGAATAAAGGTCTTTAATGAAAAAGAGAAGTTCATCACTTGGCTAAACCGTCCCAACAGAGCGCTTGACAATCAGTTGCCTTTAGAACTAGTAGAAACCAATATGGGGATCAATTTAGTTTTTGATGAATTATTGAAGATAGAACACGGCGTCTTTTCATGATTGTTTACCGGATAGCTAAGGAAAAATGGCTTGGGGATTTGTCTGGCAAAGGAGCTAAATTGCCGGTAGGTAGATGGAATCCCAAAGGATACCCCTTACTTTATTGCGCATCAACATCTTCCCTAGCTATCTTGGAAAAATTGGTGAACATTGACTTTGATCTGTTACCAAGTGATTTGCATATCGCCGAAATTGAAGTACCTCAGTCCAGCCTAAAATCCTTATCGCCCAGCGAGCTTCCTAAAAACTGGAATCGATATCCCAGTCCGGATACTTTTAAAAGAATCGGGCAAAAATGGATTGATGCAAATGTTAATCTACTTTTAGAAGTACCAAGTGCCGTGAATCCAAGGGAGTCGAATTACCTCATTAATACCCAACATGAGCTTATGAATCGCGTGAAAATAGTAGAGAGCTACCCGATATTTATAGATGAACGATTAAGAAGCTAGAAAGGCCTTAGTCGGTATAGTTTTGGCGCATAGAAAAAGCCAATTTCCATTCAAATAATAAATACTTGCAATGGCCTTCACCGGATTTCAATAAAATTCGAGAACTTTAATACATGAATACTACGCTTCCGCAGATCTGTGCAAACAGTAAGCAACAATTTGACCTTACCTCGGCCGCCGACCAAGAATATCTCTACCGCTTGGTGGAAAGTCTACAGGGCTTTGCCTTAAATGATATTGTGAAATTGGGCAACGATTCCCAATCTCCGCTTTCCTTTCGGATGGCCGCCAAAATTTTTGAATCGAAAAGCTATGTCCAATCTACTACTAAAAGTTTAAAGATTGGGGTGGTTTTCGCGATGTGGGGCGAGCAAAATCGGCTCTTAGCCCACAGTGAAGAAAATCCAAATGGGGAAGATCTTTTAAATGTAAAACTCAATCAATTGAACTGGCTTTTAGCCGATTCCAATATCAGTTGGAAACTTTATGCAGTGGATGATGGCTGCCCCCATGCTAGTGGCACTATTGCAGAAAGTATTCGCGAAAAATCGAAATTGGCCAAGCATGCTGAAATTCTCTTTTTAGAACAGCACCTACCATCGAAAAAAGCGCCCCTTAAAAATCTTGCTTCGGCTGATGATTCCCGCAAGGGAGGCGCTATACTGCTGGGTTGTGAAAAGGCTTTAGCGGATGGCGTGGATCTCGTAATCTACACCGATGCCGATAACTCTGTGCATCTTTCCCAAATTGGGCTATTGTTAGCGCCTCATTTGGAAGAAAATTACAATGTAGTCCTGGGAAATCGCAAAGATCCCAAGTCGGTTTTGGTGAAACAGGAAAATCGCTGGGGAATTGGAATTAAAGCCCTGCGACACATGCAAAGAATGATTGGGGTAAGCATTTTCTCTCGGGATATCCGCGATTCGCAAGCGGCCTTTAAACTTTATCATAAAAATATTCTCGCTGAGATTTTAGAAAATCCCTCCGTCTTCGACTTTTCATTTGACTCCGATTGGATTGCCTGTGTGATTGCCAAGGAGGAAAAGTTTGCTAAGGTGCCTTTTGCCTTTATTGATTCTTTTGCCGAATCTGCCTCTATAGTGCAGGGGCCGATGACTACTTGGGAGACTTTATTAAAAGGCTTGATTAGGGCCGTTCGCGCCCGTGAAATTCCCCATAATGAAGAAATGGCGGAAATAGTTATGCAGGAAATTAATAGTCACCATGATTTAGATTTACTAATTAATGATTTACCGGAAGAACTGCTCGACGCTTCCGATAAAGATCTTGGTGACCCGGCGATCATGTCGCCACAGGCGATGGGGGCTTGGATTCGAAAAAAGAAAAGTGAAGGGGATTAAGCTTGCTGGGAAATATTTCATTCTATTTAATGGATTAATGAATAAACCTAAGCGGCTATTCGGAATAAGCTAAATCCATATTTCCTCTCTTTATGATTCGGCCAACTCAATTTCAATTTGACCCATTCACTTTGGATAGCAATTCCAAAACCGCAAATAATCCTGTGAAAATTTTTAATCATTTAGGCCTATGAAAGTCGCATTTATCATTGGTGGTATTATTTGGCTATTAACGTTATACCTTGGCTTAGTCCTGGCGGAAAAGAAAGGAGTATCACGCCAATGGATGTGGTTTGGTTTGCATCCTTTTTCTGCTTGGATAGGTTATTTAATCATTAGTAAAAAAGACCCTACTGTAGCTTGCTCAAAATGCTATGGTAGGGTAGATCCAAAGGCGGAAGTTTGTAAGTATTGTCGCTCCGATCTAAAAGTTCCAGCTGACTTTCAAGCTCCTAATAGCAGCCTCCACTTTAAGCTTTCTGTGCTTTTAGGCCCGGGCATTTTAGTTGCGGGTTTAATCGTCTCCTCATTTTTTGAAAAGGAGCCTGTCATGCGTAATTATGTTATTGCTTATTGGCTTTATGAAAGCCCTTTGGAAATGCTGAATTCAGATTCTTTAATCACGACTCATCTCGGAGAAAGCATAAAATCTCAATATCAATTTAATTCTTCTCAAAGTGGAGAGGAGCTGATTCTAACTTTTAAAGTGATCGGAGACGAGGGGAATGGCTGGGTAAAAGCCTTCATGCATAATGAAGAAAACATTTGGATAAGCGATTCTCTGCGATTTATCAAAGCAAACTCCACCGATACCATTTGGCTAAGGGAAGTTTTGGAAATCGAGAACTTTTTAAATGATTCCACTCGATATTAGCGGCCATACCTTCACCCTGATTTTGGATGGACACCATGGCTAGCTTTATATTAGCCCTAACAATAATCTGTTTCCAATGACTTGGTCCCTAATCAGCATTCTTACATTTCTCATTGCATGGTTTGCTCCATTAATTTTGGGTTTAAACTTGGCCAAGCGGAAAAGAGTTAATCGCAATTGGATGTGGTTTTCTGTGCACCCCATGCTCTCATGGGTAGGGTATTTAATTGTGGCCCGTAAGCAACTTAAAGTAAATTGTCCTGAGTGCTATTCCGAAATTCACCCTCAAGCTAGGCTCTGCCCCTATTGTAGTTCGAAGCTTCCCGAGAACAGCTACCCTTCCGACTCGCCCAAAGACGGCTTACACACTACTTTGGCCTTGTTAACCGGACCATTGGCATTAACGCTATTTATCACTTCTTTCTTTATCAATATTGCCGACTCAATAAAAGATACTTGGGCCTACGGCGAGGCCTGGAACCGAATTGAAAATTCGCAAGAGGCTCAAGGTTTTTTAGGAGGTGAAATGGAGGCAAGTAGTTTTGTTAATGGCTCATTTCAGAGTAATCGTACTAGTATAAACTTTGAAGTGGAAGGAGCTAAAGGCTCGGGCAAAGTCATTATTGGCGCACATAGAGAACTGAAAACCTGGTCTATGGACACGCTATGGATCTTAGACAATACCTCGGGTGACACGCTCGATCTTAGCGATAAAAAGTAAGAATACTATTTAGGCTCGTACTCCGCCTTTAAAATTTGATAGTCACTAATTAAGCGGTCCACATCGGCTTCGCTGGTTCCGTCGTAATAGCCTCGAATTCGCTTTAGCTTATCCACTAAAACAAAATTCTCGGTATGGATAAAATCCGCTTCATCACCATTTCCGCCCTGATCGAAAATTGCAAAATAAGAGCGACGTGCTAAATTGTAAATCTGTGGTTTATCGCCCGTTAAGATATGCCACTTGCCAGGGATGGCCTCATGCAAATCAGCGTAAGCTTTAAGCACCGGAACCGAATCCATTTCTGGTGTTACCGAATGCGATAAGATTAAAAAATCTTCCTCATCCTTCATTACTTCTTGAAGGCGCCTTTTTTGGACTGCCATATCTTTACAGATATCCGGGCAAACGGTAAAAAAGAAATCGGCCACGTAAATTTTCGACTGTACCGTTTCGGTATTTACGCTATCGCCAAATTGATTTATTAGGCCAAACGGCAATACCTTATGGTCTATTCCAACCTCTCTAAGGTCCTCTTCCACTAAGCGACGATCGAGTTCGGAAGGATTGTAAATAGGCAGGCGCTCTTTTGGCTTTAAAATGTAATAGCTCCCAGTTATTCCCACCACAAAAACCAAAACCAAAATTCCAATCCGCATGTAATCGGTGGAGGTCAAATTTATTTTCATAGTGCAAAAATAAAAGGGGATTCGGTGCGAGCGGTGACTAATGTCCTAACTTCGCGAGAAATTGTACAAAAGGAAATGAAAAAGTTTGCTTGGGCCTTAATGGCTCTTACTCTAATTTGGGCTTGCTCCAATTCAACCGCCGAAAACACGGAAGATTCAGAAGCCACCAGTAGCACTAGCACCGCCGATTTAAGAGCAGAAGTAATGGCGCTGCACGATAAGGTTATGCCTGAAATGACGCCAATGAGCAAGCTTCAGGGACAGTTAATGACCGCATCAGTAGGACGAGAAGATAGCATAGAAATTATGACTACTGCCACCGATTTAAAATATGCCAAGGAAGCCATGATGGTATGGATGCGTGACTTTAGCAATAACTTCAATGAAGAATGGAGTGAGGAGGAAAAGGCCGTTTTCTTTAAAGAAGAAAAAGTGAAGATGGAACGCATTGACGCTAAAACCCAGGAGGCTTTGGCCGCCGGCAGAACCTTAATGGAATCTTTAAGCGCCGAAATGACCACCACCACAGACTCTGTAAGCGCGGAGTAATTAGCTCAAAAATACTTTATTAGGGAAAGGTGTTTCAAGATTTGGAACACCTTTTTTTATGAGTAGGATCTAGTACACAATGAACTAGACGCCCTTATTCTTATAAATGGGAACCGTGGAACAGGCTTCGCCAAATAGCAAGGATTTCACCCTTGGCTTTAAGTGCATGGCGATACTTAAATAGCTTTGAGGCGGAATTGGTAAATCGCCACAACCTTTTATTATCACCCTTTTGGCTTTATACTGATCCCAATCTATCGCCGCCAGGGATTCTTCCATTAGCAGCATTTCGAGTTGCTCCGGCGATCCATAAAGCACCCGTTTGGCTAAATCTTCTACATAGGTTCCTATTAACATATAGGCCCATTGGGGAATAATGGCATCTTCGGAGCAATAAACCGCAAGGCAGGCTTCTTTGTATTGCAACCAATCATGCTCTTTTAAATGCGCACGAAATTCCTTTTCACGCAAGATAATTCCTTCATATAGCCAAGGGGCAATATCAAGGCTCATACGCTTAGCCCGAGGATAATAGTCTTCAAGGCTCAGGGTAATTAAGCCGCTTTCAGCAACTTTGTTACGAATTTCATCCATTAGAGAAAACCTAATTCCAACATTGCCTCCTCACTCATCATGTCTTTGGTCCAAGTGGGCTCAAAAGTAATTTCAACCTCAACTTCATTTACTTCGTCGAGGGTCCCTACTTTCTGCTTCACTTCCTCCGGCATACTTTCCGCCACCGGGCAATTGGGTGAAGTTAAGGTCATGAGTATTTTAACATCACCCTCTGAGCTTACCTGAACATCATAAATAAGTCCAAGCTCGTATATATTAACCGGTATCTCAGGGTCGAAAATAGAGCGAAGCATATCCACAATGTCATCGCCTACCTTTTGCATTTCCGCATCGTTCATTGCCATAGTGTATAGGGTTTAATTCGCCTGTAAAGCCAAGGCATAAAATTTCATCTGCTTTACCATACTTAAAAGGCCATTGGCTCTGGTTGGACTCAAGTGCTCTTTTAATCCGATCTCATCGAGGAAATACAAATTGGCACCAGAAATAGCTTCCGCGGGCTGCCCATCAAAAACGCGTATCAAGAGGGCTATAAGCCCTTTGGTTAAGATGGCATCTGAATCGGCCCTAAAGTGCACGGCCGCCTTTTCACCTTCGGCATGCAACCACACCCTACTCTGACAACCCTTAATGATATTCTCGTCTAGCTTATGCTCTTCCGCAATCAGGGGTAGTGATTTCCCTAAATCAATAAGGTATTCATAGCGTTGCATCCAATCGTCGAACATCTGGAATTCCGCAATAATTTCCTCTTGTATTTCCTTTAAATCAGGCATTCTTAAGCTTATTTACAAGGTGAACATGGCTTATAGCAAGTTCTTTAGGCTCGCGGCTGGCAAAGGGTTCCGCGAGCTTCATTGATTTCAGAAGTTCCGGCTCCCCAGGTCGGGCCTCCGATTTGATTATCTCTAAACCACATTGCTGATAGAGCTCTTGGTAATCCGCTAATCGCAATCGATTTTGGGGCTGAACGCTATTATCTATGCGCTGCCAAGCACTATCGCTATAGATTAAAAAATTGTAGATGTTTATGCTGGAATCAAGATGGGCAAAGTGATCCGACATGTCTATAAAGTGACTCATCAGGCCCTCTGGTTTCAATAAACGCTTAAACTCAATTAAGATCTCAGAAAGGATATTGGGATAGATGTGCTCGAAAACATTATTGGAGTGGATAAGATCAAAGCTTGCTGAGGCCTCCTTTAAACTTCGGGCATCCCCTACTTGATAGTCGATATTTGTAGCGACCATTAGCGATTCTAAATTCAGTTTTTGCGGCTCCAATTTTAAAAATTGAGCCTTTCTACTTTCAACAAAATAAGGATCGAATTCTGCTAGTTTACCCTCCTTTAACCAAGATTGAAATTTGGATACCGTTTCGCGGAAAGCCGCTTCATTTAAAAGCGGACTAAGATCTACGGTAAGAATGCGCTGCGCTCCAGCGAGGTACATGCAAAGGGGTACAACAGGATACCAACCGGTACCAATTTCCAGGCTATTAAACTCGCCTTTGGGATTTTCCGTTTTATAGAAACGAAGGTGGTCTTTGGCATGTTGAAGCTTATCCGAGAGGTAGTCGTCACTTAGTCGCACCCCTTTGGTGATGTACTTCTGAAACCAAAAGTTAATTTTATGACTGCCAGGCAGAAAAGAAATCAGCTTTTGGATTAAAGCCTTAAGAATCCACTTTTTCATTTTAGGCCAGCATATTATGTGCCCTATCTAAAGCATCAATCATTTGATCAATTTCAGATTTGGTATTGTAAAATGCAAAGCTAGCGCGAATAGTTCCATTAATACCATAATGCTGCATAATAGGCTGAGCACAATGATGTCCGGTGCGTACAGCAACTCCCAGTTTGTCCAAGATAACACCCACATCATAGGGATGGATATCGCCTAAAAGGAAGGAAATAACCGAGGCCTTATTTTCGGCCTCGCCAATTATGCGCAGATCTGGAAATTGGCTTTTTAAACGCTGAGTTCCGTAGTGAAGCAGCTCATTTTCATAAGCGCCAATGGCATCCAAACCAATTTGGTTTACATAGTCTATGGCCTTTGCCAAAACAATTCCACCGGCAATATTTGGGGTACCCGCTTCAAATTTATGAGGCAATCCGGCATAAGTAGTTTTCTCGAAGCTTACCTCGGCAATCATCTCACCTCCACCTTGATAAGGAGGCATCATTTCCAAAAGCTTTTCCTTTCCGTATAAAACGCCAACACCAGTTGGACCAAATAATTTATGACCGCTAAAGGTGTAAAAGTCAGCATCTAAATCCTGAACATCCACGGCCATGTGAGGGACGCTCTGTGCCCCATCAATTAAAACCCAGGCACCATATTCATGTGCTTTCTGAATCATCTCCTTTATCGGGTTTATGGTACCCATGGCATTGGAAATGTGGTTTACCGCTAGCAATTTAGTTTTGGCGCTTAGGAGCTTTTCAAATTCTGCTTGAATTAATTCTCCGCGCTCATTAATTGGAATCACCTTTAGTACCGCGCCACTTCGCTCGCAAAGCATTTGCCAAGGAACAATATTGCTGTGATGCTCCAATTGAGAAACTAGAATCTCATCGCCACTTTTAATTAAGCCTTGCCCTAGAGAAGAAGCCACCAGGTTAATACCATCGGTTGTCCCTTTGGTATAAATTATCTCATGGCTTTTTTCGGCATTCAGGTGCTTGCGAATTGTTTCCCGGGCCGCCTCGTAGGCATCGGTCGCCTGCTGGCTGAGGAAATGCACCCCTCGGTGAATATTACTGTTTATTTGATTGTAATAATCCGAAATCGCGTCGATTACAACTTTAGGCTTCTGGGAGCTCGCCGCATTATCAAAATAAACAAGGGGCTTGCCGTACACTTCTTGGTGAAGTATGGGAAAGTCTTGTCTTACTTTTGATATAGGAAATGCTTGCACGCTCTCTTTAATCATGTTAATCGCTTAAAGTTCAAAATCTAGATTAACGTTCAATTTCTTAGCAATAAGGCGATTCAGCTTCTTTCTTAAAACTGGAATTTTCACATTGCGCAAACCATCATTGGCAAAAGCATAAAGCAAAAGGGCCTTAGCTTCCTTCTCTGGGATTCCTCTTGTTTTTAAATAAAAAAGAGCGTCCTCGTCTAATTGTCCAATGGTACAGCCATGTGAACATTGCACATCATCGGCATAGATTTCAAGCTGAGGCTTGGTATCAATAGAAGACTTATCGGTAAGAAGGATATTATTGTTTTGCTGAAAGGCATTGGTTTTTTGGGCATGTGGATGCACCATCACTTTGCCATTAAAAACCCCGTGTGAATTTTCATCGTAAATGCCCTTATACATTTCGTCAGAATAGCAATTCGGTACTTTGTGATCCACTAAGGTGTGATGATCTACCGTTTGCTTTCCGTCAATAACGGTGATGCCATCAAGGTGACTTTCCGTATGCTCTCCTTCTAAAAAGAAATTGAGGTTATTGCGGGTAAACTTACCACCGAAGGAGTAAGTCCCCAGGGTAACATTACTCTTGCTGTATTGTCGTACCGAAGTGCTGTCAATTAAAGATGCATTAGGGGCATCATTCTGAATTTTATAATAATTGACGCGGGAATCTTTTAGGGCAAAAATTTCCGTTGCGGTATTGGTTAAAACCTCTTGGCTACTTAAGCTCTGATGGCGTTCTAATATCGTAACCTCAGCATTTTCTTCTACCACCACCAAATTGCGTGGTTGAGTCATGGTTTCTACCCCATGGTCGGTAGTAATAAAAATTACCTCCACAGGTTTGTCTACCGTTTTACCGCGCTTAACGCGGATAAAGGCGCCCTCTTTAGCAAAGGCGGTATTTACCGATGCCAGTGCTTCATCTTCTGGTAGGGCTTTATTGAAATACTTTTCGCCTACATCCTTGTACTTCGTTAGCATATTGCTAAAAGTGCAGATGTCAAAGTCGCTATGCGTAGTTTCACTTAACCAAGAGCTGTAATAGCCATCAATAAAAACCAGTTTATAGGTATCTACATCATTTAAGAAGTAGCGTTTTATAGCGCTAAAGTCTACCGTTTGCTCATCGTTTACAAACACGCGGTAATCGTGCTTTAAAATGGGCTTTAGGTTGGTGTACTTCCACTCCTCATGTCTTTTTGTGGGAAAGCCCATTTTAATGAAGCGTTGAAAAGCCTCCCTACGCCTCGCGTGCATGGGGCTGTCCGCGGCACCATTGATCTCATTTTCAAAAACTAGAAATGAGGATTCAAGTTTGTCTTTTAATGCTTCCATCCGATAATGAATTAAGCCTCAACACCTTCTTTCAACCAATCGTAACCCCGGCTTTCCAATTCATGGGCTAGATTCTTGTCGCCGCTTTTTACAATTTTACCTTGATGTAAAACATGTACAAAATCGGGTACGATATAGTCCAGTAATCGTTGGTAGTGGGTAATTACGATAATGGCATTATCCTTACTCTTTAGCTTATTTACGCCATTGGCTACAATGCGCAGGGCATCGATATCCAAACCAGAATCGGTTTCATCCAGGATGGCCAATTTTGGCTCCAACATGGCCATTTGGAAAATCTCGTTGCGTTTTTTCTCCCCCCCCGAGAAACCTTGATTAAGGCTACGGCTTAAAAAGGCACTATCAATTTCCAATAGGCCCATTTTCTCCCGCATCTTCTTAAGCATAATATTGGCGGGCATCGCTTCTTCTCCCCGGGCCTTTCTACTTTCGTTGATGGCAGTTTTGATGAAATTCGTTACCGTTACCCCTGGAATTTCCACTGGGTATTGGAAGGATAAGAAAATGCCTTTATGTGCTCTTTCATCAGCATCCAGATCTAAAAGATCCTCGCCTTGAAAATCAATATTTCCAGCCGTAACTTCATAGTCTTCACGGCCCGCAATAACTGAGGATAAGGTACTCTTACCGGAACCATTTGGGCCCATTATCGCGTGAACTTCACCGGGTTTCACCTCGAGGTCAATACCCTTTAGTATTTCTTTGCCTTCAATTGCTGCTTGAAGGTTGTTGATCTTTAACATGATGTTGATTATTGAGATTTATCCTACTGAACCTTCCAAACTAATAGCTAAGAGCTTTTGCGCTTCCACGGCAAATTCCATGGGTAGTTGGTTTAGTACGTCTTTACAGTATCCATTTACAATTAAGGCGATGGCCTCTTCCTCTCCGATTCCCCGCTGATTACAGTAAAAAATCTGATCTTCTCCAATTTTAGAGGTGGTCGCTTCATGCTCCACTTTGGCCGATTTATTTTGGGTCTCGATGTAAGGGAAAGTATGCGAACCACAGCTGCTTCCCATTAGGAGGGAATCGCACTGCGAGAAATTTCGGGCATCTTGGGCACGAGGACCAATTTTCACCAATCCACGGTAACTGCCATTCGACTTCCCAGCGCAAATACCTTTGGAAATAATGGTGCTCTTGGTGTTTTTTCCAAGGTGAATCATTTTGGTACCCGTATCTGCTTGCTGGTAATTATTAGTTACCGCCACACTGTAAAACTCACCAATGGAGTTTTCCCCTTTGAGGATGCATGATGGGTATTTCCAGGTTACCGCTGAACCGGTTTCCACTTGGGTCCAAGAAATTTTAGCATTACGCTCGCAAATCCCTCTTTTGGTAACGAAGTTGTAAACGCCTCCCTTTCCTTCCTTATTTCCAGGATACCAATTCTGAACGGTGGAATATTTAATTTCCGCATCATCCAAAGCCACTAACTCCACCACTGCCGCATGCAGTTGGTTTTCGTCACGCGTGGGAGCGGTACATCCTTCCAAGTAACTTACATAACTCCCTTCATCGGCAATTACTAAAGTGCGCTCGAACTGGCCAGTACCGGCCTCATTAATTCGGAAATAAGTACTGAGTTCCATAGGACAGCGCACCCCTTTTGGGATATAGCAAAAAGACCCATCTGTGAAAACAGCAGAGTTTAAAGCGGCGTAGAAATTATCTGATTTAGGCACCACCGTACCGAGGTATTTCTTTACCAATTCGGGATGCTCTTGAATAGCGTCCGACATGGAACAGAAAATTATTCCGAGTTCGCCGAGTTTGTCTTTAAAGGTTGTTGCCACTGAAACGGAATCAACAACCACATCCATGGCCACGCCACTTAATCGCTTTTGCTCATCTAAGGAAATCCCTAATTTCTCGAAGGTTTTCAATAGTTCGGGATCCACCTCATCCAAGCTTTCGAGCTCTTTCTTTTTCTTGGGAGCCGAATAATAGGAAATGGCTTGCAAATCGGGTTCGGGATAGCTGACATTAGGCCATTTGGGCTCAGTCATCTTTAAAAACTTACGATAGGCATCCAAGCGCCATTCGGTCATCCATTCCGGCTCATTCTTTTTGGCAGAAATCAATCGAATAACATCCTCGTTTAAACCTGGAGGAACTTTATCTGCTTCGATATCGGTATAAAAGCCGTATTTGTATTCCGAGGCCGTAACCTCTTCTAAGTAGCTTTCTTCGGTTTTCATTTTTTTATCGCTTAAACTGCAAAGCTTTCGCCACAACCACAGGTGCGCGAAGCGTTGGGATTATTAAAAGAGAAGCCTTTGCCATTTAAACCACCGCTAAAATCTAAGGTGGTACCAATGAGGTATAAAAAGCTCTTCTTATCCACTACAATCTTTACACCTTGATCCTCGAAAAGTTTATCGGTTTCCTTCATTTCGCCATCGAAATCGAGCATATAGGAAAGGCCACTACAACCTCCACTGCTTACCCCCACGCGAACGTAGGTCTCCTCCAGCTTGCTCCCACTTTCCGCCATCAGGTTGCTCAAGCGCTGCTTTGCTGCGTCTGATACTTTAATCATGAGCTATTTAGATTTAGTATAAATTAATTGCAAAGGTACATATAAGAGTTTGCTTAAAGAATATGTTCATGCCCCTGATACAAAATATTGATGATGCTTGATAGGCCGGAACTATGTGTAATTTTGCCGCATGGCAATGGAAGAAAAAATTTCAAATCTGGGAGAGCTTGGTGAATTTGGGTTGATTAAACATTTAACCCGTGATTTTCCGCTTAGTCAAGCTTCAAGCATAAAGGGGATTGGCGACGATGCAGCTGTCTTAGAATTTCTGAGTGGACGCACCGTTGTAAGCAGCGATATGCTGGTAGAAGGTATTCACTTCGACTTAAGCTATGCCCCACCACAGCATTTAGGCTATAAGGCGGTAGCGGTAAATCTGTCGGATATCTACGCGATGAATGCGCGTCCCACTCAAATCACGGTAAATATTGCGGTAAGTAATCGCTTTGGTATAGAATATCTCGATAAGATTTATGAAGGTATTCGTCATGCCTGCGAAGTTTACGAAGTGGATTTAGTTGGTGGCGACACCACATCATCTTATTCCGGTTTAATCCTTAGCATTACGGCCATTGGAGAAGTGGATGAAACTAAAATTACCGAACGCTCTGGCGCCAAGGATAATGATCTGCTGGTAGTTAGTGGCGACCTAGGTGGCGCCTATATTGGCTTGCAGGTTTTAGAGCGGGAAAAGTCTGTTTTCCAAGCCAATCCCGATGAGCAACCCGATTTAAGCGCTTACCAATATCCCATTCAGCGACAGCTAAAACCAGAAGCGCGGAAGGATATTCCCGAGCTTTTAGAAAAGTTAGGTGTGCTCCCCAGCTCTATGATTGATATTTCGGATGGCCTAAGCTCCGAGGCTTTGCATTTATCGGATTCCTCCAATTTGGGCGTTCGCATTTATGAAGATAAAATACCCATTGACCCTGCAGTAATAAAAGCCTGTGAAGAGTTTAAACTCAGTGCCACCACAATCGCTTTAAATGGTGGTGAGGATTACGAATTGCTTTTCACCATTCCCCTAGAGGATCATGATAAAATAAAAGGAAACCCACATTTCTCGGTAATTGGCCACATGACCGAAGCGGCAAGAGGTCGCATGCTGGTTGCTAGAGATGGAGCCGAAGTTCCGCTTCAGGCGCAGGGTTGGAATGCTCTGTCTAATGATAATGACAGCCCCCAGCAAGATTAAAAATTACTGCTAAGCTCTTTAAGTAGGTAGTCGAAACACAACTCTCGTTGAAGGGTATTTTGACAAGTTACCGAGGTGGCATAGGAGCGATGTTGTTCAAATTCATCAGTGAAGTTTTTACAGAGCACGGGATCATCGAAGGTGACAAAATTAACGCTACTTATGGCGGTCATAAGATGGCGCATACTTGGCGCTTCTAATAAGCCACCATTATTCATGGTGATGAAATCTGTAAACAAGAGGTCAATTTCGCCATGCCCATCTTTAAGACCGCTAGCGCTCCAATCCTTATAGCGAACAACCTGCTCATGAAGGGCCTCGTAAAGGCCTTTGCGGTAACCTTCATCAATGCGCTTTATATCGCAAAACCAATTAATCATGCGCGGCTGTTTGCTAAGTACCGACTTACTCCAAACCTCTATACTCTCCAAATGCATATAAAGTCGATGCACTTCCTTGCAAAGGCTATAGGTTTCAATGTCCATTTTCATTAGTCCCTTATCACCCAACTGATGCGACCAAATGGAAATTTTAAACTCCGCTAAACGACGATCAGCCAAAAAGAAAAACAATGGCAAGTCACGGGCAACGTAGCGCAAACAAGCCTTGTGGGCTAGGCCCTTCTCAAATCGCTTTATAATGACTTTCAAATAAGCAATAACCTCTCTTTTATCCCGAAAGCTGCTGTAGGTGGTTAAAAAGGTATTCTGACTTAAGACTGAATCAAGGGCGACGGTTAGCACATAGGGGGCGCCTTTTACGATTTTATCAAATTGTGCGAGGCTTATTTTTATATCTCCTTTGTATTTGCGTCTTGCGGTGCTGTACTCCAGATCAAGTACCCTTTGTAACCATTTGCAAACCATCTCTCCCGATCCGATGTGTAGCGTTAAGGCTTGCATGATTTTGGCCTGAAATTGCCCGTCCCCCATCTTAATTCGAAATTTATATTAAACCGATTATCCTTAGAAGGTAATTGCAAAAGCAAGCCCTCCCTTTGTGGGGGATTTGATACGAATATAAAATCTTATAGTCTAATTCGGCTATTTAAATCTCACTTTTTGAATTATTTATTCCTATATAATTCATTCTCAAAATAAAATTTAGGAGTATTGGAGAGGTGCCTTTGAAACGCTATCGCGTAAAATCAATCCTAAAGCTTATCACGTAAAAAGGACTTTAGGGCCGCGCTTAAGGTTTCTGGTTCTTCTAAATGCGACATGTGGCCTTCCTCTAAAACTACCCCTTGCACCGCCCGATGTTGCATTTGCTCTTGCAGCATTTCAAATGGCAAAATGGGATCTTGCTTGGCTGCAATCATCAGAATTGGATAAGGAGCGAAAGCCAAGATTGGTTCACGATCGGGACGGATTTTCATGCCCTCCAAGGCTGCCACTACTCCTTGAGCGGAGGTTTTTAAGGCTTCTTCGCTAGCCCTAGCAATAGCATCACTTAAACGATTCTTACTGCTAGGGCTGAATAACATAGGAATGGCCTGTCGGATATAGGCTTTGGGATTTTTCTTTACTACGGCAATGGCCCTACTGCGGTTGTGCTTGCGCTCCTCAGAATCGGCTCTGGAATTAGAATTAATTAGGATTAAGCCTTTGAGATAATCGGGGTAAAATTCTGCAAAAGCCAAGGCCACATAACCTCCCATGGAATGCCCACATAAAACCGCCTTCCTTAAATACAGATGCTTCATTAAAGACCTCACCAAATCGGCCATATCTTCCATGCTATGCACATAAGAGAGATTTTCCGAGTCGCCATGCCCAGGCAAGTCCAAGCTAATCTTCCGAATACCCTTCGGTAAGGAAGGCAATAGATCCCTCCACATCCGACGACTTTCTAAAAAGCCATGAAGGAAAATTACGGCTCGGCCTCTACCCTCATCTTCGGCAATAAAGCGAGCTCCTTTATGGTGGAACTCGAAACTTGCCATTAGCTATTCATTATTTCTTCAATCTCCTCTACCTCTTTGGGGATACCGGCGGTCATGTTAAGATTGCCATCTTCACCCAGCACTATATTGTCTTCAATACGAATCCCTATACCTTCCTCGGGAATATAAATTCCCGGTTCACAGGTAAACACATTGCCTGCTTCCATTTTCTCGGTCCACAAGCCAACATCATGCACATCAAGCCCTATATAATGAGAGGTGCCGTGCATAAAGTACTTTTTATAGGCTGGCCAATTTGGATCCTGATTCTTCACGTCTTGTTGATCAATCAACTTAAGGTCGAGCAACTCCTTGGTCATTAATTCCCCAACCTGCTTATGATACTCGTGCAATTGATTGCCCGGTCTTAGGAGTTCCATCGAAGCTTTTTCCACGCGCAGCACCGCATTGTAAATTTGCTTCTGACGCTCCGTAAAACGGCCGTTTACTGGATAACAGCGGGTTACATCGCTGGCATAATTGGCATACCAGTTCCCACAATCGAATAGCACTAAATCGCCATCTTTACATTCGGCATCATTCTCAATATAATGTAGCACACAAGCATTGGCGCCCGAAGCGATAATGGGCGTGTAGCTAAAATCTGGGGAGCCATTCCGTTTGTACTCATGGATAAATTCTGCCTCCAGCTCGTATTCCATCAAGCCCGGCTTCATAAACTTTAAAATACGATTAAAGGCTTTGGTGTTAATCGCATTTGCCTTTTTCATAATCTCAATCTCAAAGGCCGATTTCACCGCGCGCAAGCGATGCATTATGGGCGCCGATCTTTCATAACGATGCATCGGATAAGCCTCCATAATCCATTTGCGGAAGCGATCATCGCGGGTTTCTACCGTGGTATTAGCCCTTAAGTGCTCGTTGCTGTTTAGGAAAACCGATTGGGCCTGCGACATAAGATCCTTAAAAACCTTTTCAAATTCACTCAACCAAAAAACCGATCTAATTCCTGTATGCTTCTGCGCTTCTTCCTTGCTAAACTTCGCACCTTCCCAGCGTGCAATTTGCTCATTGGTTTCAATAAGAAAAAGCATTTCACGATGAGCGGGATTAAAAGCATCTGGAAAAAGCACTAAGATTGTTTCTTCCTGATCCACGCCTGTTAGGTAGAACAAATCTCGGTTCTGAACCAAGGGCAAAGTACCATCAGCATTGGTAGGCATAATATCGTTAGCATTAAATACCGCTAAGGCTCCAGAGCTTAAATGCTCGGTAAATCGCTTTCGGTTTTCAACAAACAACTGAGGGTTTATAGGGTCGTAGCGCATGTCAATTTTTTTGAGATTTTCGCAAAGTTAGGAATTAGGAAATGGCTTAATCCTTCTAAAAAAAACTCCTTTTGTTTAATCATTCTAAATAAAAAGCTAAGTTGCTGAATGGCCTCGGCTTCTTAAATTTGCGGAAACTCAATCGGCTCAGACTATAACTATGGCAAAATCAGGGATTTTAGGTTCATCCATTGCAAAGAAGTATTGGATGGCAATCACCGGCTTGTTCTTAATAAGCTTTTTGATCGTGCATTTGCTCGGTAATTTACAGCTCCTCGACCTCAGTATTGAAGGGCAGGAAAAATTTAATGCGTACGCAAAATTCATGACCAGCTTCCCGCTGATCAAAATTGTGAGTTACTTCCTTTATGCAAGTATTCTCTTTCACGCAGTTGATGGAATTGTGCTCGTAATGCAGAATCGCAAAGCTCGTCCCGAGCGATATAAAAGCTGGAAGCCTAATAACAATTCCATTTGGGCCTCCCGTAATATGGGGCTCTTAGGAACCATCATCCTTGCCTTTATTATTATGCACATGGGCCAGTTTTGGTATCAAATGCATTGGGGAGAAATTGGTGTTGACGCCCAAGGGAACAAAGATTTAGCTACGGTTGTTATCAAAACCTATCAAGATGGAACAGCAGGAATGATTATCGTAGCCCTATATGTAATTTCCATGGCTGCCATTGGTTTTCACCTTTGGCATGGTTTCGCAAGTGCCTTTCAAACCTTTGGTTTAAACCACAAGCGCTACAATCCAATTATCGAGAAGTTGGGCTATGGAATCTCTGTACTTATTCCTCTGGCCTACGCCTTCATCCCTGTGTTCATTTTAATGGCTAAAAACTAAAAGCAATCTCCATGAAGTTAGATTCGAAAATTCCAGAGGGACCACTCGAAACAAAGTGGCAAAATCATAAAGCGAACATTCGCTTAGTAAACCCCGCCAACAAAAGGAATATCGATGTTATTGTTGTTGGAACGGGATTGGCTGGTAGCTCCGCCGCAGCTTCTTTAGCTGAGATGGGCTACAATGTAAAGGCCTTTTGTTTTCAAGATTCACCACGACGCGCGCACTCCATTGCCGCTCAAGGGGGAATCAATGCAGCAAAAAACTACCAAAACGACGGTGATTCTGTTTACCGCTTGTTTTACGATACCATTAAAGGTGGCGACTACCGCTCCCGAGAAGCCAATGTTTATCGCTTGGCAGAAGTATCTGCGAATATTATTGACCAGGCCGTTGCACAAGGGGTACCTTTTGCACGTGAATACGGCGGTAACTTGGATAACCGCTCCTTTGGTGGCGTTCAGGTAAGTAGAACTTTTTATGCCAAAGGTCAAACCGGACAACAATTACTACTAGGTGCTTACTCGGCTTTAAGCCGTCAAATTTCCAAGGGAAAAGTAAAAATGTACAATCGCCACGAGATGTTAGATGTGGTGCTTGTTGATGGTAAGGCAAGAGGCATTATTGCTCGCAACCTGGTAACGGGTGAAATTCAACGCCATGGTGCGCATGCAGTGGTAATCGCTTCTGGTGGTTACGGCAATGTATTCTTCCTTTCCACAAATGCTATGGGCTCTAATGGTTCCGCAGCTTGGAAGGCACACAAGAAAGGAGCTTTATTCTCCAATCCATGCTTTACTCAAATTCACCCAACTTGTATCCCTGTTTCAGGCGACCACCAATCTAAGCTTACGCTGATGAGTGAGTCCTTAAGAAACGACGGACGTATTTGGGTGCCAAAAGATCGCAAGGATGCCGAGGCCATTCGTGCCGGAAAATTAAAGCCAACCGATCTACCAGAAGAAAAACGAGATTACTACCTCGAGCGTCGCTATCCATCTTTTGGAAACTTAGTACCGCGCGATGTAGCTTCGAGAGCGGCTAAAGAACGTTGCGATGAAGGCTATGGCGTAAATCAAACCGGAGAAGCGGTTTATTTAGATTTTGCCGCCGCCATTGAGCGTTACGGTAAAACCGAAGCCAATATTAAAGGCATAAACAATCCTACTGCCGCCCAAGTAAAAGAACTAGGAACAGCAGTTGTAGAAGCTAAATACGGTAACCTCTTTGCCATGTACGAGAAAATCGTAGATGACAATCCTTACCAAACGCCAATGATGATTTATCCCGCGGTACACTATACCATGGGTGGTATTTGGGTAGATTATAACCTAATGACTTCCGTACCGGGTATGTTTGCCTTAGGTGAAGCTAATTTCTCCGACCACGGTGCTAACCGTTTAGGAGCTTCTGCCCTAATGCAAGGTTTAGCCGATGGCTATTTTGTAATCCCTTATACCATTGGGGAGTACTTGGCAGATGAAATTCGCACTGGAGCTATCGACACCAATCACGAAGCTTTTGATAAAGCGGAGAAAGAGGTGAATGCTACTATCGAAAAACTGATGAACGCCAAGGGCAGCAACAGTGTAGATCATTACCATAAGCGCCTGGGCCTCATTATGTGGAACAAGTGTGGTATGGCTCGCAATGCTCAAGGGCTTGAAGAAGCTATCAAAGAAATTGGTGAACTACGAGAAGAGTTTTGGAAAAACGTTCGCATTCCTGGCGGCGCTTCCGAAATGAATCCGGAGTTAGATAAAGCTATGCGCGTAGCGGATTTCATGGAACTTGGCGAATTGATGTGTAAGGATGCCCTAGCACGTGAGGAGTCTTGTGGAGGTCACTTCCGTGAAGAATTCCAAACTGAAGAAGGGGAAGCCCTTCGTCGTGATGAAGAATTTGCCTTTGTATCTTCTTGGAAATACACGGGCAACCCGAGCGAAGCGGAGCTAATAAAAGAAGAGCTGGTTTTCGAAAATGTAGAATTGAAAACTCGTAGTTACAAGTAACACTCATAAAATTTTGCACATGGATCTTAAATTGAAAATCTGGCGTCAAGCCAATCAAAATACCAAAGGAGAACTAAAGGACTACGCTATTAAAAACGTAAGCGCCGATAGCTCTTTCCTGGAAATGATGGATCAGCTTAATGAAGAGTTGATTGAAAAAAATGAAGAGCCGGTAGTATTCGATCACGACTGTCGTGAAGGAATATGTGGTATGTGTTCTTTGCATATTAATGGCGAACCTCATGGACCGCAAAATGCAACTACCACCTGTCAGTTGCACATGCGCTCATTTAAAGATGGAGATACCATTTTTATAGAGCCTTGGCGCTCCAGAGCCTTTCCGGTAATTAAGGATCTTTCCGTGGATCGCGGTGCTTTTGATCGCATTATTGAGTCGGGCGGTTATGTATCGGTAAACACTTCTGGAAACACCTTAGATGCTAATGCTTTACCGGTGCCCAAAGCCAATGCCGATGAAGCCTTTAACTCCGCTACTTGTATAGGCTGTGGAGCCTGCGTGGCAGCTTGCCCGAATGCCTCAGCCATGCTTTTTGTTTCGGCCAAAGTATCGCAACTTTCATTGCTTCCTCAAGGAAAGGTAGAAGCTAAGGAGCGCGTACTTAATATGGTAAATCAAATGGATTTAGAAGGTTTTGGTAATTGCTCTAATGTTGGTGCTTGCACGGAAGAATGTCCGAAAGAAATTTCTTTAGAAAACATTGCCCGCATGAATCGCGAATACCTTGGCGCTAGTTTAGCGAGCTCTAAATAGCCTTTATTAGACTTAAAAGGATATTATAATTTTTAGGAAACCTCGACTTTTGGGTCGAGGTTTTTTTATGGGCTTTTTGCGCCCTAAGGTCAAAGCTCTTAACTTGGGCAACATTCAATTAGGCCCGCCGTTTTGAATGGCAGAAAAACAATAAGCCATGAATTTAAAAAAGCTCCTCCCCTACCTTCCTGAATTCCTTTTTTTGGATGCCACTATTATTTATTGGTTTGCAGAAGGACTTGTTTTTAACCCGCTGGCCATCATACTTTTTGTAATCATGCTTCAGCAGCTTTTGTTTAGAGCTAAAGTTTCAGGCCTAATAATTAGTAGTGCTGGCCTTCTTATCGGACTCTATCTTCTCCTAGCCCTGTTTTCGGAACTCAGTGAATTTGCCACCTTCAACAGTCAAGCCCAAGAGCTTTTAGCCGGTGGCCTGGCTTTATGTTTGAGCCTTATAACTTTGAGCTCCTTTATGTTTAAGAAGTATTTGAGCAGCGATTTTAGTAGTAAAAACCTTAAAGCGATTAAAGCTTAAGAAGCGCTAATAGGCCCAATCTAGAGTGGAAATATTCACCTGAGCCCCTGGAGCAACATCACACTATTTATAGAGCCACTAAGGAAAAAGCCTTAATCTGGACCCTTAACCCATAAGAACTACTCATGCGCATTTTTAAGTCCACCATTTTCCTCGGAGCCCTTATTTATCTGGCCGGCTGTTCGCAAAGCGCCGTGTACAGCCCCTCCTATAATTTAAGTACCGAAAGTCTTAAAAAAGATCAAATTGATTTTCAAGGCGGAATGGAACTTATGCCCGAAGCAAGGGCTGAAACCCTAGGCGGCAGACCAACCACTTTGGGATTAAACAGTCAAATAAGCTACGGTATTAGCGACGAATTCAACCTAAGTGTAAAAGCTTGGGGCGATATTGAAGGTCGGGAAAGTGTTAACCGCGGTGGCTTTGCGCTTAGCGCTCAGTTTATCCGAACCCTTAGTGAAAGTGAAAAGCTAATTATTCTGCCTCGAGCAGGAATGGCTCTAAGCGACGGTATAGAATCGGTTTTGGGATATGGATTTTCCAGCACATTTTTATATCAGAAAACCATCCATAGCAATGTAAGTCTATACACAGGCTTAGGCCTAATTTATGGCATCCACGATCTAGGTGAAAGTATAAATACTGCCGGTATTCGACGTTTGCAATCGGGCTTTGGACTTACGGCCAATGCGGGTTTTGCCTGGCAGTTTTACAGCAATTTTCGCTTCAATTTTGAACTCAATCCTGTTTATCAAATAAATAACTTTGACGAAAACGCACAACTACTCCTTTCACCAAGTGTAGGCATTGCCTATTTGCTTAAAAGATAAAGGCTTAATTAGGCAAACAAAGTGTAAGTCACCAATGGCCTTAGAAGCCGCCTTATTATCGAAAATCCTACAAGAGAATATGCGTCTTAATTAAGCGTTAAAGCCTGAAGCCGTAATTAATAAATCGTATTTTTGCCCACCTTAAAAAGAACCCAGGCTTGTCCGAAGCGCTTGTAATCATACCAACTTATAATGAAAAGGAAAACATAGAGCGAATTATTCGCACGGTGTTTAGCCTTCATACCGACTATCATGTGCTCATTGTAGATGATAACAGTCCGGATGGTACGCAAGAAATTGTAAAGCATTTACAAGGGGAGTACGAGCACCGTTTGTTTTTACTGCCAAGAGCGGGAAAACAAGGTTTAGGTACCGCTTATATCGCAGGATTTAAATGGGCCTTGGAGCGAAGCTATCAGTATATTTTCGAGATGGATGCGGATTTTTCACATGACCCTCATGATCTCGATAAACTGCATGCCGCTTGCCGCGATACAGATTATGGCATGTCGGTTGGTTCTCGTTATGTAACCGGAGTAAATGTGGTAAACTGGCCCATGAGTCGGGTGCTGCTCTCCTATTTTGCATCTCGTTACGTTCGGGTTATTTTGGGGATACCGGTAGAAGACACCACCGCTGGTTTCGTCTGTTACAAGAGAGAGGTCTTGGAGAAAATGAATTTTTCCAAAATTCGATTTGTGGGATATGCCTTCCAGATTGAAATGAAATTTATAACCTACAAGCTAGGCTTTAAAATAAAAGAAGTGCCGGTTATTTTTACCGATCGCACTTTAGGAAACTCCAAAATGAGCACCGGAATAATTAACGAAGCCGTTTTTGGAGTACTGAAATTAAAATTGCGTAGTCTGCTAAAACGCCATCAATAGCATTTTCCGATGAAGAAAATTCTAATCAAAAATGCCCGCCTTGTTAATGAAGGCGAAACGCTTGAACGCGACCTTTTTATTGAAGAAGGAAGGATCGTGAAAATCGACCAAAATCTTAGTCAAAGAGATAGTGAAACTACTCTTATCGACGCGGCAGGGGCCTTTGTGCTACCAGGGATAATCGATGATCAAGTTCATTTTCGTGAGCCGGGCCTTACTCATAAAGGTGATATCTACAGTGAATCACGCGCCGCAGTTGCGGGTGGCATCACCTCTTACATTGAGCAGCCAAACACTAAACCCGCTGCCACTACTTTAGAGAAACTGGAAGAAAAATACAGTCTTGCGGCGGAAAAATCTTGGGCTAACTATGCATTTAACCTAGGTGGCGCCAATGATAATATTGAGGAAATCCGAAAGCTAGATCCCAATAAAGTTCCCGGCATAAAAGTGTTTATGGGAAGTAGTACGGGAAACATGTTAGTGGATGACCGAGCGGCCCTAGAGCAAATTTTCGCCGAAGCCAAAATCCCGGTTATTACCCATTGCGAGGATGAGCAAACCATTCGAAACAATATGGCGAAAGCTCAAGCAGAGTTTGGAGATGACATCCCCATGGAAATGCATCCAGATATTCGCAGTAGAGAAGCATGCTTACTCTCCTCGAGCCTGGCGGTGGAATTGGCAAAAAAGCACAATACGCGTTTGCATGTATTCCACATTAGCACGGCGGAAGAATGCGAGCTCTTTGAAAAGGGTGTTCCCTTGGAAGAGAAGCTGATCACTGCGGAAGCCTGCGTGCATCACCTTTGGTTTAGCCGCGAAGATTACGCCCAAAAAGGAAGTCTAATTAAATGGAATCCTGCCGTTAAAGAGGCCTCTGATCGCGATGCTATATTAAAAGCGGTTCTCGATGGGCGCATTGATGTATTGGCCACGGATCATGCACCACATACTATGGAGGAAAAGGATAATCCTTATACCTCAGCTCCAAGCGGTGGTCCTTTAGTTCAGCACTTTTTACCCGCCATGATGGAGTTTGTGCGCGATGAAAAAATGAGTATTGAAACCTTAGTGGAAAAGGCTTGTCATAATCCTGCCAAGCTTTTTAAAATTAAGGAGCGTGGCTTCTTGCGCGAAGGTTATTGGGCCGATATTACCATCGTAGATCCTTCTCGACCATGGCGTGTAAACAAAGAAAATGTTCTTTCTAAATGCGGTTGGTCGCCATTTGAAGACACTACCTTTAGAGCACGTGTTACCCATACCTTAGTAAATGGCACCATCGTTTACGACAATGGAAAGATTTTAGAAAATAAGGCTGCCCAAAGACTGGAATTTGACCGCGTTTAAAAACATAGCATTATTTCTATTTGGTCTATTGCTTTTTGGCTGTGGCCCGGAAGCTCCGGAGAAAATTGAGAACCCACCCGAATGGCTTATCCCCGAAGATAAGATGGTGGATATTCTTACCGATGTCCATATTATAGAAGGAGCGCGCATCGGCACCAAAGTTTTAGGCGATACCCTACCGGTAAAAGTCCACTACGATTTGCTTTGGCATAAGCATGAAATTAACCAGGCCCTTTACGATAGTTCCTTTCAGTATTATAGCCGCAATGCAGAACGCATGGATGTGATGTACGAGGAGGTTTTAACGCGATTAACTAAAGTTAGCTCTCGCATAGAAACGCCCGCTACTAAGAAGGATACATCAGAGCCAGAACCTGCTGATAGCACGCAAGCTGCAGATATTGCTGATAGCAGCAAAGTAGATTCTAAGAAAGAGGATGGTCCTTTCGGTAGCAATCCCCAGTAAAAGTAATGCTCTCCATTAATGGTCTAAAATTGAGACCTAAATCCTTTTTTGCTTTATCACTGATATAGTAAAACTGCTCCTGGGCGGTTCTTGCAGTTTCCTTTGTTACCAGTGGCTTAGATCCGGTTAAGCGACTCTTTAAAGCTTCCCAACGCCAAGCTAATGCCGCCATCCAAGGTTTAATTTCAATCTTGGGCTTTGCAACCTCTAAAGCTTCGGCAATTTTATCAAACACTTCCTTATAAGTCCAGTTTTCGGCCGCTATCACAAATCTTTCCTGCTGACTACCGGCTGCTAAAATTAACAAAGCCTTTACTACATCTCGGACATCAACATAGGCATTAATGCCATGGCTGTAAAACTTGAAACCTTCCGCGATATTTTTAAATATTGCCGCTGATCCTCCATCCCAGGTGCCCGGACCTAAAATAATACAGGGGTTTATGATTGCGGCGGATAGCCCTTCCTCGATCCCACGCCATACTTCCATTTCCGCCGCATATTTACCTTTGGCGTAATTGGAATTCAGATCGCTTTCTACCCAGAAACTTTGCTCGTCAAATTCTTTTTGATCAGGTTTTCGGCCCAAAGCCGCTACGCTGCTTACATGAACAAAACGTGAGACATTTTGCTCCAAAGCGGCATTTACCGCATTGGCAGTTATTTTTTGATTGCCACGAATTAAAGCCTCTCGATCTTTAGGATCAAAGGATACCAGAGCAGCGGCATGGAAAAAGCAATCTGTTCCCGCCATGGCTGCAGCTACATCCACAGGATCCAATAAGTCAGCCTCCTGCCATTCCAGCAATTCATTATAATTCTTTAAATCATCGCCATAGTAGCCAAACACCCTCTCTAAGAGCGACTTATCCGAAGAACTACGATGCAAGGCTCTCACTTTCTTCCCCTCCTTAAGCAAGGCATATACTAAATGTGAACCCAGCAAACCTGTTGCCCCGCTAACCGTATGCAGCATGATTTTTTTTGCGAAGGTAATTATCCCTACTTAATGCTTTCCTTAGATGGAACAATGCTCTAATTTTGCAGGACAATTTTTTAGAATGAGCAATTTCGTAGAAGAGCTGCGTTGGAGAGGTATGTTGCATGATGCCATGCCTGGAACTGAAGAACAATTGGCCAAGGAGATGACCTCTGCTTATGTGGGCATCGACCCCACGGCAGACTCTTTACATATCGGGCATTTGGTGAGCATTATGATGTTACGGCATTTTCAAAATGCTGGTCACCGGCCCTTGGCCCTTATCGGTGGTGCTACCGGCATGATTGGAGATCCTTCCGGCAAAAGCAAGGAACGAAACCTTCTCAATGAAGAGAGCCTTCGTCACAACCAAGAATCCATCAAGCAACAGCTTTCTCTTTTTTTAGATTTTGATAGCGATACTGCCAATGCGGCAAAATTGGTTAACAATTACGATTGGATGAAAGACTTCAGTTTTCTGGACTTCATTCGCGATGTGGGCAAGCACATTACCGTAAACTACATGATGGCTAAGGATTCGGTGAAGAAACGACTAACTGGCGAAGGAGAGGGCATGTCATTTACCGAATTCACCTATCAACTGGTGCAAGGCTTTGATTTTTTACATCTCTACCGAGAATACGACTGTAAACTACAGATGGGAGGATCGGACCAATGGGGAAATATTACCACCGGAACCGAACTTATTCGCCGAAAAGAAAGTGGCTCCGCCTATGCCCTTACTTGTCCGCTAATTACAAAGGCCGATGGCGGTAAATTCGGTAAAACGGAAGAAGGCAATGTATGGCTAAGCCCCAAATACACCAGCCCTTATAAGTTTTACCAATTTTGGTTAACCACCTCTGATGCTGATGCCGAGCGCTATATCAAGATATTTACCATGCTCGATAAAGCCGAAATCGACGGCCTAATAGCTGAGCATCAAGTTGAGCCTCATGAACGAAAGTTGCAGCATCGCTTAGCCGATGAAATAACGACTATGGTGCATGGTGCCGCAGCCTTGGAAAATGCCCATCGGGCTTCTACCATTCTATTTGGCCGCAGTACTGAGGAAGATTTGCGCTCCTTGGATGAAGAAACTTTATTGGAAGTATTTAGTGGCGTCCCTCAATTTGAAGTAGCACAAGCCCTAATTGAAACTAAATCGGAGATTATCAACTTCCTCGCTCAGGAAACTGAAATATTTAAATCGAAAGGTGAAGCCCGTAAAATGGTGCAGGCCAATGGCGTGAGTATCAACAAAGCCAAGGTAGGCCTCGATAAGGAGATCGGTTCTGAGGACCTTATAGCGGGAAAGTTTATTCTAGCCCAAAAAGGAAAAAAGAACTACTATCTAATTCGGGTGGTTTAAAGGGCTAAGTAAGTGAAGATTAAGTCTTCTACTTTTTGCTTTTGCGAGGCGCTAGCTTTGTAAAAATAGTAGATGCGAAACTCCCTATCCTCCCAATAATCTTTAATCTTTTCAATTTCCACGGTGTGGTCATTGGTGATGATGGCATAGGGCGTGGAGCCACGAAAAACAGCAATTACTCGGAAATCTTTCTCCTCCGAGCTTACCTTGTTGTTTTCAAAAATCACTCTTGCCTCCAACTCATCAAATTCTTCGCTGAGGCCTTCATTGGCTTCAAAAAGGGTTTTGAATAATTTTTGTTGCTCCGTTCGATTTTTGATCGCTAAGATTTTAGAAATCTGCTCTTCGGGTACGGTGCCATCTTCAATTTTAGTTTCAAAAACATAGCCCTGCACTACTGCTTTAATACGATCCTCTCCCCGGAAGGCTTCTATGGTATCGATGTCATACAGTTTTAATGCTTGTATCGCTCTGCCTATTACTTGCTCTTCTTTATTGTAAAAAACAGCTCCTGCTGATAATCGATGATCACTGATATCGGCTGGTTTCAGATAGACCATTTTTCGCGCTTTATACCAACCATCATTTGGTTCATAGGTATAAATATGCTCTCCTTTATTCAGCTCAAAAATGGCCTCTCCCCTGGCTTCTTCGCCAAAACCCGCTTTCTCATCTAAAATTTGAGCCTGAGCCAGAAAGCTCATACAGGCCAAGAAAAATATATACTTAAACTTATTCATAATTATAGCTTCCTGTCTTTAACGTTTGCCTTTTGTTTTTAGTTGGCTAAGCCAACATCAGATTACAACCTCTCACCTCGGCCCGATCAAAACGGCCTAAAACTTCAAATGTGCCATTTTCATGTACCCGGCCCAAGTCTTGGGTTTCAATAAATGCGCAGCTGTTTAAATTGGCCAGATCAATAATATTTAAGCCGCCACTTTTCCCATTTCGCGCGGGGCTAAAAGGATCTTCGAGCTCTCTGGCAAAAACCTGCATGGTTCTCGAAGCCTTAAATATTCCATTTCCTTGGCTATAGGCCTGCGAAAATAATTCCGTCATTCCATATTCCGAATGAATGGATTCTACCTTAAAGGCCTCTTTAAAAATTTGATGTAATTCGCCACGTATCAATTCCTTCCTTCTTCCTTTCATCCCTCCCGTTTCCATTATAATGATATTGGAGAGATCTTGCGGAAATTTCTCCGCTAAATCCCAAAGGGCAAAACTCACGCCAAGAAGTAAAGTGGGTTTTTTATCCTTTTGTTTTTGCGCCAATAATTGCTTTAGTCTATCCAAATCATTTAAAAAGAAACCGCTATCCGAATCCTTAGTCCTGGCAATAAATCGATCAGCCATGCGCACCAAGGAGGAGCCTTCGCGTTCCAAATAAGCCGGCAATAAAGCGAATACACAAAAATCCTCCAAAGCTCCATATTCCGCCTCAAAGGCTTGTTGGCAAAGCTCATCGTAAAAATCCAAATCGTAAGCGGCATGCTTACTCGAGCCATAGCCTCCAGTTCCTGAGCTCTGAAAGTATGTTTGCGGCTTGGATTGGAAAATCGACAGCTTTTGACTTTTGAAAAAATCTATGGGCAGAAAAGGTATCTCGCTAAGGGCATTAACCTTCTGCGGGTTTTTATTGAGGTGATCGCACCAATCCTTATAAATGGGATTATGGAAATATTGCAGCTCAAACAGAGACAGTGCTAGTTCATCCCATTCCAACTTCTTACCTTCGAGGAGCGTTTCTTTAATGTGTCGGTAAGCGGAACTATTTTCGGCTTCTTGTACGTTTGTAAACATATGCTAATGCGCTCAACAAAGATACTACTCCTCGCTGGCCTATTGCCGGTCTTATTTATCGCCTGCGAAGAAGAACAAAAATTCGAAGATCGTCCTAATTTAGAATGGCGTGAAGCTTCCTTCCGTTTTTTGGGCGATTCTGCAGCTAATCGCCGCGTGGTGGATCTTACCATTTATTTTACCGATGGCGACGGCGATGTGGGTCGCGAAGATCAGGACAACTCGGATACCTGCGAATTAGATAATTACGATCGTTTCCTGGAGCGTTATGACCTCTTTATCTACTATTACGAAAAGGTCAATGGTCAGTTTAAAGAAATACCACCGGCAGACAGTTGTTTTCCCTTTCATAATATCCTCCCAGACTTAGAGCCTGTTGGTCAGAATAAAACTTTGGAAGGTGAAATTACCACCCCTTTCGACTACGCTAATTATCCTGAAAATCCCACCGATTCGATTCGTTTCGAATTCGTGCTGAAAGATCGCTCGGGGAATGAAAGCCAGCGCATTATAAGCAGCTCAATTGGGCTCGATTAAGAGGCGCTATCAATTTTACTAATACTTTGGCTTATGCTGGATGCATGTGAAGCGATACGCGCCATTTCGGTAAGTAAATCGGAATAATACATTCCGCTTTGAATTCGGAACTTCCCTTTTTCAACTTTTTCCATATAATCGCTCTTCAAACGTTGGAAGAGCTGATCAACATCTCTTTCAAGCTTTTGCGCTTCTTCTAGGTGGTTCTCACTTCCTTCAGCTTCAAGGTTCTTAACCATTAAATCCAAAGAGCGCGATACCAATTCCGAAAGGAGCATCACTTGCTTTCTCATTTCGGGAGTGAAATAGGCCTTCTGCTGCTTGCGATGTTTCAAGTTTCGGCTTACTTCCAAATAGATATCTCCAATTCGTTCCAGGTAACTAGCGATGTGCAGCATACTGCGCACGCGGCTGCTGGCGGCAGAACTTAAATCAGATTGACTGATCTTACTCAAATAAACAGACACCTCAAGCTCCTTTCGATCGGCAATGTCCTCATACTTGAGCAGTTTCTGACCATAGCTATCCAATTTCTTTTCGTCCATCTCCGTAATAAGCAAAGGCACATATTTGTAGGCCTTGCGGATGAGGTCGCCAAATTTCACCAGCTCTTTGCGCGCTTCAATTAAAGATAGCTCCGGAGTTGAAAGAAGGTTGCTGCCGATAAAATCTAAGCTAAAGTGCTCATCTTCCTTCCTTCGGGTTGGCAATGCCAGCCTGGCAATTTTAACCAAGAATCGCGTGAGATTGTAAAAGAGAAGGACATTAATAAGATTGAAAACCGAATGAAATAAACTTAGGGATAAGGGAATCACCGAAGCTTCCTTCATGGGGTCTGCTCCAAATAAAAGGGTGCTTAAATAGGCTATGAAATTTAAAAATGGGGCTAAAAGTAAAAGTGCCCAAACAACGCCAAACACATTAAATAGCAAATGGGTAAAGGCCGCCCGCCTTGCATGAACATTGGCCACTAAAGCCGCAATATTAGCGGTAAAGGTTGTACCTATATTCTCCCCTAAAATTATTGCCGCAGCCAGCGGAAAGGAAATCAATCCATTTGCGGTAAAGACCAAAGTAAGGGCCATTGCGGCGCTGGATGATTGCAAAAGAAAGGTAGCGGCAATGCCTAAGCCAACAAATAATGCCCCAACCACTAAATTTTGAAGCCAATTACCGGGCTGGAAATCAAACTGCTTTAAAAACTCTAATAGGGCTTCATTGGCCTCCCAAGCCGGCATGGCGTCGCGCATAAAGCCCAAGCCAATAAATAATATGGCAAAGCCAAAAAGAGCCTCTCCATAATTACGAAGCTTTTCCTTTCCTAAAAAGAGTAAGGGAAAGCCAAAGGCCAAAAGTGGTAATGATAAGTGACCAATTGAGAGCTTACCCATACCTAATATGGATACCAACCAGGCGGTGATGGTGGTACCAATATTGGCACCCATTATAAGTCCTACCGAATGCTCCACGGTAATAAGCCCTGCATTAACAAAGCTGATAATCATTACCGTAGTAGCGGAAGAGGATTGTAAGATACTCGTGACTCCGAGGCCGTATAATATTCCGCGACTTTTCTTTGCGGTCATAGAGCGCAAAGTCCTTCGCAATCGCGCACCAGCAAACTTCTGGATCGCCTCAATCATAATCTTCATTCCGAAGATAAAGAGGCCCAGAGCGCCAATTAAAGAAAGGATATTATACAGTAGATCGGCCAAATGCCTTTATTTAAAAAGGGACCCCCGCATAGCGGGAGTCCCAAATATTATTATCTAGAATAAGAGCTTAACGCAATACCATTTTGCGAATAGCCTCTTGGTCTTCAGTGCTAACTTTTACTAAGTAAACACCCGCTGCAAAATTGGAGATATCCACTTTTAAATCAGCGTCTGTGCTTGTTACACTGTAGATGAGTGCTCCGTTAAGGTCCATAATTTCTATGGTCTTCTCTTCGGTGCTACCGCTGCTAATTGTAAACTGTCCTGCACTAGGATTAGGATACAAGCTAAGCTTATTGGCTAGAATTTCGTCTAAGCTAATCGGAGCTTGATCTCCAGGGCTACCAACGTCTCCACCTACTGAGCTATAAGCTCCATTGGTGCCGTCTACAGAGGAACCAACAAGGCTTCCGTTCATATCGAATTCCAGGGAGAAGCCAGCATTTACATCTCCGCTGCCATAGGCCACGAAGGAAATCAAGCGACCTTCATCATCGTAAAGGTTTACTTCATCCTCAGTTCCACTTAATCCAGAGAAACCATTAAACTCACTATCGCGGTTTAAGATGATAAGACCTTGTCCGGCTTGCTTCCATTCCGCTTCCCAAGCGCTTACATCGGCATCTGCAACATCAACAAAAAGAGCAGAACCACCGGCAGGAATCATCATAGTGGTGACGGTGTGTGTTCCAGCACCACGACTGTTATCGTCCCAGCTATAACCAGAAATATTCACCGGGTTCATACCAGCATTGCGAACCTCAAACCAATCTCCATCTACAGGTGCAGATAAGTTACTGCTAGGCATTACTTCACTGATATAAAGTTCTGGTAAGCTTACTGGAATAATATCCATTGAATCGCGTGGGAAAATCTGATAACCTTCATCGTGAGGAACAGAACTATCAAACTGTCCGCCCGCTCCAACTACGTCGAAGTAACCGGTTGGAGGCTGAGTACCATCAATATCGGTATCGCTATCGATACGCATTACTAAGGTATCCTGACCATTGGTAATCTCCATGTTTACGCTGCTACCAGCAAAAACTGGCCAGGTACTTGGATCTACAAGGTAGTAACCGTTTACACGGATATAATCGCTTTCTGTTCCTTCATTGAGTTCCGAAACTACATTCGGTTGACGAAGGCTTACACCACTTTGAATAAGGGTAATTGAATCTACCTGAATTTCAGTTAGTCCATTGAAGAAAGCAATACTACCGATGGCACGAATAGAATCACCGCGTTGCACTTGGTAACCTCCCGGCTCATCAACAAAATCGAAAACATTAATTGCTCCAGTAGCATCATACATATAGAAGCTATATCCACCATTACCATCAAAATCATCGGTAAATACAGTTCCAACTAATTTACATTGTACACCTAAAGAGTCAGGAATGAAATCCGCATCCACACCGCGCACTTGGCCAATAGTATAAGTTGGGATATCATTATCGATAATCTCGAAACGAGCCGAAGTGGTATTGCCAATGGCTAAACCAGCGCTGGTTGAAAGAATATCCATATCGCCATACTCTAATCCTTCTACAAGCTGATCATCAGTAATTGTAGCGGTAAGTGTGATGGAATCTGAGCCAGCTGGAATTGGAAGGCTTAATAATCCAGTTAATGGATCAAAGGCCGGAGAAATGGTACCATCAGTTGGTAACAAACCAGGACCAGGGGTAAAGCTTAAAACTACAGTATCATTGCTAGTGCTGGTTGGAGTAATGTCCAAAGTAATTTCTACTGTACCTGCATTTTCAAGGGCAGAGTATAGAGCCATACGGAACTCAATGGTTGGAGTACTAGGCGCAGTATTTACACAGTTTCCAGTATGAGAGCCTAAAAAGCTAAAGGTATTGCTCGGGTTAACTACCCATTCGGTAGCACCTACGGACCAATCCTTCTGGCCTTTATCAATGCTGGCCATACGCACTAAAGTATGATTAAGGGTAGAACCTGTGCCTACTGGCCAGTTTGTACCTGGATCAACTCCAACAACACCAATAATGTCTAGGGTATCTCCGGTTACAGTATCCATTAAGAATACAGCATCATCACCATTAAAGTGAGCAACACTTGGGAAGGATAAGGAAGTATCCGCAACCGCTAGCATAGTTGGGTCAGCTTGATCGGTAGTAATGGTATAAACATCACCTGAAGCCAAGGTACCCATAAGATTAAATTCATTGGTAAAGCTTCCGCCATTACCGCTTACCATAACCTTGTAAGGACCTAAATCTAAAGGACCTGCGGTTGGATTGTAAACTTCAAAACCTTTATTATTTGAAGATCCTTCAATATACTCTGAGAAGAAAGGTGCAGAACAAGGTGCCACTACACAAGCAGAGGTGTGGGCGCCTAAAAAGGTGAAGGTATTGTTTGGCTGAACATCCCATTGACCAGAAGCAATACTCCAATCTTTTTCACCCATAGAAATGGCGGTATCACGAATAAGGGTATGATTTAAAGTAGATCCACTACCTACTGGCCAGTTTGTGCCAGGATCAACTCCAACAACACCGATAATGTCTAAGGTGTCTCCAGATACAGTATCCAATAAGAAAAGTGCATCATCACCATTAAAGTGAGCTACACTTGGGAAAGATAAAGATGTATCAGCCACAGCCAACATAGCTGGATCAGCTTGGTCGGTAGTAATAGTATACACATCGCCAGAAGCCAACATACCCATAAGATTAAACTCATTGGTAAAGCTTCCGCCATTACCGCTCACCATCACCTTGTATGGACCTAAGTCTAAAGGTGCACCGGTAGGGTTATAAATTTCAAATCCTTTGTTGTTTGAAGAACCTTCGATATACTCCGAAAAGTAAGGCGCCGAACATGGGCTGGCCACAACGGCCTGCATAAGACTGTAAGACTGAGAGTTGCTAATGATAACGTCTCCAGAAGTACCGCCGTTTCCATTGGCAAAGTTAGCGGCTACATAAACCGTTGCATTAGCACTTGGGTTAGAACCAGGATTCCAATCGAAAGTCCAAGTTTTAGTTCCCATACTGGCGGTAATACCAGAGAAAGTATGCGTTACAAAATTAGAACCTGATAACTGAGCACCAGTTCCGGCATTGCTTAAGGTACCTACATGGCCACTAGCATCTTCTACAGAGGCATTAAAACCTACAGTACTGCCCATGGTAGTTCCATTATTGGCGGTTACCGTTACGGTGTAAGTGGTATTAGCTTGGTATCCAGATGCAGGAATATTTGAGCTGATACTAATACTTTGATTAGAAGCAGCAGGGCCTCCAGAATGACAACCAGAAGTTGCACAAGTATTGCTATTGCTAGCGGGAGAGCCAGAACGACCCTGTGGAGAGCCTGATGAGTTAGTAAAACCCTGGTAGCCAATTAGCATAGCACCAAGGGTTGCAAATAAAACTGATAGTTTTCTCTTCATTATTTGAGGATTTAGGTTGCAAAGAAATGTCTTTTTTTGAAGACCTTCATAGACTTAAGCTTATGTCTTAATTAAGATACTGTTTTGGGACACTTACTAATAAAAACTATAGGTATATCCAATAGACACCGCAGTACCGGGATTAAACCTTAAAAAAGCCTGAGGGTCAGCTTCATAGGCTTGATAAAGCTCTTCGCGAACATCGTTTAATATATTCGATACTTTGATGTTAAGGGAAGAACGTCCGTCTTTACCGAAGCTTTGGTTGTAGGTAAAGTTTAAACTATGGAAAGGCTCGGAATAAATATCTGGCGCCAAGCCACTACCAACAATAGTTAAGGTGCGACCTTTAACATTGTAAAAAAGACCAGCGCTGCGACCTTTCTCAACATCATCATAGCTAAAACCGGCATTTACGATATAGGGGGCTTGCCCAGCCATTTGGCGCGTATTCTTAACCGTTTCACCATCCTTCTCAAAATTCTTGCGAGCTTCAAACTCAACCGCAGCCATCTCCACACGAGAATAGGTATAGGTTAAGTTACCCGAGAAGGATACTTTTTTTAGCGATTCTTTGATAAATCTCAAATTTTTACGGAGCTCAAATTCACCACCAAGTAAAGTTGCCTGACCTACGTTTCGAGGTTGAATATCCCTTAAAGTTTGTGAAGTAGGAATACGCACCAATTCAATGGGAGCATCAAAAGTTTTAATGAAGGCGCTAAAGGAAATAATATCCGCTCCATCTAAAAACTTCTCCCAACGTAGATCAAAGTTGTTAATTCTGGTAGAGACTAGATTTCCGTCCCAATTGTCGCCGTATTCAAATAAACCACCATTAAAAGTACGGTTCGAAACCGGATCTAAAATTTGAGCAAATGAAAGTTCTTTAAAAGAAGGGCGAGCGATAGATCTGAAGTAAGAAGCTCTTAGGTTCATATCTTCATTAAGGGCATAAATTAAGTTGGCCGATGGAAAAATATCCAAAGCATCGAGTACCAACTCATTATCCAAAGAATTACCAGTAGTACTATTAGGGTTAGCGGCATCTTGATCGCGGCCGGTATGTCTTTGTTGAAAGAGTTCCGCTCTTAAACCAATAACTGCCTTGAGGGCCTCGGTGGCCTGAAATTCATCGGCCACATAGAATGCGAAATTGTTAATGCTGGATTGGTATTCATTTGAATTCGCAAAACCAGGCTCTAAAGTGGGGTTGTACCAAAAACCTACATAATCATCTGCCTGCGCATTGTAAGAATACAAATTAGCATCGCTTAGTACCGCATTCGGATCACCACTAAGTTGAATATCCGTGATGGCGCTATTGGTTAATTCATTGAGGTTATACTGGAAAATGGAATAGTCGCGGTATTTATAGGTATGACTAGCGCCAAACTTAAACTTGGCATCTTCGCCTAAAAGCTGATGAGCGCGGATAATATCCACCTTAGCTACATTGTTAATTTCACTTAAGGAACGCCATAAACGGCTTGGCAAACCACCTTCACCTGGGTCGAAGGCCGAATCTCCCTGATTGATGGAAAAGGCCGTTTTACGGATGTCGGGATCAGAAAGCGATGAAAAAGTGGGGGAAAGCTTCCAGTTAATTTCCCAATCACCACCATCTAAATAATGCTCACCTGAGAAAAGTATATTACTTAATCCACGTTGGTTGTACTCCAAGTTATTCGAGTAAGCGCGGTAATCGGAAATCCCAGGAATATCTTCGAAAGAACGAATGGATAACTGTGCAGAACGTGAGGTTCCATTTTGCAAGTGCATCAGCGTAAGCTTATACTTAGACAGCATCGTTTTATAAGAGAGCCCTACTAAGCCACCAAGTAAAACATTCTGTTCTGCTACTTGTCCGTTTTGGGTGGTGGCTGCTGCTAATTGAGTTTCATCGGATGGTATGGATCTTTGATATTCACCAAACTCCATATTGTCGTAGAAGAGCCTTGAATTATCATAAGTTAAACTAGCAATGTAACCGAACTTGTTTCCCGACTCCAAGGATACTTGATCGCCATAGGTTAAGCCAAAACTATAGTCGGCAAAACTTGTCGTATTCTCAGCTCCTAAAGTTCTATTGAAAGACTGATTAAATCGCTCTACATCAAGATCATCTTCAAAAAATGGACGATCCGCTAAACCATTGGGATTGGGAATAGCGCGTGTTCCATCATCAAAACCTAGGAAATCTGTTGATCCTCCTTCGTAGGCGATATAATCTGAATTAAAGTGCATTTGAGGATTGTAGGAAACGCCCACTGATACATCAAAAATTTTGTCACTGGGGAACTCCTTGGTTTCAATATTCACCACCCCACCAGTAAAATCGGCAGGTAGTTCCGCCAAACCACTTTTTAATACCGTAAGGTTGGAGATCAAATTGGTAGGGAAGATGTCAATTTGAATACTGTTTTTATCAGGATCCAGTCCAGGGATATCAACCCCATTAAGCATGGTTTTAGTGTAGCGGTCTCCGAGGCCGCGAACATAAACATACTTTCCACCTTCTACCGAAACTCCGGTTACGCGCTTTGCCGCATCACCAGCATCACTATCACCTGTTTTACGAAGTTTTGCCGCCGAAACACCATCCATTAGGTTGGTTGATTTTCGTTTTACGGTAACGATAGCCGCTTCCGAATTACGAACCGCTTCGGAAGTAATTACTACCTCTGCTAATTGACTACTGGCGGGCTTTAGAGAAATTGCTTCAACTACAAACACCTCTCCTGCCTTAACCAAAACATCGGTTACGGTTAAGCTCGACATTCCAATAAAGCTGAGTTCCAATTCATACAAACCGGGCTCAACCTTTAGTTCATAAAACCCATCAAAATCGGTAGTGGTCCCGATTTGAGTTCCCTTAATAACCGCATTGGCTGAGAATAGTGGTTCTCCATTCTCACCGTCTAAAATTTGTCCCCGAATAGTACCCTTTTGGGCCATCAAAATAACAGGTAAGGCAAAAAGTAGAAAGGTTAAGGCTGATTTTAATGTACGTTTCATGAAATAAATTTGATCGTTGTAAATGCTCAAAAAGCCTACCTCCTAAAAGGAGATAGACTTTTGAAAAATGATCTATGCTATTTTCTTATTAAAGACCAATGGCAGTTAAAGAACCGGACTGTGCCGCCCATGTGAAAGAGAATTCTCCTACAGAGCTAACTCCAACGGTTGGGCTTGTAACTGCAGTTACCGCAGATGGAATGGTAGTTCCTGGCTCGAATAAGCTTAGTAAAGTTTGACCAGCAAGCTGAACTTCAAGACCTGAATTCACACCAGTTCCGTCGCCACCAAAAGAAGCGAATGGTTTAAACTCGTCAACATCATTAGCAGGATCCTCAGCGATATAACCGTAATCAGATTCTAAACCGAAGAAGTAAACATTGGAAACACCTGCATTAGTACCACCATCCCAGTCAATTAAAGAGGCGATAGATGATCCAGCGTAAACAGTTCCATTGTTAAATTGATGAGTACCACGGTTAAGGCTACCTTCTGGGCCATCAAGCTCAAAGGCTGATCCATCAGGAGAAACAATGATGAAGTCCTCACAGGTACCGATCCAATCTTGATCCGTATCTAAGGCATCATCACCACAGTTCCATACTAAGATGTTGCTAGCATTTACAGATCCACCGAACCACTCAACACCGTCGTCTTGGTTAGCTACGATTTCAACGTGATTGATAGTAGTTCCAGAACCAACACCGCCCATTGTAAGACCGTTGATTTCATTACCATCACCAATGTTAGCACCACCGTGGCGGATAGAAACATAAGAGAATACACCACTATTGTCAGCATCATTGTTACCACCGTAACGTGCATCAACAGAAGTAGGAATACCTTCTATTTGTAATTCAGTTAAATCACCATCATCATTAGATGCAGAGATTTTAGCCTCACCTAAAATGATAATACCACCCCAAAGACCGTTGTTAGTTGGGTCTAAGTTTGGAGAGTTAATCATTCCTGGCTCGATATCATCAGCCAATGAAGTGAAAATGATAGGCTCAGTGGCAGTACCCTGAGCGTTAATCATACCTTCGCGGGTAACGATTAAGGCAGTAGCAGATGCACCAGAACCGGGATCGGCTTTAATGATTGTTCCTGGCTCTATAGTTAAGGTAGCACCACCGCTTACCAGAACACGACCGGCAAGACGGTATACTTTATCTTTAGACCAGGTTACGTCGCTAGAAATAGTTCCAGAAACGGTTACCAATTCATTACTATCATTGGTAGTTGTGTCTACAGGGTCCTCATCATCGCATGAAGTTAAAGCGAATGCTGCGAATGCTGCAAGAGCAAAAAACTTAAATTTTTTCATCGGAGAAATACTTGTTATTTGATGCCGCAAAGAAAGAGGGGCTTTGTTAAGTCGATGTTAATTCAGCTTTAAGGAAACCGAGTATTTAGAATTGACTCCAAAAACATTGCATCTATAGTCTAAAACATTGTTTTTAAATTACTTAGACCCAGGAGGCAGCTTCATTACCGCTTTGTATTAATTTAAGCCTTCGTTAAGTGAGGCCTCGCCATTATCAGATTGGCTACTTTTACCTCGATTATTAAAGCTGAAACATGAATAACAGCGATTATACCATTCTATTGGTAGACGATGAGCCAGACATTTTGGAGTTTGTTGGTTATAACCTTAAAAAAGAAAACTTCAATGTACTTACCGCAAATGACGGGGAGTCGGGCCTAAAAATGGCCAAAAAGCACAAACCGCATTTAATTCTATTAGATGTTATGATGCCCGGTATGGACGGCATGGAAACCTGCGATCAGATTCGCAAGACGGAAGGTTTAGAGGGAACTTTAATTGCCTTCCTTACCGCAAGGGGTGAAGATTATTCTCAAGTAGCGGGATTTGACGCTGGGGCGGATGATTACATCACTAAACCGATTAAACCAAAGGTTTTAATAAGTCGTATTAAAGCGCTTTTACGACGTTATGGGCAATCGGTTCAAAGCGATAATCTCCAAACCTTTGGAAATTTAAGTATTGACTTGGATAAATACCAAGTTAGCCTTGATGGGGAAAAGCTAAATCTACCTCGAAAAGAATTTGAGCTTTTAAGTTTGTTAATCTCTCGTCCGGGTAAGGTCTTTCACCGCGATGAAATATTAGACAAAATCTGGGGTAATGATGTGGTTGTTGGTGGAAGAACCATCGATGTACACATCCGTAAGTTGCGCGAAAAAATTGGAGACAAAGCCATTAAAACCGTTAAAGGGGTGGGCTATAAATTTGAAGCCTAATTGAGACTAGATAAGCCTGGCATACTGGCCTTAATAATAGCTATTCTCTTAGCGGGCCTATTGGTTTTGTCCCTTAAGCTGCTGTCGCCACTTTTGGGAGTGCCCGACTTAGGGTGGTCTTTTCCAGTTCTAATGGGGGCTCTGATTTTTGTTTTGGCCTATTTTTTAATTCGAATTCTGGTGGAGCGCTTCATCTATGCTAAGGTGAAAATCATTTACAAGAACATTCACGATTTAAAAATTGCCTCTGAGTTTCTGGAAGAAGATATGGCGCTTCCTACAGATCTGGAGACTGTTACCCAAGAAGTATCAAATTGGGCAAAGCGGAATAGAAATGAAATTGCCGAACTGCGAGAGCGAGAAGATTTTCGTAGAGAGTTTATTGGCAATATCTCCCACGAATTAAAAACACCAATCTTCAATATTCAAGGTTATCTTCTTACCCTTTTAGATGGTGCAATAGATGATCATGAGATTAATCGACGCTATTTAAAGCGCGCCAATAAATCGGTAGATCGCATGATCAATATCATTGAGGACCTAGAGGTGATTTCCGCCTTAGAATCGGATCGAATGGAGGTTTTTGCGGAGACTTTTGATTTGGTGGAATTAGTAGATGATGTTTTTGAACTGCTAGATGACAAGGCTAAAAAGAAGGGCATTCGATTCAATACGCACACCGAAAATGATCGATCTACCCTAGTTGTAGCAGATCGTTCCAAAATTGAACAGGTACTGATTAACCTTATTGGAAACGCCATAAAATATGGCAGCCAGGATGGATTGATTGAAGTGCGCTTTTTTGACATGGACCAACATATACTTAGCGAAATTAAAGATGATGGTATCGGGATTCCACCCGAAGATCTTCCGAGGGTATTTGAGCGTTTCTATCGGGTAGATAAAAGTCGCAGCCGAGATGCTGGTGGCACTGGCTTAGGACTATCGATTGTAAAGCACATCATTGAGGCCCACAAGCAAACTATAAATGTTCGCAGCCGGGAGAACAAAGGCTCCACCTTCTCTTTTACTTTGAAAAAAGCTTAAATAAATCCGCTGCTAAATCTTTTTGATAAGGCTGGGGTGACTTTAGCTTTGAAGCCTGCGCTAGCTGTTCTGCAAGCTTCAAATTCTTTTGGTTGACCGTCAAAAAGTAGGGGCTAGCAGCATGAAGTCGGGCTAAATATTCTTGTTCACTTTGACCGGGAGTTGGTATAAGTATCGCCTTTTTACCCAATTTATAATAATCCATTATTGAGCTGTATCCGCTGCGGCTGATAAGCAATTCGGCCTCTGCTAAAATTCGCGATACATCTAAGCTATTCAGTCTATCATAAATTTTTATTCGGCGGCGATAGCGTTCAGGACAAGGCTCATTTGTGCCCCTGATAAGAATGGTGTCTTCCGGTAAATCCTCCGCTTGTTCAAAAATCTTTCGCTCCAAAATGCTACGCTGTGGTTCTGGTCCGCTTAAAAGGATCACTATTTTAGAAGCAGTGCTTTCTTCCGGCTTTAAGCTCGATAACAAGCCTATTTTGCGCGCCTTGCCATTTTTACTTAATTGCCCACTTGCCTTAATGTCTTGGTCATCAGGCACCCATATTTCATGGAATTTTTTAAAGTATTGCCGATGTGCCCAAGCCGCTGCCCCACTAAACATAGCCATTCGTGGACGCAATTGATGACTGATATATACGGAAGGTACCTCTGGATGATGAAAGCCCAATCGATTATCTGAAATAATACCCACCGGCTTTAGCTCATCTGCCCAAATCTGTAATATTTCGTGTTCTTTATGCGCGGCCTTCGCCATTTTTGGAATTTGCCAAAGGAGGCGTGGCCACTGTAAATTTCTGCGCGAATAATGAATATTGTAGGCTTGTAACATTCTATACTCCAGATGCGGAAATTCTTCTTGCAACCATTCTCCCGCGGCCCCATCAGAAGCAATAATGGGCCGAAAGCCCTGCTGCTCTAGCTTTCGGATGATTACGCTACTTCTGGTAGCATGACCCAAGCCCCAATTTAGAACCCCATAAATCACTGTTCTGTCCATCTGTGCAAGTTCTGAAATGGCAATGAATTACTTTTGCAGCATGGCACGAAAAAAATTAGAGCGTTTTGCCGAAAATGCCCGCATGAAGCACGTGGTAGAACCCAGCCGTGAAGAGGTCTTAAAAGGATTGCCCCTTCAAGGTAAATGGGGTTCCGAAATTTTTGGCAATGACAATCCTATAGTTTTAGAGTTAGGTTGCGGTAAAGGAGAATACACGGTTGCACTGGCCAGACGGAATCCCGATGTAAATTACATTGGCATTGACGTTAAAGGCGCCCGAATTTGGTATGGCGCCACAGAAGCCGAAGATCAAGGTTTGAAAAATGTCGCTTTTTTACGCACGCAAATTGAATTACTCGATCAATGTTTTGATGCCGGTGAAATTTCGGAAATCTGGATCACCTTTCCCGACCCTCAAATTAAGCACACTCGAATAAAGCATCGCCTTACGCATCCTAATTTTATGATGCGCTATCAATACATTCTAAAATCGGGAGGCCTCTTACACCTTAAAACCGATAGTGAGTTTTTACATGGATACACCATTGGTTTATTACAGCTGATGGGTTTTCCTGTGCATAAGGTATATCACGATATCGACAAACAAGACCCTCGACATACGGAAGCTATCCTAAAGGAGGTGCAAACCCATTATGAGCAATTATTCCGAAATGAAGGAAAGGCCATAAGCTATATCCGTTGGAGTTTTGAGTGATTTCTACACAAGGGTTTACCAAGTATGCCGCGAAATTCCCGAAGGCAAAGTATGCAGCTATGGGGCTATTGCCCGATTTCTAGGTGCCGCCAAAAGCAGTCGAATGGTAGGTTATGCCATGAATAAAAGCTTCGCCGAGCATGGAGTTCCCGCGCATCGCGTTTTGAACCGTTTAGGGATGCTCACGGGCAAGCATTTTTTTCCTGGTACCAATATGATGCAAGAATTATTGGAGAATGAAGGTCTGGTAATTTTAGATGATAAAGTGCAAAATTTTGAACAGCACTTTTGGGATCCTTCGGAACATTTAGACCCCACTAAATACTAGGTTTATGGCGGGTATATTATATATCGTTCCCACTCCGATCGGGAATCTCGAAGACATCACCTTTAGGGCCCTTAAATGCCTAAAAGAGGTTGACATAATTTTAGCTGAAGATACGCGCACGAGCGGCAAGTTACTTCAGCACTATCAGATAGAGACTCCAATGCGCGCTAATCACATGCATAACGAGCATCGCCAGAGTGCGCAATTTGTGGAGCAGCTTTTAGCAGGTCAGCATATTGCCCTTATTAGTGATGCGGGTACGCCGGCTATTTCAGATCCAGGTTATCTTATGGTGCGTGAAGCACTAAAAGCCAATATTGACGTGCAATGTCTTCCGGGAGCAACTGCCTTAATTCCCGCCTTGGTGGTGAGCGGCCTGCCAGCCCATAATTTTAGTTTTGAAGGTTTTTTGCCCGTTAAAAAGGGACGTCAAAGCAAATTGAAAGCCCTTGCTATGGAGGAGCGAACTCTTGTTTTTTACGAAAGCCCCCATCGGATCAATCGAAGTTTAAGGGATTTTATAGAACATTTGGGCGCTGAGCGAAGCGCTAGTCTAAGTCGGGAAATTTCTAAAAAATTCGAAGAAACGCGAAGAGGGACTTTAGCGGAGCTTTTAGCCTCTTGCGAAGAAAGGCCACCGAAAGGAGAGTTAGTGCTTTGTATTTCTGGAAAATAAAAAAGCCCACCAAAAAAGCTAGGCTTTTAAAAATATTGATGGCTTGTTCTTAAACCGTCATTATCTCTTGCTCTTTAACATCAACAACGCTATCCACTTGGCTAACATTCTTATTGGTTAAAGTCTGAACACGCTCTTCGGCATCCTTAATTAAGTCTTCACTTACGCCCTCTATGTCTTTCAACATGTCGTTGGCGTCTTTACGAGCGGCTCGGATCGAAACTTTTGCCTCTTCGCCTTCAGCTTTAGCCTTTTTCGCTAATTCTTTCCGTCTTTCCTCCGTTAAAGGTGGAATATTGATAATCACCATTTCGCCATTATTTTGAGGGTTCAGTCCCAAATTAGCGTTCATAATGGCTTTTTCAATTTCTGGAATCAAGCCCTTTTCCCAGGGTTGTACACTTAGGGTGCGGGCATCAGGCGTTGATACATTTGAAACCTGCGACAAAGGAGTCATAGAGCCGTAGTATTCCAACATTACTCCTTCCAGCATGGATGGATTAGCTCTACCAGCGCGGATTTTCAATAACTCTTTATCCAAATGCTGCAGCGACTTCTTCATACTGTCTGCTGCTTCCGAAATAATTAAATCTATATCTTCCATGCTTATGAAATTAGTTGGCCACCAAGGTTCCTACCTTATCGCCCTTAAGAAGATTTTGGAGGTTCTTTGGTTTGTTCATATCAAATACAATAATCGGTAAGTCGTTTTCTTTACTCAAGGTGAAGGCCGTCATATCCATTACATTAAGACCTTTCTCATAAACCTCCTTAAAGGAAATTGACTCATATTTTGTTGCGGAGGCATCCTTTTCGGGATCGGCCGTATAAATACCATCCACACGGGTTCCCTTGAGAATTACATCTGCATCTACTTCAATGGCCCTGAGCGTAGCCGCAGTATCCGTGGTAAAATAGGGGTTCCCCGTGCCTGCTCCAAAAATTACTACTCTTCCTTTTTCTAAATGTCGAGTCGCTCTTCTACGGATATAAGGCTCCGCCACTTTGTTCATTTCAATCGCACTTTGCAAACGAGTTTTAACCCCTGCCTCTTCCAAGGCGCTTTGCATCGCTAAACCATTGATTACGGTGGCCAACATGCCCATGTGATCGGCTTGAGTACGATCCATTCCTTCACTTGCTCCTTTGAGGCCGCGGAAGATGTTTCCACCGCCAATTACGAGGGCTACCTGAACACCCATTTCTACGACCGCCTTGATTTCAGCAGCATACTCTTTTAGCCGATCGCCGTTAATGCCGTACGATTGGTCGCCCATTAAGGATTCACCACTAAGCTTAAGAAGTATTCGTTGGTATTTCATTATTCCGTTTTGCTGATTCGGACAAAGATACAAGGATAGCTGAAAAATATTCTCGACGCTGCGGCATTATTTCTAGCCCAGAATAAAAACAAAAAAGCCGTCTCAATGAGACGGCTCTTTAAAAAATATTAGACTGGGACTTATACGCCTAAGCCTACACGCTTAAATGATACCGCAGCAAGATCTTTGTCTTCCGACTGCAAGTATTTTTCAACGGTTAATTTATTATCGCGGATATAAGCTTGTTGAGTTAAGGTATTCTCTTTAAAGAATTTACCTAATCTACCCATTGCAATTTTATCCAACATTGCTTCTGGCTTTCCTTCTTGACGGGCAAGATCTTTACCTACTTCAAGCTCGCGGTTGATAGTTTCCTCATCAACACCATCTTTATTTAAAGCAATTGGGTTCATGGCCGCAGCTTGCATAGCAACGTTCTTACCAGCTTCTGGAGCTTCCTTAGTTAAACCAACTAAAGTTGCTAATTTATTACCAGCGTGAATATAAGAAGCAACGAAAGCAGCATCTACTACCTCGTAACTACCAATCTCTAATTTCTCACCGATAACACCAGTTTGCTCTACTAGCTTTTCAGCTACAGTCATATCACCTAAAGTAGCAGCCATTAGCGCATCCTTATCGGCGAATTTATTTTCAAGTGCTACGTTTAATAGGCTCTGGGTAAGTTCCACAAAGCTATCATTCTTTGCTACGAAGTCGGTTTCGCAGTTAAGACTTACAATTGCTCCAAAGCTGTTATCGCCATTTGTTCCGGCAAGAACACAACCTTCAGTTGCATCGCGGTCCGCGCGCTTAGCAGCCACTTTCTGACCTTTCTTACGAAGAATATCTACGGCTTGTTCGAAATCACCCTCGGCTTCAACCAAGGCTTTCTTACAATCCATCATTCCGGCTCCAGTTTGTTTTCTGAGTTTATTTACCTCAGCGGCGGTAATTTTAGCCATTGTATTAGATATTTGATTTGATTCTTAAAAAAAGAAGGGATAAAAATAAATTTTCACCCCTTCCTATGAATTAAAATTCTTGTTATGCTTAGGTGAAATTAAGCTTCAGGACTTTCTTTAGCTTCTTCCTTCACTTCGGCCTTTGGAGCCTCAGCTTTAGGAGCTGCCTTTTCCTTAGGTGCTTCAGCTTCTGCAGGTGCTTCCGGACTCGCTTCGGCCTTAGCCGCTGCTTTTTGGATTTTAGCATCCTTAGCTTTGGTCTTTTCAGCTGCACGCTCGGCTAATCCTTCGCGGATATAACCGGTTACTTTGCTTACTAAAAGATCAATAGACTTTGTAGCATCATCATTACCAGGAATGGCGTAATCCACTTGCGTAGGATCTGAATTGGTATCTACAATTGCAAATACTGGGATACCTAACTTCTTAGCTTCTTTAACCGCAATGTGTTCTTTGGTGATGTCAATGATAAACAAAGCACCTGGCAAACGGGTCATGTCAGCGATGGACCCTAATTGCTTGTCTAGCTTTGCGCGTTGACGATCTACTTGAAGACGCTCACGCTTACTTAAAGTAGCAAAAGAACCATCTTCTTTCATGCGATCGATGTTTTGCATCTTCTTGATCGCTTTGCGGATGGTTACGAAGTTGGTAAGCATACCTCCAGGCCAACGCTCGGTGATATAAGGCATATTTACATCTCCTGCTTGAGTTTCAAGAGTGTCCTTAGCCTGCTTTTTAGTAGCCACATACATGATCTTACGACCGCTAGCTGCAATTTTTGCCATTGCTTCGCCAGCTTGCTCTAATTTAGCTTGGGTCTTATAAAGGTCAATAATGTGGATTCCATTACGCTCCATAAAGATGAAGGGAGCCATGTTTGGATTCCATTTGCGAGTAAGGTGACCGAAGTGCACCCCCGCATCTAGCATTTCTTTTACGAATTGATCTGCCATGAGATAATTAATAGTTTACATTCACTAAATTCAACTCTACGGTGGGTTTTAGTTGAACCAAGACACCCGTAGAATTTGGATACTAAACCCAAATATTTTCTTAACGCTTAGAGAACTGGAATTTCTTACGCGCTTTCTTCTGACCGAATTTCTTACGCTCTACCATACGTGGATCACGCGTTAGCATGCCATCAGGCTTAAGCATAGGACGGAAATCAGGATTGATTTCGCAAAGAGCACGGCAAATTCCTAAGCGAATTGCTTCCGCTTGACCGGTAATACCGCCACCATCAACATTCACTTTTACGTCGTACTGACCAGTGGTTTCGGTAGTAGCAAAAGCTTGTTCTACTTTGAAGTGAAGAGCAGGAGTATCGAAATAATCCTTGTAATCTTTCTTATTTACAGTGATCGAACCTTTTCCTTCTTGCAAGAATACACGTGCAACGGAAGACTTTCTGCGACCAATTTTGTGAGTTACTGACATACTCATCTATTATTTAACAGTATTGATATCAATTTTTTCTGGCTTCTGAGCTTCATGTGGATGCTCAGTGCCGGCATAAGCGAATAAGTTGGTGTACAACTGACTCCCTAAGCGATTTTTAGGCAACATACCTTTAACCGCATTTTCTACCACTTTGATGGGTTTTTTCATCATCAACTCGGCAGGCGTAGTGAAACGCTGACCACCAGGATATTCGGTATGACGAACATATTCCTTATCAGTAGCTTTCTGTCCTGTGAGAACCACCTTATCGGCATTAATCACAATCACATTATCACCACAATCAACGTGAGGAGTGAAATTTGTCTTGTGCTTCCCGCGAAGCAAGTAGGCCACATTTGACGCTAAACGACCGAGGGTTTGACCTTCGGCATCCACAAGAACCCATTTTTTATCAACAGTTTGGCTGTTTGCCGAAACCGTTTTGTAACTCATTGTATCCACAACTACCTAATATTTAATCCGTTATCTTTCGAATACTTGACCCTCCAAAAAGGGGCTGCGAAAATACAACAATAATTATCAATCTACCAAAGCTTATTAACTATAAATAGTTGAAAATTACGGGGCTTATTTATTGAACCCAACTTATAGCCCAACAAAGCGTCTATATTTGTGCACCGATTTCCTAAATTCTTTTTTTAATGAAGCGCTTTTTTTCCCTTATCGCTATACTCAGCCTAAGTTTCTCATACGGCCAGTCTAGCACTAACCATCAACATAATCACCTTAAATGTAGTTTTGATGAACACTATCAAAACTCATTAAATAGCCCCCAGGCGCTCAACGAACTTCGAGAGACCGAAATGGCAATCTTTGAAGCAGCGCAGCGACTCAAACAGGAAAACCCTCTGCAAAAGAACAACTCTTCTACCATAGTATATACTGTTCCTGTAGTTGTTCACATTGTTTATGCTTCTCAGGTAGATAATATTTCCGTTGCTCAAATTGAAGATGCCATTCGAGTTTTAAATGAGGATTTTCAGCGGATCAATGCCGACACCAATCTTACGCGTACCCAGTTTAAAGGGGTTGCATCGGATATGCAAATCGAATTTAAGCTTGCCAAGAAAGACCCTCAAGGCAATTGTACGGATGGAATAACTCGTACGCAAAGTTTGCAATCCCTAAGTGGCACAGAGTCGGCCAAAATAGTAAAGTGGAATCGTGAGCGCTACCTCAATATCTGGGTAACACGAAACATATCTAATACCTTACCTAGCGATCCTAATGGTTATACCCTTGGCTACTCCTTTTTTCCCCGGACTAACAAAGTTTCAGGAGATGGAGTAATTCTTCGCCATGACTCCTTCGGCACTATAGGAACTGCTGCCGGAAATGATGGACGCACCTTGACCCATGAAGTGGGACATTATTTCGCGCTTCATCATCCTTTTGCAGGCAGCTGTAATGGCACAGGGGGATCCAACCCTGTTGGTTTGCTTGGTAATAGTTTCGCTAATGACTATTGCGATGACACCCCTCCCGTTGATGAGTCGAACTTTGGCTGCAACTACAGCGTGAACAGTTGTAATAACGATAATCCAAATTTGGTTGACCAAATTGAAAACTACATGGATTATGCAAGTTGCCAGAATATGTTCACCGAGGACCAGAAAGCAAGGGTACACGCGGTTTTAACCATGTCTAATTTGCGGTCAACTCTGGTTTCTGTATCCAACCATACTTTTACGGGAATAACAAACCCTCCAGTGTGTACGCCCCTGGCAATTGCCGATGCCGAACGCCAAGTGGTATGTACCAATGATAGCCTACAGTTTTTCGATATTTCAGAAGATGGGGACCCGACTAGCTGGTCTTGGTCTTTCCCAGGTGGCAGCCCAGCAACGAGCACATTGGAAAACCCTATTGTAACTTATGCCAGTCCGGGTAAGTATAATGTAAGCCTAACGGTTAGCAATAGTGCTGGTACCAGCAGCCTAACTTATAACGAGTTTATTAGTGTTAAGAATTCAACGAGCCCCTTCTTTGTAACAACATGGGTAGAAAGCTTCGAATCGGCTACCTTACCTCTAGTGGTTTCTGCCGTAGATGGCGGAGATGGAAATACTTTTCAGGTTTACGCCAATGCCGCTTCGCATCAGAATAATTCGCTAGTTCTTAACCAGGTGAGTAATTCGACAGGTGAGATAGACGAGCTTATTTCGCCGGCCATTAGTACTGCTAATGGTGTTGATCTTAATTTATTCTTCGATTACGCTTTTGCCGCTAAGCAAAATGACGATGAGGATCAATTGGAAGTTTATGTATCTCGAGATTGCGGTGAAAGCTGGATAAGACGTCGCTTTTATAATGGCGGTCGTTTGCGCACCGTTGCCAATACCAGCGGAATTTTTGTTCCAAATAGTCCCGGCGATTGGACCACTGAAACCATTAACTTCAATGCCTATATCGGCCCAGATCCAATCTTAATCAAATTCGTTTTTGAAAACGGTGGTGGTAATAGTTTCTACATCGATAATATTCGATTTGGAGAAGGACAGGATGTAAGCATCCCTGAATATGATGCAGCCGACATGGCATTGTATCCAAATCCGACTGAAGGCTCAGTAAATGTGAAGCTCAGCGATCTTAGCGACGATGAGCTCGAGTTAGTCATCTTCGACATAAGTGGGAAACAAGTATACCTACAAGAAATTGAAGCCCGAGGTGCAAGTTTAGATCTTAAACTCGATTTGCCACTTAAGCCAGGTTTGTACTTTGTTAACCTAAAAGGTGAAAACACGCAATTACAAGAAAAATTAAGGGTAGAATAATTACCTAAAAGATATACTCCTAAAGCTCCGAGTTAAGGCCTATCATGTGCTTTAATTCGGAGTCTTTAATTAAGGCAAGCAGAAATCTCTTCGCTGCTCCACTCAAATCCCAATTCACGCGACTTTAGCATATCATAGCAATAGCCTTCCTGCTTTAGGTCCCTCTTAATCACCGCTCGCAGTGCATATCCGAGTGCATCATTGGGAGCGTATAAAATAGCTTTGTCAACATTAATCATCGCCTGCCTTAATATGAACTCTTGTCCACTAGAACCTCGCTCGGAAATATTAGGTATCCTTAAATTCATCCCTTTATTCCTAAAGCGCATACTAAAGCCTTTACCTGAGACAGTGCCTGCCTGAATGCACTTGGTAACAGCCAGGTAATAATAAGCCATTGCATGTTCGGGAAAATGAATGGTAGCTTTGTTCAGTTGGTACTCTGCCTGCGACAAATCTCCCTTGCTGAGACTAAGCAACCCACTAATGGTGTGCAGATGTGCCACAATCGGTGGAGGCAACTGCCAAATACTTTTCATGGCTAAGTCCAAGTACTTTTCGCATTCTATCAAATTACCTTTAAACAGATAGCATTCCGCCAATGAAGCATTAACAGAAGGCAGAATAGAATTCAACACACTTTCGAGATCTTCTCCAGCCAAACCCCTGAAGCCTGCTGAAAGTATTGCTTCTGACTCAAATGCTTCTTGAAAATCTAGTGCTTTGTGATAGTAGCTTATTGCCGAATCATACTCTTCAATAGCCATATAGGTGTTCCCTTTAAAACTTAAGATTATCGGGTTCTCCGGAAACAGGACTTCACCTTTCCTATACCAGCTCAATGCTTTGCGAAAGTTTTTGAGATTATAATTAGCAACCCCTCGCTGATAGTAATAACCAGCTGCCTCCGGATCACAAAAAGCTTTAAGGCTTAATTGAACTTGCTCGATTATGGACGGATCATCCTCCCCCTCTTTCAAGATAGTGCTGAGGTAAATGAAATCCTCACAGGACCCTTCCATATCCTCCTGACTATAGCGAATGCTCGATCTCAAATAATAATAATTTACTAATGAATCACTTTCTAGAGCTAGGTTTATGTGCTTTTCTGCTAAGTCCAGGCTATCTAATTCAAAGTGAATGTAAGCCTTCTTATAAAAAACTTCAGAATTTTCGATTGGCCCCTTTTTGATATACCTATCTAGTGTATTTAATGCCGCATCATACCGCCTTAGAGTGTAGTATGCATCAGATAGAAAAAGGATGGTTCTGACATTCCCAGAATCTAGTTTCTCCGCTCTCCGAAGCGTACTCACTGCGCTGGCGGCATAGCCCTTCTTCAGCTGGAAATAACCCGAAATAATTATAGCCCGAACATCATTGGGATCAATTTCGAGAGCGGCTTTAATATTCTCGTCGGCCTGTTTTGAGTCTCCCAAATAGTTAAAAATCAAGGCGAGGTTGGCATAATCACTACCAATGGCTTTCCGTTGAGCTAAGTAATTTTGATAGCCCCGTAGCGCCTCTCTATGAGAGCCAGCTTGACTAAGCATTAGAGACTTTCTGCGTATACATTCCAGGCAGTTGCTATCAAGCACTAAGGAGTAATTAATTAAGGAGTCCGCCATCAAGGTGTTTCCTTCAGCATTATATAGTCCTCCCAGGCAAGCATTTACCTCGGCATTCATAGGGTCGTCTGCCAAAAGAGCTTCGAAAAAGGACTTCCCTTCATCTATATTTTTCCCTTCGATATATTCCTTAACCAACAAGGCATTAGCCGAATGTTGAGCGTGACAGGTCATTGCAAAAAGTAGTGCAGAAAGCAGATGTAATACCTTCATATATTTTATCAATGTGCCTCCAACCAATTGGCGCCAAAACCACTTTCCACTTCCAGAGGCACCTTGGTTTCGATTGCATTTTGCATTAGATCTTCAATAATTGGGCGTACCATGTCCAATTCCTCTTTAGGTGCATCAAAAACCAATTCATCATGCACCTGCAATAGCATGCGTGTTTTGTAGCCCGCCAAAGCCGCATCAATTTTAATCATGGCCATTTTTATAATGTCGGCGGCCGAACCCTGAATGGGAGCATTAACCGCATTTCGTTCGGCATGACCGCGTACCACAGCGTTGCGGCTGTTTATATCCTTTAAATAACGACGACGGCCGAGCATGGTTTCTACAAATCCCTGCTTCCGCGCTAGCTCCTTTTGGGCCTCTATATAATCTTGAATTCCGGGATAGGTGCGGAAGTAAGACTTAATTATCTCGGAAGCCTCGCTTCGGCTTAAACTCGTTTGTTGGGCTAATCCAAAAGCGCTCACTCCGTAAATAATACCAAAGTTTACTGTTTTGGCATTGCTCCTTTGTTCCCTGCTCACTTCCTCCTGGGGAATTCCAAAAACCTTGGCCGCAGTAGCCGCGTGAATATCTTCACCCTTTATAAAGGCTTCCATCATGGTTTTTTCTTCGCTCAGCTCGGCGATTAAGCGCAATTCAATCTGACTGTAATCAGCGGCTAAAATCACATGATTTTCATCTCGAGGAATAAAAGCCTTTCGCACTTCCCTACCCCTTTCGGTTCGGATGGGAATATTTTGGAGATTGGGATTATTACTACTCAGTCTGCCGGTTGCGGCAACCGCCTGGTTAAAGCTCGTATGTAATCGTTCCGTTTTTGGACTTACCATTTCCGGTAAAGCATCTACGTAAGTGCTTTTGAGTTTTACCATTTGGCGGTAATCCAATATTTTTTGAGCAATCTCATGCTCCTTGGCTAAATCCTGTAGAATATCTTCCGAGGTAGAATACTGGCCACTCTTGGTTTTCTTGGGCTTGGCCAATAGCTTTAATTCGCCAAATAGCACCTCTCCCAATTGCCGCGGACTGGCAATATTAAAGTCGCTGTTTCCAGCTAACTCATGAATCTCGCGATCTAGTCTTACAATATCATCTCTTAATTCTTCGGATAATTTCTTGAGCGCGGCCGTATCCAAATTAATACCCTCCATTTCCATGTGGGAAAGGACCTTCACCAAAGGCGTTTCAATTTCCTTCAGCACCTTGGCGGTGCTATCCTCCCCAAGCTTTTCCTTAAAAATTGCGGCCAGTTGCAAGGTAATATCGGCATCCTCTCCGGCGTATTCGGCTACTTTTTCAGGATCGACCTGACGCATCGTTTTTTGATGCTTGCCTTTTTTACCAATTAAAGTCTCAATGGATTGAGTTTGATAATTCAAGTAGGTTTCCGCCATTATATCCATATTATGGCGCATATCTGGATTTATGAGATAATGGGCCAACATGGTATCGAAAATGGGGCCTTTCACCTCAATACTGTAATTGGAAAGTATGGAAATGTCATACTTCAAATTTTGACCAATCTTCTCAATAGCTTCATCTTCAAAGAAAGGTTTAAACTCATCGATGATTGATTGCTCCTCTCCTTCCGGCAGATGCACATAATAGGCAATGCCTGGGGTGTAGGACAAAGCCAAGCCTACTAAGCTGGCTTTACGAACATCTAATCCAGTGGTTTCAGTATCAAAACAAACCGCCTTTTGTTGGACTAGGTTTTTAAGCAGTAGTTTACGCTCCTCAGGGTGCAAAACCAATTGATATAGATGCTCGGCATTTTCCAAAGATTTCATTCCACCCTCCGCGAAGCTTTCTGCCTCTGGACTTTCAGGGCTTGCGAACAAGTCCGTTTGCCCATTAGACGGCGCTTTGGCCACTTGCTTCTTTGGTGCAGAACTAGCTGAATCAGCGCTATCCCCTAAAATCCTTTTGGTAAGGGTTCGGAATTCGAGTTCTCCGAAAAGCTCTTGAATCTTCTCGGTATCGGCAGGGTCTTTTTTAAAATCCCCTTCATGAAATTCAATTGGCGCATCGAGTAAAATTGTGGCCAACTTTTTAGAAAGTAAAGCCTGCTCCTTATTATCGCGGATCTTCTCGCCAATTTTTCCTTTTATGGCATCCGCATTTTCATAAAGGCCTTCCATGCTGCCATATTCCTTTAAATACTTGGATGCCGTTTTGGGTCCAACCCCTGGAATACCGGGGATATTATCAACGGCGTCGCCCATCATACCCAGATAATCAATCACTTGATCCACCCGATCTATATCGAATTTCGCACAGATCTCTTCCTCACCCCACACTTCGGCTGGGTTTCCTCCACGACCGGGACGGTACATAAAAATATTTTCCGATACCAATTGCCCAAAATCCTTATCTGGGGTCATCATATAAACGGTATAACCTTTTTGCTCTGCCTGCTTCGCGAGGGTACCAATTACATCATCCGCCTCATAGCCATCAACGCCAAGAAAGGGAATGTTAAAGGCCTCTGCCACTTTGCGGATATAAGGAAAGGCCACTTTAATTCCTTCCGGTGTTTCATCGCGTTGGGCCTTGTACTCTGGGTACTCGATATGGCGTACGGTGGGTTGTGGCGTATCGTAAACAATTGCAATATGACTGGGGTTCTTTTTCTCTAAGATCTCCAATAAGGTTACTGTAAATCCGAAAATGGCCGAGGTATCTAATCCCTTCGAAGAAATGCGAGGGTTGTTTACAAAGGCAAAATAGGCCCTATAGATAAGTGCAAAGGCATCTAACAAATAAAGGGTAGGCTTAGAATCAGACATTTGGAAAAATCTTTATGAACGCCCTAAATTAGCATTATTCACCAAAGGCCTAAATCTTTTTATTTCAACAGGTCCCGCTTAAAAATAAATCGTGTTTTTTAGAATACTTATTCCCATCCTCTTAATGAGCATTGTCGATATCTATGCTTATCAAGCCGTCCGTACCATTAGCAAAGATCAAGTATGGGCTCGCTACCTATATTGGGGTATTTCCATTGCTTTTCTAGTTTTAGTAGTGCTGGTGATTATTAATTTCGACCGCAGCGCTGGCCCCCAACATCCGCTTTTTAAATTAATGCTAGGCAGCTTTGTGCTGCTCTTTGTTCCCAAGTTAATTATCAGCGCGCCCCTTCTCCTGGAAGATATAGTTCGGGTTTTAGTGGGCCTAAGTGGCAAATTAATTGGCACCCAGGCGGATGACCCCTTTTTGCCTTCAAGGCGCAAATTTATTAGTCAGGCCGCCTTGCTGCTCGCCGCCATTCCTTTTGCAGGAATCATTCACGGCATCTTAAAGGGGAAGTATAATTATCGCGTCATTAAAAAGACCTTGTATTTCCCAGATCTTCCGGCTGCCTTCGACGGTTTTCGGATTAGTCAGATTTCGGATGTGCACAGCGGAAGCTTTGACAATCCAGAGAAAATCGCCTATGGCATTGACTTAATCAATCAGCAAAAGAGCGATGTTATTTTATTTACTGGCGATTTAGTGAATGATCGAGCCGATGAAATGGATCCCTGGAAGGAAGTGTTTTCAAAACTAGAAGCACCCATGGGTAAATACTCCATCTTGGGAAACCACGATTATGGCGATTATACCAATTGGCCCAGTCCAGAGGATAAACTGGCAAATATGGACAAGCTCTATAAAACCCATGCGGAAATTGGCTTCGACCTTTTACGTAATGAAAATAGAGTACTCGAAAGAGCTGGTGATAAGATCCGTTTAGTGGGAGTAGAAAATTGGGGTAAGGGCTTTGCTCAACATGGTGATTTAAACGCCGCTTTACAAGGAACAGACCCCGATGACTTCCATGTACTAATGTCGCATGATCCTTCTCACTTTGATGAGGTGGTAAAAAAGCATCCTCAAAAAATGTCTCTTACCCTAAGTGGTCATACCCATGGTATGCAATTTGGAATTGAAATTCCAGGTGTCATTCGCTGGAGTCCGGTGAAATACCGCTATCCAAAATGGGCGGGCTTATATGAAGAAGCTGGGCGTTATCTATATGTAAATCGGGGCTTCGGTTTTCTTGCCTTTCCGGGAAGGGTAGGTATTTGGCCGGAAATCACTGTTTTAGAATTTAAGAAGGGAGATACTTCAGTCTAAAAACTTATTTTTGACAGTAAATCTTATCCCATGAAAAAGAATGCCCTTCTCTTTGTCCTTGCCCTAGGTTTAGTTTTTAGTGCTTGCCGTCGCGATGACGATGATGATACGGGGAATCAACTAAGTGGTTTAGCCGCCTTCCTTAATGGTGAGTTTAATGTGGAGCAAGTAGATTACAACGGATCCTTGCAAACCCAATTAGGCAATTTACCCTTAAGTGGTACCGGAGAAAATACTGTAGGTGACTATAACTTCAAGGCAAGTGCTGGAACCGTGGACTATCAGGTAGCTACCCGCATAGAGGTTACGATTTTAACCCAAACCATCCCCGTTCCAATTAATGTAGATGGCAGTGGCGATATTCGTTACAATAGCGAAACACAGTTTGAAATTGACGACCCTAGATACGGGCTCATGACTTATAATATTAGCAATAAAACCTCTAGCGGTTTGGTTGCTACCACGCGTTTTCAGAATGATACCTTAGGTGGTACCATCGATATTTTAATGGATATCTACTTGGAACGCAAGTAAAGGACTAGCCTTTCAGGTTTTTCAGCATATCCTTTACCATGGCCTCCAGATTGTAGTCGGGACTCCAGCCCCAATCTTTACGGGCATAATCGTCATTGATGCTTTGTGGCCAACCAGCGGCAATAGCATCTCTTTCATCTACCGCATCATAAAAAGTTTTAAAACCCGGTAGCTCGAGCTCAATAGCTTTATGAAGCTCAGTCGGGGTAAAGCTAAAAGAGGCCACATTATAGGAAGTCCTAATTTTCACTTGCTCGGCTGGCGCCTCCATTATTCCAATGGTGGCCTTTATCGCATCCGGCATATACATCATCGGAAGTCGACGATCCTCGCTAAGGAAACAATGGTAATCCTCTCCTTTGGCAGCTTTATGGAAAATATCAACCGCATAATCTGTGGTTCCTCCTCCGGGCTCCGTTTTGTATGAAATTAAGCCAGGGTAGCGCAAACCTCGAATGTCACATCCGTATTTTTTATGGTAATAATCGCACCATAATTCACCCGACAATTTACTTATCCCGTAAACCGTTCCAGGATCCATTACGGTGTATTGAGGGGTATTTTGAACTGGAGTATTTGGTCCGAAAGCGGCAATAGAACTGGGCCAATACATTTTAGAGATATGGCCTTCCTTTATGAGCTCCATAAAATTAAAGAGGCTGGTCATATTTAAATCCCAGCCCTTCATGGGCATCTTTTCCGCTGTGGCTGATAACATGGCCACTAAGTGATACACTTGGTTTACACCATGTTTTTTAATGACCTCAAAAACGGCCTCGGCGTCCATGGCGTTTAATTGCTCAAAGGGCCCTTGGGCAAGCCTTTCGGCTGATGGCTGTCGAAGGTCCGAAGCGATTACATTATCGTTGCCATAGGCACTACGTAGGGTATCTACTAGGTCGGTTCCTATTTGACCAGAAGAACCCAATACCAGAATTTTGTCGGTCATATTTGCTTTTTTGAGGAAGACAAAGATAATGGCCTATCTTTGAGTTGAGCACCTATGAAAAAGCAATCCCTGCAGAATTTTCTCCGAACCCTTGGCCCCGGATTATTATTTGCGAGTACCGCCATCGGTGTCAGTCATTTAGTCCAAAGCACACGCGCAGGCTCCGAATATGGTTTCGCACTCCTTTGGGCGATAGTTGCGGCCAATGTTTTAAAGTTCCCATTTTTCGAATACGGATCGCGATACGCTTCTGCCACTGGCGAATCCCTCATTGATGGCTATCGAAAAATGGGTCGGGCCTACCTCTGGGCTTATGCCCTTATTACAGCCTCTACCATGTTTTTTGTTACCGCTGCCGTGGGTGCCGTCACTGCAGGTTTTATGCATCAACTATTTGGCTTAGAAGGCCTTATTGATGTGAAAGTCACTACCTTGATACTCTTTATCATTTGCTTGCTCATCCTTTACTTTGGGCGCTATAAGGCCCTAGATCGGCTTATTAAAGTCATCGGTACGGTTTTGCTTATTTCAACTCTTATTGCAGTTATAAGTACTTTATGGCGTGGGCCGGTGCAAGGCGAATTTAAATTCTTTGATGCCGGTGTCCTTGACCTCAGTAGTCCGGCCTTTCCCTTTTTAATTGCCCTGATGGGATGGATGCCGACCGCGGTAGATTTATCGGCCTGGAATAGCCTTTGGACCATTGCCCGCCAAAAAGAATCTGGTTATAAAGCAAGTTTAAAGGATACCTTGAGGGAATTCAATTTTGGCTATTGGCTTTCGGCACTGCTCTCTCCTTGCTTTATGATATTGGGAGCTTACTTGGTATTTGGCAGCGGTAAAAGCTTGCCGAGTGGCAGTGCGGCTTTTGCGGCCAGCATCATTCAGCTTTATACCGAAAGCATTGGAGATTGGAGCCAATTAATTATCGGTGCGGCGGCCTTTAGCATTATGTTCGGAACCAGCATTGGGGTATTCGATGGCTATGCTCGTAGCGCAAATCGGGTATTCACTTTGCTGCAAAAAAAGTCTGACTCCAAAATTGCCAGTCGCTCTCAATCTTATCGATGGGTATTAGTAATTGTGGGCTTTGGCGCCTTGCTAATCATTTTCCAATTTTCGAATTCCCTGCGAGCCTTGGTCGATTTAGCCACGGCTATAAGCTTCGTGGTTGCTCCCTTTATCGCAATTGCCAATTTCCGCTTAGTCTTAGGATTAAAGCCAGAGGCAAGACCTCCTAGGGCCATGCGCTTTTTATCTTATTTGGGGATAGCCTTCTTATCAGGCTTTAGCCTCATTTATCTTTATTCCCTTTGGCTTTAAGAGCCAGTATGCCGAATGCGCCATACCCATCCTTTCATGGAATCACTGATGTATAAGCAACCATCGGCGCCCACTGCCAAGCCACAAGGTCGATGTTCAGCAGAACCAGGGCTCTCCGGCTCATCATTGTCACCTGCAAAACCAGTGGCGAAGGTTTGGTAGCCGGTCATTAGTTCTTTACCGCTAAAGGGCACAAAAACAACTTTATATCCTTGCTGTGGAAAGGGAGCTCTATTCCAACTGCCATGAAAGGCGATAAAGGCACCACCGGCAAAGCTTACAGGAAACTGATCACCATAATAAAACTCCAATGCATTAGGAGCCCAATGTCCGGGAAAACCCATCAAGGGTAGGTCCGCGCTAGAACATCGCCCAACACTATCTCCATCGCCACCGTATTCGGGAGCTAAAATCCGCACATACTTCTGCCAATCATAATAGCAATAGGGCCAACCGAAGTTACTGCCTTCTTCAACTCTTAAAAACTCCTCCGCTGGTAATTCTGCACTTTGCTTTTGGGTATAAAGGTCGGGCCAAAATTCGTGTAACTGGTCACGACCATGTTGCATGGCATATAAAGATTGATGCTTTTTATTGTAATAAATACCTACCGCATGGCGAATACCAGTTGCATAGTTTTCACCATCCTCAAAAGTCTGATTCAATTTATTAGCACTAAACTTCCAAATACCTCCAGAAGTTTCCAGCAATGGGCAAGGGTCAAGTCCTGCCGCTCCTGCGGTTCGACTTGGTTCCTGACAAGCATTAGAAGGTGCGCCAATGGTTACAAACATATTTCCTTCATCATCGAAAGCCAGTGGTTTGGCGGCGTGTTGGTTTTGGGGGTCTAGGCTTAATATTAATTCGAGCTCGCCAGATGGGACTAATTCATTTCCCGAAAAGCGCCGGCGATATACCTTTAAATCGGTGCTGAAGTAGAGGTAATTATTATGCACTTTTATGCCAGTTCCTCCTTCTAATTCCTCGAAATACTCTTGTATATCAGCTTCACCATCCTCATTGGTGTCGCGCAGTGCAACAATACTCCTTCCATTTTCAGGGACACTTAAACGCAGGTATAAATCACCATTCTTGCGACTGGCGATATGCCTTCCTCTTCCCAAATCTTTGGCAAATACTTCGGCAACAAAGCCTTCGGGTGCTTGTATTTTGGATGCCGCTTCGGCCTCATCACCAGTTCCTGATGAATTGGGAGAGGGACTGCTACAACCAAGCATCATAAACAGCAGACTTAAAATACCCAAGCGTGTTTTCATCATCTAAATTTTGAAGTGCAATTTAAAGGCTTAATAAGTAAATCGACCTAATTTTGAAGGAATAAGCGCGCAGCCTTAACATGAAATTACGCTACTTTTAACGAGGAAGACTCTTGTCACCAAGCAATCCTTTGTAATATCGCACTTTTGCAATTCGCATGAATTCATTGAAGCAATTATTCTCCAAATTTCGATTCACCCTGGTGGGCATTATTCTGGGCTTGGCCTTAGGATACCTCTATTACGCTCAGATAGGATGTGAAGACGGTTGCACCATTACTGGAAGTCCTGTAAATTCTAGTTTATACGGAGCTTTAATGGGCGGTTTATTACTGAGTATGATTGACGACCACCTAAAAAAATCCCGCACATGAATGCCCAGGAATTAATCCTTGCTGGTAAAGGAACTATTGTTGATGTGCGCAGCCACCTTGAGTTTTCTGGTGGTAGTGTAGCCGAATCCATTAATATTCCACTGGATCAATTAAACAAAGAACTTGAAATGCTGCGCGGCTTAAAGGCACCGCTCATTTTAGTTTGTGCCAGTGGAAATCGCAGTGGCATGGCCCAAAACTTTTTGGCGGAGAATAATATCGAGTGCCTTAACGGCGGATCTTGGCTAAACGTAAACTATTTCTTATCCCTACGCGAAGACAAAAATTAAATCTCAATAGCTGGCTAAATCGCATCGTACGCCTGCTTATAGGCATTTCCTTGCTGGGAACCGCATGGTATGAAGATGCTTGGTGGCTTGCAATTCCGGCTCTTTGGATAGCCTTACCGATCTTTAAAAAGCAAGTTTGCGCGGATCCTGTTTGTTCGCAAGAATAGCTCGCAGTCAAAATTCCCCCATTCATCTCCCTTTTTCCTCAAGTGGCTGGTCTTTAAGTGTTTCTTAACAGAGACTGCATAGGCAACAATCTACATTAGCCAAACGAAACTAAAACATATACATCATGAAAACACTAGTAAGTGCTTTGCTGATGGCCGGAACAGTTATGTCCGCCACAGCCAAAAACAAAACCGTAAACACGGAAAATCCTCAGTTACCGATTCACATGATAGCCTTTGCAGAGGAAGGTGAGCCGAAGAGCAGTCCAGAATACGCTGTTCAAACCTATATTGAAAATTTCAATGAGCGCGATTTTGACGAGATGCGTAAAGTGATCAGTCGCGATTTCACCAACCAAGGTTTAAACAGAGATGGTTCCTTAACCGCCGTGCAGCGTTTAGACGATCTTAGAGTAATGATGGATGGCCAAGAAGTAGTCGCTCCCGAAAGTCAGAACAATCAAATTACCATTACCGAAGTTAATGGCGATGTTGCCACGGCTGAGCTAATTACTGGTCCTGAAGGTCAGCGCTGGAAGGAAGTAATTACCCTGGTAAAAGATGGGGATTCTTGGAAAATCGACAAAATCTTCTGGACCTTTCTCTAAGAACACAAAACCGTGAAAAAGCTCTACTAATCTTTTTTTCCCGTTGATTAATGCAAAAACCCGCCCTAAGAAATTAGGCGCGGGTTTTTCTTTTTAGGTCCCTTTGGATTTCATTCCTATAATAATACGCTTGTCTTTAATACTCCTTCGCCTACTTGCTCTGCTATGTTGGCTCCTATTAATGGCGAGATGTGCTAAATATTTAAATAGGACTTGGCGCCAAAAAAAAGGCCTATTCCAATACTGGAATAGGCCTTTAGTTTTTAATTTCTATCGATTACTTAATTACAATCGGTAAGCTCTCACGCCCATTGGAATGCTCTATTTCAATAAAATAGGTTCCTGCTGGCACATCACTCAAATCCCATTGGTAAGGCGCGCTATTTGGGCGAATGGATTTAAGCATTCTGCCGCTGGCATCGCGTAAAATCACCTGCCTCAATTCAAGGTTTTGATCATCCCAATTTAAACTAAGCTGGTCCTCTACTGGATTAGGATATACTTCTAAGCTTGGTTTAACACTAGCCTCATCCAAACCAATTGCAAATAGGTTCCAGCCCCATTCATCGGTGGTTCCGCAGGCATTAGTTACGGTGAGCTTTACAAAGTAAAACAAGCCTGGAGTTTGATAAATGTGAATTGGATTAACTCCAGTACCGTTGTTACCATCACCAAAGTCCCAAGCATAGGATGTGGCATTGGTTGAAGCCGCTGCATCAAATTGAACTCGCAGTCCAGTTCCAGTTGGTGGTAGTACAGTATAGGTCCAATCGGCTTTAGGCGGCGCACAAATTTGGATATTCTGATTAACTGTAACCGAATCACCACAGAGGTTATAAACGGTTAAGCTAATGCTGTAAGAACCGCTTAGGGCATAGGTATAACCACCTAGTCTATTGGTGTCAATTCCGCCATCACCAAAGTCCCAACGGAAACTATTGGCATTGGAGCCACTGGCATCAAAGGAAATGCTATCGTTAATAATGGTATAATTCAGTTGCGGTGTCAGCGTATCACATACTCTAATGGGTACAATAATAGTGTCACCAACCCCACAGTCACTTAGGGCATAAAGACTCACATTATAAACCCCACTGCTACCGTAATTATGATTTACATTAAAACCACCACCGGTAGAACCGTCACCAAAGTCCCAAATTAAGGTATCAGCATTTACGGAGCTATTTCCGTCAAAGGCAACCCCTAAATAAGAGTTTACATTGCTAAAGTTTGCTGTTACAGTATCACAAGCGAGGGTGCTTACTGTATCGTACATACTTCCGCTAAACTGCCCCAAAGAACAGGAATCGTAAACACTGATGGAATAAGAGGTATTCGGGTTTAGGCCATTAATAGTAATGGGGCTTGTTTGTGAGGTAAGCACCAATATACTGGACGGTCCGATAGTCATATCATAGTAGGTAACAATCGATTGACCCGTTCCATTACTAGAGTTCCATGCTAGAGTAAACTCATTTTGCAGAATATTAGAAGCGACCAAATTGGTAGGATCCGGACAAGGAAGCTGAGCATCTCTTACTTCAATTCCATCTAAAGCAATATCTCCGGTGAAATTCGTGGCATCACCCACGAAAGTAATGGTAATGGTATCGCCAACATAAGCGGAAATATCAATGGAATCAGTTATCCAAGCATCTGTAGAAGCGGTTTGCTGCTGGCCGGTATGAGTCCTAAGCACCGCAACGCTTCCATCATCCACTTCAATATTAAAGTCAACAATACTAGCACCATACATGTGATAGCTATAGTAGATATGAGGCGCTGCATAAGCAGGATCAATAATAATAGGTGGCGTACTTATTCTAGCTTCCGCAGCACCACGAGAAGCCTCGGTATAGATGTAATTTCCACTTCCGCTTAAGTCAGCACTAGGCCCAGTATTATTTGATGGTGTTTGTCCGGCACCAGTTCCCCATCTCATTTGAGTGGTAACGGGGCGTATCCAACAAGGATCAATGGCATCGCCATCATTAGTAGCTCCCGTTCCTTCTTGCCATACAATGCCGTCAAAGTTTTCAATGAAAGGCATGGTATAAGGATTACAGGCAATCTTCTCATCTACTACCATTTCATCAATAGCCACATCCGATTGGAATGCAGAGGCTCCGGTGGATTTCACAACGGAGAAACGGAATTTCACCGTTTGACCGGCATAGGCCAAGAGATCATTTCTTTGCTCCAACCATAAATCACCTTGGTCGCCAGCAAGGCTTCCTAAGATAATCCATGAGCCACCACTAAAGATTTCCCACTGGAACCATAAGTTTTGGCCATTCAGGCTGTACATATGATACCAGAAGCGTAGTTCGGGGCTGGTTAATGGACTAAGGTCAATTAGGCCCGATTCGATAACTGCTGTATCTCCTCCCGCGGCCGATCCCGTGGTACCTTCGGTATAAATGTAATTTCCGGAGCCGCTGGTTTTATCGCCTCCAGGGCCGGTACCACCGCTAGGTGTACCACCGTTGCCGCCACCCCAGAAGAAGGCCGTATCGCGATCACGCGTCCAACATGGAGAGATTGTTGAACCGGCATTTAAAGCGCCCGCTCCTTCATCGAAACCAAGATCAAAGCTTTCGTAATAAGGTGCGATATAAGTACCACATACCGTGCTAAAGGTAATTGGGCCAAACCAGGCAGAGGTATCTCCAGGGCCACAAATATCGCGCACATAAACATCATAGAAAGTGCCCGGCTGTAAGCCTGTAAGCGTTGTGGAGCCAGCGCTGGCCACAACCGAATTACCACTGCCCGCCGTAAAGCCAGGGATATCATATTGAATTTCCGAGCTTGCACCGGGAGAAGTCCAGGTTATTGGAATACTGGTGGTGGTAGCGGTTCCGGTAGATAAGGCGGTTGGAATCGGACAAGAAACCGAATCGATTTCCACCTCATCAATTGCAATATCGCCCTCAAAGCCATTACCATGGCCGCGGAATAAAATCCGAATGGTATCACCACTAAAATTGCTTAATCCCACATTGGCCGTTAAAAAGGCATCGGCATTACTGGTTTGTACCGCGCCAACCTGACTCCAAACATGTTGCAGGGAACCATTGCGCTCTACCCAAACTGAAAGGCTGTCTATATCACCACCAAACATGTGGTGGGCAAAACTTAATTCGGGATTGGCAAAGCTTGAGGTAATGACCACGAATGGACTGTATATTTCACCAAAGGGTTCATTGGTTGCCGAGTACTCAGTATAGAGGTAGTTTCCACCGCCACTCACATCGGTATCCGGACCTGTTCCAGCAGACGGTGTCGCCGCCGTTCCTGTTCCGAAATTCGGATTGTCTTCGGAAGGGCGATCCCAGCAATTGTCTATGGCATTACCAGCATTTAAAGCACCTGCACCGGTAGTCCAGCTTCCGCCGTCAAAGTTTTCGGCATAAGGCAATGCGGTAGGAGCACATAAGGTATAGAAGGTATCACAAATCCAATTTGCTACCTGCCCAATACCGCAACTATCGCGAACACAAACTACATAACCGGTAGAGGCACTTAGTCCGGTAATATTGTAGTTGGTTACAGTGGTATTGGCCGTATTCAGCGCTCCACCCGAAATGGGCTGCCAAGTAAGATTAAAATCTGTAGCCGAGCCGGCATTCCAACTTACTGCTAAGCTATTAAATGATCGGCTATCCAATTGTAAGGAATCACCATCTGGACAAGCAGGTCCTTCGATAATGCTTAAATCATCAATAGCAATATCGCCTTGCTGTCCGGTAGCGCCATTTGATTTTACCGCACGGTAACGCAATTTGATTACGGTTCCGGCATAATCACGCAAGTCGTCTACTTGTTCTTGCCACTGGAATCCCTGACTACCACTGAGGGTGCCGATAGAGTTCCAAACACCATTTCCAGAATCGATCTCCCAGAATAAATCACCTTGACTACCGTTCTGAGCCCACATGTGATACCAGAAACGAAGTTCCGGGAAGTTTAAGGGACTTAAATCAATATATGGCGTTTCTATCCAGGCAGTTGTGCCACCGGGAGCAAAAGAAGACTCTACAAAAACGTAGTTTCCACCGCCGGTATGGTCGCCAAATGGACCAGTACCGCCAGTTGGTGTTTGTCCGGTTCCACCACCCCAGAAGTAATTGGTATCCGAATCACGAGTCCAGCATGGGGAAATGGTACTACCAACATTTTGAGCTCCGGCAGGGTTGGTCCCTGGATCAAATGAAATATCAAAATTCTCAGTGTAAGGCGCAGCAACCGTGTCGCATAAGATAGAACCTAATTCAGGTCCTAGCCATAAGCTCTGGTCGTTTGCAGAACAACTATCACGAACATAGAACTCATAATAGGTACTGGCATTTAATCCCGTAACAACAAAAGGATTGGTGTTGGCGGTTACAATAGTTCCTGATCCTGAGGTAAAGCCGGGAGGTCCATATTCAATTTGCCAATTAGCAGCACCGCCTGTTGTCCAGCTTAAGCTGATGCTGTTTTTGGTGGCAGTACCCACTACCAAATTGCTAGGCTTCGGACAAGGGTCATCATATACTCTAAACTCATCTATGGCAATATCACCCGCAAAGTTTGAGCTATAGCCTCTAAATACGATCCGAATAGTATCGCCGCTATAAGCGGAAAGGTCGGCGCTATTGCTTAGCCAAGGATCATTTAATGAGCTTTGGGCCTGACCCACAATACTCAATACTTGACTTTGATTAGCATTATGCTCGGCAATAACCACTAAGCTGTCTATACCTCCGCCAAACATGAAGTAATCGAATTGAACAACCGGATTAGCAATGGTGGTAGGGATAAATACCTCAGGAGAACTAATTTCTCCAAAACCATTTACGCCAGAAAACTCTGTATAAATGTATTTTCCTCCTATAGATACATCATCATTCGGTCCAGTATTAGCCGATGGGGTTTGAGCAGAGAAAGGACCAAAATTTGGATTAGCGGCCGATGGTCGGGTCCAACAATTATTAATTTGGTTACCCTGATTGTTATTAGTGGTTAAACCAATAACCCAGGTGCTATCATCAAAGCTCTCATAATAAGGAGCCATATATGAATTACAAAGGGTGGTTGCCGCTATTGGTCCAATTCGTTGTCCAAAGCTGGTGGTTCCGCAACTATCACGTAAGTAAAAGTCATAGCTAGTACCTGCAGTTAACCCTGTTAGATTAAGAGGTGAACTACTGGTTGAAACGGTGGTTCCCGTTCCTGGCACAAAGCCAAGGGGGCCATATTCAATTCTAAAGCCAGGTGCTCCTGAGCTGACCCAACCTAAATTAACAGAGTTACTTCCAACGCTGTTAACAGCGAAATTACTCGACTGTGGACAAGCAATATCTTCTACCGCAACTTCATCTATGGCAATATCGGCCGCAAAGCCATTATTAACGCCAGTAAATCGAATTTGTACCGTGTCTCCAGAATAGGCTAGTAAACTCTGCTGGATTAAGGTCCAAGCGGCCGTACTTGCCGTTTGCTGGGAGCCTGTGATACTCCATATTTGAGTCCAGCCGCTTCCATTGTCTACTTCCACGTATAGGGAGTCAATGGCTGTACCGTAGGCGTGATAATAAAACTTTAAGGTTGGATTAGCCACAGTAGTGCTGAGTACAATTTGTGGACTGGTAATAGAACCCGCACCAGTAGCACCGCCACTAGCTTCGGTATAGATATAATTTCCATTACCACTAACATCGCCCGCTGGTCCTGTATTAGCGGAGCCTGTTCCACCAGTACCGGTTCCAAAATTTGGATTGGAGAATGCGGGACGCGTCCAGCAGGAACTAATGCCGTTTCCATTGTTTTGACCACCAAAACCTGGGGTCCAATTAGCACCATCAAAAGTTTCCAGCCAAGGAATAACCGCTATACCACAAGGCATGGTTACCGTTTCTGGGCCTGCCCAAGCACTAACGCTTCCTATACCGCAACTATCGCGGACATAAATATCATAAACTTGGGAAGCTCCTAAAGTGAGGGTGAATGGATTGGTATTCGCATTTACAATTGTTCCTTGACCGGCGCTAGGCGTAAAACCACTAGGGCCATACTCTATTTGCCAGTTTGTTGCTCCGCCGGTAGTCCAGCTAAGGGTAACCGAAGTAGTAGTTATTGAACTGCTAACCAAGGCCTGAGGTTGCGGACAAGCGGGAGCTTCGTCAATGCTAACATCATCTATCGCCATATCGCTACGACGCTCATTTCCTTTTATCCCTGAAAAGCGCACCAAAATTGAGTCACCGGCAAAGGCACTTAAATCAACGATCGCTTCGGTGTAAGGATCGGTTGGTGAAGTATGCTGCTGGCCCGAAATCGACCAAACGCCATTAAACCAAGTACTGCTATTTGCACTGTAAACATCAACTCTAAGGGTACCCATGCTGTTCCCATACATATGGTATTGAAAGCGAAGTTCTGGAGTGGTCAATGGATTAAGGTCCACAAGTGGTGATTCTAAAGAGGCAATTTGGCCTACTGAACCAGCAGAAGACTCTACATAAACAAAGTTAGCACCGGTATGATCCTGGTCAGGCCCGGTGTTTGGCGTGGTGCCCGGCAAGCTTCGAACGCCCCAGTAAACGGGATCCGTTGCACCGGTTCCTGCATTGGGATAACGCCACCAACAAGTAGCTACTGCATCGGCGGCATTATAAGTACCGGTGCCGGCCATCCAACCAGCTCCATCAAAATTTTCAGTGTATGGTGCCGGAACTGCCGAACAGTAGGGCATGGCCGAAACTGGTCCAATCCATTCGGAGGTATCGCCACCGCCGCATAAAGAGCGAATGTAAAAATCGTAAACCGTTCCCGATGTAAGACCCGTTACGGTTCCTGGGTTTGAGTTTATTACGGTATAAGTACCGGAGCCTGGCGCAAAACCTGTAGTTCCATATTCTACCTGCCAAGATGTGGCATTAGCTGAAGTCCAACTTAAATCAACACTGGTGGTGCTGCGCCCGCTAACCGCTAATCCCGATGGTTTTGGGCAATTCGGCGCTTCTTTAATTTCTAATGCATCAATAGCAATATCGCCTTGCGGTTGAAAGGATCGAACCGATTCGAAGCGAACCCGAACGGTTTCATTTACAAAGGCGTTTAGGGTAATACTTTCTTTTATCCATGGATCGGCGGAAGCACTTTGGTCCTGCCCACCGGATTTAGTCCATACCGTAACCCAGCCTAAGGATTGACTCCAAACTTGAACGTTTAAGCCACCTACTGAAGCGCCGTAGCGGTGATAGTAAAACTCCAAAGTAGGAATGGTTAAAGGCGTTAAATCAATTAAAGGTGAAATAAGTTCCGCTACATCTTGGTTTTGTCCTCCTGAAGCTTCAGCGTAAGCGTACTTAGTACCAGCATGAGCCGCGCTAGGTCCGGTATTTCCAGTTGCTGTTGCACCGGTTCCACTTCCCCAAGCATAGCCGCCGCCAAAACCACCAGTAGGAGCACCGGGATTACGGGTCCAACAATTATCTATTCCATTATTGGCATTGGTTCCGCCGGTTCCGGCCGTCCAATCGGTTCCTTCGAAACCCTCTGTGTAGGATCCTACAAAAGTGGTAGGAGCACAAATAGTAGTGAAGCTAAAAGGACCTTCCCAAACACTTACATTACCTACTCCACAGCTATCGCGTACGTAATAATCGTAAGTTGTATTGGCCGTTAAACCAGTTAAAACAAAGGGATTTGTATTTGCGGCTACTATGGTTCCTGCACCTGCTGCAACACCTGTAGCGCCATAAGAAATTTGCCAATCTGTAGAACCACCGGTGGTCCAGTTTAAACTGGCACGATCGTGCATCACCCAGTCTACATCCTGGTTAGAAGGCTTAAAACAAGTTGGCGCTGGTCCGTGATGCACCACCACCTTGAAAGTTCCCGCCTCAATTTTAGCATCGGCAGTATCACAACCCGTGCTAAAAAAGGCAATGTCAAAAGCATGTAGTTTAAAGTCGAGGGTGGTGCCAGCATAAGCGCCATTGCTAAACTGCAAATTGGTGCGACTTACCGCTTCTGAGGCGCCGTTGGTAGTTACCGTTCCGTTGAATACTTGGGCCTCCTTGCTGCTGGTGCTTGTGCACTCGAGATAGGCGTAAATACCGGATGGTGACATTCCACCGAAACCAGCAACTGTATTGATGGTATAAAAAACATCAATACCGTAAATCCAGTTTCCGGCCGGGACATTAACACTTAAAGTTGAGGCACAAGAGGCCTGGGTATTAGTGTTGGGAAAAAAGTTTACATCCTGTACGCCAACGGCATTAACCGCAGTGGCAGAGTCTGAAGTTAATTGAGCGAAGGACTGAAAACAGAGAAATGATAAAAAAACGAATAATAAATTCCGCATAATCCAATATATAGGGTTTGGTTCGGGCTCGACAAGATAAAGAATTAATGCTTTTTTAACATAAAAAAAACAGCCCTTGAAAAGGCGCGAAAACACTTGGATTTTAATCCAAATCGCTCAAAACCCGTTCCTTCATAACACTGAAAAAAAGCGCAGTTCTACAGATTAAGGACTGCAAAAAATGACCAATTCCTTGGATCGGAAGGAATAATTCCCGGACCGGGATAACCGGTTGCGCGGCGGGTAAAATAAATGCGATTTGCCAAATTATTTAAACTTAGGCCCAGCTCATATTTCGGCTTTCGATATGACAGTGAAAAATCCCAAATAGCATAGGCCGGAATGGGGCCAATTAATCCTTCGCGTAGGTCACCTTCCTCAGGCCGACTAGAGTTCTCTACATCGGTAAATTGCTCACTCAAGGCCGAAAACTGGAAATTGGCATGCCAAGCCTTTCGGCTGATGTCGAGGCCGCTTTTAAAATTTAATCGGGGGATAAATTCCAGGCGATTACCAATAACATTCGACTCCTCACTTTGCAGATAACGCGAATCTGTAAGGGCAAGATTTACAAAAATACTGGCATTGTATTTCCGCGTTTTAGCTTGCATTGGAAGCGATGCTTTAGCAAAAAGCTCAAGGCCATAAATAAAAGCGGTGCCCATATTTTTACGTACTCTTTGGGCCCGATCATTTAATATTATACCAATTCGGTTAGCGTATAGCATTGAAAATACGCTTAGATCAAATTGAAAAACGCCTTTTGATCCGCGCAAGCCAAGATCGCTGCTAAAGCCCTTTTCATCACTAATTTCAGGGTCAATTACAAAAGTTGGATTTACCGTGCGGATATCACTAAAGGTAACCGAACGGTAGTTTTGGGAAATATTAAAAAAGCCCTCTATTTCCTCAGATGGCCGATAGGACACACCCAAGCCCGCAATAACAAAGGCCCTTTCCAATTTGCGATCATCTCTAAGGGTATCACTAAAAATTAAATTCCCGGCATTATCAAAACGCATATCTAAATAGCTACCGGCGCTAGCGGTACTAATGTACTCCGCCCGCAAGCCCGGGGTAATAGACCACTTGTCGCCCAGAAACCAAATATGCTCTGAAAAAAGGGCCCAATTTCGATTGGGAAAAACAAATTCACTTTGGCTGGGATAATCTTGATGGCGCTCATTGTAAAAGCTAAAGTCGGGGTCACTAGCTCTACTGCCTGCACCTTGCCTAGACTGATTTTGAGCATGGTAATATTTCAGACCTAAAAGGAAAACCCGGGCATCATCTCCCTTCCGATACTTGCGCAGCCACTTTGTTTCCATACCCCAATTTGAAAAAACCCCGCGCATTAAATCTCGCGGATAGAGGAAGTTTCCATCCGCATCTTGCTCATCAATACTTAAAATCGGATTCTGATTGAAATTTTGAGGAAGGCCTCTAAAGCCTAAGGCCTGTCGTTTAGCAGAAAGAGCAAAAACCTGACTAAATAATTCGTCTTTGGCCGACCATTTCCAGCTATGCTTTAAGGCATATAATTGCCAATTTACCTTAAACCAATTTCGGCTGCGGCTGCTTTGCTGTGGGTTAAGATCAAACTGACTGTCGCTTAATCCTCCAGCCTGCTGGGCCAAAGAATTAAAGAGACTAAGTTCTGCATTAAGGCTTTGGCTTGGACTAATTTTATAGCTAATATTAGCAAAGAAATTATTCGCTTGGTAGTCGCTATTAGCCCGCCAGCCAGCGCCCTGTTTATAATTGAAATAACTTAAATAGGACCAGCGGCCTTTAGTGCCTCCTACTTTTATAAAACTGCTTAATCGACCAAAACTGCCATAGCTCTGCCTTAATTGAATGGCCAAAGCGGTATCCTCAGGCGCCTCGGCCAATTTAAATTGCAAGAGGCCACCAAATTGAGTTCCATACTGCAGTGAAGCAGCACCTTTAACTACCTGTATTTCAGCAATGGCCTCGGGGGGCGGGGTGTAATAACTTTCGGGATATCCTAAAACATCGGCACTAATATCATAGCCATTTTGCCGCACATTAAAGTTGCTGCTGCGATTGGGATCTAAGCCCCTGCCACCAACATTGAGTTGCAGGCCCCCATCGCTGCCCTCATAGATGTTTAATCCGCTAATTTGAGCATATATCTGCCGCGGCTTATTGGCGCCAAGGTCTAAGTTTAGAGCTGCTAATCTCAGCACCTCGGTTTTCTTAGAGGCGTAAATCTCTGCCCCTTCTACCGCGTTTAAGCTTCGTCGCTCATAGCTTTTCGCTCGCGCGGATACAGTTACCGCCTCAAGTAGCTGCTGCTGCTCCTCAAGATAAACAACCGCCAGAACGTCCTCCTTAGGATTCCATATCATTTCACTGCTCTCGAAGCCAAGTAGAAAAAAGCCCAGTTTTAGTTCGCTCCTAGTTGTGATGCTTAGTTGAAAATAACCGGCACTATCGCTTAAGCTCAGCTGCTCACTTTTAAAATCGTAAACTTCCACTCCCGCCAAAGGCAAAGAATCGGTTGCGCTTAAAACCCTTCCTTTAAATGAAGTTTGGGCTTCGATAGTGCCTATCCAAAGGAAGCATAGAAGACTATAAACCGTAGATCGTATCATTAAAAGGAAGTATCCATTTTTTTGGAGCCCAGCCCCTTTCACAGGCGGCGAGGTTTACATTGGGATCAATAAAGGCTTGACTAGGCCTGCCATTAAGGGCTACAAATACTTCGGCATATACTTCCACGTTTTTTAAGCCCTTTTCACTTTGATAGTGATGGGCTAAATGATGTGCAAATTCTAAAATGAAATCAGGCTGAAAGCTCATCTGCTTTTCTTGAAATGAACTTAAAAACTGTTGATTATCAACTTTAAATTGAAGGCCTGTTTCTGGCTCTTTAATGGTGAACTGCGCGTATCCGGCCTTTTCCATCAGCATTACGCGCCAACTAAATCGAAATCCTTGTTCATGCCAAAAAAGCTCACCGGGATAAGCTAAATAACGCCAAGGCCATAGCAGTTGAAAGGCCAATAAGCAGATGAAAAAATAATGCAAAAGCTTGGGCGGATGAAGCACCTTTATTACACGAGAGTTGGCCTCAGTATTGAACTTAAAAATTCGCCTTAGGAATCGCTCTTGACGGCCAGCATCTATAAAAAGAAAAGCGCCCAATACCATTATGAAAGGAAACATCCCAATGGGGAAGAGCAGTCGAGTAAGAATATGGAAGATTAAAACTAAAACCAAGGCCAGGGGGCGACTTCGGGCAAACCACAGTAAAAAGGGCACCATTATATCGTAAATCATGGCGGCCCAGCTGAAGAAAAATGCCAAGTACTTTTGCTCTAAGAGTCCGCCTATAATTGGGAGATCGTATTTCCCGGGAAGCCAGGTTGCCAATGGCTCTGCGCGAAGCAGCCAATCGGAGTTTATCTTGGCTAAACCAGCATAAAAGTAAACCATGCTTACCAAACCAAAGAGCCCCAAATAATAGGCATTGCTAAGTTTAAGATTTAGGTTTTTTGGCGACCATCCTGCATCAAGCGAAAGCGCCTTATTGGCTGGTAGAAAAATTAGAACAAAAGCCACTATTGACACAAAATAATAGTGATTGAGATAGGTGGTTTTATCCATCAACTCAATGTAGGTGAAGCTTATAAAAAACAGGGCGGCACTAATGCGATAAAAGCAAGCAAATGCCAGACCTAAGGCACTAATGGCGGCAATACCAAAAAGCAAATAGGTCCAGTCTCCTAGGGGCTTTATCGATTGAAAACCTAAATATGAAAAATGAAAACTAGGTTCTAAATAGAGCTTTTCGATCCAGCCATTTAACCAAAAACGAAGCATGCTAATAAACATCAAAATGCCGAAGGAAAAACGGAAAATTACCAGGGGAGCAATGGAGCGTTCACCTTGCAGCCAAGACTGCAGAATATTTGTGCTAGTCGCCATCCGCATCTACATAGTCGACCCGAACATTTAGCGCTTGCATCATATCCACTTTTAGCCAAATAACGTTCTGCTGTAGTGCATCATAGCTTTGTAAAAAGGGCCCTGGATTACTATTTATAGCTTGCTTAAAACTTGTGGGCAAGGCTGCCGCCAAGGTCTCAACTTGCTTAAACTGATTTATAATCTTGCTACTTAGCATTTCGCCATTGTGCGATATTTGGAGGTAATCGAGGTAATCTTGGAGACTAGGACCGATCTGATCACTGCTAAAAGAACGACCTTCGAAGAAAGCCCGCTGTGACGCTAAGGCTTCCCGATAAAGGCTTTTACTTAAGGTATCCGAAAAATAAGCCTCCAGCCTAGAGGGCAAAGGACTTCCCGAAAACACTCCCGCTGGAATACCAATTTTGGCCGCCCTTAATTCCTTTTCATAATTAAATACGAAATCGTTAATGAGTTTATTGGTAGCGGCATCGGCTCCACTGCCAGTGCTTGACACAAAGCTGCTGCGGTAAGTGGCGGTCCAACCTTCTAAAACCGATCGCGCCAAGCTTTCTAAGCGATCGCAAAGTATTTGGAGGTATTGCAAACGCTCAGGATCGCTTTGCAATTGATTGAAAGCTGAATCTGGATTAGAACCATAAAGCAGGTAATCTAAAGCTGGCCATCCCTGGATATCGAAAGTTGAGGGCAGACTAAGGTTTAGATTGGGATTGGTGATGGCAGTTAGGAGCTCACTGGTGTCGCAGGGAAAAATATTACTGAAATTGAGCAGGCTCATGGATTCCGCCGGACCAATTGCAAAGGCGCTGACCCATTGCCAACTCTTATAGCCATTGGCAAATGCTAGCCTTAGCGACTCTTCGGTGCTTAGGCTGGGATTAGCGCGGTAATCTGCCAAACTATACTGTAATACCTTGGTCTTTAAATGGTAATCTTGATAGGCTGGAATAATTATTTCATCTGCCCAGAAAATCAGCATGGCCGCCCTATCGAAATCATCTTTTTGGCCCGCATTCTGGGATGCGTCCACCTTACATCCTTCTAAGATGCTAAGCAGGGCGAAAGCCACTATGATTGTTCTAAGCTTTAGCATGGGAATTAGCTTTTAGAAGCTTGACTTAGGCTGAAATTAAAGCGGGCGGCAATGTCGCTAGAAATGGCATCTAAAGTAGCTGCACTTAAGTCCCAAAATCCATTTGGACCCTCATTCATTAAGCGATCTAAAAAGGCTTGCACCTCATCACCATCAAAATAGGCTTCCTTACTAATTGGATTTTGGGTAAAACGCAGGCTGTAGATAAAACCGTAGGCTTCCGATAAATCATGGAAGGCGGTTCCGGTATCACCATTAGCCATAGCCGCTTTCGCCGATTGGAGGTAATAAATACTACGGATTCCTATCAGGGCGGAAAGGTGCTCCTTAACAATGTCGGCTTGGTCATCCCTTAATTCATAATCGCCTGCTACTATCGCCGCCCGGCCCAATTTAAGGGCATTATAAACCTCAACTGCTATGCCGCTAAAATCAGGATCAGCATCTACTCTGGCTAAGTATTTATTTAAAAAATCATCGTCTGCTCCCAAGGTCGCCAAGGGGGCGGCGCCATCCTCAGCACCACCAAATAGATAGCCATAAGCTTCATCCCATTTGTGTTCCATGGCCGTATAAGCCTCGGATTCTACTGTCATCTTGGCCTCATTATCCGCTCGGTTAGAGCCAGCATCTAATACTCCAGGGTCTAAATAGTTATTAATTAATTGATCTAGAAATAAAGCGCCAATTAGGCCTTTGCCAAAAGCTTGATTGTACTCTAAGCCCTTAGCACTCACATAACGAACGGCGCTGCCATCGGCAATTTGCCCAGCTACTCCTTCTGCCGCAGCTTGATTGGCATAGGGGAATATTTCTTGAACCTGCATAGTGAGATAATCCGAAAGCCTCGATTTAATCGCTGCGCTTTCACCGCTATTGGTGTTGAAGTATAGATAAGAGCTAGCGGTTTTAGAACGCAAGCTTTTAGTACTGGCATTTAATTGAGGATCTTGAAAAGGGTCTACATCATTGCCATTTTCATCAGCATTAGCAAACATTTCTTCTACTTGCTTGCTTGTCAAATTGAAATCTAAAAGTGCAGCATTTAGTTCGGCCCCCATAGCCAAACGCGTGCTTTGCCCGCTGTAGCTAACGGTAGACAATCCATTGCGCTCGAAGCGATAGCTTGAAGGTGCTTCTAAGGCTTGATCAATCGGATCTGAATTGCTCGAATCATCCTTACAAGCAGCCGCTAAAAAGAGAATACCCAGAGCTAAAGCCTTGAAATGAAGTCTTTTAAACATCATATGTTTATTTAGATTAATTTAAAATAGTGGCGCAAAGCTAAATCTTGACTATTGATTAGCCAAGGAAATTGAAGCTAAAAATGAAGGAATTTTTAGGAGCTTGTAAATGGCTGAAGCATAAGCTTTACTCGAAGGCCTTGGTCAGAATGAATAGAAACTCAATCCTAGCATTTTGTTCACTAATTATGAATAACGAATCCCAATCTTCACTCAATTAAGCTAGTAATCGAAACTGCATAAATGGCTCGTCTTTCCAAGCTTTGGAAAGAGTCCAATTAGACTTACAATTGCCTGCCTAGCTACTTTAAATACCCGTTTCTGCCATAAAGGCTTTAAAAACCGACTTGTGTTTATCTAAATCTAGATTGGGTGACAGCGATACTCTGGCTATATAGTCTTTATCTGCTTCTTTAGTAGTCCCTTGTGTTGAAGTAGCAGGAATGGTCCAATAGCAACCTTTAAGTTGGCCATAGCTCACACAATACTTACTCTCCTGTGGGATTTCAGTAATCATCATATCAATGAGTTTCTGGTTTAAAAAACGCTTATGTTTTTCTCTTTCCTCTGCATTGTCCCCTCTAGTGGGTAAATCCAAGGAAAATACCGAAGGGGTGAATCCCTCTTCCGCTAATTCTTCCGAAACAAAATTGATCTTAGCCTTGGGCAAATTAGATTCTATGAAATTCACAAATTCCCTGGCGTTAACATAAGCCTCCTGTATCCGATCTAGCATGGAAGGCATTTGCGCCGCTAAAATTTCCAATTGCAAAGCTGTGGCTTGATTATCACATAAATCTAGATGCTTCTCAATTTTTGGCATTAGCTCCAATGCTTCGCGATTAGCCACACAATAACCGGCGGTGCATTTGCCACCACTTGGAAATTTCGAACCACTTACATAAGAAATGGCCCGTACCGAAGAGAGCAGTCCATTTTCCTTTAAAAAGGGAACATTGGGGCAAAATGTCTGATCGAGGATAAAAATCGGATCTACTGCTGCCTCCCCTTTTGGGCTTTTTCGTTTATGCTGCAATACCTTTCTTAGATCGGCCAAGTTGGGCACCTCAACCCTTGGGTTCGTTGGAATTTCGGCAATAATTAGGGGAACAGCATCTAAAGCGGCACATTGTTGAAGCACCTGCTCCGTGCTTTTAACCATATCATTATCACCATCCACCGGTAAATCCATGATAGACACGCCCTCAATAATTGCCGCTATTCGTCTTGCCTGGTCATTGGTACCGCCGTAGCAATTTGGTGGCACAATTATTTTAATCTCCTTGCCGGGATGCTTTTGGCCTGCATCATCTATCAAGCCCATCATAATGGCATATTGGATGGAAAGCCCGCTACTGGCAACTAAAGCAGGGCTGGGAGCTTCGGTAATGTTTGCGATGCATTTTCGGGTTTCCGCCAAGGAATGTTGCCTATCGGTATTTGGAGCATTTTTATTCAATAGCCATTCTTCTAATGACTGATGGCAGTTTGCTGGAGTCATAGCTACAGTTTCCCGGCGACGGACATGCTGAATAGCTGCTATGTAATTCTCATTATCCACCGTATCCACGGCCACAATGCTGCCTCTGCTTCCTTGCAAACTCACTTGGAAATCCACTTCCGGATGCAGGGTCAAGTCTTCTAAGTTGGTGTTTTCTAAAATCAAAATGCGCTTACCCTCAAAAGCGGGTAGGTTCTCTAAGGATGCTATTTGTTTTAGTTCCGCTTCATAAGAGTAGACTGATTGAATGCAATCAAAGTCGAAATTGCCAGGAAGCTCTCCCCAATGTAAAATCTGGGTTTTTAGTCCTGCTAATTTGTTAGTTCGCAGAATAGCCATTATTGGCATAAGATTGGAATCGAAACTAATAAGTTGCTCCGCTTCCAGTCCTAGTTTTTTAGCTAGAGCCCATTCTAAAACTGAAGATAAGGGGTGGCCCAAGCGGATATAATCGTAAGCCGTGGGGAGTGCTGCGAGGTCCTTTTCCGCGAAAGCGTTTTGATTGTAAAGTGCTTCGAGCTCATCAAGGAATTCTTGCTTTGCAAGTTCCTCCTTGTAAACATCCAATCGGTGCGTGGTTAGGTTTATCCAATCCTGAGGATAATTTGCAAGAATATTTTTAAGGTAAGTCGTCAGTTTCGAATCCTTCATCTTAAAATTTTAAGGGCTGTTTTTTGCTGGGGCTGAAATTAACAGATTGTCTTAAAGGAGGGTCTTTAAAGGACTGAAAATTTTAATTGACCGAAAAAGGCACTTGATTTTGGAAAATTGCCAGAAAATAGAGCCAAGTTGATGGAAAAAGGCACTTGGCTATACCTACTATTGTACTGTTATTTTTTAGCAGGCTAAACACCTGACTACTAATTAAGCACTTTAAAATATTTGAATAATACTATCAGGTATTACCCACATTTAGAATTAATCAGTTTGCCTGTCTGCTTGCTATGATCCTTCCCCTCCCCGTAGACGCAGCGCATTATAACTGATTATACTAAAGGATTGACCCCGACTCTTGCTAACCTTGTCGGGGTTAATTCTTTTAGGGCCTAGCTTAAATAATATTTCCCGCGGGCTTGCTTTAGCGAAGTGGCTAGAGCTTATAAGTAATTATTGAAATAATCATCCATTTCCTTTAATTCAAGGAACTAAATCTGGGCAGATTGCATGGATCTTGCGAGGGACAAAACCGAACAAAAAAAGAGGCCAGAAAATGAATCCTGGCCTCTAAGCTTCTATAAAACTAAAATCTATTTGGCAATAGTCTTTTTAATGTCGCGCCAATCGTAATAATGAAACACCGCCCCTTCACTCATGGCTACAAAAATCCCTTCAGGAAATTGTTCGTTTAAATAGCCAATGTAGCTTTCGCTTCCATCGGATTCAAGGGCCTCCACTCCAAACTTGCCAATCAATTTATTAGCGGAATGCGAATAAACATTAAAGGCATTTGCCTGCTGATCGGAAATCAACAAATAGGCGCTGGAATCCTTAGCGAGGGAGATCCCTTCATTGTCTTCCTTAAAATCGCCCTGGCCAAAAACGCTAATTTCCTTCAAGGTTTTCAAGTCGTACTTGCGAACCCCGAAGTTTTCATCACTGTAATACAATTCGGCTTTGGCATCATCGACAAACAAAGATTCAATTTCCTTCTTGCCCGAAAACTTCCCGAAATAAGTTGACGCGCCAGCCTTAACGCTCCCGATTGAATCATAAGCTAGTTTCAACATTTGCAAATAGCCATCCGAAGGACCTTCCTTTCGGCTTACTATCGCATGAATAGCGCCAGCAGAGTCTTTGTACAAGCTAATTCCCATGGGAGAGGCTTGCTGCTGATCAGCGAAAACCGGAATGCCACCATTATCGATAGCTTCCATATCGGGCAGGCGGAAAACTCTAATTTTATTGGTGATTCTCTCCGTGCAAACGGCAATGTCAATAAGGCTAGTATCCCATTTAAAGCCGTATTCTACATCCACATTATTAGGGCGTAATAAGGGATAAACACTCAAGCTATCGATGAGCTTACCCTCTAAATTAAACACGAAAAGACCGCCATTTTCGTCTCCCTTATCGGTACCAATAATGAGACTCTTACCGGGATCATTTGGATTTACCCAAATGGCAGGGTCGTCGGTATCAGTTGGCGTTTGATCCGTAACCACCACCGGCTTAATGCCGATGATGGTTTCAGAGCTTTGTGTTTCTACTCCCGGCTGGCAGGCATACAGCAGCAAGCCCGCAGAAACTGGGAGTAAAGCATTTTTAAATCTCATGTTTAGAGGTCTAATTTGAGCCCTAAATTAATGCGAGCATTGTAGTACTCCACTTGCATGGTGCGCTCGGGGATACCTTGGTAAAAGCGCAAGGGTGTATTGCTTAAGTTGATGCCCTCCACAAAAACACGCAAATAAGGCTTAATGGCATAAGAGGCGTTAAAATCTATGAACATTTGCTGGTCATAGTAACGGTCTTCAAAAGCCTCTCCGCCATATTCATCTATATAATCGCTGGCATAGCTAATTGAGCTCTTAATAAGAAACTTTTTGCTTTCGTAGCTCAAAGAGAGGTTAAACATATTACCGGCAGTTCCTTCAAGGCTTAAACCATCGGCTCTTCCCTCTACTCCACTCACCTCACTTTGGGTGTAGGTGTAATTTAGATAGAGGTTCATGTTTTTCCAGAAATTCCCGCCAATGAAATCAAAGTTTCTTTGGTAAGCAATCTCGGCTCCGAGTACTTGTGCATTACCACCATTTTTGGGCTGGGTAATGTCGTATTCTTCACCACCAACAAGGCTGTCTCTTACAGAGCTATAAATGAAATCATTTATGGATTTGTAAAAAACACCTCCACTTACAAGTCCAATACTCTTAAAATAGTACTCATAATTTAGGTCCAAATTAGTAGCAACTGCTGCCTCTAAGTTGGCATTTCCCAAATTGATTTCTTCGTCGTCGGTTAAGATTTCCTGAAAAGGAACTAAGTCAAAATAGTTAGGCCTAGCCAAGGTTTGGTTTAAAGAAAAACGGAATACCGAATTATCATTTTGCGCATAACGCAGATGCAAGCCTGGTAAAACATTGATATAATCCTGAGAGGCACTTACCGCTTGAACGGCATCTGTGCTATCGATATATCTATTACCCGTATAATCAATAGCGGTATTTTCAAGTCGAACACCGGCAATGGCACTTAATTTAGGACCGAAACTCTGCTTAAGCATAACATAAGCCGCCGAAATATTTTCGGAAGCGGTATAATTCCCCGGAGCAAAATCAGCTACTACCGACTCCTCATCAAATTGATTGCGATCGGTAAGATCCAAGTTCCCTAAGTATTCTGGTGAAGCAAAGTCACCTGCTTCGTACTGATCGCCTGCTAAGTATCCATCGTCGGTCATATCTATAGTGCCGATACTGCTCGGATCAATTCCATAGATAGGGTCGTATTCAAAGAAATTATTGTCGCGCTCCTTAGTTTTCCCGCGATGGCGTCCTCCAAACTTTAAGCTTGAAAGGTATTTCCCTTCCGATACTAAAGGAAGTTCAAAATCCAATCGATAATTATTGTCGCGCTCAAAAGTGTATTGATACTCTTCCGTAAGTTCATCAAACTCGAGGTTATTTAGGTCGAATTGACTTGGATTAGTGGGTAAAGCAATTGGGAAACGGCTATCATTATTCAGCTGCACTGGATAAACATCGTCTGATTTAAAAACGATATAGCGCTCATTTGGTCTTTCTTCACTGGCCTGTGCCAAGTTTGCCGACCAATCAACTTTTAAGGTATTAAACCATAGATGCTGACCTTGCAATTGGTAGTTCCACATTCTTTGATCTTCTAATCGTCGATTTTGAATGCGATCACTATTTAAACCGCCTTTGGTTTCGCGTTCTGCCTCACCAACAAAACTGTCTAAGCCCTCATCGTATTCGATGTCGGTAACCCGATAGCGGTAGCGGTTTTCCCAGTCATCTCTCCAATTGTAGATGGATTTAAAGAAGATAGTATTGTTCCCGTCAATTTTGTAATCTAAGTTAGCCGATACCGAGCGACGCACCCGACGAACCAAATAGCTACGCAATTGGTAGTCTTCAACATAAACGCGTCCTGCATCATCTTGCACCCATTCTGCCTCCACATTATCGGAACCAAAGTCGTGATCGTTGTAAGACCCAGAAACAACCAAGCCTAATTTATTATCTAAATAACGGTTACCATATACAAAGGCTCCGGTCCAGATAGGCTCTTGAGACAAGAGATTTAAACCCGAGGCAGCAGTTACCGAAATGCGTTGTTCGCCTGGAGCTGCGCGCGTTACCAAGTTTACTGCTCCACCGATGGCATCTGCATCCATATCTGGAGTTACCGATTTATTCACCTCAATAGTTTGGATCATATCGGCGGGAATAAGGTCCATCTGAATGCGTCGATTATCCCCTTCCGCGGAAGGAACTCTTTCGCCATTAACCATTACAGAGTTTAATTGAGGTGCCATTCCGCGAATAATAATGTCGCGAGCCTCACCTTGATCATTCTGCATAGTAACACCGGGGATACGACGCATGGCATCGCCAATATTAGCATCGGGGAATCTTCCCACTTGATCCGAGGAAACTACATTGGTAATATTGGTATTATTTTTTTGGAGGCTAATAGCTTTGGCCTGTCCTCTTTTATAGGTTCCAATCAAAACCACCTCTGTAAGTTCATTGGTGGCTGGTTCTAAATTTATGGTTAAAGATTGGGTCGCTCCTGCTTGGAGGCTCACCTTAATCATTTGGCTGGAGTAGCCGATAAATGACACTTTAATTTCAGTGGTATTAACAGGAACGCCAAGCAAGGCAAAGTTTCCATTTATGTCGGAACTAGTGCCAATATTGCTGCCCTCAATAGTAATTGAAGCCCCTGGCATAGGCAGATTATTCTCATCGTAAATGGAGCCCTTAATTGCCGCAGTTTGCGCTAATAGGCCCGTAGAAAAGAATAATCCAAGGAGAAGGAGTACAAATCGATTCATTGATTGCTTTGTTTTGATTAAGTTGATTACAAACCAATAAAGAGGGCTTTAAGAGAAAGCTTAACTAAGATTAAAGTCCGGTTATTAAAACCTTTACTCAAGTTAAGAGCTCGTTAACTTGGGGCGTAATATCAACGAGGATGAATCTTTATCTTTACAAATGGATATTAAGCCCATAGCCTAAATAACTGATATGCTTGCGCAAAGACTCTTAATTACTTTCGTCCTTCTCATTTCTTTCCAGGGCCTAAAAGCCCAAGACTGGTTCCCGGTAGGGGCCACTTGGCATTATACCGAACGCTTTTTCTTTTCCGGCGACCTTGAATTCCTGACCATCTCGGTGGAAAAGGACACGGTAATTCAAGGTATTGCTTGCAAAAAGATGATAAAGAACAAAGATCTTTATTGTATGGACCATGAAAGAGTGGAGTATGTATACGAGTCTGGGGATAGCGTTTTTCTTTTTGTTCCAGATTTCAATCGGTTCCAGCTGGTCTATGATTTAAATATGAGCTCGGGAGATACCTTAAATTTTCCCATTTTGGATAATGACATGAACGGCAGAGAATTAGACACCATTCAAATGCGGGTTAATTCCACAAGCTTCATTATAGTAAATGGCAGGATGTTAAAACAGCAGCATGTTGATTTAGAATATTTAGGAGATCTATACGGTTACGACGGTTATTTAAGGCAACACATTATCACCGAAAAGATAGGCTCGCATGACTACTTTTTCTATTATTCCCGCGAGTTTCAAGGTGCATGCGATGCTAATCTTAGTGCTGGATTAAGATGCTATTCCGATTCACTTCTTGGGCTTTACGAAACGGGAATTGCCGATTCTTGTAATTACATCTTCCGTTATTTCAATACCGATGAACATAATGTAGCATCATCTAAAATTGATATTTACCCAAGACCCAGCGAGGGTGTTTTTTATGTGGAAGGGGAAAATCTAAAAAATCTTAGCTATCGCCTTTTTCGAGGAGACGGCTTCATCCTTCAAAGGGGAAGATTTGAGAATGATCACAACTTAATAGACCTCCGGCATTTTAATACCGGCATTTATTTTTTAGAGATAGAAGGAGAAGTGCATAAGCTTATGAAACATTAATTCGAGGATTTTGCCCCCTCAAGCCATTAGGCATTGGCAGAAGACTTAAAATACATTCTTAAGCGTATAAGTATTTCGGTCAAAATATCCGATCACGGCCACAAAACCTTTGTTGCCATTAAACAGAAAAGCAGTGCTATCCTGAAATGATTTTTGGTCGTAATAGACATTATAAAAGGTATTAGCTGAAATAAGGATAGAATCCTGAAAAGCGTAATTATTGCTGATGCTTTCATCTTCCGCATAAGTCCAATCGAAATAGAAGCTAGGAAGCCAAATGGTATATCGAGTAGTTTCAGTTCCGTAACCAACAGATAACTCAAAATTTTTAGGGTTAACT